>CAWFUV010000022.1:0-331419 GCA_963819045.1 uncultured Chitinophagaceae bacterium | reverse complement strand
TACCCTCATCATCACAGCCGTCTGCACCACAGTAATCAGGGCAGGATGGATTGCAATCACCCTCATCGTTACAACCGTTTGTACAGGAGGCAGGGCAAACGCAATTACCATCACCATCACAACCGTTTGTACAGGAGGCAGGGCAAACGCAATTACCATCACCATCACAACCGTTTGTACAGTTATCAGGGCAGGATGGCTTGCAATTACCATCACCATCACAACCGTTTGTACAGGAGGCAGGGCAAGTGCAATTACCATCATTATCACAACCGTTTGTACAAGAGGCAGGGCAGGATGGCTTGCAATTACCATCACCGTCACAACCGTTTGTACAGGAGGCAGGGCAAACGCAATTACCATCACCATCACAACCGTTTGTACAGTTATCAGGGCAGGATGGCTTGCAATTACCATCACCATCACAACCGTTTGTACAGGAGGCAGGGCAAACGCAATTACCATCATTATCACAACCGTTTGTACAGGAGGCAGGGCAGGATGGCTTGCAATTACCATCACCGTCACAACCGTTTGTACAGGAGGCAGGGCAAACGCAATTACCATCACCATCACAACCGTCTGTACAGGAGGCAGGGCAGGATGGCTTGCAATTACCATAGAGGTCACAACCGTTTGTACAGGAGGCAGGGCAAGCGCAATTACCATCACCATCACAACCGTTTGTACAGGAGGCAGGGCAAACGCAATTACCATAACGATTGCATCCGTGTTCGCAATTCGCTGGACACTCGTCACAAGTCTTGCAAAATCCAGCATCGTCACAATCGCATGCACATTCAGGGCAGGAAGAAATAGGACAAGGACTACAAGCGCCGAAGTTAGAGCACGTACCTATATTACCACAACTTGGTTGAACACATGCACCATCAGGACAATCATCACTGTACCACAAGGATTATTATTATTATCCCCTCCTGAACACACAGGTCCCCCCACAACTTTCATTATTATCACAACTTTGACCGTCATATAGCCCTCCCACACAGGCATTTGGACAGTCGTCACTTGAAGAACAAGCCTTACCTGCATTAGCTCCTCCTTCACATTTAGCAGGACAATCTTCATCCATAAGACATTCCTTTCCTCCATCTTTACATTGACGTGTACATCCTTCAGCATCTTCAGCTGCATTTATCTTTGAAGATGACTTTTCAACTTGTAAACTAAATGTACCCTTATATGGCAAGCCATTAATAAAAAGTGAAGGTGACGCAAATATTTTCTTAGTGCTGCCATTAGAAATATTCGTACGAAAAGCCTCAATTTCTTCCTTTTGATTAACTAATAGATTAATTGAATCAACATCTAAACCAAGAGTGTTAGCAGCTTTAACCCATTCTTCGTTGGAGTGATAATTGGATGACCTGAGTAGCAGATAATCTAAAAGCTTGTTAGGGAAATGTCTTGCAATAACTAACTGGCGCCTGTCTTCCATAACCTCAGATTCCCCGTGCAAACTTTTAATTCCGTCTCACCGTTTTCATTGGCAATAAAGAATATGTTGAGTTCAGCCTTATTACCAATTTCTTTTAAGATCGGGATAAGAGCTTTTTCGGCTTTAACACCAAAAGGGCACTGGCTCATCACGTACAAATCCAATGACACATTACCGGCACCTTTTAGTTTTTCCATAATGGTATTTCGTAGAAATGAATTTGGTGCTTCTACTGGCTTGGAAGCAGTACAACAATTACTTTCATCGTCCGGGCCAGGAGCCGTAGAGGTAACGCTAATTTGAGAATGCCGGTTTAAAGAACGTTTAGGAGCCATCCAACTAGTCGTCAATCCTACATTCAAGCTTCTATTACTTGACCAACCTAAGTTTACATTGATGTATTTTAAGGCTTCATAGGAGAGTGAGGAAAAATATTGTATAGAGTTGTCAGCCCTGGCCTTAGGAAAATGGGAATAGCTAATATAACCAGGACCAACGTTTTTGCTGCTAAGACCTAATGTATAGCTTAGCTTTGAAAATCCTGGAGTGCTTGATGGCAAGGTCTGTACGGCATGGCTGAAAGCCGTATAAAATTCGAAGGGTTGTTGTGGAATATTCGTGTAAAACAGCGGACGTATTCCTCCTACGCTAATACTACTGCCCCTACCAACAATTTTGCTGATTTTTAGGTCAAGAGAATAATCACGTAATCTAACGTCGTTCAGATTTACGTAGCCGGATAAATTCACATATCCATTAAAGATATCTGTGCCACCTCCTGCTACGGCAACCAGATTAGGCTTAATAGAATGAGCTTGTGATGAAAAATTAATACCGGTACCACCAGTTAAATATGCGTCCTTGTAACTTCCCCAGCCGCTGGGAAAACCTGCCATTCTACTTGAAAGATTAGACAACAGTTCACTCCTCTTAGGAGTAACTTTTAAAAAATTATTTCCTTTACTACTGTCTGGATTTTGGGCGAAGATTAAAATGCCATCAATCAGGCATAGTAGTATACAACAAAACTTTTTCATTTTAAATTTTTTAGGTAATTGTGACTTAAAACAGAAAACGTTATCTATGTTGCGCCTTGAATGCGCTCGGGCACCTGAAGCTCTATTGCGAATTGAAGGCATACCACGACATTGCTGTTTCCCAATACACTTGATAGTTTCCAGTTTTTTTGCATATTCAAAGAATCGCATAGATTATGGTTTTATGTTTATTAAAGGCTTAAAAGCATTGCATTCCTTCCCTCGGGAAAGGAACTTTCTTGCTGGTCTTCATCTGTTTCGTACCTGCAGTTCTTCCGGCACAATAGAGATAAGTACCCCAGTAGCCCTAACAGAGATATACTGCTTAAAGGGCTATTACAGGAGAAATAAGAAAGTTTGAATGCTTATACCAACTGGCTGTCAAGATGAGGATCTCCTTACGGGATAGAGCACGAAGTAAAACCTCTGACTATTAACTCTAAATTGCTTTAAGTGCTATTTTCTTCTGTCAGGTGTCAACTCTCATCTGTCAACCTTATAGCAACGTGGTAGTATTTCTTATTTATTAATTTGATCTGAGGTTAATATGTTATCTGCCTCTGAAGTATTCGGCAAACCAGATCGTACAGCTATATCTTTTGCTTGCTTTGCTATTGTTAACGCCTTTTGCTTATCATTTAATTTTTCATAGAGTTTGGCGCATAGAATAGCAGTTCTGTAGTCTTCACGAAGCGCTAGAGCCTGTTGTGCCCATTGAACAGCATTTAACAAGGCCTTGTCATCAGCAATGTTTTGAAGGTACTTACCAGCTATGCTTTCAGTTGAGCAAAATTATTATGCATATACTTATCTGTAAATTGAAGCGTTGCTGCCTGGTACGCATTCCAATCGGAAAGCTTTTCATATAAATGGATATCAGTAAGAAAAAGGACTGAGTCTACTTTGAAAAGATGAGTAGTTGAGACACATTTTCTATTGTGAAAATAAGCTGCTGTATCTCCACGGCTTGCCAAGGGAAACAATGTCTGGTATGTTATTGTTGCAATTTTTCTCTCCACTCCATCTTTTGAACTTAGAGCAGCAAATTCGTTCATGTGATTTATCACGAAATTGAATTCACGGGGAGGAAAGATCAGTTATTCCGATCGCAAGTAATTTCAAGTTAATGTTTGATAGTAGTTGTGCATCAGATTGGGTTGCCAAATACTTATGTACTACATCCTGGTAGTCCAAACGGCCCTTGCGCAACGCGATGGCGTAAGCATAGCAGTTGTTTGCGTTACTAACATCAGCTTCAAATTGCTTTTTTAAATAAGGCAACTGCTGTTTTGGATCAAGTGAATTTTGTGCTTGCACAAGAAATCCCGTTGTATCAAATTCACCAACTGTTCTATACAATGTGTTGCCATCACTATCAAGAAAAATGAATGTGGGATAGGATTTGACTCCAAACGTTTGTTGTAGCTGAATACCCTCACCTTTCTGCATATCCTGCGCAATACAGATAAATTGTTGATTAAAAAAGTTAGCTACGGTAGGGTTAGTGAAAACCTTCTCCTTCATATTGTTGCACTGCGGGCACCAGGAAGCATAACCCATAAAAAATACAGGTTTGTTTTGTGCTTTAGCTTCTTTTAAAGCAGTTGTAAAACTGCTGTCAATAAAATTAATATTAGATTGAGCGAATGTTGCTTGTGCTGCTACTATAAAGATGAAACAGCTTGCAAGAAGTTTTTTGTATTTCATTGTATTAAGTTTTATAAGTGGAATTAGTAAGACATTACATTTGCTTTTATTTGGTACCCTTTCAAGCTCTTAGTCAAAACAATTGTTATACTGAGCTAAACTTCTTAGAATACTTTCTTTTTTCCTTAGGCTATGTCTGTTGATCTCGAGTTTGATTCTCTCACTCACAATAGAAAGCTTCAATTTGCCAACGTTCTTAATAGAAAAAAACAAGGATTGATAGAAAAGTGCTTTTCAGCTACTACATCAGGTTCTTTTAATCCAAATTTCAGAAACGAATTAATATATTGCATTGAACTTATGCTAAGCCTCTTTCCTAGATTGACTTTGTTAAAATGGTTGACAACAAGGCGTCAAGTAATCCATTCCAACAAGCTTTTTAATCGATATATGTGTGGCAAATAAGCATCTTCAGTGTTGTACGTTTTACTAAATTGTATTTGAAAAAATAATGATTTAGTTACTAACACTATTTCCTGATGTATTGTAAGCTTTTTCATAAACACTGTTTGCAGTGAGAATTGCTAGGAGTAGAGGCTCATTTCAACTCATTTGAAAATCTTGGTTGAATAGTCGCTATTCAATAACGTTATTCCACCAATGCCATAAAGTATAATCTTCTCCTCTTACAAAAACATCAATCTTTCCTTTTACGCTTGAGCAGACAGACGGCCCGGAGGTAAGAGAACCACCCAATGGGTACCAGTCACGCCAGTGATCACCATATTTATCATACGTGCGTTCCCATAATCCGTTGTCCTCTCCCCTTGCGAAAACTTGTATATCGCCGTAACCCCATGAACCGGCAGCAGGACCGGAAGTAAGAGAGCCGCCGAGTGACTCCCAGTTATTCCAGCCGGGATGTGAATTTCGCGGTAGCCAATCATTATTACTACTATAATAGGCAATATGCCACAACCCATTATCCAGGCCCCTTGCGAAAACATCGAGTCTTCCATCCTCTAATGATACAACGGCAGGATCCGAAGTAATATAACCACCAAGCGATTCCCAGCCGTACCAACCGTTACTGATATCATATGTCTTATGCCATAGTCCATTATCCTGACCTCTGGCAAAAACGTCTATTCTGCCGTAACCCATGATGCTGCAGTCGGATTCGAAGTAAGATAGCCATCAAGGGGTTCCCATTCATTCCAGCCACCAGTATTATCATAAGTCTTCCACAGTAATGCATTGTCCTCCCCTCGTACAAAAACATCTAACCTTCCGCCTCCCCACGAACAAACTGTCGGATCAGAAAAAAGATGCCCTTCCAGGTTTGCTACTCCATACCTGACAATGCCATCCTCAAGAACCCCATGCCATTGCCATAAGGCATCATCCGCTTGGCCCCTTGCAAAAACATCTATGTTTCCGGAATTCGAGGATACTGCAGCAGGAGAGCCTGCCATATAAGCTCCTCCAAGAGATTCCCAACCAATCCTTGCCTCATAAAATGATTTAAAAGCTTTATTTCCTTTACTATCTACAATACTAGGGGATTGTGATTGAATATCTTCCAGACGTTTAGTACAGGATGACATGATACAGAACGCTACTATTATTCCTGATAATGTTAATGTGCGCGTATTCAGATACGAAAACATAGGTGTAATGGACAAAAAGTAGGCTATTTTATAGTGAATTGTTTCAAGTGGACAAAAAGTAGGCTGTTTATTTTTCCATCTTCTGCATTTAGTAAGGATGGTGTTTTAACTTCATTGTATCAGGCGAAACGGAAGCAGGCACTGCTGGAGAGCAACCTACCAGGGATAACCTGATGTTCGAAGTAAATACTTCAAAATAGCTACTCTAAGAGGTAGCTATTTTACTTTGAACTTATGCCTTCAAAAACTCATCTATAAACTTCTTTTTTCTTTCGATGGATAATCCATTATGGTTTCTCAACTTGTTCTTTAAATCCGCAAAATGTCCATCAATAGCATTGGTGGTATTAGGTATTTTCAGCTCCATATGGCCATACCATGTAAACAACCACGGTAAATTAGTTTTCAAACTTCTGTAAGCGCTCCTCAGCTTTTTATGTACATATCTGTTCTTTCCACTGGCATCTTTTTTCCTTTCGTTTAAAAAGCTTTCCCATTTGTTATACCAGGCTGCTAAACCACCTTCAAAACTTTCTTCATCGGTCTTTGTCAACAGCAGTACATGCGCCCACAGTTCTTTGCTGGCCTCCATCTTAGGTTTTTTGGTCAGATATCTTCTGATGATAGCTATCTGGTGAAACTGACACATCTGAACCGGAATGCCTTCAAATAGCTGCATCAATCCTTTGCGTCCATCACAGGTAATGGACTGCACTTTGATGCCCCTTCTGCTGATTTCTTCAATGCCGGATAGGTAAAGTCTATTGGTCTCCTGCCGTACGTATTGTTTGTATAAGATCTGCCCACTGATACCGTCTTTGAAAACCATGACGCCCAACTTTCTTCCAAAATAAGTGGTATCCATCAGTACATTGACAACAGCTGGAAAACTAGTGTGTCGCTTCACTTCAACTGCATCTATCTTTCGTTGTATCGTTTTTACCGAACAGTTGTACCTGGCAGCCAGTTGCTGATAGGTTTGTTTGCCTTCCATATATTGCTGCCATAAAGCAGTTGGCTGAAGCCTTGGGCTATCTATAAACTGTTTGCTGCAAGCCATGCATTTATACAGCTGCTTACCGGATTTAATGCCGTTTTTCTTAGTGATTGTTGACCCGCAGTAAAAGCACTTTTTTTAGTATTTAACCCCATTTCCTCCAAAGCTAAGCCCACAAAGCACTTTAAAGGTTTTTAGCCTACTTTTTGTCCATTAACCCAAAACATATAAAATAGTTTTAAGAGTTAAATATTATTGTCTTTCTTTTATAATTATGTACAGGTAGATTTTTATTGGAAGCGCTTACATCATAATCAGACGATTTCCCTATTCAGACCGAAACATAATCTCTGAAATTTTTATTTTCAATTTTAAGTTGGCTACTATACGTCTGACTTGTAGTTTCCACGAATAATTTGCATGGCTGATTTATTATTTTTAATCTTCATTAGTATCATCTGCATGATGCTGGTTCTGCTACGATGAAAATAATAGGGATGTAGTTAGTTGCAGCCTTGATTAAATACCCATTAACCTTCATTATGAAGTACCTCAGTGATAATGAATTAATTGATCTTTTAAACAGACCGATGCAGTATTAAAGAAAGAGCAGAAAATCAGTTATTCAAAGCGCACTCCCCTTTCGTTAAACATGGAATAATACAATATAGATTATCTGAAGAAGAAGCATTGGAGTGCTATTCAGAGTCTTGTCTTAAATTGTTTGATCATGTGCGTAATGAGAACTTTTTAGGGCATGCTTCATTAAAAACTTACCATTTCCATATTTTTTCAAATAAATGTGTTGATTGGATTCGTAAGAAATCGTCTAATAAGTATAAAAGGCAGATACCTGCAGCAATACCGGAAATGCTTGAAAAGTTATCTGACCAAACAAAATCAATCATTCAGCATCTGATCGATAAAATTGATGTAGAATTATTGAGCGTAAGAATATCCCAGCTTAGCGGCAATTGTGCAGAATTATTGAATTTCTTTTTGGATGGAGTATCCGATAAAGACATCCTCGGGAGAGTAGATCATTACAAGTCTGTGGATGTTATAAGAGTGACCCGTAACAGGTGTATAGAAAGTTTACGTAAGTTATATCATCAAAAAGAGAATAGCAATGGATGATCAACAATATATAGATATAGGGGACTTTATCAAAGGCAACTATAATGAGGAGCAGCAAAAACTCTTTGAGCGAAAGATTGTTGATGATCCCTTATTTGCAGAAGAAGTGGCACATTATATAAGCACAGTAGCCATAGCTAAACAATTAAAAGAGGAAGACAAGAAAGAAATATTTAAAGCATTATACCACCAGCAGCAATCTGAAAAGAGAGCAAAAATTCGTACCATCAGGAAATGGGTTGTTCCCATCTCCATAGCTGCAAGTTTGATTATTATGGTGACAGGCTATTTGGCGCTTTTCCACAACAAGCCGGCTTCCGGAAACATAGCTAATAATAAGAATCGAAAAGAGCAAGGAGAGCTGACAGGCAAGCAAACAGATTCAACTGGTATAGCTAATAATACGGGAGTTGATGCAGCAGTTAAACAAGCAGATAAAAAGCACGAAGTTCTAAAGAAAGGACCGGAAAAGGCAGAACAGCAGCAATTATACGCTCAGAATTTTGTTCCTGATGCCCTCCCGAAGGATAAGGAAGGACCTTTGGAGGATGCATTTGCTTATTACGACCTGAAGGCATACAGGAAAGCTGCTGATGCCTTTGAAAAGGCTGATTTGAATACAGCAACCAGAGAACCGGATGAAGAAAATACAGCCTTTTATGCCAGCTATTACAAAGCCCTGAGCTATATGGCAATTAAAAATGCTGCCAAAGCAATACCTGAATTGAATAAAGCAATGCAGGAAAGTACAGACAGTTTATCAGTCATTAAGGCTGAATGGTATCTGTCATTGGCTTATCTCAAAACAGGGAATATAAAAAAGAC
Source organism: uncultured Chitinophagaceae bacterium (assembly GCA_963819045.1). Taxonomy (GTDB): domain Bacteria; phylum Bacteroidota; class Bacteroidia; order Chitinophagales; family Chitinophagaceae; genus Ilyomonas. Next base: position 322,647 of record CAWFUV010000022.1, on the reverse strand, counting down.
AGCATCACTGCTTGGTGAAATAGCTGGCAACAGGTATGAGACTTTATATAAAGCAAAAGCTGCTGCATTATTGAAAGAGTTGGAAACAAAGTAAAAGATAATAAGTAGATTTTTACAGCGTTATTAGAGATAATACATCTATTGGAAATCAATACACCTTCGTTAATAGTTGATGTGATAAGTATAATAAACAACTGATTGGATGAGTACCCTATATAATTATCCGGTTTACACCCATATTATCATTTTAAGCCCCTTTGGAATTCTCCGATAGCACCATCACGTTAAGTTGAGCCTGGGCGTATTTAAATTATAGTACCCTTTAAATAGCTAAGTGTTATGAAAACTGCTCACGTGCCTGCTATATTATTTATCCTGCTGCTTATTACCCCTTGTGCATACAGCCAGTTATGGAAACAATATACAGACAGTGGAAAGCTTTATAAGGAACAACAAAAGTTTGATAAAGCAATTGAGTTTTATAGTAAAGCAAGAGAAGAATTGAAAAAAGACTCTATTGGTACAGATAGTTATGCTGGTATCTGTAACAATCTTGCCAAACTTTACTGATATGGCAGTATCAAAAAGCAGAGCCCTATACTGGAGCAAAGCAAATAACGAAAAAGTCTGGGAAAACATCTTGCATCCTGTAACCTGATATTGAAGGGCAGTATGAAAAAGCAGAGCCACTATTCCTGAAGCAAAGCAAATATGTGAAAAGGTACTGGGAAAACTTCATCCTGATTATGCAACTTCCTGTAATGGTCTTGCCAACCTTTATAATGAAATGGGGCAATATCAAAAAGCAGAGCCGCTATACCTGGAAGCAAAGCAAATACGGGAAAAGATGTTAGGAAAACTTCATCCTGATTATGCAACTTCCTGTAACGATCTTGCTATACTTTACGATGAATATAGGGCAGTATGAAAAAGCAGAACCCCTATTCCTGGAAGCAAAGCAAATAAGAGAAAAGGTGCTGGGAAAACTTACATCCTGATTATGCAGTTTCCTGTAATAATCTTGCCAACTTTACAATGAATATAGGGCAGTATGAAAAAGCAGAGCCGCTCTACCTGGAGGCAAAGCAAATACAGGAAAAGGCAGTGGGAAAACTAAATCCTGTTTATGCACGTTTCTGTAGCAATCTTGCTTTACTTTACTATGAATATGGGACAGTATGAAAAAGCAGAGCCCTTATTTCTGGAAGCAAAGCAAATACGGGAAAAGGTACTTGGGAAAACAACATCCTTATTATGCAGCTTCCTGTGACAATCTTGCTAACCTTTACAATAGAATGGGGCAGTATGAAAAAGCAGAGTCCCTATGCTTGGAAGCAAAGCAAATACGGGAAAAGGTACTGGGAAAACTTCATCCTATTATGCACTACCTGTAACAATCTTGCTATACTTTATACGAATATGGGGCAGTATGAAAAAGCAGAGTCCCTTTATACCTGGAGGCAAAGCAAATACGGGAAAAGGTACTGGGAAAAGTACATCCTGATTATTATGAAAGTTGTAGTGATCTTGCAAATTTATACCGGAATATAAAAGAACCTGAAAAGGCAAAAGAGTTATATGCAGAAGCGTTTACATCACAACAAATGCAAGTCAAAAATATATTCCGCTTTACCAGTGAACCAGAAAAGCAGGATTACTTAAGAAAAGTAGCTGATTTCGAAAGTTATTTTCTTTCCTTTGATGTATCAGCTAATGCTTACTCCAGACCATGGATTTAGTTATAATCTTTCTCTTTCTCAACGTAATCTGATATTATCTTCTTCCCAACAACTCCGCCAGGCTATTTATAATACAACTGATACCAGTATAAAAAATAAATATAACACATGGATGGAAGTAAGGAAGCAACTTGCCTTTTGGTACGCAAAACCAATTGCTGAAAGACCAGCGTATGTAAAAGACCTGGAAGAACAGGCTAATACTTTGGAAAAAGAGCTTACCCGTCTCTCCTCCGCTTTTAAGAAAGAACAGGCAGAAAAGGAGATTACCTGGAAAGATATTCAGCAAAGCCTTCAACAAGATGAAGCTGCTATTGAGTTTGCAAAGTTTAACTTTTATAATGGAAAGCGGTGGACGGATAGCACGTATTATGTTGCACTGCTCCTGAGAAAGGATCAACCAGAGCCTCAGCTTATTCCTCTGTTTGAGAGCAGGCAGTTAAACAATTTGTTACGTGTAAGTAATACTTCTCAACCATCTATTCCCTTTATCCAACCATCAATGCGCTCTATAGCGAAAGCAAGGGGTAAACACTGCTTATAACTTAATCTGGAAACCAATTGACCAACTATCTCAGTGGCATCAAAAAGATCTATTTTGCTCCTGCGGGACTGTTGTTCCGCATCTCTCTTGCTGCCCTGCCTGTCAATGATCACCAGGTATTAAGTGATAAATACGAACTGGTACAACTCAATACCACTGCTGCTAGTGGTAAACCAGGCTGACAATTTAATTGACAATGCCCATAACATTTATCTGTATGGAGCTATCAGGTATGATGCGGATTCTGCCACCTTAAAGCAGGCGATTATCGCATATAACAGTAATCATGAAACTACCCGTTCTATCCCTGATGATCCTACCAGAGGCAGTTCCCTGCAATATCTTCCAGGTTCAGAAAAGGAAATAACGGAGATAGACAGCCTGGGTAAACAAAAGAAGTTATTCCATTAGTAATGTTGAGTGGAGATACTGCTACAGAAGAGAGTGTTAAGGCATTGAATGGTACTGCCTCCCCTGCTGTGCTGCATATTGCTACCCATGGCTTCTTTTTCCCTGATCCGAAAGAATTAAAAGATAGTATTCATACTTCCATCGGCATCAGAATCCCTTCCGGCAATCCGATAATCCCCTGATGCGTTCCGGACTTTTTTTTGCCGGAGCCAATAATGCCTGGAAGGGAAAACCCATACAAGGGGTAGAAGATGGAATATTGACTTCCTACGAAGTATCTAATTTATACCTGCCCAATACAAAGCTGGCGGTATTATCAGCCTGCCAGACAGCCCTGGGAGATATCCAGGGCAATGAAGGGGTATATGGCTTGCAGAGAGCCTTTAAGATAGCAGGTGTGCAGAACCTGGTAATGAGCCTGTGGAAAGTGCCTGATGCAGAAACAGCAGAGTTTATGCAGGCATTCTATAAAAATATCTTTGAAAAACAATCCATTAATAATGCTTTTTACAACGCCCAGACTGTCATGAAGAACAAATACAGAGCTGAACCTTATAAATGGGCAGCATGGGTATTGGTAAGATAGGAAATAAGTTAACACCCCCTGCATTAATAGACATAGTGGTCGTTGTAGCACTTTCACCTTTCAATAGTATCCTGCTTAAGGCTCTGGCAAAAAGCATTAAGATTCTCCTGCTTGCAGTTTATCGCAGCTAACCTGTTGGAAGGGAAGGGTAAATTACTTACTGCTGTCAACTACCCTCCGTCAGCTTAATACCAACTTTGTACCTAAGTCCTGTTTCCTCCCCACCCATAGCCGTATCTAATACCAAGTTGCTATCAAGTTGATTGATAACAGAAGAAATTAGCACTTACAGCAATTTAGAGTTAATAGTTAGAGGTTTTACTTCGTGTACTGTTCGGTAAGGAAATCCTCATCTTGATAGCCAGTGGGTATAAGCCGTATATCCTACGTCTTTTTCTGTAGATATTGGGTAAAAAACAGGGGTAAACAGCAGCCAATGTGCAGGGCCGCAAATATACGGTGGCACCTTTAGCGCTATACCGGTAAATGTATAGCCAATCCAAAATCCTCCTCAGGGAGGTGGCTACTTTACTCTTTACTTAAATATTGATTAGTATTAGCTGAGCTTATGTTCCCAAATGGGAAACCGCTATTATTGCACAATAAATATTAATTAAACTAAACATTGACTCAAAACCTTCCCTGGTCATCAACATGTCTCCAATAAGACATTGCAATTAAAATTCAATATTCACATTCGTAAAAAAAGCTTTACTCTTTTTATCCTTTCTGATAGCATTTAAAGGATTTACCAAAACTTACGTATCGCGTAATATAAAAGGTAACACAACATGGACAAAGGCAAATAGCCCTTATATACTTACAGGTGTTGTAGGTATTCCTGTTGCTTATATCCTTACAATCGAAGCTGGAGTTACAATTGAAAGCGTCATTTTTATCTTATTCTTCCAGGTATGCTGGCGCAAATACCCGGAAGAATGGAGTACAAGCGGAAAATAGATACAGTACCATTTACAACTCACCGGTATTCAGCCAATGCGTACATGCTTCGCCAAGGTGCTGCCGGCACAATGCTTCATAATGCTCACAGTCTTCTTTTGTAAGCAGATCTTTCCACCTGCCATTGGTTCCTTTGTTTATAAAAGTATCAGCGCCGCCCTCCCAGAATGCACCGCCTAGAGGAACGCTCTTACCTGCATTTTTTTTCATGTAATTAAAGCTGCAGTGTTCCAGGATTGCATCCCATTTTGCAGCATCAATGGCTATGTTGAGAAAGTGGGCCAGCTTTTTTATTTCGCCGGGCATATCTGCTTTCAACTTTGCAAAATGAAGTAAATGAACATTGGGTAAGTGACGGATATTCCACCACGAGCGAATATTTTCCCAAAAAGGCCAGAACGGATAACCATCATTGTCTATCCAGTTCCTGTAGTATTGTACCACATCGCCTTCCGGTTTTTCGAGAGGAGGACCCACGCGTCCAGGTGTATCGTTTAATGCCTGGTACAAAACCTCGTTAGCGTTCGCATGATGGTTGTACAGGCTCCAGGCTATGTCACGGCCATCCCTGCCTATATAAATGTATTTTACTTTTGGCGAGAACACGAGCGCATCTACCGGAAGATGTGTTTTTATAAACCTGCGGTGCTGCTGCTGTTCCAGTGCGGATAATTTTATTGCTTTAGCCGGCACTCTTAAGTCTAACCAGGGCGACATCTCCGGCACATCTATACCTTCTGCTCCATTGAAAATAAGCTGTGCAACTATCTGCTGTAGCCAGGTGGTACCCGACTTGGCATAGGTGGCGATAATAATATCATCGTCCCTGAAATTAAAATCATTCCAGATAGTAGAATCAAAATGATGGCTATGGTATTCGCGGGTCTTTGCTGGCCAGTTAATCGTGTCCATGGAGGCATAGTTTGAGTTGGTGACTGGAGTTGTAAGTTGCAATAATAAAAAATATAGCATTATTATCTGTAAGGGGATTGGTTTGTGGGGTGGGTAGTAGAGATAATTGCACCAAATTTATTACACCCGCTCTTAAGGCTGCCGGAACGGTTTGGTTTTAATACTTTGTGCCTTGCTAGTTTACCACATCTCCACTAGCCTCGCATATATTTCCATCATGGCAGCCTGGTCTATCAATGACTTTGCTTTATGCATGCCTGATAAGTTATTTTCATCTCTTTCATCTTTCCAAACACGCTCTGCATCATCATAAAAGAACTGCAACTGTTGTTTGTTGTGGTCAATGTGGTATAGTTCTTCAAAGCCTCTTAACATCACAGCATTAAACCAATAGTTACCGGGCAGTTTACTGTCTTTATAGAAATGGGCTTTTGCTGCGGCAGCTATACGCTCTGCTTCCTGTAGATAGTTTTTATTGTTGGTGATGGTATAGAGTAATGCGTTAGCCTGCAGCATAGTGCCGGTGTTGTAGGTAAACAATGCAGAATCTATTTTTAAAGAAGGTATTTTGATGGCATCGTAATACAAGCCTTCCGGTGTTTGTAAATGATGGTTTACCCAATGATATAGCAGCAATGCAGTGTCAAGATAGGGCTGTTGGTGAGTGATTTTGTATAACTGTAAGGCTACTAAGATACCCGGTCCGTTGCTGCAGGTATTCTTGGATGTTTTTTGATCTTCCCGCCAATACAATCCACCGCCGGAGAGCGTATCGAAGCCGGTCATCATAAAACGATAGATCTCTTTTGCCTTCTCTAAAAAGAATGGCTTGCGGGTTCTGTTATAGGCATCTAAATACGCAATTGCTATCCATTGGTTATCATCATAAAAACGGGAGTCTGTCTTCTCTTTTGTTACATATGCCTGGTAGCCGGGTGCGGGTGGTAGCGTATTGTAGTACTGGTTGATGGCATTGATCACCGGCTGCATTTGCACTGCTTTGCTGCCTGTAGCTTCGGCTTCGTTGGTGGCCTGTATTAACGCGCATAGTGGCCATAGGTAAGAGTGGGGGTGCTCGTTCTTAATACTGTCGTTTGTTTCGTAGTACAAGCCGGTTTTCGCTTCGTAAAAGAGGTGGTTGATGTTGGAGTCGATGGTGTTGATGCGCTCTAAATAAGCAGATTTGGTTGGTTGGGAGAAGGAGAGGATGGAGAGGAGTAAGCTGAATAGAAGTGAGAAGGTGGTTTTCATGTGTAATAGTGATTAAGTGTATATTTTGAATGGATCAAAAGTAATATAACTTGTTAGTCAGCGATTGCTGCCGTTTTATAATTGTATAATACCATTTTCAATTAAGTAATTTGCAATAGGCTTAAACAAGATCTAAACAGAACTATTCACGGCAATGCTCTCTGAGTTATTTACCCGGGCAGTCCTCATCTATCTCAAAATTTCCTCTTCCTGGTATTGTATATAATGGAGCTATACCTAACATATACTTAAGTTATAGCTAACATATACCTGAGTTATACCTAATCTCCGAGCTATCTCCTTCATATTTACTCCTCAGTAACCCCTGGTATATTCCCGCTCTTACTTCGGTCTTCATTTAATTCAAAGCACATGTTTGTCAAGGACATTAAATGATTGCAACCCTCATTCACTTAGCTTTTGCAAAAAGGTGTTGCGGTAGCTTAATGGGCTTAACTGCATACGTGCCTTAAAGGTTTTATGGAAGTTGGATATATCATTAAAACCGCTGTCAAAGCCTATTTGTGAAACAGAATGGTTGGTATGGATGAGTTGCTGGGCTGCATAATCTATCCGGTAGTCTGTCACCGCTTCCATAAATGTTTTGCGGGTAAGCTTCTTGAAATACTTGCAAAACGATTGTGGTGTCATATTTACTGCCGCCGCCAGCCCCGTTAAGTGACACTTCATTTTTAAAATGCTCTACAATATAAGCTAATGCTATATGTATCCTTTGCTGTTCTGCCGGAGAAAAGGTAGTTTGGCTTTGTTGCTGCTGGAGGAGTTCACAGCTTTTTGTAAGAGACAATTCATGCAGCAGATCCAGAAAGAGAATAATTTTCTTAAAACTATTTTTCTCCTCATGCAATTGAAGCATCTTCTTTTCATACCCTTCCGTATTACCTGTAAAATGCAATCCATTATTGCTTTTCTGTAGTATCTGCAATACCGTTGTCATTTCGGGTTTATCAAAAAAGTCATCACCCAGGAATTCTTTTCGAAACTGTACCACTATGGAGCCGGAATTTTCCTGTTGTATGCTCTGCTCTATCTTCCAGCAGTGCGGCAGGTTGCTGCCTGCCAGCACAAAGTCTCCCGGGTAAAAATCACCCATATTGGTTCCTATATACCTTTTTCCACTCCCCGACAATATAAACGTCAACTCATATTCAGGATGAAAATGGTATGGCGCTGCAAAGCACTCTTTTCCAAACCTTCTTACTAAAAAAGACTGGTGCTTAAATGAACTTAAGGATTCAAAAGCAGGCTTCATGTATAGACTATATTGTTACAACTGTACAGCAAGATATATCTTTTGGATAATATTTGCCATGAAATAGCCAATACCTGCATTGTTTTCCCCTTTTTTATTCGCTTAGTTTGCCCTGCCATTTAAAACTACACAACGTGCCTACCGATTGTTTGCCATCCTTAGACGACTTCATTACTATTAATCAACAACAAATAGAGGAGTTTAGGACGAAGGGACACACCTTGATAAAGGGTGTCCTGCGTTCTGAGGAAGTACCGCCTTACAGAGACGCCATTAATAAAGCGGCTTACAAATACAATACAGAAAAAAGAGCACTGGAAGAACGCGATACCTACGGTAAAGCATTCCTGCAGATTATGAACCTGTGGAGAGTAGATGAAAATGTAAGAAGATTCACGCTGGCTAAGCGTTTTGCCAAAGTAGCTGCTGATTTATTAGGTGTAGAGAATGTGCGCCTCTATCATGACCAGGCATTGTACAAAGAGCCGGGTGGCGGTTTTACGCCCTGGCACCAGGACCAGTATTACTGGCCGCTTAGCACTACCAATACAATAACCATGTGGATGCCCTTGATTGATATTGATATAGATATGGGCATGCTCACTTTTGCTTCCGGATCGCAAAATGCAGGTTTTGTAGAGAACATTGCTATCAGCGATGAATCGGAAGCGATGCTGGAAAACTTTGTAAAAGAAAAAGGCTTTAAAGTGACCCGCGCTGAGACAATGAAGGCTGGTGATGCTACCTTTCATTATGGCTGGACATTACATTCCGCACCCGGCAACAGATCCAACGAAATTACAAGGGAAGTAATGACCATCATCTATTTTGCTGATGGGGCTGAAGTAAAAGAACCAAAAAATAAACATCAGGAGAATGACAGGCAAACATGGCTTGGCGGTCTGCAGCCTGGGGCTAAAGCCATTTCACAGTTAAACCCATTGTTACTGTAACTGTGAATAATATTAGATGTAATTTTAGAGGTGCGATGTAGAAACTAAACTTTGCATTGTATTTTTATTTGTTTACCTATTTCTAACTTCCAAAAACACGCTGTTTACTGCATGTGACAAGGTCATCTATCAGGTATTTATTTATAACAGGGTAGGTTATACAATAACACACCCCTTTATTTATCCTTAAGAACAATTGCCGGAAAGAGCATTCAACAGCATATAATAGTGCTGTGCAGTTTAAAACTACATACAGTTTACCGAAGAATATTAAATAGGACTAAAAAGTATTTAAATGAGCCTTATAATTAGGCAAGTGCTGCATTTGAATGAAATGCCAGCTTACTTTTACACTGTTTTAAAAGCAATAAGGATTATAAGTTTTATGGTGTTTTTCATAGGTTAGCAACGGCCGCTGTTTTTACAGTGGCTTTCTTTTTTGACGGGGATTTGGGGAGATTTTTAGGATTAATCTGATCGAAGAATGATAGGCTACAACAAATACCTCATATCACTCCTTACCTCTGTGGTTCAAAAAACACGTACTCGCAATAAAAAAGGCAAACACCGTGGAATGTTTGCCTTTCATGATTATTGATATAAATTATTAGCGCACTAAAACCACCCCCCTGCAATAGCCCTGAATGGCCAGGGAACAGATAATAAAATAACAAGAAGTGCAATCGTATAAAAGACAGCCGTACGGTTATGCTTCGCTTTGTCGGAGATTAGCTTTTTACCCTGCGCTTTACCAATGTGCAGCAATACGATAGCTATAATCATGGCAGTAATGTGTTCTACACCGTAAAAGCGGGTAATTGGCTCGTTCATAGCATTGCCCATACCGCCGGCAGCTACAATCAGTTGATAACCTCTTGGACCCCAATACCACAGCGCCAGGCCCACCAGCAGCATAGTGTCGGCTACAATAGTAAGCAGTAAGCCTGTTCTTGCATCACTTTTTATATAAGGGCGTTTGCCCGCAATAAGGCTGTTGAAAATAGCAATTACTAATAAAATCAGCAATATCCATCGTCCTATGCTATGCACATGTAATAAAATGCTGTACAGATCTCCATTCATTCGTTTTTGGTTTTGTTTTAATCAAAGCTACAGCCACACCGTATATTTTTGCGGTATGAAGAAATATTTTTTTTGTTTGGTATTAATTGCCTGCACCATTATAGCCTGTAAAAACAACACCGATACTAATAACGATACATCAACAACAGGTAGCGGTAAAAAGGAAAAAACATTACCACCCGAAGTAATTGCCTTACAACAACGGGTAGCGCAACATCCTGATAGTGTGGGCGCAAGGCTGCAATTAGCCATAGCATTGGATAGTGTGGAAGAATATGCTCCCGCATTGAAACACATGGATACGCTTATACAAAAAGACAGCAACAACTACGGGCTATGGTACACCAAAGCGCAGATAGAAGAGGATGCAAAAGATACAGCCAATGCCATAGCCAGCTATACCAATGCTATAAAAGTGTATCCCTCTGCCGATGCCATGCTTAACCTTGCTAATATCTATGCCGAACAAAAGAATCCCCGCTGTTTGCTCATTTGCAACCAGGTACGGCGGCTTGGTTTAGGGCGCAATTACGATGCCTCCTGTGCATTTATTGCCGGCGTGTATAATGCCCGCACCGGTCAAAAGCAGTTAGCTTTAAACCTGTTCGACCAGTGCATTCAAAACGATTATACCTACATGGAAGCCTATATAGAAAAGGGATTGGTCTATTTCGATAGTAAGCAATACGGGGAGGCACTGAATGTATTTAACCTGGCTGCCAAAGTCAATCATTTGTATTCCGACTCCTACTATTGGATTGGTCGCTGTTATGAAATGATGAATGCCAAAGACAGTGCTGTATATTACTTCAGGCAATCGCTTGCCTTAGATAAAAATGCTTCCGAAACAAAGCAAGCACTAAAAAGGTTAGGAGCAGAGTAAGTGTAGTTATTATGTACGGTGTGAGATGTACGGTGTGAGATGTACGATATATGATTTAGGATTTATGATCGTGCCTGCTGGTTAGGTAGGTTTGGGAAATAATATTTAGGATGTTATACTATTTTCAATTAAATAGCATGATATACCTTGTCTAAATATTTCTTGCTTGCCCCTTAGATCAGTTATTCTATTTGAACCTGGTATTATTAATCCAGTCCTGAATTAGTAAGGTTTTTCTTTTTGTGTAAGAGTATGTAGTATTAGACCTTAACTTGTCCCGTAATTTCTTTTATTGATCTCCTGAACCTTCAAAGCTATGCATAAGTTATACTTAAGTTATACCTAAGTTATACCTAACCTCCTCCCTATCTCCGTCGTATCTGCGCCGTATCTCCTCCGTATCTCGCCCCTTAAAACCTGCCTTCTGTCTCCTGCTGAATATTTGTCTGGTTATATTTTATGGGACAAGATAAGGTATTAGACTTAGTACGCTTTCCCTAAATAAATGTACAATAAGCATCTACTATCAAATAAATCAAGCTTTGCTAATAGAAGTTAACCTAAAGCATATCGTTCCCACAGAAAAAATAAATTCTCCAACCTGCAATGAGCTACGTATCCACCTTTCCAATCTCTGCTAAGTATGCCTCCGCTGTTCAAAGTGTAAGGCCAAAGGCAACTAACCTATTTATCAAACACCCGTCAGTTAACAAGTAGCACCATGTTAGCCCAACAGAGCCACTCAATAACCTAAAGCTGCACCTTCGGCAATGGGGCGGCGCTGGCCTGCACGGATGCGCGGAGCGATCATGCCGTGCTTGAACTTTTTTGTAACTTTTTTCTTTCAAGAGAAAAAAGTTAGACAAGAACTATCTGTAAGAGATTGCACCTAAACAGCTTATCACCTAAACAGCACCCAAACAGATTTACTGAAGCTAAAACTTATTTAGTTGACACTGTACTAAGTATGCAGTCTTACCCTTACTAAACTAGGACGGAATTAATAACTATTCACGGCGACGCTCCTTAAGTTTTTTACCTGAACAACTCTTTCTACCATCAAAAACTTCCCTTCCCAACCTTAAACACTATGGAGCTATACCCGAGTTATACTTAACTTATACCTATCTTATACCTAACTTATACTTAAGTTATACCTAATCTCCTCCTGGTATACTCATAGGTAACTCCTCATCCGTTCCCTATCTATTCCTACCCCAAGCGGTATACACCAGTAACAGGCAACTGGTATTTGGCTACTTATTGAATCTGGTATTAGATGTGTTGTGAGAGACTTCTGTATATTATACCATTTCCAGTTTGATAGCATGGTATACTCTGATCGAAGTTTGCAGCTCATATCCTGTAACTGGCAACCGGTAACTGGTATCAGGCTACCTATTTGAATCTGGTATTTATACCCCTGCACAACACTGACACTAAAGACTGCTTTTTACACCTTTTTTGTCCCGCCTCTACAGAAATAAAAGGGAAGATGATGGAAGAATAGAGGTAAGATCATCGAAGGATATACGGCTTAAGTGCAGGGAACATGGGCTTAACCATCCCGATACAGACAGCTATCAGGTGTCTAACCCATTGACAATCCGTCATTCACAAGCTCTTTTCCCTTCCAGATTAACCATTGACCATCCACAATTGACAATAATTTAGTTTTGCATTCCTTTTGTTGTATTTTGCTCTTATTATTTTTTATTTATAATTGTTTATAATGCCCATTATTGCACCATCATTCTTAGCATCTGATTTTTTGCATCTTGCCGAGCAGTGTGAAATTATTAACAACAGCAGCGCAGAATGGGTACACCTGGATGTAATGGATGGACGTTTTGTGCCCAACATTAGTTTTGGTGTGCCGGTGATAAAACCTGTGTGCCTGGCAACGCCGGGTAAGCACCACGATGTGCACCTGATGATAGAAGAGCCGGAAAAGTACGTAGAAGATTTTAAGAATGCCGGTGCTAACAGCATTACCGTGCATTACGAGGCTTGCCGGCACTTGCACCGCAATATTGAACAAATAAAAAAGCTGGGCATCAATGCCGGTGTTGCACTTAATCCGCATACGCCGGTGGCATTGCTGCAGGATGTATTGCAATATATAGACCTGGTACTGATAATGAGTGTCAATCCGGGCTTTGGCGGTCAGCAGTTTATTGAGCATAGTATAGAAAGGATAAAAGAGTTGCGACGGATGATTGATGAGAAGAACTATACAGCGCATTATAGAAGTGGATGGTGGCATTACCCTGGACAATGCCGCAACAATAATAAACGCCGGCGCCGATGTGCTGGTTGCAGGCAGCAGCATTTTTCATACAAAGGATATTGCCGCTACAATCAGGCAGTTTGAATCTGTATAGCTTTTACTTAATTATTAATTATATATTAAAGAAAAAAAACAGGATTTCAGAAAGGTCGGTGTTTGTAAAAATGCCGTTACTTTTACCCCTTAACTTTAAGTTATGTTGTATTCAATGACAGGTTATGGACGAGCAGAGCAGGTGATAAACGATAAGACATTTTTAGTAGAAATAAGAAGCCTTAATGGTAAGCAGTTTGATATAAGGTTAACCATTCCAACCCTTTTAAAGCCTTACGAGTTTGATGTCCGCAATTTATTAAGCGAGGGGCTCGTACGTGGCAGCATTGAATGTAATATAGTACTGAAGCAGAACGGCTCTGCCAAGCCGGTTATTATCAATACCAAACTGGCGAAATCGTATTATGAACCCGTGTCGCAACTGGCTGCAGAGCTGAATATGAACACTGATAATTTATTAAGTGTATTATTAAAACTGCCGGATGTGGTAATGCCAAGCACCGATGTGCTAAGTCCGGAAGAGTGGCAGGCATTTGAAGCGCTGATAAAAGCAGCCATACAGCAGTTAAATGAACACCGGATGGAAGAGGGTAAATCGCTGGAAGCTGATTTATTAGAGCGTATCAAAAATATACAATCTTACGAGCAGACGATTGCCGGCATGGAGCCGGAGCGCCGCAAAAGGATAAAAGATGGGCTGGTAAAAGTACTGGAAGACAACGTAGGCAAAGACAACTACGACCCTAACCGGCTGGAGCAGGAGCTTATTTATTATATTGAGAAAATAGATATCAGCGAAGAGCAGGTACGGTTGAAAAACCATTGCGATTATTTCAGGCAAATATTACAAGAACCAGAAATAAGTAAGGGCAAAAAGCTGTCGTTTATACTACAGGAGATTGGCAGGGAAATAAATACCACCGGTTCCAAAGCATACCATTCGCAGGTACAAAAATGCGTGGTGCTGATGAAAGATGAACTGGAAAAAGCAAAAGAACAGATACTGAATGCATTGTAATAAGGCTATATACCATTATAAAAAAGGAGTGAAGATTTTTTCTATACTTATGTTATCAATTGCGATCATTGCTGGTTGTAAGCAGATTGATGTGTATGAGAGAATGGTTCCTTTTCCCAGGCACCAGTGGGCTACCTCAAATAAGCCTGCCTTCAATTTCACTATTACCGATACGGCTGCCCGCTACAATGTATTTGTAGTACTGCGGCATGGCGATGCTTACCATTTCAATAACCTTTGGATAGATATTACTACTATACCCCCCGGCGATACCGCCCAGGCGGTACGGGCAAACTTAAAGCTGGGCGATAATAAGAAATGGCTCGGCAATACCATTGATGATATTGTAGAGCATCGCATATTAATAAATAATAATCCGCTCAGGTTCAAAGCCGGCAATTACAAGTTCATCCTTCAGCAGATAATGCGCGAAGACCCGCTGCAATACATATTAAATGCAGGCATACGGGTGGAAAAGGTACAGCAGTAGGATAATAGAACACGGATGACACAGCTTTGGCACGGATTTGCCGGATTTTGTATAAACATGAATTAGCAAATACGAATTACACGAATTATCCTGTTTATCCGTGCACCCAATTCATGTTCTATAAATAATATATCAAAGAATTGTAAAAAGTGTAGGTAAAAAAGTATGTTTTTCCGGTGCAGCGAAACCTTTTTAGCTGTTGTCTTAACTTATTATAAAAATTTTTTTAACAATTTGTGTAACGGATACACAATGATGTTATTTTTACCGTCTTAAAAATCTGCTTGTTTTTTATGAAACTCAACCGACTAGCTAGAGTACTACTCTTATGTCCATTACTACTGCTGCTATTGCAAACATCAGTCTGGGCTCAAAGTAAGGCTGTAACGGGTAATGTTACAGACGACAAGGGCGCTGCATTACAGGGCGTATCTGTATTGGTAAAAGGGACTACCACCGGGACACAAACCGATGTTTCCGGAAATTTTTCGTTAAATGTGCCGGAAACGGCATCCACACTTACCTTCACTTACGTAGGTTTTATATCGCAGGACATAAGTATTGCAGGAAAAAACAGCGTAAATGTAAGTATGGTAGCTTCAGGTCAATCAAATCTTAATGAAGTGGTGGTAATTGGTTATGGTACTGCCAGGAAAAAAGATGTAACCGGTGCAGTGGCTTCTGTTACATCTAAAAATTTTAACCAGGGGGTTATTGCTGCTCCCGACCAGCTCTTTCAGAATAAAGTGCCTGGACTGGAAGTTACATCCAATAGCGGCCAGCCTGGCGCTGCAACTACTATTAAGATCAGAGGTAATAACTCTATCCGTACTGCTAACAATCCTTTGTACGTGGTAGATGGGGTGCCTTTGGATGGCAGAACTGCCAGGCCAAGTTTAAATTTGGGCACTAATGGTCTTGGTTTTGGTACCACGCCAGAGTCCAATCCTTTGCTGTATATCAATCCTAATGATATTGCGCAGATTGATGTATTAAAAGATGCTTCTTCTGCTGCTATTTACGGTTCACGTGGAGCTAATGGGGTAATTGTAGTTACAACAAAAAAAGGAACAAGCGGTCCTACCAGGCTGGAAGTTGGTACCAACATCGGTGCATTTGCAGGATACATGAAGAAGTATGATATAATGTCTGCCTCTCAATTCAGGGGTGCTCTTAAACAATATCAGCTTGACACACTTTCGGGTAACACCAACCCTTTTGATGCAAAATCAGATGTAGATGCTTTAAAAGCAATCACAAGTAACGCTTTGACACAAAATTACAGCCTTGCATTTAGCGGAGGAAATGAAACAGGTAAGTTCCGTGCTTCTTTCTTAGGTTCTAAAACAGCAGGATTTCTTAAGAAGACTTCCCTGGATAAGTACCTGGCAAATTTGGGTGGATCATACAAATTCCTGGATAAGCGCCTAACGATTGATTTTGACCTGATAGCCGGACATACAACAGAGAACCTGGGCTTGATTGCAAATACGCCGGGAGCAGGTGGATCTTTAATATCATGGGCATTAAACTGGAATCCAACCAGGGCATTCTATGATCAGAATGGTCAGTACAATAATGATCCGTCAAGTAACTATGCTATACCCAACCCGCTTGCTACTATTGATGCTTATAGCGATGTTGCAGATGTGGATGCATTTTTGGGTAACGTTTCTGCAACCCTACAGTTGACAAAAGGGTTGACTTATAAATTTTTATATGCTGTAAACCATGGTGCCGGAACCAGGAAAACAAATTTTGAAGGCTGGGTAGGTGGTATTCAAGGTCTGTCCGGTCAGGGTTTTGGCGCTATATCCGGTGCTACTCTTACCTCACAAACTTTTACACACACCTTAAATTATAATACTAACCTGACCACCAATTTAAGATTTGATGCAGTTGTGGGGTATGAATATTGGAAAAGTAGTTTTGAGAATTCAAGTTTAGCTGCCAATGGTTTTAATACCAACTTAAGTCAAACTACACGTACCGATGTAAAGTACACCAGCTTCATGCAAAATGCACAAACTCAATCTCCTTTAACATATGCAAGCGATCCGAATACGGAGATACAATCTGTTTTCGGAAGGGTGAACTTTAACTTGTCTGACAAATATTATATAACCGGTACTTTAAGAGCAGACGGCTCTAATAAGTTTGGTGCAAATAACAGGTACGGCTATTTTCCTTCTATTGGTGCAAAATGGAATATCAGCAATGAGGATTTCTTAAAAGGCAGCACTACATTCAGTAATTTATCCTTACGTGGATCATGGGGTATTACCGGTAACCAGGAGTTTCCTTCAGGTGCATCGCTGGCACAAATTTCTTCAACTCTATATAATAGTGCCAGCCAGACCAACGTTGCCAATCCGGATTTAAAATGGGAGAAAACAACTTCAACAAATATCGGTTTGGATGTAGGCTTCATGAAGGGTTTAATTTCAGCTTCTATAGATTGGTATCATAAAAACACAACAGACCTGCTGTTCCAAAGCACCGCTATACAGCCAGCACCGGCTTCTATCTATTTCATCAATTTGCCAGCTAACCTGATCAATTCGGGGTTGAGTTCGGCATTAATGCAACCATTATTTCACAAAAGCAATTTAGCTGGGATGCAGGCTTCAATATATCTTATAATAAGAATAAGCTGACAAACTTCAACCAGGCACCCATACTAACCGGTGCTATAAACGGTAATGGTCTCTCAGATGTATTTGCACAACGTATAACTAATGAGCAACCTGTAGATGTGTTTTATTTGAAACCTTTCAGAGGGTTTGACCAAAGTGGTAACCAGATAGTAGGTGATACTTTACATTTTGCCGGAGATCCTAATCCACATGAAATAGCAGGCTTTAGCAGCACCCTTAGGTACAATAAGTTCTCTCTTAGTTTCAACTTAGGCGGTGCATTTGGATACAAGATATATAACAACACCTTAAATGCGGTTACAAATATTTATCAATTCGGTAAAGGGCAAAATGTATCCAATTCTGTACTCGGTACTGGTGAGGCAACAAGCAGTGGTGCCATTGCATCTGACAGGTACCTGGAAAGTGGAAATTATGTGAAGCTGCGCAATGCTACCATTACCTATGCTGTTGGTGATGTAGGAACCTACATTAAAGGGCTGAATGTTTTCGTGGGAGGAACAAACTTATTTGTAATTACCAAGTACACTGGCTTTGATCCTGAAGTAAATACAGATAAAAGCGTTAATAATTATCCTTCGAGAAGCATTGAGTACTTGCCGTACCCTACTCCTCGTATCATCACCTTTGGTTTAAATTTCGGTTTATAAAACATTAATAATAACCATATGAGATATTTCAATATAAAGTCAGCAATATTCATCCTCCTTATAGCCTATTCTATTAGCTGTACCAAGTTGGATCAGAAACTAAATGCAACCTTAACGACTGAGGAGGCTGCTAACACTTTTAATGCTTCTTTATTTTTGCAGGCAGCTTATTTTGATTTAGGATACCGCTATTCAGACCTGGGAAGGGTATTTGCTTTGCAGGAAGTGGCAGCTGATGAAACTGTTGTTCCTACCCGTGGTGGTGACTGGGATGATAATGGTAAATGGCGTGCGCTGCACCAACACACCTGGACAGTAGATAATGTAAATACCTTTAATGATGAGTTTAATGGGCTCAATAAGGTCCAGTTTGATGCAACGAATGTTCTGAATTATAAACCTACAGATGAACAGGCTGCAGAAGCAAGATTTATCAGAGCTTTTGCATTGTACCAGCTATTCGACTTTTTTGGACAGTTTCCATACAGAGAACCGACTGAGAATTTGTTAAATGCACCAAAGGTTTATACTGGTGATAGTGCAGCACTGTTTATAATCTCTGAATTGAATGCTATAATACCAACTCTTGACAGTAAGAACCCCACTAATAAAGCTACTCCGAATGCGGCAAAAATGCTGTTGATGAAAGTGCTTCTTAACCATGGGGCATTTCTTAACAGGCAAAATCCCACATTCGCCGATGCTGATATGCAGCAGGTAATTTCCCTGGGAAATGAAATTATAAATTCCGGCAAATACACCTTTAGTTCTAACTATTGGGATATTTTCAGTCCTACTAACAGTGCTAATCCGGAAGCTATTTTTGCATGTTCTAACGTGTCAGGTGCAACTACTAATAAAACCGGTATTGAAAACTACTGGTGGTCAACATTGCATTACAATCAGTATCATCCTCTGGCACCGGCAGCCGGGTGGAATGGCTTTTCAACAGTAGCTGAGTTTTATAATTCCTTTAGTCCTACCAGTCATGCTACACAAACGCTGGCAGATACTGCATTGGATATGAGAATTGGTGGTAGATTTTATCATGGTGTTACAGATGTATCAGGAGTAAGACCAGGATTACTTATAGGTCAGCAGTACGATGAGCAAGGAAATAAATACTTGGATAGAAAAGGTAACCCTCTCATTTTTACTCCTGACATTTCTCCTGATCTGAAAGAAAACGGCAATCTTTTGGAAGATAAGGGTATTAGAATACTAAAATACCTTCCAGATTATACACTTGGGACCAAAAGCTATAATAATGCTGGAAACTGGTTGATGCTGTTAAGATATTCCGATGTAGTGCTGATGGTGGCAGAAGCAAAAATGCGGGCCGCTGCGCCTGATAATGCCGGTGCGTTGGCGCTGGTAAACCAGCTAAGAGCTGCAAGAGGTGCACAGCCTTTAACATCAATGACGCTGGTAGATCCTTCTAATGTATATAATCCGACCACTTTGTTAGCAGAAAGAGGACGCGAAATGTATTGGGAGTCTGTGAGAAGAACCGATTTAATCCGTTTTGGTGTATTTCTGAAGCCATGGGCTTATAAAAATGCCGATGATCCACACCGCATACTTTACCCCATACCGCTTGCTGCTTTAGCTTCAAATCCTAATCTTAAACAAAATGATGGCTACGGTCAGTAAGATCTATCTCTTCTAACTACTGTTTTTAATAAAGTAAAAGGTCATTGAAACAATGACCTTTTACTTTATTAAAAGTTCTTCATTGTATAAGTAAACACTTACTATTTTTAACAATTAGTAGAATAATTGCATAAAGGGTTTGTAGTTAAATTTACTATGGTAATAATAATTGATAGAAGGATTTTTAAAGATCGACACTGCTTACCCGTATTGATTATGCGTACATCTGTAATAAAAATACTTTCCGGCATTTTCTTACTTATAATTGTTGCTTTGATAATAGTCTATTTCTTCATACCCTCTCAACTTAATGTAAGCATCGTTGTAAAAGTAAACTGCAATACAAATGCAGTATCCAGAACCATAAATTATAAGTGGCACGAAGTATTAAATAAGGAAAATAGTGGTGGAGTATGGAATGGATACACTTATACAGTAAGCCGAAAAATGTATAACGCAGCCGGCATCAGTATAAAACATAATACTATTGATTATACCAGTACGCTTGTATTTTATCCAATAAATAATGACTCTACTGCAGTGCAATGGAGCGTCCAAATGCAAGAGGGAAATAATCCCTTTAGTAAATTAGTAGGTTATTATAAGGCACAGGCATTAAAAAATAATATGACAGCAGTGTTGCAGCAGCTTAGCCATTATTTAGAAAATACTGCATGTGTGTATCATTATAATATAACACATACCACACTCACCGATACAACCGTAATATCTACTCAAATATTAAGTAATGCTTATCCTTCAACAGCCAGTGTTTATGGTCTTGTACAAAGTTTAAAGCAATACATTAATGAGCAAGGTGCTCATGCCACAAATTACCCGATGCTGAACGTAAGGAAGACAGACAGCGGTTTCCTGGTAATGGTAGGAATACCTACTGATAGAAAATTACCTGCCAGAGGTGTGTTTTATCCCAAGCGCTTAATACCTTACGAAAATAAAATACTTACTACTCAGGTTATTGGTGGTAGTTCTTCAATATTGGAAGCTTATCGTCAAATTGAATTGTATATGCAGGATCATTCGTTGGAAGCGCCGGTTATTCCATTCGAGTTAATGATTACTGACAGAAGCAAGGAGGCTGATACTACAAAATGGGTAACGAAGATCTTTTATCCTATTGTATAAAGCTTTTCAGGATTATTCTTTAAAGCTAAATTAAATATTTAAAGTGCTGCAATATTATATGCCATCAAGAATGGAATTCTGACACAAAAAGAAAAAGCATTTCTAATTTAGTCTATACATTTGAGCTTATTTCTTATATTTTAATACCAGATACTGTTGTGCGATGAAGTTGTTTGTTTATCCTGCTCTTTTATTTATCCTGCTTGCTTATATATCCTGTAAACAAAAGCAAACACCTGTATTATTTCAACTGATGGATAAAACGGGCATTGACTTTAATAATAAAGTAGAGGATGGGAAAATCGAAAATACCTTTCTTTTCAGAAACTTCTACAACGGTGGTGGCGTGGCAATCGGAGATATTAACAATGACGGCAAAGCAGATGTTTTTTTTACCTCCAATATGGGCGATAATAAGCTGTATTTAAATAAGGGCAACTGGCAGTTTGAAGACATAACACCCAAAGCTGGCTTTAAGCAAGACAGTATGTGGAGCACCGGCGTTGTAATGGCAGATATTGATGGTGATGGATGGCTTGATATTTATGTATGCAACTCCGGGCATATGAGTACCGGTAACCGGCGAAATAAATTGTACATTAATAACCACAATCTCACCTTTACTGAAGAAGCTGCTAAATATGGTTTAGATATTTCAGCTTACACTACCCAGGTTTCGTTTTTTGATTATGATTTAGATGGTGATCTGGATTGCTTTATGATCAATAACAGTCCTATTAACATCAACAAGTTAGGCTATGCCAATGATCGTGATTTGCCGGAACAGGAATGGAAGGTAGGCGGACTTTTTAAAGGGCGGTGGTGATCATTTGTTCCAGAATAATGGTGGTCATTTCACCGAAGTAACAAAGCAGGCAGGCATACATGGTAGTCTTATCAGTTTCGGACTTGGGGTGTCCGTTGCAGATATCAATGGCGATGGCTACCCGGATGTATATGTTTCTAATGATTCTTACGAGCGGGATTACTTATACATCAACCAGCGTAACGGTACTTTTAAAGATGAGTTCGAGCAATGTATGGAGCATACCAGTTTCTCCTCAATGGGTGCAGACGTAGCAGATATTAACAACGATGGCTATCCGGATATATTTACTACCGATATGTTGCCTGAAAGTGATTACCGTATTAAAACAACCGGCGCTTTTGATAACTATGATGTATATAATATCAAGCTGAAGGAGGGCTTTTATCAGCAGTACATGAAGAACTGTTTGCAGCTAAACAATCAAAACGGCAAGTTTTGCGAGATAGCTAATTATAGTGGAGTATCAGCAACCGATTGGAGTTGGGGAGCACTTTTCTTTGATGCAGATAATGATGGATACAACGATATCTATGTATGCAATGGTGTTAACCGGGATCTGACTAATCTGGACTTTATGGACTTCTTTGCTAACGACGTAAATCAAAAGATGGTGCTTACCGGCAAAAAGGAAAGTGTTGATAAAATATTAGCCGAGATACCACGTACACCATTACTCAACAAAGCATTCAGAAACAAGGGTAATTTGCAGTTTGACGATGTAGGGGAGCAATGGGGCTTTACGCAAGGTTCCTGGAGCAATGGTGCTGCCTATGGAGATTTGGATGGCGATGGTGATTTGGATTTGGTTATCAATAACGAAAACGGGCCGGCATTCGTTTATAAAAACAATTCACGGGAGCAGAACAATAACAATTACATCAGTGTATTTCTTAAGGGCGACAGTCTTAATACATTTGCCATTGGCAGCACAATAAAGGTATATACAGGTAATGATGTGATTACACGTGAAGTAGTGCCCAGCCGTGGTTTTCAAAGCTCTATGGATTACAGGCAGGTGATAGGTTTAGGTAAAATAAATGTAATAGATTCGATGATTGTAATCTGGCCGGATCGCCGCTATGATACTTACATCCATCCACAACTAAACAAGCTATATCAGTTAACGCAGTCAAAATCACCAAAACCATATTACTTCTTACATCAAAATCGCAGCAACAACGTTTATTTTGATAGTATAACAACGGCATTTGATAAGCACACAGAAGATGATTATGTTGATTTTTACTATGAGCGTAATGTGCCCGAAATGTTGTCGCACGAAGGACCAAAAGCTGCTAAAGGTGATGTAAACGGTGACGGGCTGGAAGACATATATATTGGCGGTGCATTAAATCAGGGAGGGCAATTGTATTTGCAAACAAGCAATGGAGATTTTATAAGAAAAGAAGAGCCTGTCTTTAAGCAGTTCCTTGACTTTGAAGATGAAGCTGTGCTTTTGTTTGATGCAGATAAAGATGGTGATCTGGATTTATTTATTGGCCCAGGTGGGAACAATATGATGCCGAATAGCAGGCAAACACAGCTCCGACTTTACAAAAATGACGGTAAGGGAAACTTTACACTCGATGCAGCAGCTTTTCCTAATAACGCTAACAACATAGCCATTGCAATTGCCAATGATATTGACGGCGATGGCGATCTTGATCTGTTTGTAGGAGGGCGCAGTGTGCCACGTGATTATGGAATGACACCACAGAGTTACATCTTTATGAACGATGGCAATGGACACTTTACTGATGTTACAAATAAGACCGAAGGTATTAACAATGCAGGCATGATTACCGGTGCTGTTTGGGCTGATGTGACTGGCGATGCACATAAAGAACTGGTTATAACCGGCGAGTGGATGGCGCCACGTATATTCACATACAACAATCAGCATTTTATTGAAGTAAAAAGTAACCTCAACAATTTGTATGGTTTATGGCAAACAGTAGCTACTGCTGATGTAAATGGTGATGGCAGGCAAGACTTAATATTTGGCAATATTGGAGAAAACTTTTACCTGCACCCGGATTCAGCTAAACCAGTGAAGCTATTCATTAACGACTTTAATCAGAATGGCAACAGAGATAAAATACTTACGTACACTGTTGAGGGCAAAGACATGCCGGTATTTATGAAGCGTGAGCTGCAGGATCAGATCCCTGCAATAAAAAAACAAAACTTACGGCACGAAGATTATGCTAAGAAATCCATACAGGAGTTGTTTCCGGAAGAACTAATCAATAGATCTGTTGTCAAACAATTCAACTATTGTAGTTCGGTAGTGGCTATCAATAAAGGAAATGGGCAATTTGAAATACAGCGGTTGCCTTCAATGACTCAACTATCATCTGTAAATGCTGTTCATTGCATGGATATAAATGGGGATGGATTTACGGACTTGGTACTTGGAGGTAATTTATACGAGTTTTTACCACAGTTTGAGCGGCTGGATGCAAGCTATGGCGACGTGCTCATAAATAATGGTAAGGGAACCTTCAGCTTTATACCTCAAAAACAAACCGGCATGCAGGTGCAGGGCGAAGTACGGGATATTGCAGCAATAGAAACAAAAAAGGGCAAACAACTATTATTTTTACGCAATAATGATTACCCGGTTATGTACCGGCTGCATAATAATACTGCAAACTCCTTAGCATCAAAATAACGTTTTAAATCATAGATACTCAAAGGCAGGGTAAAAGCTCTTACGTGTACTATGAATCTGTTTAATCAGCAAAAACGTATAAAATCCCGTTTCCGACAGAGTTAACAAAAAACCTTCTTACAGTATAGTAAATGACCACTAATTTAGTCACCTCTTAATGATGAGCGGGGAAGTGCACAATAGAATACTTTTTTACATACTATTATTAACTGCTGCTATAGGTTGTAAATCGAATAAACAACCGCAACTGCCACCATTATTCCAGGTACTCGATAGTAAAACTACGGGGTTAAACTTTACCAATCAGCTTACACCCACCGAGCAGTTCAATGTATTTCATTACATGTATTTCTATAATGGTGCTGGTATAGGTGCGGGTGACTTTAATAATGATGGTAAAATAGATCTGTTTTTTGCCAGCAACCAGGGTAAGGATAAGCTGTTTTTGAATGAAGGTAATATGCACTTTAAAGAGGTAACAGACGAAGCGCATATACCCAATGATGGCGGCTGGAGTACCGGCGTATCTGTAATAGATATCAACAACGATGGCTTACTTGATTTATATATCTGCAGGGTGGGTAAATATGAGATACTCAACAGCCACAACCAGTTTCTCATTTGCACCGGCATAGATAAAAACGGCGTGCCGCAGTATAAGGATGAGGCAGCAGCAATGGGGCTTGACTTTTCCGGCTTCAGTACCCAGACTGCCTTTATAGATTACGATATGGACGGCGATTTAGATATGTATCTGCTGAACCATTCCATACATCAAAATGGCACTTATGGTCCGCGCGCGCAAATGCTTGAAAACACAAGTCCGGTTTCAGGCGACCATTTATATCGTAATGACGGCAATGGCAAATTTACCGATGTAACAAAGAGTGTGGGTATCAATAGTTCTGTTCTGGGTTATGGCTTGGGTGTTTGTGTTTCCGATATCAACATGGATGGTTATCCTGATATGTATGTTAGCAATGACTTCCATGAAGACGATTACCTGTATATCAATCAGCGTAATGGCACTTTCAAAGATGAAGACACCACCTGTCTTATGCACACCAGCCAGTACTCCATGGGAGTGGATATAGCCGATGTAAATAATGATGCATATCCCGAAATCATTACTATGGATATGCTGTCTAATGACCCGTATATTTTAAAGCGTTCACTGGGGGAAGATGCGTATGATATCTTCAACATGAAGGTTGATTATGGCTATACACATCAGTACACGCGCAACAACCTGCAGTTGAACGACCGTAATGGCATGTTCAGTGAAGTAGGCTTATACGCAGGCGTAGCTGCAACCGACTGGAGTTGGGCACCATTGTGGATGGATTTTGATAACGATGGCTTAAAAGATTTATTTATATCGAATGGCATTCCTAAAAGGCTGAATGATATTGATTATGTAAATTTTGTGTCAAGCCTGGACCTGCAGGAAAAGACTGCGTACCAATACGCTAAATAAAAAAGACTTATCACTGGTTGATAAATTTCCTCAAATCAAAATCCCTAATAAGTTATTTGCAAATAAAGGCAATTTACAGTTTGCAGATTTAACAGGGCAAATCGGAAACGATGTACCTACATTTTCAAATGGTGCAGCATATGCCGATCTTGATGGAGATGGAGACCTGGATATTGTGGTAAATAATATTGATGATGCCGCTTTGATATACGAGAATAAAAGCAATGATGTAAAAAAGAGGTCTTTTATAGACATTAAACTGAAAGGCACCCCGGATAACATTAATGCGTTAGGCACAAAGATTATTGTTTATACTGATAGCGGCATTCGTACGTACGAAAAATATCCGGTACATGGCTTTTTATCCAGCATGGAGGTGCCATTACATATAGGTTTGAATAACACCAAAGTAGATAGCATGCTACTGGTGTGGAACGATAATACGTATGAAAGAATAGACTGGCGGCACGATACTATGCAAACAGTCAGTTTTACATACAAATCCGGCTTACCCCATTTTGATTATGCTGCTTTTGCAAAGCATTGGCAAAACAATACATTTCCTGTTAAAAACATTACTGCACAAGCTACACTAAATTATAAACATGTAGAAACACCATTTGTTGAGTTTGACCGCGAACCGCTAATGCCGCACATGGTGTCACGCGAAGGTCCTGCATTGGCAATCGGCGATATTAATGGGGATGGCTCTGATGATGTATTTATAGGTGCATCCAAAAGAGCAAAAAGAGCAGTGTTTATACAAAATGCAGAAGGAAAATTTGAGAGAATGCCCCAGCCTGCTTTAGATAAAGATAGTATGTGGGAGGATGTAGATGCAGTATGGACAGATGTAAATGGCGATAAATATCCAGACCTCGTGGTTGCCAGCGGCGGTAACGAATATTTTGGTAGTGATGAACATATGCTTCCACGAGTATATCTGAATGATGGTAAGGGAAATCTATCCCGAAAGATGGATGCATTTAGCAATGTGTATATGACGGCATCTTGTGTAGCGCCTTGCGACATTAATGGCGATGGTTATACCGATTTGTTTATTGGCGGCAGGGCAGTGCCCTGGAATTATGGGGTAATACCGAAATCGTATTTACTGCTGAATGATGGCACCGGAAGGTTTAAAGATGTTACTGCAACTTATGCTAAAGATCTATCTCAGGTAGGGTTTGTAACCGGAGGTGTGTGGTGCGATATAGATAAAGATGGTGATAAAGATTTACTGCTTTCTTTAGAATGGGATGGCATAGTTGCATTTATTAACAACAATGGGCATTTTACCAAAAAGTATCTCACTGATAAAAAAGGCTGGTGGAATTTTGTATTGCCGGTGGATATAGATGGCGATGGGGATGTGGATTTGATTGCTGGCAATTTAGGCTTGAACAGCCGGTTAAAAGCCAGTGATGCACAGCCAATACGCATGTACTACAACGACTTTGATAACAATGGCACCAGGGAGCAAATCCTTACTTATTACCTCAACGGAAAAGAGTTGGTATTTGCCAATAAAGAGGAGTTGCAACGGCAAATGCCTACATTAAAAAAGCAGTTTTTATATGCGGAAGATTTTGCTAAAGCCTCACTTACCGATTTGTTTCCACAGGATAAGTTAAACGCATCACAGATATTTACAGCTAATTATTTCCCTAATGCAGTGCTCATCAATAACGGCAATTTAAATTATACAGTTCAGCCCATGCCCTGGCAGGCGCAGCTTTCACCCTATAGAGATGCAACGGTAATTAATGCGAATGGTGATAGCCTGCCCGATATCTTACTATTTGGCAACTACGACGAAAACAATATAGAAATGGGCAGGTACGATGCCGATTTCGGAACGGTATTAGTCAATCAGGGCAATCATCAGTTTGTAGCAGAAGGACTCAATGGCTTGCAGGTAAAAGGGGAAGTACGGCATGTACGGGATATAACAATTGCCGGTAAAAAAGCATACCTGTTAGCCAAAAACAATGACAGCGCTATGGTGATACAGTTTGATCAACCTGCTTTGAAACAGTATGGCATTGCTAAGCAGCGAAGTGTTAAATAACAACATAGCTCTACTTCAATACCTTATTCAACTCCTCAATCATTGCCGGGCGGCGGGGCTTTGTCGAAAACTGTGCTTTCAGCTTTTGGGCTAAAGCCAATATGCGTTCCTTTCCGGTAGGGATGTCTTTCATTATCTTTATCATTTTCGCTACAAGGTCTTCATACCCGCTGCGGTCACTTACATTCATTCCATACTTTTCCAGTGCAGGGAGGTAAATGTCCATCAGGTCTTCAGGGTACCTTTTTACAAGATATTGGTGAAACTCTAATGTTATATTCAGATCTTTTTGTTGCTCCAGGAATGCCAGCAGCCTGTCCCAGTATTGTTCCTGTATATAAACAGGAGTTAACTTATACCGCTCAGTTAATTGTGGAGAGTCCCAGACTGCCTTGCCTTTCTGCTTTGCTATTTTCTGTAGTGTTTCTTCAATATACTGGTCTATCACTTCCTTCCATTCCTCAGGCGGGTAAGTTTTCTTCCATTTCTTATAGTATTCCTCTAAAAACCCTTTGTCTATAGCAAAATCTTTTGCATAATGCCTGATAGTCTCCGTATCTTTTTCTTTTTCGGCTATTTCCAGCAACATCCTCTTCCATAAATCCACATAGGTTTCATATTTATCCTGCTCTGCAACCTTGAGACCTTCCGCTACCAGTTTTTTAGCCCCGGCATAATCCTTTTTCTTAATTGCAGTATTTACTACCATTTGTCTGACCCGCACAATATCCATGTTTGCCTGTACCAGCTTATCGGCTTCACCGCTTCTGCCAATTTGTTTCAGGAACTCAATCTTGCTTGCTATCAATCCTTCCCTTTCATATTTACCATACTCACCTTTCAGTTCCTTTATTTTACCATCAATAAACTGCAGGAAAGTATCTGCATGCTTCAATTGAACAGCCAAAGTCTGAAAAATATCGAAGGCGTTTTCTCCAAAATCGATATCACTAAGAAACTCGTTCTCCTTCAATTCCTTTAACAGGAATTGGAATATATCCTCTTTGATTGAAATCGCAGCAGTATCTGCCTTTGCAATATCTTTAAGCAAATTGGTTGCAACCTCTAAGCTATCGCCCAGCGATTCACCGGAGTCTTCCGCATCCGAAATTGCTTCTATCACAGGTTTTAAAACACCCTTTACCAGTGCAAAAGCATCTTTAAAGTTTTTCTTTTCTACATATTTAAAGCCTATATCCAGCAGCTTCATTATTTCCCTCGCCACTATATTGGATGAATCGTAATCAATCTCGCCTTCAAAGGAATATTTGTCTATTATTTTATCAGTAAGGTCAGCATACTTTTGCTCTATATCTATACTGGCATCTTTATCAGCAAAGAATAGTTCAAACGCACTTTTAAAATCTTTATGCTTAAGAGCATAAGTGCGGATGAAGTCCTGGCTTTCTTTAAGTGAAATATTCTGCAGTATGTTTTCAAATACTATTCTCTTTTTATCCCTTTCCTTTTTCTTCTTGCTGTCTCCCAGTTCATCACGCAACGTAAGCAGTACTGCTACAACATGTTTGCAGGTACCTCCGTCATAAGGGCAATCACAGGAATAATCAGTGATTGTCTTATTTTTCAACGTCACTTCTACAGTGTACATATCCGTACCCTCCACTTCCGCAGTCCATGTATTATCGCCTGTTTCTTCTATACTTATCACATTGCCATTGTTATAATAACTCCTTCCACGCTGTACTATCACCGTAGCTATTTGTGTTTCGAAATTGTCTAGCGTAAGCATGGCTGATGTTTTTTGTAGATGTAAGTGAAAGTTAAACAGGAATATTGTATAATCAAGTTATTATTATGCTTCGGAACGTACTCTCCCAAATTACGTTTCGCACAACATCTATGACATTAATGCAATTCATCTGCGATCTGTATAGACCTAAACAGGCAAACGCTCTCTCGCTGCAATTAACTGCCCCTCAAAGCCCCCTGTCCAACATTGGACACGTCATAGCTATACCTAATTATACTTAACTTATACCTAAGTTATACCTAACTTATACTGAACTTACACCGAATCTCCTCCCTATCTCCTCCATATATACGCCTGAGTAACTTCTTACTACCGTCCTATATACTCCCAAAACCTATCTGGTCGCAGACATGGTCAACATCGTACATCGTACATCCCACATATAACATCGTACATACTATTACTCCTGTCTACCCCTTGAACCTTGCTCCTTGTATCTTATCCTTCTTGTTCCCTTGAACCTTGTTCCTTGTATCTTATCCTTCTTGTTCCCTTGAATCTTATCTCTTGTCTCTTCAACTAAAAATTTCCTTTTACATTTACAGCACTAACAGCTTATCAGTATGAATAAACGTGCGCTGCTTTCCTTTGCTTGCTTGTTACTTATTACTTGTTCCTTTGCCCAGGATGCCTGGACGATCAAAGCCGATAATATTAATCCCGCTAACTACTACGGCGAAACAGTTGCCAACGGTATGGTAGGCATAGTGTCTTCACCGGTGCCCTTTACTGTAAAGGACATAGTACTCAATGGCGCATTTGATTTATATGGAAGAGGTCGCGTAAGCAACATACTCAAGACCTTCAACTTCGTGAATATGCACCTCGATATTGATGGTCAGCGCATAGACAACTTCAACCAGGTGCAGCACATGCAACAGGTGCTCGACATGAAGCATGCCAGCCTGACTACCACTTTTGACGTGGGTGATAAAGCAAGCGTTAGTTACACTTATTACGCTCTTCGTCATCTTCCTTATACTGCCCTGGTGGATGTAACCATTACTGCCAAAAAAGATATAGAGATCATTCCTGCCTCTGTAATGGAGGCACCTGATATGCTAAGAGATGTGGAGAACTACTTCAACCAGATAGACCGTCCGCATGTAACCATTTCATTACTTACCTCTACAGCTAAAAGCCCTACCGGCAAGCTGTTTATGGCAGCCAGCAACAGCTTTTTGTTTGATGAGCCGCATGGCAGTGAACCCGTTGTTATACATGAAATGTGGGATAATAACCTGCACTTGTTGAAGTTTAAAAGGAATCTCAAAGCCGGTCAGGCTTATCATTTTGCTATTGTAGGCTCCTCCCTTACTTCGGCACATAACGATGATCCCTTAAACGAAGCAGAACGGCTGACCATCTTTGCAACACTGGAAGGTACTAAGCGTTTATTACAGTTTCATAACCAGGCATGGGACAGCCTCTGGAAAAGTGATATAGTGATTGAAGGTGATCCTGCCACCCAGCAGGAAGTGCGCAGCATGATTTACCACTTGTATTCCTTTGCACGCAGCGGTACGGCTTACAGTTTGTCCCCAATGGGGTTGAGCGGCCTGGGCTATAATGGTCATGCCTTTTGGGATACCGAGCTGTGGATGTATCCTTCACTACTGCTGTTACAGCCGGATATTGCAAAGTCATTGCTGGAATACCGTTACCAACGGTTAGAAACAGCTAAGAATAACGCCTTTTCACATGGCTATAAAGGGGCGATGTTCCCTTGGGAGAGTGCAGCAAGCGGCAATGAAGAAACGCCCGTATGGGCGCTCAGCGGGCCTTTTGAGCACCATATTACTGCCGACATAGCTATTGCTGCATGGAACTACTATTGCGTAACACAAGATAAGAACTGGCTGCGCGAAAGAGGCTATCCTTTACTGAAAGCAACTGCCGACTTCTGGGCAAGCCGCGTAGAGCGGAACGGTCCCGGGCACTATGATATAAAGAATGTGGTAGCTGCCGATGAATGGGCAGAGAACATAGACAACAATGCCTTTACCAATGCCGCTGCCAGAGCCAACCTGAAATACGCTACAGATGCAGCCAAACTGCTTGGTATGACGCCAGACCCTGACTGGATGAATGTGTATAATAACATACCTATCCTGAAGTTCCAGGATGGAGTAACTCAGGAGCATGCCAGTTATGCGGGTGAGAAAATAAAGCAGGCAGATGCGAACTTATTAGCCTATCCGCTCCATGAAGTAACCGGCAATGCTGCTATTAAAAAAGACCTCGACTATTACGAGCCACGGGTAGGAGAGGGGCCTGCCATGACGCATGCTATTTTCTCCATTTTATATTCCCGCCTGGGCATGCCAGACAGTGCTTACCATGCTTTTAAAGTGGGGTTTGAGCCCAATATGCGTCCTCCGTTTGGTGTGATTGCAGAAACAGCAACCGGCAATAACCCTTATTTCTCTACCGGCGCCGGTGGTATGGTGCAAGCGGCGCTAAACGGCTTTGGCGGCCTGGAGATAACCCCAACCGGCATCACCCAGTTAAAAACAAAACTGCCCTCCAACTGGAAATCACTAACGCTTACAGGGTATTGGGGTGGATAAGAAGACTTATGTGGTGAAGTAGAGATTATAGCACGCTTCTTATTAGAATCCATCGTCTGGCTTAGATAAAATGGAAGAGAAAGATATTTATAAAAATACAAACGCGAAGATTAATGAATCTTTGAACAAGTACAATGATGTTGTACTCTTCCCTGAAAAGCTTGCAAAAGCAAACGAAACCCTGAAAAGAGTAGGACGCCCTAAAGAGTTCCAGCAACTCGAGAAGCACAATAAGGATTAAGGTATTATACTATGCAGGTAAATGAATTAAAAGAAAAGCTTCACTCTTTGATGGAGAATAGTTCTGAAGAAACATTGGAATATATGTATTCCCTTCTGGAAGGGCCTGACTATTCGGATGACTTTAAAACAAAACCAGGTCAGGAATATGAGGCATATCAGGAAGATGAAACCGGCAATGCAAGAGAAGAAATAGACAGAATGATAAAAAAGCTATTGAATAATAGGTAATGAAATATATAATATTCAAAAGAATTCCTCCAAAAATATTAACATTATAATGTTTCTTTTCTTATTATTGTAACCTCATTGTGAAAAAACTAGCTGCCATATTGCTCCTTTTACTCTTCCTGTTCAACTTAGTGGGCTACAGGTTGTGGTTCAATTATGTGCAGCAGCAATCAGATATCCAGGTAGAAGCATCACTGGATAAACACCAATACAACGACGCCGATCTCATAGCTATAAAAGTACCACTTTCTATGCCTTACCAAACGGTACAGTCTAATTATGAGCGTGTAGATGGGGAGATTAAGATAAACGGCAAAATATACAAGTACGTAAAGCGCAGGGTTGTAAACGGGGAACTTGAGTTGTTGTGTTTGCCCGACCAGAACAAAATGCGCCTGCAGGACGCTAAGAATGACTACTTCAAGACCACTAACGATATTGCCAGCAACAACAGTGGTAAGAAGTCGGATAACAGCAAGACCAACATCCTTAAAAATATTACCCCTGATTACGAGCAGCAGGTAAATACTTATGCTTTATCCATAGCTGCTATGGATAAAGCAAATTATTCTTCCGAATTAATTCTTTCTCTTTCTTCCACTCCGCATACTCCACCGGGGCAGCCACCAGATGCTATATAGTATTCAAATGGGTTAAACAAAAGTTAGACAACAGACTGCGTTATTACTGTATTGCTTATTGAGCTGTTTATTAAAGCATATACTTTTCCTGGTAAAACGGTAGGGAAGTGCATTAGGACTTGTTTAAGTCTGAAGTGGGTTTTACAAGCAGATTTCAACTTCGTGCATCATTATTATTTTACCGGCAAGTAAGGGTTGCATAAACAGCTTACATCATAAATGTATAGGTAAGCATTAAGACTTTTCCAGGTCTGAAGCAGTTTACAAGCAGATTTTACCTTCGTGCGGCTTTATATGTTAGATCATGCTATTATTAAAAGCGATTGGTAATAACGCAGTTCGCAATAGATTAATTCGTTTATCACAATATCTTGTCTGTCGAAGACTAGTGTATTTGAATGTGTTTATGAAACAGGTTTTCTTTTTTCTTTCAGTGATTGTTCTTTTAAGTGCGTGCAAAAACCAGGGCGATTACAAAAAAGTAATGCACGACCCCATGTTGTACTCTCAAACTGTACATGAGTTGAACAACATTGTAATGGGCAACAACTTTACTCCTGTTGTAGCCTCACGCAACTATACCTATGCCAGCATTGCGGCTTATGAAGTAATAGCTGCCGGCGACAGTAAAAACTATAGCTCCCTGGCTGGTCAGTTGAATGGATTGACAAGCATCCCTAAGCCAGCTAATGCCGGTAAGATAGACTTTCCGTATGCCGCTTTGCTGGCTTATTGCAAAGTAGGTAACGCCGTTACTTTTCCGGAAGGTAGCATGGATGATTATGTAAACGGGCTAAAGCAAATGGCAGATAGTGTTGGCATGCCATCGGATGTGATGGAAGCGAGTGCTGCTTATGCTGATACTGTAGCGAATACAATCATGCAATGGAGCAAAAAAGACAATTACGCTCAAACCCGCAGTGCTAGTAAGTTTACTGTAACCCAGGAAGAAGGTCGCTGGGTGCCTACGCCGCCCATGTACGCCCAGGCAGTAGAGCCACACTGGATGGAGATACGCACATTGGTAATGGATAGTGCTGCACAATTCAGAGTGCCGCCGCCCTTAAAGTTTAATATAAAAGATACCACCAGTGAGTACTCCAGGCAGGTAATGCTGATAAAACATGCGGTAGAAAACCTGACGCCTGAGCAGGAGCACATTGCCAACTTTTGGGATGATAACCCCTTTAAGCTGAATGTAAACGGGCATGTAATGTTTGGTACCAAGAAGTTTTCGCCTACCGGTCACTGGATGAGCATAGTAGGGATTGCTGCTAAAAAAGCCAATGCCGGTTTCAATGAAACGGTATATGCCTATACTAAAACATCCATAGCCATGTTCGATGCATTTATTGAATGCTGGGATGCAAAATATTACTACAATACTGTCCGTCCGGAAACAGTCATCAATAAATATGTTGATCCTAACTGGCATCCATTGTTGCAAACGCCTGCTTTTCCTGAATATACTTGCGGACACTCCACCATTTCTTCAGCAGCAGCAGAGGCTTTGACCAGCGTATTTGGTGACAACTTCGCTTATAAAGACACCACTGAGCTGGAGTTTGGAATAGAAAGCCGTTCTTTTCCATCTTTCCGCGCAGCGGCTATAGAAAACAACTGGGCACGCTTTTATGGCGGCATTCACTACCATAGCTCCTGCATTGTGGCAACTAAGTACGGACGTAAGGTAGGGGACTTTGTTGCTAACAAACTGCACATGAAAAAAGGTGAAGAGCAGGTACAGCCTGCCGCTGACACAACACACTATTATTGACAGTTTTCATTAACTGTATCCTTTAATCTTTAACTACGCACAACTAAATGTTTATGAAGAATATACTGCTGTATGCAGCATTAACTATAATTGTTCTTTGTCATATCAATCAGGCTGCAGCACAAGGCTGCGTAGCTATCCGTAGTACCGGTAATGCCTGCATGATGGCACATCCCGATAGTAACCAAAACGTCAAATGGATGTTGGCTACTAATTTCAGGTACTTCAAATCTTTCAGGCACTTTAGCGGTACCACCGAAAATAAAGCCCGGCTTGAACAGGGCAATGAAGTTATTAACCATAGTGGCACGATGGATATTAACCTTACACATGTGCTCAACAATCGTTGGTCGCTGATGATGGATATGCCTGTTCTTGCTAACTCACGTTCCTCGCTGTACGAGCATGGCTTAGTGAATGGCGTTAATAACTATAATCAACGCCACACCATGCATTCCTTTGGTTTGGGAGATATGCGCTTAGCTGCTTATTATTGGCTGTTTGACCCGGTAAAAAGCTATCGTGGCAATATCCAGGTAGGCTTAGGTATTAAACTGCCTACTGGTCAGGATGACTACGAAGATTACTGGTACAATGTGGGTCCGGGGGGTACCAAAGAGTTGCGCCCTGTTGATCAAAGCATTCAGCTTGGAGATGGCGGTACCGGCTTTACTGCGGAAGCGAACATGTTTTACAGCTTTACGCACAACTTTGGTATGTATGGCAACTTTTATTACCTCAGCAATCCGCGTGAGCAAAATGGAGTGCGCACCTACCGTGAAACACTATCGCCAGCTCTTGCAAACGAAGCTATCATGAGTGTGCCCGACCAGTATATGGCGCGTGCTGGTTTTACCTATTCTTTTGGTCAGGCTGTACCTGGATTAGCGGCTGCTGCAGGTGTGCGCCTGGAAGGTATTCCCGTATATGATCTTATTGGTGGCAGCGGCGATTTTAGACGTCCGGGTTATATATGGAGTGTAGAGCCAAATATCAATTATTCTACCAGGAAATTCAGTGCTTTTGTTGGTGTGCCAGTAGCTATTGTACGCAACAGAACTCAAAGCGTTACTGATAAAGAAAACTCCGAGATACAAGGAAAGCATGTTCAAGGTGATGCCGCTTTTGCTGATTATGTTATCAACGCGGGCATAGCTTTTAAATTTTAAATATTGAACCGAATGTAGCTGATCTAATAAATAGTAGCACCAAGGTATATAATGTGCAGGTATTCTGCTAAAGCAATGCAGCAAGGGTTTGTGGCGAGCCTGATTGTATGCGGAGGCAGAATACCTGCACAGTCAATAAGTTTACTGCTCTAAATCCAGTATATAAGCGTGTTACGTGGAACATATATAAATGTGAAACGTAATACTACCAAGCAGCCGTTGATTGTAATATCAATGGCTGTTTTCCTATTTCAGGGTTGCTAATTTCATTAACTGGCTACCTTCCCTGGTAAGATTGTTATCTACCATACGGTTGTCATATTGCTGTATCATCGCCTGTATTTTGGTGGTCAGCGCTTTTGCGGTATCAGGTATTACGTTCAGTAAGTTATGTTGATGGGTAAAATCCTGTTTATAGTTATATAAGCCCACAGCTTTATCATTATTGTACATCAGCAGATAATCTCCCCAATACAGGTTGTAGGTATCGTTAGCATAGTTAAAAGTATAGGGCGTAGAGGTTTCTTTAAATACATCTCTGCCAAATGCTATATAAGGCTTGTCGTAATGCAGATAGCCTAATACAGTAGGCATAATATCTATCTGGCTGATCACCTCCTGCTTAAAAGAAGACCAGTCTTCACCGGGCTTATAAAAGAAGACAGGTATAGAAAACCCACCTGTAACAGAACTATGATATTTTGCATACTGCGATTGGGAGGAGGTATGGTCTGCCGTAATTACAAACAGCGTATTCCTGAACCATGGCATTTGAGAAGCTGTTTGGAAGAAACGCTTTAACGAATAATCCGTGTACTGAATGCAACGCTGTTCGGTCAATGGTCCCCCTTTAAATACAGCATCGTATTTCGCAGGTATTTTGAATGGGTCGTGTGACGAAACGGTAAATACAGTAGAGATAAACGGTTGCCTGAAAGTATTCATTTTATTGGCAAAGAACTGGAGGAACGGTTCATCCCAGATGCCCCAGATGCCATCGTAATCGTCATCATTGTTGTACTCATCCTTACCAAAATAATCATCGTACCCGATGGTTTTTGAGAAGGCTAAGAAACCCATAGAGCCATTAGGTGCGCCATGAAAGTAAGCGCTGTAGTATCCTTTTTCTTTCAGCAGCGAAGGAAGGCTGTTTACTTTATCACCCGAATAATGTGACAATATATACGGAACTTCTATAGAGGGGATACTGCATAGGATAGAGGGCATAGCTTCGATAGACTTATGACCATTGGCTAACGAGTATTGGTAAGCGCGGCTTTTACCCACCAGCGAGTCCAGGAAAGGAGCATAGCTTACAAAGCTGCTGCCCATGTCTTTATTGTAAGCGCCCATAAACTCCTTTGAAAAGCTTTCAAGTATGAGGATAACCACATTGTTGTACCTGAACTTTGCTGTATCAGCAGGTGTATGCAGCGGGGTAAACACCTTGTTTAGTTCTTCCTCCGATTTGAAATAGTTTACCTTTTTAATAGTGGTGGTAGTAGAAGTACGGATAATAGCAAAGGGGGTATTCAGCACTATATTAGCATACCTGGGGTCTTTACTGTACTCGGCCGCATTGCTTAGGGTAATAGGCCGGGTACTATGTTTAAAACCACCACGCACGCCACCTACAAACAGTACTACAAACAAAGGTACCAGCGCGATGCCGCCAATGTAGTGAACCCATTTATTCTTTACCTGCGGACCTTCGTAGTCTATTTGCTCATACAGCTTCTTCAATAGCCAGGCCAGTACTGCAAACAAAAGCACTGCATACCAGTAAGTAAGGAAGAAATGGAAGAACAGTTTGCCCATATTTGTTTCGTGCTGAAACTGCGAGAAGATACTTAGCGTAGTGCGGGTAAGCGTGAACTTGTAATAGATAAAGTCAATCACATTGGTAGCAATGGCCAATGCATTTACAATAATAAATACCCACTTCAGTACCTGCTTGTATTTCTTATTATAGCGGTAAGGGTGCGGAATGATCAGCATGAGGATAAATAAGATATTGCTGTACAACACCGCCGCTACATCAAACACCAATCCGCCCCACATTACCTGCAGGAAAGCACCTGTTGTCATTAAGCCAAAGGAGGAAATGTTGAATAAATAAAAGCCAATGCGGCAGAGCGAGTAAAACAACATCGCCAGCAGCAGATAAGACAACAAGGCTGTATAGATATTTTTCTTCCAGTTGACAGAGGCAAATGATCTGAATATGGTGGGCATTTTTATAAGAACAAGTGAATCTGCAAATGTAAAAGCTGCATAGTTAAACTCTTAACAATGAAATAATATTTGTAAATATTTATCAACCGGGATGGGAGTTGTCTGAACCGGGATTTTTGGGATTTAGGGATTGCCGGGATAAGGAGAAGAAATTTTGTTTGAATACTTTGATGAATTTGATGCTTTCATGTTATTCTACATATTGTTGGAAGTATGGGGTAAATATAGAGTAAATAGAGTGTTACTGTGGAGTTACCAGGAAGGAGATTAGGTATAAGTTAGGTATAAGTTAGGTATAACTTAAGTATAAGTTAAGTATAACCCGGAATGTTCCTATCAGCGGGAAGGAGAATTTTAAGGGGTAAATGATGCTCTTAAGACGATCAGATAAGAGTAGATGCATCCACAGATTTCAGACAGGTTATCCCAAATTCAGGAATGAGGTAGATAGACAATTGATAAAGTTTAGCTTAAAATTGTTAATATAATATTTTACAGATGCAGCGAAGATGATATTCGCAGACCAAATAAAAAAGGAGCCTTTCTCCAGGCTCCTTTTTACACTCACACAGTTAGAATAAATTAAGATGTAGTGGGTTTAAGCAGAATAGTTTACAAGTATAAATAGTTTTGGTTGCGGCCCCCTCTGAAACCGATTAAAAATAGGGGCTAGCGTAGAAACACCCGCCCGTTAGGAATTAACATTTTCACTAATATGTCAAGATAAATGCCAAGTATAGAAACTAATGATAATAAATAAGTTATAATATTACAGCTACTTGTATTAGTTTCAATATTGGAAAAAAGAGTTGCAAAAAGGGAGAGGAGTTAGAGCAGTTTACAGTTGACAGAAGAAATAACACAGGAAGCTGTAAGTAGAAGGGTATGAAT
The DNA here is from genome assembly GCA_963819045.1 of uncultured Chitinophagaceae bacterium. Taxonomy (GTDB): domain Bacteria; phylum Bacteroidota; class Bacteroidia; order Chitinophagales; family Chitinophagaceae; genus Ilyomonas. The sequence continues at coordinate 283,518 of CAWFUV010000022.1, read as the reverse complement.
TATGAGATCCGATCATAGATGCTACGCTCTTTAATTTAAAAAGGGGTAAGGCAAGTCTGATTAATTTGTCTCCTCACATTTTTCCGGAAGGCTGAAAAAGAAAGTAGCGCCCTTGCCTTCCTCGCTCTCGGCCCATATCTTTCCATCGTGGCGCTTGATGATCTCGGCACTTAAATACAAGCCAATGCCAAAGCCGGAGATCATTTTCACATTAGGGTTCTGAACACGGTAATACCGGCCAAACAATTTATCGAGGTCCTGCTTTGCAATACCAATGCCTTCATCCTGTATGCTTACTGTAGCCATACCATCTTCCAGTTTGCAAGTTACCTTAACAGGGCTGCCGACCGGTGAATACTTGATTGCATTGTTTAAAATATTATGGATAACATGACTTATTTTCTCACGATCCGCACATACCCAGATGGGCTCAGAGGGCGGGAAAACAATGGGATAATCAGGTGCAATGGCAGCAACATCAGCAATTACTTCTTCTATTAGCGTATTGATGCTAAAGTCTTCTTCTTCAATAATTATTTTGCCCGACTCCAGCCGGGATACATCCAGAAAGCCCTTTATCATAGCCGTCATCTTGTTTATCTGGCTTTCGGCTTTAGATAATAGGCTTGCATCTGCCTGGTCACCTTTCTGGTGTGCTTTCCTGTTTAGTAACTGAATATAGGCCTTAATGGAGGTAAGTGGTGTCTTTAGCTCATGACTCACGATGCCGATAAAGTCATTTTTGCGCTGCTCATTCTGCTTTTGTTCGGTTATTTCTATTACGCTGCCTATAAAGCGCGCTGGCGTATCCTGCTCATCAAAAAACACCTTTCCTTTGGCTCTTATCCAGCGCTCCTTTTTATCTTCTGCGCCTATAGTACGGTATTCTACATCGTAGTTGCCGTCTGATATGGATTTATCGAAGGCTGCATCAATGGCAAGGCTCACCCGCTCTTTATCATCCGGGTGCAAGCCCAGCCAGAAATCTTTTTCATACGTTACCGGTTGGTCGTGGTTAACGCCAAACAGCGTACGGCAGCGGTCGTCCCATTCCAGCGTGCCTTCCAGCAGGTTCATATCAAACATCCCCAGTTGGGCAGCCTGCTTAGCCAGGCGGGTCTGCTCGTAGGCATGGTCCAGTTCGTGCCTGGACCTTACCTGTTCAGTTACATCAGTTATTACAGCCATTAAACCTGTTACTAAACCATCACTGGTTTTCAACGGCTGGTATATAGCATCATAATAACCTTCACTGGCTTTACCGTTTCGCCTCACTGTACCCTTTATTTCGTACCCGGTATATGCTTCTCCGGTTGAATATACCCAGTTAAGTAGATTGAATACGGGATGCTTATCTATATTCGGACGGGCCTCCAGTAATGGTTTGCCAATAATGTTTGAAGTTTTGTTCCAAAGCTCCAGCATTTTATCATTAGCCAGATCTATGATCATATCGGCGCCGCTTAAAACAATAATGGCAACCGGCGCATGCTGTACCAGGTTCCTGAAGCGGGTTTCACTTTCTGCTAACGCCTGGGTACGGCGGATTACCCGGTGCTCCAGTTCCTCATTCAGTCGTTTCAATTGCATTTGAGAGTGTTGCAGCTCGTCATTACTGGCAAGCAGTTCCTCGTTGAAGGAAGCCAGCTCTTCATTTAGTTCATTTAATCTTTCACTTAACCTTTGCTCCTGCAAATGGCTTTCTGCAGCCGTTGGCGGCTTTGCCGGCCAGCCGGTAACCGTGTGAGTTGTAAGCAGCAGGCACTCCACTTTTCTCCTGTTGCTGCCGGCTATTGGCGTTACTTCTGTTTGCCACCAGCTTTCTGCCAGCTTATCCTCATCTCCTATGTAAATGTCGTGCCTGAACACAGGCGTAAGCACTGCTTTATTAATGGTAATAGCTTTTTTAAGTGCAGTCATTAGCAAATGTCCGTTACCTTCTTCTGTAGTGTCAATATCAAAAGCTTCCCATACATCAGATGAAATATTATAAATAGTGCCGGTATGGCTTAATTGTTTTTGAGCGTCATTACTGGTGATGATAGTAAAGTTGGGAGCGTCTGTTTTGACTACAACACGCGGTATTGAATTATTGAAAATGGCCTGGAATAGTGGTTCGCTCAAAAGGTTCATCTACAAAAAAGCCGTTTAAATTATTGGATGGACATGCCTGCCGCAAAAAACAAAACCTCCGGACGGAGCACATCTGTCTTAGGAAACAGAACAATTTTGATGCAAAGAATTCGCCAAGTCTGCTTAAATGCTGATGCAGACATACTTGTTCAATACTTTTATCTTCCTTCTTTTATCTATCTTCCCTCTCCAAACCCAAACTTAAAACTTACTGTATGTCTCACCAGCACGAGGATATTTTTGAGAACAGGAAACAGTTTCAGTTGGAGCGTATGATACTCTTTAGCGATGCTGTTTTTGCGATTGTTATCACGCTTTTAGTAATAGAGATAAGGATACCGGAAAATAACCTTAAAGGACTAATGCCTTCGGAAGAACTGGGGCGCCGGCTTTGGGATTTAGTTCCTCATTTCCTGGGTTTATCGTGAGCTTCCTGGTGGTTAGTATTTTTTGGCAAACACACCATCGCACATTTGGTTATGTCACCAGCTACGATGGCAAACTAATATGGCTCAACCTCCTTTTGCTGATGATGGTTTGCGGAGTGCCTTTTACTACTTCTTTGTCATCAGCCTATGGCTATCTCGATATTGCTTACAGTATTTATTCCATCAATTTAGGATTGATCAGCCTGATGAATTTCTTTATATGGATGCGCATCAGCAATCCTAAATATAAGCTGGCAACCGGGTTGCTCGATGCCAGGCTGAGGAGGTTTGGACGGGCACGCAGCTTAACGATCACCATCATTTTCTTTAGCGGCGCTTTTTTGTGTATGTTCCATGTGGCAGCACTATCGTGGATCGGGCGGTTTATTTTCTTTTTAATATTCCCTGCCGCTGTTATACTTAAAAGAATATATAAGATAGATAATGTGTAAAGGATGCAGGGGCTAACTGCTGATTCATACATTAAAAGAAAGGCTCGCCGGAAGGCAAGCCTTACACATCAACACTCCTATTATGAAAACCTGCTTATCTTTTTATGGTATCACCACCAATGCAGTTTATTTGTTGTATTGATGAGAATATTGTTTTAAAAGGGTAGGATTGAACCTTTCCAATATTATTAGTCGTTGTTTTTGGGGAGAGGGAAATAGTAAGTGCTGGTTTTTTGTTTGAAGGCTTACTGAAGTAAGTTGGAGAGTATGGTTTTAATCTCTTCTTCGCTTTTACCCATAGCTTGTAAAAGCAGGATATAATTGTTGCCTACTGTTTGTGTATTGGGATGATCAAAACCGAGACTAAGAAGGAAAATAATAAATGCCTGGCGCATCAGGGGCTCTGCTTCTGTAAGCCGGTTGGTAGCCTGAAGCAGTTGAGCCAGATTATTCAAATCTCTTGCAACATCCGGATGGTTTTCCCCGAAGCTCTGTTCATCAATCTCCAGTGCCCGGCGCATCAGGGGCTCTGCTTCTGCAAGCCGGTTGGTAGCCTGAAGCAGTTGAGCCAGATTATTGAGATCTATTGCAACATTGGATGGTTTTTCCCAAGCTCTCTTCATCAATCTCCAGTGCCCTGCGCATCAAAGGCTCTGCTTCTGCAAGCCGGTTGGTAGCCTGAAGCAGTTGAGCCAGGTTATTCAAATCTATTGCAACATTCGGATGGTTTTCCCGAAGCTGGCTGTATCAATCTCCAGTGCCTGCGCATCAGGGGCTCTGCTTCTGTAAGCCGGTTGGTAGCCTGAAGCAGTTGAGCCAGATTATTCAGATCTATTGCAACATTCGGATGGTTTTCCCCGAAGCTCTGTTCATCAATCTCCAGTGCCTGGCGCATCAGGGGCTCTGCTTCTGTAAGCCGGTTAGTAGCCTTAAGCAGTTGAGCCAGATTATTCAAAGCTAATTGCTGGATGGTTTTCCGAAGCTCTGTTCATTAATCTCGAGTGCCTGCGCATCAGGGCTCTGCTTCTGATATTGTGCTTTTGTAAGATAAATTACTCCCAATTGATTCAATAATCTGCTTGTAACAGTATTATTTATTCCTCTTTTCATTCTGTATAGCCAATAGTGCCAGCGCATGGGGCATAAGTGGCTCCAGCACCGGCCAATCTCTTACATCCTCTGGCTCTCCTATAAAAGCATTATTTATCCAATTCAGGCATATCATAAGATAATTATCAGCTATCTCTTTATCCTGCTTTCTCCGGGTTACATCCTGTACCAACCGGTGTACTGTAAATTCTGCTTTGTCCTCAGAGCGGCTAACTAAGGAATAACCCGCTAACTCTGCCAGCGCACCATACCAATCCCCAGTCTCTTCTTCAGTTGCTTTTACATCTAATAAGCTTTCAGGTATTGGGTCGGGCGCCAGCCAGGCCAGCCTGTCTAATAAAGTTCTGGCTTCTGCAGATAACTGGTTAACGGAGGTTTGCCAGGTAACGGCTACGCTGTATGGATATTGCATCAGGCGTTCATCGTACCATTCCAGCACCTGGTCGTGATTGTTTAGCCAGTCTTGCCGGTATTTTGCCAGTGAAAGTTTCCGGTAGCTAATATATGCACCAGCCTGCTCCAGTGCCAGTGCCAGGTAACCAACATCTTCTGCAATCAGTCTGGCAATCCTATCATCTTCATCTGTCTTGCGCCTGCCGTCATTTGTACGCTCCAGCAAGAAGGCAATCCCTGCTTCTGCGTTCAGTACGTCAAGTGGTACCCGGCTCACCTGCTTGCTCCAGTTAGCTTGCCGGCTGGTAATAAGTACATGCCCTCCCTTAAGCTTGCTAAATAGCTTTTCTACTTCCCTGGCACTGTCATTGGTGTCCACATTATCCAATATCAGCAGCCATCCCGAATGTTGATTAAGCCATTTGATAACGGCTTCATATTGTCGCTGTACTTCCTGAACATTGTGCTCGGGCAGGTCTAAAATAGTCGAGCACAAAGTGCTGCAAGGTTGGTGAATAGTCTTTCGGGAGAATCGGCAACTACAAATAAGAGAGCTGTATATTCTTTTTCATATCGCCATGCATATTCCACTGCCAGGCGTGTTTTGCCAATACCGCCAAGACCATATATAGTATTTCCAATGATAGCGGTTGGGCGTGTGCCGGAATTGGTAAGCCTTTGGTGCAGTTCTTCTATCACCTCTTCACGCCCTTTAAATAAATCGCCTATACTGTGATAAGGAAGAGAGATGGGTTTGGTGGTTGGCGGATTCGATAAGAGTATTTCTAATAAAGGGGAACGATATACCTCTATTATCAGTTCATCAGGAGTGCTGAAATGTATTTCATCATAATGGCCATTTGCTCTAAGCCTGCTTAGATGTAATTGCTGGTGATGTTGCTCTTCAGGACAGTAACAGGTAGGAGGTATTTCTTACTGCACCTTCTTTAGGTGAGGCTATAAGTAGCATCTTCTTATGGTAAACTGCCAGCCAGGCTTCCCACTGCGTATAGCTTAACTGCTCGCGTCCTTCCAGTACCGGCAACAGTTCCGGGAAACGGGTTCCGAAATCTTTATAAGTATCCTTAATGTAGTCAAGCGAAATAGCATTTGCCATGCTGCCGGTCATATCGCCGCAAATATGAATAACCGCTTCGCAGTTCCGGATATACCTGTCCAGCTTTTCCAGTGTGGCGCCGCCGGAAGCAATAAAATCCTCCTGGATCTTTGGTAGTCAGGTTATGTCTGTTAAGTTTGTCTCGCAACGCATCGCGATACTGACCAAACTCATTACTTACACAGGATATAAAAAGGGAAACTTGGGGCATCGTTAAAGTGGGTGGGTTTATTCAGCTATAAAACTAACTAAAATATTGGAGCAACTACTACCCCCGCCTCACCTCAAATCTTTCAAACTGCTGGTCGGGTACAGGGGTTACTTTTACTTCATGCACTACCGCCCTTGAAGGACCAACATTACACCAGTCAATATAAGCCTGTAAAGCTTCTTCGGTGCCGCTGGCTGTTATTTCTACATGCCCTTCATCGGTATTGCGCACCCAGCCGGTGATGCCTTCTGTTTCAGCCCTTTCTTTAGCTGTTTGCCTGTAAAAGACACCTTGTACTTTTCCTGTTATCAAGAGGTGAACGGTGGGCATATTGTAGAATTAGTCAATACAAATATAAAGGTTGGTGATGGCATCAAGTTAAGCCCGAATTGCCTTTCACTGGACTTTACTCCCAGGTAAGCGTACCTACGGCACGCAGAGAATCTTATATCTTTTCTACCGACGATGTTCCTACGGAACAATCACTTAATCTAATTACGTTGGACATCCATCATTCCCCAAAACAAAAAAGCCATGGCACAAACCATAGCTTTTAAGCGTACATGATCATCAATCAGTAAATAGCAATCAACCTTTCACCTCCTCATTCATTAGAACAAAAAGCTAAAGAAAGATTGTAAAGCAACTGAGCTCGTAAAAGAAGTTGCTTTTGGAAAAACAGTATTCAATAATTCTTCAAAACTATAGAAAGTAGCACTCTTTTGCTTTGAACCGGAATTCCTGGCAAATGTATCTTCCATCAAAGTATAGGTATAGGCACTTTCCGCAGGTTTGTCTTGCTCTATATTGCCAATGGCAATTTTGTAGCACTTGTTCAGCGGTGCAAAGCTCAGGTAGCAAACCGCATGTCCCTGGTCTGAGGCGATCTTGGGATCACTTACAGAAAAGCGCACGGTCAGTTTTTTGTAAGTAGCCTTAAGCTGTTGCACCGCATCTGCTACGCAGGTAAAGCCCTTATTCTGAAAGAATGCAATAAACTGGTTCTTTGCAATGGAAATAAAGTCGGAACCTGCAGCAGCAGGTAGATTTATTTCCTCTTTTGTTGCCTGTAAAGGCAATGTTGTGTCGGGTGTGAGCATAGCAATAAAGAAGTTTTCGATTTTTGGATTATAGATACCGGATTCTGCAACTCATTTTTATAATGGCGATGCAATAAAAAATGAATTCGGAATACTGCGATAGCATATCGCGCGTAAAGTTAAACAGTGTAATATGCAAAACTGCATTAGCTTTTAAAAATTGTTTGAGGAGTGATTAACTTGTGAATATTTAATTAAGTATTATGATTTAAATAAAGCTTACTGTCAGGTACGCTTCCCACTGAGAAGCAGAAATAATCCAGCCTACAATGTACTGCATTCCATCTTCCATTTACCTTAAGTAAGACAACGTTGCTGCCATCAATTGCCAAAGGCAACCCTACTTACCTACGCTGTACAGAAAATAGCATTAACCATTTACCCCTTCCTCAATACTTTGCAAAATGATTGTACAAGCTTCCACAAGCTGTTCTTCCGTAATAATTAACGGCGGCGCTATACGCATACATTCCGGCGCAAACAGGAACCAGTCGGTGATCAATCCATTAGCTATGCAGCGGTGTACAACAGCCAGGTTGGTATCAAAATCCTTAAACCGGAGGGATGCCCATAAGCCTGCACTCTTAACAGCCAGTATAGCCGGATGATGCAGGTGTTGAAGTAGTAATTGCTCTTTCTTTTTCACCTCCTTTATGCAATCCTCTTCCAATAACACTTCCAGTGCCGCCTTGCCGGCAGCGCAGGATACCGGGTGACCTCCGAAAGTAGTAATATGCCCCAGTACAGGATCATGCGTAAGGGTTTGCATCAGTTGGTGATCGGCAATAAAGGCGCCCAGCGGCATGCCGCCGCCAAGGGCTTTCCCTAATAATAGATATATCAGGTACTACACCTGTTTGCTCCAATGCCCATAACGAACCGGTTCTTCCGAAGCCTGCCTGTATCTCATCAAAGATGAGCAGGCTGCCTCTTGTATCACAGGCTTTACGCAATGCTGATAGCCAGCCCTCAGGCGGTTTGGTTACGCCACTTTCTGCCTGTACCGGTTCTGCCAGCACACAGGCAACTGTTTCGTCAATAGCCTGTATCGCTGCTTCGCTGCCATAATCATAATGATATACTTCAGGCAGCAGCGGGCGATACGCATTCCTGAAATATTCGCTGCCCATAGCGCTTAACGCGCCCTGGGTACTGCCATGGTAGCTGTTGTTGAATGCAATGATCTTTGTTCGCCCGGTATAGCGCTTAGCCAGCTTCATAGCGCCTTCGGTAGCTTCAGCGCCGCTGTTGGTAAAGTACACACAGTTGAGTGAGGCAGGTAACAGGCTGGTAAGCAGTTGCGCATACGCCACCTGCGGACTTTGAATAAACTCGCCATATACAATCAGGTGCATATACGCGGCTGCCTGTTCCTGAACGGCTGCCACTACCCTGGGGTGACTATGACCGATATTGGCTACGCTAAAGCCGGAGATGAAATCGATGTATGGCTTGTTATGAACATCGTATTGGTAAATGCCTGCTGCACGTGCCATCTCAAGCCCCATGGGGGAGGGGGATGTTTGTGCTACATGCCGGAGGAATAAAGCCCGGTTATCCATGAGTAAAGTTAACTGTGAGGGGCAAAAGTAGGAAGTGACAAGGATAATGATGTAAGATGTATTGTAGATGGTGAGATAGTAGATATTCTCCTGCAATTATTTAAATGACTGTGTTGAATAGGATTAATCAGGGATAATGTCTTAAGTACTAAAGCCTGGTTCCTCCCTATCAAAGTCATGGTAAAGTCATGGCAAAGCCATGGATAGTTCATGACAAAGCCATGCTAAAGCCCTGCCTGAGCCGTATATCCTTCGATGGTCCTCCGTTCTTCTTACGTCTTTTTCTGTGTATTTGGGGTAAAAAGCAGGTGTAATAAAAAGTGGATGTGCAAATCTGTAAATATACAGCCGGCAAGCTAAAAGCACTCCTGCACACGATCATTTTCATCAGATAATTGCTGCATATTTATGCTCCTCTATCCTCTGAGAAGTAGCTGATACTATTTCCGTTTTGGTAACATAATATACTCTGCTCAAAAATTACAACTGGTATCTGGCACTTGGTATCAGGTAACCGGTACCCGGCAACTGGTATCAGGTGACTCGTATCAGGATTTAAATTCAACAAATTTCCCGGATGCACGTAGTTTTATTCAAAATTTATCTATGGCTATTATTTTACCGGTTTTAGGAAAAGAACCTCAAATGGGAAAGGATTGTTTTTTGGCTCCCAATGCTACCGTAGTGGGCGATGTGGTAATGGGTGATGAATGCAGTGTGTGGTTTAATGCTGTAGTGCGCGGCGATGTAAACTATATACGCCTGGGCAACCGGGTAAATGTGCAGGATAATGTGGTGATCCACTGCACATTCGAACGGTATGCTACCGTGATTGGTAGTAATGTATCTATCGGGCACAGTGCTATAGTGCATGGCTGTACCATACACGACAATGTATTGATTGGAATGGGTGCAATTGTGATGGACCGCTGCGTGATACACTCTAATGCTATCATTGCGGCGGGAGCTATTGTACTGGAGGGCACTAATGTAGAGGCAGGAAGCATTTATGCAGGCGTTCCTGCAAAAAAGGTAAAAGATATTTCTCCCGAAAAAATAACCGGCGAAATCAACCGTATTGCCGGTAATTATGTAAAATATGCAGGCTGGTTTAAAAAAAATTAGGTTTTCTGTGCAGCACTTTCCAAAAAGCTTTTGTCATATATAAAAACGGATAGCCTTTCTCACAACAAAACTAATTGCTTATATTATTTTTTATGGTTCTCAATCCCTTCAGAAAGGCTATCTTGTTTTTTTGTGTTGCTTTGATCTGTACGTCCTGTGCTGTAAAGAGAGGATGTCCAACAAATGGAGCCAATATCGGTGCTGAAAGAATATTAAGTGGAGACCCCAAGGCTTTGCAAGCAATAAAACACGGTAAAAAATTTAAAGATTAGTATAACATTGATATAAAAGCTATGGGGGACATGAGCTATGCAACCAACCTATCAAACCACTACCACCGCAAAGGTGATTAACGAATCGGGAAGTCTGACCGAATTTTACAACCTTACCAATAAACTGAGCAAAACCCGTTTTGTACGTTTTACCGGCAAAAACGACGAAGCTGATAATATTGAATGGCGCTTTACTTATCGAAGACGCAAACTTGTGCTGCAGTACAATATTTACAATGGCGTATCGCTGCATACTAGTAACGTAAAAGACATTAAAGCGGTAGAGAAGTTAGCAGAAAAGCTGCGTCAGTAATATTGAGTTGAAGTTTTCCTGTGTCTGCGCCGTTGTTTTTACCTTAGATACCATAAAATTGTGCGTTTTTGTTGCTTGTTTTTCTAGAGTGAAGTACATGACTATAGGTGTAACCCGTAAGCGTTACTCAAACCGGTGCGGTGCGCCGGTTTTTGTTGTGTGTCCTTTTTGAACCACATAGGCATATAAGGGACATAGAAATGACACATCGGTAAGGCAAGCTTCTGGCTGTGAGCTTTGAGGAGAAGGGGTTGTGCGCTCTCTATGATTGCCAAAGCACTCTTTATAATATTTCCAATTTGTAGCCTGATTTGTTCTGCTCGAGGCTCACGGCTCTTTAGAAGATTGCCTGTGAACCTGGTATTAATAGTGCTTCTCTTCTATACTATCCATGATAGTTAAGTAGCTGATATAGCGGCTTTCGGCAATAGTACCACTTCTCAACCGCAGCTTTTACCGCACAGCCCGGCTCATTGGTGTGCAGGCAGTTATTGTAATAGCAGTCATTTATAAGCCTGCGCATTTCCGGGAAATAATGTGATAGCTCCTGGCGGCTTATATCAATTATCCCAAATTCTCTGATGCCAGGTGTGTCTATGATCCTGCCGTTAAACGGCAGATCGAACATTTCAGCAAAGGTGGTAGTATGCATGCCTTTACCGCTCCAGGTGCTTACTTCGGTAGTGCGCAGCTTGTAGCCGGGTAGTATGGAATTGATAAAGGTAGACTTACCGACGCCACTATGCCCGCTGAGCAAACTCGTTTTATCGTGCAGCAGTTCCTTTAATTGGTCTAGTCCTTCACCGGTTTGCATGCTTAGTTTTATTACCTTATAGCCACAGGCTTCATACATATCTTTAAATAGTTCAAAAACAGCCATATCTTTTTGCCTGTACACATCGGCTTTATTGAATACTATAATAGCCGGAACATGATATGCCTCGGCAGTTACCAAAAAGCGGTCTATAAAGCCTTGGGAGGTCCGGGGCTCACGAACGGTAGCAAAGAGTAGTGTCTGGTCGAGGTTGGAGGCGATAATATGATGCTGGTTCTTGTTATGGGGCGAACTGCGGGCAATATAGTTTTTACGGTCTTCTATCTCTGTTATCATCGCGGTGTTACCCTCCTCCGTTTCGGGCGTCAACTGTACTATATCGCCTACGGCAATTGGATTGGTAGAGGTAATATCATCAATTTTAAACACCCCTTTTATACGGGTATTGTACACTTGCCCGGTTTCGGCTTTAGCGATGTACCAGCTACCAGTAGATTTATAGATTAGCGCCTGCATTACGGCGGCGAAGATACTATTGTATAAGGGGAGTTTTTGAATAATGTCCCCTCTCCACACGTGGAGAGGGGGATAGGGGTGAGAGCTTATTTATAAAAAGCAGAAAGGCATTGCCTTTTGGCAACACCTTTCCTTCTTAACCTTCAAAACATCTCCTGTTATTACATTCATACTTCCATACTATAATTATATACGATAAAAGGATTTGTGAGGTTTTGCAATGTATTGTTAATAAGGATATGCCTGAAACAGGCAGGCTGGCACTAACTTGGTAACTGCGTTTTTACATGGAAACGACCGTCCCACTATTTATTGCTGATGTGCACCTGGGAAAGCTGGCAAGAATGCTGCGCATGTTGGGTTTTGATACGGTGTACAGCAATGCTTTTTCTAATGCCCAACTGGTAAGTATTGCGCTGGAGCAAGACCGGGTATTGCTGTCGCGCAATGCTGCTATCGGTAAGAAACATCCTGCTCTTATTACTTTTTTAATTAACCATGATGATCCGGAAATACAATTAGAAAATGTATTGCAGCATTTCCATTTATTACAGCATATGCAGCCATTTTCGAGATGTATGGTGTGCAATGGCTTGTTGGAGCCGGTTTCAAAAGAAGCTGTTCTGCTGCAACTGCCTGAGAAAACCGCTATTTATTACCACGAGTTTTGGCAATGCAGCAATTGTAAGAGCATTTACTGGAAAGGCCCGCATTACAACCGCATGATGCGCCTCATACAAAAAGTAACAGGTAACGGCATATAGTAAATATGAATTTGCTATAATACTATTTTCAGTTAGGTAGCATAATATGCTTTACCCGAAGTTCGCAGTTCATACCCGGCAACTGGAAACCGGTAACTGGTATAAATGTTAATCAAGGGTTGGAATGTGATGTAAGATGTACGGTGTACGATCTTGCTTAGTGGCCAGGTTTGTTTTGGGTGTAAATGGAATTGCATAGGCATTGGGAGTGCTTTAGCATGGCTTATCCATGAACTATCCATGGCTTTGCCATTTTCTATGGCTTTACCATGGCTTTAGTATGTTTCAGGAAGGAAATTGGCAGAGCTTGAAGTGTGCCTAGGATGTCCTTATAAATTGAGGTAAGCTATGTAGTTGATCTTATAGTTGTTGCGAAGATGCTTTTTGTCAACATGGGGAAGAGCAGGAAAGGCTATTTCATTGTATAGTAGCCAGTTTGTAAGAATATAACCTGACCATCCCTGCCTGGTGCTCTATTTTACTTACTTCCAACCCTTGATTAGCATTATTAGCTAACCTATTTGAATTTGGTATAATACTATATCCGGCTTGGTACTGCCATAACACCGCTCGAAGCTCACCGCTTATCGCTCGCAGCTTTTCTCAGTATTCCCTGAGCAATTCCTTTTTATGCTCTTCTACAACCGGCTTTTTATATACGGTAGTCAGCATAATGAGGTATATCAGATCAGCCACAAAGCACCCGCTGCCTAAAAACAATACTAATCGGTCTGTAGCACCATAAATAATAGTGACCGCAATCGTACCAATCATTTTGAACAAAGCGATCCAAACCGATTGACCCGCCTTGCTTTTCCTTTTATTAAGCATATCAATAAACAGCCAGCTCATCATCATGTTTTGCATAAAAGCTGCATAGGTGCCCTTTGATTGGTTTAAATCTGCTGATATTAAGTAAACAAACAGGTAAGCGGTTATTAATACCAGCAGCGAATAAGGATAGAACCATTTTTTATTGACCTTTGCAGGCCATTCTTTTTGCCCGTACAAGAAGTAGGTAATTACAATTGCTATATCAAATAACATCCATATCCTGTTGATAAGCGTTTGCAGCGGTATAGTGGGATTGAGAAGCACCAGGGAAAAAATGACTTCCCAACTAATGTTGAAGGATAATGCCCAGAAAGGCATACCATAGGTTTTGTCCTTAAAAGAGCGAATGATAATAAGGATATACGTTATTGTCCAGCAAATGCCGCAGGTAAGTGTAAGCGCAGTATTTAAGCCTGGTCCTATTTCCATACTGGTTTTATTTAGGTGTAGAATGTATATAAACTGTTATATACGTGACAGAACTGTTAGTAAGATAATAAAAAATCAAAACCTGCATATCTTTGTTATACCATCTGCATGAAAAAGATTTTCCTCATACTACTCATTTGTGCTTACGCCCTTTCTACTATGGGGGTTGGCTTAAAGGAGTTTTATTGTTGCGGAAAACTGAAATCTAAATTTATTACACTTACTGGTAATAATAAGGCAGACTGTACTACAGAGGGCTGCTGCAAAACAAAACACCAGTTCCTTAAGCTTAAAGACAATCACTTAGCCAGTGCTGATATTTACCTCCCGGCTAAGCATTTTGCAACATTACCATTCTATACACCTGTCTGGTCTTACTGACTCGTTTGCGCAGCAGGCAGTACATACAAACAGGAGTCATGCGCCGCCTTTGTATGACGATGACTTGCCCTTATACCTGTCCAATTGTGTCTTCCGCATTTGATACTGCTTTCTTTTAAGCAATAAGCACTACTGCTATTGCTGCTGCTCACCTCGCCATTTCTACTTGTAGCTTGTGCTTAGCTATTTATTCTTTTTTTATGAGCAGAAAAGAAGCCCATCAAATGAACTATTGGATATGAAACGAAGTATATATATCGTGCTGTTTTGCCTTATTGACAGGCGTTGCAGCACAGGCACAAAATGATAAAATCCCAACACGATACTACTGCCATCTTTAAGGTATTTGGTGTATGCTCGCGATGCAAGGATAGGATAGAAGAAGCGCTGAAGGTAAAAGGTGTTGCTGCTGCTGACTGGAATGTAGATACTAAAATGCTTACGGTTACCTACGATCCTGCACACATTTCACTGGAAAAGATCAACAATAAAATAACGGCTGCAGGGCACGATACCTATTATAAAAAGGCGGATGATGCCGATTATTACGCACTGCCCAAGTGCTGCTACTACCGGCAGTTTAGCAGCATGGCTGATATGAAACATACCAATGACAGCACTGCCGAAATAGCGCAGTACATAAAAGGAGTAGTGCTGGAAGAAGATAAAAAAGGGGCTTTCAAGCCATTGGCTGGTGCAAGTGTGGTTTGGTTAGGGACTACTACCGGGACTACCACCGATGACAATGGTGTATTTAATATTAAACATAATGGCGACAGGTTAGTGATCAGCTATACCGGCTTTAGGGCTGATACGATAACCGCATTTCCGGCAAAAGAACTAAAGATCATCCTGGCAAATGGTACGCAACTGAATGAAGTAAAGGTAACTTCTTCACACGCTGCTACTTATATCTCTTCCTCCGACCCATTCCGTACGGCTACTATCACGCAGAAGGAATTGTTTAAAGCTGCCTGCTGCAACCTGAGCGAGAGCTTTGAGACTAATCCTTCCGTAGATGTTTCGTATAATGATGCGGTGACTGGCTCCAAGCAAATTCAACTACTGGGGCTGGCAGGCGTTTATACACAGTTAACAGTAGAGAACCTTCCCGGCCCGCGAGGGTTGGCTACCTCCCTGGGGCTAAATTCTATTCCCGGTACCTGGATAGAAAGCATACAATTGAGTAAGGGCACCGGCTCGGTAGCTAATGGCTATGAAAGCATAGCCGGGCAGATCAATGTAGAGTTAAAGAAGCCACTCAATAGTGAACCTTTATTTGCAAACCTGTATGTGAATAGCTTTGGTAAAACAGACGTTAACCTCAACCTTACCCGGAAGCTGAACTCCAAATGGGCTACTACGCTCTTGCTGCACGATGATTTCTTCAATAATAAGAAAATGGATTTTAATAAAGATGGCTTCCGGGATATGCCAACCGGCAATTTGTTCAGTGCCATCAACCGCTGGAGCTACGACAATGGTAAAGGTTTGATGTCACAGTTTGGAGTAAAGTTACTGAACGATAAGAAGACAGGCGGACAAGTAGACTACGATGAATCAACGGATAAGTTTACTACCAACAGCTATGGTTTAGCTATCAATACCAAAAGGGTAGAAGGCTTTGCTAAAATTGGTTATGTATTCCCCCAAAAGAAATACAAAAGCATCGGTTTACAGCTATCTGCATTTGATCACCGGCAGAACTCCTACTTTGGGTTGACCAATTACGATGCGCACCAGCAAAACTTCTATTCCAATCTGATCTACCAGTCCATCATTCACACCACCACGCATAAGTTCCGGACAGGGTTGAGCTTTGTGTATGATAAATACAATGAGGACTTCAAGACAAACAATTACAAAAGGACAGAAGCAGTACCCGGCGCTTTCTTTGAGTACACATACACACCATCTGATAAATTTGATGTAGTGGCAGGTATCCGTGAAGACCACAATAGTTTATATGGCTGGTTTACTACACCAAGATTGAATATACGCTACGAGCCCATTAAAGGAACGGTGATAAGAGCAAGCGTAGGCAGGGGGCAAAGGACTGCCAACATCTTTGCCGAGAACAACGGCGTGCTGGTAAGTGCCAGAACCGTTGAGATTATGACTGCTGATGCAAAGGGCGCCTATGGCCTAAAACCGGAAGTAGCCTGGAATAAGGGTATATCTGTTGACCAAAAGTTCAGGCTGTTTAACAGGGCAGCCAGTCTGGGAATTGATTTCTTTAGAAATGATTTCGTTAACCAGGTAGTAGTGGATGTAGAAGACCCGCGCACCATCAGGTTCTACAATTTAGAAGGCAAGTCTTACTCCAATAGTTTGCAAACAGAGCTGTCTTTTATTCCATTACAGCGTTTCGATGTACGGTTAGCTTATCGCCTGTTCGATGTAAAAACAACCTACAGCAATCAATTGTTGCAAAAGCCACTGACTGCACAGAATCGTGCATTTGCCAACTTAGCCTATGAAGTAAAAGGCTGGAAGTTTGACTATACAGTTAGCTACAGTGGTAGAAAGCGATTACCTTCTACTGCAGCAAATCCTCCTATGTATCAGCGCGAAGATTATTCACCTTCCTTTGCTACCATGAATGCGCAGGTAAGTAAAACGTTAGGCAAAAAGAATCCGTTTGATGTATATATTGGTGGAGAAAACCTCACCAACTATTATCAAAAGGATGCTATTATAGCTGCTACCCAGCCCTTCAGTGAATACTTTGACGCCTCCCTGATTTGGGGGCCTATTACAGGTAGAATGTGGTATGGAGGAGTACGGTTCAGGATAAAATAGAGTTCGCACAGATGGGCACAGAGGAAAACAAAAGCTTTCAATAATATCTGTGCTCATCTTTGCTACCTGTGAGAAACAATCCCCTCTACTTTCTTACAATTTCTCCCACTGTTAGCTTATCCACTTTCAGGTCCTTGATTACGGCTTTTCCAATGGCTAATCTGCCAATAGCCAACGCGCCAATAGCCAATGCCCCCACCGCTAAAGCACCTAAAGCAGCAGCCCCTGCAGCTACAGCGACTACAGTAGCAGGCTGTATGGTTTTGTTACGATTCATAATTATGTTTTAAGACTGCAAAGTAAAGTGGATTTGGCTTATTACCGCGAAGGCGCAAAGGCGCGAAGTAAAACGGTAATAAAACGAAAAGGTTCCGAACCTTAATCAGTTCGGAACCTTTATTAAATAGGTAGAATAGTAATCTTCCTATATATCCCATTAATCCCAAAAATCCCAGTTCAGACTATTATTTCCCAAGCACAGCCTTCGCATTCTTAACCACATTCTCAACGGTAAAGCCGAATATCTTCATCACTTCATCACCGGGGCCAGATTCACCAAAGCGGTCAATACCTATTACAGCGCCTTCTTCGGTTACCCATTTCCACCAGCCCATAGTAATGCCGGCTTCTACAGCTACACGCTTTTTAATGTTCGGAGGGAATACTTCATTACGGTAAGACTGGTCTTGCTCTTCAAACAACTCCCACGATGGCATGCTTACCACACGTGCTTTGATGTTATCTTTTTTCAGTTCTTCCTGTGCTGTCACAGCCAGGTGCAGTTCAGAACCGGTACCGATGAGTATTACATCCGGCTGACCACCTTCAGCTTCGCTCAAAATATAAGCACCCTTTGTAAGGTTACTGGCAGGTGTATATTTCTCCTGGTCTATATTAGGCATCTTCTGGCGGGAAAGAATAAGCGCAACCGGCCCATGCATTTTATTCATTGCCAGGCGCCATGCTTCTATAGTTTCATTGGCATCGCCGGGGCGGATAACCGTAAGATTGGGTATAGTACGCAAAGCAGTCACCTGCTCTACCGGCTGGTGGGTAGGGCCATCTTCACCAAGGCCAATGCTATCGTGCGTGTACACATAAGTAACCGGAGCTTCGGTTAAAGCAGCCAGGCGGATAGCACCACGCATATAATCGGAGAAGGTAAGGAAGGTACCACCATAAGTACGTACCCCGTGATGGGAAGCAATACCGTTCATTATAGAACCCATGCCATGCTCACGTACACCAAACCATACATTATTGTTGTCGTAATGTCCCGGTTGGAAGCTTATATCGCCCTTAGTAGGCATTTCGTTGGAACTGGCCAGGTCGGCAGAGCCACCCAGCACCCAGGGAACATTCTTCTTAATAACCTCCAGTGCTTTACCCGATGCCTGCCTGGTAGCTAAAGCATCACCGCCTTTAAATACCGGCATGTCCTTATCCCAGCCCTCAGGCAGTTTGCCTTCGAGTGCCAGGTGAAGTTCCTTACCTTCCTGCTCAAATTGCTGGCCGTACGTTTCGTATAGTTTATTCCATTCGGCTTCCAGTTCAGCACCTTTTTTACCCGGCTCTAGCAAGTGTTCCCTTACTTCATCCGGTACATAAAAATTAGCATTCGGATCCCAGCCAAGGGCTTCTTTTGTTTTCCGTAAATTCTCTTCGCCCAAAGGACTGCCATGCACTTTGCTGGTGCCCTGCATTGGGCTGCCAAAACCAATAATAGTTTTAACTGCTATGATAGAGGGCCTTTCTGTTTCTTCCTGCGCAGCACGGATAGCCTGCTCAATAGCAGCTACATCATTACCGTCTTCTACCGTTTGCGTATGCCAGCCATAAGCATCAAAGCGTTTCATTGGATCTTCGGTATAGGCAAGGCTGGTAGGGCCATCCAGGGAAATATGGTTATCATCGTAGAGATAAATGATCTTGCCAAGTTTCAGGTGGCCAGCTAATGATGCTGCTTCAGAGGCAACACCTTCCATCAGGTCACCATCGCTCACAATACCGTATGTATAGTGGTCGAAAAGTGTAAAGTCAGGACGGTTATACTTGGCAGCCAAAAAAGCTTCTGCCATAGCAATACCTACACCGTTACCAAAGCCCTGACCTAATGGACCTGTAGTTACTTCTATCCCTGGTGTGAGCATAGACTCAGGATGTCCGGGTGTTTTAGAGCCTACCTGGCGGAAGTTCTTTACATCTTCCATGGAAAGGTCGTAGCCGTACAGGTGCAGCATACTATATAGTAATGCTGATCCATGTCCTGCGGAAAGAACAAAGCGGTCGTGATTAGGCCATCCGGGATGTTGCGGATTGAAGCGCAAGAATCTCGACCATAATACATAAGTCATTGGCGCTGCGCCTAATGGCAAGCCGGGGTGCCCCGAATTGGCTTTTTGTACTGCATCCACCGAAAGAAAGCGGATGGTATCAATACTTAGCTGATCAATATCTGTTTGTACTTCAGCTGACTGGTTAGCCATAATTGAATGTTTAAGTTGTGAGAATAATTGAAGGTTTTATTATTTGTGGATAAAAATAAAACTTACCCGGATTTAAGCATAATCTTTTTATGAGTATTGCACCAACAACAGATAATATGGCATGTACGTTACTGTAAAATCTTCAACTCCAGGACTTTGCAGCCAGGCTGAAACTGAGACTGTAACCTCGCGCTTGTAAGAGATCATCCTTGCCTTAGGTAAAATCCCCGACCAACTATCAAT
Source organism: uncultured Chitinophagaceae bacterium (assembly GCA_963819045.1). Taxonomy (GTDB): domain Bacteria; phylum Bacteroidota; class Bacteroidia; order Chitinophagales; family Chitinophagaceae; genus Ilyomonas. The sequence continues at coordinate 264,072 of CAWFUV010000022.1, read as the reverse complement.
TTGTTGCAAATAGACTATAAGCGGCTTATGCCCGGTTACAATTGGCTAGCCGCTTAGTTTTACCTGAACGCTCTAATAAAACTACAAGGTATAGAATTGACAATGTACTAAACACCACCTTCCGCTTACCTTAAGTAAGATTACGCTGTTTACCACCCGATGCCGAAGGCACCTCACCTCACCTGCTCCGTATCCACCAATCCCGCACACTGAATCTTGTTAGCCCAACCATCCACCTCAAAATCAAAGCTGCCCCTTAGGCAATGGGGCGGCGCTGGACTGCACGAACTATTCTCACTGAGACCTACAAAAATTTAATTATTCACGAAATAACTAGCGAAGCGATTTCATGAATACCATTGAATAAACATTATCCCATTCATATTTTTTGGTTACCTTTTTTTTCAGGAAAAAAGTAACAAACAACCACTCTCTATAAGAGATTGCATCTAAACTGCTTACCATCTAAACAGCACCCAAAACAGCTTTACTGTAGCTAAAACATATTTATGTTACAATGTATTCAGTACACTGCCCCTAAATAAATGTACAATAAGCATCTGCTATCAAATAAATCAAGCTTCCCTAATAGAAGCTAACCAAAAGAGTATCCTCCCCACTGGAAAACATAAATCCTCTAACCTGCAATGAGCTACGTATCCCCCTTTCCAATCTCAGCTAAGTATGCCTCCGCTGTTCAAAGTTTAAGGCCAAAGGCAACCAGCCTATTCATCAAGTACCTGTCAATTAACAAGTAGCACCATGTTAGCCCAACAGTACCACCCAGTAATAAAGCTGCCCCTTAGGCAATGGGGCGGCGCTGGCCCGGCAAAACGCGCGGAGCGATCGGGTTTGCCTTGAACTTTTTTGTTTCTTTTTTCTTTCAAGAGAAAAAAGAAAGACAAAACTATCTGTAAGCAAGTACACCTCCAACAACTAAGATGTAAACAGCTTTTAAAACAAGTTACACTATCCTAAACGTATATAGGTAACACATATACTAATATTTCAGAATTAATAGCTATATACAATCCTCTATCCATCACCCCTTCTGCTTACAACAACGCTATTCTAAGTCTCTAAAATAAATAGATGTAAAGTATCCCGCTTACTTCATTCGTAGCTATCAGGCATCATTGTCCGGTCGTACCCTGCTGCACACTATAATACTTAAGCGTATGGATCCGCAAATTACCATCAGTTACCGACACCAGCTTATAATCCCTGAAAACATCTTTATTATCCATAAAGCCAATGATGCACGAATAGTCTTCTGTGCCTTTTTGCAATACAGGCTTTGGCATAATACCTACATTAGGCAGTTGCAGGCTGTCCGTTATGTTTAGCTCAGCATATTGTACCTGCACGCGGTACATAAAGGTCTTGTTTGTTTCGTAGAGTGCCACCATAAACTTCCAGTGGTTCAGCCTGCCTGTCTCACTATTAATATCTTCACTGTAAGTGGCTACCGGTGTAGGATGAGGATTTGATCTTTCCAGCGAAATAGGTCCCGTTGTTGTAGATGCAGAATCCTTACCGCTACCCGTAGTCCCGTTCCCGCTGCAGGAAGAAAGGATGATAAGTGTAGTTAGTATGTACAAAATCTTTTTCATGCAATTGCAAAATTGTAAGTTTTATTGAATATAGTTACTGATATTTCGTAACGAAAGATGAATAGCAGGCATGCTTACACATTGCAAACAAGTGTCCGGACCCACTGCCAATCTCTAAAAGCACCCATTCCCAATGTTGAAACCTTCAGAGTTATACTTAAGTTATAGCTAAGTTATACCTAACATATACCTAACTTATACTTAATCTACTTCCTATCTCCTCCTGGGCAACTCCCATGCAACTCGCTACATACTCCCTACCTCAGGCTTTGAATCTTGTCCCTTGTCCCTTGAACCTTGAAACTTGTCATCTTGAAACTTGTATCTTGAACCTTGAAACTTGTATCTTGTCCTTTGTATCTTACATTTACTTGTGTAAAATGGTTACTCAAATACAACCAATACTACCATGTACAATCACAACATTCACACCCATTTCAACAATATACTAAAGCAGAATGAAATGGATGTTGCAGGTAAAGACAACTTGTTTTATACCCGCACAATTGCAAATGCCTCGGCTATCTATGAGTTGTATATGCAGCTATATGCCGGTCACCCAAAAGGTGCTGCAGCATTTGATAAACTGATAGAGACCACCATCAATGCATATAAGAACAGATCTGCAGCTTTAAAAGAAAGGGATGCAGAAAAAGCAAAGGAGGACAACTGGTTTTTAAGTAATGAACTAACCGGCATGAGCTTGTATGTAGACCGCTTTTGCGGCAGCCTGCAACAGCTTGGAGACAAGCTGGATTATTTTGAAAGATTAGGAGTAAATCTGTTGCATTTGATGCCCCTGTTTGAAAGCCCCGCGGGTGAGAGCGATGGCGGTTATGCCGTATCCGACTTTAGAAAAGTAGATCCACGGTTTGGTACACTGGAAGACTTGCAGCAGGTGCGCGAAAAGATGCTGGACAAGAATATGTACCTGATGCTGGATATTGTGCTTAACCATACTTCGCACCGTCATGAGTGGGCAGAAAAAGCAAAGCAAGGTGATGCGTATTATCAGGACTATTACTACTTCTACAACGACCGCACTATTCCTGATGAGTTTGAGAAAACAATGCCTGATATTTTTCCCGAATCTGCACCCGGCAATTTTACCTATGTGCCCGAACTTAATAAATGGGTAATGACGGTCTTTCACAATTACCAGTGGGACTTGAATTATACCAATCCGGATGTACTGGTTGCCATGCTGGATACTATTTTCTTTTATGCTAATCTGGGCGTAGACATTCTGCGTATAGATGCGCCTGCCTTCTTATGGAAACAGCTTGGCACCGCTTCGCAAAACCTACCACAGGCACATACTATCCTACGGTTGATTAAGCAATGTGTGCAGGCAGCCACCCCCGGCATGGCGTTATTGGGCGAAGCCATCGTGGCACCCAAAGAAATCATGAAGTATTTTGGTACAGGGCACTATACTGCCCAGGAGTGCGACTTTGCTTACAATGCCACGCACATGGCACTGCAATGGGATATGCTGGCTACCGGCGACACCCGTGTAATGCTGGCAGCGCAGCATGAGTTGCTGGCAAAGCCCTACGGTACCTCCTGGATAAACTATACACGTTGCCACGATGATATAGGACTAGGCTATGATGATTATATGATTGAGCAGGCAGGCTTCAACGCATGGCAGCACAAGAAGTTTTTGAAAGACTATTACTCCGGTGCTTATCCCGGTTCGCCTGCAACGGGAGCGCTTATTCAGTGTTAATCCTAAAACACAGGATGCACGCATCAGCGGCTCACTGGCTTCGCTGTGCGGACTTGAAACTGCATTAAAAACAAACAATGCAAATGCCATTGAATTAGCCATAAGAAAGATATTACTGATGCAGGCGCACAGCTTTTTTATTGGCGGGGTGCCTATGCTTTTTTATGGTGATGAATCAGGCTACATCAATGATTATTCTTACCTGGATGATGAAGGCAAAAGCTATGACAACCGCTGGATGCACCGCCCGGTAATTGATTGGGAAAGGAACAAGAATATAGATAAAGAAGGCACGATTGAGCATCGCATCTTCACTGCCACCCAAAAGCTGATTGCACTACGAAAGCAATTAAAGGAAGTGGCTGACTTAAAGAATCTTACCTGGGTAGCCCCCCATAACATCCATATAGCCGGTTATGTGCGTATGCTTGGCAACAAAAGGTTGTACTGCGTATTTAATATGAGCAACCGTACCCAACATCTTTCCTGGTATGCCTTCCGGGAACATGGCGACAATCCAACACAACTCTATGATCACTGGCAGGGCAAAGTATGTCAGGTAGGGGAGGACTACCAATATTTAGTAATGGAACCCTATACTTTCCACCTGATGGAAGCAGATGTAAATATCCAGTAGATGACTACCTCCTTACCTCAGCCGTACCTCCGTCGTATCTGAGCCGTATCTGAGCCGTTCATCCTACGTCTTTTGCATTGTATTGGAAATAGAAAACAAGGGCAAAGAGGAGTTCTGGCAGTAGAGGTGTGTACAGGTTGCAAATATACGCTATCCCCTTGCCTTCTCCTTAAACTCCGATGGTGTTACAGACAACTTGTTTTTAAATACTGTAGCGAAATAAGCCTGTGAGGAAAATCCCACTTTGTAAGCTACTTCGGCAATGGTCAGGTCTTCGTTGGTAAGCAAGTATTTTGCTTTTTGGAGGCGGGCATTGAGTATGTAATCATTTACGTTAACGCCAAGTAATGCTTTTATTTTTCTGTTTAACTGCACACGGGAAATACCTGTCGCTTTACAAATGTCTTCTGCAGAGAAATTCTCATTGGCAATATTTTTCTCTACTATAGCTGTAAATTCATTGATGAATTTTCTATCCAGCTTTTTAGGATTGCTGCCATTAGATTCCTGCGATACATCGGCAGTGTAGTGTTCACGCAATACCTTTCTGTTCTTCAATAACGACTTAATTGTTTCTTCAAGGTGCTGCAGGTTAAATGGCTTGGCTATAAATGCATCTGCCCTCAGCTTCATGCTGGCTATTTGTTTTTCAATGCTGCTATTGGCGGTAAGAATAATCACCGGTATGTGTGAGGAGCGAATATCTGTCTTTAGAATTTCTGTAATCTGTAAGCCATCTTTGCCTGCCAATGCTATATCACAAATAATCAGATCTGGCACCAGCTCATAAGCCATACTTAAGCCCATATTGCCATTAGCAGCTTCATACACTTCAAAATTGGCGGAAAGCCGGTACTGTAAAAAAATACGCAGGTCGTCACTGTCTTCTATGAGCAATATTGAATATTCTTTTGGCGTATCATTGTTTTCATAAGGTATGATCGCAGGCTGGGTGTTATTGTCTGCAATATATATTTTGATGTCTTCGTAGGAAGTAGTTGCAGAGTTAGCTTCTTTCACCATCTCATCGGTTGGCAGGTGTGTATTACCGAGCGGCAGCAGTACTTGGAAAGAAGTGCCCTTCCATTTTTCGCTTTCTACACTGATAGTGCCGTGGTGTAATTGAATGAGTTCTTTTGATAAGGCAAGCCCAAGCCCGGAGCCTTTAAATGCGGTACCCTGCTCCTGGTAAAATAAATCAAATGCATGGGCAGCCGTCTCGGGCGTCATGCCTATGCCTGTATCTTCTACTTCGATGATGGCTTCTTTTCCATCTTTACTTACACTTACCGTAACGGTAACAAAGCCGTTCTCTTTGGTAAACTTGAATGCGTTCGACAGCAGATTGAATAATACTTTATCCAGCAGGTTGGTATCAAACCAAACCATCAGATCGTTTACTCTATAGCTTGCATTCAGGCGGATGCTTTTTCTTTTGGAAATTTCCTTGAAGTCGTTCAGAATATCTGCTACAAAAGCATTCAGGTTATTCTCGGAAGCTCTTAGCTTCATGCGGCTGTGTTCGATTTTTCTAAAGTCCATCAACTGATTTACAAGACGCAGCAACCGGAATGCATTTTTTTGCATGATCTCCAGATCATTTTTGATGGTAAAATGTAATTTGGGAGAAGCTAATGCATCTTCGAGCGGACCTAAAATAAGCGTCAATGGCGTGCGTAGCTCGTGAGAGATATTGGTGAAAAAGTTGAAATTAGTATCAGTAGCTTCTTTCGCTTTAGCAGTCATCTCTATAAGTTGATTGCGCTGTAGCAGTATTTCGTTGTTGCTGGCGGATAAACGCCTGTTAATTTTAATATTATTGCGCCATGCAAGCAGTGCGATGATACCTAAAGCCAGTACAAGAATAAACGCATCAAACGTAATATTCAGGAGAGTGGTCTGACTGTTATAAACCACCTGCTGTGTTTCCAGCAAAGCCTGTTGCCTTTCTATGTCCTTCTGCTGCTCGTCTATTTTATTAGCCTGCAATTGCATCGGGCGAACATTGGTAGAGTCTATCACCAATGTCTGCAGGATGTTGTCTTTAGTAAAAGGTTCGCCATTCAATATCTTAAATGCGGTACGAATGGCTTCCTGCCCGCCGGTGGGGTACAGCATGGTGGCATTGATCAGGTGGTTGCTTATCAGGTCCAGTCCACTGCCGGGGCCCGGCTGCCCATCGACGCCAATAATCTTTACTTTATTCTCTATCCCCAGCTTTTTGCATACCTGGTAGGTACCTAAGGCCATTACATCGTTGTGGGCAAATACGAGGTCGGCATGTATCAGCTTATCCTGTATTTTCATCAGCTCCGCTGCAGCATCATCTTTCAGCCAGTTACCATAAACTTCCGATATGATAGTCATGCCCGGATGCTTGTTTATGCTTTCTCTGAAACCTTTTTGCCGCCCGATAGCAGGAGTAGAGGCAGGACGGCCAATCACCTCTATGATATTGCCTTTACCATGCAGCAGGCTGGCGGCATAATCACCGGCCATTCGTCCTACCTCTTCATTGTCGGCGCCTATAATAGCGGTGTACAACTGTGAGGCAATGGTACGGTCTATGACAATTACCGGGATGCCATTGTTGAAAGCATCCTCCACCACACTTGTCAGCGGCTTGGCTTCGTTAGGTGAGATCAGGAGCAGGTCTATATGCTCGTTAAGTAATTCTTTTACTTGTTGTGCCTGGTGTTGACTATTGTCTTTAGCATCTCTGTACAAAAACTCAATACCGGGATGAAAAGCCATCTCTCGCTTCATATCGGCAAGCATTCGCCTGCGCCAGTTATCGTCGCCGGTGCATTGAGAAAAGGCGATGCGAAACTTTCGTTCTGTTTTATCGGTAGAGCACGATGATAATACAAAGCAGCAAGTGATAAGCAGTACGAGGGATATTGACTGATTCAGCAGGCGATAAACACCCTGAGGAGTTTTCGCATTATACATGGCAAGCAGTTTAGATTCTAATACAAGGTAGCGCTTTTTAGAAAAGTGGTAATAAATTTTCTTTTTAGAAGGAAGTCAGGTGTGTATTTTTTACATAAAGCCTGGGCTACACGTTTCGAATTTATAAAATCATGTTTCAAAATTGAAAACAGAAGGAGAGATGAGATTTTATAAATATAAGTTAGAGAGCTGATAGCCAATAGCTTAGAAGACAGTTTGTAAAAGCTTTAACATTCAAAGCATTTGACAGCATTTCGAAAATGTAAAACTGCCATTAAGTGTAAGATTGCTTTTCAAAGTTCTAATTGCTTTATGAAACAAAACAAGGTCTTTCTATGGTCGATTGTTATTGCTTTAGGTGGTTTCCTCTTTGGTTTTGATACTGCAGTTATCTCCGGTGCTGAGCAGTCTATTCAAAAGTATTGGTCTTTAAATGCCTTTGAGCACGGGCTTACCATCTCCATCGCTTTAATAGGAACGGTGATTGGCTCTTTGCTGGGTGCTATCCCTTGTGACAGGCTGGGCAGAAAGAAAACACTCTACATTATTGCTGCTCTTTACCTTATTTCTTCTCTTGGCAGTGCCTTATCCACCAACTGGTACCTGTTCCTGTTCTTCCGCTTTGCAGGAGGGATTGGTGTGGGGGCTTCTTCAGTTACCGCACCTATTTATATCTCCGAAATAGCACCGGCAGAAAGACGTGGCAGGCTGGTAGCCTTGTTTCAGTTCAATGTGGTATTTGGTATTCTTATCTCTTATCTCTCCGATTACCTGCTGGGGCAATTGGGGAAGCTCCTGGCGGCTGATGCTGGGCATACAGGCTGTACCTTCCTTTTTATTTTTAGTGCTGCTTAAGTCCATTCCCGAAAGTCCACGCTGGCTGATACTGAAAAGAGGCAAAGTGGTGCAGCCAGACAGATAGGTCATACACTCGTCCGCATTAATGCTGTGGAATATTAATGATTGCCTGTATGAACGAATGCTGACGATTGTTCAATGGATCGGCCTGGATATAACACCTGTTTTGAAATATTTACTTACTGAAGTAACTGCTGATGCCATGATTAAAATAAAAGATATTTATCCAGCCATACGCCTTGGAGAAAGCCTGCCGGCATTGTTGCTATTTATCCAATTGCCCGGCGATCTTATATCAGTTATTAATCTTTCTTGCAATTTAAGAAACAGTACTGATGCTCCTTATTGTATTGATACCATAAAAGCTGCAAATCTTTCAAAATTAAATGATAGAGCGCCCCCAGCATGAAGCTAGCAATTTTGCCGAAAAACAAGCAGTAACCTGTTCCGGCGGTTGTTATGATCACAAAATGAGTAGGTGCACTTGTAAAAAATACAGTACAACATATTGAATCGCCACACAACTTAAATTATTCCTTATGCGAAAATTTATAATTATTGCTGTTATGCTGTTTACAAGCATAGCAGTATTTGCACAGCAAAGAACAATAACCGGAAAGGTTATTAATAAAAACACCAGAGAGCCACTGTCGGGGGTAACGGTTCAGGCAAAGAATAAAACGACGCTTAACCATGATACAAGCGGGCAGATTTTCAATACAGGCAGCATCCGGGGAAGTTTTAAACTTGTCGTATGTGGGCATGAATGCAATGTCAGTACCTGTTACCAACTCCTCACAGGAGATAAACATAGAGATGATAGAGGCGTTAGTGACCCTTGAATTTACGAAGTAGTTGTTACCGGTTATAAATCTGAAAGTAAAGTCGATTTAACCGGGGCTGTCTCTGTAGTTAATCTTAGCAATGTAAAAAACGTTCCTACAAGCAGCCCAATGCTGGCCTTGCAAGGCCAGGTGCCAGGCTTGTATATTCAAACTGATGGTTCGCCTACCGGCGGTAACGGTGGAGCACCCACTATTTTAATACGGGGAGTAAGTACATTAAACAGTACCAATCCGCTGTATATTATTGATGGTGTGCCAACCACGCGGTATGAAGATTTTGCCAATCTAAATCCAGTGCTATTGCTTCAATGCAGGTTTTAAAAGATGCTTCGGCAGCTTCCATTTATGGTTCAAGGGCTGCCAATGGCGTTATTATCGTTACTACAAAAGATGGTAGCGGTGCAAGACAAAGTAAGATTCAATTTAACACCAGCTTTACAATGCAAACTGAAAAGCCCTGGCAGGAAAAAGTTTTAAATTCGGAAGAAAGAGGCAAAGCATTATGGCGGGCCGCCGTAAATGATAGCACCGACCCTAATGGTGTGGTAAACCAGATTTATAAATATGATTGGAATGGCGATTATAATAATCCTGTTTTAAATAAAGTAACGATTGCGCCTTTTGTTGGTGCTACAACAACAACCAGCCTCCGCCTTATGATCCGTTTGTCGGTCCTTATTCTCAGTACTGATAGCCTTGAGCCGGTTGGTAATACCAATTGGCAGGATGCATTATATAAACCTGCTACATTACATCCAATGATCTTTCTGTTTCTGCCGGTGCCGGTAAAAGCGGGTTCCTGATTTCGATCTGGGTTATTATAATAATAATGGCTTGGTTGAATTTACCAAATATCAACGATATAATGCACGGATTAATAGCCATACTTCAGTCTTTAATAACAGGCTCAAAATTGGCGAAAACCTACAAGTATCCAGTACCTCGCAAATTAATTCTACTACCGATGTTGGCGGTGCTTCTACCCCGAGCCTCGCCTTAACGCTGCCACCAACCATTCCTGTATATAAAACAGATGGCACTTATGCCGGCCCGAGAGGTGCTGGTTATACCGATAGAAATAATCCTGTAGACATGCAATATCTAAACAGGTTTAATACCCGCAACCAATTTCTTACGTTTGGTAATGTTTATTTGGATTTTGAAGTAATTAAAAACCTTGTTTATCATACCAGTTTTGGCTTTGAATATTCCGATGGACTTGCTAAAAATGCAGCGCTTATTGGTGATGAAGGCCCGGTAAGATCCTTCAACAGCCTTGCCTTGCAGGAAGCAAAAGATTTTACATTTACCTGGACCAATACATTGAATTATAATCTTGAATTTGGAAAAAACAGGCTGAATGTACTTGCCGGTATAGAAGCTATAAAAGATGACTTTTCAGACTTTTGGTGCTGCTACTACCAATTTTGCCTTGCAGACTGCAAGATTATCTTCAATTAAGCTCAGGTGTTGGCGCACAAACCAATTATGGCTCTGCTACCGGTTACCGATTGCTCTCTCAATTTGGAAAACTGTTTTATGGCTATCGGAGATAGATATCTTGCATCAGTGACGGTGCGCAGGGATGGTTCGTCGCGTTTTGGTACTAATAATCCTTATGGGGTTTTCCCTGCATTTACGCTTGGATGGAGAATTAATAACGAAAACTTTTTTAAGAGTATTGATTTTATTTCCAATCTTAAACTAAGAGCCGGTGTAGGAACGGTAGGTAACCAGCAAGCCTTGAACAATCTTGGACCTTATACGCTTTTTGCACCTAATTATGGCACAGCAAGTCCAGTTCAGCCTCAATGGCTTAATATTGGTACAGCCTATGATTTATATGGGGTTAATACCGGTACGCTTCCTTCGGGTTTTGTGCAAACACAGCAAGGCAATCCTGACCTGAAATGGGAACAATCTACCGAAACAAACGTAGGTCTCGACTTTGGCTTTCTGAATGAAAACATAACCGGTTCATTTGATTATTTTAGTAAGAAAACAAGCGACATATTAATTATTCCACCTATTCCTGCTGTTTTGGGCGAAGGACAACAGTGATTTTAAACGGCGCTAACTTAAGTATCAAAGGCTGGGAAGCTGTACTCAGCTATACTCATAGAACTAAGAGCGGGATAACATATAGCATTACGGCAATGCAAGTCATTTCGAGAATAAGATTACAGCATACCGGATAACGTCCGCTCTGCTTATCCCGGGGATGCAAATCAATTCATTGTAGGGCATTCCCATCAATCAATTTTTGGCTATAAAACAGATGGCTTTTTCAAATCTTCTAAGGATGCAGAAACTGCACCAACACAACCCGGTGTACTGGATGGCGCATTACATGGCGCCGGACGATCATACAGGTATGTGGATGTAAACGGTGATGGTAAAATTGATGCCAATGACCAAACCTGGCTGGGGAATACCTTGCCTAAATTTGAATATGGCTATACGTATAGATCTGAGCTTATAAGAATTTTGATTTTTCTGTTTTCGGTTCAGGCGTAGCAGGCAAAACAGGTTTCGATCCTACCAAATTTTTTAATGATTTTGTAAATGCAAGAAACAATTTTGGCCCGGGTACTTTAAATGCATGGACACCTCAAAATACCGGTTCAGATATTCCGGCTTTAAGTCTTCTGAATCATAACGGTGAAGACAGAACTTCTGATTTTTATTATGTAAATGCCTCCTATTTCAAGCTTCGCAATGTACTGCTGGGGTATAATTTGCCAAAAGATATTGCAGACAAATTAAAATGGAAGGATTGAGAATTTATGTTTCAGGTCAAAACCTTTTGGCCTTTAAATCAAAGGAATTTACCTCCAAAGATCCTGAAAGAGCCAATACGTTCGATTTATGGCCGGTTCCTACTTCTTACACCTTTGGACTTAATGCAAACTTTTAAATTTTAAAAATTAGTTTATGAAATATATAAATATTAAAATTTTTTTGCTGTAGTCATTCTTTTTTCAGTGGGCTGTAAAAAATATCTGGATTATAAGCCGCAAGGCGATTGTGACGCAAGTGATCTGACATCGCCAACAGCGGTTGATGGCCTGGCAACAGCAGCGTATGCAGGTATTGCCAATGATTGGTGGGATGCGCCAATTACCAGTATGTGGGAATATGGCAGTGTTCGTTCTGATGATGCTTATAAAGGTGGTGGCGATATCGGCGACCAGCAACAGATGGATAAATATGAACAGTTTTACCTGGTGAATGCATCCAATAATGGCGCCGGCTGATTTTGGTTTTCCCGGCACCTGGATAAGAGCTTATGGAGCCATTTCAAGAATCAACACTGCATTACGGGCATTGAATAATTTAACAGATGCCGATTTTCCCGAACGAACCATCCGTATCGGGGAAATGCACTTTCTGCGAGGACACATGTATTTTTTACTTAAAGTATTGTTCCGCAATATTCCCTGGTTTGATGAAACACTTACCAACGACCAGATTTGAAAGTTCCCAATACCATGTCCAATGATTCGTTGTGGGAAAAAATTGCAGGCGATTTCCAGGTGCTGTAAATGACTTGCCTGCAACGCAGCCAGGTCAGCCGGAAGGGCTAATCAGTTTTCTGCAAAAGCCTACCTGGCTAAAGCAAGGCTATACCAGGCTTATACGCAGGATGAAAATTATAATGTAACTGGTATAGACGCGGCAAAGTTGCAGCAGGTAGTACACTTAACCAATGATGTTATTAATTCAGGGCAATATCGATTAATCCTGATTTTGGATTTAACTTCCTGTATGGGCATGATAACAGCCCGGAATCTGTATTTGCCATTCAGTATTCTATTAATGATGGAACTGCAATTGGGGGAAGGCTGAGTATGTCTACAAGTCTGAATTATTTTGCCGGTGCGCCGCAATATGGGTGCTGTGCATTTCATGTCCCTTCCAGGAATCTGGTGAATGCTTTTGGTACCACTGCTGCCGGACTGCCAAAATTTGATACATTATAATAATGTGGTTCTGACCGATGACAGCCTCACTACCCATGGCTCGCTTGTTGACCCGCGAATTGATCATACTATTGGCATACAAGGGCATCCGTTTAAATATAATCCTGCTATTCCTTATGATCATAGCTGGGAACGGTTAGCCGGTGTTTATGGCGGTTTTGGAACGATGAAAGAATTACAATTGGCTTCCTGCCCCTGCTTTAAAAAGCTTGGGCCATTTTATGGCACTTCAGTAAACATGGATATTATAAGGTACGATGATGTGCTGCTGATGAATGCGGAAGCGCATATTCAAATTAGGCGAAATCCTGCAGCTGCTTTGACTGATAATCAATCAAATCAGAACAAGGGCTGCCAATAGCACCGGCATGCTTAAAAAGCTGGATGGTACTTTTCCGTCGAATTACAAAATAGATACTTACAAGCCCGGCGTCAATATTCCGGTATGGGATCAGGCAACAGCTTTTAAAGCTTTGCAATGGGAGCGAAGAATGGAGTTTGCTATGGAAAGCCCGCGCTTTTTTGACCTGGTGCGCTGGGGCGTTGCTGCTGACACACTGAATAATTATTTTGCTGTTGAAAAAACAAGACATGCTTTCCTGAGCAGTGCGCATTTTACAAAAGGAATGCATGAATATTTTCCTATTCCGCAGGAGCAGATAACACTTACTAACGGCTTATATACACAGAATAAAGGATATTAAGACTGTGTGGATTGTAATTATAATTGAAAATATGCAACAGGAAAGCAGATCAGATAAAGAATTTGTTTAGTGGTTTGTTTTTCTGTTGCATACACAAACACGTTACTGTTTAGGATGGCTGTTTACCATGATAGAGACTTTTATGGTTATCTGCTGTTTCTGTTGATCTATAATAATAATATTGGGAATAGGAATCGAAAGATGCACCTGAAGCAAGATGGTGTAACGGTATAAAGTAACTATCTGCATTAAGAGCAATGAAAGAGAGTAGCAGATGGATCAGAATAGCTTACTACTAAAACAGAGATCAGACGAAGGTTATCAGCTAAAGGGTAGCTGGCTATACGAATAGGGGTAGCAAAGTCATACCAAAGCCATGGCAAAGTCATGGATAGTTCATGGTAAAGCCGTACTAAAGTCTTATCTAAGCCTACCCAAGGCTTGGGATCCTTCGATGGTCTTACGTCCATCCTGCGTTCATGGTTCGTCTTTTTCTGTATAACTGGTGTAACAAACAGTAGTCTTTGGCAGCAGCCAATGTGAAGGAGGACAAATATACAGCAGCCTTCCAACACATCGTACATCTGACATCGTACATCTGACATCGTAAATAATAACAGTACTTGCCATCTAAAAATCCCCCTTTAGGGGAAAGGGGCTTATATTCTTCACCTGATTAACACATGATAACAATGAAACGATTATTGCTTTGCCTTTTTACCTGTTGTATCTCTGTTTTACTATTTGCACAAAACGACCAGACACCTACGCCGCAGTGGCGCCCACTGTATCATTTTACACCTGAAAAATACTGGACCAATGACCCTAACGGACTGATTTACTTAACGGTGTATATCACATGTACAACCAGCAAAACCCATTTGAAAATAAATGGGGACACATGAGTTGGGGGCATGCTACCAGCACTGACCTGGTGCACTGGAAACACCTGCCCATAGCCATTCCCGAAAAGATTGATAAGGACACCACCTGGATATTTTCGGGCAGTGCGGTATGGGATAAAAATAACACGAGTGGCTTTTGTAAAAACGGTGGCTGCCTGGTGGCTATCTATACAGCTCACCAGCCCAACCTGAAGAAAGAGTCGCAGTTTATTGCTTATAGTAATGATGGTGGAATGACCTTTACCAATTATGCCAGTAACCCGGTGATTGATTTGCAGAAGAGAGACTTCCGCGATCCGAATGTTTTTTGGTATGAACCCTCTAAACAATGGCTGATGACGGTAGTGCTTCCGGCAGAGCATAAAGCAAGGTTTTACACATCACCCAACCTGAAAGACTGGACCTTGTTGAGTGAATTTGGCCCGCAGGGTTTTACAGCTTCTAATTGGGAATGTCCTTTCCTCATTCAATTGCCGGTGGAAGGAAGTAATCAGAAAAAATGGGTGTTGTTCATTTCTGCCGGTGGGCCTGCACGCGGGTCGTACATGCAATACTTTGTAGGTGATTTTGATGGTAAGGAATTTAAGAATGATAATCCTGCCGATACGGTATTGACAGTTGATTACGGGGATTGTTTTTATGCTGCTATTCCATGGAATGGGCTGCCAAATAATCAGAAAACATTCATTGGATGGATGGTGCCCAACCCGCAGCCAACCAGCCCATGGAAAGGGCAAATGTCCATACCACGCGACTTAAGCTTAGCTCAAACCAGTGAAGGGGCAAGACTGGTGCAGAAGCCTGCCGTAGTTGTTAAAAATAGTCTGGCTAAGCTTGCCGGCAACAAAGCGCTGCAGCTTACTAATGTGAAACTAAACAACGCTGAAGTGCCGGTTGATAAGAATAATACTTTAAAAGGCAACTCCTGGTGGATGACTGCTGAGCTATCGGTAGATGCAAATGCTACAGCAGGCTTTAAAATAGCACAGCAGAAAGATAACACTGGCAAAACGATAGCAGAAACAACTATCAGCTACGATGCTGCCAGCCAGCAGTTGATTGTAGACAGGAGTAATACGGGTGGTGGTAAAGTAAACCCTAGGCGGTTAATAGATACTGTTGATGTAAAGAGTAAAAATGGAACCGTAAAGCTGGAGATTTTGCTGGATAAATCATCACTGGAAGTATTTGCAAACGGCGGTGAAAAGGTGTTAACTACTTATATTTATCCTGAAGAAACTGCTGATAAAATAGCTGCATTCTCAACAGGCGGCAATGCAACGATCAAGTCTCTGAATATATGGGATATGTCACAACTTGGAAACCAAATGGAAAAGGATGCACGGGCAATCCGCTAAGTCATTATCACAATCCGCAATATCTATTTGCAAATTTGAAGGAAAGCAGGCTTACCTGAATTAACCGGATATCACAATACGATATACAACCATTGAATAGGGTATGAACAAGTATTTGAAAATTAGAATAGTGATTTTATTATTAGCTGGATAGGTACTATGTCAATCATCTTTTGCACAGAACGATTCCGATTACACCTCACGCGTGCCCAAATACACCTTTTCGAATACGCTGCAACAACAGGAAGAGGAGTTAAAAACAAATCCCTTGATGTTGAGATTCATTAAATCGCGAAAGAAATTGGAAGCCGATAAATTTCGTCCGGTCTATCACTTTGTAAGTCCTGAGAGTACCATGAATGATCCCAATGGATTGTGCTATTGGAATGGCAACTGGCATCTCTTTTACCAGGCTTATCCACCGGAAGATCCTCGCCAGCACTGGGGACATGCCATCAGTAAAGATCTTATTCATTGGAAAGACCTTCCTTACGCCATTTACCCAAACCCTGAGAGAGCCGTTTATTCCGGTGCTACGCTGGTAGAGGATAACCGTGTTATTGCCATGTACCATGGTACTGGTGTGGGGAATATGGTTGCTGTATCCAGCGATCCCTTGCTTTTGAATTGGGAGAAAGTGACTGGTAAGGCAGTTATTTCATCTAAAAGCACAACCGGATTTTCACTCCCCTATAGTGTATTCGACCCTTCTATCTGGAAGAAGGATGGTATTTATTATTCACTATCTGCAGGTAAAACACTAACCGGGCCGGGCGGCAAGCCGGTGAGGGCTGATTTTCTCTTCCGGTCAAAAGATCTTGCTCATTGGGAATACCTGCATGAATTTGTTGCAGATGACCGGTTTACGATGATTGGCGATGATGGAGCCTGTCCCTATTTCTGGCCTATTGGAGACCGGTATATTATGAATTTCTTCAGTCACATGAGCGGCGGACAATATCTTCTTGGCGATTATGACAAGCAGAATGATAAGTTTATTGTTACTTCAGGAGGAAAATATAATCATGGGGCGGTTAGTCCATCAGGTGTTCATGCTCCCTCTGCCACACCTGATGGTAAAGGAGGAGTGATTATTATCTTTAATATGAACCAGGGAAGGCCTACTGAAGGCTGGAACCAGATTATGAGTTTGCCACGCCACCTGACACTACTCTCAAAAGATGAATTGGGTCAGGAGCCCGCTGGTGATATAGCATCCCTTCATTATAATGCACAACATATGGGATCAACAAAATTGCCTGCCAACCAGGAAATTGTTCTTAAAGACGTTAGCGGTAACGCTATGGAAATAGCGGCGGAGATTGACCCAAAAAATGCACAAACAATTGAATTGGATGTCTTACGCTCGCCCAATAAAGAAGAATATACGCGTATTATTGTTTTTAAAGATAAAGGCTACACCAAAGGGTTAACCTACAGTTCGGGCCCCGAAACTTCACTGATGCCGGAGGATCTGGTAAGCCTGGTTATGGGAGAGAAACGCAAGCCCAGAACTCCAAATCCACCGTCTAGTTTAATAACAATTGAATCTTCGTATTCTTCTACTTTACCGGATGCAAAATTCCGGGCACCGGAAACAGGTGCATTCAATTTAGATTCAGGTGAGACAGTCAAACTACGGGTTTTTGTTGACAAAAGCATCATTGAAGTATTTGTGAATGGAAAGCAGTGTGTAGCTATGCGTGTATATCCCGGCCGTGATGACAGTAAGGGTGTCTCTATCAGAGCTCAGGGGCAAGATGCTGAACTTAAATCCCTTGATGCATGGCAAATGAAAAGTATTTATGAATAGCTTACCTTTTATAAGCTCTTATCACCATCAAAATTGTTATGAAGACTATATCTCAAATAATTACTTTTATCATAATTACCTCTTTTTATGCTTCTGCGCAGCCATTGGCCCAGCCACCGGCACAAACGGTGCCCGCTTTCAATTTTTATAAGCAGGATAACACGGTATTTACCAACAAGAATTTAGTGCAGGACAAGCCGTTATTCTTTTTCTTTTTTGATACAGACTGCGAGCATTGCCAGGTTGCTATGACCAATCTGAACCAGCACTACCAGGATTATAAAAGCGCTGCTATTTATTTAATAAGCATAGATGGACTGGGAAAAGATAAACGGGTTTATGAATAAGTATGCAACGAACCTTAAAGGCAAGGCCAATGTAACCTTACTTCATGATTCTAATAATGAATTTGCAGATAAGTTTAAGCCGATAAAGTATCCTGCCATGTATTTGTATTCGGGAAATAAACTGGTAGACTATGAGGATAACGAATATAGTATGTTCCGCTTTTTAAAACATTTAAATCCAACCGTTAAAAAGAGTTAGCCATATGAAAATGCGTTTACAGCAATCAGCAATCATTACTTTTTTATTTGCTTTATTCACTTTACCTGTCCTTGCCCGGCAGGGTGGCTCTGTTGGTATCTTTACTGCATATACGGATGTGGGAGGACCTGTGGTTTGCACATATATCGCCTGATGGTAAATGGATTGCTTTTATCTCCTTTCTGCCTAATGAAGTGCCGCCGGGCATGCACCCGCCATATAAACAGGTGTATATCCGTGTAATGCCGTTTGACGGTGGGCAGCCTAAGGTAGTGGCTTACATGTATGGGAGGCAGGGCAGTATGAATACGCCATCGTGGTCTCCGGATAGTAAGCGGCTGGCTTTTATAAGTAATAGTGAAATGAAGTAGTTGCCGGTTACTTGTTGCCGGTTGCTGGTGTATATGGTTTAGGGTGGGAGTAAATAGAGAGTTAATACAGAAGTAATATAGAGGGGTATAGAGAAGAGATTCGGTATAAGTTAACGTGAGTTCGGGCTGTATTTAGGATTTTTACTGGTTGAGTTTGCCTCATTCCCGGTATTAGACAGCACTGGGTTATACTTAACATATACTTAAGTTATACCTAACTTATACCTAAGTTATACCTGATCTCCTCCCTGTCTCCTCTATATCTCATCAATAGTAACTCCTCATCTACTCACCGGCAGCTGAATGGGCGGTACTTAGGGAAAGAATGATCTTCTACATCTCCACTGCGTGTAGCACGGGCTATGCTGAAAAGCTGGAAGTGCAAACCCCACGGCAACAAAGACGTGGTGGGATTATGGAGCTTTATAAGTGTTAGAATAATTCATATTTTCATTGTGTATGATTCACCAAAAGTACCTGCTTTGCCTGCTCCTTTTACTGTTGTTTTTGGGTGCGTGTCATCCTGCAAATAATGGCATGTTTACTAGCTTGTCTGCTTCTACCACCAATATTGATTTTGCTAATAATCTGCAGGAAGGCAAGATACCGGGAGATATATTGGGCTATATCTACTACTACAATGGCGCCGGTGTGGCTATCGGTGATATAAATGGAGATGGATTGCCAGATATATTCTTTGCAGCTAATAGTAAAGGCGGTAACAAACTCTACCTGAACAAGGGCAATTTTCAGTTTGAGGATATTACAGCAAAAGCAGGAGTAGCGGGCACTGCGGACTGGTGCACAGGCGCAACGATGGCTGATGTAAATGGTGATGGCAAACCGGATATTTATGTATGTGCCGTTGCCAATATGCATGGACTGCAGGGGCATAATGAGTTGTTTATAAATAACGGTAATAACAGTTTTACAGAAAGTCAGTACTCTATATGGGCTGGACTTCTCCGGATTCTCTACACAGGCTGCCTTCTTTGATTATGACCACGATGGTGATCTGGACTGCTATATTTTAAACCATTCCGAACATCCCAACCAAAATATTGGCGATACAAGCAACAGGCGGAAGTTTGACCAATATGCAGGCGGACGGTTGTATAGAAATGATCTCAATACGCCCACTAAAAAATTCACTGATGTATCTGCATCGGCAGGTATCTATCAAAGCAGCCTTTGTTATGGATTAGGACTGGCTGTAGGTGACTTTAACAATGATGGATGGGATGATATTTATATAGGCAATGACTTTCATGAAAACGACTATTACTACCTCAACAATGGCAATGGTACATTTACTGAAAGTGGTGCCAAACACTTTAAACATTACAGCCGCTTCAGCATGGGTAATGATGCTGCCGATTTCAATAACGATGGACAACTTGATCTGATCACTACCGACATGCTGCCGCCAGATGAGAAGACCTTAAAGACATACGGTAATGGAGAACACCTGGATATTTACAATCAGAAGATCATTCGCAACGGTTATCAAAACCAGGTTTCCCGCAATTGCCTGCAACGTAATAATGGTGATGGTATAAGCTTCAGCGATGTAGGGTTAATAAGCGGTATATCTGCTACTGACTGGAGCTGGAGCCCATTGTTTGCCGACTTTGATAATGATGGTAATAAGGATCTGTTTATTTCAACCGGTATTGTAAAGCGACCGGTGGATCTGGACTTTGTAATGTATTTCGCCAACAGCATGCAGCAAGCGCCCACTATGAGTAAAGAAGAGTTTATAAAGGAAGCGCTGGATAAAATGCCGGATGGGGCAACACATCCTTACTTTTTTAAAGGAGATGGAAAGCTGCATTTCAATGATGTAAGTAACAACTGGGGGACGGGCGATATGAAGGGCTATTACAATGGGGCTGCCTATGCCGATTTGAATAATGATGGTAATGTAGATGTGGTTATCAACTGCCTTAATGCACCGGCTATCATTTTGCAAAACAATGCTCCAAAGAAAAACTATTTGTCCATTACATTCAAAGGTGATGGGATGAACACCTCAGGTATTGGTGTAAAACTGTGGCTCTTTACCGGTAAAAAAATGCAGTACCAGCAGCTTATGCTTACACGCGGCTTTATGTCTTCCTCTGAACCCCGCATGCACTTTGGACTGGATAGTTTGCAACAGGTGGATAGCATATTGGTGGTGTGGCCAAATCAAAAGTACCAGGTGATAAAAAATGTATCGGCTGATCAACAATTAGTAGTAAAGCAAACGGATGCTGTTTTGAATTTTAATTATGCAGCATTCTTTCCTAAACCTCAACCATTGCTGGAAGATGTGAGCAGCAAGATGAATATAGGGTGGAAGCATGCAGAGGACAACTTTATTGACTTTAATGACGAATATCTTATACCGCACATGGAGTCCGCAAGAGGACCTAAACTCGCTGTTGCTGATGTAAACGGCGATGGGCTGGATGACTTTTTTGTATGCGGTGCAAAGGGACAGCCCGGCTGCCTGATGGTGCAAAATAAAGATGGGCATTTTATAAAGTGGGATGAGGAGACCTTTAAGAAAAATATTTTAAGCGAGGGAGTAGATGCGGTATTTTTTGATGCTAATAATGATGGCCATCCTGACTTGTATGTGGCCAGCGGCGGTAATGAATACGCGAATGGTGATATAAACTTAGCTGACCATTTGTATATGAATGACGGCAAAGGTCATTTCAAAGAATCTGCTGTATTACCTGCTATGCTTACCAATAAATCATGCGTTGCAGTGGCTGATATAAATAAGGATGGCAGCAATGATATATTTGTTGGTAGTCTTGCTGATGCAAAGAAATATGGCTTTGCACAGCCTTCGTATTTATTGCTGAATGATGGTAAAGGCAACTTTAAACGTGCCGATGAATCCATTATCCAATTGCAGCAGGCAGGCATGATAACATCTGCCGCTTTTGCTGATGTGAATAAAGATGGATGGATGGATTTGATAGTAGCGGGAGAGTGGATGCCTGTAAAAATATTCGTGAATAATAAGGGTAAATTCAAAGAAACAGATCTAGCACAATCTGCTGGCTTGTGGCAAACAGTATATGCAACTGATGTGAATGGCGATGGCTATAGCGATATATTGGCAGGCAACTGGGGGCATAATTCCAAGCTGTATGCCGGTAAGAGCGGACCACTAAAGCTGTATATAAAGGACTTCTCCAATAACGGCACAGTAGAGCAGTTGATGACTTATACCATTAATGGTGAGGAATATCCTTTCCTGGGCAAAGACCAGTTGGATGCACCCCTGCCATTGCTGAAGAAAGCACATCTTACATACGGTGAAGTGGCAGGGCAGAATGTGCAGTATATGTTTGGCAATTTACTGGAAGGCAGTAAAGAGCTGAAAGTGGAAACACTTGCTTCCTCGTGCTTTATGAATGATGGTAAAGGCAACTTTAAAAGAACAGACCTGCCGGATGAATTACAATTAGCACCCCTGTTTTCATTTACCTCCTATCCTGGTAATAACATGCAATATATGGCTGCAGGAAACATGTATGGTGTGCTGCCTTATGAGGGGCGCTATGATGCGATGCTGCCAACTGTCTTTTCATTCAATAAACAGTTAAATATGTTTAGTATTCAGGGAAATATGCCTGCTATTAACGGCGAAGTGCGGGACGCAAAATGGATGAATAGGGCAGGAGGAAATAAGTTGCTGGTGGTTGCAAGGAATAATGATTCGCTGCTGTTTTTGAAACCAACAGCTAAATGATTGCACCCGATTTTAAGTGCAACATTAGAAAATCATTATTAAACTATACCTTTCGGCCGGTAGTCTTATAGCAGCGTGATGCTGTATATACTTGAACAGCGTATCAATTACTATAAAATCTTTTTATATAAAGCTTCGGATAGATAACGTTAAAATGTGGATTATGTATAAATACTTGCTTTGCCTTTTAGTTTGTGCTTCTTTTTTTATGCAGGCCTCTTTTGCGCAGCAAAACACTAAAACAACCATTGCACCTTTTAAAATAAAACTGGTTAATGGAAAGGATTTTACCTATAACCAGCTCGCCAAAGACAAGGCTACTGTACTGGTGTACTTTTCTCCTACCTGCGACCACTGCAAGCACTTTACGGAGGCAATGCTAAAGCGTAAAAAAGAGCTGGCTGATAAGCAGATAGTAATGGTTGCTTACGAGCCGCTGAGTGTAGTAAAGAAGTTTGATGATGAATACCATTTATCATCAAATCCCAACATAAAAGTGGGTACGGAGGGATACACTTTTATAGTGCAGAAATATTACAACGTGCAGCGATTTCCCTTTGTGGCCGAGTATGATAAAAAGGGTAAGCTAACCCAAATAGTACCTTATAACAGCCAGCAGCCGGAAGAAATGGCAGCAAAGCTGTAACAACTACAACGATCACTTGTCATAAGAAACGATGTATGCTAACAACAAGAACGCTCTTTGTTATTCTTTTTTGTACCACTTGCACATTGATTGAAGCTCAATCTGGAGATACGGCTGTTTACCATGAGCAGTACCGTCCGAAACTCCATTTCTCACCAAAAGGACACTGGATGAATGACCCTAACGGCATGGTGTATAATGGTGGTCTTTATCACTTGTTTTTTCAGTATTATCCCGGAGCAAGTGTATGGGGACCTATGCATTGGGGACATGCTACCAGTACTGATTTGGTGCATTGGGAAGAGCAGCCTATTGCTTTATACCCGGATAGCTTAGGTTATATTTTTTCGGGTAGTGCAGTACTGGATAAGAATAATACTTCAGGGTTTAGTAAAAATGGCAAAACGCCACTGGTAGCCATCTATACCAGTCACGATACAACAGGTGAGCGTGCTGGCAGAAATGACTTTCAAAACCAAAGCATTGCCTACAGCCTTGACAATGGTAAAACATGGACAAAATACAGCGGCAACCCGGTAGTAAAAAACCCTGGCATTCGTGACTTTCGCGACCCGAAGGTGAGCTGGAATGAAGAAGTCAAAAAATGGGTAATGACACTTGCAACAAAAGACCGCATTACTTTTTATTCATCGCCCAACCTGAAGGATTGGACAAAAGAAAGCGAGTTTGGTGAAAAGTTGGGTGCACATGGCGGCGTATGGGAATGTCCGGATTTATTCCCATTAGATAATAATGGGAAAAAGGTATGGGTATTAGTAGTCAATATCAATCCTGGCGGGCCAAATGGCGGCTCAGCAACGCAATACTTTACTGGTAATTTTGACGGGCACTCTTTTACACCTGATGATACGAGTACCAAATGGCTGGATTATGGTCCGGATGAATATGCAGGCGTTACCTGGAGCAATACGGGTGATCGCAGAATATTCCTTGGCTGGATGAGCAACTGGGATTATGCTAATATTGTTCCTACCCAAAAGTGGCGCAGTGCTATGACTGTACCAAGAGAATTAGGAATAAAGAATATCAATAATCAGTTGCTGGTTACATCTGAGCCGGTAAAGGAGTTAACTAGAATAGGTAAGCGAGTGACTACTATTACCAATATGGATGTTAGTAATTATTCCATAGCTCAGAAAATTACATCGCCTTACAGCATCAGTTTTACAAGCGATATGATAAAAGACTTCTCTTTTGCTTTTTCTAATGGAGCAGGCGAGCAATTGGTAGTAGGATACGATAAAGCGGCTAATCAATACTACATTGATCGTACTAAGGCTGGTGAGTCTTCTTTTAAGCAAAGTTTTGCTGCCAAAGCAGTAGCACCACGCTTTGCTCAGAGTAATCAATTACAGTTAACGCTTGTTATAGATGCTGCTTCGGTAGAACTATTTGCAGATGGTGGGTTGACAACGATGACGGCTATATATTTTCCTAAGAGCTTACTCAACCAAATCCATATCCAATCGCCTGATGGGTTGGTGTTAAAAACACTGCAGGTAAGCAGTATGCAAAGCATTTGGAAATAAGTTTAAACCACATAGGCACGATAGAAACGTTGGAGGAGCACATAGTTATATATAATGTTCTATGTGTGTATTACTATGTTTCTATTGTGCCTATGTGGTTCAAAAAAACTTACTGCTGCGTAGTCTCACCATAATACAGCATCCAGTTTAGACCAAACTTATCAGTAAAGTCGCCCATAGTTCCGGCAAAGAATTTTGATACCGGGTGATTTACTGTACCTCCTTCTGAGAGCTTTGCAAAAAAGCTGTTCAATTCCTCTTCAGTATTGCAACTAATGCAAATATTAACGGAGTTGCCTTGCTTTATATTAGGATTCATATCTGAAGCCATCAGCGACCAGCCATTTTTAGAAAGACTAGCGTGCATAATGTGTTGTCCCATTTCGGCAGGCATTTGCCCGGCCATGGGTGTTTCTGCGACAGTCATCAGGCTCAACTCGCCACCTAAGCATTCTTGATAAAAAGTCATTGCTTCACGGCAATTGCCTGAAAAACCGAGGTAAGGAATAATCTGTGTCATACGGTATTGTTTTAAAGTAAATGAACGCTGTTTGTGTGGTCAAAACTATTGTTTAATTACTAATTTATGGAGGGTTAAAAACGACTTTAAAAGGGGTGATTACGAACTGTAGTTTCCTTACTTTTATCCTATGAAATACATAACGATTCTGGTGCCTGATGGGGCTGTTTTAGCAAGCGTAGACGATCCCCGCTGTATGTTTGAGGGTGTAAATGATATGCTCGAAGCTGCCGGTAAAAAACGGGCTTTTAAAATACAATTAGTAGGCCTTTCCAAAGAAGTAAAACTGCATAAAGGCTCATTTACAGTGCATGCCGATTTCCTGCTGCACGAAGTAAAGAAGTCTGACCTGGTATTCATACCTGCGCTCAGCGGCAATATGCAGCATGCATTAGAGGTGAATAAGGATTTTATCCCCTGGATTGTGGAGCAATATAAAAAAGGAGCAGAAGTTGCCAGCCTCTGCATCGGCGCTTTTTTACTCGCATCTACGGGTTTGCTGGATGGTCGCCAATGCTCTACGCACTGGAACTCTGCAAATGAGTTTAGGGCAATGTTCCCTAAAGTGGATTTAGTGGATGATAGAATAATTACTGAAGAAAAAGGACTGTACACCAGCGGCGGCGCCAATTCCTATTGGAATCTCTTGTTGTACCTTGTAGAGAAATATACGGATAGGGCAACTGCAATAATGGCTGCCAAGTTCTACGCGGTAGAGATAGACCGCAAAAGCCAGTCGCCATTCATCATGTTCAACGGACAAAAGGGGCATGAAGATGAAGGGGTAAGAAAGGCTCAGGAGTTTATTGAAAAGAATGTAGCTGAAAAGATATCGGTGCACGATCTGGCTATGCAGTTTGCCATAGGCAGGCGCAGCTTTGAAAAACGCTTTAAGAAAGCCACTAACAATACACCTGTAGAATACATACAACGGGTAAAAATAGAAGCCGCCAAAAGAGAATTAGAAACCAGCCGCAAAACAATATCCGAAGTAATGTACGAGGTAGGCTATTACGATACCAAAGCTTTCAGGACAGTGTTCAGGAAAATTACCGGCTTATCACCTGTTGATTACCGCAATAAATACAGTAAAGGAGTCCTTTCTATTGCCTGAATGTCTGAACCGGGATTTGGAGGATGTTTGCCTGCCCGACTGAGATGTTCAGGCTGGGGCTGCTTATGCTCCCCTTCAGGGGTTGGGGGCTTAACAAAACCACCCCATAAACAGTCGTTTTCACACCCCTTCTTACTCGTTTCTTCCAAATAGCTTTACACTACAAATACATCATTTACCATTTAAATTTTTAAGTATGAAAACGACTAAGATCTCCTACTGGGCTGCTACAATTATCATCTTTTTACTGGATGGACTACTACCTGCGCTAACCTCCAATACCGAATTAGCAAAGCAGGGAATAAGCCACTTAGGTTATCCTGATTATTTCAGAGTGATGTTGACGATATTCAAAGTGATGGGTGCTATAGTCCTGATTGTACCCCAGGTAAAGATGCGGTTTAAAGAATGGGCATATGTAGGCTTTGGGATCAACTTTATTAGTGCAGCCGCCTCTCACTGGGTAGTGGATGGCTTTGGAGGAGATGTTATATTTCCGCTGGTCGCTTTTGTATTATTAGCAGTCTCCTATGTTTGCTATCATAGATTACACGATAAAGCACCTGCCACTTACAACAGCAATAAACTGGCAGTGCAGTATTAATATTTATAAAGTAAGGGTATTGTACACTTGCATACAATACCCTTACTTTTTCCAACTTGTAGCTTGTAACTTGGAACTTTTTGGATTATATCTTCTATCATCAACTTGATACCTTTCTTCTTATCACCTCTATAGTGTCTCCCACTTCAATCCTTCCCTCCCCTTTATGCAATAGATTCTGGCCAAAGTATATGTTATTATTCCTCATCCGGTAGGTAGCCAACGTACGCAGTGGTTCTTTCCCTTTCACTGCTGTATCCGGATTAATAGTAGTAATAACACAACGTGCGCACAACTTCACTCCATAAAAAAGAATATCCTTTATCTTAAATGCTTCCAGTTCATCCTCTTCAAACGGTTCACCACCGGTAAAAACAATATTAGGGCGAAAGCGCTGTATAGTAAGCTTTTCCTGCAGCCTGCTATTCAAATCATCCAACGAAGATTGCCCGATCAGCAGCATAGGATAGCCATCTGCAAAGGATACAATTTCCTTATCTATAGCATACCTGCTGTCCACCCTTCTTTTCACTGCATCCGGCATATACACGAGCCTGCAGTTGATGCCCAGCTTATCACTAAACCATTGGTTTGCTTCCCCGCTTACTACTATTGCCCTGCACTGGTCACTCCATACTTCTACGGTAAGCATTTCATCTCGTTTGTGGCTCAAATGGAATAAGGATAGCATCACCACCTGGCTTATGTGTTACTAATAAGCCCTCTTCCTGTATTGCCACATCAAACAAAGCCATAGCAGCCATTTCACGTTGGGTAAGAAAAGTGTTGTATTCATCTACCAGCATCCATCGCCGGTCATACTGCAACCCACGATCAGTAACCACTACAGAGGAAACAGCAATGCCTCCTAATGATTTGATGGGATAAATAAACAGTTCACTAACAGTAAGCATATTGTAAAATAACAAAACAAATCCTACTTTATAACAGTAATTTGTCTAAGCTGCTTAAGGCTTCTCTCTTGTCCCTTGCCTCTTCTTTCTTGTATCTTGTCTCTTCTTCTTGTATCTTGTCTCTTCTTTCTTGTATCTTGTCTCTTGTCTCTTCATTCTTGTCTCTTATCTCTTAGCGCCTTCGCGTCTCCGCGGTAAATAAAAACCCAGCCATTCTCCCCGTCACCATCTCCCAATTCTCCTTACCCATCGTTTCCTCACTTACAATCAGGTGGTGATACCGGCTTTGCCTTACCCTAAGATTACTATCCAGCACCACTATCTCATGATTGGTCAACTCAAACCTGCGTAAATACTCAACCAGCTTTCTATAGCTTATCAACTCATCCTTCGGATCTATAAAAATAAGGGTAGGAATATTCAATGTCTGATACTGCGCCTCAATAAGCTTCCTTTCATTCCTGAACAATACCTCAAAAGCAGTAAACGGCAGCAAATTATTTGCCCTGTATGGGCTGGGTGTAAAGCTGGGCAGCATTATTCTTTTATGGATAAAAGAAAACAGCTTTAATGCATAACTCCTGTTTCTTACCGCTGTTGCCGGTGCAATGAGTATTTGCTTATCAAATACGTTATCTTCTTTTAAAGATAACATCAGGCCTGGCCAAGCAATGCCCCAAGTGAATAGCCAACAAAGAAAAGTGGTACTCCACTCTTTATAGATGCTTCCTTTGCAATGGTATAGGCATGCAGCATTTCCTCTTCCCACAGCGTTGAAGTAATATCTTTTATATGTATCGAATCTTCATGATGCCCCGAGAGCTTTACAAGATATACATCCGAGCCTTGTTCATTAAACCATTGGGTGATGGCAAGCATGCCTGCAGGCTTCATGTTAAGTCCATGTGCAACAAGCGTTACTGCTTTTGGGGGTAATGAAGTTGGATGATATTCAAGGTTAGCGTGCAACTTATAGTAGTAAATTGTATTGGTTGTTTTACTTATTTGCAATAATTGCTTTTGCTTCTTCCGGGTAGAAACGTGCCCAAAAATTATATTCTCGGTATTTGCATATTTTATAATGCTCTTTTGGCCTTTCGTTATAATCATCTTTAGTTTATACCACAAGGTGGTAGATATAACTTGTAGTTCGTTGTTTTGTAATTCACACCCTGTAATAACTTGCGCCTGAAGTTTAAATACATTTGCTGGAAGGTCCAAATCTCCCTTGACATCCCATAAACTCACCTTTCCATAATCTGCTATCGTTAGTATTTGATCTCCTTTTGGAGTAAACTCTGCATCATCAATCAGGCGTTGGTGCTTCAATGGCCGTCCTATTGACTTTCCTGTTCCTGCCTCCCAAAGATGAACAGCACTATCCCAACTTACAGTTAATATCCATTTTCCATCAGGACTAAATGCAGCGCTTTTAACAGCATGTTGATGTATCATCGGGGGACCAATTCGTTCTCCTGTATTTGCATTCCACAGCCGGGCGGTTCCATCAAGACTGGCTGTTAAAATTTCCCTTGAATCAGGGCTGAACACAGCGGAATAAACGTTATGTCTGTGCATGGTGACAATATTGATTGATTTCCCGGTAGCCGCATCCCAAACATGACTGGTACTATCGTCGAACATACAAACCGTTAATATCTTTTTACTATCGGGACTAAAAACCGAACCTGATACAATACCGTCATGCTTCATTATTTGGCCATTAGGCTCTCCGGTATTTGCGTCCCAAAGCCGGGCAGTGTGGTCTGCACTTGCAGTTAGAATACGTTTTCCATTTGGACTGAAAATAGCGCTCAGGATATTATCTTTATGTTTTAGAGGTGCTCCAACCGGCTTTCCTGATTTTACATCCCATAGGCGAGCCATGCAGTCCTTTACATAAGTTTCATGGCGGCCAGCGATATTACTAACTGCAATTAAAATGCGTTTTGAATCAGGACTGAAAGAAATACTACTAATAAAGGTAGCATATCCCGCTGCCTGAATTTTGACGCCGGATGGAATTCCACTTTTAGCGTCCCATATTTCGGCGCTGCCATCATCAGCCGTTGTTACAATCATTTTAGAATCATGACTGATAAAAGCATCACGTAAATTACCATTATTGTTTTTAATCGAAATCCCGGTTGATCTTCCTGTGATTGCATTCAAAATGTTTACGCTGTCACGACTAACTGTTAGAACCTGTTTTCCGTCATCGCTCAGGTGTGCAGTGTTTCCCTCATCTTGAAGTTTCAAAACAACATTCCCCCCTAAGGAAGTATCCACATCCCAGAGCCGTACCGTTCCATCTAACCCCCCAGTTATTATTTGCCTTCCATCAGAACTGAAATATGCACTTATTACGTTTCCTTCATGTTTCATCGAAGGGCCTATTTGTAAACCGGTTTCCGCATCCCATAAACGGGCAGTTTCATCGTCACTAGCCGTTAATATACTTTTTCCGTCGGTACTGAAAACAGCACTATTGATATAATAACCAGTATAGTCTTTATACTCGTGTTGCATAACCTGGCCAATCGCTTCTCCAGTGATCGCATCCACAAGGTGTATTGCTCCTTTGTGTGATGAAATTAAAATTTGCTTTCCGTCAGGGCTGAAAACTGCATTATTTAAGAATTCGTCATATTTTATAATAGGACCTATTCGGTTACCACTCTGCGCATCCCAAAGATTGGCTGTGCTATCCCTGTCGCTCGTAATAAGTACCTGTTTCCCGTCAGGACTGAAAACTGCGCTGGTTATTTTTTCTTTATGCTCTAATGCTTTGCCAAGCAGCAAACCTGATAGTAAATTCCAAATGTATACGGTTTTGCCGCTGCTTATTGTCAAAACCTCTTTTCCTTCCGGACTGTATATTGCACTTTCAACGTCATCAGGATTCTTAATTACACGACCAATCTGCCTCCCGGTGATTACATCCCACGTACGAGCGCAACTGTCGGTCCCCGTTGTTAGGATCTGCTCTCCATTAGGACTGAATACAGCACTATGGAACAAATCGGTATTACTTATTCCACCAGTTATTTCAATGCCGTTATTTGCATCCCAAAGATGGATAAAGCCGGCCTCTTCGTATATACTGGCACTGCTGTCGTGACTTAAGGTAAGAATTTTTTTTCCATCAGAACTGAAACTGGCGCTCATGATAATATCATTGTGTTTCATCGGAGAAGCTAAGGCAGCGCCGGTCTTTGCATCCCAAAGACGGGCTATATTATCCTCAGTAATTAGTATCCGGGTTCCATCAGGACTGAAAATGGCGCTCGTTAATCTTTTTTCACATCGCAATATAAATTTCAGTTTGCATGAAGGCAGATAGGTTTGTATATCAACTAATAAGTTTTTGGTAAGGTCATTATCCTTACTCAGGTCAATAGCTTCTGCCGAAAAATGCAAAGCTTTTAAATAATTATGATCTCGTATAGATGTCTCACAGTTATTCCAGTAGTTTCTTGCCAGCAGATTTTGATTTGCTTCTTTTTGCGATATTGCTTCATCCCGTTGACCTTGCAACCCTTTAAATACTTCTTTCAGTTTATCTGCAGGGGCTTTGGTCACTATACCACATTCGCGGGCAGCCACCTGGGCAACCTGGAATTGCTTAAGAGCAGAATCATAATTAGTTTTTTTAAGGTAATAATTTCCCGCATCCATAGCCTTAATGTACTTAGGACAATCCTGAGCTTGCAGAGTCAAGCTCAAAAAAGCGAAAAGAATGGCTATGGTTAATTGCATTTGAGAGAGTCTTTAATTTTCTTCAATTCCTTATATAATGGATCATCAGGATATTTAGCCAGCGTATCCAAACCTTTGCTATAGCTGTCGCAGGCATTGTCAATGCTGCCTAAATCCCTGTAACTATCCCCAAAGCTTTTTAATTCTAATGCTTTAGATTCTGCTTGCTGTTTTTTAAATTCGGCTAAAGTAACTTGCGCTTGATAGCGAGCGGAGTCAGCATTTTTTTCATTCGTTCTTGCTTTAGCTTCACTCTTATTTGCCTCCAGTTGTTGATGAACTGCCCATATTAACAACACTATCATTACTACTAAGGCTACACCTATCCAGCGTATAAAACGCTTTTGTGATTGCTGGCTTTTTTCCAATAATTGCTGTCTTTCCTTTAACCGTTGGTTCTCAGCTTCCTGTTGTTCTTTTTCTGCAGCCTTCTGCTTTGCAACGGCTTCATAGCTTTGATGTATTAAAGTTTTTTCTTCTTCCGTCAGTTTTATTTTTTCCAGGAACGGCTCAATAAAATTCAATTGCTTTTCAGAAAACAATTCCCTTGCATCCGCTTTTAAAGCCGTTTGGCTTTTACCAGTCGTTTAATTTCAAGGAGTGCAATTTCTTCATCGCTTCTTTTTTCGGCAATTCGCTTGGCAAGTGAGTCGTGGGCTATTTCGTAGAGATCCACATCCTCGTTGTAACGCAAAATACGGCTATCAATAAATGCTTCTACGGTTGCATCAATCAGCACAGGATTCAGACCGGGCAGCCTGTCGTGTAAATCTTGTTTGCTGATGGGTTCTTTCGTGCCTTCCAGGGTAGCAAAAGGAGATAAGATATTCCAGATGGTTTCTATAGAAATGTCACTATATACTCCACTAAGTTTTTTGCTGATGCTGGTTACCTGCTCTTCCAGGAAGTTCCGTAATACATCGCCAATATCCCCCATTTCATTAAGAGCTGCTGTAGTGAAAACAGCTTCCGCCTGCCGGGTTTCGTCCTTCGTTATCTGGAGATACAGCTTATCTAATAAGACCTGCAGATAAGGAAGCTGTATGGTGAGTGTTTTTTCTTTGCCCTTTATTTTATCAAAAATGCCTTCCGCAATCAGGTCTGTTTCACCGGTTTTCATATGCACATTAGAATCTTTGTGCTCGTAGCACCCACAATTACCTGCCGTACTTTATCTAAGTTCATCGGCTCTACCCGCAGCTTTTTGCGCAGGAGCTGCGGTACAGCCCTTTCAAACCAGTTTAAATGCCCCAGGTATTCTTCCCGTATAGAGAAAATCATTTTTACCGGCTGCTCTACCTGTAAGATCTCTTTTACTGTTTCGATGAATTGCTCCTGCTCATCTGCCGAACCAAGAATAAACAGCTCTTCAAACTGGTCAAAAATCAGGTACATGGGCCGGAACGAAGCCAGGTAAATAGCTTTTTAATGATTGTGCAAGCGGCGTTAATTGCCGGGTTGCTGTTGCAGCTTCTCCTTCCTCCATCACTTCTTCCAGCCAGCCCATCTCCTCCTGTTCCACCACTCCGGCGCCGCCTGCATCTGCCAGTGCTTTTTCAAAAGCAGCATTGATATTGCTTCCCCGGCGGATGGTCAATGCCAGCCAGTCGTGTGATTGAAACTTACTGGCTAATCCGCATTGAATAAGGCTTGTTTTACCTGTGCCTGATGCTCCGTAAATCAACAAAATAGATGTCTGAAATATCATTTCATACAACATCTCAATCTCTTCATCCCGGCCAAAAAAGATGCCCGTATCTTCCTTGCTGTACGCATCTAAAAATTTAAAAGGATATCTTTTCATTTCGATGTGTTCTTAGGCAATTAAATTCAAGCTGCTTTAAAGGGGTTTTCAAAATCAACTTCTTCCTCCATTCCTGTAACTGCTTTTTTCGCCTCCTGGAAAAGCGTAAACACCGAGTCAAACCTCATGTCTCTTCGCTTTTTGGGATCCATCAGCAGTTCGTTAATATCTATACCGGGCTTTATAGTTTCTGTATTAGCAATATTTACAATGCTGTTGTCCTCTAGAAAAGTATAGTTCAGGCTACCATCTGCATTATTATGGCAGGCATAAAAGCAAATCTTTGCCCCACCCTCAAATGCCAAAGCATTTACATCAATCACAAATGGAAACAGGTTTACATTCTGCTGATAACTTCCCCTGTATAATAATACCGCATCTGTATTGATCGGAGCTTCCGCATAGTTTACCCTTTCCTGGTTTATGTTGGATTTGATATCAACTCCCAAAGCAGTATAATTATACAAATAATGCGGTTGGCTGTTGCGCATCTCAAGATAACCTATGCTTTTAATAGATACCATCTTGTAATTGACAAGGAACTTTAAGGTCTCTAAAACAGCAGTCAAGTTGCTTTCAGCCTCAATACAATCCTCTATTGCATAAGAAGATGTATCCACGAGTTTATCTATTGCCTGTAGTTGATTACATGCTGTTATAAAACCGCATTCATTATCAAGAGGTATCTTAGTTTCATTTAGTTCTACTATTGGAAAATCGAGCTTGTTGTCTATGTAAATATCTATTAGTGCTTTTAATAAATGGGTAAAGCCTTTAATGTCCCACTCAAATTCATCCTCAAAAAAGTTCTTACAGGTTGTTGCCTGGTCTGGCGACAGTATATAGCTGTTCTCTTTTTTATAATCCCATAGCTTAGAGATAAAGCAAAGCATAAAAGCTGTAAAGCCCTTTTGCAGGTAAGCTGGCAGTTCTCAAGGTATTTCCTGATTTTGTTCCCGGATATTTCTTCCTTACCAATTGCCATCAGTTTACGCAGTTGAATACCCAGGATTCCTACAAAGCTGAATGCAATAATTTCTTTAGCAGGATCACTGAAACGGGCTTGCATTTCCCAATCGGCTGCCATTCTGGTTGCATTTTCTAAAAACTTCTTCGCTCTGGGGCTATATACCTGGATGGCTTCAATCAACCTCCTGGTGAGTTTTTCATTAAAGGTATTTCTAACAGATTCATTGATCTTTGGTAAAGTATTACTTTCTTCAGTTCTTGTTGTGCTTTCATTTTGACCGGCTATTACAGGCAACACTTTATCTAGTTGGTCTCTGAACTGGTTTATTAAATTATCAATATTGGTATACTTTGAATGAAAATGACCTAATTCGTCAAGTCTTTTCTTAAAGGCTAGTAAGGTATTAAATTCATCGTTAAGCGATCCAGCGTTTATAGGAGCATCTTTAAAATAAGTCCATATTAATGGTTTTCCGGTTTCTTTAAAAATCTGGTAGGCCGTATTAAATTCTTCCGCAGTATATTTTCCTACTTTAGTAAAGAAAAGGCAAAGCAGAATATTGCATTCACGGATAGCTTTATTGTATTCATCCTGCAGGCGGGTATTGGAAATAGCATCGAGGAAATGCTCCCACTGAATTATTTGCAGAGAGATATCCTGTTGGTTAAGTCGTTCATTTTGTAAACTAATAAACTTCCTGAATCCTTCTCTGTCTGCCTCCAGTTCTGAAGAGGAAGCAAGAAATATTTTGATCGTTTTAAGGGGCATAGTATCGTTTTGAATCGTAAAACAAATTACTAAACTTTCACTATGCGGCAGAGTTTTTTCTTACCTGGTCATTGGCGCACGCACCAAAACGCTGGCAGGTTTCTTAGCCTCGCACTATATGAAGTTATAAAATTAAATTCCGGCGTTGACCAGAGCCGTAGGCTCGAACCATTTTGTAGCAACGGGTTTCAACCCGTTGATGAAGAAACCCACACCTTCACCCCAGAGTGCCGTAGGCACGATCCATATCCAAAAATTATAACTGATGAAGGCGTAAGTCTAAAGGTGTATACAGCATTTAAAACAGGTTACACTATCCTAAATGTATTTAGTTTAAACTCTACTGAATACACGGTTACCGAACTAAGTTTATAAATAAGAGCTATCAATGATATGTACATTCCAATTGAGAGCTAACCATTTCAAAACATTCACACTAAGAAACATCAACCACTTAGCCTGCAATGAGCTACGTATCCACCTTTCCAATCTCTGCTAAGTATGCCTTTACTGTTCAAAGTGTAAGGCCAAAGGCAACCAACCTAATCATTAAATACCTGTTAGTTAACAAGTAGCACCATGTTAGCCCAACAGTGCCACCCAATAATAAAGCTGCACCTTAGGCAATGGGGCGGCGCTGGCCCGGCAAAATGCGCGGAGCGATCAGGTCTGCTTGATTTTTTGGTTACCTTTTTTATCAAGAAAAAAGGTAAAAGAAAGATCTATCTGTAAGAACTTGTACTTAAAACATCTGCTGTGTTCACAGCACCCAAATAGACTTGTTCTAAACAAAAACTAACTTAGTTCAAACTCTACTGAACATCCACTAAACTTATATCGTAGTTCCTCCCCACCCAGGTAATACTAAAGCCATAGCAAAGTCATGGCAAAGCCATGGATAGTCCATGGGGAGCCATGGTAAACCCTTACCTTCTTCCTATTGGTGCCTTATAAAACCTAACAGACCCCGCATTCTAAACTACTCTTTAACTCGCGAACTTGCAAACCCGTAAACTCCCCAACTTTAGGCAGACTATAATGAACTTTATTTGCGAAATACCTGCACAGCAAACTCCTTAAATAAAAAGATAGCCATAGATTTGAAAAACTAAACATCACCAACACCAAAGTACAATCTATGAAATCTAAGCTTCTACTACTTTTTCTCTTTACATCCATCCTCTTTGCTCAGGCACAGCGTGCCCAGCCAGACCAGGTAAAGGTAAACGGTGGAGACCTGACCATCCAGCCCGTTCAGCATGCTTCACTGGTACTGACCTATGCCAATAAAAACCTCTATATAGATCCTTCCGGCGGCGCTGCTTTGTTCAAAGGATTGGCTGCACCCGATATGATCCTGATCACCGATATCCACGGTGACCATTTCGACACAGCAACGCTCAATGCCATCAACACCAACAATGCCATACTGGTAGTTCCAAAGGCAGTGGCAGACCTGCTACCTGCAACAATAGATAAACAGAAAGTAGTAGTACTGAATAATGGTGATAATAAAACCGTACAAGGCATTGCTATAACAGCCATTCCCATGTATAACCTCCCCGAATCGCCCGATGCCTACCATACCAAAGGCAGAGGCAACGGCTATGTGCTTACTATTGGCGGCAAGAACATCTATATCTCCGGCGATACGGAAGACATCCCTGAAATGCGCGCCTTGAAGAACATAGACATCGCCTTTGTCTGCATGAACCTGCCCTATACCATGCCACCCGATCAGGCAGCAGGAGGCGTACTGGCTTTTAAGCCAAAGATTGTTTACCCATACCATTATCGCGGTCAGGATGTAAACATTTTCAAAAACCTCGTAAATGCAGGCGATAAAAACATAGAAGTCCGCCTCCGCAACTGGTATCCGTCTGCCCAATAAGTATATCGGTGGGTTTGATTTACACTAATATAAGAGTACAAAGCTGCCTCGTCATCCCGGAACCTGTAGCGTCTTTAGCGCCAGGCTGCCAACATGCACTTGCACTACTTTGCAACTTGTGGCAGCCTTGTGCGAGATCTGCAGACTGTCTTTATTACAAGCTAATTTCTCAGAGACACTCAGCTATAACTCTGCGAAACCTCTATTTGCTCTTGTTCTCAGCGGTAAGAATTGGTTATCTGCATTTTGAAGCAACACATAAAACTGCTTGTTCACTATAATCAATATTCATCTATCTTCATCCCATTCACTAAATCAAAAACATACATGCGAGCCATCAGACTATTCATTCTTGTTCTATTGATCCAAATTGCCATCAGCACATCAGCCAGTGCACAAAAACAATTTAAAGCATTGATTGTAACCACCACAAGAGGCTGGCACCACGAGTCGTTGCATGCGGGTGTGTTAGCCATCCAGGACCTGGCAAGGAAGAACTTCTTCGATGCCGTATTGTGGGAAGACCCCAACGGTTTTACCGATCAGTATTTATCACAGTTCCAGGTAGTCATTTTCCTCAATACCACAGGCGATATCTTCGACTCGGCACAACAAAAAGTAATGGAGCGTTTTGTACAATCCGGTAAAGGGTATGTAGGCATCCACAGCGCCTCCGATACCGAGTATGATTGGGACTGGTACGACAAGCTCGTAGGCAGAATGTTCCATATTCATCCAACCATTCAAACAGCGCAGCTTAATGTTATAGATAGTAGTTTTCCCGGCTTGCAGGGCTTTGCCAATAATAAACTGTGGACTGATGAATGGTATGAGTTTGGCCCTGAAAAGACCTCCGGTTTGCATTATGTCCTTGCAGTAAATGAAAGTAGCTATAATCCAAAAGCTGACTGGGGCGCCAGAGGTAAAGGCGAAGGCATGGGCAAGCTTCATCCTATTGCATGGTACCATGATTATGATGGCGGACGTGCTTTTTACACAGCCCTTGGTCACATGCCAACCGACTTCAGCGATCCTGCTTTTCTGAATCATTTATATTCAGGCATCTTTTGGGCCGCAACGGGTAAAAAATAGTTGCTTTTTTCACCACATAGGATCATAGGAACATAGAAATACCCACATAGATAAGTGTCTCAGTTATAATGAAAGAGTACAAAGGCGCCCGTCATTCCGGAAACCTGTGGTCTTGCAATGTTCATATAGTATGACCTTGGAAGCGCCAAGCTGCCAGTGCGCTGATGTATTACTCTCAGACTTGCAGCAGCCTTGCCTGTTGCACTACAATGCTATCTGGAATCGGAGGCTCAGGGGCACTTAATTACTTCACAACTATGTGTGTATTTCTATGTTTCTACTGTTC
This sequence comes from uncultured Chitinophagaceae bacterium, assembly GCA_963819045.1. Classification (GTDB taxonomy): domain Bacteria; phylum Bacteroidota; class Bacteroidia; order Chitinophagales; family Chitinophagaceae; genus Ilyomonas. The sequence goes on along the minus strand of CAWFUV010000022.1, from coordinate 226,083 downwards.
CTATGTGGTTCAACTCCTTCCAAATCTTCCACCACTAACGATTCCCTATGAAACTATTCCTGCTTACTACATTCTTATTCATTCAATCCCTCCTGTTTGCACAAACGCCCACCGAAAACTACCCTGTCGATTCAGCCAGTATAGAACATCCCGGTGTGCCCAAAGGCGAAGTATTAAAGTTCTCCTTCAACCAGTCCAAAATATTTCCCGGTACCGCGCGCGATTACTGGATATACGTACCCGCGCAATACACACCCGGTAAACCAGCCTGCCTGTACGTAAATCAGGATGGCATTCAATGGAATGCACCTACTGTATTCGACAACCTGATTAACAGTAAGGAAATGCCCATAACCATCGGTGTGTTTGTAACACCAGGGATAGTGCCTGCCAATAACCCCAATGCCGTCGCCCGCTACAATCGCAGTTTTGAGTATGATGGATTAGGGGATGCTTATGACCGCTTTTTACTCACAGAACTACTGCCTGAAGTAGAAAAGCAAAAGACAAGCGATGGGCGTGCTATCCACTTATCAGCCAGCGGTAACGACCGTGCTATTGGTGGTTCCAGTAGTGGCGCTGTATGTGCATTTACCGCAGCATGGGAGCATCCCGAAGCATTCTCAAGAGTATTCAGTGCTATTGGCACTTATACCGGTCTGCGGGTGCTGACCGTTACCCAATACTTATCCGCAAATACGAGCCTAAGCCTATCCGCATGTTTCATGCAGGATGGGGCTAATGATCTCAATATTTATGGTGGAGATTGGCACATGGCAAATCTAACTATGGAAAGAGCCTTAACCTTTGCCGGCTATGAAGTGAACCATGTATGGGGCGAAGGTAGTCATAACGGTAAACAAGGTACAGCAGTTTTTCCTGCCGCTATGCGATGGCTGTGGAAAGACTGGCCAAAGCCGGTAGCAAAAGGTGCTTCGAAAAACCAGTTTTTAAGTGACCTGCTTATACCCGGCGAAGACTGGCAACTGGTAGGAGAGGATTATACATTTACCGAAGGCACCGGTGCTAATGCAAAAGGCGAACTCTATTACCAGGATATCCTTAACTCTAAAACCTATAAGGTAGGATTGGATGGAAAGCTGACTACCTTGAACATAGATAGCCATAAAGCAAGCGGTACTTCTTTTGGCACTGATGGTAAGCGCTACACGGCTGCCGGGGGTACTAAACAAATACTGAGCTATGATGCCAATGAAAAAGCAACTGTTATAGCCGACAGCATTGCAGGTAATGATTTGATAGTTGCTAAGAATGGCAATATTTATGTAACAGCCCCCAATGGCTTGAATGCTGGCAGACTGTATCTGGTAAGACCAAACGGCGAAAAAGTAGCAGTGGATGAAGGCTTAAAGTTTCCGAATGGCACAACGCTTTCGCCTGACCAAACACAGTTGTATGCCACCGAGTCCGCCTCACATTGGGTTTGGATGTATAATATAAAAGAAGATGGCACTTTGACAAACAAGCAACGCTTTGGCTGGCTGCATGTGCCCGATACTGAAGAAAATGCCTGGCCGGATGGTATTCGATGCGATACGGCCGGACGTGTATATGTAGCTACAAGAATGGGCATACAGGTAATGGATCAGCTTGGCAGGGTGAATGCTATTTTACCAACACCACCATCCAACAGTCAAACCTCCAATTTATACTTTGCCGGACCATCATTCAACATGATGTACGTTACCTGTGGTGACAAAGTGTACCGGCGTAAATTGAATACACGTGGTGTAAATGCTTTCGAAGCACCTGTTAAGCCTTCCAATCCGAAATTGTAAGTGAAGCTAAAAACTGGTAGGATTTTTTCTAACGAATTTATAAGCATAATAGTTGTAGTAATCCATATATGTACATTACCATAAATCATATTACTGCATTAGTCATGAAAATCCTTATTTATCAAATTAAATGTAGATTATGAAGTTGTTCCTCACAATGCTTTTATTATGCCATTCCATGGTGATGTTCGCGCAGGTGGATACTACTACCATTGCCAGTGTACAAAGAGATTCTACCATCGAAAAGATGAGACGGTTGGAGAGGGAACTCCAGAGCTTAAAGCAATTTGTTGACAGCCAGCAAAGTGAAAGTAAAAAGAAAGCAGCAGACATTTACGAAGCTAATTACAATAAAATGCTCCATACATCGGAGTTGGTGAATGAATTGTATGATGCAGTGGACCTGATAGAAAGAGATAAAAAAGAGCAGATAACATACAACAAGATCAACCAGGCAAATAACCCTACCAGCGACATTCTGGGATTTAAATTAGTGGATGTCATCAATAACACTTTGGATGAAACCATTAAGGAAAATAACAGCAAGATTCCGGAGCCACAAAAGAAGCCGATCAGAAGTATAGTTAACAACTTAGTGCTGGCATTGGGTAAAACCTTTCCGCCACTACAGTTGTTTACTTCGGTTGTATCCACCATTTCCACCTTTACTATCCCCGCCCTTGCTGTAGATAACCCGGATAGTAAAGTAAGGAAGGTTTCGGATGTAACTAATAATGTACGCGTAAGCCCGGCACCATTAGACTCATCGTTTGTCAATTCTTTTTCAAATAAAATGGGGCCTTACATTACCTTTTATTTAAACCTGAATAAGATAAATACGAATCTGGAGGATGAGTTAAATGTGCATTCATTTAACTATGGAGATATGTTAACGAGAATACAGCAGATGAGGAGTGATTTTGAAAAGAATACCAGTATAGATATGAGTGGCTCTGCCAACTCGCTGAACGCACTGAATAAGCTGATGAATTACAGGAACAGTGGTAATTCAAGTTTCAGGTATGATGAATACAATAGCAAAAGGGAAGTCAGATACGTCACAAATCTATTACCCGACCTGTATGATTATGTAAAACAATTCAACGAGTACTCAAAGCAGTACATCTACATTGTAGCAAGAAACATCAACAACAATAAAGAACAGCTAAAGCTGGCGCTGCAACTACCCAAGAGCGACAGCTCCCGCATCAATGCCCTTATACAGGAAATAAGCGATAAGCAAAACGGACCAGAGGGCTTCTTAACAAAGTACAACTCCAAAATAGATGAGATAAACCAGGAAATAAAGACACTAAAGAGTAATAGCTAATAGTAACATAGTACTATCAGGTTGATGACAGATGACGGTTGATAGTTAAAGCTCGCAGCTTACCGCTTGTGGCTTGCAGCTTATTTCTCAATTCTTGGTCCTTGGTTCTTGTAACGCTCTTCTGTCATCTCCCAACTGTCATCTGTCATTCTGAACCTATCCTTCCACTGCTTCCAAAGCTTTTACCATAATCTCTAAATCATATATACCACGGATTCCGCTAAAGCCCACAAACAGCTTAGATCCGTCTTTTAATGTCAGTGGCTGACCACCTTCCCAGCCAATCAGGTCAGGCACTTCAATGCCGCATTCTTCCACCTCATTATTAAAGAACTTCTTTTCATACTCCCCGGTTTTCATACCGGTGATCCATACCTGGCTGGCTTTTGTCCAGGCTACGCGAAAAGACTCGCGGGCTCTTATTTTATTGGTGCCGTACAATCTTCCATATACCATCCCTTCTTCATCTATCACGCAGGCAGCACAGTTACCATTGGCTATACGTTCATCTTCTTTGTTTTGTAAATAAGAGGGCAGTAGTTGTTCAACACTGCTAAACATGCTGTGTATTAAATTGGTAAGTTGATTAGATGGCATAAGAATCGTTTTTAATAAAGGTGCAATATACATTTCGTTGATATATGTTGGACGCTGTAGATTATTGAAGGCAACTGGTTTCGGTAGTTGATAGCTGATTGACTGTATGTTTAGTGGTACTAAAGCTTGGGTTCCTGGGTACCTTCTCCATATCAAAGCCATGGTAAAGCCATGGATAGTTCATGGAAAGCCATGCTAAAGCCTTAAGATTTCCCCTCTCACTTAACTGACCTTAAACTTTAAACCACTCTTTAACTTGTAAGCTCGTACACTCGTACACTCGTGAACTCCCTCAACATCAAACATTATACTTTGAGCATTTAACCCTCAATATTCACTTGTTAACTCCAAAAGATTACCGACATTTAGCGCAATAAAACAACCAATTATGGGCTTTGACCAATACCACGAACCGGCAAATGAACTAAGTGAAGAAACAAGAACCAAAGCACGTATGCTCGCTTCTCTTACCGAAGAAACAGAAGCCATTAACTGGTATGAGCAACGCATTTCAGTAGAGAAGGATAAAACCGCAAAAGCCATCATGCAAAATGCACAACAGGAAGAGTTTAAGCATTTTGGAATGGACCTGGAATTCTTATTGCGCAAAATGCCCAAATGGAAAATAGTATTGCAGGATATTCTGTTTAAAGAAGGTGATATAGTAGAGCACGGCGAGCAAGCTGAAAAAGACGAGGACTAAAAGTTTACCAGAACATGCTTATAAAGAATATAGTTTTAGATATTACCACCAAATATCTATGTAAGGGGCTATTGCTTTTACTAACCGGCTTATGTATTACGAAAGCATATAGTCAATCCGATAATTTATACCAGCCGCCGGTATTTACAGATGTAAACAGGATGCAGAAGATTGAATCTGTCTTTCCTGTTATAGATAGCCTCTTCCACACGTATGCAGTACAGCATCATTATCCCGGTTTTGTTTATGGGTTGGTAGTGGATGGACAATTGGTGCATTCCGGCGCTTTTGGTTATACTGATGTAGAGAAAAAGACACCTGCCACTATCCATTCATTGTTCCGCATTGCCTCTATGACCAAGAGCTTTACAGCAATGGCTATTCTAAAGCTGCGCGATGAAGGCAAACTGCAATTAGATGATCCCGCGTATAAATACATACCGGAGATGAAGCAGTTGCATTATCTTACTGCAGATGCTTCGCCTATTACCATCCGGCAACTACTTACGCATGCTGCCGGCTTCCCGGAAGATAACCCCTGGGGTGACAGGCAACTGCAGGACGCTGATGCCGAGTTGATGGCGCTTATAAATAAAGGCATTTCTTTTTCCAATGCACCGGGCGTGGCTTACGAATACAGCAACCTGGGCTTTACATTGCTCGGGCATATTATTTCAAAGCTTTCAGGCATGCCGTATGAGGCATATATTACCAAAAATATCCTGCAGCCACTCGGCATGAGTCATACTGAATGGGAGTATACCAAAGTGCCCCCACAACAACTGGCACATGGCTATCGCTGGCTCAATGAGCAATGGGTAGAGCAACCAATGCTGCACGATGGCGCTTACGGCGCCATGGGCGGCTTGATCACTTCCATAGAAGACTTTAGTAAATATATGGCATTGCACCAATCAGCTTATCCTCCTTCAAACAATAAGGATAATGGTCCTGTAAAAAGAAGCTCGCTACGCGAGATGCAGCACCCCTGGAATATCAGTGCTTTATCTCCGGCATATACTTATCCAGGTGGGCGGGTGTGCGCTACTGTAGCTGCTTATTGCTATGGCTTGCGCTGGATGAAGGATTGTGATAACAGGGAGTATGTGGGGCATAGCGGAGGCCTTCCGGGCTTTGGCAGCAACTGGCAGGTGTTGCCGGAGTATGGCATTGGCATTGTTTCGTTTGCCAATCTTACTTATGCCGGTGCAGGCACCATAAACCTTCAGGTGCTGGATACGTTGATCACACTTGCGCAACTAAAGCCACGCCAACTACCGCCTTCTCCTGTTTTACAGCAGCGGAGAGATGAGTTGATAAAGGTTCTGCCTGAGTGGAACAATGCAACAAGCAGTAACATTTTTGCCGAGAACTTCTTTATGGATTATCCGATTGATTCGTTGAAGAAAGAAGCAACATCCATATTTGCAGATGCCGGAAAGATTGTGAAAGTAGATGATGTTATCCCGCAAAATAACCTGCGTGGCACTTTTACCATTGAAGGTGAAAAAAAGAACATTGAAGTAACATTTACATTAACCCCCGAAAACCCGCCACTGATACAGGAATATTATATAAAAGAAGTGGAGAAGCGATAAGGTTTCCTTTCACCGCAGAGAGATGGAGAAAATGGAGTTTACGCAGAGAATGGCTCTCCGCAGGTCACATGACCCATATGAGATATTGAGATGTAAAACCTCTCTCAACTCATGTTCTCTGTAGTGAGAATCTCTGCGAAACCTCTATTTACTCTTGTTCTTTGCGGTGAGAATATGCTTAAAGAGGAACAGAAATATAAAAATTTTCTCTTTTGTATAACGGCATGACTTAAATTTACGTTTATATACCAGAATATATACCTGATATGAAAAGATTAGCTGCACTAACTATAGTGCTTTCCCTGTTATTTACTTTAAATGCCTGTAAGAAAAAGGATGCTACGCCTTCCGCACCAGGTGTCCCCAATACCCCAACTACTCCAACTGCTACTGAGAAGGATTTACTGGCAGATTCGGTGTATTTGTATTCCAAAGAAGTTTACTTGTGGCACTCAGTGCTTCCCTCCTACGAGCAGTTTAACCCACGGCAGTATGAAGTGTCTGATGAGTTCACTACTGCCGAAAACGTGATGGATGCCATCCGTGGTAAGGAGTCTTTAGACCGCTACAGTTTTGTAACTACACAAGCAGAATCAAGCGGCTTAAGTACCGGTGATAACACCGACTGGGGTTTCTTCGTAAAGGCGGTTGCATTGGATTATGCCTATCCTTTAGATTCAGTTCATTGGTTTGTATCGTATGTGTATAAGAATTCTACTGCAGGTACAGCCGGCATGCAGCGTGGCTGGTATATCAACAAGGTAAATGGAACTACTATCAATGTTGACCAGGCCGGTGCTGATGTTTTAAACAATATATTTTTTGATAACACCACCAGTGCAACATTCGAGTTTACAAAGCCGGATGGCAGTATTGCAACAACTAATTTGAGTAAGACAGAATTTACCGCTAACTCCGTGCTGTTTGATACCGTTTACCGCACTACCGATGGAAGTAAGAAAATAGGCTATTTTGTGTTCAACCAGTTCTTTGGGGCGCCTTCACGTGCAGAATTAGCCAATGTGTTTTCTTATTTTCAGCAGCAAGGTATTAATGAGCTGATTGTAGATCTACGCAATAACCACGGGGGCGTTACCGAAACGCAGGATACACTTGCAGATCTGATTGCACCGCAGTCTGCCAACAATCAATTGATGTATCAGTATCTTTTCAACGATTCTTTACAGGCAGACAAGTTTCCTTTGCTTAGACGTAAGTACGGCTTTGATCTTGGATCTTTTACACCGCAAAACAATACTGTTAAATATGAAAAAGCAGGGAGCGTTAATCTGAGTCGTGTGTTCTTCATCGTTACTAATTCTACGGCTTCGGCAAGCGAGCTGCTTATTAACAACCTGCGCCCGTATATGGATGTAAAACTGGTAGGTGATACTACTTACGGCAAGCCGGTGGGCTTTTTCCCTATTGACATTTACAACTATTCTATTTATCCTATTTCTTTCAAAACGGTGAACAGTGTGGGTAGCGCTGACTACTACAGTGGTTTTGCACCGGATAAACTCACTCCGGATGGTGCAGATAAAAACTGGGGGGATTTAGAAGAGCCTTCCCTGGTTACGGCTTTAAACTATATCATCACCGGCTCTTTCGGCAGAAGAACGGGTGCTACTGATGAGCAGAACCGTAATAGGTTGTTGCAGCAAAAGCAGTTTGCACCATTGAGCAATAAGTTATCTGATAAGAAATTTACGGGTATGTTCCCGGAAAGGAAGAAATAAAACAAGCTGCAAGCTACAAGAAGCATCCACAAGGGGCTTGTGCAACGCACAAGCCCCTTGGTGTTTTATACAGGGAACTGTAAATTTAGTAAGCAGCCAGCCCACCGGCAGCAGTTGGAAGGCCAGTCACTTCACCAATATTATTCAGGGTACCAAGCGGACCTCTTTTGTATTCGCTGATGGTGTGCGACTTAGAATTGAGATTATATACATAACCATTGTTGCCGCTTACAATAATATCAATAGGACCATCATTGGTAGTTGTGTTTGCAAAGAATACCAGGTACAAGCCACCGTAAGGTGAAATATAATAAGACGAAATACTGTTACTAGCGGCATTAGTAGTAAAAGCAAACCTGCCATAGCGTGTAGTTCTTAACCAGCAAGGAGCAGACTGAAAATCCTTTGCTTCTCCGCTTATTAAACTGATGTTACCATTGTTATCTGTGGCATAAGAGGAGCAGGAGCCTCCATTTACCACACCTGCCCCTGCATTGGATACAATAAGGTAGTTATTGGTATGAGCAAAGTCGAAGCCATAAGGCGTTGATCCTACTGAATTATTGAAAGTGCCTGAACCGGCGACGCCTTGTGCATTTACACTGAATACAGCAAGTTTGTTGGTTGCTTTCTCAGTTACAAACAGCGCCATGCCACCGGGGTGAAATTTGATCTCTCCAGGACCTGCAGTAGTACTGCTAAGCGATTGCGATGAACCATCAATTTTTGTAAGCGTACCGCTTGAGCCAATAGTAAAGCCACAGATATCAGCACTTGTTGAATTAACTACATACAGCCAATTGCCGTATACTGTAAGACTTACAGGTGTTGTGCCTCCCGAACTGACGGTGCAGGAGCGTGTAAGGCTGCCATCGCTATGCACCCGGAAGGCGGTGATGGAGTTGCTGCCTGCGTTTACCGCATACAGCCACTGATGCTGTTTATCGAGCGCCAAAGCCCCTTGAGAGCCAAGCCCCATGCCACTGCCTGCACCACCCGAAGCTACCGTGTTTACTAAGCTTAAGGTGCCATCATGGTTCTGTTTGTAAATAAGAATGCTGTTTTGGGTGGCGTCATTGCTTTCGGTGTACACATAGCCCTCCTGAGTCATTGCTTTAGAATCCGCAAGCATCATTTCGTCGGGATTGGTGCCGTGCTCGGTAACCATATCTTTCATAGAGGCTTCAGACCGGGTTTGCTGCACAGTGGGTGTGGAAGTTTTTAGCTGGTCTTTGTTGCATGAAACGATACTGAAGACAGCAGCTATTGCTGCTGTGTACATTAGTTTTCTTGTTGACATAACATGTGATTTTTTGGTTAAAGAATAAGGGTGCTTACCCGCTTAAATGATAGGCGGGCATATTTTTATAAAATGATTCAATAAACTATTTTACATAGGCTATATGTAGCCCGGTACTCAATACCTGCATACTGCCAATGCCCATGCCTTTAAGCGGAACCTGCAGGTAAGGCTGTATTCTTATATCAGCTCCTTTTCTTAATGTATGTTCATAACCAATGCTTAAATCAATGGAAGATGCAAAACCTGCCGACACATTCTTATACATACCTTGCATACTTTGCTGCACGCCATTCATGGATGTCTGATAGTCATTTTTTTCTTTAGTAAGTATGTAAGACGATATACCTGCTGAAGAAAAAAAAGCAGATGCTTTTCTCCGCACTATATCGTATTTGACAGTAACGGGTACCTGGTATAAATTACTGCTGCCATCAAGGCTTAACACTTTCATATCGGCAGGCATAGAGCCGCTCATCTTGTCCATGGAGAAGTATTTGCCATTACTGAAGTAATACTTTCTGGAGTACAACAAGCCGGTTTCTATGGAGATATTTCTATTTACCCGGTAGCCTCCAATAATTCCTATATCAAAGCCTGGCTTTCTAAATCCCTGGTTCTTTACTTCATTAAATGCCAGTCCTGCAGTTACACCAACATATAGGTGGGGCTTCTGCCGGTAATTTGCGTGTGTTGTAATTGGCTGCTCATTACCGGCATCTTTTAGTTTATTACTGGTAACTGACCCTATTACTATTGGCAGGGTGTTGGAGTTAATGGAAGAATAGATCGTTTCAGGATCGTATATACTTATTTCCGCAGTATTCTTTTTCTGTTTGATCTCTTGTATTGCCAGTGTATTTGTGTTTACATAGTTGCTATAGAGCGGTACTGTTGCAGTTACGTTTGTTAGATGCCCTGGTATGTGTTCCCAGGCGGCAGATGTTGTATTGTTTAGTTGCCGCTGTGGCTGTATGTTTAAAATATCTGCGGTATTATCTGCATGTTTTGATGCACCTCTGTCTTTGTATAAAGCGAACATAGATGTACTAAGCGGGATAAGTAAAAGCATCAGCAGAATAATACCACCATTCATAGTATTATTCTTTTTATGGTTGATTTCGACAGGAATACTTGCAGGCTCGTCTGATAACCGGGGAACAATAATATCCCAGTTACTTTCGCCAGGCTGCGGTGTGTAGTTGTCTACTGCCTTCCTGAACAGATCATCCATATGGTTGTCTATATCCTGCATAGCAGTGCATCTTCTGATTTTTTTATGCTTTTTTGCAGCATCATCCTGGCTCTTAACAGGTTTGATCTAGATGTGCTCTCCGGTATATTGAGCATTGCCGCTATTTCGGCATGTGAAAAGCCATCTATCACGTGTAAATTGAACGACAAGCGGTAAGGCGCCGGTAGCTTTTTGATCATCAGCACTAAATCATTGTACATCATTAGCTGTTCCGCACCCTGGCCATCAGCCGGTAAGCCCCATACGTAAGCTGGTATTTCGCCGGTTTCAGGAGTTGTTTTTTCGCTCCGCAAATGGTCAATAGACACATTGATCATTATCCGTTTTAACCATCCCATGAATATCTTTTCATTCTCTGCATCGTTGCCCATCACAAACCTGTCGAAGTGATTGAATAGCTTAACAAATCCATCATTAACTGCATTCACCGCATCTTCGTACCGGTATATATACCGGAATACAATCTTTAAAGCATAGCCACGATAATGCTCATAAATGATCTTTTGATATTTATGATCTTTATCAATACAACCTTTTATGATGTTTGTAATATTTTCCAAATCCTTTTAAAAGGTTTTATGTGATGGGGCTTATCTGTTAATTCCTGTTATCTTAAAAGCTTACCTGGCCAGGCTTAATCGCATTAAGACACTCACAATAGAGTATATACGGTAGAATTTTTTATGGCGTTGCAACTACTAAAGTTAATTTATTATTGGGGCAAAAAGTAAGATCCAAGGAACAAGAGACAAGATTTAAAGGATAGGCGCAAGGAACAAGCTGCAAGAATTCAGGGTAAAAAAGAAAAATTTAAGCAGCAGGACTTAAGGGGCAGGTACCGAATAGATATGGAGTTGGGTAGGAGTTACATAGGAGGAGATAGGGAAGAGATCAGGTATAAGTTAGGTATAACTTAAGTATAAGTTAAGTATAAGTTAGGTATAAGTCAGGTATAGCTACATACAGTCCAGGATTGGGTGGAGGTTTTGGAGGATTTGTTTAGCAGATTATCTTTATATTTACATAAAGTGAATTGTATGGCGGTTCCATTGCCGGACAGAATAACCATCAATCCCGAAGTAGCGCATGGAAAACCAACTATTCGCAACAAGCGCTATACAGTTGAAGGGCTTTTGGAATACCTGGCTGGTGGTGATACTATTGAGGATTTACTTGTGGAATTTCCCGATCTGGAGAAAGAGGATCTGCAAGCGTGCTTACAATATGCCTTATTGCATATGAAACATAAATATGCAGAAATAAATGCCGCATGAAATTTTTAATTGATGCGCAATGGCCACCTTCTTTAAAAGAATTATTTGTTTCAAGAGGCTTTGACTGTATTCATACTTTGGACCTTGAGCAAAAGAATGATACTCCTGATGGGATAATTAATTTTATTTCTGTAAGCCAGGAAAGAATCTTAATTAAAAAGGACAGCGATTTCTAAGAAAGTTTCTTAGTTAAACAAGTGCCCTACAAATTAATAATGGTGAAGTTGGGTAATACTTCTAAAAAGGAGTTATTGCAATTCTTTTCTAACAAGTTCGACGAAATAATTGAAAAGATAGAAGAACAGCCAGTGCTTTTGTTAACCCGATGAATGCTAATTACTATATAAGCCACTTGCACCTGCATCCTCACCCTGAAGGGGGCTTTTTTAAAGAGACCTACCGGGCGGGTGAAGGCATACCTACTGATGTTTTACCCCTGCGCTTTGCTGGTGCCTGTAGTTATTCTACAGCTATTTACTACCTTTTGCAGCAAGGAGATTTCTCTGCTTTCCATCGCATACAGAGTGATGAATGCTGGCATTTTTATGCAGGCGATCCTTTGCTTATTCATGTAATAGAAGAGGATGGGAGATACCATAGTATCAAATTAGGTAAACATATAGCAGCAGGAGAGACCTTCCAGTCTGTAGTGCCTGCCACAGCCTGGTTTGCCGCAGAGCCGGCGCCTGATAGTATATTTACTTTAACAGGCTGCACCGTGGCTCCGGGCTTCGACTTTAATGACTTTGAGATGGCAGACAGGAAGACTCTATTAGCTGCTTATCCGCAACATAGCGATATTATCAACCGCTTAACACGTAAGTAAATAATTGAACCACAGAGGCACTGGAGTGCACAGAGCAATACAGTATACTCATTTTAGTATCTTCCTTTAAGTCTCAGTAACTCTATATTCTTAGAACAAGAACAGTCTCTTAAAATCCGTGTCTTAGCGGTAAAGATTACTCCCCAAAATACTCCACATAAATGCGTGGTGTTTCGTAGAGCTTAATAGCATGCAGTTGCACATTACCAGGAAGATGGGGTTCCAACTGTTGCCAGATAACCACTGCGAGATTCTCGGAAGTGCACATCATATCTTTTAGAAATGGCACATCGAGGTTCAGGTTCTTATGGTCTAATTGCTCCAATATCTTTTCATTGATCAGCTTGCTTAGCTTCTTAGCATCCATTAAAAAACCGGTATCCGGATCGGGTGTTCCTTTTACAGTAACATATAAATCAAAGTTGTGCCCATGCCAGTTTTCGTTGGCACATACTCCAAACACCTCCTCGTTTTTCTCTTTGCTCCAGCGGGGATTATATAGTTTATGCGCAGCATTAAAATGCTCTATCCTTGTTAGGTAAACCATTTTGCAAAGATAGTTGACAGTATTTAGATGATAGTTGAGGGATAGTTAAGGTTGGGAAGAGAATAGATGACAGTTGATAGATGACGGATGACGGAAGAGGAATAGCAGGTAAAAGGAGAAGAGGCAGCTTATCAGGCATATTCCTGTCTCCCTTTGCTCCGGGCTCGTAACTCACGGCTCACAGCTTGCCTTTACATATATTTCCTCATCACCATATACAATATCTTCCTGTCCGCATCGCTCAGTGTGGATAGGGTATCTGCCTCAAAATGCCGGTGAAAGGCGGTGATAGCAGCCGCACTGTCTCTTACATCGTAGCCAATGATACGTAATGCCTGCATGCTGTTAAAGTCGGGCGGCATGGGTATATTGGTAGTGTCTTCGTACCAATAGCCAAAGCCTCTCTCTGCCAGTAGTTTCCAAGGGAAAAAAGGATTCGGGTCGTCCTTCCGGGTGGGGGCTATATCACCATGTCCAATAAAGTTCTCCACCGGTATATTATAGTTCTTCTTTAGCGTAGCTAACAGGTGTATAAGACCGGTGATCTGCGGTTCGGTAAAAGGCTCAAAGCCATTATTATCCAGCTCAATACCAATGGAAGAGGAGTTGATGTCTTTGTCGTTGCCCCACCGGGAAATGCCGGCATGCCAGGCACGTAAGTAATCGTTCAGCATGTGGTAGACAGTGCCATCTTTAGCTATCACGTAATGGGCGCTTACCTGGGTGCGCACCAGGGTAAATGTGCGAAGCGTTTGCTTTACTGAGTCCTGTGCCGTATGATGAATTATAACATAGTTGGGCTTGCGCAGATTAAAGTTGATAGTACCCACCGGGTAAGGCGCCGGTGCTATGGAATCCAGACCTTCGTTAGTAGGGAACACCTGAATGGTTTTGGCTAATGTTTTTACCTGTTTCTTATACGCTTTATTAGTAGCCTTGTATGGATTGGGCGAGCAGCTATAATTGGTATAAATCATCAGCGCAGCACACAGGAGAAAGCATTTCTTCATGGGGTCAAAGTAAAGCAATGTTTAAGAAAGAAGGGACAAGAGACAAGGAAAAAGAGACAAGAAATAAGGGACAAGATTCAAGTAGAGATTAGGAGTAATGATTCGAGTGGACGAGATTGGGAGTAAGCAGGGAGTTCCTTAGGCGCAGATACGGCGCAGATATGGAGGAGATAGGGAGGAGTATACGGTATAAGTTCAGTATAAGATCAGTATAACTTCAGTATAAGTTAGGTATAGCTCCGGAATGTTCCAGTAGATTGGGAAGGGGTGTTTTGAGACAATGATACTACGTGGATATTTGCCTGATGAAGCTGATGATAAGAATGAGGAAACATGCTAATAATGAAGTTACAAACTTTATAGAAAAGCCAGCGAAGTGGATAGACTCGCGCCATGAATGATTATAAAGGTTAAAAAGATATGTAAACAGGTTTAAGGTTCTTAACAAATTCCACCCTTTCAGGGTTGTCTTACACACTTACCTCTGTACCCGGGTTGCACCCGGGGCTATTCATATTGAAGCCTTTCAGGCTTCTACCTACATTTTATAACTATCAAAAGCGCGAGTATAAACACCATTGGTGTTCGAAACCTGATGTGTTGTGTCGAAATTAGAGCAATTCGTCACTCTGCTTTTCCGCCGACTGGCGGAAAAGTAATCTGTACTAAGCCTAAAATTACTACTGATGTCTGTTTTTGATCTTACCAAAACTCACAGATTGCTTCGCGCTGCTCGCAATGACGAGGTTTCGAACACTTATGGTATAAACACTTCGCTGAGTTGGGTCGGGCGTTTAGGCATTTACGATATACGAATTACGATTGAGTTGATTGAATCCCATTTACAAGTAAAAACAGCTTTGGTAATCCTTGCATAATAAATCCTTTGAGTCTTCCTGTCTTCGTGGCAAAACACCCTTGGCTTATCTTTTGAATATTACCTCTCTAAAATTATCTATGGCAGAAGGTCCGCTGCTGGTGATGTGGAAAGAAGACATACAGTCCTTTATTGGCAAAAAAGTAACAGGTGTTGAAAACAACACCAAACTGGATGCTGACCGGATGCAGGGAAAGACTATTACAGATGTAAAGACCTGGGGTAAGCATTTCCTGATTTGCTTTGATGACTTTACGTTGCGCATTCACTTCTTAATGTTTGGTGATCTGTATATTAACCGCCGTAAGCCACCTGAGAAGCCTATTAAGTTAAGCCTGCAATTTACTGATAGTGAACTGGTATTTTATAACTGTGCTCTCCGCTTTATCGAAGAACCTTTGAATGAGGTGTACGACTGGAGTGCCGATGTTATGAATGATAATTGGAACTCTAAAGCTGCCATGAAGAAACTAAAAGCTATACCTGAAGCATTGGTATGTGATGCATTGCTCAACCAGGATATTTTCTCGGGTATAGGTAATATCATCAAAAACGAAGTGCTGTTCAGGGTAAGAGTACAGCCTTTAAGTTTGGCAGGCAAGATACCCCGAAAGAAGTGGGATGAAATACTGAAAGAATTAGTCACTTATAGCTACCAGTTCCTGGAGTGGCGTAAGAGGGGTGAGTTTCAGCGGCATTGGGAAGCCAATGCGCGAAAGCTATGCCCGAGAGATAAAGTGCCTTTTATAAAAGCGTATTTAGGGGAGAATCAGCGCCGGAGTTATTATTGCACCCAATGCCAGGTGCTGTACCAATAATTATTTTTAGAGCTTAGTTATCAAGCTATTATCCCTCTAATCAGCTTTTATTTCCCTTTTTGCATAATGTTTGCTCAGACGTTCAAGTAAAACCTAAGAAAACACATTAATGAATGAACTTTATCGCCCTGTAGGTGCCTTTTATAATAATGGTACCTGTGATTTTGTGGTATGGGCGCCCGAGAAGGAATCTGTGGAGTTGGTAATTACTCATCCGTATCAAAAGACTTACCCGCTGCAAAAAGATGATGCCGGCTACTGGCAAACTACTGTAAATGATGCGGTACCCGGGATGCGCTACCTGTACCGACTGGATGGTGAGATGGAGAGACCGGATCTTGCATCCCTGTCTCAGCCCGAGGGAGTGCATAAAGCTTCGGAGGTAATTGACCGTAGCTTTAACTGGACAGATGACAACTGGAAAGGTTTGCCGATGGAGGACCTGATTATTTATGAGTTGCACACCGGCACTTTTACTGAAAAGCACAACTTTGAAGGCATTATAGACAAGCTGAATTACTTAGCTGATATAGGCATAAATGCGATTGAGATCATGCCCATCGCGCAGTTTCCCGGTAGCCGTAACTGGGGGTATGATGGTGTGTATCCTTATGCTGCACAAAACAGTTATGGTGGTGCCAATGGCTTAAAGAAGCTGGTAGATGCAGCTCATGCAAAAGGCATTGCCATTATACTGGATGTAGTGTACAATCATATTGGTCCTGAGGGGGGATACCTCAGCAATTATGCACCTTATTTTACCACAAAGTATCATACACCATGGGGTGATGCACTCAATTTTGATGATGCCATACAGCGATGGCGTGCGCAATTATTTTTTGCAAAATGCACTCATGTGGCTGGATGAGTTTCATGTAGATGGATTACGCATGGACGCAGTGCATGCTATTGTAGACTTAGGCGCTAAGCACTTTATGCAACTGTTGAAGGAGAACGTACAGTCATTAGAAGAAAGGACCGGCAGAAAGAAGTTCTTAATAGCAGAGTTAGACCTTAATAATCCACGATATATCAATCCTGAAAGTAAGGGTGGTTATGGCCTGGATGGGCAGTGGATAGATGAGTTCCACCATGCTATTCATGCCGTATTGACTGGCGAGACTGATGGCTATTACGAAGATTTTGGCTCCCTGGAGCATGTGGAGCGGGCTTTCAGAGATACTTATGTGTACAACGGGGTTTATTCGACCAGCACCGCAAAAAGATATTTGGCGTGCCTGCAGGAGATAACAACTATGGCAAATTTGTAGTATTCTCCCAAAACCATGACCATATTGGCAACCGTGCATTGGGTGACAGGCTTACCGTTAATCTGACAACTGATGAATTGAAGCTGGCTGCTGCACTGGTTATTCTTTCGCCTTATGTGCCCCTACTATTTATGGGTGAAGAGTATGGTGAAAAGAATCCGTTCTTATACTTCACCTCTCACTCCGACCCGGATCTGATAAAAGGAGTTTCGGAAGGCAGGAAGAAAGAGTTTGCTTATTTCAATTTCAAAGATGAGTATCCTGACCCGCAGCATGAAGAAACCTTTGAAAAGTCTATGCTGTCGTGGAATATACAAGGGGACGAAAATGCATCCATGCTCCGGTATTATAAGCAATTGATCCAGTTACGTAAAAGTGTAAAGGCACTCCAGGGAAGGGGGCGTGACAGTATGATAGTGCATCCTTTAAATGGAAGCAAAGTATTGACTATTGAAAGGAGAAATGGTGATGAAACTGCCTTTATTGTATTCAGTTTCGGTAAAGAAGAATGCTATCATACTATTCCTCCTAATGCTTTATTTAATAAGATATTCGACTCCGCTGCAGTGCAATGGGATGAGGATGAGGAAATGGCGCCGGAAGTAATTGATACAAACAAATCATTCATAATCAAACCTTGTTCGGCAATCATTTTAGAGCCAGTAAAGAAGCTGCCTGAATCAATTGTTTGATATGTCTTATAGTGTTTTATTTGGCTACAACTGCGTTGAATTAGGGACAGGTCGCGACCTGTCCCTACAAAAAAATACGCATCATTCATTCTAAACAATTAACTCAAACAGCTTCTAACAAAAACATTTAATACATGTATTTCCCTTCAGCTACGTACCGCATACAACTTAATAGCGGTTACACACTTGATCAGTTAAAAACTATTATACCATACCTGCATAAGCTGGGTATTTCTACCATTTATGGTGCGCCTAGTTACTACATCAACAACGGGCAGCACGCATGGATATGATGTAATCAATCCAGATATATTAAATCCTGAGATCGGTACGGAAGAACAATTAAAAGAGATAGCCGCACAGCTACAGGAATATGGCATGGGCTGGCTGCAGGATATCGTGCCCAACCACATGGCTTATTCTATGGATAATGAGCGTCTTGCAGATGTGCTGGAGCGTGGTCCCCAATCGCCGTACTACAATTATTTTGATATCAACTGGAACCACTTTGACCCTAAATATAAAGGCAAGGTGATGGTACCTTTTATTGGTAAAGACCTGGACGAAGCTATCGACAGCAATGAGATAAAACTGGCGTATAAGGAGAATGGTTTCTTTATTGAATATTACGACAATCTTTATCCGATAGCCATAGACACGTACAGTTTTGTCTTTTCTGTTACAGAAGATGAGCAATTAGATGAATTAGACGAAGAGATATATGGTCAGGTACAGCTTGGCTTAGGTGAATGGATCAGCTACAAAAAAGAATGGCTGCAGAAATTGAAGCCATTTGAAGGCTCTTTGCAAAAAGCTGTGGAGCAAATCAATGAAGATAAAAGTTTGCTGCGCAAGCTATTAAGCCGGCAATATTATGTGCTCACGTGGTATAAGGTTACCGAGCAGGAAATTAACTTCCGTCGTTTCTTCACTGTTAATTCATTGATATGCCTGCGCATGGAAGATGAGCAGGTGTTTGATGATTATCATCAATTCATTTATCGCTTATATCAGAACAATCTTGTACAAGGCTTACGCATTGACCATATTGATGGTTTGTATAATCCCCAGCAATATGTACGACGGCTGCGTAAGCTCTTTGGTGAAAGCATGTACATCATTGCTGAGAAGATACTGGAATACAATGAAGACATAGCAAGCGATTGGGACCTGCAAGGCACCAGTGGTTACGAGTTCTTATCATTTACCAACCAACTCCTGAGCAGCAAGGCGGGTGGTGAAAAGCTGTTGAGCTTTTATAAAGAATTAGTACCAAACACCCCGGATTATGAAGAGATGGTGTATGCAAAGAAGCATCACTTCTTATTCGACCAAATGGGTGGCGAGTTAGAGAACTTATTGCACCTGGCAGAGTGCTTAAAAATATTTGAAGCTAAAGAACACAACAGAGAAGCTCTGAAAAAAGCATTGGGTGTGCTGATGGCTTCTTTCCCGGTATATCGTATTTATCCTACCAGCTATCCTTTGAACGAAGTAGCAGTGCCTATTGTAGAGAAGGCTTTTGACAAAGCATCCAGGCATGCAGGGGATGCACAGCATGAGTTGGAATTATTAAAAGAGGTATTCTTTGCAGATGGTACAAAGCAGGAAGATTCAGACAGATTACTGTTCCTGTTGCGGCTGATGCAGTTTACCGGACCATTGGCTGCAAAGGGTGTGGAAGACACTACTTTTTATGTGTATAATCCACTTATCTCGCACAACGAAGTGGGCGATGCGCCTGCACAGTTAGGTATTAGCATTCAGGATTTTCATAACAAAATGATAAGTCGCCAGCAAAACAATCCATATTCGCTCAACGGTACTTCTACACACGATACCAAGCGTGGTGAAGACGGGCGTATGCGCATCAATGTGCTGGCAGAGATGGCAGATGAATGGACGGAGCAGGTGAATAAGTGGCGGGAAATAAATAAGTCTTTTATAAAGACGGTAAACGACAAGCCTGCACCTTCTGTCAATGATGAATACTTCATTTATCAGTCGCTTATTGGAAGCTTTCCCGAAGATTTACAGGTAACAGATAGTTACCTGGAGCGCTCGCACGCTTTTTATAGAAAAAGCCCTGCGCGAAGCAAAGGTGGAAACTACCTACACAGAGCCAAATACCGAATATGAGGAAGCCTGCAAAAGCTTCATTACTGCTGTTCTTGATAGTAAGAATGCTTTCCTGCAAAGCTTTGTGCCTTTCCTGGAAAAGGTAATAGAATATGCTACTATTTATTCTTTGGAGCAGGTATTGGTAAAGATAACAACCCCCGGCATTCCCGATGTGTATCAGGGCTGCGAGTTGTGGGACCTGAGTTATGTGGACCCTGATAACCGCCGCCCGATAGACTATCAATGCCGCATGGAAGCGCTGGACAGCATTATACAAAAGGAAAGTGAAGGTGCTGATGCTGTATTATCCTTTATACAAGATCATAAGAAGGAGGGTAGAGAAAAGTTGTTTGTTACTTATAAAGCACTAAACTTCCGCAACAAGCATAATGAGTTGTTTTTAGAAGGAGAATATATACCTGTAACCAGTAATGATAATGTGGTAGCGTATGCACGCAAGCATGATAATCAATGGACGATTGTTGCCTTTCCGGTAAATATTAAAACAATCACAGAAAGCAAGGGCAGTTTGCTTGGTGAGCAGGCTTGGGGTAATGATAGCTTACAACTACCTGAAGGTGCACCAACCAGGTGGAGAAACATCTTTACTAATGAAGGTGTAGGAGAGGATAGGCAGGTATTGCTAAAAGAGGTGTTTGGTAAGTTCCCGGTGGCTTTGCTGGAAGGGGAGTAGGGTTGTTAAATAAGTATAAATGTATGATAATATTTTAAGGACTACTATCGATACATTTGTGCTTATTCATTATAAAGCAATCCATTGAATAATATTCCACAACAGCCGGTGCGCCACTATGGTTTAGATGTACTACGCGTGATTGCATGCTATATGGTTATCCAGATACATGCAGGAGAGTTTTATTATATTGCTAATGACGGTACCGTCTTACCCGGTAATAACCCTTATTGGGTAGGATGGTACAATTCATTGTTCAGAAGTTGTGTGCCGTTGTTTGTAATGATTTCCGGCTTCTATCTTTTCCCGGTAAAGGACACAACTATTTTCTTTAAGAAGCGGTTAAGCAGAGTGATTATACCATTTGTAATATGGTGTATATTATATGCTTTTTACCAGTATTTTATGGGGCAGGTAAGCATAGGCACTGCATTTATGAACATATTGAAGATCGGGGTAAACTTCGGTACAGATATCGGGCACCTGTGGTATGTGTACATGCTTATTGGTATTTACCTGTTTGCACCTGTTATCTCACCCTGGATAACCACTGCTTCTAAAAGGAACATAGAGCTATACTTAGTACTGTGGGCTATTGCATTATCAGTTCCATATATACACTTAATTTTCCCTGAAGTACTGGGAGAAGCTTTCTGGAATAAAACACCACTACTGTATTATTTTTCCGGTTTCTTAGGCTACGCTGTGCTGGCATATTATATCAAACGGTTTTATGTACAACGTTCTCCTGTGCAATACATCACTGCAGTTTTATTGATATTGGTTGGGTATGCAATAACCTGTTACGGATTTATTCACCAGTTGCCAACTGCACCCAATGTGAGAGTGCTGGAACTTACATGGGGGTTTGAAACCATTAATGTAGCCATGATGAGCACAGGGATATTTTTAATAATTAAAAATATGACTACTCATAACGCCGGCTCTGCTTTTAATAAATTGATTAGTGATATTGCTGCCAAAAGTTACGGCATTTACCTTGCACATATTATGGTGCTCAATGCATTTTATGCTTTGCTGAATAATAGCTTTGCAAGTGCAGCTATTAAGGTGCCACTTATAGCTGTGCTTACTTTTATTGCTACTTATATTATTATAAAATTACTTTCCTATATACCTAAAAGTAAGTTTCTGATAGGGTGAGTTTTATTAACTACCTAAGTATTTTTCACAAATGCTTCTGCATTCTTTAGTAGTCCTTATCCTTTGCTTAAAAAGATTCTTCTGGAATAATTATCACTTTTTCTATTACAGGATTATTTAAAGCATTTACAATTTCAGGTATTAACGGAAGTAAATGTTTCAAGGTATTTCTATAAACATCAAGAATAATAACGAGGCAGGGGAAATTGGAAATATTTTGCTGATAAGGTATATTTTTATCTACCACTATCCAAGCTTGAAAGTCATTCTTTTTAAGTAATGCTAATAGTTCACCGTTCTTAATTCCGTTCCACTGCATGTCTCTTACTGTATAAACTTCAATAGTATCGGGAAAGAAATTTTTAAAGCGGACGTCTATGTTCTCATCCAATAAAATCTTCATACCGATAGTTCAGATAAGAATTTTGTAGCAGCTAATTCTATTACTCCTTCAGCCTGCTCGCGACTGACAGTTGGAAAGCCTTGTAAGAAATCTTCTAATGATTCTTCTTCTAAATAATCGAATAATGTTTTTATCGCAACCCGTGTTCCTTTAAATACAGGTACTCCACCTGCTATCTCCTTGTTCACTTCTATGTATTTCTCTATCTCATTCATAAGAGCATTTTAAAAATCAAAACAAACTTCCATCTCAAAATTAAAAGTTTGCACATTACCAGTCATATGATTTTTCTAAAGGCTTTCACTTCATCGTGGGGTCTTTACACAGGATACTGCATCTAAAATCCTCAAAAATTTCCCTTCCAAATTCTGGAACCTTATGAGCTATATCTAACTTATAATGCTAATCAAGGGTTGGAATTTTGTAAAATAGAGCATCAGGCAGGGGGTGGTCAGGTGATATTCTTACAAACTGGCTGCTATACACGGCAATAACACTTCCTGTTCTTCCCCATGTTGACAAAAAGCACCTTCTGAACAACTATAAGATCAACTAAATAGCTTACCTCTATTTATAGGGACATCACCGGCACACCTCAAGCCCTGCTAACTTCCTTGCTGAAACATACCAAAGCCATGGTAAAGCCATAGCAAAGTCCTGGCAAAGCCATGGATAGTTCATGGATAAGCCATGTCGCCTTTGGCGCCACGCGGTGCTAAAGCACTCCCAATGCCTATGCAAATCCATTCACACCCAAAACAAACCTGGCCGATAAGCAAAATCATACATCACTTCCCAACCCTTGATTTGCATTTATAGCTAACATATACCTGAGTTATACCTGATCTCCTCCCTATCTACGTCGTATCTGCGCCGTATCAAAGCCGTATATCCTCCGTATCTTACTCCTTGAAACCTGTCTCTTTTATATTATACCGAGTTTAATTAGGTAGTAAAGTATACGATTTGCTCAGGGTCGAAGCTCTTACAGCTTGCTTCTTGTCCCTTGTGGCTTATATATGGTACAACTTATTTGAATCTGGTCTTAGTTTAAAAGCTATTCACTAAATACCTAAATTCGTACTCAAATACGTACTTATGGAAGTGCTGAATTATACAGAGTTTAGAAAGAGTCTTGCAGAAAACCTAAATAAGGTAAGCTCAGATTCAGAAACAATTATTGTATCAAGAGGTAAGGGTAAAAATGTGGTGGTAATGAGCCTTGATGAATATAATGCGCTTAAGGAGACTATTTATCTGGCATCTACAAAAGCCAACAGGCAACGATTGGATAATGCACTGGAGGAAATGGAAAAAGGCAATTTCGAAAAGCATAAACTAATTGAATAATGGAATTAGTTTGGCAGACAAATGCATGGGAGGACTATATTTATTGGCAAAAAACTGATGCAAAAGTACTGTTGCGTATCAATGAGTTAATTAAAGATTGCCTTCGCTCACCGTTTAAGGGGATAGGAAAGCCTGAACCATTAAAGGGAAACTATGCCGGCTGCTGGAGCAGAAGGATCAATGATGAGCACAGGTTGGTTTATAAGGTATCACAGGAACGATTGCATATTTTACAATGTAGGTTTCATTATCAATAATCCGAAAGCCATATAAATAGCTGACATAGCCCATTTTTATATTTTACTAATACTTATTAACCTGAAAAAATTATGTTCTTCGAAATCTCACTGGCAGAATGGTCTTTTCACAGGCAACTGGAGTCCAACAAGTTGACCAATCTCGATTTCCCTGCTAAGGCAAAAAGTGAATTTGACATCAGCGTTGTAGAGTATGTAAACTCTTTCTTCAAAGACAAAGCAGAAGATACTGCTTACCTGAATGAGTTATTGCAACGCTGTAAAGACAATGGAGTAAAGAATCAACCTGATCATGATTGACCATGAAGGTCCGCTTGCCGATCTGGATGACAGGAAGCGCCAGGAAGCTGTGGAAAATCACTATAAGTGGATAGATGCAGCGAAATATCTCGGCTGTACCATGGTGCGTGTAAATGCCTTTGGTGAGGGCAGCCCTGAAGACGTGCAGAAAGCAGGCTGCAGATGGACTGAATAAGCTATCAGAGTACGCAGAGAAGGTGGGCATTCAGATAACCGTAGAAAACCATGGTGGTGTTACTTCTAATGGTGAGTGGCTGGCAGGTTTGATGAAACTGACCAATAATAAGAACGTAGGCACATTGCCCGATTTAGGTAACTTTTGCATCAGGTGGGAGGGGAGCTGGAGTAATTGTAAAGAGATGTATGACCGCTATAAGGGGGTGGCTGAAATAATACCTTATGCAAAAGGCATCAGTGCCAAAACAATAGACTTTGATGCGGAGGGAAACTGCGTAGAAACAGACTATGCACGCATGCTGAAGATTATAAAAGACGCTGGTTTTAAAGGCTATATGGGTATTGAGTATGGCGGTGAGCAATTGAGTGAGGATGAAGGGGTAAGGAAGACTAAAGAGCTCTTGCTGAGGAAAGCCGCTGATTTGGGGTGATAATTTTACCGCACAGGCGCGGAGACGCTAAGGAGGTGATTATTTTAGCGTCTTCACATCTTCATGTATACTTTATACAACTAACAAATTCAACTATCCTCTTATCATGAGACAATTATTTATCGTTCTGAATCTACTATTGCTTGTTGCTGTGGCCAGTGCACAAATGGATGATACCACGGGCTTTTATCAATATGAAAAAAGATTATTATTACAAGGTAATGATACGCTTCGCTACCGCGTATTGTATCCACTGCATTACGACAGCAATAAGCCTGTTCCACTTATTGTATTCCTGCATGGTAGCGGTGAGCGTGGCAGCGATAATGAAAAGCAGTTATGGCATGGCGGTGCTTTATTCTTAAAAGACAGTATCCGCAATATAAATCCTGCTATTGTTATCTTTCCGCAATGCCCAGATGATAGTGCATGGAGCCACTTCGACCGCTCTGCGCCACGTGGAGATAGTTTTTATTTATCGCTCAATCAATCACCGGATCTTAGTACGCCGGAGCGCCTGACAAAGCTGCTGATGGATAGCCTCTTGCAGCACCGCATTGCCGATAAAAAGCGGCTGTATATTGGTGGGCTTTCATTGGGTGGCTTTGGTACGTATGACCTGCTTACAAAATATCCAAATTATTTTGCGGCTGCCTTTCCCATTTGCGGCATGACCAATGTGCCCTTATATACACAACGCGCTTACAAAGTACCGTTGTGGATTTTTCATGGTGCTAAAGATGATGTGGTAAGCCCTGCACCAGACAGATTACTGTATAAAGCCTTGCAAAGTAAAAAAGGTGCTCATGTACAGTACACGGAATACCCGGATGCCGGACACAATAGCTGGGATAATGCTTTTGCAGAGCCAAATCTCTTGCCCTGGGTGCTCGCGCAAAAGAAGTAAGACCAGATTCAAACAGGTAGTCTGATACTGGTTACCAGTTGCCAGTTACCGGTTATGAGTTGCGAACCTTGAGCAACGTATATCATACTACTAAACTGAAAATGGTATAAGACCTTAAACCAGATTCAAACAGGTAACCTTATATAAGCTGCAAGCTATTAGCTACGGGATGCAAACAGGAAGGACTTTGACCTTGAGCAAAGTGCCTATTGTACTACCTAATTAATATTGGTATTATTCATTTATACAAATAAAAAAGCAGTAAGGAGCCAGTTCCCTTTACTGCTTTTTTCTGTCAGCTGTCAACAACAACTGTCAACCTTTTTTCCTAACAACCGTTTTCTTCTTAGTATTTAGTGCTTTATATACTGCATCCAGCATATTCCTGCGTACACTTAATGTACTTAGCAGCATATTTTCTCCTCCATAAGGACATACGCGGTTTGACAGCATGATGAACAGTAAACCTTTTTTAGGATCAGCCCATACGCAGGTGCCCGTAAAGCCGGTATGGCCAAAGGTTTCTGGTGATGCATAGATAGATGGATAAGGATCTCCGTTGGTAGCATTGTCTTTATCGGGCTTGTCAAAGCCATAGCCACGGCGGCTGATATCACTGTGATAGCCTGTAAATAGATTGATTGTTTGACTGCTAAAGAAACGATGTCCGTTCCAGTTACCACCGTTTAACAGCATCAAGTATAGCTTTGCAAGGTCATACGCATTACTGAACAAGCCAGCATGGCCCGCAACGCCACCAAACATTGCTGCGCTTGGGTCGTGCACATCACCACGCAATAGTTCCAGCCTGAAGAGTTTTTCTTTCTCAGTAGGTGCAATATTGGCGATAGAGAAGCCCTTTTCTTTAGGTTTGAAGGTGGTGGTGTACATATTAAGTGGCTTGTAGAAGTTGGATGCCACATATTTATCCAATGTTTTGCCTGATAGCTGTTCTACTATTTGTCCTAAATAAATAAAATCAAGATCGCTATACACATATTTAGCAGGTAATGAGAGTGGGCTTTGCACAACACGCAGGTTCATCGTACTTAGCCAGTCTTTGCGCAGGTACATATTATCAGCTACCCGCACCGAATACAAGGTATCGGGGATCTCTCTGAAGAAATAAGAAAGTGGTCTGCCAAGAGAATCTACGGCTTCTTTATAAAAGAATACGTCTGGCTGCAATCCAGCCTGGTGCAATAAAATGTCATCGATATGCAGGGTGTCTTTATTACTTCCTCTTACCCAGGGAATATAAGTACCAAGTGTTGCATGAAGGTCAAGCTTCTTTTGCTCATACAGCTTCATTATTGATACAGTAGTAGCCGATACTTTGGTTACCGAGGCTAAGTCGTACAGCGTGCCCCTTGTTACAGGCTCTAAGCTGTCATAATTCAGGTACCCAAAGGTTTTATAATATACCACTTGCCCTTTGCGTGCAACCAGCACCTGGCAGCCAGGTATGGCATGCGCACGTATAGCACTGTCGGCAATGGCAGTTAATGCTTTTAATTTGCTACTACTGATCCCTACAGATTCAGGCGTACTGATCTTGTACAAAGAGGAGGAATTAGTTTTTTGAGCAGTAACAGAAAAGAAAACAGATAAAAAAGCAGTGAGTAAGATAAGTCCCTTCATAGTGGATGAAAGTAAAACGCATTTTGTACAATACAAAGAATAAGCAGCAGTATAATTATCTTTTATCTGGTTGGTACTCACCCAGGTATTCAGCGTGCAAATTGTTGCAAAAGGTTATACTTATCCGTCAAATGTTCCTATAGACTGACGTTGTAAGGAGTTATAAATAATTAATCAACCTCCAAGCAGTTCAACCTTGTAAATTATTCAACCCTTTCAGGGTTGAGGTGTACTAAATTGTCTTTCCCCGGGTTAGCACCCGAGGCTATTTATATTGAAGCCTTCCAGGCTTCTACCTACATTTTAAAACTATTGTGCGCAGTATCATGCGGAAAAGCGCGAGTGTAACGGAACGAGGGGATAGACCAGCTAATAACCTTATGCTAACGAAACGTCCTTATAGGACGAGTGGCTAGAAGAGGAGCGAATTCTGTTTATTTATCCGTTCCGGAGCAATGCCCTGGATGCGATTATTTGATTTGTACCCGGTCTGCATCTCACTATTCAGTATTAAATATGAATACAGCCATGGCTATCCATAAAACAGCAAATGCTGAACCGGCGCTCAGTTAAGCATTTGCTGTTGATTGATGGTAATATCTTCTACTAAGAAAGGTGCAGTATTATGTAGCAAAAACAGGACGATTTAAAAATCATCATCGTCATCATCAAATCCAGCTTTGTCATTAAAGAGGTCAAATTCTTTAAAGTCTTCATCGGGCTTAATATCTTCTTCATCTTCGCCACCACCTTTCTTACTGCCAGTTTTTTTAATTCCGCTTCCACCGCTCTTTGATTTTGGAATATCAAACTCATCAAAGTCGGGGTCCCAGCTATCATCTTCCTCTACTTTTTCCCAATCGTCTTTTATTTCCACGTCTTCTTCATCATCGTCATCATCTTCGTCCTTCTTCGGCTTTGTTGTCTTAGTATTTTTATCTGCAGCCGGTTTCTTTACAGGCTCATCGTCATCATCTTCCAAATCATCCTTATCATCCTCCAGCTGCTTCTTGCTCTTTGGAGAAGCTTTTTTAGGGTGCTTTTACTGTTCCCTTTGGGGGTATTACCAGTGTTTTTTTTGTTAACAGATTTTGCCATAGTTCCTTGATATTATCTACGTAAAATTTCAACGAGTTTTTTAATCAGCAAAATAAATTTTTTATGCCAAAATATCATTTACAACATAAAATTTGTTCTCTGCCCGGACCATTGGAAATATATTTTACCGGTGCACCGATATAGCTGTTAATAAAGTCTATATAGGTTGACATAGCAGGAGGCAAATCTGCTGCATTTTGAATGGCAGTGGTATCCGTATTCCAGCCTGTAAATGACTGATATACAGGTTGAATATTCATCCTCGTCCATCTGGAATGGCACTTCAGTTCTTTCTTCGCCATTGATGTTATATGCGGTGCATACATTCAGCTCTTTAAATGCATCCAGCACATCCGCTTTTGTCATCACCACCTGTGTTACGCCATTGATCATGCAGGTATATTTCAACGCTACCAGATCTATCCAGCCGCAACGACGCGGGCGACCAGTAGTAGCGCCAAATTCACTGCCAATTTTGCGCAATTCTTCGCCTGTTTCATCATCTAATTCCGTAGGGAAACGGACCGCTGCCAACACGGGTACAATAAGCTTTGGTAACGCCTATTACTTCTCGAATTTTTTGCGGAGCACACCCAAACCCGGTACATACACCCGCCGAAATAGTATTGGATGAAGTAACAAACGGAAACGTTCCGAAATCCACATCCAGCATGCTGCCCTGCGCGCCTTCGGCCAATATTTTTTTACCCTGCTCAATTTGGTCATTGATGAAATATTCACCATTTACAATTTTCAAAGTGCGCAAAAATTCTATCGCTTCAAAAAACTCTTCTTCCCAGGCTGAAATATCTTCGTTAAAATGATAGCTGTCCAATATTTTCTGATGCTTTAATCGCAGCTTGATATAATCGGTGGTAAAGCTTTTATCCAGCATATCGCCAACACGCAATGCATTGCGGCCTGTTTTATCCATATATGCCGGGCCAATGCCTTTTAAGTGTGGAACCAATTTTCGCATTCGCCTTTTGATAATTCGGAAGCCTTGTCCAGTGCGCGGTGTGTAGGCACAATCAGGTTGGTACGATCTGCAATGAACAGGTTTTTATTACATCAATACCAAATGATGCCACTGTATCGCATTCGCGTTTTAGCGTTACCGGATCAAGCACCACACCGTTGCCAATAATGTTAATGGTATTTTGATGAAAAATGCCCGAAGGTATCTGGTGCAGCACTATTTTTTTGTCATCTACATACAGCGTATGACCTGCATTGGGGCCGCCCTGAAAACGGGCAATCACATCATATTGGGAGCAAAATAATCCACAATCTTTCCTTTGCCTTCATCGCCCCATTGCAGCCCGAGAATTACATCAACCATTATTATTCAGTTTAAATAAGGCAGCAAAAGTAATGGAATGTGGAATAACAGATGTAAGATACAAGATACAAGGGGCAAGAAGCAAGGGACAAGAGGCAAGCTATGAGCTGCGAGCCTTAACTTGTCCCATAAAATATAACCGGACGAATATCTGCAGAGACAAGATTTGGAGACAGGGTAGGTTTCAAGGGGCGAGATACGAAGGAAATAGGGCGGAGATACGACGGAGATACGGCGCAGATACAGGAGATTAAGTATAACTTAGCTATACTTTAGCATTTTGCTAAACTATAAATAAGCCAAAACAAAGAACCTTCCTGCGGCAAGGAAAGCAGTTAACTTTATAGTGACAAAACTCAAAGCCGATGCAAACGATGCCCAAAGAAGGTTCTAGTGTAATATTAGCATTCAGCGCCTTATTTTCCAAAAAAGTATTTGAGCATGTCAAAGTGCTGCTCATGGGTGCCCTGCTGAGTGTAGGCAGGCATACGGTCTGTGCTGCCCTTCGCTTTTGCGGACTGGCAAAAGAGCCGAACTTTCACAAATACCATCGTATCTTAAGCCTGGTTCACTGGTCTGCTCTGAGCTCCCGGATCCTGCTGCACTTAGTGCTGGCGTGTTTTACCACCCCGGGGAGCCGTTGGTCGTAGGCATCGATGAGACCATTGAACGCAGAACCGGAGCTAAGATCAAGACCAAAGGCATCTACCGTGACCCGGTGCGTTCCTCACAAAACTACCTGGTCAAATGCAGCGGACTGCGCTGGATGTGTATGATGCTGCTATGCCGGGTATCCTGGCTGACCGCATCTGAGCCTTGCCTTTTCTGAGTGTACTGGCGCCTTCAGAGCACTACTGTACCCAGCAGAGCAAACGTCATAAGAAGATTACGCAGTGGCCCGCCAGATGATCCTGCTGCTCAGGCGCTGGCTGCCCGACCGGGTATTAATCATCGTGGCCGACAGCAGCTATGCGGTGCTGGAGCTATTGGAAGCCGTTCAGCGTCAGGTCTGCTTTATTACCCGGCTGCAGCTGCGGGCAGCCCTTTATGATCCGGCTCCTACAGAGAGGCGACCAGGACAAAGAGGACCTACTCCTAAAAAAGGAGCACCGCAGCCTAAGCTCAGCCAACGCCTGGAGCAGGAGGCTACTCAGTGGCAGTCGCTCACTATGGCACAGTGGTATGGGCAAAAGAACAAGCAGCTACTGGTGGCCACCGGTACAGCCCTGTGGTATCATGTGGGGGTTACTCCCATTGCTATCCGCTGGGTGCTGATCAAAGAGGAGACAGGCAAAAAGAAGCCGGAAGCCCTGCTGTGTACCGATGCAGCCCTGAGTAGCGAGCAGATCCTGGAGTATTTCAGCAGGCGCTGGACGGTGGAAGTGACCCTGGAAGAGTCGAGAGCGCACCTGGGGGTAGAAACCCAAAGGCAGTGGAGTGATGAGGCAATTGCCCGCACCACCCCGGTGCTGCTGGGATTGTTCAGTATAGTAACACTGTGGGCAGATCAACTCTATAAGCAGCAGGTATTGCACATGGAGCAGACTGCCTGGTACCATAAGCAACATATTACCTTTTCAGATGCCATTGCTGCCGTCAGAAGCTCTATGTACAAACAAGCAAATAATGAGACATGTACTCCAAACAAGGATATGGTATTAATTCCAAAGCAGCTCTGGGAGCAGCTTACAACCTTGATTACAAGGGCTGCTTAATTGCTAAAGTCCAGCTTAGGTATATGTTAGAGACTGTTTCATAATTATTTGTTAACGGCCTTAGAGCAATGCTTAAGCATGGTACGGATGGCAGAGAGTTCTACCATAGCTTCTTCTGTTGAGGGCAGCCTTTCAAAGCTTTTACTCAGGCGTCTGTTGGTGTCCTGCCAGGCAAAGGTCCGCTCTACTACCCAACGCTTCGGCACGGGTTGAAAGCCCTCTGCTGCTGCAGGTCTTTTGACAATCTCCAACTGATAGCCTGCCAGTTCAGACTCCGTTTTTGTGGTCCTGTGTTTGGGGGGCAAATAGCCGCTGTCCGCAAAGATCTTCTCGATGTCAGTCCATTGATTATCACTGCGTAACTTCTCCAGCAGCAGCCTCCCTCCCTTAATGTCAGCGATAGCTGCAGAGTGCACCACTACATCCAGCAGCAACCCTTGAGTATCAACCACAATATGGCGCTTGATGCCCTTGATCTTCTTGCCTCCATCATATCCTGTGTGGCTGCCGCTGCTCACCAGCGTACTCTTGACCGACTGGGCATCGATGATGGCAGCACTGGGCTGAGGCTTTCTTTTGCGCTGCTGCCGGACGGTAGTGACCAGCTTGATTCTGATCTTTTCAATCACTCCATTCAGTGTCCACTGTTTGAAGTAGTAGTAGACACTCTGCCACTTAGGGAAGTTGTGCGGCAGCATACTCCACTGACAACCCGTTTTAAGCAGATAGAAGATGGCATTGAGCATGCGGCGCAGACTGTGTTTACGTTTTCGTTTGATATTCAGGATCTTTTTGATAACTTTCCATTGGCTGTCGGTGATAGTGGTTGGATATTTTTTCATTGTTATTGTGTTTGTTGTAATTCACAATAACATACAACTTTCCTCCCTTCTATCGACAGCCTTTTTGCTACTCCTCAGGGCATTAACATTTAATTATGAAACAGCCTCTTAGGTATAACTTAAGTATATATTAGGTATAACTCTGAATCTCCAGGAGATCAATAATAAAATTACGGGACAAGTTAAGGCTGCGAGCTGTGAGCCTTGAGTAAAGCATATTATGCCCGCAGGACCTTTTAGACCCGTGCCTTGAAAAGTTAAAAATTATCTATCATCTTCAAAGAGGTTCAAGCCTTAACTTGTCCCACAAAATAGGCGTATCTTGTAAGGAAACAAAGGAGGGATGAAATGATGGAAACAGATGAAGCCACCACCAGTTGGGTAGCAGCAGAATTAGCGGGCGTATCTTTACCTGACCAACGTTTTGCAGCCAATATGATTGCCATTACCGAGCAGTTGAATGAACATACGGGATTGTCCTTCTCTGGTGCCTGTGGCGAAAGGCTGCGCAAGAGTGCCTGGCGGCTATTCTCCACGGAAGAGCTGGACTTACTCTCCGTGCATCAGCAGCGCACCCTGGAGCGATGTGCCACGGAAGATACCATCCTGGTGGTGGAAGATACCACCGATATCCACTACCGCCAGCCCCACAAACAAGGCATGGGCATACTGGGAGGCACCAAAACCAAGGTAGCCAGAGGGCTGAACATGCATACCGCCCTGGCTCTCACTACGGAGGGAGAATGCCTGGGCATGGTCCATCAGCACATCTGGGCGCCTAAGCCAGCCAGCAGCACCACCAACCGGCGTAAGCTGCCCCTGGAAGACAAAGAAACCATCAAGTGGATCAAGACCCTCAGGACGGTCAATAAATGCTGGCAACAACAGCAGCAGCAGGTAGTGGTAGTGGCAGATCGGGAAGCGGACTTCTTTGAGCATTATGCCCAGCCCAGAAATAGCAATGTCAGGCTGCTGGTGCGCGTCAGCCACCTGAACAGAAAGGTCTGCTACAAGCAGCAGGACCTCTGTATGGAAGAGGTGCTTGGTAAACTGGAACCTTTGGGAGAAGGCAGCATCCGGGTGTGGCGCAGACCACTCAAGCAACTCAAAGAGCGTATCGCTCAGGTACAGTATTATGCAGCCACCGTAACACTACCCCCTACTTACAAACGAAAGCAGCCCACCCAGACCCTGCAACTGGTCTGGATAAAGGAGCAGCCATCAGCGGAGGTGGCGGAGCCAATAGAGTGGGTCCTGCTGACGGACTTAGGGGTAGAGAGCTTGCCAGAGGCGATCACCATGGGGAAGTATTATGCATTGAGGTGGGTGATAGAGCGCTTCCACTTTATCCTCAAATCCGGTCTGGGCATTGAGAGATTGCAGATAGACTTGCTACTGCGGCTGACCAATGTCCTGCAGTTGTATGCTTTGGTAGCCTGGCATGTGCTGTGGCTGCAACGGCTGGGTAAAGCGCATGGGGAGCAGGCTGCCATCGACTACATTGAGCAGCAGACTATAGAAGCAGCAGAGGCCGTCAGTGGCAAACCTATCCTCACCGTAAAGGATTTCCTGGTAGTCACGGCTGCCTTAGGGGGCTTTATACCGACTAATAAACAACCGCTGCCAGGAGAAAAAACACTGTGGCTGGGGCTCCAACAACTTTATGCTATCTGCAAAGGCTTCCGCGCTGCTAAACTAAGATATGGGACAAGTTAAGGGTTCAACCTTCTAAATAATTCAACCCTTTTACTGCTCTGCATTGATTAGTAAATTAAAGGTCTAAAGCGGTTAACTTTGATATAGAACAAAAATAACGGCTATGCGATTACATAGTATAGAAGCGCAGTCGTTCCGGCTCACTCAGATCATCCGGCTGCGTGAAGAAGGCATTCGTGGCAAGCAGATAGCCCATCTGCTGGACTGCAGTGAGGCATGGGTCAGCCAGGTGTTCAAGCGCTGTCGGGAACAAGGCAAAGAGAATGTGCATCCTAAAGGACCTGCTCCGGGACACCCACCTGCCCTCCAGCAAGAACAACTGGCGGATCTACAGCAGCTATTGACTGCGGAAGCTAAAGCCAGCGGCTTTGAAACGGATGGGTGGACGTGCAAACGCATCGCCCGAGTCATCAAAGAGCACTATGGAGTAGATCATCATCCTGCCCACATCAGCCGCCTGCTAACCCATAAGCTGGGCTTTAGTCTGCAAAAGCCTGCCCGTAAAGACTACCGCCGCAAAGAGGCAGAACAACAGCAGTGGAAAGAAGAACTGCTGCCCGCTTTAAAAAAAAGCCCTGGAAGAACAGTTCCGCATCTATTATGCGGATGAAGCCAGCGTTTCGCTCACCGCTTATGTGGCACGTACTTATGCAAAGAGAGGCAAGCGTCCAATCCTGGAAGTGAACACCGAAGTATCACAGCGGCTCTATATTGCCGGTGCAGTATCTACTGAGGGAGAGATGGTCTATCAGGTGCGCGATAAGCCTTTTGATGGCGTTGCTATGACCGGGTTCCTCAGCCACTTACTGCACTCGTGTGAGCAGCAGAAAGGTAATGGTGATCTGGGATAATGCCTCCATTCATAACTGTGCAGCTACGCATGCCTTTCTCAGCAGTGATCAGCAGGCAAAGCAGCGGCTGCACCTGGCACAGCAACCCCGCTACTGTCCCAATCTTAATGCTGCCGAACAACTCTGGGCACGCCTGAAGTGTGAGGGACTGAAGAGCACCTGCTTTCACACCCTCATAGAACTCAAACCTAAGCTGACAGAGGAGTTGGATAAACTAAAAAATAATCCCAACCTCATCCGTCAGTTTTTCCTCCATCCTGATCTCGGCTTTTCTTAACTATTCAATGCAGAGCAGTATCAGGGTTGCAGTAGTCTGTGCAACGTCCACCACCGGATTTCACCCGGGCTATTCATATTGAAGCCCTTTAGGCTTCTACCAAAATTATTACTATTTAAAGTGCGAGTGTATCGGGTTACTAAACCGGATATGGTATAATATCAGCTTCAAATAGGTAGGCTTATAAAAAGCTGCGAGCTATGAGCCGTGAGCCTTGAGCAGGAAGAGCTTTGATCTTGAGCAAAGTGTATAGTATGCAACCTAATTGAAAACGGCATGATTCAATTTTAGAATGGTTTTGGAGGTAATAGAAAAACATAGCCCACGGTTTAAACCGTGGGCTATGTTTTTCTATTATTTATTGCAATGGAGCTATCTATTTTCCTACATCCATTCATCTCAAATCCGATTCAGACCGTTTCTTCCTCCTCTTCACTTACCAGTACTGCTTCTTCCCGCTTATACCCTGGTCTTGTCAGTGCCTGGTCTGTTATCAAAGTTGCTATCAACGATGTCCAGCCTGATTGGTGGCTCGCACCCAACCCATTACCATTATC
Organism: uncultured Chitinophagaceae bacterium; assembly: GCA_963819045.1. Classification (GTDB taxonomy): domain Bacteria; phylum Bacteroidota; class Bacteroidia; order Chitinophagales; family Chitinophagaceae; genus Ilyomonas. The sequence continues at coordinate 190,604 of CAWFUV010000022.1, read as the reverse complement.
ACCATGAAAATATTCATAATATAGGATCAGGTCTTTATTCTCCGGCTGGCTATAAAACCAGTTGTAATCGCCATGCAGGCGGCGGTGGTTTTGGTCATCCAGTTCAAACAAACTGGTTACGCGGTCAATCAGTTTGCTAAACACCTGTTGCAGGTTGAGGTAATTGCCCGAGCCGGTAGGATACTCAATGGTCAATCCATCACCATAAAAATCACCATATTTACCAATAGACTGAATAATCAGATAATTAATAGGCATCCACACCGGACCACGCCAGTTACTATTACCACCGTAGAAATTGGAAGTACTATCTCCGGGGTCGTACTGAATGGTATATTGGGTGCCTTCAATATGCACAGAATAAGGATGCTTTTCGTGGTACTTAGACAAAGCGCGGATACCACCAGCAGAAAGGAATTCTATTTCGTTAAGTAAGCGCTGCAGCAAGGCAACCAGCCGTTCTTTAGGTATAAGGGAAATGAGGATTTTATCTTCCTCAGCACGCTCCTCATTAGGCCAAAACTTATTGTTTTTCTTACGATAGTTCTCAAACCAGGTAATACGCTTTTTAAAGTCGTCCAGCTTTTTCAGCACATTCGTTTCAATGATAGAAACAGCAAACAGTGAGGTAAGCCCCACAATAGATTTAATACGCAACTGGATAGGACTTGCATTGATCATTGCCAGCGTATCGTAATAAAACTTATCCTCGTCGTTCCACATGCCCAGCTCGTTGAGTGCTTCGGCTATCAATACAAAATGCTCAAAGAACTTGGTGGCAGTATCTTCAAAAGACGGGTCGTTCATGGCTATTTCAATTGCCATATCCATCATGTTCAAGGCATACATACCCATCCAACTGGTGCCGTCTGCCTGCTCCAGTTCCATTTGTCCCTGTAGCTGCATACTGCGGTTAAATACACCTATGTTATCCAACCCTAAGAAGCCGCCCTCAAAAATGTTGTTGCCATTAGGGTCTTTGCGATTTATCCACCAGGTGAAGTTGATAATCAGCTTTTGAAAAATACGCTTCAGGAAGTTGATATCTCCTTCACCCGTATTCTTTTTTTCTATGCGATACACTTCCAGCGCAGCCAAAGCCTGCACCGGCGGATTAACATCTCCAAAGTTCCACTCATAAGCCGGCAACTGCCCGTCGGGCTTCATATACCATTCACGCATAATGAGGAGTAACTGGTGTTTGGCATACACCGGGTCTATCATTGCCATGGGTATGCAATGAAAAGCCAGATCCCATGCGGCATACCAAGGATATTCCCATTTATCGGGCATGAGAATAATATCCTGATTTTTCAGGTGCAGCCAGTCGTGGTTACGGCCATGCTGCCGTTGATAGCTGATAGGGGAGATACCATCGCCCGTAGAAATCCAGCGTTCAATATCGTAGTGATAATATTGCTTGCTCCACAGCAATCCGGCAAGGGCTTGCCGTTGTATCAGGAACATGTCCTTAGAAATATTTGCAGGTAGTATGGCTGCATAAAACTCATCGGCCTCCTGCCTGCGGTGTGCAAATACCTGCTCAAAGCCTGTAGGGAAAGGGGTGATTTTCATTTCATCGCACAGGCGCAAATAAAATACCTTAGAGCCGCCGGCCGGCACTGTTGTTTTATACACCGGTGAGAACTTTGTACCTTGTTTTGCCTTGCGCAGCTCCACCACATTCTTGTTGTTTACTACCGCATCATTAATTGCATCCTTCACACAAATGCCGGTAGCATTAGGCTTGCCAAACAGCTTTTGCGTATTGGTTTCATTCTCGGTAAAAAAGCGGTCATCCGGCCTGTTAAAGTAAAAGTAATACTCTCCTAAACGTTCATGAGTAGCTTTTACCGTGTATTCATTGATTTCCTTCAGCACCGGCCTGGTTTCCAATCCGCCATAGCTCCAGCGGTTGTAAAACCAAAGGGTAGGCAACACCGTAATGGGGGCAGGTATCTTAGCCCTGTTCACCACTTCTATCTTAATTGCGATATCAGTTTTAGTGTGCTTGGCGTAGGTGATATAAACGTCGAAGTATTTGTTGTCTTTAAATATGCCGGTATCCAGTATTTCGTACTCCGGCTCCAGCTTGCTGCGGTGCCGGTTGGTATTTACTAAATCGTCGTATGGGAATGCCTGCTGCGGATATTTATACAGCATTTGCATGTAGTAATGCGAGGGCAGGTTGTCCAGGTAATAATATAGTTCTTTTACATCTTCACCATGGTTGCCCTCGTAGTTACCAAGTCCATAGAGGCGCTCTTTGAGTATCTTGTCTTTACCATTCCACAGTGCCACGCTGAAGCATAGGTTTTGAAAATAGTCGGAGATACCGCCCAGTCCGTCCTCGCCCCACTTATAAGCGCGACAGTTGGAATGACTGAATGGAAAATAGTTCCAAGCATCACTATTTTCGCTGTAGTCTTCGCGTACTGTACCCCATTCCCGTTCTGATAAGTATGGTCCCCATTGCTCAAGCGGTACTTGCTTGCCTGCATTTACTTTTAACCGTTGCTGCTCTGCTGTCATCATAAAGTACAAAAATAAGGTAGCCCAAAATATAAGCCGCCTTCAATTAATGAGGAATATTTTCTTAAACAAGAATAGTCTTGGTTATTCTAAAGGAAACAAAGTAAAACATATTATTTAATATAATAATGAATTTATTTTTTTATTGGAAAAGGTTGCCTGATTGTTTAAGAGATGGGTGCGTAAAAAATGTATGAGTAGATTATAAGGGGCAAGTGGCTGTGTGCTGTGTGGTATATATTTATGTTCACCACATAGGATCATAGGGACATACCTGCCCGACTGCGTCATTCAGGCGGGGATTGGACCAGCGCCTTTGGCGTGGCAGGCACATAGTATAATACATAGAGAAATTCACTGCTGCTAGTAGGCTGATCATGACACAAGCTGCTGCCAAAGGTTACTGTTTGCCCCTGTTTTTTACCCTCTATCTACTGCAAAAGACGTAGGATATATGGCTCAGATACGACTCAGGTGGGGCTAAGGCAGGACTTTAGCATGACTCTGCCATGAACTATCCATGACTTTAATATGGCTTTGCTATGACTTTGACAGGGCTTTAGGATGGAGAAGGGGATATTCATTTAACTGGGGGCCTGTAATGGTTATGGTAAAATAGTAGCGAGATAACTTCTTTGATGACGGAGTGCATTTGGGGCAACGCCGCAATGTCCTATAGCTAACGCACATGACGCTGTTGATGGAGATATTGCGGAAAAGAAGTGAAACTTGTAAATGGTTTATTTAAACATTTTTCCAAATATATCGGAGGCGTCATGCCACCAGGAAGTTTTGCCAATACTTGTTCTTCCTATAATATCTATCATCAAAGGCATTAATAATGTAAAGTTGTTTTTTTTAAAATGTTGCTTAGTCTTTTTTGATATTGGCCAAGTTGGCAATTTTTCTATATCCCAATATTCTTTTGTCATGAAGGACAGCCGGTCTTTAAGAAGGTCCCTTTTATTCACATCCAGTTCTTTTGATAACTGATGTTCAGCAAGAGTAATCTCTTTACTTAATTCATCAGCTTCTTCCAATTGTTTCTGTTTCGCTGCCAACATCATCTTATGGAAAGATAACATGGGGATTACGAAAACAAGTATTTCAACAATTATGTTTACACTCAGTAAAATGGCATATGATGTTTTCCAGGCGGTGTATCGTGTATCTCCGAATTGCATAATCAATAACCATACAGCTAAAAAAAAGGCAGGCATGGCTACTACCATGGCTTGTTGAAAATAAAAATCCCCAACCAGTTTAAGACCTCCTACTTCATCAAGATGCCCCGGTTGTATGTTAAGGGTGATATTATGCTTTTTAATTAACCGGCCAAGACGTCCATATCCACACATGTGCCCGAAAAAGACGCCTGCAATAAAACCACCACCACACTCTAAAACTGTAATAGGAAGTCTTGTACCCGGAAGAGGAAAACCAAACGTGAAGAAAAAAGCAAACAGTAATGCGAATGCAAAAAACAAACCCATTATAGTTGACAGCTTTTTGTCAATGTGTTGTAAGTTTATTTTAAGTGCCTTTAATTCTTCGAGCGTAATTTGTAACGATCCTCTATGAGTAAGACGGTTAAGCATTTCATCAAATTTAGCCGGAATTTTTAAAGCCATTTGAACTGCTACAATAAAAACAACAGCACCCGACATTAACAGTAAATCCCATTTTAGAATTTGCATGCCATAGTAGCTTATGTTGTTTAAACAAAGCAATATCAGTCCAACAGCTATTACAATCGTAATAAATTGGTAGTAGTTTATTTTATCAAGGCTTGATAAATTTATTTTATGTTTATCAAATATTGCCATTACATAAAGTTAGGCATAAGTTATACTATTGCAATTAGCTATAGTAATTGTAGAAGTAATGTTTAGTGTAATTTTAAACTACGCAAATACTAATTCTTCCAGGTGTTAGCGTCAGCGCACCTCCTAGTAAAAAATGTTACTGTTTACCCCTGTTTTTTACTCCATATCTACTGCAAAAGACGTAGGATATATGGCTCAGATACGGCTTAGATATGGAGGAGGTAGGGCTTTAGTACCCTAATGGCGGGATGCTGTAATGGTTAGGGCATAGTAGTGGAATAACTCCTCTGATGTCGGAAATGCACTTAGCACAAGCTTCGCAATGACCCATAGCTACTGCACAGGATGCTATGGATGGAGTTATTTCGGGGAAGGAGAGCAATTAATAATAATTTACGGTATAGTTTTTATCTACAAATACTCCGGGCATAAATGTCGGATGAAGTATAGTTTTCTTTTCTTCTTTGTCCACAGGATTCTGTGAATGACTTTATGTCTTCATAGCTAAAAAATAACATCCCAAAATAACTAAAAACATACACATATGGAATACAGGCAAATTGGTACAACTGACCTAAAATTATCAGTTATTACGTTTGGCGCATGGGCAGCCGGCGGCTGGATGTGGGGTGGCACCGAGCGTTCGGAAAGCATAGCTGCTATACGCGCCGCTTATAATGAGGGGGTTACTTCAATAGATACGGCCCCAGTTTATGGGCAGGGGGAGAGTGAAGAAATTGTGGGAGAAGCGATTAAAGGTATTCCCCGGGATAAAGTACAAATACTCACCAAATATGGGATGCGCTGGGATCTTGCAAAGGGTGACTTTGCTTTTAAAAGTAAGAATAACCAGGGGCAGGATATTGATATTTACAAATATGCCGGACGGGATAGTATCATTAAGGAATGTGAGGACAGCCTGCGCCGACTCCGTACTGATTATATTGACCTGTACCAGATACATTGGCCGGATATAACTACACCTATCCAGGAAACTATGGAGACGGTAGCCGAACTGATTAAGCAGGGTAAAGTGCGGCAGGCAGGTGTATGCAACTTTAATGTAGAGCAGTTAACGGAAGCAAACAAATATATACAGCTTGCCAGTAACCAGGTACCCTACAGTATGGTAAAGCGCGACATTGAAAAAGAGGTAGTTCCTTATTGTATAAAGCACAATGAATCTATTCTTGCTTACAGTCCGTTGGAACGAGGGCTGCTTACCGGTAAGATGAAACCGGGGTACCATTTTGCTGAAGGTGACCACAGGGCCAATTTGTACTTTTTTAAAGATGAGAACCTGCGGCGAACCGATGCTTTTCTGCAAAAGATAAAACCATTGGCCGACGATAAAGGCGCTACGCCCGGGCAGCTTGTTTTGCGCTGGACAATAGCACAGCCCGGTATTACCATTGCCCTTGTTGGCGCACGTAATGCAAAGCAGGCTAAGGAAAATACTAAAGCGATGCAGATAGGCCTTAGCCAGGAAGAGATTCAATTTATAAATAATGAGTTAAACCAGTTGCAGTTGGTAAAGAATGCGTAGAATTTTAGGAACTGATGGTGTTTTAATGTTGTTCCTTCTATTATAATTATTTCCTTAGCCGGGAGGTAACTAAGGCGAGAATGATCTCTTACAGCCGCTAGGTCTTAGCCAGGCTGCACAGGCCGGGAGTTGAAGACCCCACGGAGACGAATTGCAAGTGTATCCGGCTTAAGCTTGCAGGGAATATGCGTACTTTAATAACATTGCCCTGCAGACTATACTACAGAGCGTGGGTACTTAATATCTCTTTAATACATAGAGTTGAAACAGTTAGCGGAGGTTTACCTGAGGTAAGATTGATCTCTTACATCTGCAGGATCTGGGCTAGGCTGCATAGGCGGGGAGTTTTGCGCAGCATCCTGCGGAAAGACCCAGCGGAGACGTTATCTACCATTGGAGCTGCATGGGAGTTATTGAGGAGTAAACAGGACGCAGATGGAGAGGAAAGCCGGTGTAAGTTAGGTATAAGTTAAGTATAAGTTAGGTATAAGTTAAGTATAACTCAGTACAGTGTCAAGTAAGTTTGTTTTAGTTTAGAACAAGTCTATTTGGGTGCTGTGAACACAGCAGATGTTTTAAGTACAAGTTCTTACAGATAGATCTTGTCTTTCTTTTTTCTCTTGAAAGAAAAAAGAAACAAAAAAGTTCAAGCACGGCATGATCGCTCCGCGCATCCGTGCTGGCCAGCGCCGCCCCATTGCCCAGGGTGCAGCATCATGGTTGTATGGCTCTGTTGGGCTAACATGGTGCTACTTGTTCACTGACAGGTATTTGATGAATAGGTTGGTTGCCTTTGGCCTTACACTTTGAACAGTGTAGGCATACTTAGCAGCGATTGGAAAGGGGAATACGTAGCTCATTGCAGGTTGGAGGATTTATGTTTTCTGTGGGGAGGATACGTTTGGGTTAGCTTCTATTAGTGAGGTTTGATTTATTTGATAGTAGATGTTACTTCTAAATTTATTTAAGTAACAATGTATTTAGTACGTTGTTACATTAATATGTTTAGTGTAAAGTGTTTAAATGCTGTATACATCTAGGGTATTGTAAATGTACCTGCTTACAGATAGTTCTTGTCTTGCTTTTTTCTCTTGAAAGAAAAAAGCAACAAAAAAGTTCAAGGCAAACCCGATCGCTCCGCGCGTTTTGCCGGGCCAGCGCCTCCCCATTGCCTAAGGGGCAGCTTTATTACTGGGTGGCCCTGTTGGGCTAACATGGTGCTGCTTGTTAATGGACAGGTAGTTGATGAACAGGTTGGTTGCCTTTGGCCTTAAACTTTGAACAGCGTAGTCTTACTTAACGGAAAACCGAAAGGTAGATACGTAGCTCATTGCAGGCTAAGTCATTGCTGTTTTTAGTGCAAGCATAGGTGATTGTTAGGCTCTAATCTGTGAAGCCTACCTATGTAATAGTAGATGCTATTAGTATAACTTATTTATGTAACAGTGTATTTAGTATAATGTAACATAAATAGATTTAAGAACTATGGCAAACATCAGCGTTTAATTAAACGGTGATTAATGTACTATCCACAGATGCTTCCTATAGCCTGCCAAGCCAAAGGCATGGTCAGCATGACAAAGGCTGTGTTTGATTATGGAGTTTAACTTTGCCATAGTGCAAATACTTTTAGTATTTAACTCACCTACTACTTCAGTTTATTTATGTTACAGTGTATTAAGTACGCTGTCAACTAAATAGGTTTAATAACTATACTATAGATCAAAATATATCTAAACAGTGATTATCTACTATCCACAGATGCCTCCTGCAGCCTGCCAAGCTAAAGGCATGGTCGGCATGACAAACTCCGAATTTGATTCGCAACTTAAGGAAACTTAATTGACAGTATATTCAGTATAACTTCGGTATAAGTCAGGTATAGTTCCGGGTTGTTTAATTGAAAATGGTATGGTGGCTTGCAGCTCAAAGTTTACCACCCGGTATACATACTTAGAAGTATGTGCCGGATGGTAAAGTTGCTCGACTAAGCGTGCCAAAGCCCCAACTCCACAATATAGTATTATTTTCTTTTGTATAAACAATTAGTTGCCAATGTAGAAAAATGGCACATTTATTAGTTATAATATCTTTACCACTTGGGCAGTGGGGGCGAATCAAGTTTTGACTTATCGGCCAGTTTTATATTCCAATTATTTATTATAACCTCAAAACAGAAAAACACTCTATGGATGTTATTTGCTTTGCGCATCTCAGATGGAACTTTGTTTATCAGCGTCCACAACATTTAATCAGCAGGTTTGCCTCTGTTTATCGTGTTTTTTACATAGAAGAGCCTATGTACACTGATGCTGAGGATGATTATGTAATCCAACAAAGCAAAGAGAAGGTGTGGGTAGTAGTACCACATTTAAAAAAAGGTGCTCCGGGTGATGCAGCAAGCAGGCAGCGTAGTATACTAAACCGTCTTTTCAGCGACCGGAGTATCAGCCGCTACCTGTTTTGGTATTATACACCAATGGCACTACAGTTCAGCAATCATTTTACACCTATGCTTACGGTGTACGATTGTATGGATGAACTATCCTCCTTTAAATTTGCTCCCCCTCAACTTAGAGAATTAGAGAAAGAATTAATGGGTAAGTCTGACCTGGTATTTACCGGCGGGCATAGCTTGTATGAAGCAAAGAAAGACCAACATGCACATATCTATCCTTTCCCGAGCAGCATAGATAAATGCCATTTTGCAAAAGCCAGGACTCTTAAAGAAGAGCCTGCAGACCAGGCTGCTATTCCGCATCCCGCGGTTGGGCTTTTATGGCGTGATAGATGAGCGGTTTGATATTGATCTAATTGAAAAAGCAGCAGCTGCAAAACCTGATTGGCAATTTGTATTGCTAGGACCTGTAGTGAAAATTGATCCGGACACGCTGCCACGTTTCAGCAATATTCATTACTTAGGCGGCAAGTCGTACAATGAACTGCCGGCTTACTTAAGCGGCTGGGATATAGCTATTATTCCATTTGCCCTTAATGAATCTACCAAATATATTAGTCCTACTAAAACACCTGAATACCTTTCTGGCGGCAAGCCGGTCATTTCTACTCCTATCAGGGATGTGGTACATCCTTACAACGCGGAAGGACTGGTGCATATAGCAAGTTCGCCTGAAGAATTTATACAATGTGCAGAGCAAGAATTAGCAGTTGAGGACAAGTCGGCCTGGCTGGCTAAGTCGGATACTTTCCTGGCCAACAACTCCTGGGATAACACCTGGCAGCAGATGATGGAACTGATCAATGATAGCCTTACAGCTAAGCAGGCACTTTTTGCCAATAATAAAAGAAAAGAAAAAAGCCAGGCAGCTTTTGACTACCTGATCGTAGGGGCCGGTTTTTCGGGCAGTGTGTTGGCTGAAAGATTAGCCAGCAGAGCCAATAAAAAGGTATTAGTTATAGATAAGCGCAACCACATTGCGGGTAATGCCTTTGACTATTACAACAACGATGGTGTTTTAATACATAAATACGGACCTCATATTTTCCATACGAACTCTAAGGACGTATTTGAATACCTGGGACAGTTCACGAAGTGGCGTCCTTATGAACACCGGGTATTAGCCAGTGTAGATGGGCAGTTGGTGCCTATACCCATCAACCAGAACACCATTAATATGCTATACGGGCTTAATCTTTCTTCGGATGAGATAGATGCCTTTCTGAAATCGAAAGCCGAAACGATAGACCGTATATTAACCTCCGAAGATGTAGTGGTAAGTAAAGTAGGACGAGAGTTGTATGAGAAGTTCTTCAGGGGGTACACGCGCAAGCAATGGGCACTTGATCCATCGCAGTTGGATGCATCTGTAACGGCGCGCGTACCAACACGTACAAATAAGGATGACCGCTATTTTACCGATACCTACCAGGCAATGCCGCTGCATGGCTATACCCAAATGTTTGAGAAGATGCTCTCGCATCCCAACATTAAGATCATGCTGAATACGGACTATAAAGAAGTGGTGAATCTAATACCGCACAAATCGCTCATCTTTACCGGGCCTATAGACAGCTACTTTGATTATTGCTATGGCAAATTGCCTTACCGTTCGCTCGATTTTCAGTTTGAAACAATAGAAGCTGAGCGTTTTCAGTCTACGGGTACGGTCAACTATCCCAATGAGCAGTTGTATACGCGCATTACCGAGTTTAAATATCTCACAGGGCAAAAGCATCCAAAAACGTCTATTGTATATGAGTATCCAACAGACGAGGGGGATCCGTACTATCCAATACCAACACAGGAAAATGCGAAAATGTACAAAAAGTACCAGTTGCTATCTGCAGCTACGCCTAACACGTATTTTGCAGGCCGCTTAGGCACTTATAAGTACTATAATATGGACCAGGTAGTAGCGCAATCGTTAACGTTGTTTAAGAAGCTGATGCAGGCTGAGGAACAATATGCGCCAACGCCGTTAAATGGCCATAAAGTTTCTATTACTGCACCATAATAGTATTGATTTTTAAATTGTATAAACAAATTATTTGCCGTACTCAATAGTAAAGAAAGGTTATGCAGCATGAAAATCCTCTGCATAACCTGATCTGCCAAAGAACAGGTGTACGGTAAAGTAAAACAGCAAGAAGATTTTTTGTGGTAGAATGAGCTGTAAAACCGCTTTAATGATTGCTTACATATCAAACAGGTAAAAAAGGTAAGTAGCTACAAAGCTTTTGAAAGCTTACAGAAACAAAATAATTTTCTATATATGACTGCTTTGATAAATGATCACTATGTAAACAATCATAATCCATTTGACTCCTTTTGGATGGCTGGGTTTGAGTGCACCGATAAACTAAATGCTTTTGGCAACAGGGTAGATTTTTTAACGCTTACCGGGCATTTACAAATGCTGGAAGAAGACTACCGACAATTAGGTCTGTTTGATATTAAAACGGTAAGGGAAGGTATTCGCTGGAGCCAGGTAGAGCAGCGCCCGTATGAGTACGACTGGAGTACGGTAGGCTACCAGATGAAGTGTGCTAAAGCACAAGGTATACAGCAGGTATGGGATATTTGCCACTTTGGCTTTCCCGATGATCTTACACCTTTGCATCCCTTGTTTGCGCGCCGCTTTGCAGCACTATGCCGGGCTTTTGTGCAGTTTTACCGATCCATAGATGCAGAAAGCACATTAATAGTTACACCTATTAACGAAGTAAGTTTCTTATCGTGGCTCGGTGGTGATGCCAGGGGTACTTCGCCATATTGTGTAGGCCAGGGTTGGGAAGTGAAATATCAACTGATGAAGGCCTATATTGAAGGTATAGCTGCTATGAAAAGGGAGGACCCTAGTGTGCGCATATTAACTACCGAGCCGCTGACGAGCACAGTGCCCCCGCTGGATGCTGATGAAGAAGCTGTAAGGCATGCTGCTGATTTACATGAACACCAGTTCCAGATGACGGATATACTTTGTGGGCGCATGTGTCCTGAGCTAGGGGGTAAGCCCGAATACCTGGATATTATGGGCTTGAATTATTATTACAACAACCAGTGGATAGGAGCTACGGGACAGTTTTTGCCCTGGTTAAATGAAAACAACGATCCGCGCTGGCAGCCATTAAGCAATCTATTGCATGAGGTATATAAAAGGTATAAGCGTCCCTTTTTGCTTGCCGAAACCAGTCACCCAGGCATAGACCGCCCGAAATGGATCTCTTATGTTGCAGGCGAATGTGCCAGGATTATCCGGCATGGTCTGCCACTTTGGGGCATGTGTTGGTACCCTATTATAGACCGTCCCGATTGGGATCACATGCAGCCATGGCACCGCGCTGGCGTATGGGATATATTACCCGATGATGACGGCTCCTTACGACGTGTATTACATCAGCCAACAGCCACTGCTTTGTGGCAGGCTCAAAAGATTATAGAAACGGCAATGAAGAAGAACATGGTGCTATCCTGATGTAATAAGTATAAATAAGGCTGCTTTTGCAGTGCTGCTGACATAGAATACCATTTAAATAAGACTCCTTCATAATAGGCCACCGCCTTGTTTTATCGGGTATAACTTTTTTTATTATACTATATTGCAATCAGGTAGAGTAAATATTGGCTTTACTAACGTCAGGAAGTCTTTGCTGCTCATTCTTGCTACTTACATACAATTGTAGTTGCGATATCGTGCATTTACTCTGTCTTGCATCTGTTGTTTAGAATCATGTTTCTTCTTCAAGCCATACGCCACACCTGCTGCTACCAATAAACTAATTCCACCATCAAAGGGAACATTTGTTGGAGCGTCAGGATCATCACTTTCTAAACCGCCGTCACCGTCAGTTTGGGCATGTATGATCACCGGGGTAAAATTTATGGCTGCCAGCAGTAATAAAGCAGCAATGTAATGTTTTAGTTTCATTGTTACGGATTCATGGATAACGGGATACACATGGGTATAAAAATGTAATATGTGTAAGTTGTCTTGGTATATTATACCATTTTCAGATAGTAACGTACATACTTCTACCCGAAGCTCACAGTTTCCAGTTTGTTGCTTATGAAGGGTACCCTATTTGAATCTGGTACTATGCAGGATTATAAGAAATTAAATAATCACAGCAGTTGGCTCAGCCCAATTTTATTGACTTGTACACTTGATTAATGAATAACGGGGCCTTATAACATTGGGCAATATTATATATTACTACCCTTGTAGAAGGTTTACTACAAATGTAAATAGTTGAAAGTTTAGGTAGCTTTTCTAAAGATTGTATTAACCCGAATTTAAGGACTATTAAGTTCGTTTTAATCTCTATGTGCCTGGAAGATAAAATCTTAAAAATTATATTAAAGAACAGTGAAATTCTATTTACTGCTCAGAGGAAGGAATTTTAAGGCTGCACTTACAAATTCCACCAATAATTCAACTTCAATACCAGTGCTCTTGTTTTTACGGCAAACGGCCCCGGATAATAATTATCTGTATAAACAATGAATAAGTCGGAGGCAGGCTTGTAGCGCCACTGAAAGCGTGTATTGATATTTATGTTATTGGTTTGCTGATTGTACTGGAAGAAAGTAGTAAAAAACAATGTATTGGTAAACGTCACGTCTATACGTGGACCAACGAGCCAGAAACCTACATTACCCCAGGGCTGCGGCAGCATCAGTTTGCTGTAGTTAACATTCATATTGATATTAACATAAGGCTGAAAGCGGTAGCCAAGTGTTCCACCAACAGTAAAAATGTTTCCATTAGCATAATAACTGCCATAACGCATAGTGGCGGCATACGTAAATACATGTTGCGGTGCCGATACATAATCAAAGCCGGTAAGCGAATACCGATGCTCACTACCTGTAGCCAATGTGTCTTTACCTGTATTAGTGGGATCAAATGGTCTTAGCAAACGCACATAATCATTTTGCCCTAAAAGAGAGAGGGTGCTTTTACTACGGAAAGTAAACAGGTAAGAGAATACATTTTCATGGTCGGTACGATTGAATTTAGTATCGAAGAAATAGTTCAGCGATAGCTGAGGACCATGTGAAAGAATGGAACCGCGCTTAGGAAAGAAGTACCTGGTAATAGTTGGATTAAGCTTAATAAAATTGGTACGTGGCACATATCCTGCTTCGGCAGTATAGTTTTTACCTACATATTCATATTGCCCGTTAATAAGCCATTTGCGGCCACTATATTGCAGGTTGGCAGCATTTGTAATGTCATCACCGCTCTTGCCAGGTGTAAAGGACTTTAGCAACAATGCTTTACCCGTAAATACATTATTAGAAGAAGCAAGATTATACTCTACACCCATATTACGGTTGTATGCGGAATAAACCCCTTTCAAGCTATCGCTGCTCGCCGGATGGTAATCAATAGACGATTTATTAACGTAAATAAAAGCAATATTGGAGCGCCTGAATACTTTTTGCTGTAGCGAAACAACAGTATAATTCTGTGCTGGTAAAGCTATGCTGCCGTTGGCTTCCGTTTCCATATCCATAGCGCCGATGCGCAGTGTTTTATTGATCTTGCCACTCAGGCGCGCACCAACATTGATAGGTGTATTCAGGCCTATTCTGCGTGAAAAGAAAGGACGTATATCGCCATAGCCAAAGTTGCCAAAAAGGTCACCGTTTTCTAAAAAGAACTGTCTTTTTTCAGGGAAAAACAACTCATAACGGCTTAGATTAGTTACCTGCTGGTCTACTTCTACCTGTGAGAAATCCGGACGCACGGTAAGATCAAGGTTGAGTGCGGTTGAAAAAGCAATCTTGGCATCTACACCCTCACGCCCCAGTATGCCCGACTTTTGGTTGGTAGTAAAATCTTTAGCAGTACTGGTAAGGAAGTAAGGAATTATTGAAACATTGCTGCGTGGCTCCGGTGGTGGCGCATCCCACACCAGCGTACCGGTATAGGCCAGCGATGCCGTAGGAAACTGGCGCGGCAAAGGCGCCCAGCTACTTTTCTCGGTAGTCTTTAAATCATTGCGGCTAAAGTTAATACCCCAGTGCGGCATATTTCTTTTATAGCGCAATGTTTTAAAAGGAATGGCTGCTTCAAAAATCCATTTATCGGTGTAATTCTTTACTGCCGAACGCCATTTATTATCCCAGTTTAAATCTACCGACCCGCCGCTGTACATGGCGCCATCCCATTGTGCACCATTGGCATTAGCGCCAAAAGAGAAGCCGGTGGTCTGGTCTTCAAACGGGTCTATAAACACCAGGAAGTTATCATTTTTCCCAAAATTAAAATCGCGCCGCAGCGACTCTACCATGTTTGGGCCGGGCACTGCTTTATCGCATACTGCTATGAGATACAGGTATCGGTCATCATACGTCATACGCACTTCGGTTTTTACCTGGGCGCAACTGGTATCCATTGGCAGCACCATATAAAAGTTATCAGCAATAGCTGCTTCCTGCCAGGCAGCATCATCCATTATACCATCAATGGTTACAGGTATGGATGTTTTGTGAATAGGCAATTGAACGGCAGCATTTTTCTTTTGGGCAAATAGCAAAGATGGTAACAGTACAACCAGCAGGCATAGAATAGCAAATCTCTTCACGTATCGACATTGTTAAAGCGTGAAAGATAATGAACAAATTAAATGCTAAAATTGTTTTTAAAAATAAATCAACCGTCAGGTAAAGGCGAATGAATGATGGATAAAATGGATAAAAATGCCGGGGTGTAGTATCTGGTTATTATGCCTATTCATACGCCACGTAGGAGAATATAGCATAGGCCAGCTACAGCCCGGCAAAAATGAGACAGGGTTTGGGTAAGTACTTAATCGTTTAAAATGTTGATTAAATACAGAAATAACTAACAAGCAATCATTAACGGGTGCAAAAGAAGGAAAGTCTATCGCTATACATTATGACAATTGTCATGTAAGGGAATGACAGTGGTCAGTCATTTTTAAAAATAACAAGTTGCATAATGAAAAAAGTTACTAGGTGCATGTGTAAAATTATTGGTTATAAAATATTGCTCCTGTGCTCACAGAAGTAAAGGAAGTCATTAAGGAGATGTGCTCTATTTATTGCAGGCAAACCGAAAAGTATGGTAACTTTCCATAATGCAAAGCCATGTTCATTCAAATAGTTTATATCCATTTTTACCTGACCACAATCATTTACAGCATTATCTACCGTCAATATTATTGGGTTATATTCTTCTTAGTCTTGAATATAATCTCAGCGTTATGAAATCTCATATAGAATCAGCAGGGTAAGAATACCGGATTTAAGGTTGAAGATACAAGCCTGCAGACAGGGAGTATCCTGGGAGTTCTTCAAGAGATATCCAAGAGGAGACAGGGAGGATATCCGGTATAAGTTCAGTATAAGATCAGTATAAGTTAGGTATAATACCAGATTCAAATAGGTAGGCTAATAAAAAGCTGCAAGCCTTAACTTGTCCCATAAAATATAACCGGACGAATATTCAGTAGAGACAGGAGGTAGGTTTCAAGGGACAAGATACGAAGGAGGTACGGCGCAGATACGACGGAGATAGGGAGGAGATTAAGTATAACTTAGGTATATGTTAGCTATAACTTAAGTATAAGTTAGGTATAGCTCTGAATGTCCCGGAGTTCAATAATAAAAATTACGGGACAAGTTAAGGCTGCGAGCTACGAGCCGTGAGCTACGAGCGTGAAAGGCTTTAAGCTTGAGAAAAGTAAATATCACACTACTTAATTGAAAGTGGTATAAGATCAGTATAACGTGGACTGTTCAGTATTGGGTAGGGGGAAATTCGCCACTAGTTTTATTTTGGGCGACACAAATTGCCTTAAAGAAGCCGTAGAAAACCACACAAGCTTGCAGCGTGATAAGCTCTGAATTATTCTGAACAATTCTATGGATTTACGCTCATCAATGCTTTGCAATGAAATCGCCCACTGCTTTCAGGTAATTATCAAAGCCCATTGTGTTTGGAATATTACTATGCCCTGCACCGGGAATCCGGTGTGCTTCTTTGTATGTTCCATAATAATTGGCATATACCAATTCGCCGGTAGTCTCAATATTTAAGTAATCGTCATCTATTCCTTGAATCCAGAAGAAAGGCTGCTGTACTTTCTTAATCTCTTCGGCATTATTAATTTGCAAATCGGTAACAAACGATGCCGGTAAGGCCAAGCCGGTAGCATCCTGCACCAGTACTGCTGCTGAGGCAAAAGGCGCTTCCAGCATGAGTTTGGAGGGCATCATACTGCGTGGCTCGGAAGTTAACTTAGTAGCAGGTGCGGAACCCATGCTAAAGCCATACATCACTAACCGGTTGTTGGTTAACCCTTCTGTCTTTAACCATTGCAGGGCTGCATCCACATCGGCATACAAGCCTTCTTCACCGGGCTTTCCTTCACTCATGCCATAGCCCCTGTAATCAACCATCAGTACACCATAATGGTTCTTTCCATTGGCATTAGCCAGCAGAGCAGCACGTGGCCAGTAAAAGTCCATGTTATCCTTATTACCATGGCAATACATGATCACTGTATCTATTGCTATGCGTTGGATATCGCCGATATATACCGCATAGATTTTTACAGGAGAGGTTTCGCCTGGCGCTTTTGAATCTAAAGTGATAAGATTAATCAAACTATCGGGTATTTTGTAAACAGCATCCAATTTAAAGTCCACGTCGCCGGTATAGTTGTCAAAGGAATACGATGTTAGTTTAGATTGGTTAAACAAATTATCATCCAGGCGGCATCCTGCTATAAAGATTATGACTATTGCTATAGTTAATTGCGATACTCTGTAGTTCATATTATTTAATTTTTCTGGTGTAGCCAACATAAATGCCCATTGCACCTTGATGGTTAAAAGGCGTTGTGTACTCTACTACTGTTTTTTGGCTTGATAAATTAGCAGCTATTAATTTTACCTCTACATTAATGCTCCATTTACTGCGAACAAAGTATTCCCCTATCATGGGTGTGAGTAACCAGTGATGATCTTGCTTCTGGTCATGTGCCTTAGTAGCAGATAGTTCAAACCAATTAGAAAGCCCGGCATAGAAAAGATTTCTCTCCTTGTTGTAATCCCAGTAAGCATTCACATCTAACTGCGGATAGAATTTATTATCAACACTATTACGAAAGATGTAATTGGCAACCGGTGTGAGGCTTACACCCGGCCAGCCATTCCGTTGCCGCACAATCCTTTTTACAACACCTGCCTCTACCTGTACATTACCGTATAAAGCTGAGGTAATGTTGAAAGAGCCAAAGGCAGTAAGACTACTATCTATACCATAGCCATAAGTAGCAGTTACCAATGGCTCGGGAATGGGAATATCGTGGTAATTGATAATGGCGCCACCTGCAGCAATATTTACTGCCTGTTCATTCTTAGCCAATGGCTTTACAAAGCGGGAGGGGGCGCAGGAAGAGAGATAAACAGCAGCAAAAATGAGTAGAATAATTTGAGTTAGGTTTGGTGATTGCATTGTAATTGGGTGTTTAGGTAAATTAGTTTAGGATAGATACCAGGGCCAAAGTGTATTGAAGCAAATCGCTTAGCTTACAAGGAAACCTTTACTGTTATTGCCGGTTGGAAAAGAGCAGTACGGCTGGCCGAAGCAGCCAGCATCGGTACCTTTTGCATGTTAACTGCTACAGATGCTGCTTTGTGCTTGTTGTGGGCAGCACTTATAAACATTGGTATGCTGCCTAATGCAGAAGCAACACCTACAATACCCAATACAGTACCGGCAGTATTATGGTTGGATGAATTACCCAATGCATAATCAACAGTGTTTGCCTCCGATACAGCTATACCCAAGGCAGTAAGCCCGACACCACCGCCCAGCATTATCCATGCAGCCGTTTTCTGGTGGCGGCTTTTGGTTAGGTAATAGTCACTTGGTTTAGGAGCAGGGGTTAACGATTGAGAAAATGAATGAAGAGTAGTAATAAAGAGTGCCAGGGAAAGTAGTAGTTTTTTCATGTGAATGGGCTTTGGATGAAGTATATTAATGACATTAAGATAAGCATTTTATACTGGTTCAACTATTTATTTTGACATCGAAGCCAATGAAACATCCCGCTTTAAAGTAAAGAACTAGTTAGAGGTTAGTTTGCCGTTTGTATCGTATGATCTTCCTTGATGGTGCAGCAAACCATCAGGCGTAAAGCTGTATATATGCTCAAACATTACCTGGATAATACTTTTTTCATTCAAAATCGTCAGATTAGCTTTGGATGTTGTGCAGGCAGTTAAAATAGATAGGTCTTAATTTATAAAGGGTTTAGGTGTTGTATTTTTGACCAGCGATGCACAATTTAAGGTTGCATTACTCATTACCTTTTGTAATGAGCTAAGGTTTTATATTCTTTGCATCACTGTTTTTAGTTCATTAATGTACAATTATCGATTTTCTTTCTTACCTTCCTTATCGCCATTCTTTTTATTCTATTCCTGTAATGCTTTTACCGGAGGCACTAAAAATTAAACATAACCTATACTATAACAGTTCCAGTCCCTGCCAAACCGGTGCAACGAAAAGTATTTTGCATCAGCCCGCTGATATAAACCGCAACCCACATAACCTTTAGCAAGAGGAGGATTGTTTATTCATAGTCAGCATTATTTGATGTATCAAAGTTGCGCATTACTTTTTCTGCTGTCAATCACATGGAAGTAGTAAAATAAAAACATTATATCTACTTTAGTAGATAGCGGAAATAGCTTATATTTATTCGTTGAACACCTTTGTTGAACAAGTCGCGTATGAGGAGCCTGTTTATAGTCCTATTATCCCAACTTGCTTTACTATGTACTGCACAAAACAATCCACCAGCACAACTCCAGTTTAACCACCTTTTTGTAAAAGACGGCTTAATTGAAGGACGTGTGCACCCTATTATCCAGGACAATCAGGGATATATGTGGATGGGTACGCATAATGGTCTGGTGCGTTATGATGGCTATCAACCTAAAACATATCTGTTAAGTGGAAAGAAGCTAAACCGTACCAGGATTTCCGACATATATGTTGACACTAAAGGAGAGCTTTGGGTAGGTACCTATTCTAATGGTTTATATAAATATGATCGCCCCAATGATACATTTATACTGTGTACACCTGATACCATCAATGAACATTTTTTACAGGCAGGCAGTATATATAATCTCATCAATGACCGGCTCGGTAACCTCTGGTTTGTATTGCATGAGGGATTAACAGGAGCAGAATCTGTTTTTTCTTTTGATGCCAGGCATCAACGATTCACTCACTACAGTAATGAAGAAAAAGGCAGGCATCGCACAACTTATTCAATATACTTCTCTCCACTGATCAAAGATAACAACGGAAACATCTGGTGCGGTTCAGATAATGGCTTAAAAGAATATGATTATAGCAGAGATCGTTTTATCGAACATTTTACGACAAACAACCGGCTGTTGCATAAAGATTTCAGTATGGTTTGTATTGATAAACTCAATCCACATATTTTATGGATTGCAATATGGAACGACCATACGGATAAGTTTGAAAGCCTTGGCAGGTATAATACAGATAATGATTCGCTCACCATTTACCAGCATCTCCAATATGCTGCAATAAGTTTAAGCGATGATTACATATATAATATCAATTGTGATTCAAAAGGAAATATATGGGTAGTAACACAGACAGCTTTGATTTTTTTTGACGTGGCAAGCAAGCGGTTTATAAACTATATCCCCCCATCATCTGCTCCAGGATTGAAAAATATTTATGGGTTTAAAGAAGATCCATATGGTAATTTCTGGTGCCTGGTTAACGGGGGAAGTGTTGAGGGGAAGTTGGCTTATTTTAATACTATAACAAGACATTTTACAATATACACTTCTAAATCAACCGACGACGAGTCGTTACAATCTCCTCATGATTTGTACTTAGACCATTCAGGTACACTATGGATCAGTGAAGGTAACAGAGGAGTACAATGGGTAAATAAAGAGAAATCAAAACTAACTCCCCATATCGTTACGACTGATAAAAAAAGGGATAAACAGGTACTATTTAATGACTGTGCAGAAGCTCCCGATCATACCATTTGGTTTGCCACTGATAGTGGCTTATGCCACTGGAACCCTGCTAAAAATTCTTTTGAAGGAGGGGTATCAGGAAAAAAATCAGGACCTAATTCTTTGGTATCTGCAATACTTATTGATAAAAAGGGTTGCGTTTGGTATGGTAACAATACGCTCAACTATCAAGGTTTATGCTGCTACAATCCGGTGACCAAAAAAATAAAAACATACACGTATCATGAAGAGGATACTACCTCATTAAGCAGTAACCGTATTGCCGCTTTGTGGGAAGATGCTTCAGGCTATATCTGGATAGGTACATATGAGGGTGGGTTGTGCCGGTTTGATCAGGCTACAAAAAAGTTTACCAGGTATCCTCATATTTCTAATGTTGAAAGAACACCAAAAGACAACAGGCTTGATGATAATGATGTTCAATGTTTGTATAAGGATAAAGACGGAATACTTTGGGTAGGTACTATTTGGGGGAGTATCAATAAGATTAATAAGGAGTCAGGCACATTCACCTCATTCGGAGACAAAGTTCCGCTACTTAAAGGGGTGCTAAGTATTTATGAAGACAGCAGACATGATTTGTGTATAGGAACCTTTACTGACGGGTTGTTTTTGATTGACAGAAAAAAAGAAACCGTAAGGAGAATTTCAGAGAAAGATGGATTACTGTATAACGAAATTGAGGGCATACTTGAAGATAACCGCGGTAACATATGGTTGAAATCGGTAAGAGGTATATCTATTTACAATCTGCAAACAAGTTCAGTTCGAAATATAAACAATGAATTGTTAGAGAACGACATGCCCAATCACTTATCCTATAAAATAAGTGGAGGTTTATTTATTTTTTCGACAGGAGGAGGCTTTGTTACTTTAAATCCGAATGATTTCACACCAGATAGTATTGTACCTGTTGTGCATCTTGAAACAGTTGTTGTTAACAAACCTCAGGCAAAGAAAGTAGTGGATTCAACTATTCTTCTTTATAGTAAGAGTAGCATCCATCTGAAGTACAATGAGAACAGGATAACGTTCAACTATGTTGGATTACTTTATCAAAATACATCCCAAATTCAATACAAGTACAAGTTGGATGGTTATGATAACCATTTGGTGAACGCTAAGACACAAAGAAGTGTAACCTATACAAACCTTGCACCCGGCACTTATACTTTCCATGTACTGGCAGCAAACAGTGATGGAGTATGGAGTAGGCAGGATGATGCTATAACCGTCATCATTGCGCCACCATTCTGGGAGACCTGGTGGTTCAGAGCGCTGGTTATACTATCCATTACAGAAACCATATACCTTGTTGTAAAATCTTATCTGAAACGAAAGCTCAAAGCACAGCAGCAGGAATTTGAACGGCAAAAAGCCATAGAGAAGGTTCGCTCAAAAATTTCCATGGACATCCATGATGAGATCAGTTCCGGGCTTACTAAGATTTCACTTTTAAGCCAACGGGTAAAATCCAAATATGAAAGGAGTAAAGAGGTAGAGCCTGAAATAATAGATAAGATTGCAGGTTCTTCCAAAGAAGTTATCAGCAACCTTGGAGAAATCATTTGGGCTGTTAATCCAAAGCATGATAATCTGCAAAGCTTATTAGCATACATTAGAAATTATATTTTCAACTTCTTTGAAGCAACTACCATAGAAGTTCATATCAACTTTCCCGAAGAAGTGCCACCAGCACCTGTCTCACCAGATATTAAGCGCAACCTCTTCCTGGTAGTGAAAGAAGCACTTAACAATATATTAAAACATGCAGCGGCAACTCAAGCAGCTATTTATTTTAAGTACTCTGATGACGATTATACACTAACTATAAAGGACAACGGCAGAGGAATGGAACAACTGAACGGCCGAGCTTTTGGCAACGGCCTTACCAACATGAAAAAAAGAATGGAACTAATCGGGGGGAGTCTTACTATTCATTCAGAGAAAAACAAGGGAACCCAGTTACAATTCAAAGGAAGGTTCAGGGTTGAAACTGAAGCCTGATCTATTTAGGAAACACTTTATTCAGGGCCTCTGTACGGGTATGTACCTGTAACTTTTCGTAAATATTCCGTATGTAAGTGCGGATTGTTTCTATACTTAAAAACATTCTGCCAGCAATTTCTTTGTACTGATATCCTTTTGATAAATGCTGTAAAATCTCTTTCTCCCGCTCGGTAAGTGTATCGTATTCTGTAGCTTTTTTTTGTTGTTTGTTAAAAGAACTAACCACTAATCTCGCAATCTGCGGACTCATAGGTGAGTCGCCGTTGTAGATGTCTCTTATTGCACGGAATAAATCGGTTGAGCTGCAGTTCTTAAGTAAATAGCCGGTAGCTCCCGCGCACAACGACTGGAAAGTTTTTTCTGGTTCTTCAAATGATGTACACATCAGGTATTGCACCTTTGGCTTCATCGGTTTCATTTGTTCAACAGCCGCAATGCCGTCTATGCCGGGCAAGCCAATATCCATCAGTACAACATCGGTATTAATGTAGGGAAAGGAAGTGATAAACTCTTCTGCATTTGGAAAAGAGGCTACACAATTAATGTCATCACAGTCAGCAAGCATGTCTTCTAACGATTGACGTATGTCAGTATCATCTTCAACTATCACTACATTAACTGGCATTGTACTCAATTAAGATTTTCTATATCAAGAGGATGTTTAAAACTGCAAATTAGAAAGCTTATAAACAAAAGTCAATCACATAAAAGTAGATAAATACCAAAATAAGCCCTTATTTCTTCCTTGAGAAGTAATACACCGGAATACCAATACAGGTAATAACAATGCCCAACAGTGAATTGATAACAGGCACAACTCCCCGCTGATAATTACTTACATCTTTATACAAAGTAAATACGAGAAAGAACGCCGTAAACAACACAAAGAAAAGAGGTACCACAGGGTAGCCCCATACTTTATAAGGGCGCGGCTGATGGGGTATCTTTTTGCGAAGAACAAATACTCCTAAGGCGGTGCTCCCGTAGAAAAACCAGGAGACAAACACCACCATATCCGTCAATATATCAAAAGAGCCGGTGATGATAAGAACGATTGTCCATACTGCATTCAGGAGTAATGCATTGCCCGGCGTCTTAAACCGTGGCTGCACTTTGCCCGCCCAATTGAACCATGTACTTTCTTCGTGCATGGCAAAAGTAACACGCGCAACAGAAAGGATATTGCCATTAGCAGTTCCTAAGGTTGAAAGCATTACCATTAACGCTATCAAAGAACCGCCAATAGCGCCCCATGCCGCTTTAGCAGCATCGGAAGCTATAAAGCCAGATGTACTCATTCTTTGAATGGGTAACATGTATTCATAACTAAGATTGACTAAACTGTAAATAGTAATAACAGTTAGTAAGCCAATGAATAAACTTTTAGGAATATTCCTTTGTGGATTATTGATTTCTCCACCAACGAAAGTGATGTTGTTCCATCCATCGTATGCCCAGAAAGCGCCTGCAATAGCAGCAATATAGGCGTTGAATAAATGAGTGCCTGCAGGTTTTAGAGGAGAGGAAGCAATAGTATTGTTCCAATTGCCATTACCTGAAAACAGGATACCTGTAATCAATAAAAAGAGTGCTGCGACTTTCAAAACAGTCATTAGTAGTTGCAATGCACCGCTGAACTGTACACTGATATAATTAACCACAGTAAATACCAGCACTAACAAAATGGTGAGTGCCTTAATACCGGCATTCTCCAGCGGGTAAATATTGCCAATAAAAGGAATATGGAAAAATATTGCCTGCTCGGTAGCCGTATCAAAACGGGGCAGGTGAATAAAGTAACTGGCGTACTGTGAAAACACATAAGCAATAGATGCAACACCTGCTGTATTGAACACTGCAAAGGCTGCCCAGCCATATAAAAAAGCAAAGGTGTTACCATATATCACTTTGAGATAGACATAAGAGCCACCTGTTTCCGGAAACATGGATGCAATTTCTGCATTGCTCAATGCTCCCATTAAGGTAATAAGACCGGCAATGAGCCACACACTCGTGAGAAGCAATGGTGAGCCCAGCTGGGTGGCCATTAAAGCCGGCTTCATAAATATACCCGAACCTATTATACTGCCAATTACAATAGAGATAGCGGCCTTCAGTCCGAGCGTACGTTTCAGTTCATTCATCAGTAGTCTGGTGTTGGTTCAGGAAGAATTTATTGCATAAACTCAGCAATAAGTGAGTGAAAATGATGTGTGCCCTGCTCTCTTTTTACAGAATAGCGCCCTTTTGTATAAAACCGTGAGCGAATGCCTTTCTGTACATTTTCTACTACTTCTTCATCTTCCAGCTCTACAGTTTCCAGGCCACTGCCGGCACCAAGGTTAAGCTTGCTTTCATCAGATACATAGGTGAGAAAAGACACTTTGCATGGAGCTTACACTGGTTGGCTGTACTATGTTTATGGATAAGCCCCACGGGTAAAAGTTGAACATCATATTCGGGAATACCCAGAAGTAATAGGCCGCTACTTCCTTACCATAATCGGGTGAGGAAGGGGGCAACTCAAAACACATATCGCCTTTCTTGCCAATGCCCAACTGCAGGTTGGAGTAGCGGAAGACCTCGGTAGTATATTCACCAAAATCCAGTACCTGGTTCAAGTCCGCATGTACAAAAGGAATATGGAAGCCCTCCAGGTAATTTTCACAATACAATGCCCAGTTGGCTTTTACAAAATAGTCTTTCGACAGGTCGGCACGAAAGCGCAGATCATTAACAGGAAACCAGTGAATACGTTGCATCATTTCGCCAAACACCTCTTCAAAAGGTAATGTTGCATCCAGCGAGGTAAATAACAATTTACCCCATTGCTGTAAAGGAAGGCTGTGCAGGTTATCTGCTTCCGTAGGGAAGTCTTCTACTTCTTTAAACTCAGGCATGGAGATAAATTTTCCATCCAATGAGAATAGCCTTCCATGATATTTACAGCGCAACTGGTTTAGCCTGCAATGCTCATACACCACCAGGTTGCCGCGATGAGTACACACATTGCTCATGCAATGCAAAATGCCTTCTTTGTCTTTTGTTATAAGTAAAGGTTCATTTAAATAACCTTCTAACAGTGTAAACGGATAAGCTGACCCAGGCTCTTTTACTGCATCTGTACCCCCAACAAACTGCCAGTTCCTTGCAAATATTTTCTCTTTAGATTCTTCATAATAAGCTTCACTGATATAGTAAGTAGTGTCGATTGTTCGGGCTTTAGCAATATCGGGATGAATAAAAAAGCGAGCCATGCAGGTGATTTTGTTAGCAATAAAAGTAAGTGAAAAGCAGTTGATATAAGAAGCTGATTGAGTTAATTGTTTAGAATGGATGATGTGCGTTTCATGTAGGGACAGGTCGCGACCTGTCCCATAGGATTCTAAAGCCTAAGGCTGGAAAATTCAACGCAGTTGCAGCCAAATAAAACATCATAAGCAATACCAAATAATTAACTCAATCAGCTTCTTAACTATCTTTATCCTGCTTAATTATTCCTATGAAGATGTTGAAGCTTGCGACAGTGCTGTTGCTTTCTTTTAGTTTATCCCATGCATTTAGCCAGTATGAAGGCATAAAGCCACAAGGTATTTATACCTCCGATTTTAATATTGATAACAGATCACGCCTTATTACTTATTACATGCCACTGAACTGGGGCAAGAAAGATCTATATCCGCTGGTAGTGGTGCTGCATGATGCAAACAGCAGTGCTAAAAGTACGATCAAGAGCCTGGGTGATATTATTCATGCTAAGGCCGACTCCAGCGATTGTGTAATACTGTATCCTGATGCAATTGCTGCACACTGGAATAGTCAGACAGGAACATCTTCTGCTACAGACAGCGTTAATGATGCAGGCTTTATCAGCATCATGGTTGACTTTTTTATACAACAATACCAGTGTGACCCAAAACGCCTGTACATTATAGGCGTAGGTAATGGGGGGGATCTGGGTAAACTTTTGAACTGTTATGGTCCCAAAGACAAATATGCAGCTATCGCCAGCATTAATGGGAGCAAAACCAACCCGTGCCAGAATGGCGATACAACCAATATTTTAGAAGTAAATGCACCAGCTAAAAGAAGCGGTAGATCAATCGTGGGATTTTATACTGAAGCACCAGAAGCAATAAGATGACAGATGACAGATGATAGATGTTGATTACGGTATAACTCAAAATGAAAGGTTCCGGACTAGTAAAATCTGGAACCTTTGTTATTAATGCTATTTACAGTTGGGTAGTACCATATGCGATGCATTAGGCTCACAGCTCATATCCGGCAACTGGCAACCGGTATCTGGTATCAGCCTACTTTTTGAATCTGGTATAATTTATACATCTTAGCGTCTTCGCGTCTTCGCGGTAACTATCGCAGCACCATATTTCTATCTGCATCCAGTCTTATCAGGATAAATATCAGAATAGTGAATGTAAGCAACGACGAACCACCATAGCTCATTAAGGGCAGCGGTATGCCCACTATGGGGAAGAGCCCGATAGTCATACATACATTTACGGCAATATGCAAAAATATAATACTCGCTACGCTATAGGCATACACCCTGCTAAACGTACTTCGCTGTCGCTCCGCCATATTTACAATGCGCAGCAATAAGAAAAAGTACACAAGCAAAAACACAAGGCAGCCAGTAAAGCCAAACGCCTCTCCCAGGGACGTAAAGATAAAGTCGGTATGCTGCTCGGGCACATACTTACCACGGGTTTGAGTACCTTTCATAAAGCCACGCCCGAATAATCCGCCCGAGCCAATAGCAATCTTACTTTGGCGCACATTGTAATCATCAGGCTTTACAACAGATTTATTTTCACTTTCGGCAGTTTGCGCCGCTCTGTTCTGGTTACAATCGTAGTCTTTGCCCACCATGCTGTAGATACGCTGGCTCTGGTAACAGTGGAATACGTTATTAAAAATATACGGCACTGCAAACACCGATACGCCTACACAGGTGAGCCAGATAAAAATGATCACAAACAAAAAGCTGAGGCTGCGTCTTATCTTTTTAAGATTGAAATACACCACCGCTCCGGCAAACAGCGTAAGCACAATGAACAGGATAAGCGGTGGCAATACAAGGGTTGCTACCACCAATGCGCCAAACGAAAAGCCCACTACTAATATCCAGCCGGGCAATCCTTCCCGGTACATGACAATAAAAAAAGCACCATATACCAGTGCCAGTCCGGTTTCGTTTTGTGCCACCGACAAAACAGCCGGTAGTATGGCAATCACTCCACCTACTATCTGGGCTGATGTTTTGGTAAAATCTATGTCTTGCCGCGACATGTACTTGGCAAGTGCCAGTGCTGCAAATATTTTGCATAGTTCGGCAGGCTGCAGGTTGAAGCCGCCGCCCAGCGGTATCCAGCTTTTAGAGCCATTGATACTTTTTCCTATTACAAAAGTGGCCAGCATCAGCAGTATGCCAAATGCATACAGGAGGTTGGCAAAAGCGGTGTACAATTTACTATCACTCAGCAAAATAAAGGCAGCTACTACCACACATATACCTGCAAAGAGGAGTTGTTTGCTGTAATTGGTTTTTCCGGTAAGAAAAGAAGACAGCCACGGCTGGTCGCTGTTGTACTCTACCATAAAGATGCACATAATGCCTACGGTGAGTATAAAAGCATACAGCCATACAGTAACCCAATCTATGCCTTTACTAATTGACCTGTTCTGATACGTAGTACTCATTATCTTCTGTTATTGGGTTTTCTTTTGTTACTATCATTATTATTAGGTATTGCAGCCGGTGAAGGCTTCTGCACAGCAGGAGGTGTTGGTACATCGCCTGTGTCTTTACGGTTTGGCTCTGCCTCGGGGTCGTAAGTAATTTTACGGTTTTCCAGGCCATTATCCAGCTTGATTACCGGGATGGTATCCAATTGCAGTTTAGCTGCTTTAGCCGCACGGATCGAATCTTTTACCGCGTACCAGTGTTTAATAGCATCAGGCAGCAGGTTGGCTCCGGCCACACGCGCTACTTCTTTGTCCCTCCCCGCAGCCAGCGTATCATTCAGGTACTTCTCCATTACCAGCGAAGCAATTGGCCCTGCCCATGTAGCGCCAAAGCCCGCGTTCTCTACTACTACAGCTACTGCAATTGTAGGGTCTTCAATAGGTGCGTAAGCCACAAAAATAGAGTGGTCTTTACCATGCGGGTTTTGTGCTGTACCGGTCTTGGCGGCATAGTTGATGCCTGGCACCTTGATCATTGAAGCCGTACCCTCCACGGTCACATCCTCCATACCCCCCTGAATGGCGGCATACGCTTGCGGACTGATGTGAGTGGTGGTATGTTTAATGCGGTATTTATTAAAGAAACTGGTATCGGCAATTGTTTCATTTTCCACACTATCCACAAAATGCGGTGTGTAATAGTAACCACCATTCGCAATAATAGCCATCAGATTGGCCATCTGCAGTGGCGTAGCCAGCATTCTATCCTGGCCTATACCCAGCGTTTCATTAAAGCAACTACCCCAATGGTCATTGCCATAATCTTTGGTATAGCGGTTGGTATCCGGTATATAACCACCGTCCTCGCTCGGTAGGTCAACACCTAAACGCCTGCCATAGCCAAAATTGTTGGTGTATTCTTTCCATCTGGCATACCCCTTCTGAGGATCACCATACACCGGGTTATCTACCGCCATGCGATATACCTGCACAAAATAAGAGTTGCAGGAGTGCGCCAATGCTATGCGCAGGTTGGCAGCATGACCCCCGCCGGCGTGCGTACATTTTACAGGGTGGCTACATCCGTAATAAACACCAGGACAAGGATAACCATACGAAGTAGTAATGATACCTTCGTCCAGTGCTATCAGGCCGCCCAATGGCTTAAATGTAGAACCCGGTGGGTACTGTCCTTTGATAGCACGGTTATAGAGTGGCTTGGCTGTATCCAGGAACATACGGCTGAAGTTTTTGCGGCGCTGTGTACCCGTCAGCTCATTAGGGTCGTAAGTAGGTCCTGATGCCATAGCAATGATGCTGCCTGTCTTGGGGTTAAGTGCTATTACGCTCCCCACTTTATTGGTCAGTAGCTTTTCAGCCAGTTCCTGCACTTCTATATCCATGCTGGTGTACAGGTTACGACCTGCTATGGCGGCTGTATCAAAAAAGCCTTTCTCGTAAGAGCCAACAATGCGGGCATGGTTATCGCGGATCATACGCCTCACGCCCCGCTGCCCCATTAAAATCTTTTCGTAGGTCAGTTCCAGCCCAGCACGTCCCGCATAGTCGCCCATTTCATAGCCCTCACCGGCATGCTTGCGTAAAAAGGTACTGTCTATTTCTCCAATATACCCCAGCACCTGTGCTGCAGCATGGTAAGGATAACTGCGTACCGGACGGTCCTGCAGTACAAAGCCATTAAACTTGTACATGTCTTCGTTCAGCCGTGCATATTTCTCGTTAGACAGCAATGGCTCAAACACGCTGGGCTTGTAACGGGAGTTTTTGATGATACAGGTTAGAATTCTTTTTTTAAACTCTGCTGTGTCAATGCCCAGGATGTCACACAAAGTGGTAGTATCAGTTCCCTTTATTTCAGAAGGCGTAACCACCAGGTCGTACATTACCGTGTTTTCGAGTATGGCCCGCCTTTTATGGTCATAAATAATTCCGCGGTCTGGATAGACCACCTTCCGGTAAATGGCATTGTTCTCGGCCTGCAGCCGGTATTCGGATGAAAAAAGCTGCAAATGCAGCAGTTGTATGATGACGACTAAGAAAACGGCTACAAAAATTATCTGGATAATCCTGCTCCTCGATTGATTATAAACCCGCATGTGCTATATAGAGTATGAAAAATAATGGTATTATTTACCGCTACAAAATTGATATTTCGACTGAGAATTTAAAGATGGCTTTACAAAAAAATATGTAAAGTTTTTTGTGTACAAACGTCTGTTATTGGGAAAAAAGTATTAAAGGATTGGAATGGGTACGATCAGGTAGATTTATGTACGATTTAGGGATGAGTTTAGGGTTTACAGGGTCACGATTTACGAGTTGGGGTAGAAAAGTCAAGGTTCGATAATACAAGCCAATAGGTATACAGGCAGTCCATTACAAGTTTCTAGGAGTTATATCATTTTCAGTTAGATAGCATAGGTATCAGCTTTTCGTAATTTAATTACGGGTCGCTAAGGACTAGCAGGGAGTTACCTAATTTAACCAAGGAGATATGGAGGAGATTCGGTATAAGTTCAGTATAACTTCAGTTAATTCCTCCCGTGTAAGTTCAGTATAACTTAGGTATAGCTACCGGGTTCAGGAGGCTGCCAACATGGTCTCGGGGCCTGGGCCTGGAGTTATATATCTCTTCAGAAATTGTTGGAAGGCATGGTGGTGAATAGGGTAAACAGCGAAGTAGGTAAAGGATCTATTTTCTGGTTTACTATACTGGTTGAGTAAAGTAAAGGTCGTTTAATGTGTCCATGAATTTAGTTGCTACTTTTAATACAAAGGCGCACGTCATCCCGGAAAATCCTGCGGCGTCTTCAGCGGAACCTGTGGCGCCACAGGCGCCATGCCAATTTGAAGGTTGCTGTTACTTGCCGCAAGCAATTGAATTGCTTCATTGATGACACTTAAGTACAAAGTAATAAACAGAATTAGCGGTTCAGAATGCTTCATGAATAACATCAAGAATTATGTCTAATCATGGGCATTATTTAGTGATGCAGATCATTATATACTATGCAGATGGGATTGCATATCCTTACTATGACACTGGTATATTTGAGTATGATTTAAAAAAGAATAAAGTTGTTGAAATAGATGATCAGTTAAACAGTAACATGCGTTCAGATACCAGCAACATACAAAAAGTAATTGCCAATTTGAAGAAGATAAGATATATGATGATGACCAAGCTGGTGATGACTGGTTTTTAGGCGATCCACAAATTGCATTTACACAGAAAAGAATTGTTCTTTATAAAGCAGGTGGTAATCACGGTATCCATCACTTCTATAAATATTACCCCCGCGAGTACTTGCCTCTATCCTAAAGTAGAGGAACAGGTTTAACCAACAGAGAATTAGCTCAGCTATCATGCAAGTACTATCAAAAAGTCTCTCCATGCGTTAACCTAATTACCCTATTCGCGACAAATGGCAAGCTATTCATCGTTCTTAAAAACAAAGCCGTACTAGCCTCGCCCCCAAATACCCGCTGAATCATCCTCCCTGCTAACAATCTCTTAGCAAACTGTTTCCTCCATTCCTTAGCATACTGGCTTTCCATTTGGGTGCGACTTACTCTCTTTTGCAGGAATAAATCAATATTGCTAAATGCCAGCAAGGAACCATGCATCGCCATACTCATACCATTGCCACAAAGCGGCGTTATCAATCCTGCTGTATCACCCAGCATCAATACACCGTTTTCTACCTGTGTCTTAGGCTCAAAGGAGATCTGGGAAATAGCTAATGGCTGCTCATATAAAGAATTAGCCTCGTTGAAAATGCTTTTCAGTTGCGGGTTTTGCGACAGCAATGCTTTCTCCATCTGTGCAATGCTGTTGTTGTGCTCTTTAAGATTAGCAGCCGTAGTCAGGTAGCAAAGGCAGCATTTATCCCCTTCTATCTTCGATATGCCGCAATACCCATCTTTGAAATTGTGTAGTGCGATTATATTGTCTGGCTGCTGATATTGAATATGGTATTTAATACCAATATAGTTGTTAAGCTTATTACTCTTTTGCAGTGTAAAAGGGCGCTTCCATTTTACATCCAGGTTGCTGCGCTTGCCGTATGCGCCGCAGGCAACACGAGCCTTATAGTTACCTGCTGAGGTGATAATTGTAAAGCAGTCATTGGCAAACTGTACATCCTGCACTTTTGTATTGGTCTTTACTATAACCCCTTTCTCCAAAGCAATTCGGTACAGCAGGTTATCCATGGTATAACGGCTGATACCAAAACCACCTGAATGGAGCGGAAAACGGTACAATCTGCCACTCACATCACTCAGGCAGAGTGTATTGATTTGCGGTAAATGATATAGCTGTAAAGGAACACCCATGCGTTGCAGAAAAGGCACGCTTTCATTACTGATGTACTCCCCACACACTTTATGGAATGGGTAGGTCTCTTTTTCAAATAATATAACTGCATAGCCCGCTCCGGCGCACTGAATAGCCAATGATAAGCCTGCAAGCCCGCCACCAATGACA
Source organism: uncultured Chitinophagaceae bacterium (assembly GCA_963819045.1). Taxonomy (GTDB): domain Bacteria; phylum Bacteroidota; class Bacteroidia; order Chitinophagales; family Chitinophagaceae; genus Ilyomonas. Next base: position 157,929 of record CAWFUV010000022.1, on the reverse strand, counting down.
ACTACATCATATAAGGTTGCATCATCCATGCTGGTAAGTGATCAGATATCGGAATGCCCACTGCCATTCTATTTTATAGGAGGCGATATTTGCCTGCCCAAAAATGTCCTTCCATTCACCTTTTATAAAACCTCTTCTTACACTCAGTGGCGCATCGTTCTTTACAAGATAGGATTTTGAGAATAAACGGGTAAGCAGCTGGATAGAATAATAAGCCAATGGATTGCGTTGCAGATCATTAATGAAAAAGCCAATAGCAGATTGCTGTTGCATCCATTGCAGTTGTTGTATCAGTTCTTCATCCGTAAAATGATGACAAAAAAGACTGGAAAATACAATATCGGGCTTAGCAGTAAAATGTACATCACGATAATCGCTGCATATCCAGTTAGTGTAAACCGGTAAAGCATTTTTATCCTTTGCAAAGGCAATACATTCTTCTTTGATATCAATGCCGGTAAATGCAGTTTGTATACCCAATTTCTTGCACCATTTATAAATTGCCTGCAGGTTGTCACCTCCGCCGCAGCCTATTTCGCATACATGCAACTCCTTTTTGCCACTGCGCAGTAAATTAAACCCCTTCAGTGTAATACGGTGCCCTCCAAGCAATGAGTTGATAACATCCAGCTCCTGCATGTTTTGCTGAATATCGGCAAATGGAATAGCATCGTTATCTAATAGTTCTTTTTGGTATGAGCGGTGTTTAAAATTCATGATGCAATATCAGCAGTAAAAGTTTCCATAGTAAGCCCGGGACCAAAGGCTACACCCAGTGCACGGGAAGGTTTGCTTTGTTGTTTGGCCTGCCGGCAAATTTCGTCCAGTACAAAAAAGATAGTAGCCGAAGACATATTACCATAATTACGCAACACCTCGCGTGCAGGTTGCGTGTCGCAATCGTTTAGTCCTAATTGTTTTTGAATGGTATCCACAATCTTTCTTCCGCCGGGGTGTATGCACCAGTAGCCAACTGCTTCTTTGGCAATATTACTTTGCCGCAAAGCCTCATCTACCAGTGCTGTAATGTCTTCTTCTATTAGTTGTGGTACATAGCCACTCAGCGTCATTAAGAAGCCCTTGCTGCTTATTTCCCAGGCCATGTCTTTGATGCCCTTAAAAGCAATTGCAGAATGAAAGTTAGTGATGGTAGCTATGGATTGCAACTCCTGGCTATTACTCATTAAAATAGCTGCACTGCCATCAGAAAACAGCAAACTGCTGGCGGCGTTATCGGGTGTATATTCCTGTTGAAAATGCAAGGTGCACAGCTCGGTAGCAACAATCAATACATTAGCTTTTGCATGGCTATCACAGATCATCTTACCCAGCTTCAATGCATGTACACCGGCATAGCAGCCCATAAAGTTTACCGAAGTACGGAATATAGTAGGCGATAATTGTAAGGCTGCCACCAATTCCAGGTCAAGCCCTGGTGCACTCATGCCCGTGCAGCTTACGGTGATCAAATGGGTGATGGTTGTTCCTTCTTTTACTTTCGCTAAACACCCTTGCGCAGCCTTCAGCGACAACGGCAATGCATGTTGCTTATACAATTCCATCCGCTTTTCCAGCGGCGTATATTCATTACTTTCTACATTGATAAACTTCCACTGTTGTGGCGATTGGCTAAAATCTTTCAGCACTGAATAACGGTTTTCTATACCGCTATAGTTATACATAAAAGCCAGCTTTCTCCTGTCCGTTGCATCTAAATTATAAGCCTGCTGCATAAAATGCAGGATGTCTTTTTGCCGGTGGCAGTAGTCGGGTACTGCCGTTGCTATCGCAATAATATTAGCCAATATAGTTAAGTATAAATAAGGTGATAAACGCAAGATTGGTACAGCCTGCAGCCAGCCAGTTCATCTGCATGGTATGCTTGAAATCGGCAGCCGCCTTATTCTTCCATACTTTCACTACCCAATAAAAGAAATATAATAATACAGGCACAAAAAAGACTTGCAGCAATCCAAACCGTACCAACTGCAGCGTATGCTGAAAATGGACAAACAACAAGCCAAAAGCAATAAGGTACATCATTGCACAAAAAACAAAGGTGCCCCTGACACCAAGTAACATACTGATGGTTTGCACCCCATCCCTTGCATCTGCCTCATGCTGGTACACCTGCGTTATGGGATAAAAGCCACCAATTAAAAACGCCGCCGCAATACAGGTAATCCACGGAAAAGGCGTATCCTTATCGGCATTAGCACCCACATACACCATCCAGAAAGTAAGCGCCCCCTGGTTGATGATAACCGTAAGATAACCCCATACCGCAAAGCGCTTCAGCCGTATTCCTCTATAGCTGTACAACCTTGAACAAAGGATATATACGATAAAAGCAATAGCAAAGGGCACACTGATGAGAAAAGAAATAAGTGCTGCTGCAATATCCAGCACTACAGTAGTATAAAACAGTTGCCTTGTGGGCTGCATCGGGTGTTCAATACCACCAATGCTGCTTTCATCTCTATCCATATAACTGTTATAGCCATTGCTGGAAGGATACAAAAACAGGTGCAACAAGATGAAAATAAGTATCGCTTTAGCAATATTTACCTCCGGTACCATGCTCAGTGCAAACCAATACACCGGCATGAGAAAGAATGAGAACGGCAGGCGCAGTAATTGTATAGTAGAGCGGTGCAGCATAGGCGTGTGGGTGAAGATAAGAAAGTTTTGGAACCCTGGCGCAAGCATCCGCTTGTGCCTGCTACCGGAAGCGTCCGCTTCCAATCAATCCCGTCACCATTCCAACTGATCTTTGAAGCTTCTCTGCAATGTCTCCATCAATAGCCAACTGCGCTTAGCCATGGGACATTGCGGTGGTTGAGCTTAGTGCACCTCTGCCATCAGAGCAGTCATCTTACCGCTACCAGGATTATCATACATAGTACCGATCACATCAATATGCCTTTGCTTTTAGCATAACGCTTTGCTCTTACAGATTCTACTTCCTTTGTCATGTCTTAGCGATCGGCTCTTACCTTAAGTACCCCCCATCCAGTATTATAAGTCTTTACAGAGAACAGGCTGTACTGGCCCTACCATTTAATCGCCACTCACATTTGAGTCTTATCGGCATAACCTAAGCTGAGGTCAACCAGAGTTGAATAAGCATACAATTAATAATCGGAAAGGAATGCTTTCTCATCATTTTGAGCGGTTCTATTTTGAATTAACTTGAATATACATTGAGTTATATACTTACCATTTATGTGCCTGCCATTACCAAAAATATATTGATAATATCCAAATAAGCTATCTTTTTTCCCTACTATTGGTAATGCAAAGTTCTTAACAATAACGTTTGTATCTACTGAATCTTTCTCCTGATAACACCAGCCACCAATTACCTTAGAAGTAGTAGACGAATCGTAAGTTGGCGCTATACTAAATTGTTTTGAAGTCACAGAGCCCTGGCAGCTTGTAATAAAGAGTATCAAACACAATTGAAAGGCTACAGTTAGTTGCAATGAATGCATCTTCATTATTTGTCAATTTATATTCTTTTTTTCGTCACCCTGGGGTCTTCACTTCCAGGCCCTTGCAGCTTAGCTGAGACCCCGGGGATATAGAAGATCACTCTTGCCTTAAGTAAACCCCATCCAGCTACTACAGGTCTTCTTCTGTTGCAGTTATCACTCTTCGTGCTGATATGCATAAAAATAAAGATAATAGAGCATACGGTAATGCTTATTACAACTGCTTCTCCGCAATGTCTCCATAATGGCTCAATGTATGTTAGCCATGGGTCATTGCGGTGGTTAATCAAAGTGCACCTCCCCACCTCAGAGAAGTTATCTCGTAAACACTATATCCTGTAACCCGTTTAGAGAATTAGTACAGCCCTGCTTCCTCCCAACCAAAGCCATAGAAAAGCCATGATAAAGCCATGGCAAAGTCATGGATAGTTCATGGTAAAGCGGTGTCAAAGCCCTACCTTCTCCTTACCTCAGCCGTATCTGAGCCGTACATCCTACGTCTTTTTCAATATATTTCAGGTAGAAAGCCCGTATAAGCAGCAGTCCCTGCAGGAGAGTGAAGTGCAAGGGATAAATATACAGCCTTTACTCTAACCAGACATCAGCAGCACCGACCTGAAAGCCAGTTTTAATCTGTCCTATCCAATAAAAAATAATGCATCTAAACGCTCTGTGCCCCTCCATGCCGCATTGTGCCTCTGTGTTTCAAACCAACCCCTGTTTTATAACAAAAAATAAGCACACAACAAAGCCAAAATACTTCAGAAAACCGCTTATTTTCAATAACTTCGCAGACCTGTAAAAATGTTCTTTTTACAGCCAGATAAGACCGTTATGAATGAAGAAACTTTAGTAGCAGAAGAAGCGCCGAAAACAAAAGCCTATGGCGCCGATAGTATTCAGGTATTAGAAGGTTTGGAAGCCGTGCGTAAGCGCCCGGCAATGTATATAGGCGATGTTGGTAAAAAAGGGTTGCACCACCTGGTGTACGAAGTAGTAGATAACTCTATTGACGAAGCCCTTGCCGGTTATTGCAAAAATATCGTAGTTAACATTCACGAAGATAATTCCGTAAGCGTTCAGGACGATGGACGTGGTATCCCCACCGGTATCAATACCAAGGAAGGCCGCAGTGCACTGGAAATAGTAATGACCGTACTGCATGCCGGCGGTAAATTCGATAAAGACACATATAAAGTATCCGGCGGTTTGCACGGCGTGGGCGTAAGCTGCGTAAACGCACTCAGCACTACCCTGCATGTAACCGTGCATCGCGAAGGTAAAATATTTGAGCAAACCTATCACGAAGGCAAGCCGGAATATGAAGTGCGCGAGATTGGCGTGAGTGATAAGACTGGTACCCGCGTACACTTTTGGCCCGACTACTCTATTTTCCAGGTAAGCGTTTACGAGAAAGATATTCTGGAAGGTCGCCTGCGCGAGTTGTCATACCTCAACAAGCGTATCCAGATCGTACTAAATGATCTGCGCGAGAAAGACGAGCATGGTATTGCCTATAGCAAAACATTCTACAGCGAAGGCGGCATTGTAGAGTTTGTGGAAATGCTGGACAAAAATGGCAACCGCAGCTCCCTGATTGGCAAGCCGCTGTTTGTAGAAGGCTACGACCCCGGCTCTAATATAGCAGTAGAAGTTGCTCTTAATTACAACGACGATTTTAAAGAGCATATCTTCTCTTACGTTAACAATATCAACACTATTGAAGGTGGTACACACGTTACCGGTTTCCGCCAGGCATTAACGCGTGTGTTCAAGACCTACGGCGATAAGCAGGGCTTGTTTGAAAAAGCCAAAGTGGCCGTAGAAGGTGATGACTTCCGCGAAGGCTTAAGTGCTATTATATCGGTAAAAGTACCCGAGCCTCAGTTTGAAGGTCAGACAAAGACCAAGCTGGGCAACAGCGATGTAAGCGGTGTGGTACAAACTACAGTAGCCCGCGCTTTGGAAAATTACCTGGAAGAAAATCCACGCGAAGCTAAAAACATTATTAGCAAAGTGGTACTGGCAGCGCAGGCGCGCGTAGCCGCTAAAAAAGCCCGCGAAATGGTACAGCGTAAAACCGTACTCAGCGGCAGTGGCTTGCCCGGTAAATTGGCTGATTGCAGTGAGCGCGATCCTGAAAAAACAGAGCTCTACCTGGTGGAAGGGGACAGTGCCGGTGGTACTGCCAAGCAAGGTCGTGAACGTAGCTTCCAGGCTATCTTGCCCTTACGCGGTAAGATCCTTAACGTAGAGAAAGCCATGGAGCATAAGATTTATGAGAATGAAGAAATCCGTAACATCTTTACCGCAATGGGCGTAACAATAGGCACACCTGATGACCCCAAAGCACTTAATATTGCCAAACTCCGTTACCACAAGCTCATCATCATGACCGATGCCGATGTGGATGGTTCGCATATTGCCACATTGATCCTTACTTTCATTTTCCGCTATATGAAAGAGCTGGTACAGCAAGGTTATATATATATTGCGCAGCCACCGTTGTACCTGGTGAAAAAAGGAAAGGAAGCTCATTACGCTTATAACGAGGAGCAGCGTAAGATGTGGATAGAACGTTTAGGTAATGGTCGCGAAGACAGTGTAACCTTACAGCGCTACAAAGGTCTGGGTGAAATGAACGCCGACCAGTTGTGGGAAACTACTATGGACCCTGCACGCCGTACTTTAAAGCAGGTAACAATCGAAAGCGCTGCCGAAGCCGACCGTGTTTTTAGCATGCTGATGGGGGATGACGTAGCACCCCGCCGTGAGTTTATAGAAACACACGCACGCTACGCAAAGATTGATGTGTAGATAAATAACTATTTTGAATATAACAAAAGAGCCTCGCAAAAGCGGGGCTCTTTTGTTATTGGGAATAACACCACTTTCAGTTTGTGGGTATCATATACGCTGCCCGATGCTTATAGTTCATATCCCACAATCGCAGGATCTCCCAAGGAGACTGGGACCTGTGAACTGGTAACCGGTAACTGGTATCTGGCTACCTAACGGCACTCATTCCACTCTCCCTGCTACATTTATTTTACTGTTAAGCAGTAAAACTTACAGGAAATAGAACAAACTTTATCACTCAATACACCAACTCATTTACTAACAGCTAAAACTTCATTATGGAAATACAACAAATAGAAACAGCAAAAGACGAATTATCATCAGAACTGCTGTATAAAATAGATGCTTACTGGCGCACAGCCAACTATCTTTCTGTAGGTCAGATTTATTTGTGTGATAACCCGTTGCTGAAAGAGCCATTAAAGCTGGAGCATATCAAAAAGATGTTACTGGGGCACTGGGGAACTACGCCAGGACAGAACTTCATTTATGCGCATCTAAACCGCATAATCAGGAAGCACGATCTTAACATGATCTATATTTCCGGTCCCGGTCATGGTGGTCCGGCGCTGGTGGCGAATACTTATCTGGAAGGCACCTACACCGAAATATATCCCGATATAACACAGGATGAGGAGGGATTGCAAAAACTCTTCAAGCAGTTCTCTTTTCCAGGCGGTATTCCCAGCCATGTATCACCCGAATGCCCTGGCTCTATGCATGAAGGAGGGGAACTGGGCTATTCTTTAAGTCATGCCTTTGGGGCTGTGTTTGATAATCCGGACTTGATCGTTAGCTGCGTAATAGGCGACGGCGAAGCAGAAACAGGTCCTTTAGCCACTGCCTGGCATTCCAATAAGTTTTTAAACCCTATCCATGACGGGGTGGTGTTGCCTATTCTGCATTTGAATGGTTATAAGATTGCCAATCCTACAATATTGGCAAGAATCAGCAATGAGGAGCTCGAGAATTTGTTTAAAGGCTATGGCTGGAAGCCTTACCTGATAGAAGGTAACGACCCGGTGGAAATGCATCAAAAGATGGCGCATTTGCTGGATAGGGTAATAGAGGAAATCAAAGCAATAAAGGAAAATGCAGTGGCTAATGAGAATGCAGAGCGTGCTGTTTTCCCCATGATCATCTTAAAAACACCTAAGGGTTGGACAGGACCAAAATATGTAGATGGGGTAAAGATAGAAGGCACGTTCCGCGCGCACCAGGTGCCTCTGGCAGACCCTGCGAATAACCCTGAACACCTGCATCAACTGGAAGAATGGCTGAAGAGTTATAAGCCATGGGAGTTGTTTGATGAGAAGGGACGCTTCAAGCCTGAATTGAGAGCAATTGCACCTGAAGGGGAACGGCGGATGGGAGCGAACCCGGTAGCAAATGGCGGCAAGCAGATACAGGACTTGCGTATGCCCGACTTCCGCAACTATGCCCTTGATGTAAAAGAAAGAGGCATGATGGGGCCGGGTGATACCCGTGTACTCGGAACGTTTATCCGCGATGTGATCAGTTGCAACCTGGAGCAAAAGAACTTCCGCTTGTTTGGTCCGGATGAAACCCTCTCTAACCGTTTAAACGCGGTGTTTGAAGCCACCAACCGCCAGTGGGAGGCTGAAATCATAGACACTGATGAGTTCCTTAAAAAGGAAGGCCGGGTAATGGAAGTGCTTAGTGAGCACCAGTGTGAAGGCTGGCTGGAAGGTTATCTCCTGACCGGAAGACATGGTATATTCAATTGTTATGAGGCGTTCATTCATATCATAGATTCCATGTTTAACCAGCATGCAAAGTGGCTGAAAGTGACTGCACATTTAAACTGGCGCAAAAAACTGCCTTCCTTAAACATACTCCTTGCTTCGCATGTATGGCGGCAGGATCATAATGGCTTTACCCACCAGGATCCCGGCTTTATTGATGTAGTAGTAAATAAAAAAGCATCGGTGGTGCGCGTGTATCTGCCGCCCGATGCGAACTGCTTATTATCAGTTATGGATCACTGTTTGAGAAGCTGGCATTACGTAAATGTAGTAGTAGCTGGTAAGCACCCATCACCGCAATGGCTCACAATGGAGGAGGCGGTGATCCACTGTACCAAAGGCATTGGTATCTGGAAGTGGGCAAGCAACGATGAGGGCGTAGAGCCTGATGTAGTAATGGCTTGCGCGGGTGATGTACCCTCGCTGGAAACCCTTGCTGCTGTTTCTATTCTGCGGGAAAAGCTACCAGATCTGAAAGTAAGGGTAGTAAATGTAGTGGATCTGATGAAACTGCAGCCCGAAACTGAACACCCGCATGGATTGAGCGATAAGGACTTTGACGCGTTATTCACTAAAGACAAGCCGGTCATCTTTGCTTTTCATGCGTATCCATGGCTCATTCACCGGCTTACTTACCGTCGCACCAATCACCGTAATATTCATGTAAGAGGCTATAAAGAAGAAGGCACCATTACCACCCCTTTTGATATGACGGTGCTAAATGAAATGGACCGCTTCGATTTAGTACAGGATGTAATAGACCGGCTGCCACAATCAGGTGATAAAGCCGCTTATATTAAAGAAGAAATGAAAGATAAACTCATTCATCACCGTAATTACATTCAAAAAAATGGTATAGATATGCCGGAAGTAAGGGAGTGGAAATGGAAGGGGTAGCTTGATATATAATTAAGATTCAAATAAGTTGCGAGGTACAAGAGACAAGCTACAAGAAACAAGATACAAAAAGCAATTGCAAGTAAAAAAGCTGTGAGTTATATGCCTTTAGCTTCAAGCAGATAAAAATTTAGGCCCCTGTAGAAACAGGGGCCGTTTCAACCCTAAACCCTTATAGAAAAAGTTAGAAACAAAGTAAGACTTTGATTCCTTAATAGTTATTTATTGTACCTGTTAAGCTTCATCTAAAGAAACGATATATGTAATCCGATATTTTTAAAGTAAATTCATTTAACAACTGCTTATGTTAATCAGCTCAGCGAAGAAGTAATATTATTCAATTGGGTCACAACGTTGGGTGATCGCTATCACCAAAAAGGGGAATGCCTGTTTGTATATTTGCCTTGCTAAACAAAGATAGGATTAAAAACAGAGCAAATTTATACCGTCTGTCATACACAGGACATTTATTATAAAGAAAGTGGAGAAGCAGTAATAATTGATCTCTTGCCTGAAGTAGCGTCTTATACCAGACTCAAATAGGTTAGCTGATACCAGTTACCGGTTGCCAGTTGCCGGATATGAGCTGTGAGCTTTGGGCAGTGCATATAATACTACCCAACTGAAAATAGCATTACATAGAAAAAGCAGGACGTAATGATGTTATATTATTGCACCCGCCGAATCAGGGGGCAGATAGGGAGTATTCAGAGCATTACTGAGGAGTAAATATGGAGGAGACAGGGAGGAGATTAGGTATAAGTTAGGTATAAGTTAGGTATAAGTTAAGTATAACTTAGGTATAGCTTCCGGGCAGTCCAAGATTGGGTCTGGTTGTTTTTGGGTAAGTTCTGTAAAAAGCTGTAGTGATCGGCAGAGAATAATATCACTCTACTGTTTGCATTATTAAAAAGCATCTTTCTTACTTTGTTTGGCTTGTAAGCTCATTTAAAGTGGACGGCTTAAATACGTTTAAGTGCTTTCTTATTTATTATTAAGATTTATCGGATTTGGATGGGGTATATGCGCTATGCCGGTTTCAACAATTATATCTCCTTCGAGGATCTTACTGACGGGGCAAACGGTTGCAATTTGTTCTAAGCGTGTCAACTGTTCTCTACTTAAGTTGCCTTTGACAAATATGTTTCTTGTGAATACCGACTTCCTCTTGCCCCCTATCGTTTGCGTAGCCAGGCTCATTTTTATTTCTATATCGTCCACGGGCCAGCCTTTTCGCTGTGCATACATCTTTATGGTAATGGCAGAGCAACTGCCAATACTTGCCAATAAAGCGGAATATGGATCATGAGCTATATCGTTACCACCGTTTTCAACAGGTTCATCTATCATCCATTCATGGCGGCCATCACTGACAGTACAAGCATAATTGATATTGCCTAAACGAACTGAGATATCTTTAGACATGCTTATTTAATTTATGATGTTAATGTAAGAAATAAAATGACAATAAAGAGGAGGTGTATTATTATTTGGTTATAAAGCTTTGTGGAGTGATAGTAGTGCAGCACTTTATTGTAGTAAATGTAAATATTTAATAATCAAATTACTTATACTTACAGTAACAATTAAATAATATTCAACGACTTGTAAACTCTCTACATTTATAAGAAAAAAATGAAAGCCTTTTCTATCACTTTCATGGTGGGACGTACACTACACCGCGCAAGGGTAGTGAAGTATAATTCAGTTCCTGTAAGATACCAGGTATGCCAGGTAATGCCTTACAACCGCAAGTTGCCTACCCGCTTTAGTTTCTTCAGCAATCCGGATGATGACCAGTTAATCTGCCACACTTATAATGATAACAACCGTGCTATTCTCATCAATGTAGGCGAAGCAATCTTTAAAACCTGCCAGATGAGGAAAATGCAGGTACACCAATAAATGTTTGTTATACTTCCATGCTGCTGTGAGCCTTTGCCAGCTTAGTTTCCCTTCTTATCTTATCGCGATGGTTCAGTCCCCATTCCTTTAAGGCGTGCAGTACCTCGCCGAGCGTATTGCTATACTCTGCCAGCTCGTATTCTACTATTACCGGCATTTGCGTATATACGTTCCGCTTTACAAATCCGTTCATCTCCAGTTCCTTTAGTTCGTTAGATAATACTTTGGCAGAAATGCCTGTTATGGTACGCTGCAGCTCATTAAAACGTTTATTGCCATCCTTAAGGGCAACAATAATGGGCAGCTTCCATTTGCCGCCAATAGCGTAAAGTGCATCACCCACCGCGGCCAGGCTCCTGGCGCATTCTTCTCCGGAAATCTTGGCTCCGGGGCATATATCATCTTTCATATGAGTCTATTTTAACTAACCAGGAAGTAACTACTTACCTTTTGTAAACTACTTACTTTAGGTAATCAAATGTAAATAGCTTTGTAGTAGCAAACAAATAAAATATGAAAGCGACTAACATTATCTATTGGACAACGACCAGCATACTGGCAGGGATGATGGTTTTTGCGGCATATAGCTATATAACGCAACCGGCAGTGCAACAAGGGTTTCATCATTCAGGATTTCCCGATTATTTCCGCAAGGAGTTGGGTGTTGCAAAGCTGATTGGTGTAGTGCTGCTGCTGGCACCTGTTGGAGCCAGGGTGAAAGAATGGGCTTATGCAGGCTTCGGCATCACCTTTATTTCAACCCTTATAGCACATATAGCTTCCGGTGATCCGGTTTTTGAACGCTTCATCCCGATTCTATTTCTCGGGCTCCTGAGTATTTCGTACATTAGTTATCAAAGGCGGCATACTGCTGAGCAAAATACGCTTGATGCCTGGCAGTTAGTATCGTAATAAGGTTAGCCGCCTGTGGTAAGAAACTATAACAAACAGAATTAAATTATAGTACCCATGAAAAAGCAATTTCTTACCTGTCTGTTACTTCTCATTTTACTGTTTACGGCCTGCGCCAGAACAGCTTTCAAAGGTGCAGCAGGAAATACGATGACACATAATACAAATAATATCTTCTAAGGGAAGAGACAGGTATTCTGATAAATGGTATAACAAGATGTTGCTTATGTAGCAGTTTTACAATTACTCTGGTGACTATAACTGTTGACCAACACCTATGCACAGGCTTGTATCACTGGTTACCTGTCGAGCCATTTTTATTGCCAATAAGCATATTAAAGTAAGATCATAATTTAAAGTATGTGGTAAAGCTTTGAGAGGCGATATGTTAGTTGCAGAGGGAAATCACCCACCTTTATAGCTCCGTGTGAGTGATAGGCTAGTACACTTTGGAGATGCTTTTATGTTCCCAAAATTGGAAAATTCATACTTATACCTTTGTATAGTGTTAACCAGGTAATTATATAATTTTTCAGCAGCGATGTGGGGCATCTGTCTGCTGTATATTTACAGCCCTATACATCTCACCACATCCCTGCCCGACTGCAGTCATTCAGGTGGTGATTGGGCACATAGAATAAACTGGGTGTGAATCACTGTTTCCAGATGCTGGCTATGACATTACCTGCTATCAAAGGCTATTGTTTACACCTGCTTTTACCCCCACTATATAGAAAAAGACGTAGGATATACGGCTCAGATACGGGGAAGATAGGGTGGAACATAGACTTTAATACTCCCTTATCTACGACAGACAGTTATCCTTTAACGAATACCTGTTGGCTGGCAACTCCTTTCAGGAGGAGGATTGGTATCTACCTGTTGTATGCAACAATGAGCCTGATTGACATTGAATTGCTTAGTACAAAATTGTTTACCTGACAGCATATTTAAAGTAAAAGTTAATAGTGGTATTAATTCTGTCTATTAGCCTGTGTCCCAATTTGGAATATTATTCCCACGTTTGGAAGATAAAGCAAATGTATTACTTTCGTAATGTATTAATTATCAATCACTTGGTTCTGCGGCATTAATATTGACAGTTAAGAGCTGATATTGGATTCCGGAGGCTTGAGCATTTCTATGCTGTGCCTCCATTTTTTTGCAATAGATTACCTATTTTCGCTTCAGATTAGTTATAGTATTTACGTTTCATACTTAATTACACAGTAACCGATATGTTCTTTAGAATAGGTGTTCAGGTTAGGAGGCAAGGGCTCACAAATATACTAAAGAGAAGTCTCTTACCCGTTTTAGGAATCCAATGTTGCAGTTTAGGCCCATGTCCTGCCTCCTGCCTGAATAAGGTCTATTCCCTTCTTATGATCCTCAATCAATCCTTTAATTTGTAGCCTTAACTTGTTCCATGATTTTTATTATTTATGTTAGATAGGTGTTGATTTTAAGAATGGCTTTAAAGATAAGTTCCCTTCAGTAAACACAGCAATTCACATCAGTTCTATACTATGTGTTGCCTGGAGGCTTGTAGCTTGCTCCTTGCTTACATTCTATTTGAATCTGGTATTATACTATTTTCAATTTGCTAGCATTATATGTCCGCTGCTCGAAAGCTCATAGCTTACAGCTAACAGCTTTTATCTGCCTACATGCTTGAGTCTGGAATTGACAATCTTATTGGACAAGGTAAGGCTCTGAACTTCGGCCAACTGCTGTATTATCTGAGTAAAAGCCCACAACAAAAATGCAAAATGCTTATAGTAGTACTACAATACTACATCAAACTGCAGAATAGCGTAGTGATCTGGTTGATTATTACAAATAAGAGATACTTTTATTTATAGTTCATGTTACATAAAACAAATAAAAGTACAATGAAAATGTTCCCTGATTCATTAAGCGAAAAGAAGCATCCCTTCTACTGGTACATCCACATTATAAACAATGCTTCCATCACTTTGATGTCCTGCTTTGTATTGCTCTGCATAACCTGTTCAGCCTCCGCGCAAACAACATCCACAAAAGCGCAGGTACCTGATTGGGCACTGCCAGGATCTGCAACGCATAAACAGGTGCCACCTCCCCTGGACTTTCACCGGCCGGCCCGGACCAGCAATACCCCGATTGGTATATTTGAAGGGCAAAGTGATGTAGGGGCTGCAGTGGCACCCGGCTCTTCCCGTTACAACAAGGCCGCTGGGCAGTACACTATCAATTCAGCAGGTTATAATATTTGGTACACCCGTGATGAATTCCGCTATCTCTGGAAGAAAATGTCGGGAGATGTATCGCTGGCAGCAGATGTCAGCTTTCCGGATACAGCAGGCTACTCAGACCGTAAGGCAGTTGTTATTATACGTCAAAGCCTTGATGATGATGCTAAAGAAGCAATGGTTGCGCTTCATGGTGCAGGTCTTATGCACCTTGCCTGGCGTCCGGAAAAGAATCAAAGCCTTAAGGAAATGCGTGTTAACGAGAAAAGTGCCCGTCGTATTGGCATTGAAAAGCGTGGTGATGCATTCTCAATCTTTGTAAGTATGAACGGCGAACCGATGCATCAGTTAGGCGAGCCAATACAACTGCACCTCGACGAGCCATTTTATGTAGGTATTGGCTTCTGCTCGCATCTGCCGGATAAGGTAGATACCGGTATACTTTCTAATGTAGTTTTGGAGAACGCTGCAGGTAAGGTGCATTAGCAGGAGGAAGAACCTTTATTCCGGGAAGAGTACATTCATTTATTTTGGCAAACGGCAAAGCAGTTATAGAAAGATGGGATAACCGCTTTGTCGTTTTAAATTGTTAGTTCATACCAACCTGCTATCAAGAGGAGGATATTTGTTACAAAATGGTGCATGCAGTAAAATTCTAAACTATTAACTTTTATACTTCTGCAGGCGTTTATTCCTTCTGTCATCCGCCAACTACCATCTGACAACTTGATAACGCCTTAGTACTTCCACTTCTCCCCAACACAGCCGTCGCTTTATATTTTCACTGCTAATAATACCTGCCAATGTACGGATCGTCCACAATCTTTCTCTTTACTTCAGCAGGGGCTATCTGCCCTTGTTGCGCATATACGATCTTACCCCCCGGCTCTACAATCAGCGTATAAGGCAAGGCTCCTTCCCACTTCGGGTCTATGGCTTCTATCAGCTTATATTTATCGTCTATATTGAATAAATAATTAGTAGCCGATGCCTGCTCCTTTTGCAAAAACTTCAGCACTTTATTTTTATTGTCCGGGTCATCGGCGCTGATACTAATGAACTCAAAATCTCTGCGCCGGTACATCCTGTTCATGGTAATAAACTCCGGGAACTCGGCTACGCATGGACCGCACCAGGTAGCCCACACATTAATAAGCCGTACTTTATCCGAGTTGTTGCTGATTAGGCTTTTAATACCTTCCACTCCAATCGTATCCAATGTCACAGGTTCTTTGCTCCAGTTGGCAGTGGCTCTGTCTATCCAGTTCTCTTTCTCTGCCCATTTGATGGAGCAGCCAAATACTTTGGTCGTGGTTACTGGTACCTCTTTGTTGTTCAGTAATGCCTCAATAGCATTGCGGGCATCCATGGTGTGTGGTGTTTTGGTGGGTTTCTCCACATCATCTATCCGGCCACTATAGCGCAACTTTCTGTCTTTATCAAAAATAAAGATATGTGGAGTGGCTATAGGTCCATACGCCCGCGATGTTACTTCTGTTTCACCATCATACAGGTAAGGAAAATTGAAGTGCTGCTCTTTAGCCCTGATCTTCATTTCTTCGTACGAATCACTCAAATCGGTATAGCCCAGCTCATCAAGGTTAATGGACTTAGGATCGTTGGGGTTGATGGCCACTAGGGCTACCCCTTTAGCGGCATAGTCAGATGCCAGTTGCCTGATTCTTTCTTCATAAGCCTGTGCTGTAGGGCAATGATTGCAGGTAAACACAATGGCTAATATATTGGCATTCTTAAAGGAATTGAGCGTATAGGTTTTTCCATCTACCCCCGGCAATTTAAAGTCAGGCGCACTGGCGCCAATGGATAGCGTAGGGTGCGCAGAAGAATCAAAGGCAAAGCAAACCGCATGGGCGCAAAACAAAAAAGATAGAACAACAAGGCATCTTTTCATGGTAAGAACGTTTTTGAAAAAGTACAACAATTATCAGATGTAATATCGCATGAAGCAGTCGTCTGGGTTTATGATGTAATAATGATGTAGCAGAAAATGCCACAATGTTAATCATTGTAGTTGATCTGCATTAAGAAATCGAAAAGATTGATGTCTGTTGGGATCTGTAATTTCTTTCTCAATCTATAGCGGCTTATCTCTACGCCTCGCACCGAAATATTCTCCAGCTGTGCAATTTCTTTACTCGATAAGTTCATACGTAGGTAAGCGCATAATTTAAGATCATGAGCACTTACATTAGAATATTTTTGCTTCAGCATCCTTAAAAAACCGCTGTGCACAGTATCGAAATGAATTGCAAATTGTTCCCAGTCTTTATCTAATTTATTCTCTTCTTTCAGTATTTGCAGGATCTTCTTAAAATCATCCGCCGGGCGGTCCGGCGTGTTTGTTTTTTTTATACGCACTAGTTCATCTTTCACGCTGGACAATAGCTCGCCTTTTTGCATCAGGTGCAAAGCGGTAGACGCCAGCTCTGAGTTTTTATACTCCAGTTCGGCTTCCAGCTTTTCATTCTTTAGCTTGATAATTTCTTTCTCCGACTTATCCATCTCCAACTGGTGGAGGTATTGCAGTTTTCGTTGCTCTTCTTCATGCCGCTGTTGTTGTTTAGCCAGCATTCTTTTCTGCATTCTGTAACCTGCATATATCATAGCAAGGAATAGCAGAAAATACACAAAGTAAGCCCATGTTGTTTCGTACCAGGGCGGCAGCACCACAAATGTATACTTACTTGCCACAGACTCGCCACTCAGGTTGCTCTTGGCTTTCACTTCAAAAGTATAGTTTCCTGCAGGCAGATTGGTATAATCTTTTTCTGCTTTTTTAGACCAGGAAGACCAGCCCTCATCAAAGCCTTTCAGGTAATAACTGTATTCAACACTATTTTGTCTTTCATAAGCAGGTGATGAAAACTCAAAGTGCATAGAGTTCCATTGATTTGCCAGTTGAGGAACGGCTTTGGAAGGCTGGAGCACTACATTATTTACATCAGCATAATAACCACCAAATAAGAGCGAATCGGTTCTTCCGAAAGCCTTTACCGCACTTAGCCTTACATCAGTTGGATAATAACTCTTTTTATATTCTTCATAGTTAATATGGTAAAAGCCCTTTTCGGCGCCCACAAATATATTCAGGTCATCGTAGGGATAAATAAACTCAAACCCCCTTACCATTTTTCCATTCAGTTCAGGGAAATAGAGCATTTTGGGCTTTTCCTCCGAAAAGTCAATCACTCCTAAGTTCTTATCTTCTATAAACCAGATATTTCCATTTGGGTCTTCCTTTAAATGGCGGATGTTTTTATTACTAAAGAACGATTTGAAGTATTCCGACGGCTCAAAGGCATCTTTCTTTGCATTATATTCATATACACCTTTTTCAGTAGTAACTACAACACGGTTCTTTATTTTAAACAGGTGGTTGTTAAGGTGAGAAGGCAATCCGTTTTTATCTGTATATAACTTGCTTTGTGGGTTTGATGGCTGAGAAATATCTACCTTAAACACACCGCGATATGGATGTGCCACCCAGATAATATGGTTATTGTCAATAGCCGTGAACTGTGCAAATTCATTAAAGTCGTGAAGATTCCCTTTTGATACAAACGTGTTGTTTTTATATTCCAACAAATTAAGCCCGTTTTCATTCCCGGCAATTACCAGTTGGGAAGGCTGTACGGCGCTAAAAGGTAAAAAGTTGAAGTAGGTGGGGCGTGTATCAATGGGAACTACTTTGTTATCCTCTATTTTATAAGCGCCGTCATGATGTGCCATCAGCAGGTTGCTGTTCACTTCGTATAATCCCCAGGTCGAGCCCTTGGTGCCGGGCACCGATGCAAATTCACCATTTACATAGCTCAGATCTTTATTGTTGGTAAGCGGTACTTTATACAGTCCGTTAGACGTGCCTACATACAATTGGTTTTTATAAATCAATGAAGCATATCCCTCGCCTTCATTCAGCTTTTCAGGGTAGATATGTTTAATGGCATTGTTATAGGCAATAAAGTCAATCCCGTTATCGAGACCTATCCACAGGTTTTGTTTGTTATCAACAAACAGGCATAAAATATTATTGATCTGCAGCCCTTCTTTTCTCGAGATATTCTGAATGACTTCGCCTTTTTTATTAATGATATAAAAACCGGCAAGATTAGTTCCTATGGCAAGCCAGTCTTTAGTAACAGGCGTTGCGGTTAAAACGCGCTGATCAAAAAATGGGTCGGTACCGGCAAACCGGAACCTGGAAAGTTGATTGTTGGCAAGTATGTAGAAGCCGGTATTGATAGTAGTGATAAAGGTGCTGTCTTTGCCAAAAGAAAACATACTGCTGATGATAAATCTATCGGGCAAGCTGGTATCTTTCAATAAAGGCTCCCACAAGCCGTTTACAAACTGCAGTAAGCCATTCTGTGCATCCTGCGCAATCAACTGGTGATTGCTGACACCTAAAAACTCCCACTCCGATGATGCGGGGTAAACAGACACACTATGGTTATCCCACTGGTAAATTTTCCCTTTTGACCGGAAAAAGATATTATCATCATAAGCTACTGTATTCCAGACATCGTTACTGAAGAAATCTTTTTCAGGAAGAAAGGTCTTAAGTGACTTAAAAACAAGCTTACCCGTTTTATCAGGTGCGAAATAGCCAAAGTCGTCCTGTCCGCCAACATATATACGGTTGTCTTTACCTATAACTAAAGACCGGATAATGGTTTTATTAGGTAGTGGATAGGTCTTCCAATACGTTCCGTCAAAGCTTAATAAGCCTTCCTGGTTGGCAAAGTACATAATGCCATTCTTGTCCTGCACAATGCCACGGTTTTGTGTACCAGCATTATAAGCCTCCTTGGGATAATTAATGATGTCGGGAATACCGATGGTATTTTGACTGTAAGATGTTAGTACTGCAACACACAACAGCCACATGAGTAACCCTGCTTTCATGGTAGATATCATATAGGTAAACAATCGTAAAATATAGGTGTGTAAGAGATTAGCTTAAAGTAAGGCAGAGCAATGAAGCTTGCCATCCGCAAACTATACTATGGATAGCTGCTTCATTATACGTTAGCCCGTTTATCTGTCTTTAAAACATTTCCATTCCCAATCCCAGCCACAACAGAGCAATACCTGACTTATACTTAAGTTATACCTAAGTTATACTTAACATATACCTAAGTTATACCTATTCTCCTTGCTGTCTCTTCCCTGTTTCCTCCTTAGTAACTCCCTGTATACCCCTGGCATACGCTACTCTTACCTTATCATTGCGTCGGGCCTCTGCCCTAAGCAAAAGCAGCTTCTACGGTTGCCTGTTGTTGCTACATGCAAAAGCTTTAGGTGTTATGCCAACTCCATTTATGACACCCGAAGGAGTTTGTGGGCATTATATACACTTTGCTAAAGGTCACAAATCTTACAGCTTGCAGTAGCTTACCCGGTTCAATCTGGTGTTATCTGCTCTAAAGCTTTACTATCAATCAATCTCTCATACACACTTAAATTAACAGAAAAATTAAGATCCCGCAAAACTTAATATACTGTCAACTAAGTCTCCTTAAGTTGCGGATCAAATTCGGAGTTTGTCATGCCGACCTCTTCAGGAGGCATCTGTGGATAGTAGATAATCACTGTTTAGATATATTTTGATCTATAACATAGTTATTAAACCTATTTAGTTGACAGACTACTCAGTACATTGTAATATAAATAAATGTACAATAAACATCTACTATCAAATAAATCAAGCTTCCTTAGTAGAAGCTACTCAAAAGAGTATTCTCCCTACTGGAAAACATAAATCCTCCAACCTGCAATGAGCTACGTATCCACCTTTCCAATCTCAGCTAAGTATGCCTCCGCTGTTCAAAGTGTAAGGCCAAAGGCAACCAACCTAATCATCAAATACCTGTCAGTTAACAAGCAGCACCATGTTAGCCCAACAGTGCCACCCAGTAATAAAGCTGCACCTTAGGCATAGGATTGGAGCTGTTTACGCCCGGTAGATTGAGATACCCGGGATTCTGCTTATAAAAAACATAAGCATTCTCACCAACCCGCACATGGTTATTCAAAAGACTGAATATGGTATTAACCCTAACCGAATATCGCTTCAGCGACGTATTGATTAAGGTGCCTTGCTGGTTGAAGTAATTAAAGGAAAAATAGTAAGATGACTTATCGCTGCCACCACTTGCCGAAATATTATGGCTCATAACAGGTGCCGGTTTGAATATTTCATGGAACCAGTCAGTGCCTGCTTTATTCGCCTTCGTGATTTGGTTGGTGTACAGCGCATAGGTGGAAGGATCTGTTCGCGGGTCGCCTTCCATAGCTCCGGGCGGGGTAATATAATCAGGTACTACCGGTTTAGGACCATTGCCATACTGCTTATCAGCAGGAACAAGTCCGTCGTTCAGATATTCCTGCCATAAAGCGTTGCCGGTTTCTGTTGGGTTAGCCAGATCGAAAGCATGCGTTAGCGGTCGTTGCGTACCAAAGAAGGCATCGTAAGATAATTGTACTTTGCCCGATCTGCCTTTTTTGGTAGTAACAATAATAACTCCGTTGGAACCACGTACACCATAGATAGATGCCGCACCGGCATCTTTTAATACCTGTATAGATTGTACGTCGTTTATATTGAGGTCGTGAAGGCTGCCTGGTGTTCCGTCTATAATCACCAGCGGGTCGGAACTGCCAACGGAAGTGATACCACGGATACGCACATTACTGGCGCCGCCGGGAGCACCGCTGTTAATAACTGTAACGCCTGCAGCCTGCCCCTGTAGCATAGCTTCGGTACTTCCCGAAGGCACTTGTTTAGCATTAGCCATATTCACCACTGCAACAGAGCCGGTAATATCTTTTTTACGCTGTGCGGTGTAGCCCGTTACCACCACATCGTTCAGTGTAGCGGTAGTAGAATGGAGAGAGATGTCTCCCATGCTGGTTTTACCGGTTGTTGCCAGCTCCAGTTGCTCATAGCCTACAACAGTAATAATAAGCGTGCTGCTGTCTGCAGGCACTCTTATTGAGAAAGCTCCATTGCTCCCGCTTTGTGTGGCAATGCTTGAATTTCGTACCTGAACGCTGGCGCCGGGTATCGGCTGGTTGTCAGCATTATTGATAACTCTGCCCGTAACCGTTTTTTGGGCAAATGCACTGCATAGACCTATACACAGGAGCAGTGCAGTATAGCCAATCTTAATAATTGGGGTATGTTTCTTTAGCATAAGCAATAGATTTAAGAGGTGTAAAATGGATGGTGCTGACGTATAGAAAATAAAGAGGTAATATGGCGTAGTGCCGGTTTTAGTTATGACAGGTTATTATTGAATGTTTTTTGAAGAATTACTCACAAAAGCGATGCTTTTGCTGTCCGGCGACCAGGAATTGACATTAATGGTTCCCTGGCCACCATAGAGGTACGCAATCACTTTGGGGGATCCGCCGCTCACTGGCATCAGCCGCAGCATTACTCTTTCGTAAGAAGGATGTGCATTAGGGTCAATGTCTATCGGGAAAGAAATAAAAGCGATCCATTTGCCGTCAGGCGAAATATGCGGAAACCAGTTGTGGTATTCATCAAAAGTAAGCTGCTCCATGTCCGAACCATCTGGTTTCATGCGCCATATTTGCATAGTCCCGGTTGGATTGGCATTATAGTATATATATTTTCCATCCGGCGAGTATTCCGGTCCGTCCACATGTCCTTTTGTATTATGTGTTAGGGCTACTTCCGCACCGCCGTTAATAGACTGTTTGTAGATGTTGTATATTTTGGAATGATTGCGCTGTGCAACAAATGCAACTTCCTTATTATTAGGATTCCATCCGTGCCAGTAAGAGGGTGTTTCTTCAGTTAGTAGTTTTGGCGTACCTCCGGCAAGAGGCAGTATGTAAACGGATGAGCCTCCGCCATTCAAACCCGGCCGGCTGTTGCTGATGGCCAGCATTTTACCATCGAAAGAAACGCCATGGTCATTATTGACCGCTGCAGCATCACCTGTGTTTAGTTTTTGAGGGGTGCCGCCGTTAACAGAAATAGTGTATAAAGAGCCACCCTCGTTGAAAAGTAACTGTTTGCCATCCGGCATCCAGTTAGGAGCTTCAAAACGGCCGGAACCTTCATGTATAACCTTTCTGTTACCATCAAATACATTCATGATCTCCATCCGCGAACCAAGTACATCAGTAAGTGGCGGTATTACGGCATGCGGATTAGAGGTATAGGGATGAACTATCGGTTTATCTATGCGTACATTCCACACTTTAGCGGAAGCAGTATGGTCTGAATCGTGGGAGCAGATGTATATTCCTACCAGTACAGAATCTTTCAGTTCCATTTCGGCGGTTCCAACAGTTTGCAGCGGCTCGCCGGGGTGCGCCACACGCATGGTTATTTTATTACCGTTGCGTTCAAGCTGCATTGTTTGCCCGCCCTGCTTGGGGTAAAAGATTTCTTCTTCCGGGTCGCGCATATACATACCCCGGTAAGGGCGCCATTGCAGTACTGTAAGGCCGTCTATATGCTTAACTGCATTCATGCTGGCGGCGCCTTCATCCGTGGATTCCCTTATCATCCAGCCAATTTTCCGGTGGCCTGTTGCATTGGCTGTATCGCCGGTAAAGGCAAAGTCTGCCGTTACAATAAAATTGCCGCTGATCTTTTTATATACAAACTGAAACTCGTCGCGGTTAAACCAGATATTAGAGCCGGCGCCTGTAATGGTGTACTCCTGCGTGGCATCATTGTATTGAGCCGAGCCGGCCAGCTTTGGATGACCAATGTCTGAGTGGTCGTCAAAAACACCTAAGGTATTTTGGGCAAAAGCAAAAAAGCAGAAAAGAGTCAGGAGAAAAGACAGAAACAATTTCATATGGTGTAGTGTTTAGTTGCAGGCAATCTTCATTAACAAAGCTAACCGCTACCCCTGCTTTTATCCATTTTTACACTACATCAATACTACATCAACTTACTCTAAAACCCTGATAAGCAGCTAATACCTCCTCATCAATGCTACATCAGTCCTTGCCTTTGCTGGTTGCAGGTAAAACCAAAGGCAGGGATTGGTCTTTTATATTCCATCCATCTGTAAAACTGTACTTCATACGAGTAGTTTTAAAGTATTAAGAGGCTGAGTGAAAATAATATGTTGAACCACAAAGGCATGGAGAACCATCGTCTTTGTCGGGCAGGCACAAAGGAGCACAAAGGAGCACAAAGAATAAAAAAGAATGCTTCGTGTACCTTCTTTTCTTTGAGACATAGTGGTTCCTGATCTTTAAGATTTAATCAACCTCTAAATCAACTATCAACAATACTGCCTTTTCTCTCCAGTATGCTCACACCTCCTGAGCCGGCAATAATGGCTTTACCTGCCATTCCATAAAACAAAGAAGTTTCTACAATGCCGGTTACCGTTTTTAATATTGGATTTAATTGAGAAAGTTCCGGCCATTTTGTAAACCATACATCAGCCAGGCAATTGCCATTCTCCGTAACAACTGCTTTATTATTCGTATCATACCGGATGGCTGTTTGAACTCCGCTAAATAACTCCTGCACTTTCGCCATTACAAAGGATATAGCCTGCGGCAGAATTTCAAGCACCAGGGGATAGGTAGTGTTTAACTGTTCAGCGTACTTCGATTCGTCTCCTACCAGTATAAATTCTTTAGCCATGGAGGCTAATAGTTTTTCAGCAGTGTGAATGCCACCACCGCTCTTGAGCGCATTTAAATCTTTATCAAACTGGTCGCATCCATCAAAATAAAGATCAAGCCTCGAAACAACAGCTATATCATGTACTGTAAAGCCGTTTTGCTGCAGTAAGGTTTTGGTGGCAGCAGAAGAAGTGTATAATTGTACAGCCGCCTTTTCTTCTTTTAAAAACTCAACCATATATGCCATAGTTGCCCCCGCCCCTAAGCCTACAGCTAAATGGTTATTGATAAAGCTCACTGCCTTCTTCGCTGCTTCTTGTTTTAAGTTCATTAGCATACATTTATGATGGCAAATTATACTAACTGGTTAATAAACTCAGTACAATGTCAATTTAAGTTTGTTTTAGTTTAGAACAAATCTATTGGGGTGCTGTGAACACAGCAGATGTTTTAAGTACAAGTTCTTACAGATAGTTCTTCTTTTACCTTTTTTCTTGATAAAAAAGGTAACCAAAAAATCAAGGCAAACCTGATCGCTCCGCGCATTTTGCCGGGCCAGCGCCGCCCCACTGCCGAAGGTGCAGCATCATGGTTGTATGTTCTGTTGGGCTAACATGGTGCTACTTGTTAATTGACAGGTATTTGATGAAATGGTTGGTTGCCTTTGGCCTTAAACTTTGAACAGCGGAGGCATACTTAGCAGAGATTGGAAAGGGAAATACGTAGCTCATTGCAGGCTAAGTGGTTGCTGTTTCTTAGAGTGAATGTTTTGGGATGGTTAGCTCTCAATTGTAATGCACCTATGTTTGATACCACTTATTTATAAACTTATTTCGGTAACAGAGTACTAAGTACATTGTCAACTAAATAATAGGTTTAAGTGTTAAATATGTTATAGATTTAAATGCTGTAGTCACATCTAATTTATCAGCAGCAGACAAGGATCATTGTAAGATGTATTGCATCAACAGTTTTAAGAGTAAGGTCATGAAGCGGGTCATGGTATTGTTGGAACTACTTAAAGGCAAAACGATAGCTCCCGTCCAGGATGCCCTGCACTGTGTTATCCTACTATAGCCAGACTCATCGATGCCTCTGAGCAAAGTCGGCTGAAGTGTCTGCATTACAAAAAGCAGCCCGGTCGTCCTGCCTTCATCGATGGCAAACCAAGAGCGATGATAACAGCGCTGTTTTGCAGTAGAGCCTCCCCATTGCCATCAAGCTGCACCTTTCGATTTCTGGCAGATAAAGCGTGGTCTGGCTTCTGTTACTCGATCTCCCATGGTATGTATGGCAGATTCTAAAAAAAACGAAGTCAAGCCGCATCTGAAGGTCTGCTGGTGTATCCCGAAGGTGGATGGGGCATTTTTGGCGAAGATGGAGGATGTGCTCGATCTCTATGCACGTCCTTACGATGAGCAGTATCCCGTAGTGTGCTTCGATGAGCGACCTTTTTTTCTCATTGAGGATACGATAGCTCCCCTTCCTACTCAGGAAGTGAAAATAGCCAAAGAACACTACATTATAAGAAGTCCGCAGGCTCCTGTGCCTTTGGCTTAAACTTTGAACCACAGGCAGGTAAGCGAATAGCTGAGTTATATGAGCATCGTACTAAAAAGGGAGATACGTAGCTCATGCAACACCTCGCTTAGAGCTATCCACAGGCAATTATGTTTATCGTAGTGCGGAGAATACTCAATACCCATCAGACCGCTTCATTTTATTACCAGCTGCCTGCCGATCAGGCCAGAGCCCTGGCAGCGCGTTTTGAGCTTCTATTAGACCCCTAAAGGTGCCTCTTGATTTATTATGATAGAATAGATGTTTATGCCTGTCCAAATCTATGCCTTAGTTGACAGGTAATCAGTCTACTAAATAGTTGTTAAACAATAACTCAATGTTATAGATCAAAGATATATCTAAACAGTGATATCTACTATCCACTGATGCATTCTCTATTCTGCGTCGGCATGAACAAACTCACGAATTTGATTCGCAACTTAAGGTTAGACTTAGTTGATAGTATACTAAGTAACTAAGGGAAATTAGTTGTAAGTAATGTAAAAGTTTGGAGGCGCCACGTCATGCCGGGAAGTCCTGTGGTGTTACAGGGCTGTCCTGGGTGACGTGGGTTGCCATTGGTGTAAGGTAATTTTCCAGAGCCACTTATCAGCTATAAATTGCTGTAAGCTATTATGCCTGCTGTCAACTATCATGGCTCGTCCGTCAGTTTGGTAGCAACCGGATATTGGTCATTCCTATGTTGCATTGTTACAAACTGACTGCAAATCAATACTTAATACCGGATTTAGCCAGATAATTATAATCGAATTCCAGGCTTTCCAGTGCAGTATGTGCATATTCTTCCTGCTCAATAAAGAAGTATTTCATCCCCGATTCCTTAGCATGTTGAAACAGGCTGGTAATGTTTACGCCGCCTTTGCCAAACTCCACACTTTCCTTTTTAGACAAGTCCATATCTTTCAAATGCCACAAGGGAAAACGTCCGGGATATTTTTGAAAATAGTGCAGCGGGTCTTTACCGGATGCGATCACCCAGCCAAGGTCCATTTCCATGACTGCCAGACCGGGCTGTACATTATTAAGCAGAACGTCGTACAACACCTGCCCGTTTTCCTCTGCAAACTCTTCTTCATGATTGTGGTATCCGAAAGTGATACCAGCTTTTTTACAATCTTCGCCGGCTTTGGAAAACAGTTCTCCGCATTTCTTATAATTATCAACCGTCTGCCCCGGAGAAGGAAGTACAGAACAAATGAGGTATTGTTGCCCGGCTTCCGCAGCTTCGTCAACCGATTGCTGCCAGCCTTTATCTAACCGGGTATGACCACTGCGAAGCGTCATGCCATGGTCATTCAGGATCTGCTTTATTTCTTTCGGCTTCAGACCGTAATAGTTTCCCTTTTCACTTTTAGCAGATTCAATCTCTTTATAGCCGATCTTAGCCAGCTTTGCCAATGTTCCGGCAGCATCTTCCAGCATTTCTTTACGAACAGAATACAACTGAATACCTACGTTACCCTTTTGGGCAAAATTGCCTGCTTTAAGTAGATCAGACATTAACAAACTACCGGCAGCAAGGCAGGAAGCGTTTTTCAAAAAAGCACGTCTTGTTTTCATATAATAATTTAATGATGTACACTGTTATAAAATAAGTTCCCTAAAGCTATCTCCACTTGCATCCTCCATCGCAACTGTTCTCATCAGATGCGCATGCCGGCTACTGAGTTTTCTATGCTCATCCACTATCCAAGCAACCACCTTTCCTATAATCAGCCTAAGCTAAGGGATACATTAAATGTAGTATAGCTTAACCTAAAGCTTAACCACAAAGTTACCCGGGAGAAACATCGGAGGAACTATGGAGCATAGCAGGAGGAAATTAGGTATAAGTTAGGTATAACTTAAGTATAAGTTAAGTATAACTCCAGTATAACTCAGGGCTGTTATAGGATTGGAAAGGAGGTATATTGTTTATCTCACTTACTACCTCCTGGTTGTTATGAATAGCCCATCAATAGAATATTCACACGAACTATTCTTCAATAGTTCGTGTGAAGCAGGGCTGAATCATATTACTTCATGCCACTCATATCGCTATTGCTGATAAATGCTAATCTTTTCCTATCCGGCGACCAGTTAGGCGTATTCATTGTACCCTGTCCACCATATACATAGGCTACTACTTTAGGCTGTCCCCCTTCTATAGGCATCACTCTGATATACACATGTTTGTAGAACGGGTGGTCATCCGGTCTTACTTCATTGGGCAGAAAAGAGATAATGGCAATCCATTTGCCATCAGGTGAGATATGCGGGAACCAGTTGTTTAAACTATCGTTCGTTACCTGTTCCTGGTCTGCTGCCATCCGGCTTCATACGCCATATCTGCATTAAGCCGGAACGTACAGAATTGAAATAAATATACTTGCCATCCGGCGTGTATTCAGGTCCATCATCCAGCCCCGGAGCAGTAGTAAATCGCACTTCTTTGCCACCATCGGCAGGCACACTGTAGATATCAAATTCTTTATTGCGCTGACCAGTGAATACGATATTTTTTCCATCCATCGTCCAGGCATGCGCATAAGAAGGTCCAATAGGTGTGATCTGCTTCGGATTGCCGCCAGTGATGGGCACCGTATACACAATAGACCCACCTAGTCTCTGAACGCCACTACTCAACGCAAGTGTTTTGCCATCAAAAGAAAGTACATGGTCGTTGTTGTTGTTCTTTACATCGCCAGTGTTAATTACCTGTGGCGTGCGGCTGGCAAGGTCAAATTTGTATATCAGTCCATCACTGTTATAAATAAGCGTTTTGCCATCGGGCAGCTAGTTGGGGGCTTGTATGGAGTTGGGTACGGTATAGATGATCTCCCGCCTGCCGGACGCAACGTCCAGCAGTTCCAGGTTACTGCCTAAGTACTGCTTGTAAGGTACTAAAGAGGCAGGTGCAGGCACGCTGATGCGTACATTACTGAATACGCCTGTTTCCAGCACATCCGCATTGTGAGAGCCTACGAACAGTCCTACATACACCTGGTCTCCAAGATCAATACCACTGATGGAATCTACCGTATAAAGCTGTCCATAGGTAGCCGCCCTCATGATGTAGGTATTGCCTTTTCTTTCCAGTTGCAGGATATTGGCTTTGGTGATCGGCAGCTTATGCTCTTCTGTTTGTGCACCGGCAGTACGCCGGAACTGCAAAGAAGTAAGCCCGTCCCCATGCTCTACAGCATTGACGTGGGGAGAATTACCATCCAGGCTCTTGCGGATCATCCAGCCTACCTTTCGGTGATAGTCTACCCAGTTGCCCAAAAACTCTGCCCTGGTATACAGGATAAAGTCTCCGGTCATCTGCTTATAGACATACTGGAACTCATCATGGTCTCCCCACACGTTATAGCCTGCCCCGGAGATCACATATTGCTCCATCTCCGGAATATAGGTAGCAGCACCCTTCTTTACGCCTGCTCCTCCTACATCCGTGTGGGCGGTAAAGACTCCTATAGAACCTCCCTGCTGGGCATTTACAGCAGCATAAATCATCGTTAGTAAGAACAAAATGGCAACTCTTTTCATGTTAATGGTTATATGTTTTAGTACTAAAGTTTATATAAACGAATGGTAGCAATAGGAAGGACGAAGTTATATACCAACAAAACTATCTGCAAATAAGAAAGGAACGGTTTTAAATACTACATCATTACTACATCATGACTCAATATTCTTACCATAAATGTATTTTAACCACAACTTGTTTATCTCAATTACCATTTCCATCCCTGAAAACGAAAAGGATTACAAGTTTGGTGGATAGATGTCTTTCACTATTAGAGAATGCTGAGTAATTTTGTTAATTGTTGAAGTGAGTACGTTGTCAACTTAATAAATTTTGGATAATGTAAGTTCTTTTATGTGCTGTATGTTTCTAAGGTGTTGTAGGTGTGCTTGCTGACAGCAAGTGCTTGTCTTTCTTTTTTTCTTGATAAAAAAAGAAACAAAAAAATTCAAGCAAGGCATGATCGCTCCGCGCATCCGTGCGGGCCAACGCCGCCCCATTGCCTAAGGTGCAGCTATTATTTGGGACTTTACTGTTTGGCTAACTATGGTGCAGGTGTGGAGTGATGGATACAGTACTGTTTGGGGCGTAGCCTTCGGCATCGGGTGGCAGACTGCGTACCCTTACTTAAGGGAAACGGAAGGTGGGGTGTAGTACATGGCTTACTTAATACGTTTAGAAGTAGTGGCTACAGCCGGGACAGAAACAGCCCCGCAGAAATCTGAAGTAATTTAGTTGACAACGTAGTGAGTAAGAATTTTGATCACTTTATTCTTATTTATAAGATGAAGTATTATAAAGCAATTGTTCGGTAAGATTGAGCGAGCGGGAGCACTGATATGGAGGTCTGTATCGCGAGACATGAGGAGGATGGCACCAGTTTTCTTTCTTTAATGAGTTGGTAAAGAACTGGCCGGGATATTCAAACTGCAACTTGTTGCTTTAATGAAGCAGGAGAAACGCCAAAATGTTGGCGGAAGCACCGGCTAAAATGCGAATGGCTTTCGAAGCCACTTTCAAATGCAGCTTCGCTTACAGTGTGACCAGCATTGGTGAGCAAACTCATCGCATAATTCAAACGTTTTTCAACAAGCCATTTACCGGGAGTTGTATTGAACTGCTTTTGAAAATCCCGTTTGAAAGCAGATAAGCTTCGCGAACATAATCTCGCAAACTCTTCCAGCCTGAAGTTATAGGAAAAATTATCTTCCATCACGCGTTGTAATGATACACTTTGCGGCGACTGTAGTAAGGAAGATAAATAAGATATCAATTCACTATTTAGAGGGTTGTCAGCAATGGTAAGAATCAATTCCCTGAATTTTAATTCCAGCAATGATTGGTCGGGTTCACGGCTACTGTTAAAATACGTCATCATGGATTGAAAGAAAGCCTGCACGGCTGTGTTCGCGTCAATCATGATGATCGGCTCGTATTTTTTTCCGGATCTTTGAAGTGGAGTAGCCTTGCCTTTTAGTACTTCGCAAATGAATTCATCCGATATAAAAAAGAGGAAGAAACAAAATTCTGTATCAAAAAACTGTTCTACAATGGCACCGCCTTTTCTAACCATTACGCAACTGCCTTCACGTAAATCATACAAACCATGTGGGGTGTGCCATATCTTACGTCCTTCAGCTACATAGATAATGTAGTTAAGATGGCTCCAGATCTCTTCATATTTGTTTTTAAGCCGGCAGTTATAAATAGTAAAAAGTGAATCTCCACAGGTGAACCGGCGACAGCGAACGGGATTTCCGGCTATATGGGTATAAAGGTTATACATAGTAAAAATGAAAGTGTAGGGTTATTGGTAAACACAAAACAATTTTAAACTAACAAACGGTGCTCACATTATATATCTTGCATTAGCGACATAGCTGTTATAACACTGCTAATGTAAATTGTATGGCAGGTATTTTATTACTTCTTTTTCCAAACGGCAGGAAATAGCACATTACCGGCGGCAAAATATCTCTTAATATATCTCAACATTATATTGAACCGTAGGGGCAATTCATAGGACTTTATAGAACAGCCGCCTGCTATTGTACGTCTCTACATTTGCAGCATTCATAATTTAAACAAATAACAAATGAAAAATGTAGAAGCCGTTTTATCGGTAAAGTTCAGCTCTAATCTTGATTCACAGCTATTATTGGATGCCTTACGGGAAGACCTGGATACTTTCAAAAAAGTGCCTGGGCTGGTTCAAAAGTATTACCTGGCAGAAGAAAATACCCAGGCTATTAGTGGTATTTATTTATTTCAGACTAAAAGTTCCAGAGATGCATTCCTGAACTCAGCGTTAGCAAAACAAATTCCATCCCTGTATGGTGTAATTCCTGAGACGCTTCGTGTTGAACAATACGATATGACGATCGTATTAAACGAACAACAGGTAACTAGTAATATCCTCGTAGACTGTTAAGCGCATAGCATTAAACGCTTACAAATGCCCTTGTTTATAAAGGCGGTGCCGGGATGGTTGAAGAATTCAGCCATCTCAGGATTACTAATATCAAATAGAAAGCTATGGAGACAAAAAGCAACCTCATTTATCTTGCCCTGGCGTTAATTACCGGAGCATTGATCCCTATTCAGGCCTCCACAAATGCGGCCTTTAGTAAAAGCGTTGGTAATCCGTTTATAACCGGACTAATGGTTTTTGTCGTTGGATTGTTGGGAATGATGCTGTTCATACTTATTACAAGAACAGCCTTGCCAACGCCTTCGCAATTGGCTGCAGCACCACTGTATGGGTACCTGGGAGGAATCATCGTTGCCACCTATGTAGTGATGATAACTATTTTAGTTCCTCGTATAGGAGTTGGTACAGCTATCGCTTTTATTGTAACCGGTCAAATGCTTTGTGCTATAGCTATAGACCACTTTGGACTTTTTAATGTTCAGGTGCGCCCGGCTGACGTAGGCCGCATAACAGGAGTATTGTTAATGATAGCGGGTATTTACCTGGTGATGCGAAAATAAGCTTCGCATGCTCTTACTTATTCTCTCCTGAACTTTACAAGGACTAATTCCTGCAGCCCGGCTAAGAATGATTCAATAAAAACAAAAATCAATTATTAAAAATCTTATTATGAAAAATATGCAAACAGGGGTGACATTAGCAACTCAACAAACAGAATTGCATACAAATGGAACTTCCGAAACAACCCGGAGTGAAGCTTCAAAAGACCTCTTAACACATCATTTGG
This sequence comes from uncultured Chitinophagaceae bacterium, assembly GCA_963819045.1. GTDB lineage: Bacteria > Bacteroidota > Bacteroidia > Chitinophagales > Chitinophagaceae > Ilyomonas. The sequence goes on along the minus strand of CAWFUV010000022.1, from coordinate 125,907 downwards.
GCTCTTTTCTGGATAATGATCTGGAAGCTGTAATATCTGATTATACAGACGAGTCTATTCTAATAACTCAAGTCACAACCTATATAGGTCTTAAAGAGATCAAAGTTTTCTTTACAGACTTAATTACTCATTTTCCAAAGGGAAATATAAATTTTGTGTTAGACAAAATAGTAGTTAAAGATGAATTCGCATTTATTGTTTGGCATGCAAATACGCCAGACCTCAATGTTACTCTTGGCTCGGATACCTTTATTATAAAAGGTGGCAAAATTCATCAGCAAACTTTTGTAGGTATTATGGAATTTATCAGTTAGTTTCTTTACGGGTAGTCTCTTTAATTATACTTTACAGCCAACTTCTTGTGCCCTGGGAGATGTCCTTATGCCCCACTCAAATCGATATATGAAAAAGATAGCAAAACCGCAGGATGGAGAATTCCCTGCTTATGCCGGCATGTACATTAGGTTATTGCCTGATGACGGATTGCTTTTAAAATATCTAAAGGAAAATCTGGAAAAGACCAGGGCACTGATTCTTTCTCTGCCGGAAGAAAAGCTGCTATACCGTTATGCTAAAGATAAATGGACAATAAAAGAAGTACTGGTTCATATTATAGATGACGAACGTATTTATGCTTACCGTGCTTTAAGGTTTGCAAGAAATGATAAGACAGAACTGCCAGGTTTTGATCAGGATGAATACACATGCTACTCCAATGCTAACAACAGAAGTACTGAAAATATATTGACAGAATATGAAGCGGTGCGGAACGCTACCATTGCTTTATTTGAAAGCTTTGATGATACAGCCCTCAAAAGGGCAGGTGTTGCTAATAACAATAAAGTAACAGTAAGGGCATTGGGGTATCATATTGCCGGACATGAACTACATCATATCAATATTGTAAAAGAAAAGTATCTGCTTTACCCCACAGACCGGTACATATAACAATATTGCCGGCGGCATAGCGAATATACTAACCGGGTAATTTGCTATACTGCGATCAATACAGCAAAACAAGGCTAAAAAGTTTCCTGTGATAGTTCATTTGAAGTTTACCACAATACAAGAATTATTAAACAAAATGGTAAAGAAATAAAACATCACCTGCAAAGGCATGTTTTTTCTGATCTTTGATTTCTAATTGGATGAATAAGGTTGCTTTGGTAATACCCCTTAAATTAATAATGGATTTCAGCCAAACCCTGCACCGCACTTCACTGTCTACAACAACTGCCTGCCCAAACTTCAGTTGGTCAAGTCCGTAATTAACCTCCATTTTAAGGTTTTGTACATCTACTACTTGTCTCCAGAAATAAGGAAGCAGCGAAAGGGTAAGATACCCATGTGCGATGGTCGCTTTAAAAGGGCTTTCTATTTTGGCTCTTTCAGCATCCGTGTGTATCCATTGATGATCTAAGGTGGCATCAGCAAAGTTATTGATCTGTTCCTGTGTGATCTTATGCCAGGGCGAAACACCCAACTCTTTACCTAAATGAGCTTCAAATTCTTCATGACTTTTTATAATAACCATAGGCAGCTAAGATAAATAATTTCTATTATCCACAGTATCCAATCTCCCTAGCAGTGTTAGCACAGCGCACCTTCAATTAACGGTAACAAATAAAGGAGAACCCGGGAAAGGCACAGCCATATCAGGAAAGAGTATTGCTGTCTTTATTGCAACAATCGTTGAAAACTCCTATTTGTGGAAAAATGAAAACCTTGGAATAAGCAAACTCAATTCTTAAAAATCCTGTGTTTTATCTTTCAAAGTAAGTGGATACCTGCAAAAAAGCCAGCTTATCTTTTGTAATTAATTAAGGTGAAGCAATTGGGCGTAGATGTTGTATGGCTTAGATATCGTGTTAATATTGAACAAAATCGACTTCAGTTGAATATAGTATCGTAGCCTTATAAAGAATCATGAAACCAACGTGTGATTGAGAGTGCCACTATTATTACTTATTACTCAAAACAAAGAATAGTGTTATATCAATAAAGAAGCGTAAATAGAGTTAGGGGAGCCATTGCACAGCTTTTACGAAAGGGAGAAAAGATATATGAATACAACATCAAATAATAAGAAAGTAGCCTTGATTGTAGGTGTAACCGGAATTACCGGGAGTAACCTTGCCGCAGAACTGATTTCGCAAGGATGGATAACCTATGGCTTGGCGCGTAACCCCAGCAGTACAGTAGAAAACCTTAAACCTGTTGCTGCTGACCTGCTTAGCCCCGTAAGCCTGTCCGACGCTCTTACAAATATTGCTCCCACTCACGTTTTCATCACAAGCTGGGCACGTATGGAAACCGAGGCTGAAAATATACGTGTCAATGCTACCATGGTCAGAAACCTGCTTGATGCATTGTCAGCCAAAAAGTCAGTGCAACATGTAGCTTTGGTTACAGGTCTCAAACATTATCTGGGGCCTTTTGAAGCCTATGCTAAGGAAGGTTTTCTACCGGAAACACCTTTGCGTGAAGAGCAACCCCGATTGAATATAGAGAACTTTTATTATGCCCAGGAAGACGAAGTTTATGCTGCAGCAGCCCGCGATGGTTTTACATGGAGTATCCATCGTCCTCATACAGTTATCGGTAAGGCAGTAGGAAACTTAATGAACCTTGGCACTACCCTGGCCGTCTATGCTACCATTTGCAAGGAAACCGGACGGCCCTTCCGCTGGCCAGGTTCTGAAGCACAATGGAATGGCATTTCCGATGTGACTGATGCGAAGGTACTCGCCAAACACATGGCATGGGCAGCCACTACGGAAGCAGCCCAGAATGAAGCTTTTAATGTGGTCAATGGGGATATTTTCCGATGGAAATGGCTTTGGAAACGATTGGCAGCATGGTTTGCCATTGAGACTGTTGGCTATGAAGGCGCCATTCATCCCCTTGAAACCGAGATTGCCCGGGATGTTCCGCTTTGGCGCAATATTGCTATGCGGCACCACCTCGCCGAGCCTGAATTAGACCGGCTGGCTTCGCCCTGGCACACCGACCTCGATTTAGGACGCCCGATTGAGGTCATGACTGATATGTCGAAGAGCCGCAAGCTGGGCTTTACAGTATTTCAGAAAACGGAAGATTCTTTTTTCGACCTGTTTGAGCAATTGAGAAAAGACAGGTTAATTCCTTAATAACCCACATTATTTCTTCATAGCAAAAAAGACCCCGGCTAGGCACAAGCCGGTCCTTTATTAAAAAATAGCGCCAGCCTGCAAGAGCAAACGGCGCTACACAAGGTAAACGTACTGTCGAATGATCGCAGTCTGCTTCCTCTGCCAATAGCAAAAATAAGCTGAAATTTATTTGGAAGTATAGGTAGCACCTCCCAAGATCGAAGGATCCTGTGGAGAGTCTGTTACCTGTGGACTGCCATCTGTCAGATTGCTAGCCCACTTGATATTACATCGTCACATGCACACGCGGATTGGTCGGATTAAAAACACCATCCGGGTTAAAATCATACACCCATGCATGGAGCAACCATAATCCAAAACCAGTATTATGATCCCATATATCCTGCTTGCCTGAAAAACCCTTTGGTGCATCTGCAGACTTGTCAAGCGGTACTGCATATTCAATAGCTACCAGTTTGAAACTACCATCAGCGTTCTTATTATACACAAGAAGCTCAGGATGTGTAACATCAAATACAGAATCCACCAGCGAAGGTTTCTCGAAATGGTATCCCATATTTTCCATTACTACATGTATATCAATATAACCATCGGCAAAGGCATTTTTTATGTCTTTATACCTGACTGTAGCTGCCCGTGCCTGTTTTAATTCCTGCAATGCTTTAAAGGATGGAATACTTAAATCTGCTGCCGCATTTGTGCTCGCGCAGCTTATGGATTGTTTTTCAGTGCCGGGTTGAACAGAATCCTGTTTGGTACAGCCTGGAAGCTGAAATATGATAGCAAAAATAGCTAAGCATAATTGTGATGCTCTAGTCCATTTAAAGTGATTAAGAAAAGGCTCAGTAGCCTTCATGCTACAGTTTATAACTGTATTAAATAAATGTTTCATTGTATATTGTTTTATTTGATTAAAGAAATTCACTATACCGTGGTGGCATGACTATGGCCTGATGCCAACATCGATGCATCTCCTGCCTGCAACTTGCTTCTTGTATCTTATAATGGCTATTACAGGTAGCTTAACCACCATTGCTTATGTTGATGTTTTCGTTTATATTGATCAAACCATCTGCAAAACGGGAAAAGAAAAAGTACTAATCCTAACCACACTAAATAAACAGTCGGCAGATCAAAGCCAAAACCCTTTAGTTGTGATGTTGCATCAACTGATTTGCTTAATATAATCATCGCAGGATAACCTTTAATAAGTGCAGCTACAACCGCAAGAATATGTATCAGCAGGATATGTGCGAGATAATAAAACATAGGCACTCTTCCGAAGATCGCTATCTTCTGTGTTAGCGCATTCAGTGGCTTTTCGGTAATGGATAAAAAGAGTAGGGCTGGTCCCAATGTGATCAATATATAAAGCAATGAGGGCGGATACTTGGTTACATTTAAAAAGGAAAGAAAACTAAACGCTGCATTCTTTTGTATAGACCATATTGCTGCATCACCATACCAGTTATTTGCTCTCAGTATGATAAAAAGAATGATTGCTCCAATACCGGTAGCTTGTAATACTTCTTTTCTTTCATCAGGGTTATAATCCGGAGCATAAAGACTACCTGCACAATACCCGAGCACCATTACACCTAACCATGGCAATACAGGATAGTGAACATAAACATTAAAGTTGCTGAAAGTAAAATGCTTTTCCTCGTGCAACAGCGACCATAGAAATGCTCCTAAAGTATTTCCTCTTTCGTGTACCGTATCCAGCAAGTTGTGAGCCCCCGCCAGAGCAATACCTGTTAACAGTATTATGAGCTTTGGCATATAAATAATACCTGATAAAACGATCATGCAAATACCAATAGCCCAAATGACTTGTAAATGGACATACGTGTAGTAAGGATTGAATGTGCGGAAGAGTGATACAATAAAAAGCTCAACCAATACCAGCCATATACCTCTCGTGAAAAGAAAGATACTTAGTTCTTTTTTGCTCTTTTTTAAGCCATATAAATAAGCCGATATGCCTGCAAGAAAAACAAATACAGCAGCACAATAATGCGTGATGAACCTCGTGAAAAACAGGGGTATGTTTGTTCTTGTGAGATCTGTAGGGTCATATAGAAATGCATCGCGGTGAAAATAATCGCGCACATGGTCAAGTGCCATAATGATCATGACTACTCCTCTTAAAAGGTCAATTGATTCTACACGCTTGGTGCTGACTATCTTAGTTGCAGGTGCTTTGATGTAATAGCTTTCCGCTGTAACAGGAAACGAATCAGGGACTAAATCTTTATACAGTAATGATTTTAGCTTACTCCTCATACTAAATGACTATAGTTTGTATTACTAATTTGATACAGGGTTTTCAACTTCTACGTTATTGTGTCAGCTAAGTAGCGCCGCATATGTTTGCATAAGTCTATCAATCAGGAATCTGCTAAAGAATAAAACCAAACATTGAAAAGTGCGACGCAACGGAAGCTTGAAAAATGGCGCAAGCGGATTTAATAATTTATTCAGTGTTATTGTCCCTGCTTTACTTCAGACACTGCGGCAGGCAATAAGCCGTGGGCTTCTTTATGAGTTTGAATAAGTGCGGTGGAATCCTGTGCCTGGGCAAGACACATTACTACACCTTCTTTTTCATCTACCCAGTAATTGATAAAGTTCACACCGTGCTTTTTTTGGGTCGCTAAATCTTTTTCATGTGCAGCTGCAACAGCCTGGGCGGTAACATTTCCTGCTCCGAAATAGTGTACATCAAGAAATAAATTCTTATTCCCTTTTAAAGCAGCCTCAGTTCCTTCTGTTACTTCATAAATATGATCAGGCAACATGCCATGCGCTTCTGCATGGGTATTACGTATAGATGCACTGTCAGGAGCAGATGAAAGGCAATAAACAAGACCTTTATTTTCATCAACCCAATACTTCAAAAATTGCACTCCATATTTCTTTTCCGTAGCAATGTCTTTAGCGTGGGCGCCGGCAACAGCTTCAAATTTCACTTTGCCGGGTTCTAATTGATGTACATCAATAAAAAGCTTTCCTGGCTCATTTACACGAGAAGATGTATCCATACTTCCCGGCTGTGCGTTAAGTTGAAAAGAAACAAAACTGCATGCAGAGATCAAAGCTGCAGTGATCAGTGTTTTAGGGGTAAGATTCATAATAAATTTTGTTTTGAATTTTGATAAATAGAATTACACTGCAAAACAAGCTTCTGCTATGCCCCTCTATGTAAGGGATTCTCCCTATTTTAAAACTTTGACCTCCTATTTTATAAACAAGGAGAATGGAGTTGATTACAGGAACTAAATATTCGTGCAGTTGCGAACCACTTCAGGGAAGTTGAATCAGGTGAAGGGTATTGTATTTTTATTACCAGCAAACCGGGTCTACTCCGGAGAAGCCAAGGTTTAATGTTTAAAGTGAAATGCTCAAAGTTGGGGAGTTTAACTTGTCTCCTAAAATACAAGCTGGCGAATATTCACCACATAGGATCATAGGTACATAGGTTTGACACATAGAATTGAACTGATTTGAATTACTACATTTACCGATAAGGGATCTCTCTTTGAAGCCATTCTGAATATCATCACATACTGACTATCTATTATAAAAATTATGAGGCAAGTTAAGGTTGGGGAGTTCTCGAGCTTAGGAGCTCAGGAGTTCGAAGGTTTAGGAGTATGGATGAAAAGATAAGGTTTAAATTCAGTGCGAGGGACAGGTACTGAGCTTATAGGGAAGAAGAGGGCTTTAGCACCGCTTTCCATGAACTATCCATGGCTTTACCATGGCTTTGGCATGACTTTACTATGACTTTGGTACGGAGGAGCCAAGGCTTTAGTACCGTATTCCTATTGATAACTACCCGTTATTTTTTTCCTTAAAAACTGTTGATCCGCATATCTCTGGTATAAGATTTTATACCCGATAGAAGCTCCCGTGCAAATGCTTCACACTTTTCCTTCCACCTTGAAATTATAAAATGGGGAATCTGCCTTCATTAAATGGGGAATATCACTAAGATTAAAGATGGGCAGTAAACACAATTTTGTGATCATTATTCATCTTTTAAAATCTATTTGTATGAAAAAATTTGTTGTTGAGAGAAACCTTCCGGGAGCCGGAAATCTTTCTCCTGAAGAATTACAAGCTATTTCCCAGACTTCGTGCGAGGCTATTGATAAACTGGAAAAGCCTTATCAATGGATACAATCATATATAACAGGTGATAAAATTTATTGCATTCACATAGCCGAAAGCGAGGATGTGGTCCGGGAGCATTCAAAGCTGGGTAATTTTCCGATAAATACGGTATCGGAAGTAAAAACGATTATCGACCCGGTAAATAGTAATCCGTTGTAATAAAAAAGATTGTCTTGCCAGGCTGAAATGCTGAATACCCTAAATATTCTATGCATTGTCCGGAGCGATTATGAAGGGCATTTGCCTTAAAAAACAAATACACATGAAACTAGTAAAATCATTTATAAAGTACTTATTGAAGAGGAAAAGTCGTCCCTCCGTTTTTTCTGAAGCAGTTTCAGAGGGAATTAAAGATATTTTTAAGGAAATGGGATATCCCATAAAATGAATGTATGTAGTTCCCCTAAGTCAAGCGGCTCGCTGGAGCCGCTTATTTGTGCGTTAAGCATACTCTTTTTATAGGGTGTAAATCCCGAACAGGCGTTGATAACTGCGAACTGTAGCTACAGGCAGGATGACATTGTGAGGCATTGTTTGAAGGAAGCTGCAGGCAAAGGCAGGTGGTAACGAACAGAGCCTGCTCCCTGCCGGAAACAAGATAGAAGGCATATTGAGGTTGGCAAGCAGGCATGTGCACTCTTGTTATAGTAAAAGCGTAGTATAGTGGAATAAAATGGACCGGTATACTGCAATGCTATTAGGGTTAGCGATTATAAATTGTAGTATCAGCAGTTGTTAAGAGACCGTGTAATTGCGATAAATAAAAAGCTCCTGTAAAAACAAGAGCCGCTTGGTTTTCATGCCCTTATGAAAACACATGAACGGCCGCTTATCAGCAAATTCCGCACCAGGTTACAATAAAAAGCGGTGTAATGGACAAAAAGTAGGCTATTTTAACAGAGGCGAAAGTATTTTACAATCCCGCCATACAGAATAAATTTATCAGCTTTATCAATACCCATACTTATCATAATAATCAGTCATCCGGATCAACAATGCCCACCCCCATCAGAATAATCTGTTATCCTGGCACTTCCTCTATCTCCATTTCAAGCAATGCATAGCTCAATGCTTTACCATGAGTATCCAATGCCAAAGAAGTAGTTACCCCTGTGAGTAGTGCATTCTTACAAACAAAAAGCAGCGAAGCAATATTGGGAAGTTCATAGCGGGTAACCTCGCCTTGAACAATATCTTTTAAGTGCGCTTTCACCTTATCTGCAGTAACTGTTGAGCAAAGCATCTCGTAATCTTTTTCGTTATAAGGGATAAGTGATAGGGTCAATGTGTTGCCTTTATCGCCTGCTCTGCTGTGTGCTATGTCGTACAACTTCAGTTTCATGATTCACGGAATGTTATAGATGATTGAATAGTATATCTATCTATTAAAACTGATAGGATACCTATTACCTCATTCACATATTTTCTTGCTCCACCACCACCAGCAGGACCATTGGTGTATAAGGCTTCTACCTCTTCTCCTATTCTTGCGGCTGTTGCTGCATCTGGGGCTTTGGCGGCAACACGCAATCTTATTTCATAAGGTTCGGCCGAATCGCCAAATGTAGTTCTGTGAGTTGAATTATAGCCAATATAATCAATGCGTAGTTCAGGAAAGTCCGGATGTAAACGCTCATACATGATTTCACCTGCCAGCTTTGCCCTTGCTAATGCATTTGAACCAGCATACGATATTTCTCCTTCGCCTAAATAGCCCCCTTTATAACCTACGCTAACTTTTAAAGTAGCAGGCCTGGTGTTGCCTGTACCACCTCTTGCAAGCACATTACCAGGTGCAGTTTCCCGCAGTTGCACTTTGGTGAAATCGGCAATCACGTCAGGCGTGAAGTATTCATGAGGGTTCGTTACTTCATACAATAATTGCTCTTTCGCAGTTGCCAAATTGATAATACCTCCAGTCCCCTCTACTTTACTTACAATAGCTTCGCCATTAGTACGTATATCAATAAAGGGATGACCAAGCTGCGCCATGTTCTCTACTCTTTTTTTAACCGGATCAACGAAATAGCCACCTGTTATTTGCCCTGCACATTCCATCAAATGACCAATAACAGTTGCCTGCCCCATTACATTGAAGTCGTTCATATCCCAGCCAAACTCGTGCACCATAGGTGCTACAAATAAAGATGGGTCTGCTACACGACCAGTAATAATAACATCAGCATCACTTTGCAAGGCAGGCAACAATGCATCCGCCCCGAGGTATACATTGGCTGATATCAATTCACCTGCTTTATACAAAGGCTCACCGGTTTCTAATGCAATTGTTGCTTTACTGATCTTATCAAATACATCATCACCCGTTATAGCGGCTACTTTAATTTTAATTCCCAGTTCTTTTGCTATTTCAATGATCTTATCTGCTGCGGCAATGGGATTTGCTGCACCCATATTGGTGATGAGCCGAACATTATTTTTTTTCAGCAATGGCAGGTATAATCGCATTCTTTTCTCCAGTAAAGGATCATATCCTTTAGATGCATCCTGTGCTCTTCTTTTTTGAGCCAAAGCAATCGTTCGTTCTGCGAGACATTCCAGCACGAGGTAGTCCGGTTCTGCTTTTTCCAGCAATATAGCAGCAGGCTCGAGCCGGTCTCCTGAGAAGCCGGCACCGCATCCTATGCGAAGTATGTTTGATCGTTTCATAAGATTATTTTTACCGCAGAGAACAAGAGTCTATAGAAGTTTCTTAGCATATACAGAGACTCCCTTGGTCTTTATTTCTTTTATACTTTGGCTACTATTCGCTCCCTAATACTATACTCAAATATGAATGGCTCCTGTTACTAATGCAATCAATACCATTATCAATGTGGTACCGAATGCCCATTTAAAACTGAACTTCTGGTGGTCGGATAACTCTACTTCTGATAAACCTATTAATACAAAGGTAGAAGCTGTTAAAGGACTTAATGGAAAGCCTACAGTCATTTGTCCTAGTACCGCTGCCCTGCCCATTTCGATCGGGTTCATACCGTAGTGAAGAGCAGTTTGTTTTAGTACGGGTAACACCCCGAAATAATAAGCATCGGGCGTGAATACTAAACTCAGGGGCATACTGGTTACTCCAACGATGGTGGGTAAGTAAGCTGCATGCTGGTGCGGCACTAAGGATACCAATGATGTTGCCATAGCATCTATCATTTTTGTTCCGGTTAAGATACCAGAAAAGATCCCCGCAGCGAATATCATGATAGAAACAAAAAACACATTGGATGCATGTGCAGCAAGGCGTTTTCTTTGGTCAGCCTGTTTTGGATAATTGATCAATAAAGCAAAAGAAAATGCAATGATGAATAAAGCAGGAAGGGGAAGTATTGCTTTAATAAGTGATACAATCAAGGCAATAGTCAGCACTGCATTAAACCAAAATAACCTTGGTCTACGTATGCCCTTTTGTTCATTTGATAGTTCACGCTGGTGATCGTAATCGAGATGTACAACGCCCAATCTTTTCCGCTCCTTCCTTCCAAAGTAATATGCTACAGCAAGTACCCAGATAATACCAGCGATCATAGAAGGAAGTATAGGGACGAGTAACTGCGATGTATCTGCCTGCATTACATTCATAGCTCTTGCCATAGTGCCCGACCAGGGCACCAAATGCATTACGCCTGCACTCAGGGCAACAATGCAGGGCAATATCATTCGCTTCATGTGGAGGCGCTGGTAAATAGGTAGCAATGCAGAGATAGTAATCATAAAAGTAGCTGTACCATCGCCATCCAGGTGTACAAGCATGGTGAGCAATGCAGTGCCGATGGTTATCTTCAGGGGGTCGCCTTTTACAAGCCGTACAATGCCGGCTATCATAGGATCAAACAAGCCAGCATCTAACATAGTTCCAAAATACAATACGGCAAACATGAGCATGATACCCGTTGGCGCTACTTGTTTAAGCCCCGCAATAATCATATCGCCAATGGAAGGCGCCGTAAATCCTGCGATAAATGCAAAGCATACGGGCACCAAAATAAGGGAAAGCAATACGGAGAGGCGTTTTGTTATTACCAGTAACAAAAAGACTCCAATTGTCAAAAAGCCTACAAGTGATAGCATCCTGTTTATTGTTTATTGAACACCATTTGCCTGTAATACCTTGTGAAAGAAAAGCATTTGATAGGGCAGCGCATTCGTCCAGTAAGGCCACTCATGTTTGCCCGGTCTTTCAATATAATCGTGTGGTGTTCCGTTTTCAACTAATCTTCTGTGAAGGTCACGATTGGGCTCGATCAGGAAATCATCTACTCCTACATCAAAGATCAGTTTTACATCATTTGCTTTCAGCTTATCTGTCATGCCTACTATGGTATATTCTGTATAGGGATTTACCGTGTCTTTTGGAGGACCTAATAGTTTGGCAAAGTTGTCCGCTCTTGACTTTGCAAAGTCAGGGGGCACTTTCCATGTCTTAGTATTAATGTTCATTACCCCGCTCATGCTACCTGCTGCACAAAACAAATCCGGGTGCTTTGCTGCAATATACATGGCACCATGGCCGCCCATTGATAAGCCTGCTATGATCCTCCCTTTGCGGTCTTTAATGGTGGTGTAGGTGGAATCAATTCTACCAACTACCTCTTTATAGATAAATGTTTCAAACTGGCTGCCCTTGTCTAAGGGGCTATCGAAATAGTAGCTTGTAAGATCCCCTTCAGGATTTACAATAATGATGTTGTATTGGTCTGCCAGGTTGTGCAGCAGCATCGGGTCTGTTGTTTTTGTAAGCCAGTCGCGGAAACTACCCTGGCCACCGTGTAAGAGGTATAGAACAGGTAAAGGCTTTTTAGACTTTTTATACCCTTCAGGCAAGACCACTGCCACCTTCAAGGTCCTTTGCATGGCGGCACTGTATACATCCAGTGTATCTACTTTGGCAGCAAAGGAGGTTGAATAATAGAATAAGCAAATGGAAAGTACAGTGGTAAGTGATAACAATCGTTTCATAGTAATAATAAAATTGCCTATGAAGGTATAAAGAGAAGATCACACTTCATTGGCAGGTATTTTAATTTCATTTACTTATACTTACTCTCATCCAACCTGAAGAAGCGTACCGCATTATTGAATAGAATATCGCGCTTCTGATCAAAAGATAAATAGTTAGCATTTTCAATAACACCAATAGACGTCTCGAGCAGCTTTGGCCATATCATTAGATCGGTACCATACATAATGCGCTTTTCAAAACCGGCTTGTACCAGTCTTTTTATATAGTCATTTACTTCTGCTAAAGGATAGCTCCATATCATGCCTGCTACATCCACATAAACATACGCATTGGCACCCATCAAAGCAATCATGTTATCAACCATCGGATAGCCGGCATGCATTACCCACACTTTTAGTTTTGGATGGCGTGCCAATAAGTCTTCCAGCAATAAAGGGTTACCCATAGAGGCACGATATTTTGGATTAGTGATGTTGATAGAACCATTACCACCCGTACCCATGTGAATACCTACCGGTATATTCAATCTTTCAGCAGCGGCAAAATACGCATCCAGTGAAGTATCGCTGGGCGACATGCCCTGGTATTGCGGAGCTACTTCACCCATCACTTTATAAAAGCCGGAAGAAAGCGAATCTGTAAAAGCCACCACGGTCATGTCTTTAGAAGAACTGAGGCTTATACTTGGTATCACTCTGCCGGGAGAAGCTGCTTTTTGCCAGTTGCGAATAATACCCGCGTCACCACTCGCTATAATAGTCATGTTCAGCCGCTTCATGGTAGCCAATAATGAATCCTGGAATTCTTTATCGCTCTTAGCTGCATGGAGTGGCTGGGCACAGTCGGTATTAATAAAAGAAGGCGACTTTTGATTTGGATCACCACCGGGCATATCACTTAAAAACCAGGGACACATATCGGCTGCAAAAGCAGGATTGACTTTCATGGCATGCACATGCACATCTATAATCGGAAGGTGCTTATGTGTTGAATCCTGTGCATTTGCATAGATAGTACTGAGTATTGATAACAAAATAAAAGCTGATAATTTCTGTATCATGTAGAATTAGATTGAACCTGTTTGAATCAAGAAGAAGCAGCAGTTAGTTTAATTTTAAAATCCTATTTAGCAGCGGTTATCTTCAATAAATCTTCATCCGGATGGTTCTTCACCACGCATTGATTGTCGAAGATCATAGTAGCACCGTTTTGTGGTGTATAGGCCGGCCACTGCGGTAAGCCTTTTGCATTAGGATTACCAGTCTTGGCAAAGTTGATCCATGCACTGCTAATCTTATCTGCCAGTGCATATGCATCCTTGCCACCGCCAGTCATTTCTTCGCAACGACTGATATTGTTGAATACAAAAGGAATTTCCATACAGTGCATGGCTTTATACATACCATCATTTACAGGGGACTGCCATGTGAACAAATACATATATACAGGGGCTGTGCCGGAGGTAGCCTTTTGATCGGCTTGCTTGATAGCGCCGGGTCTGAACCTTGTATCAATATCTGTATAGTTAGCAGGTTGGGTGATATTAGGATAGGCTTTCTTTACAGCCTGCATATAGGCATCTGCCTGGTCTCCATATTGCTTTTGCAGGTTGGCTTTAACCTTGTCCATCGTTAAGTCTTTTTGCCCTGGCATAAATGCTGTGAACTCGTTTTTGGTAGTGCCTACTATCAGCGGAACATTCTTAGATAATTCTGAAGCTGCAGGATCATCTATCTGGTATGGTAGGAAAGTACCATCGTGTACGGGTCCCCAGCTTAACCCGAAGCCACCTGCCGGTTTACCTTCTGCTTTTAATTCATCTCCAATTTTGCGGAGCGCTTTCTTACTGGCAGCATTCAATTGGTCATATGGAATAGTTTGCAGCGAATCTACCTGTGAGGGTTGCAAGCCCAGCTCATTCAATATTGCTGCGGCTACTCTCTTAGTTACATCCGACTCAGGGAAGTTGAACACATAGCTACCACTTTCTACAATAGCCTTTTGGAATAACCCTTTTGCAGAAGGAGTTGCCATTAAGGTAGATACCTTGCCTCCACCGCCGGACTGACCAAAGATGGTTACATTATCGGGATCACCACCAAAGGCTGCAATATTCTGCTTTACCCATTGTAATGCAGCCACAATATCCATCATGCCCACATTTGCAGAAGACTTGTATTTATCTCCGTAAGCTGATAAATCTAAAAAGCCTAATGCATTCAGGCGATGATTGACTGTTACTACCACCACATCACCTTTCTTACTTAAATTCTCGCCATCATAAGAGGGCAACTCTACTGAAGAACCGGCTGAGAAACCACCTCCATGCAGCCATACCATTACTGGTCTTTTCTTGCCATCATTGATCATGGGTGTCCATACATTCAGGCTTTGGCAATGTTCGTTGCTGTAGCCCCAGTCGTGGTTGAAGGAGAATTCTATTTCATCATTTACCGTAGTGGTGGGGTCTGTAGGACAAACCGGTCCATAGGTAAGTGCAGTGCGAACATCGGTCCATGATGCAGGCCTGGATGGTGGCATAAAGCGGTCTGCCTGGGCATAGGGAATACCTTTGTAGGTATAAATACCTTTGTGGATATAACCTCTTAGCTTGCCGTTATCGGTGGGCACAACGGCTATGTTTTTACCGGCAACAATAGCATCGGTATTGGTTTGAGAGAAAGCAGAAGGTGACGCAAGCGCAGTGCTTACGAGTAAGAAAAGAAAGTATTTCTTCATATGATTATAGGTGATTTTAGAATGGGATGAATGATATGTAAGGTGATATGGTTGAGTGTTTTTGATTAATAAGCTTCAACAAAGGCTACCCACGTCATTTCAGACAAAGCGCCCGTTAGTCGCTAACAGTTCATGTCTCTATTGGGCGCATGGCGCTAAAGACGCCACAGGTTGTCGCCTATGGCGCCACAGGCTTCCGGAATGACGTGGTGACTTTGTACTCATACATTAGTTTTAACCAGATCAACTAACCTATTTACTTAGTAGCATATTGTTCCATTAAGTGATACCGTTGCTCAAACGGACTTGGAACTGCTTTGGGATGAACATCTATCTGCATCACCGGAACCGTGTTGCTGCTGGTAGTAGCGGGCCATTGGGGTAAGCCAGAACCGTTTGGATCTCCTTTCTTTATAAAGTTGGCAAAGTACTCCTGCATCACTTTAGATACGGCATAATCGTCTGGTGTCCATGCATATACTTTGTTGTAAGGCAAATTACCCATGGCATATTCTATCTCTGCTGAATGCACAGCCCCTTTAGGTGTTGGCATTTTAGGCGCATTGGAGTTATTGCCCTTTTGTACTCCGCCAGCAAGTCCTGCAGTAGCGTTGCCCATTTCAGGGGTCATAGCCGGACGAGGACGCATATAGTAATAGCGATATACCGGCTTACCGCCTGTTTTAGCCTGCAAGTCTGCCCAACGCCATGTACTGAACGCAATAAAACGGTCGCTGGCTAATTCGGTAGCTACACGCTCTACATCTGCATCGGTATTTGCCCCGTACACTTTTAAAATATCTGCCGCACTATCACCGTACAATTTATGTACTGCTTTTTCAAAGTTCTCTTTAGTAGGTTGCTCATTACCCATTACCATCCTGTAGTTCATTTCCTCGTTGTTCCAGCCTGCCAGTAAAGGCACATGTGCCTGTTCGCCTGCCTGGAAAATAGCTAATGGGTCTTTAGGAAAGAAATAACCGTCTACCGTCATGGCGAAACGGAAAGGACCAAATTTGGTGGAGGCACTTAATAAAGAGTCGGCATTCATTGACCGGAGGTCTGCAAGCGATTGTGCACCTACGTTTTGGGCAAACTGAGTACCGGCTTCTTCACCCGTACTTAACGGAACAGCAGACAACGCACCTAAAATAGAGCCGCTCTCGCCAATAGCACCGGCTATTAAGTCTTTAGCTAAAGGGGAGGCCATTTGTGCGCTCACGGAAATAGAGCCGGCAGACTCACCTGCAATGGTAATTTTGTTTGGGTCGCCACCAAAAGCGGCTATATTGTTTTTCACCCATTGGATAGCAGCGGCCTGGTCCATCAAGCCATAGTTGCCAGAAGAATGATGGGGTGATTCCTTTGTAAGTTCGGGATGTGACAGTAGGCCGAATACTCCTAACCGATAATTGACTGTGATGGCTACAATACCTTTCTGTGCCATGCTTTCCCCATCATAACGGCCTTCAGAGCCATCGCCGGCTACAAAGCCACCACCATAGAAATATACCAGTACAGGCAGTTGCTCAGTACCGCTTTTAGCAGGTGTCCACACATTCAAATACAGGCAGTCCTCGCTCATGCCATTAGAGCGGAAGCCCATATCACCGAAGATTGGTGCTTGCATAGCGCGTGGTCCAAAGGCTTTGGCAGGGCGTACCCCATCCCAGCTTTGTACAGGTTGCGGCTCTTTCCACCGCAGGTCGCCAATGGGTGGCGCAGCAAAGGGTATTCCCTTGAAAGAACGGATACCTGTTTTCTCTAATGTTCCTTCCAGGGTACCATTGGCTGTTTTAACATGGAGATTTGTATTGTTCGATGTCATAGCTCCCGGGGTTTGGGTAGTCTGACTAAAAGCAATAAACACTAATTGCGTACAGCATAAGGAAAGAAGCAAAAGTTGTTTCATAATAGGTGATTATTGTGAATAAGTAATATGACGGATATTTAATAAAATGCAGGAGCTATTAATAATTAAGAGAAAACATTGTACTTTTATTGTATCATTTGTGAGACAATAATAAGTACTTTTTAAGCAGTAGCCAAAATTGTTTTTAATTTAAGACTAATGAAGAAGTCCTCAGCCAAGCCCGATTGGAATACCGTTGATTTTGACCGAATGTTTTTACCAGGTATCGCAATAGATACCGTCATCTTTGGATTTCATGACAAGCGATTGATGGTGTTGCTCTTGCAATACAAAAACACTAATGCATTTGCACTACCAGGTGGATTTATTTTGAAGAAGGAGAATGCAAATGATGCAGCCCAAAGGGTACTGGAAGAGCGTACCGGGCTATCCAATATTTTCCTGGAACAGTTCTACACCTTTGCTGATATAAGCCGGCATGACACCTCCTTTTTTGAAGGGATTATGAAGGCAAGGAGATTGAAGCCCACTACAGATCATTTTCTATTAAGACGGTTTATATCCATTGGGTATTATGCCCTGGTTGATTTTACCAAAGCAGTACCTGCCGCTGACCTATTAGCTGATGAATGTAAATGGCATGACTTAAACAAACTTCCCCCGCTTATCCAGGACCATCACCAGATCATTAAAAAGGGGTTATCAACCTTACAGGAAGACCTGGACAAGAAACTGGTAGGCTTTAACCTGTTGCCGGAGACATTTACGATAGGTGACCTGCAGGATTTGTACGAGACTATTTTAGGCACTAAATTCCTGAGAACCAGCTTTCAGCGTAAGATGCTCAACTTAGGCATACTAAAGATGGTTGATAAGAAGATGACGGGGGCTGCGCATAAGGCTCCTTACCTGTATAAATTCTCTACAGAATAACTGCCTTTATTAAATACCGGGAGCGCTGAACAAAAGTATAGTTTAGAGGCTGTTGTAATGGTGTAGCTGGTGTATATTTACTGCCTTGTGCTCTTCACTACATTGGCACAAAGGAACATACCTGTCCGGCCATGTCATTCAGGCGGGGATTGAACATATAATGTGCAGCCTTTGTGAATTACTGTTTTTACAGGTTGATTATAACCCTACCTGCTGCTAACTGTTAGCCTTTGCCTTGGTTTTCTCCTCTTAATATACTCTAAAAGATGTAAGATAAATGCAAGATGATTTGTGCTATCGAGTGCCTCAGATCCAAAACGTCTTGTATAAGATTTAATGAATTCAGGCATTTTAGCAGGTTTCGAACACCTAGGTTTGCAACTTTGCTGGCTTTTATTGGAAGTTTATAACCTTAACTTGTCCCATAAAGTATAAGCGGACGAATATTCTCAAGAGAAAGAGTAAAGATTAAAGGTGCAGGTTTGCATGGGCAAGATACAGAGGAGATACGGCGCAGATACGACGGAGACAGGGAGGAGATCAGGTATATGTTAGGTATAACTTAAGTATAAGTTAGGTATATGTTAGCTATAACTCAGCTGGACTTTAGCATTTTCATTCTTAAGTCATTGATTTACAATAACAACGTATTAGCTGTGCTTCCGAAGCTCTAATTGATTATTAAACAGTTATATGTTAAAATGCTAAAGTCCAGCTTAGTAAAAGCTTTTAATTTAGTTTCCTATTGTTTAACAAGTTTTACTGTTGCTCTTTCACTTCCCTGCACTGCCTGGGCAAAGTACATTCCGTGAACATAAGAAGAGCCTATTTGAACAGTTTGGCCTGCAGTTGCTGTTTTTAATTCGACCAGTCTTCCTGCTGCATCAATCACCCTTATTGTAATTTTATCGGTCGTGTTCGGGCTATTAACAATCAGGCTAAAGTAGTTGTTTGTTGGATTTGGAGCTGCCTTTAAAGTCAAACCTGCTACGGCTGTTGCTTCATCTTCTGTTTTTATGTCACTTTTAGAGAAATGATGCATGCTGCAACTACCAAGGTATGCCCCCTTATTTAAAAGATCGGCTACTGCTTTAGTATCAACACAAGATGTACTGTATGTTTTATTGCTTGATTTACATATTTCCACTTTATTGTTCTTACTGCCGCACCTTACATCTTCTACTTTTACCATTTTACCTGCAGTAATTGTACAGATCTTACCATCTGTAACTGTGACAGTGTAAGTAGTGGTTGAAGCAGGACTTACTTTAATAGAAGCAGTAGTAGCCCCTGTATTCCATTTGTAATTAAATGAGCCACTGCCTCCGCTTGCTTTTGCCGTTAAAGAGATGGATGATGCGGGGGGCATAACCTTTATACACAGTATTTTACTCTAGGGGGAGGTATTGTCATTATTTTCTGCTGTGCAAAGGTGCCGAAGCCGGTAAGCAGGAAAAGAGCAAGAAAAGAACAAAAAGGAAAGATTAGTTTTCTCATATAGTGGTGGTTTAATGATGACGAACGATAACCTGGTCTGAGAGACAAATATTTCCTTCTGGTTAAGTGAGCGGACTCTCAAACCATTTTAAAAAGAAATTAAACGGAAATGAATGATGAAACGGAAATATAAGGAATCAAGAACGGACTTTCAAACTTTCGGTATGTACGAAAGCCTATCATTTAATCCTCTCAAGTACATGATGATGGATGCAATTTGGTTATTCCGATTCCACTTCTCCCAAAGCAGGTAACTTATACCGGGTTCAATTAGGTAGGCTCATCAAAAGCTGTGAGCTATGAGGCGCGAACTTTAATTTGTACTATAAAATACAAGCTGCCAGCCTTCACCACATAGGAACATAGATACATAAGGAATACACACATAGAATAATACCAGATTAAAATAGATAGCCTGATATAAGCTGCAAGCAAGAAGGGCTTCGACCTTAAACAAAGTGTATATAATGCCAGCTAATTGAAATTGGTATAATACCATTTAAAAGGCACATCTTTTTCTTCTCCATCGGGCCTGCCTTTAGGTGCTTGCAGGCTATAAACGGTATGGTAATTCAACTGTAAATTAGGTATAGAATAATCCAGAATATGCCTCTAATCCATCTCCTGCAATTCCTGATTAATCCATTTTGGGCTCATCTCAAACGCGTGTGTATCAAGCAGCTACTGCCTGCATTTTTACTTGTCCAAAGCTAATGACGAATTAGACCATGTAACTTTAAAAGTTACAAATTACACTGTCTTGTAAGATTTAAGGCAGTTTCAAACAATAGAGTAACAAACTATGAGAAAACAATGTCTAAAGAAAGGAAACAAAAAGAAAGAAAAAGTATTATAAGCATTGGAAATAATACACTTATGAGCATAAAAAAACCTCCTAAAAAGGAGGTTTAGTGCCCGGAACAGGAATCGAACCTGCACTCCCTTGCGAAAACCAGATTTTGAGTCTGGCGCGTCTACCAATTCCGCCATCCGGGCTTTATATTAAACGGGCTGCAATATTATTATCAATGCATTCCTGCCAAAATACGGCTGAGGTATTTTTTCCTGTAGTAATAATCTTTTACTTGCAGCAACTCTTCTTTGGTAGTAACACCTTCCTGATAATGCTCCACAATTTGTTTAACAGGTTCATATAAGTCTGATTGAATATCATGGATAGTATTTTGTACTTGTTGCAGTGCCGTAGCATCGCCTTCCATTTTGGCTTCATGCAATTTGCTCATTCAGGTCCAGCATTGTCTGCCAAGAAATCTCCCGGAAGTTTATACTTTTCTTCCTCTTCCAGTAGTTTGTGCAATTGCAGTACATATTTGATGGTTTCGTCCGGCTGCTGTAATACTTTTAAATGCCTTATTTACCTGCGATGATTTCTCCAATACTTCTGCCTGTTCCTGGTCTGAAGCATTTGTATAAAAGTCGGGGTGGTAGCGGCGGCTCAGTTCATAAAATTTCTGTTTCACTTGTTGCACATCCGGCCTCATCGAAACTGGCATTTCGTATAGTTCAAAATAGTTCATGTCCTTTCTGTATTAATATGCAAAGTTCACCTGTTGTACCGTAACCCGAAATACAATCTTCAAACATACCTTCTCCATCCCTTGCCTCTTGTTCCCTGTCCCTTGCAGAGCGTCAGTAACCTGCGGAATGGCTAATGACATATAAACTCAGGTGTATTTTTAATAAAGCTGGGGTAGGGCTTTAGTATGACTTCTCATGAACTATCCATGACTTTACCATGGCTTTAGTATGGCTTTGGTATGGAGGAGGCACCCTGATGATGGCTGGGAGCTACTATTTACCGGATACCTATTATACTATGTTCTTGCGATATATACTCTTTTTAACACCTACTCACAGCTACTACCAACTCTTATCTATCAACCCCCCCAATTAAAAAAGATAAAGGAGGCAGATGCATTAATGCATCTGCCTGTTTATCTTTTTTAATGTTATAGATAATCAAAAAATTACTGAGCCCCTTTACTACCCATGTCCTACCTCAAGATCTGATCTTTCATTGCTATTTGCAGACTGTTTTACAGAGCCATCCTTACTATACCCTTTCTGTGCTTCTTCTTTAAATTTGGGATCAACATCGCTCATATTATCTTTAAATTTTACGTCTGCATCCTGCCTGGAGGCTTTAAAGGCTTCATGGTCTGTGAGGCGCTCTCCCTCTAATTCGCTACCTGGCATAATTATCACTTTTTAAATAGGTTAACAATACTGCTAATTTTACAAACACCAAGCTATTGACAGGCTCTGGCACCTGTTATTATGCCATTATCTATTAATCGTAGAGCGCATTTCTAACCGATGCTTTTTAATGCTGCTTACATCCGGCAACCGGAATCTGGCAACTAGTATCCGGTAACTTGTCAATACTACCTGCCATTTTTTCACCCTTGTACCCCATGGCATAATGATTGATTATTCTTGACTGTAAATCAAAAAGCATACTTAAAGAATTCAATTAAAAATATGGGAAAAATAATAGGAATTGACCTTGGAACCACCAATAGCTGCGTTGCCGTAATGGAAGGCAATGAGCCGGTGGTGATTGCCAATGACGAGGGCCGCCGTACGACCCCGTCAGTAGTGGCTTTTTTAAAGAATGGCGAGCGTAAAGTGGGTGACCCTGCCAAACGCCAGGCTATTACCAACCCGCAGAACACCATCATGAGCGTAAAGCGTTTTATGGGCCGCCGTTATGATGAAGTGACCGAAGAAATCAGCCACTGGAGCTATAAAGTAGTAAAAGGTGACAATAATACCGTACGTATTGACATAGATGGCCGTCTGTATACGCCGCAGGAAATTTCTGCCATGATCCTTCAGAAAATGAAGAAAACGGCAGAAGATTACCTGGGCCAGGAAGTAACCGAAGCGGTTATTACCGTCCGGCTTATTTTAACGATGCACAGCGCCAGGCTACCAAAGAAGCCGGTGAAATTGCCGGTCTGAATGTTCGCCGTATCGTAAACGAACCTACTGCTGCAGCGCTGGCTTATGGCCTGGACAAAGCAGCACAAGGATCAGAAGATCGCCGTGTTTGACCTTGGTGGCGGTACATTCGATATCTCTATCCTGGAACTG
Organism: uncultured Chitinophagaceae bacterium; assembly: GCA_963819045.1. Lineage (GTDB taxonomy): Bacteria > Bacteroidota > Bacteroidia > Chitinophagales > Chitinophagaceae > Ilyomonas. The sequence goes on along the minus strand of CAWFUV010000022.1, from coordinate 103,445 downwards.
GGTGATGGCGTATTTGAAGTAAAATCTACCAATGGTGATACCCACCTTGGTGGTGATGACTTTGATAAAGTGATCATGGACTGGCTGGCAGATGAATTCAAGAAAGATGAAGACTATCGACCTGCGTAAAGACCCGATGGCTTTGCAGCGTCTGAAAGAAGCTGCTGAAAAAGCAAAGGTCGAATTGTCTTCTTCCAGCGAAACAGAAATCAACCTGCCTTATATCACAGCAGTTGATGGTGTGCCTAAACACCTTGTAAAAAAACTGACCCGCGCCAAATTTGAACAGCTGGCCGACAACTTGTTTGAACGTTGTCTGAAGCCTTGCGAACAGGCTTTGAAAGATGCCGGCTTAAGTATCAGCGAGATTGATGAAGTGATACTGGTAGGTGGTATCTACCCGTATACCTAAAGTACAGGAAATCGTAGAAAAATTCTTTGGCAAAAAGCCAAATAAAGGCGTGAACCCTGATGAAGTGGTGGCCATTGGCGCTGCTATACAGGGTGCGCGTATTGACCGGTGATGTGAAAGATGTATTGTTGCTGGACGTTACCCCGCTTTCGCCTGGGTATCGAAACCATGGGTGGTGTAATGACAAGCCTGATCGAAAGCAACACGACCATCCCTACCAAGAAAGCAGAAACCTTCTCTACTGCCAGCGATAACCAGCCCGGCGTGCAGATACATGTATTGCAGGGTGAACGGCCGATGGCCAGCCAGAATAAGAGCCTGGGTACGTTTAACCTGGATGGTATTCCACCGGCACCGCGTGGCGTACCGCAGATCGAAGTGACCTTCGATATTGATGCCAATGGTATCCTGCATGTAACTGCAAAGGATAAAGGCACCGGCAAGGAACAGAAGATACGTATCGAAGCAGGCAGCGGTCTTAAGCAAGGAAGAAATTGAAAAGATGAAAGCCGAAGCCAAGGCCAACGAAGCTACTGATAAAGCTGGCCCGCGAAAAGATAGAAAAGCTGAACCAGGCAGACAGCCTGATCTTCCAGACTGAAAAGCAATTGAAGGAATATGGCGATAAAATGCCTGCTGATAAAAAAGCGCCGATCGAAGCCGCACTGAACAAGCTGAAAGAAGCGCATAAAAGCCAGGATGTAGCCGCCATCGATGCCGCCATGGCAGAAATGAATACAGCCTGGACAGCCGCCAGTGAAGAAATGTACAAGGCACAGCTGCACAGGCGCTGGCGCACAACGCCAGGTGCTAATGGTGGCGGTGCGCAGTCTTCTGCCAGTGGTAATGGTGGAGAAACCGTTACAGATGCTGAGTTTGAAGAAGTGAAATAAGAGAGAAGGTAAATATTGTACAAGAGCCTCCGCCTAGTGCGGGGGCTTTTTTTGTGTAACTGTCAGTGGTTAATTGGGATATTGGTGTGATAGCTTAGCTGCTAAAAATTCAATTCGCCATTGACCATTAACAATTGACAGTCCTCCTTTGGTAATATTGTTGCTATATTACCAGACTATGTTTGGCGTAACTATATTAGGCAACAATTCTGCGCTGCCTGCCTATGACCGGCACCCGACTGCGCAGGTGATTACACTCAACGAAGGGCTTTTTCTGTTTGATTGTGGTGAAGGTACGCAGATGCAGATGAACAGGTATAAAATCCGGCGCAGCCGCATTCAGCATATCTTTATTTCGCACCTGCACGGAGACCATTATTTTGGACTTGTGGGCTTACTTACTACGATGAATATGAGTGACCGCAGAGTGCCATTGCATATATATGCGCCGCAAGATTTAGAGTTGATTATAAAACTGCAGGTAATGGCTGCCAATTTCACCCTGCCCTATGATCTCTTTTTTCATCCGATCCGGGAAGCTGGATTACTGGTAGATGATCCCCATTTCAGCGTTAGCTGCTTCAAAGTGTACCACCGCATAGATGCCTGGGGGTTCATGATAAAAGAAAAAAGAAAGCCCCGAAAGATTGATGCAGAAAGTTTAAAAGAATACCCTGTTATTCCTTTAACCTTTTATGAGCACCTGCAAAACGGGGAAGATTATAAAGCGCCGGATGGCACAGTTGTAAAGAATGAGGCAGTAACCTATGCCAATACACTCCCTAAAAGCTATGCTTACTGTGCTGATACTATTTTTGAGCCGTCTATTGCAGAGCAAATAAAAGGCGTAACCATGGTGTATCATGAGGCTACTTATTTGAAAGACCTTGAAGAACGTGCTGCCAGCCGGCATCACTGTACAACTGTACAGGCTGCCACTATAGCTAAGCTTGCCGGTGCACAAAAGCTGTTAATCGGACACTTCAGCAGCCAGTACGATAATGACAAACTGTATCTATTTGAGGAAGAAGCACGGGAGGTTTTTCCCAATGTACAACTTGCTTTGGAGGGAGCGACATATGAGGTGTGAGATTGTGAATTGTCAATGGTGAATTGTGAAAGGGAACTTGTAAGTTGGTAAAAACCAAACGGGAGAGATGAGAATAGAATTACAATAGGTATGCTTCTATTTTCAACTCTCCCGTTTACAGTCTGAATCTTTAGCCTTATTATCTTAATACTTGTTTCTTATATCTTGTACCTTAATCCTTACAGCTTATCCAGATAATGCTTTACCTTTTGCTGCAAGCCATCACTCAATGGTACTAACGGCAGGCGTAGATTGTTCTGTATAATGCCCAGCTCAGTCAAAAAAGCCTTTACACCGGCGGGATTGTTTTCTGCGAATAATAATCCATATGCTTCTAATAATGGATTGTTGAGTTGCTGCGCAGTAGCAAAATCAAACGTCAATCCAGCCCGCACCATATTAGAGAATACTTTTGGAAAGCAGTTAGCTGCTACACTGATCACACCGTCAATGCCGCAGGCGAGTTGTGGCAGTACCAGGTCGTCATCGCCACTCACTACCAAAAAGCCTTCTGGTTTATTAAGTAATATCTGCATGATCTGCACCATATTGTTAGCAGCTTCTTTTATGCCGCCAATATTTTCTACCTCATGCGCCAGCCGCAGGGTAGTAGTCGCTTCCATATTACGTCCCGTACGTCCCGGCACATTGTATAAAATGATTGGTTTAGGAGAAGCTGCTGCCAGTGTTTTATAGTGCTGGTAAATACCTTCCTGCGAAGGTTTGCTATAGTATGGTGATGCGCTTAGTACCGCTACGGCTTTATCCAGTGGAAATGTTTCCAGGTCTTTTACCAGTTCTCGGGTGTTATTACCGCCAATACCCACTACCACCGGCACCCTGTTTGCCACTCTGTCCAATGTATAGTTTACAATGTCTTTCTTTTCCTGCTTATCCAAAGTAGGAGTTTCGCCAGTAGTACCAAGACTCACCAGATATTCTACACCGCCATCAACTACAAAGTCTATCACTTTGCCCAATGCATCGAAATCTATATCACCATTGGCTGCAAAAGGCGTTACCAGTGCTACACCGGTTCCCCTAAGTTGGTTTTGCAAAGACATGTTCTGTTTAAATTTTTAGGAGTGCAGAATTACGAAATTTTCATGCAAGTCTGTCAATTCATTTTAAGCAGCAAAAGTGGTTATATAGGCAATTGCAGTTATGGAGTTTCAATCTTAACTTTTTGCACATATTTATGAGATTGTATTGGATGCATTCCACACTGGCTTTACAGTTGTAATAACTCCTAAACTTAACAACTTTATAAAACAAACAATTTTAGAAAAGATGTAGGTTTATACCAAAGCTGGGAATATTCTTATCCAATACTTGTTATTCTTTACCCTTGTACCTATTTAGGCGTAGGATGGAGGTATAAGCGTTATCAAACACATTCCCTTGGCATGATTTTACATTATTAATAAAAACATCTATTAATGAGGAAAATAGTTATCTACTGTCTGCTTGTAGTATTATTGGGCGGAACCAGTTGTGTGGTAAGGGTGAAACAAAGAGCCTATCCTGCTCCTTCGTCACAAACACCACGCAGAATGTAGATAGCTGTTTAATGGTTAAAATAAGTGTAAGTAAAGTTTAAAAAGTATGGTATTTGTATATGTGTTTCCTGTACACATTGATTGTTATTAAAAATATAAAAAGAAACGATTAATATTTTTCAACGAGAATCGTTTAACCTTTGAATATTATTTAATAAATACTTCATTGGGTTAGAATATATTTTGTTCATTGGCTCTTTTGGTAGTGGGTTATTCAATTTAACTGTTGTAGGTTAAAAAATTCATCTACATTTAACAACTTTTTCGCCGCAACTATAGCGAAAATTCGTACGAGCCTCTTCGATTGCAATGAACATAAAAAGCCTCCACCGGTAATCCAGGTGGAGGCTTTGTGTTTATAAAGTGCTATGTATTCCTGTATTATATGTATGTTTTAAAACCTATATGGATCTCGGCAGATGGTCTTATAAATACGTTTGCTTATTGTAAATAACAAATACCTGGTGCAAATAAGCCACCCATCTCCAGCCATTCACAATTAATAATTCACCATTCACAAACAACTCTAATCCTTAATATCATACACATCCATTAACTTCAATAACACCCCGTTAGTCCAGCCAAAGCCATCCTGCGATTGGTATTCGCCGCCACCTGCTTCTAAGTTAATATCTACCACATTGTACTTTTCCATCATCCTTCCGGTGTGGTGGAATACCTGAATATTGAGCTTTGCCCATCGTTCCGCAGCATCTTTTGCCAATTCATGCTCCCCATAGTTCTCCAATCCTTTTATAGCCAGCCATTGCAGTGGCGCCCAGCCATTTGGTGCATCCCACTGCTCACCGGTATTTTTAAGTGTGGTTACAAAACCGCCACTCTTAAGCAATTGTGCTTTTGCAAACTGTGCTGCCGCATGTGCATGCTCTTTAGCAGCAATGTTGAAGAATAGCGGGGTGATACCTAATATTGTTACCTGGTCACTCAACTTTTTTCCGGATATATTATAGTCATAATACCAGTTATCCTTTGCACTCCACAGGTATTTATTGATTGCCTTTTTTCTTCTCTCTGCCAGTTGTGTATAGTAGTTTGCCTGCACCAGGTTACCGGTTTCTTTAAAAGATTTAGCGAGTGTTAATTCAAGGTGATACAGCAAGCCATTTAAATCTACTGCTACAAAATTGGTGACCTCAACAGTAGAAAGATGTTCTCCATCACCAAACCAGCGGCTGCTAAAGTCTATACCACTTTCTGCCCCTGAGCGCAGATTTTTATACAGCATAGCCTGGTTGCCTTTGTAGTCAATCGCGGTTGTAGAATCCTGTACAAACGACTCCTGCCGCGGGCGTGTATCCTGGTCCCAATAACGGTTCAGGATGCTGCCATCAGGCATCTTCACTACATGCTTTGTATTGGCTGATTTATCCATGAAATAGTCATACTCCTTCAACAGTGCATTTTGATACAATGCATATACGCTGTTTCCCTTTCTCTCTGCCAACAAATCAAGCATCATAGAGAAGAACGGTGGCTGCGAGCGGCTCAGGTAATATGTTCTGTTACCATTAGGTATATGCCCGTATTTATTGAGCATATAAGCAAAATTGTTGATCATGTTTTCCATTACTTCGTACTCACCGCTTTCCTGCAAGCCCAGCATGGTAAAATAGGAATCCCAATAGTAAATTTCTCTAAAACGTCCACCCGGCACTATATAAGAATAGGGGAGTGGCAGCAAAGAACTGCCTTCCACAGGTTGGTCGGGATTGCGCTTGAGAAAACTCCATAACTGCTGAATATGCGTCTTTACACTGCCTGCCGTGTCCGATTTGTAATTACTCGTAGGACTTACCGGTATCTGGAAGTTCTCTTCCACAAAACGCAGTAAAGAAAAGCGCAGGGCGGAGTCCTTTTTTGCAGCTAAATAATCTGCAACAATAGCCTTGGGGTCCCGCCTGGGTATGCAATCCACAAAGGTTTTGTTATCAGGGAAAATACGGTTCATCTGCACATCTACAAACAGTTGTCCATATATCTGGTCCGGTGTTTTAGGTATTTGTGCAAAAAGAATAAGCAGTATAAACTGCATCACGACAAGCAAAGACAATTTCTTCATACAGTAGTTTTAGGTATCTGTAAAATAAAGCTTTTATCAACAAAAGCTACCTCTTGTAACCGCAAAGACGCGCTAAGAAAATAAAGCAAGTGAAATCCAGTCCCATTCATCCCCATAATCCCATCAAATCCCGGTTCAGACAATCCCCGTCTAGAAACGAATCACAAAATCCTGCTTTACCTTATTCTCCTTTCTGAAAAAAACGAGACCTATAAAGAATAAATCCACAGTAAGTGTTACTTGTTGGTGTGCTTTAATAGTATTCCAGGCTTCCTCCATTTCCTGGCTCCAATGGATATCATCAAAGATGAGCACCGAATATTCATGCACTTTCGGCAGCAACTGATTGAAATAATCTAGTGTTGGTTGCAGACGATGATTACCATCAATAAATGCAAAATCTACACTCGTTAACTGCGCTAAGGCGCCAGGTAAGGTATTATCAAAATTACCGGTAACTACCTGTATGTTCTTTAAACGAAGTGACTGGAAGCTCTGCTTTGCAATTGCTGCAACCGATGTAGCGCCTTCCATAGTGATCACTTGCGCATTGGCGTTACCCGAAGCTAAATAGGAAGTTGTAATTCCCAGTGAAGTTCCCAACTCGAGTATAGTAGCAGGCTGGAAATAATTGACCATTCTAAAGAGTAGCTGGCTGTATTTCTTTGGCTTAAGCGAAGAGGTGGCTATATCAGCAATCCTCCTTTGTGTATGCGAGTGAATACGGGATCCGGCGCCAAAATCTTCTAAGGTCAGCAAAGTATGATTATTCTTCAGCTGCTCCCGCACTATTTCTATGGTCTCGTAGCTATAAAAAAAGCGCCTGTCATTAAGCACCTGTGTAATAAAACTAAACACAAAAGGCGAGTGCACCCCATGACCTTTACCATTAGAAGCACGCCACCAATACTGCATATACTTCTTTGCCATCTGCCATTTGCTATACATGCTGCAATGATAAAGATTTTACCTGTACAAGGTACAAGGTACAAGGTACAAGGCACAAGGTCTTGAATAAAAGCATTTAAGCTACCACTTTATTCCAACCCATTCACAACTACCCAACTCACTACCTCATTTCCTATCCCACACTTCAAAACTATAAGCATAGGCATGCTTCTCATCGGCATCAAAGTCCTGCTTGCTGGTGAGCTTCCATTTGTTTTCATCTATAGATGGAAAAAAAGCATCAGCCTCGGGAAAGGAGGCATGTACACGCGTAATATATATTTTGGATGCTTTGGGTAACAGCATTTTGTATATCTCGCCACCCCCAAGTACCATAATTTCCTTAAAATCGTTTTGCTTGGCAAAGAACGTTGCATCCTTTATCTTATTCACCACCACAGCGCCTTCTGCCTTATAATCTTTATTGCGGGTAAGAATGATATTGGCTCTGCCATTTAAAGGTTTGTTGCCAAGTGCTTCAAAGCTCTTGCGTCCCATCAGTACCGGCATTCCCCAGGTAGTATTCTTTAAAAACTTCAAGTCATTGGGTAAATGCCATAGCATACCATTGTCTTTACCAATAGCATCATTTTCGGCTGCAGCAACCACAAAAGAAAAGTTCATTATTGTATAAGATTTATTGAAAAATAGAGCCGTTCATTTCTGACCAGTTACGGCAAGCAGATACATATTCATACACTGTGCAGTAGTAGCTGTCCAGTGTTGATAATCTTTTTCCGCAGTGGCTCTTTCGGCTTCCGTTATATAGCCATCACTTACCATCTGGTTGCCCCTGGTTGCTGCAACAATCGCCCAGATATTGATGCGCTTTGCAAAGTCTGCATCTGTGCTGTTTACTACTTCTGAATGATTGGATACTGTAATATTCTTTAATCCTTCTTCTCCAAACATATTGGCAAGATGATCAGCTACCTGGTTGTCCATACCTGCATCCTTTCGCCATTGCAAAAAGGCTTCGTAAAACTTATTCATGCTCTCAGGCACAGCAGGTGACCATTGTATCTTTTCATGGTTATAGTCCAATACAGAGATATAACCTCCCGGCTTTACTAAGGCTACCATCCTGAGCAGTATTTCTTTTGGATTGGCTACCCACTGCAGCACCCTGGCAGCACTTACCACATCAAACTGTTCTGCAGCAGCATATTGAAGAATATCTGCTATTTCAAAATGTACATTACCTAAAGACGAATAATTCTCTCTTGCAATTTGGATCAGATGCTCACTGGTATCTATACCGGTTACACTGCCTGTATCACCAACCAGCGACGCAATACTTGCAGTAATACTTCCGGACCCGCAGCCAACATCCAGTACATGATCGCCCTGCTTAATAATATCCGGCAGGTTCCTGTTTGCATTAAAAACAGTACGGTCTTCCATAGCTGCATGTGTGCCCTTCGGCATCCTCGCACGTTCTGTAGCTTCACTCATACTGTCAATATTTATATTTAACTAAGAAGAAAGCAGTTTAAACACTCATACCCCAAATCGTACATCGTAATTCCCAACCACATCGTACATCATACATCTAACATCGTACATCCCATCACACTGCCACCGGCGCCTTAATTTGCGGGTGGAACTGGTAGTTCTCCAATTGAAAATCTTCGTACTGAAAGTTAAAGATATCTTTTACTGCAGGATTGATTCTCATAGTCGGTAAGGGATAAGGCTCACGGCTCAATTGCAGCTTAGCCTGCTCTATATGATTGCTATACAGGTGTACGTCCCCAAACGTATGCACAAAGTCACCCAATTCTAAGTCACACACCTGTGCTACCATCATCGTAAGCAAGGCATACGATGCAATATTGAAGGGAACACCTAAAAACACATCAGCACTGCGCTGGTACAACTGGCAACTTAACTTGCCGTTCGCGACATAGAATTGAAACAATGCATGACATGGCATAAGCGCCATATTGGGCAGGTCTGCCACATTCCATGCACTTACAATAATGCGCCGGCTGTCAGGAGTATTCATTATCTGTTTAATGGCTTCGCTAATCTGGTCTGTTACTTGTCCGTCTGCCCCCTCCCAGCTACGCCATTGCTTGCCATATACCGGTCCTAATTCGCCGTTCTCGTCTGCCCATTCATTCCAGATGGTTACGTTATGGTCAGTTAAATACTTAATGTTGGTTTCCCCTCTTAAGAACCAGAGCAGCTCATAAATAATACTCTTTATATGCAGCTTTTTAGTAGTGACCAACGGAAAGCCTTTCTGCAGATCAAAGCGCATTTGGTAGCCAAAACAACTAGTGGTGCCAGTACCTGTACGATCTGTTTTTACGGCGCCATTATCTAAAATATATTGCAGTAATTCCTGGTATTGTTGCATAAGAGCCCATATCCCCTAGAGGGGGACTTTTTAGTGCCCCTAATCCCTAAAGGGGGATTGAGAGCTATGATTATTGAATATGTTTTTATAATTATGTTCATTTACCTTTTTAAGTGTAATCTGTCCTAACTCCCCTTCAGGGGGGCAGGGCTTTGTTATCTCCCCCTAACTCCCCTTTAGGGGTTGGGGGCTGTCTTTCCCTTTCTCCGTTGCAGTTCTTTCCTGATCAATGTTAACTCCCTGTTCGTTTGCCCGTTAATGCTGCTATTCTCCTGGGCACGACGCATCAGGTAAGGGATCACCTCGCGTATAGGACCAAACGGAACATACTTGCTCACCGAATATCCTGCTTTTGCAAGGTTGAAAGTGATATTGTCACTCATGCCATACAACTGCGAAAAATGCACATGTGGATGGCTGTGCATAATACCTTTCGAATCCAGCAGTTCGGCTGCACGCAGATTACTGTATTCATTGTGCGTTGCAATCACTACGGCAGTAGTATCAATGTTATTAATACAGTATTCAACAGCCGCGTTAAAATCACCATCAGTAAATGATTTGTCCTGCTGTATAGGCGATGGATAACCTTTTTGTGCAGCACGTGCGCGCTCTTTTTCCATGTAAGCACCACGTACCAGTTTTACACCCAGTAAAAAGCCGTTTTGCTGCGCTATCCGGTGTGATAGCTTCAAAAAGCTTAGCCGGTCTTGCCGGTACAACTGAATGGTATTGTAAACAATAACTTTTCCCTTATTAAACTCCTCCATCATCTCCATCGTTAGCCGGTCTATCGGGTCTTGTATCCAGCTCTCTTCGGCATCTATTAGCACGCCAATGCCTTTCTCCGATGCTTCATCGCAAATACGGTACATGCGTTCACGTACCCTGTCCCATTCTGCATTTTCTACTTCATGGTCATGTACGCCGCTGCGCAGGCGTGGCGCTTCATTCAATGTTTGCAGCAGTCCTAACCGTGCAAGACCGGTAACCTTTATACTTATAAACGGAACATTCTTCTGGGTAGCTGCATAGTCTATCGCACGTATAAATTGTTGTGTTTCCTCTTCAAAATTATCTTCCCCCTCTTTACCTTCAACGCCATAATCCAGAATAACCTGCACATGATAGTCGCCCAGTGTTTTGCACACTGCTGACGTTTGTTCCAGTGTTTCGCCGCCAACAAACTGCCTGAAAATAGTGCTGCGGATGATGCCGTTGATAGGCAGGCCGGTCTTCATTAAGAAAGGGGTTAGTCGTATACCCATTCCCGAAAACCAGGGATAGTTCATCGTTGTGAATAGAAACCGCGAGCCCTTAAGTTCTTTATTGGTCTTGTATGCAAAAGCTACTTTTGTATTGTCAAATGAGATATCCATAACGCTACAGTTCGTTATGCGAATATCGGTAAGAGGAAGATAAGTAAAAAGAGAAGGAGCGGGATTGTGTCAAAGATTGCAGGAAAAGTGAATAACTATACCAATTTGCAAGCTGCATAAGCCGGATATTAGCTTTTACAATAAATAAGACACTCTCAGGGGTATGGCAGCAGACTGTATTCTGTATATTAAACCCTTGCAACTTACTGTCAGTACAACTTTTACAATGGTTTTCTCACTACAATATACAGAAAAGAACGAAGGGATGAACGAGAGATAATCGTAGGATATACGGCTCAGGTACGGCTTAGGTGCGGCTTAGATATGGGGAGATACCTAAGAACTTAAGCTTTACTGTCGGTTTTATAAAGATGATAAATGACAGCTTTTCTTTACCTCTATGCTCCTTTGTGTCTAGTGTGGTGAATAGAGGGCGGAATACCTCAAAGGCCTCCCTCCGATATCAAATAGTGCCGGGCTATACCTGAGTTATACTTAAGTTATACCTAACATATACTTAAGTTATACCTAACTTATACCGTATCTCCTCCCTATCTTCTTTATACTAACTCCTCATTAGCTCCCTACTAATTTCATAATTACCCGCTATCAGGAATAACTCACCTCCCTCCAAACCTGGTACTACCAACCTTTTCTGCGTGTAAATACATCCCTCCATAGCTTATCATTGAAAAAATACCTTGATTATTAGCTACTAATCATTTTTCTCCTTATTATCGCACAATTGTTTGCCTTAATCTTAATTCAATTTGTTCTTAACCGGATTTTAAATGCGTATAATTTACATTTTATTATCTTGCAGCCCCTTTTACCAAAAATTCAACTATGAGTTTTAGAAATTTTCAGGTTCCTTATACGATTGACGATCGCTATACGAAAAAAATAGCCTACTTCTCTATGGAGTTTGCTGTTCATCAGCCACTTAAAACATACAGTGGTGGTTTAGGCTTTTTAGCAGGCTCACACATGCGCAGTGCTTTCGAACTGCGCCAGAATTTAATTGGCATTGGTATCCTTTGGAAATATGGCTATTACGACCAGGCACGTAACCAGGACCAAACCCTGCAGGTAACCTGGATGGAAAAAATATACTCTTTTCTGGAAGATACGGGCATTAAATTTCAAATACTCATTCATGATGCGCCGGTGTGGGTAAAGGCATATTATCTCAATCCTGCTACCTTTAACAGTGCACCTATGTTCCTGCTGAGCACCGACTTGCCGGAGAACGATTATATATCGCAAACTATTTCCCACCGCTTGTACGATGCCAATGTTGCTACCAAAGTAGCGCAGTTTATACTGCTGGGTGTTGGCGGTGCCAAGCTGATTGATGAAATAGGCTTTAAACCAGATGTGTACCATCTGAATGAAGCACATGGCTTATCTGCTGCTTTTTACCTGCTCAATAAATTCAAGAGTATTGAAACATTGCGCAAGCACCTGGTATTTACTACGCATACCCCCGAAGAAGCAGGCAACGAAAAGCATGATATTTATCTCTGCCACAAGATGAGTTACTTCTGCGGTTTAAGTATTGATGAAGTAAGAAAAGTTACCGGCATCTACGACGATCAGTTTAACCATTCACTGGTAGCGCTAAGATTTGCACGTATTGCCAACGGCGTATCCAAGTTGCATGGGGAAGTATCGCGCGAAATGTGGAGCAAGTACGATAATATTTGTCCTATCATCTCCATCACCAATGCACAAAACTGGCACTATTGGGCAGACAAGCAGTTGTATAATGCAATGGAAGAAAGCAATGATGTGGTATTTGATGACCGCAAGAAATACCTCAAGAAAAGAGCTTTTGATATAGTTGCCGACCAGACAGGAAAAATATTTGACCCAAATGTGCTGACTATTGTATGGGCACGCCGCTTTGCCGGATATAAGCGCGCTGACTTCTTAGCGCAGGATAAAGAACGCTTTGAGCGGCTAATAAACAACAACGTTCATCCGGTGCAGATCATTTGGGCAGGTAAGCCTTATCCACTTGATTATCCTGCTATCTCTACCTTCAATAGCCTGGTGCAACTGAGCAAAGGTTATAAGAATGTAGCCGTAGTGATTGGTTATGAACTGGCGCTTAGTAAACGCCTGAAACAAGGTGCTGATGTATGGCTTAATAACCCTCGCGTGCCTCGCGAAGCGTCCGGTACAAGTGGTATGACGGCAGCAATGAATGGTGCTGTCAACTTCTCTACCGATGATGGCTGGATACCCGAATTTATAGACCAGGGGCACAATGGCTTTGTAGTGCCCAAAGCAGATTACGAAAACATGCACGTGCTGGAGCAAGACAAATACGATCTTGATAAGATGTATGAGATACTCGAAGAAGATATATTGCCTTTGTACTATGAGAACAAGGACACCTGGCGCCAGATTATGAAAAATGGTATGCGGGATGTACGTTTTCAGTTTGACAGCAACCGTATGGCAAATGAGTATTACGAAATGATGTATAAACAACCTGTTTTAGTGGTATAAATAAAAGTATGCCTAAGATAAAAAGGTGGTGCAGCCAGGATGCATCACCTTTTTATTTTAGTAGTAAACTGACTTTAACCACATGGGCACAGAAGAACATAGAAAAGGCACATAGAAGAACCAATTTATATCTTCTTCCTTCATATCCTTCATCCTGCCAATCCCATAAATCCCGGTTCAGACTATCCCTAAAATCTCCCCAAATCCTTGTTCAAGCTTTCGCACTAACTGTTTATTGCTTATACTTGCACATTTACATAAAATCTGTTCATGTATCCCAATTTATATTATCTCTTTAAAGATGCTTTTGGTATTAGCCTGCCATTTTTAAAGGTGTTTAATACATTCGGTACAGTGGTAGCTATTTCGTTTCTGGTGTGTGCCTGGATGTTGATTAAAGAACTGAAGCGTAAAGAAGCTAAAGGCTTGCTTACTTATAAAGAAGTTCCCATTACCGTAGGAGAGCCCGCTTCAATAGTTGAGCTAGCTATCAATTTCTTCTTCGGGTTTATATTCGGATACAAGTTCGTAGGCTTGTTTTTGACGACCGGTGCATCAGCCGATCCCGCAGGTTTCATTTTTACATCTGCTGGTAATCTGCCTGCCGGCATTCTGTTAGGATTGCTGATGGCATTTTTAAAATGGCGGGATAAGAACAAGCTGAAGCTGGCGAAGCCTGAAACGCGCACCATCAAAATATGGGCGAGTGATAGGGTAGGAGACCTTGTTTTAATAGCTGCAGTCGCTGGTTTTGCAGGTGCCAAAATATTTGACAATCTCGAAAACTGGGACCGTTTTATCCAGGACCCCATTGGCAATTTATTCTCGCGCAGCGGGCTTACTTTTTATGGCGGCTTGATTGTAGCAGCAGCCAGTATTTATTTTTATTGCCGTAGCAATAAAATTCCTTTTATACATGTAGCCGATGCTGTAGCACCGGGGTTGATGTTTGCCTACGGTTGGGGGCGCGTAGGCTGCCAGGTAGCCGGCGATGGTGACTGGGGTATTATTAATAGTGCTTATATCAGTGATAGGGATGGTCATGTGTTGCTTGGCACACCGCAGCAGATTCAATATAGCCTTGAGCAATATAAGAGTATTTACGAGGAGCATATTGCTGCTACCGGCGCAGTGCAGCATGCTACCGTAAAAGCCTTTGCCGGTCTGCCCGACTGGCTGTTTGCATTTACCTATACACACAATGTAAACCGGGAAGGCATACCGCTGGCACATTGCACCTGGGATGATTATTGTACCTATCTGCCGCTGCCTGTTTTTCCCACGCCTTTTTATGAAGTGATCATGGGCTTGCTGCTATGCTTGTTGCTTTGGCGCATACGAAAGAAGTTTCATCTCGCAGGCCGCATGTTTGCCGTGTACCTTTTTGTAAATGGTATAGAGCGCTTTTTAATAGAGCAGATAAGAGTTAATACCAGGTATAGCTTTCTAGGTATTCATCCTACACAGGCACAGCTAATTTCTTTTGCCTTAATTATCGCCGGTATTGTTCTATACTGGTATGCCCCAAGGCTGAATGTTAATAAGAGAAAGACGGAGAAGGTATTAGTTTAGATTCATTCACTATAGAGAAACACTGGCGCATACCTGCCCTGCTACAGGTATTCAGACGGGGTGTCCTTGCCCGTCTATCGACAGTTAAACAAGATTCTGACGGGGATTTGATACATACTATAATAATTTATGTGAATCACTTTTATTGGTGCAAGGCGCTAAACTTTCTGCATGAGTCGTTTAGACAAGGGCTGTTTCGCCAAAGGTGGTATTACGCTAAAAACTCCTGATCCATTCTAAACAATTAACTAAAAAAGCTTTCAGCTAATTATTTTTTGTTCTTGTTTCCATTTACTTAATTACTGCGATTAATAGTATTATGCAGTTGGAATAAGTACAAATGTGTTTTGTTGCAACCGGGAGTTGGATTCTATTTGAACAATTATCTTAACTTTTTTTATTCTGGGAAAAATATTACATTGCATATTGTAAGGAAGCTAAAAGTTTGCTTCCTACATACCACGGCTGATTGATCGTACTCATATTGCTTGGATATATAAATAAGACGAACTTTTGAGAGTTAGCCCGTTTTTAAGCATATCGTATTTATCAATATTTAAACATTTAACTAAGATTTCGTTAACAAAAGGTACACTATCGTTTGATGGGTACTATGTGAATTCCTGATTGTCCTAACAGGGACATTTTGCCGCTTCAAGAGAGTCCAACTAACATGTGTGTAGTCCTAAGCTTTTGTCTTATTAAGAAGCTTTATTTTTAATTATCTATTTGATATATAATAATTCATCTGCAGAAGGTAAATAGCCTTAATAAGCTACTTGCATCTATCCTGCTATTGATTTTATTCAAATCAGGTTTAGTTAAATAATAAATGATGAAGGTGCCTGCATTAGTATACAATAAATGCTATTTGCGGGTATGCGGAGTATTGTGCTAAGATGAAAGCACAGTAAGTGTTGAGCTGCAGTTTACTTAAGTAGTTATTCTGATAAGGTGTTTATAGGTTTTCCTGGCAGTAGTTAAACTTTAATAAGCTTTTTCATGATTGATCTTACGTTAGATTTTATATGCAAGCAAATAAATGACTATTTGGTTAGAAAGCTCAATCTGAATGCTACGGATACTGCTATTATGTTATTCAATGTATCTCAACTTGGAAGTGAGAGTGCCGGAGGCAGCGGCAGTGGTGATAATACTACCAATGCTTTCCTGACATTGGTAAATATTGAAGAAGACCGTATCAGTAAATCTCAGGATAACTTTATTCGCAAGGATGGTAAAGTGCTGTATCAAAATCCTAAAGTGTATTTGAATCTACAAGTTTTGTTTTCAGCCAATTTATCTTCCTATACAGAATCACTTAAAAGGCTTTCTTTTATTATTCAGTTCTTCCAGTATCAAAACGTTTTTACACCACTTACCACACCGGGCTTACCTGCCGGTGTGGAAGAGTTAATCTTTGATTTGCACACTATATCACTGCAGGACCTGAATAATTTGTGGGGGGTATTAGGCTCTAAGTATCTGCCATCGGTATTGTACAAAATGCGGCTGATCACCATCAGTGAAGACTTTGTACAAGGTGGGGCAGGGCTTATCACCGGAATTGACATCAACGGTAAAAACTTGCAACAATGACGAGTATTACTTACAGTTTCCTGTTTACTGTAGAATTACTGCATAAATTCTCTGCAAGTCAGGCCTGCACTGATTTTACCATTATACCATCTGCACAAACGGCATCGGTTCTGGAGGGGCATAAAATGCTTGTAAAGCAGTACGATAATAAATTGTTCGCATGGGTACAGGTAGATGAATCGGGTAAGCCTTTCATTTTACCTGAACAAGGCATGCAGCTTACTTTTTTCCTTCAGCTAAACAATTCCTTGTTCTTTAATTATACAAACCTGCCTTCTTCTTATCCATCCGGGAAAGTCTATTACTTCACTAACAGGAATAACAATATTAGTAATGGAAAGAAGTTCCTTTCGGGAGATATATTACTGTATGATAGTTCCAAAACATATAATATTGGAGATGTAGCAATAAATAATACAAGTACTGTTTTCCAGGCTATCCGCTCAAGCAGTGCTGCAACTCCCTTTAATCTTTCTGATACTAACCACTGGGTGCAGATTGATAACAACCAGTACATGACTGAAACTGATAACCTGCAATGGCTTTCTCCATTATCGACCTTCAAATTTGCCGCACCACAATCTACAGCAACTATCATGGTTTTGGGATATAATACAGCAGCTAATGATTATACAACCCTTGTTTTATCAAAGACAATAAGCTTTACAAAACCAGTTTCTTCATTTGAATTAGACCTCTCCACCCTGCCTGTTGGAAAGTATATCTTAAATATAAATGGAGCAGTACAGAATATTTATTTGAATGATGAATTAAACGGGACAAGCGTATTTGCAGTAATTGACATTTTTAATGAAGCTACACTTGCTACACAATATCAGTTGCTGGATAATAGCAATAATCTTTCTTCCCCGGATTTCAGCATTTATTTTTTAAACCGATCAACTATCTGGAAATATATATTAGCCAGTAGCCCGAATGGTGATATTGCAGACAATGCCGGTATTTACCACTTTATAATTACCAGTCCTGTCTCAAACACTATTTTCTCTACTATACCGATACCGCTTAATGAAAAAGCGCTGGACTTAACTTTAACGATAGGCAGTCAGGATTTTACACCAATAGCTTGTGCCACACCTCAAAGATTAGCGCATCAAACAATAGAAAATGAAGTTTATTACTGTTCAGAAATATTTCTTAATTATTAATTTATAAATCTTAAAAATTCTAACGTATGTCACAAATAAATGAAAGCGCCATTAAAACGCCGGGGGTTTATGTAAATGAAATTCCTTCCTTCCCGCCGTCTATTGCACAGGTTGCTACGGCAATACCTGCTTTTATTGGTTATACGCAAATAGCGCAAGACCTGCAGGGAAAGAGTTTAACCAATAAGCCAACACGAATTATCTTCCATGCTGGAATATGAGCTTTATTTTGGAAAAGCCCAGTTGGAAACCAATATTCAAATTACTTATGCTCAAACCACTTCCGGCAAAACCACCAATAGACACAATTTCTATTGCGTTTAATGGCGCCAAATCACAGCATAATATGCATTCGGCTCTTCGCTTCTTCTTATGCAAATGGCGGTGGCCCATGCTATATTGTTTCTGTAGGGCCATATAAAATCAATGTAGGCGATGCGCTTGTAGCAACAGATTTTTTTAATGCGGGAACGGGTGTTGGCTTAGAAGCCGTTGCCAAAGAAGATGAACCAACACTTATTGTTTTTCCCGAAGGGCAAAATATGGTTGAAACAGTTATTATTCATTGCTTGGACAGGCGCTTAGACCAGTGCGGTAATTTACAGGACAGGTTTTGCATAATGGATGTTTTTGATACAGGCGAAACACTGGTAACCAGCAGTGATGTAAGCAATGCTATCGGCTAATTTCAGAAACGGTTTTGCTTCTGTCATTTAATAATTATGGTGCGGTATATTTTCCAAATTTAAAAACTGTGTATTCATACGATTATGATGAATCGAAAACAACTATTGTACATACTGTAGATGGATACAGCGGGGCCACTTAATGGAAAAACACTTAACGATATCAGAACACTTCCTCCAATTACTTCCCCGCCTTCACCACCTCCTTCCCATTTTTATAATCTTGCTGCTTACAATTTGCTTAAGCAGGCTTTGACTACACAGTTCCCTGTTGTTCTTCCTCCATCACCTGCCGTTGCCGGAGTTTATGCTTCTGTTGATGCTACACGCGGTGTTTGGAAAGCTCCGGCCAATGTTGGCCTTCAGGATGTAATTGCAACTACTTTTCAAATTTCGGATGATTTGCAGGGGGATATGAATATAGATGCAACATCAGGTAAATCTGTTAATGCAATCCGTGCATTTACAGGTAAAGGTATTTTGGTTTGGGGCGCACGCACGTTAGATGGCAACAGCAATGACTTTAAATATATTTCCGTTCGCCGCTTTTTTATAATGGTTGAAGAATCAGCAAAAAAAGCAGCCAATGTTTTTGTATTTGAACCTAATGATGGCAATACCTGGGTTAAGGTACGTGCTATGATTGAAAATTATCTTACCAATTTATGGCGGCTTGGAGCATTGGCAGGTTCAAAACCTGAACAGGCATTTTATGTAAAAGTTGGGCTTGGACAAACAATGACGTTTGATGATATTCTGAATGGCAGAATGATAGTAGAAATTGGTATGGCGCCTGTTCGTCCTGCTGAATTTATTATTCTTCGTTTCTCACAAATACAGCAACAGGCATAATTATATAAACATAATTCTTCTATTAAATTAAAATCAATATTATGGCAAATTATCCACTTCCCAAATTTCATTTCCAGGTTGAATGGGGCGGAACCAAAATAGGTTTTACCGATGTTAGCGGGCTCGATATTACCAACGATGTTATTGAATATCGGGATGGTGCAAGCCCGGAATATCATAAAATAAAAATGCCTGGCCAACGCAAGTTCAGCAACATTGTTTTAAAGCGCGGCATCTTTAAATCAGATAATGAATTTTATAACTGGTTCAACACCATCAATATGAATACGGTTGAACGACGCGATATAACAATCAGCCTGCTGGATGAAACATTGTCACCGGTAATTGTATGGAAAGTAAAAAATGCATGGCCAACAAAAGTTACATCAACCGATCTTAAAGGCTGATGGAAATGATGTGGCAATTGAACAATTTGACCTTGCACATGAAGGATTTACTATACAAAATGAATACAGTATGGATCTATCTTATCCGCAAACCGGTTTTCACTTTTCGGTAGTGTTTGAATTATTTCCGCAATTGCCAAATGATATAAGTTTCCAGGAAGTTTCGGGGCTTAACTGCAGAAGTGGAAACTGGAGCCTTATAATGAAGGTGGCGAAAACCGCTTAACACATCAATTACCCGTAAGAACCAAATCCAACGACCTGACCTTGAAACGTGGAAGGATACTTGGGTCAGGAGTATTGCATTGGTTCAGAAAGGCTATTGAAAAGCAGGATTATTCAGCTACCAATATAATGATATCGTTGCTGGATGAAAACAGTTTACCACTATGTAACTGGTATATAGTTCATGCAATACCGAAGCGCCTGGAAGTAAGCGCATTTAGTGCTGAGAGAAGTGAAGTGATCATTGAGACAATGGTTATGCAATATCATTATTACAAATACTACGATCCTGCCGAAACTGCTATGGATATAGCCGGTGCATTAACCGGAGCGGCTAAAATAAATATAGGGTTTTAATTTTTCATTCTTGTCAGAATAACTATTAACCATGCCGATTGAAATAAGAGAACTGGTAATACGAGCTTATATTGAAGAAGCCGATGCTGCAAAAGATTTAGCAAGTGATAGCCGTTTGGGCTCCATCTCTTTTGCAGAAACGGATGCAATTATTAGAACCTGTGTGGAGCAAGTAATGAAAATACTGGAAGATAAGAAGGAGCGATAACAACTTTTACCTAAAAATCCGTAGTGTATGATACTCGATAGCTTGTTGGCAAAAGGCGGCGCGGAGAAGATGACGATTACAGCATTAGCTCCAGATGCAGATCCGGATGAGGGTAGCGCTCCACAAAAGACAAATGAAATGTATGAAGTGCTGGTAAACCCGAACAGTTATCGCATCAACTATGCGATCAAATACAATAATGATAAACCGGCGCAAAACAAAGATTCTTCACCGGGACCATATGCTTATTCTGAACCCATCAGTATAGATTTTGAAATTTTATTTGATGGAACTGGTGTTATCCCTAAACAGCACTCTAAAAATCTGCTTGAAGGAGTGCCTGGTGCAGGAGCAATTGCTGGTGCAGTGCTAGGGTTAATAAGTCCTGATAAAGATAAGTATGATGTAGCTAAACAGATTATAAAATTCAATAATATAGTTTATAAATATGAAGGTAACCAGCATCAACCAAAAGTTGTTCAAATTGTTTGGGGTAAGCTGGTTTTTTATGGTAAACTAAGAACACTGAGCTATCAATTCAAACTCTTTGAACCGAACGGGACACCACTTCGTGCAGTAGCTAATGTTACATTTGAAAATCATCGTAACGATTTTTTAAGAGAGGCGGTACAAAAACCTGCTTCGCCTGACCTTTCGCATATAAGAACAGTTCAGGAAGGAGATACGCTTCCGTTAATGTGCTATAGGATCTACGGCAATTCATCTTTATATCTTGAAATAGCCAGGGTGAATAACCTGCAAAACTTTAGAAAGTTAGAAGCTGGTATGCAACTACAATTTCCACCGTTAGAAAAAACAAAGAAATGAGTGTTTCCAGATTATTACCCATAGCCAAGAACACAGATGTTGTAACATTTACAATAAAAGTAAACGGGAGTGCTGTTCCTAAAAGATATAATATAGTATCGATTATAGTTAATAAGGAAATAAACCGCATACCGACAGCGAGGATAATTATTGCTGATGGAGATGCTTCTGCAGGAGATTTTACTGTAAGTGATGAGGGTACACTTATACCAGGCAATGACATAGAGATTTACAGCGGGTATCATTCTGATGATGACATTATATTTAAAGGTATCATCACACACCACTCGATCAAAATAAGAAGCAATTTCTCGCAGCTTATTATTGAATGTAAAGATGCTGCTGTAAAAACCACTATCGGTGAAAAGAATAAATTCTTTACAGATAAAAAGGACAGTGAAGTTATACAAGAGATTTTAAGTGATTATCCTGATCTGCAAAATGATATAGCTGACACTTCATTTCAAAATAAACAATTAGTGCAGTTTAATGCATCGGACTGGGATTTTATTATAAGCAGGGTTGAAGCAAATGGCCAAGTATGTATTGCTGATGATGGAACAATTACTACACTGGTACCGGATATGAGTGGTGATCCTTTAGCTTCTCCATTGTTCGGAGCAAATATTATTGAATTGGATGCTGAAATAGATGCACGGATACAAACAAAGTCTGTAAAAACATCAACCTGGGACTTTTCAGGACAGGAACTATCTGAAGCTACAGCTTCGGACCCGGGCTGGGAAGAAAACGGAAATATAAGCACCTCTGACTTAGCAGATGTGATTGGATTGGACACATACGAATACCATCACGGCGGCTCTTTGGAGACTGACGAGCAGCAAAGCTGGGCTGATGCACTATTGCTCCGTCAGAAAATGGCTAAAACACGCGGACGCGTAACGTTCCAGGGGATGGCAACAGTGAAGCCGGGTACCATACTGGAACTGGCAGGAGTAGGTGACCGTATGAACGGGAAAGTGTATGTAACAGGTGTGCGGCATGAACTTGCAAATGGTAACTGGTTATGCGATGCGCAATTTGGACTGGATCCTGAATGGCATATAAAGCAATTTGAAATTAATGCTCAAGCTACTGCCAATTTACTTCCTTCAATCAAAGGTTTACACATTGGTATTGTAACACACCTGGAGAGTGACCCAATTGGTGAGAGCCGTATCCAGGTGAAGATTCCTACTATCAGTGCTGATGACGCTGGTATTTGGGCTCGTGTAGCTACACTTGATGCGGGAGATAAGAGGGGAACATTTTTTCTGCCTGAGTTGAAAGATGAGGTTATAGTAGGATTTGTAAATGATGATCCCCGCTATGCAGTTGTTTTAGGGATGCTGCACAGCAGCAATAAGCTACCACCATTGACTGCTTCGGATAAAAATAACCAGAAGGGAATTTTTACCCGTGCGAACATTCAGATCCTGTTTGATGATGATAAAAAAAGTGTCACCATTCAAACTCCGGGAAAACAAAAGGTAGTTATTGATGATAACAGCGGCAGCATAAGCCTTGCAGATAAAAACGGTAATAAAATCACCATGGACGGTAGTGGGATAGTGATAGATAGTGCAGGCGAATTATCTATCAAATCAAAGAAAGATATGAAGGTGGAAGGAAGCATGAATGTGAATTTAAAAGCTACTACACAATTTAAAGCTGAAGGTACTGCGGGAATAGAAGTGAGCAGCAGTGCAATTGCAGTTTTGAAGGGGGCTTTAGTGCAGATAAATTAGGATGCCCCCATCCCCTAAAGGGGGGTAGAGGCAGATGCCCCCATCCCCTAAAGGGGGGTAGAGGCAAGTTCAAAATAAGGAGCGTTTGAATACCGAGGAAATAGGGAGGAGATTAGGTATAAGTTAAGTATAACTTAGGTATAACTTAAGTATAACTTAGGTATAAGTTAAGTATAACTCGGGATTTTGGGATGATAATACTCCTGCCCGACTTGCGTAAGTCAGGCGGGGATGTTTTGCTGAAACGGCTGATGTTTAGAATGATGGAAGCTGTCAATAATGAAGTTATAAACTTCAAAGAAAAGCCAGCGAATTGGAACACTTTGCTGAGACGGAGACGGGGCTACTTGAATGAACCTGGTATTATGCCTTTATGAGTCAGAGACTCATTGCATAAGAAGTACGAAGTCTGGCAGGCTTCATAAAGCATAGATAAATAAGGTAGTAAGGTTAGGTTGAATGGTGTTAGAGCGAGTTACTAAGGTAATGAGGTGTGGAACTGGTTAGTATAAACTAAATTTTAAACGCATTTAAAACAATTGAAATAATATGGGAATGGCAGCCAGAGTAGGAGATTTTCATGTTTGCCCGATGTTTTCGGGGGTGATTCCTCATATTGGTGGTACAGTGTTACCTCCCGGTACTGTCACCGTTCTTATTGGTGGAATGCCGGCAGCTTGTATAGGTGATATGTGTACATGCATTGGCCCACCGGACTCCATTATTTCAGGTTCAGCCACCGTATTGATCGGGGGCAAGCCGGCAGCCAGGATGTTAGATTCAACAGCGCATGGAGGAGTCATTTTAATAGGTTGCCTAACAGTATGGATTGGTGGGTAAGTGGTACGACTCGATTTTTTAAAATATCAAGTATAAAAATTATGGCTGAATCATTTCAGGGTAGAGGATGGAGTTTCCCGCCTTCATTTGATAAAACAATTAACCAGGGGGTTATTATGACCGAAGGAGTTGATGATATACAAAACAGCCTTCAGATTTTGCTTGGTACGCATTTAGGCGAGCGTATTATGCGCCCGGGTTATGGAACCAACCTTGACAAGCTGATGTTTGAAAATATTGAGACAGGAGTAGTTGCCGCACTTGAACAAGATTTACAGTTTGCCATAGCATTATACGAGTCACGCATTGATATGAATGAATTAAGTGTGTTAAAAGACCGTGAAGTGGAAGGGCGGCTGTTGATTATAATAGACTACACCATACGCAGCACAAACACCAGGAACAACTTAGTATATCCTTTTTACATAAATGAAGGAACAGATATAAGTAACCAGAATATAAAGTATGCAGGAGATGAGTAATAATTTTAGTTATAGGGAACTTTTTAAAAATGATGGCACCAATCAATTACAAAGGATGTTGCCAACATTGGATCCTGCATATGCAAAAGAAGATGAGCGTACCCTTGCTGATTTTCTTACTTATATATATCAATTAGCAAAGGAAATAAGGTTTTACGATTTAGATAACCAGGAAGATGGGGATTGGACTACGTTCTTTTCAAACTTTTTGGTTGATGCAGATACCGGTGAGATGCAAAGTCCTGATGTAATTGAACAGGTATTGAACACACGTTCTGACTTGCCACCACATCTTGTGCTGTTACTTGCATTTTTAAAACTGTTTGAGTTTGCTCAAAACGATATAAACGGCCTCACTAAAAAACACCTGGATTACTTTTATAAAGAAGTTTTGGGTATCAGTCCAAAGCCTGCTGTTCCGGATAAAGTGAATGTGATCTTTGAATTGGCTAAACAGTTCTCAGATTTTCTTTTACCCGAGGGTACATTGCTTGATGCAGGCAAGGATGATAACGGCCAACCTATAAAGTTTAGACTGACCGTGACATTGTTATTAATAAAGCAACGGTAGCTTCTTTTAAAACTCTATTTCTTGAAGAAACAGCTTTAAAAGGCACATTAGTACAAGTAGCGCCTCAGGCCAATTCTCAAGACGGGCAAGGCGCACCGTTCGACAATACACCAAGGTGGAGGCCTTTTGGCGAAGCGCAAACGGAAAAAGCGGATTCAGAAAAAAACATGATCCCGGGGACAATAGGGTTTGCAATTTCATCTCCCATATTATTTCTTAAAGATGGAGTCCGCGTCATTTCGCTTTCAATAGAAGTAGATAGTAACGGAAAGGCAGATACTTCATTAACTGATGCTTTCAGAATATTTTTATCCGGCGACAAGGGGTGGGTTGAAGCAAAGACCAATGTGAATATAAGCCTAACTACCCTGAACTCTAAACAATTCTTATCAATCCAAGGAACATTAACTGCCAACGATCCCGCAATAACGGCCTATAACGCCAATGTGCTGACAGATCAATTCGTTACAGCATACCCGGTTTTAAAGATTGTGCTTAACCAGAATTTTAGTCAGTATGAAATACTTCAGGATATAGAGATTCTTTCAATTACTATCAATACAAATGTTACAGGCGCAAAAGATTTTGTAGCACAAAATGATGATGCAGTAGTTGATGCAAAAAGGCCTTTTATGCCTTTTGGTTCTCAACCAGCAATCGGCTCTAATTTTTACATTGGTTCCAATGAAATATTTACTAAAAGGCTTACCTCACTTGACGTAAATATTGAATGGCATAAGCTGCCTGCAAGTATTGCAAATTATTATGCAGGATACTTTAACGGACCAAATAAAATATCGAGAGATAGCTTTAGGGCCAGCCTTTATTTTCTGGCAAGCAGTGAATGGAATTTCCTGATCAATAAATCTCTTTTTTCTGATGGCAGCGATGGAAAGACGCTTGATATACCTGTAGATAACGATGGCTTCAGGAATTTTAACCAAGACCGCTCTCCAGGTGAAGATGATATTTCTCAGGGCTTTAGTGCAAGTGTAAAAAACGGATTTCTAAGATTGGAACTTACAGATCCGAGTTTTACAGATTCAGAATTTGAAGCATTCGGACATACTTTTTTTCCAAAAGCATATGCGCAGAAATCGATTGCTTTAAGCAAGTTTACAGGTGGCGGAAACCCGCCTGAGTTACCCAACCCACCATACACACCGCAGATAAAAACGCTTTCAGTTAATTATGTAGCGGAAGAAACATTTACTCCGTCATTAGACGATACCGTGTACCTGTTCTGGTATTTAGAGCCTTTTGGCTTCCGCACTATTAATACTGATGAACCGGTAACTGTGCTGCCTGTAATAGAAGGTGCTGCACATTGTTATATCGGGTTACAGGATTTTGATCCACCACATTCAATAAGCTTGCTTTTGCAAATTGAAGAAGGTACTTCGGAAGTATTGTCGCCGGATGATTTAACAGCCAGCAGTGATATTACGTGGAGTTATTTATCAAACAGCCGTTGGATTGATATTCAAGGGGCAGATGTACTTGCAGAGAGTACAGGAGGTTTTCAAAAATCGGGTATTATAATGCTATCTATTGGGCGAACAGCCTCAGAAAACCATACGCTAATGCCTCCCGGTTTACATTGGATCCGCGGCAGGGTTGGCAGCACAATAAAAGCAAACGGAACCAGTAATGTAAACGCTATAAACAGCCAAGCTATTTCTGCTACTTTAGTAACCAATCCATCAGTAGATATTCAATTAGCTCAAGGATTGGCTGCCGGAGCAATAAAGAAATTATCAACTCCTTCATCAGCCATTAAAAAGGTAGATCAGCCATTTGCTTCTTTTGATGGTCAGCCAAAAGAAGATGATAACAGCTATTATACACGGGTAAGTGAAAGGCTTAAACATAAAAACCGACTTTCTACATCATGGGATTATGAGCATCTGATACTCCAGGCATTTCCATCTATTTTCAAAGTAAGGTGTCTTCCACCACTTAAACCGGAGTTGAAAACAGAATACCAAAGATTTCAACCAGATTATGTAACACCAAAAGCGGGTACGCTTCAGATAATTGTTGTTCCTGATTTAAGAAATAAGAATTATGGTGATCCATTAGAGCCTCGCAGCAGCACTGTTTTACTCAGAGAAATAGAAGAGTATGTTCAGAATTATACATCGGCTTTTGTAAATGTTAATGTGAGCAATCCTGTATATGAAGAAATATTGCTTGATTTTAAGGTTTCATTCATGCCCGGAAAAGATCCGGGATATTATGCAGGTGTGCTGAATGAAGATATTCAACATTTTCTTTCGCCATGGGCTTTTGAAGAAGGTGAAGATATTCCTTTCGGAGGCAAGGTCTATAAATCAGATCTGCTTGAATTTACAGAGAGCAGGGATTATGTTGATTTTGTAACTGATTTCGACATGTATCAACTTTACGATGGACCTCTGAGAGGGGGGATTGGATCATTAAGTATAAGCGGAACCCTTTTTGTAAACCACCAGATTCCTCCAACAATTAATAGTACAAACGGAGCAGCTATAGGGATAGATTTTATTGTTGGTTCGCCGGTAGACAGCACAACAGAATCTCCGGTTTCACCGGCAATTATCGTATCAGCCGTACAACACAGAATCACTCCGATTGCCGCCGGCGAGCAGGTTTGCGATCTGAGCAGTACAAGAAGCGGAATTGGATATATGATAGTTGGACTTGACTTCGATATTCCCAAGAATTAATTATAACAATTAAAAAAAATAATATGGCACAGACAACAAGAGCAGATTTGAAAGTCAAGTTCAGTGACGGTAAGCGTCCTGCCGGAGCTGATTTTGCCGACTTGATTGATTCTTCTGTTAACCCTCAGGATGACAATTTAAAAAAAGATACCAACGGCAATTTTATAATTACACTTGGCGACACCGCTTCAGGGCCTGCCGGTACCCTGCGCTTTACCGCAAGTAAAGTTCAGTTTTTTGATGGCACAACCTGGCAGGATGTGGGAACGGGAACCGGAGGTGGTTTTCAGCCCATTCCCTCAACACAGGATATTGCCTATACCCTAGGTAGAGTTGTTGTGGGAACAGAAGTTGGAACTCCTGACACTACCGCCAGATTTGAAGTAAATCTTGCTGCAAATGAAAAAGCGACGATTGGAAATGCGAGTGTGTTTAATGGAGTAGGTGTTTTCGGGGCATATGCCGAATTCAGCCATAATACTCATGCCAATAATGATGAATTTGCTCTGAGACAGGGGCCTAATGGAGATGTAGATGTAAACGCAAAAGTTGACCAGTTATTAAACTTGTCAAAAGGTGGAAATGCACAATTAAGCGTACCGGCAAGTGGTAATGTTATAATACATGCCAATGCAGATTTAACCGGCTCTGCCGGACAAGCTTTGCAAGTAAACGGAGGCGCATTTAAAAATGATGGCACCGGTACATGGGCATTTACATCGGATGTTCGTGTAAAGAAAGAAATAAGGCCATTCGCAGACGGACTTGATAAAATTCTGCAGATAAATCCAGTCATGTTTAAATATAATGGCAAGGCAAAAACGCATGATGGTATAGAACAGGTTGGAATAATAGGGCAGGAAATTGCCGAGGTACTACCTTATACTGTTACCAAATCTCTTTCTCAACTCGACGAAAAAGAATCTCCTACAGAGCTTTTGGTATTTAATCCTCATGCACTGACTTATGTATTAATCAATGCTATAAAAGAATTAAATAATAAAGTGAAAGAACTGGATGATCGCCTGCAGCAACTAAATGAAAAGGCAGTTAAAGAATAAGTAAGCAATGTTTTTTAAAGGAATAGTATAGTAAATCATTGTCGCTAATAATTGTATGAGTAATCCTATTACCATATCTAAAGCTCCTCCACCGGTTGATAGTATGAATTATTCATTGCTTGTTGAAACGGCAATGGATTACATACGTCAATGGGCAGGAGATACCTGGACAGACCATAATGTGCATGATCCTGGTATAACTACATTAGAATTGCTCTGTTATGCTATTACTGAATTAGGATTTAAAGGGCAACTTGATATTAAGCAATTGCTTGATGCTGCAGTTCCCCTTGAGGATATGGCGATTTACTTGCCTGAAAAAGCATTGGTGAGTAAGGCGATAACAACAACTGATTTTCAAAAGTTACTTATAGGTTCTGCAATTGCTCAGGGTGTTGAAGTAAAGTATGCACAGTTACAACCTTTGAATAACAGTACTGTTGGAGGTTTGTATAGTGTGTTGCTGGAATGGGGTGACAGTGATCTAAATAGTAATATAGTTACAAAAACAATTGCAACACCAGGTAATACTTATGATGTTGAATTTGCTTTCTCATACAGGGATGAGCCACCTGTATTAGCATGGAGCTCAACTTCAACTACCTACACTGTAACAAATGTAACAGGCGGAGACCCGATATTAATTTCCTTTGAAGAAGGAGAGATAAATGATTATTTCTCTAACATAAAAGTACAGTTTGACAGTACGCAAACTGAACTTACTGTAGTTATAAGATTGGGTGAGCAACCTACTTTAGATGACAGGGCTAATCTTGAAGCGGCTATTGTTCAGAATCTTAAATTAAATAATACATCTCCTGACAGTTCTGTAGAAGACTACCGGCTTAAAATAAAACAGATATTTAGTAACATAGATAGTGTCAGATCCTTTCTTACAAATAATCGAAACCTTTGTGAAGATTTTGATCAGTTCAGTACATTTCAAACACAGGAGATAGCGCTTCAGGCTTCTATAGCGCTTTCTGCTGATGCAGATGTTCAGCAAACTATCATAGACATATTTTCATCTATAGATCTGTTTATTGATCCTATAATGAAATTTCTAAGCCTGCAGGACCTTCAGGCTATGGGTTTATCACCAGATGAGATTTATGACGGAGTATTATTAAATAACGGATTTCTTATAAATACTAACAATCCGGACAGGAATATTTTATATGCTTCGGACTTAATGCGATTGATGCTGGAAGATGGCACGGGACAACGTAATACTTCCGTAATAGCTATTGAAAATTTTTCAATGAGCAGTTACATAGGGAACCGTTTAACGGCTGACAACGTTATTGAATGCCTTCAACTACTTACAGACCAACAATACCAGCCTAAGTTGAGTTTGCTTAAAACACAATTTACTTTTTTTAGAAACGGAGTTGAAGTAAAATATGATATTAATAAAATAATTGCTGCGGTAGAAAGCAACAGGACAGCTTTAAATACAGTAGTTGTTCCAGCACTTATCCCTGCAGGTAATATTAATTCTCCAAATAACTGGACACCTGCAACAATTGCTAATTACTATTCGCTTCAATTTAATTTCCCACTTATTTATGCGTTGTATTCAGACATTCCCCAAAATGCAACTGCTGAGCGTATAGCCCAGCAAAGACAATTAAGCGCATACCTGTTATTCTTTGAGCAGATATTAGCTAATCATCTTGCTCAATTATCTAAGACATCTGCTTTCTTTAGCATACTTCCTGAAGATAATAAAACTTATTTTTATCAACCTCTTTATAATAATCCTCAAATTCAAAACCTGCTAAAATCGTATGACCCGAGTACTGTGGATTGGAATGATTTTATAAATGATCCTAACAATGGCTATATAACCCGGTTAGAGATATTATCAGAGTCTCCTGACGAGATGCTGAGACGCAAGAATAATATCCTGGATCATTTACTGGGTCGTTTTGAAGAAGAATTGTTAACCCTTGGGTTTTTAGAAAATAATCTTAACCTGCTGAATGCAAATACCAGTGATGAAATTGTAAACAGGAACCTTGCAACGTCTTCTTATTTATTGCGCTGCAAGTCTGTTTTTCTCGCAGATGTGTGTAGTTCGAGTGCTGAAAGAGCAATGGGGCTCAGAAAAAGCTCTGTTACAACGCTTTCGGGACTTGAAAAAAGATTGTTCCTGAAACTGGGTATTTTAAAGAATACACGGGAAAAACTGCTCATAGATATTAATACATTTTTTGTTATTGCATCAAGTGGTGTTGGAACAGAAACATTTTCCATAAAAGATACAGCAGGTGATACCCTTCTAAAAAGTACACTTGATTTTGCAATCTCGCCCCAACCTGAAGTTTTTGATGGTATCAATACATTTATTTCATTCGCCGTAAATCCTTTTCATTACCGGATTAAAGCTATTAGTAATCAGCAGTTGCAGGTAATATTATTTAACGACAGCAATGATATAATTGCGGAAAGCAATGATACTTTTGATAGCAAAGAAGCTGCTG
The DNA here is from genome assembly GCA_963819045.1 of uncultured Chitinophagaceae bacterium. GTDB lineage: Bacteria > Bacteroidota > Bacteroidia > Chitinophagales > Chitinophagaceae > Ilyomonas. Next base: position 72,403 of record CAWFUV010000022.1, on the reverse strand, counting down.
CCGATTTTATTAATACTACTGCCGATTTTATTTATACAACGTATAGTTATGAGGGATTTTATCTTGTTGAGCATCTTCTTTTAAGAGATGGATCGCCATTGATAATTCCGGTAGAGAATTCCAAATCCATTCCGCCGGAGAATATAGCCGACCCATATTCTTTCCAGGTTACATTGGTATTCCCCTCAGGTTTTAAAAGAGATTTTCAAAACAATAATGCATTGCCATTGCCAGGATTGCCTGCACGTTTTCAGCAAGCTGACTTCAGGCAGTATGTAGAAGATACGGTTCAGAAGGAATGCCCAGCCCATATTATTTGCAGGATCTTCTGGCTTGATCAAGATACAAATGCTTCACCTTCTCCAACTGCATTATCGTTCAACAGTTTTGAGAATCTATATATGGATTGGTTAGGGCATTTTGTTGATGATACATTGTCGGTAGACCCCGGGAAAAACTGTACAGGAGCAATTAATTGCAATGTTGAATAATATCTTTTTCGACATTGATGTAAATGATCTTACATGCCTAAGCAACCAACACATATTATTCAACGACAAACATTCCTGTTCAATACAGTAAAGCATCACTCTGCTTATGAATTACAGGACAAGATATCAAGGTACTGTCACCATCAACTTCAGGATGCTTTGGAAAAGTTATTCGACCAGATAGTTAACGATACTATTTTTATCAGGGTAGAGAAACTTGAAATAAATGTGGGCTCTGTTTCAATAAAGAACTTGAAGAAGAACTATCCAAAAAAATAAGTGATGAGATAGAAAAGAGATTAAATGAAATTATAAATCATCCGGGAGGAGTTGATGATTCATTTGTAGAACGGTACACAAGAGAAGAAATGCTTGCCCAGCAGTTCTGGTTCTTTTTGTATAATGGTTATCTGCCTTCCTGGTCGAACGCGAACTTTTTTGATGATATAACTGGATGGTTATTTACTGCGGCACCTGAAAGATTACGGGAAGAAATGATATATGCGATAAAAGATAAGCCTGTAATTGCCGAGCGTTTAATCAGTCATTTCAGTGATACGATACTTTCAAAGATCTTTTATACAGATTCTATAAAGGTTCCTCTTGATGGATTAGTTAAAATACTTACTGTTATCCATAATTATATTCCATTATCTCCAACTAAAGTCCGTGAAAAGTACTGGTTGAGTGTTTTTAAAGCCAGTCAGGCTAAGAATGTTTTACTTGATAATTTTCTTACTATTTTTTATGAAGCAATACAGCCTTCACTCGTAAAAGATAAAATAAGCCGTACAGATGATTATAGTTTTTTTAGAATACTGAAGCATAACATTGAGGAGCAACTGTTAGATATTTCCTCTTCATGGAAGGAAAGCTTAATCAATGCACTGCAAGTAATTTTATCAAGACTTGAAGAAAGTAGCCAGAAAGGCAGTAATCAAACTGACCCAGCCGGAAAGCCATACAATACAATAGAGCCTGAAGGCTCGGCTGAACATGAACATAAAAGTGAAGATGTAATTGAAAATAGCACATCAGCAATTTCAGAATACAAAGATGTATTTATTGAAACTGACAACTATGTTGTTACCCGCAGCAAAAGATTTTCCGACAAACAAAAAAGTGGCAATAAGTTAAGCGATGATAATGCTATATATGTTGACTATGCAGGTATAGTATTGCTGCATCCGTTTTTAAATGTATTGTACACTGAAATGGAGTTGTTGAAAGAAAGGAAATGGGTGAATACAGATGCCCAGCAGAAAGCAGTGCAGGCGCTGGCATGCCTGGCACAGGAGGAAGATTTTTGCCCGGAATATAAAATGCCTTTATTAAAAATCTTATGTGGACTCCGGTTAGAAGATGTGGTATTGCCGGATATAGCACTAAATGACCGGGAGAAAGCACTAATTGATGAGCTTTTGCTCGCTGTAATTAAACACTGGAGTGCTGCCGGAAAAATGTCTATTACAGGATTGCGTGAATCTTTTTTACAACGTAAGGGCAAGCTGGTACCAGTGGATAAAGGATGGAAACTAACTGTAGAACGAAAGACAATTGATATACTGATAAGCAAGCTGCCATGGGGAGTTTCATTTGTGAAGCTGCCCTGGTTGAATCAAATGCTTTTTGTTGACTGGGTTTAAATTTTCTTATTTATTAAATACATTATTTATGAAGGAGCTTCATTTAAAAGCCAGAACTATAGTTCTATTTACGCTATTTGTTCTCTTCTCTGTTTACGTCAGTGCTCAGGATATTGATGTAAGCGTGGCTAATGCTGATTTCCCAAAAACCGTAACTGTTGCAGGCCCAAACACGTCGATTACTATTCAGTCGAAAGGCGTAAGCGGAAATGTTTTTTGGGGAATTACGGGTCACACTTGTGCTCCTGCCTGCACATGCCCTAACAGTACATCCACTACAGAAACATATGATTGTAGTGGTGTACATGTGGTGTTACCCACACATTCAACAGATGTGGGTGTGCCTGTAAGCTCGGGGGGGCTAAACGTTGCAACTATTTCTTTTACAGGATCACTAACAGCGGGACAAACTATAAGTATTACTTTAAAAGTAACTTCTGTTACGAATACTTCAAAAACGTCCTCAAGAAAATATATTATTAAAGTTATACAGCCGAGAGATGTTATGCTGGTATTAGACAGGTCAGGCAGCATGGGTACAATAACCAGCGGCAGCGTACCACCTGTATCGCGCTGGGTTGCACTCAGGAATGCAACTTCATTGTTTATGACGGCATACGAGAGCTTCCATATCCCCGGAGACAGGGTTGGCATTACTTTTTTTGATACACATGCAGATCAGCCACCCCCAGCAGCTCCATTTAATGCAAGTCCTTTCTTTATACCTGTTACAAGTATTTCGGATGTTAATCCATCCCACGACCAGGTTTTAAACGCAATACCTGCCACTCCATCTTTTGGTTCAACAGCTATGGGGGAAGGTATGATAGCAGGTATAGCGAAACAAACTTCAGCTACTAATCAGAAGGCAATGCTGTTGTTTACGGACGGGATTCAAAATACGGGAGACTTAGTAACCCCTGATGGTACGCATGTGGGTGCTACACCAATAACAGGAGAGAAGATTTTTACAATAGGTTTTGATGCTCCGGGTGATGCGCAGGCACTTTTAGGCACTATTGCATCGGCCAACGGCACAGGTGTAGATGGGTTTAAAAATACTCAATCCGGTGATGCATCGGACCTGGCTTTGTCGCAGCTTTTCAACAATACTGTTCCATCTGTACTTAACGGTGGCAGTCCGCAGATTATTGATGTACGCCAAGGTGAACTAAAAGAAAATGACACTATTGTTGAAACATTTACCGTAAATAAGAGCATAGACAGGCTACTTTTTGAGGTTGTTGGCTTCCAATTTCCGAGTATTATCAGTGTGAAACAAAATGGTGTTGAAAAGATAAATTCAGGCATCACAACAAGTGGTCCCGGTTATGTTGCTTTTCTTGATTCGATTGCCGGGAATGCCAGCTCTGAAGGAGACTGGACAATAACAGCCCTTCCTTTTTCGGATGTTATCGGCGTTGTCCGTCCCCGCTGGGTTTCTCAGTTTAATAAATACTTTGTTACGGCAATGGTTGATGATCATCTTGTAAATTACAAGTGTGGTTCTGGAGATACCAGTTTTAAAGTTGGGGATGCTTTAAACCCATCAGTAAGACTGGACTATATTGGCAGGGCTATAAAAAACGCGACAATAAAGGCTATCATACTAAAGCCTGGTGAAGACCTGGGTGACCTTCTTGCACGTAGTAATGTACAGGTTGATACTGCCAATGGTACAGATCAATCAGTAGCAGAACTGAAGTACCTGACATTGCTAAAGGATACGAACTTTATAAATAAACTAAAAGCTACTAACCAGCTTATCAATTTAAACTTTCGGGCGAGTGACAGTACCTATACAGGTAATTATACTTTTAGCGATAACTCAGGTATTTACCAGGTTATATACATAATACAAGCAGACGATGCGGTTACAGGTAAGATATTCCGTTTTAACCAGCAAAGCGTCTATGTTCGTTTTCCTGATGTAAACTTAGATAGTTCCCAGGTTAATTTTGTAGTAACCACACAGGCTAATGTCAGTACCCTTACTTTCCGCCCTGTTAGTATCAATGGAAAGTTTGTTGGCCCGGGCTGGGGTAATAGTATCACAATCCAGGGTACTGATGTTAAAATAACCAACATAGTTGATAAGGGAGATGGAAGTTATACACTAACTATCAATGGTGATCCTGCACAAAACGTTACGGTTTCCATTGGTAATGATAAAGTTTATACTGGTAAACTGGCTGATATAGGAAAACCCGGAGGAGGTAGTGAAATTTATAAACAGTGGTGGTTCTGGGTGATTGTGTTGCTCATCCTTATTATCATTATTTACTTAAGTACAAGAAAAAAGAAGGGGCCATAAGAAGTGACTAAGTACAGTGTTACATAAATAATTTTAAAGGTAAGATGTTTGTTTAGAAAGGGCTTTTTAGTTGTAAATGTTTGAAGGATCATCTCTTACATGTAGTTCTTGTCTTTCTTTTTTCTCTTGAAAGAAAAAAGAAACAAAAAAGTTCAAGCACGGCATAATCGCTCCGCGCATCCGTGCAAGCCAGCGCCGCCCCATTGCCCAAGGTGCATCATCATAGTTGTATGTTCTGTTGGGCTAACATGGTGCTGCTTGTTAATGGACAGGTATTTGATGAATAGGTTGGTTGCCTTTGGCCTTAAACTTTGAACAGCGTAGGCATACTTAGCAGAGATTGGAAAGGTCGTTACGTAGCTCATTGTAAGCTGAAGGAAATATGTTTTCTAGTGTGGAGGATACGCTTTTGAGTCGCTTTTATTAGCAACGTCTAATTTATTTGATAAGATATGTTGATTGTAAAGTTATTTATGTTACCGTCTACTAAGTAACCAGTAGCCGGTACTCAGTCCACAGGATGTTGCGGATTACCGGTTACTGGTGTGTACCTTAGGTACGGAGTATAGGGGGCGGTGATGAGGATTAAATAAGAAGGAGATAGGGAGGAGATCAGGTATAAGTTAAGTATAACTTAGGTATATGTTAGGTATAACTTAAGTATAACTCAGGTATAGCTCTGAATAGTTGAAGGTTGAAAATGAAATTTTGGAGGATGGATAAGCAGGCGCAGCATTAATGATGTAGAAGAAATATTCTGAGAACTAACACCTGTTCCGGGTATGGATGCTTAATGCAACGCTTCAGCAAATTGTTTGCCTATAAGTATCGCTGATGTGATATATGTTTTTGAGGAGTATTATAAAATACAGGATTATGGAACTGCAAAGCAAACATGAAGTAAACGCTTCTCACGCGAAGAAGACTTCTGGTTCTTTGGGAGAGAGGAATCAATCTTTTTTCAGGGCTTTCATTCAACCCAAGCTTACTATCAATCAGCCTAATGATGTGTACGAGCAGGAGGCGGATGCAATGGCAGATAAAGTGATGCGAATGCCAGAAAATGGAAGCGCAAGTCCGTCTTTTTTCAAACCTTCCATTACTTCTGTCCAACGTAAGTGTAAGGAATGTGAGGAGGATGAGAGGCAACAACTGCAGCGAAAGGAAATAAACAATACCGCAGCGACAGCTGACAGTGAGTTGGATCATTTTGTAAGTAATTTATCGGGAGGAGGGCGACCGCTGGATAAGGAAGTAAGAAACTTCTTTGAGCCGAGAATGGGTTATGACTTCAGTAATGTAAAGGTACATACAGATAGTGCAGCAGCTAAGTCGGCTCAGTCGGTTAACGCGCTGGCTTATACTGCAGGAAGTGATATTGTGTTTAATAGTGGACAGTTTGCTCCAAATACAGAAAGCGGTAAAGGATTGCTGGGACATGAGTTGACGCATGTGGTGCAGCAGGGTGGAGCATCGTTGAAAGGAGAAACACATAATGTTCAACGTAAAACCAGTACTCAACTTATACAAAGGGCTGTAACCGATACTAAACAAGAAACATATGCCGGGTTGTTTGAGCTTACAAGACACAATCCAACCGGAGGCCCTACGTTTACTCCTAAAGCCCAATACGATATCCGCATAGAGTTCACACCATACCAAGTTGTTGACTGTGATCAGATTGCAATGACACAAACATTTATTTCACGAACGGGCGGTGCATTTTCGCCTCCGAGTCCAGAGGCAAGAGCCCGTCAGTTGACTGCTGCGGAAGGAACAGAAGGCGTTACACTTGACCGGCTAACTGGTAAAACATCGCCTTTGTATGGCAGGGACAACGCAGGCACTGCCGCAGGCACTACACATTTTGGTAGCCGTACCGGTAATAGCCGCGGTGGCAAGGCCTGGATGACGGATCGTCCTGGCTGGCCAGGAACGAATGCTGCCGACAGCCGAGCAGCAGGTATTACAGACTCATCTCACTTTGAAACCTGTGCTATCTGTAACGCGGGAAAAGACCAGAATGTTTATTATGGTTGTGTAAACTGGGGCTATGACATTGATGCTGCAAATAAATTTACAGAGGATAGCTTTGCGCTTGTATCTAAAGGAACTCCTTCTGCAAATTTCCTTGCAGCAGCCAAAAAATGGAACGACCAAACAGTACTGGTAGCTACCGTGCCAGTAGCTACCGACGATTTGCCGTTGCCTACCCATAAAACCAAGCAGACGAGCATGACAGAGGCGGAACTTAAGACTGAAATAACAACTTTAGAAACGACGCTAAAAGGGGCGGCTGCACTAATAAGGTTGGCCGCACGAATAGGGGTGGCTGCCGGAAATGTTGATATTCCGCAAATCACTTTTGAGATTAAAGTGTACAAGGATATCCTGGAAGCTATTACTTATAACAAGAGCCAGGGATACTCACAAGTTGATATTAAAGCCATCCAGGCAGTGGTAGATCGTACACCCAATGGTACTTTTGATTTTGATACCATCCTAAAAATTAAAAGGTGGCAGGTAGAGCGGAGTATGAAAGGTGACGGGCGATTCGGGCCGGGGTCAAAAAGTAAACTCGATGCTATGGTGAGTGCTGGGGTGACTGCCAACAAGGGTAAAGGTTTTACACCTGCGCAAATCAAAAAAATACAAGTAGAAGTGGGTAGCAAAGACGATGGAAATTGGGATCCAACTACTGTGAAACAATTGATGGCCTGGCAAAAGGATCATTCTTTGGTGGCAACAGGTGAATTTAATGTTATCACCCAATTTTTTATGTTCGGTATAATGGGTTTCTAAGTAAAACTGCTGAAAGGGTTTAAGATGAATACCATACAAGAGACAGAGTATGATAAACTCATTAAAGAACTAGAGGAAGAATCTTCTCAAGTGATACCAATGTTAAGGTCGAAAGTTTATCCGGAAGTAGTTGCAAAAGGTGAAAGTATAATACCATCCCTGGTTTCGTCTGTACACGATGCGACGGTTAAGCATTATCTTACGCTAATGGCTATCGGTGAAATTGACCCCAAAGCGCTTGCACGAGTTCCGGTTGATAACAGGTTAAAGATTTATTTGGATGCTTTACAAAAAGGCGGTCCACATAACGACTGGGGATTGGCAGGAGAGTATTTTTCGGGCGCTTCTCTTGACCTTATTAGTATAGGAGAGAAGGCTGTTCCTTACTTAATGCCTTTGCTGGATGTTACAACTCCGGCAGGTATATGGGGTAGTGAAGAAGCAACTATTAATAAACTGTATCAGAACCGTGTATGTGATTTTGCTTATTATCTTATACTTAGAATAATTAACCGTAACGAAGCTTACTCCCAGAATCTAAAGAAGCGTGATGTAGCAATTGCTTCATTGAAGCAATTGTTAAAAAGCACTTTTCAGCAGAGTGAATAAAGGTTGCTCTTGTTATCTATTATGCAAAATATTTTTCCCATATCAACAAAGCATAGATCATCTTCTGCGGTTCTTAACCAAATTAAAGAATCCTCTTTTTTCAAACCTGTCATTCAACCCAAACTCACCATTAATCAACCTAATGATAATTACGAGCAGGAGGCCGATGCAATGGCAGATAAAGTAATGCGTATGCCTGATCGTTCTGAAGGTAATAATAATTTATTTTTCAAACCTGGCATTTCTGCAATACAACGAAAATGCAAGGGCAAGGAGTGTGAAGAAGAGGAAAATGTCCAACGTAAAGAAGCTTCAACACAGGCGATTGGAGCAGATAACGAGGTATCTTCCTATATTAATTCACTTGCATCTAAGGGTTCACCTTTACCTGATAGAACACGAAGTTTTTTTGAGCCAAGATTTGGATATGATTTTTCCGGAGTAAGGATACACAATGATACTGATGCGGTAAAATCTTCACAATCCATCAATGCGTTAGCGTATACTGCGGGTAACAATATCGTATTCAATCAAAACCAATTTTCTCCTGAAACTGATGCCGGTAAACAATTACTTGCGCATGAGTTGACACATGTAATACAACAGAAGGCGATGTATCAGCCACAAACAGGAAATAACTCTTACTCCAATACAATGGTGCAGAGAAGGGTGTATCATGGTAATGATCATGCCGGTACTTATGATATTGATACAAACGCCTGCACATTGAATTACAGCCAGGATTGGTACTTCTATTTCGGTAGTGATATGATAGAAACAAGCCGGAACTCCTATATGGCATCTGCTGAAAGACAGGTAGAAAATGTCTGGTCTCATAAGCATCCTATAAAACCAGATAACTCATCCTGTCCCTGCAATGAACACGGGTTTGATGTTGCAGTAGATCTTAATACACATGCAGAGCCGAGAAATGGCAGGCATGGATATAGTGTAGACGTGCCCAATAAGGGAAGTGAGGGTTTTACCAATCAGCCTGCAAGACATATAACACTTGCTACTACTGATGACACTCCTAATAATACGGGTGGAGGTCTTACACAACAAGCAATTGCACATGAGTTCGGACATACGATAGGGATAACTGATGAATATCATTGGTGGGCAGCTTTCTGGGGTTCATTTGGGGCGCACGATCCTTCTTCCATCATGCATTCGGGTGATGAGGTAAGGCCAAGACATTACCAGCAATTTGCAGATATTATAAATCTTGAGATCCCTCAATGTAATTATTACCCGGAAGGCTTAACTACCTCCTCCTTGGCAAACCCTGTTACACAGTTGGGCATTACAACCGGCATACTTCTTAATGATCCTGCATTTGTAATAGGGCTGCATGTCGACAGGCGTGTAGGTAATGAAGCCTTTCTCGGTTTGGTTTATCCTCATCTCGGGTTTGATGCATACTGGAATACAAAGACAGGCTCTGTACTTGCCGGTCCTACTGCCGGTTTAAGACTTAACCGGATAGCACATCCTCTTTTCTTAGATATCAATACAGGTGTTTTATTTGATCCTGGCAGTCCGGGGCATGCGCCACAATTAAATATCCCTGCTTCTGTTATGTTAGGGTTGCGTGGAAATGGCTTCCAGGCAGGAGTAAATTATACAGGAATGTTTGATGTGCTGAACAGTGGAGCTTATAGTCATATTGTAGGGGTTAGTTTATCTTTTGATATACCCTGAATAAGATGATGACAGAAGTTATTAATTACACAACAACCGAATGGTTACAGAGGGAAAGTATAATTACAGACAAGTAGCAAGAACACGGAATGAAGTTATTAACTTCCAATAAAAGCCAGCGAAGTTTTGAAAACTTCGCTGAATCGAGAGGACAGAGGACAGATGGTAGTTGGCAGAAGAGAGAAAGGGTGTCAGATTATTCCTTTCCAGTAACCGGGGATACATTCTATGTTGATTGGAATGCCGGAACTACTGTCCTGGTAAAACCAATAATGAAACTGTTCAGCTTCAGTAATCCGGTTTTGATAACCCCAGCCCTCATCCACATCACGTTGATTCCATGGCTGCGAAACCCGCTGTTGATGTCGTGCAAGGCAGATGTTATAATCTACCCGGTGAAGATGGATCAAATATAAGGTGGGGTCTTCTGCTGTCTGGCCATCTACTCTAACATGGAGACCACCATGCCAGACCATTGGAACACGGGCGAGCAAAGGCTTAGAATAAGATGGATTAAAGTACCAATGATGTCTCTGCTCCAAAACGGGTCGTGAAAGATCGAGCGGATCCTCCATATCTTTCATATGCAGAATTTCGTAGCCACGGCAATTCACAAAATCTCTGTCGAACCTGTTTATATAATCTCCCAGATTGCCGGTACGTGGATCCGGGGCTACAATCTCATCCACATCAGTACAAAGAACCACATCGTACTTTTCAATTAACTGATGCTGCTGCGCTTGCAGCATGTCGCGGTGCCATCCCCAATCAACTTTTGGATGAGAAACAGGGACCCGCACAAAGCCGGGGCCAGAAGTGGAACCATCTGTAGTTTCATGATCCAGAATATATATGTCTTCGGGTTGAAAAAACTGTGAATAGTAATGCCACCATATTGGCAGAAAAATGGATTCATTGTGTGCCATTGTTACTACTGCCCGCGATTTGTTGTTAGACATACTCAAATAATAAGTGGTTAAGGAAGTGAGTGGGGATAGGAGTATTTTCTCCTTGTGTAAAGCATGCTTCTGAACAGTAAAAGAGAGGCGTCAGGCTGTTAGAAATGTGCTCTGATGTTTTCTGAATTCATCTTTCAGTGTCCTTGGGAAATTAGCTTGTACTAAGGGCAATCTACAGATCCCGCACAAGGCTGCCGCAAGTTGCAAAGTAGTGCAAGTGCATGTTGGCAGCCTGGCGCTAAAGACGCCACAGGTTGCGGGATGACGGCACCTGCGACTTTTACTTTACTATAAACTGATTTCCCAGAGATACTTAAAAGAATAATAAGCATTTGCTTTAGATCAATAAGAGTGGAAGGTTATGATCGGAGTTATAGTTTTTGAAGAACTATCATACTCTTAGCCTGTTGAACCTTCTGGTATTTTCCTGTTTCTGAAAGTTCATTAACAAAAGCCTGTACACCTGGATAATAATCTGCATAATCGTGAAAAGCAATATATCCACCTGAACATACCCAATTTGAAAAGTGCCAAAAGTCTCTGGATACATTTGGATAATCGTGCAGGCCATCTATGAACAATAAGGAGATGGGGGCCTGCCAATCTACCTTATACGAGTAATTTACGATTGTTTCGATAACTTCTGTTAAGCCGGCATTTGCTATATTCTTCTTAAACATTTCCAAAGTGGGTGAGACTGAATGGATGCCCTGGTCTGATGCGCCTATTACGCCATTATGAGGATCAATGGCATAAACTTTTGCTGCAGGGAAAAAAGCTTTTGCAATACTGCCCAGAAGCACTGTAGATTTTCCCTGGTAGCTACCAATTTCTACAATCGAGTGTGGAGATGGCAAATCAATACATGCTTTTAAGGTAGTTGAAATAAGCAGTTCTGCTTCCTGATTGTCTAACCATCCCTCTATTCTGGTTATTTGATCTATTAGTGAAGATTGGAGTATCATATTCGTGTGTGAATTATTAGTAAGAAATTGTGTCTTGTTTGTATTTGAATAATGGTTAAATCTCTGCCTGATGTATTTGCGTAACGGGTTGTCATATTTGCGCTCTATTGGATGAAGCCAATAGACATCTGCTTTATCCAAAGCACTATTGATATCTTCTAAGGTATATGATTTCCGGTATTTTACGAAGTCGTAACTACAAGGATTCGGTGCAACATCGTATCCCAGAAGTTTGACCAGCGTAGGTAGGATTACTTCTTCTGTTGCCCATATTTTTGTTTTTGTCATTATTTCCTGCAGTTGCTTGTTTTCTTTAAACAATCCAACCAACTCCCGTACAGCATCTATCATAAATACTGATGATGGCCAAAAGGTCCAGTGTACAAATTTGGATTCGCCATCGGGAAACTGTTTTAAAAAGGGTGCCCATAAGTTATATTCTTTTAAAGCCTGGACTGCCGGCCATACATCCGAATTGTTGGAATCGCCAGAAACTATTCTTTTAGGCTTACTGGAAAACATACCAATATTGGACGAGGAAGAAATAGAAGAGCTGAGATATTTGGGGTATTCTGAACGTATCAATAACTGATCAGAATCAACGTAGGTAACTGTATCAAAAGAAAAATTATCTAAAGCAAACTGCATACAGTCAAGTGCACACTGGTGGAGGTAGCCATGTTTGGCCGGGGAAGATGCAGGATGGACAACTGCTCCGAACTGTTCATAGGGAAACTGATTATTAAAAAGGTCATTATTTTCACCTCCATTATATAGAAGGATAACTGATTCAGGGTCATGATAATGAAGGTTACGTACAAGATCTATAACACAATCTTCATTTTCATGTACCAGACAGAAATAAATATTCTTAATTGTTCTGGATGGAGCGGGTACCCGATTCTCTTTTATGGCCTGTTTGGTTATTTGTATTGGCCCTGTTCTGCAATCCGGATTATTATAGTACATCCAGTCGCCATTAATAATTCTGCGTATTTCTTCTGTTGGATAGCTATGCCACCATAGTCCATTCGTAAGCTTGGGACTGGCATTATTATCATGGATCATGTGGACAGCAATGCTTGTATCTGCCAAGACCTTTATGCGATGAGGTGGTGCCGCCCATACAAATAACCCGTCCATACCTACATTAATATCTGCAAACTGATGTTTAGCCCATAATTCCTTAGTATAGCATAAAGAGCTTCCTAACAGCCAAACACGCTGATTTGCAGGATAAACATACCGATATGCATTACCGTTGCGGAGGTCATAATAAAGCAGTTGATTAATACCACAAAGGTCTTTTACTTCTGTTAGTAAAGTATTCACCTGATATGCTAAACGCCTTGGTGCATACCAGTCATCATCATCCCAATTGGCAATAATATTTCCTGAAGCATATTTACAGGCAAGGTTCAACTTTGCACCAAGCGTGATTTTACTATCTAAATGATAGTACCTGATAGACGGTGTATCTGGTATTAAATCCTTAACAGTTTCGGTGCCATCATCAATAATTATCAACTCCTTATTTTCATACTCCTGCCTTAAAAAATATTGAATAGCATAAGGTATAAATCTCCTCCTGTTGAAGGTTGGCATAATGCAGGATACCAATGGTTGAACTGTTTTGCTCATCTTGAATAAATTATTAGACAAGTCAATATAGAATACTATGTAGTATCGAAGGGACCTGCCAGATGTTCACCGCAGAGAACAGGAGTTAACAGAGGTTGGGCAGAGATTCTCACTATTTACCGCTAAGCCACAAAGACGCAGAGTCGCATGAAAAAAGAGTGCATAGAGGTTTCGCAGAGGTATTCTATGCGTAAACTCTGTTTTTCCGCCTCTCTGCGGTGAAGGAAAATCCTAACATCTAATCATCATGCATTTAATAACACATCTGAATTTTGAAAAGAATGTTGATCTGTTCTCAGCTTTTTAATTATTCCGGCCTATCTATTCTGTATAATTTCTCTACATACATATTTGCCTTAGTACGGATATAATTTATACATAATCCTGGTTGTGATGAGCGCCATAATAAACATAAAGAAATGGGGCTTTAATTAAAATGGCAAACAACACAAGGTGCACAAGTTTGTAAAGTAAATATACTTAAATTTACCTTGGAATCAGGTTAAATTGTTCTTGCAAAATTGTACTTATAATACACACATATAATAATTAGCACCGGCTTAGTAATCTTAGAGAATTATACAGGTATTGTCGTTATTGATATGGAATTGGAAACACATCTTTTTAATCTGAATCGTTCATATGCTGCTGCTTCATTTATCAATAGATAAGAATTAGTGCAAAGTTGTAAACCAAGAGCTAATGTTCACATCCGGGTATATAAGTAAATCAGGTGAAAACAGAAACAGCAAGGCTGCTATATTCTTCCAACCCAAACTTGCCATTAATCAACCAAATGATGTTTACGAGCAGGAAGCCGATGCAGTGGCAGATAAAGCAATGCAAACGCCTGATCATTTATTATCTCCAAATGCATTTTTTCAACCAGCTATTTCGCCGATACAGCGTAAGTGTAAAGAATGCGAAGATGAAGAGGAAAAAGGCAAAATGCAACGGAAAGAAACGAATAGTAATACAGTTGATACTAATTCGTCTATTGGAAATTATATTAATTCTTTGGATGGTAAAGGCAGATTGCTTAATCAAAGTGAACGAAGCTTTTTTGAACCGCGTTTAGGTTATAATCTTTCCAATGTGGAATTGCATACCGATACTGAAGCTAATCAATCAGCCAAAAGCATCAATGCTTTAGCTTATACCCATGGAAACCATATTGTGTTTGGTGCAAACCAGTACCAGTCTGATACAGAAAGTGGCAAGAGGTTAATAGCGCATGAGTTGACCCATGTAGTGCAGCAAAGTAGGTCTGCAAATAATGAGTGGATACACAGGAAGTTTGATTTTACCAGACCTACCCCACAAAAGAGTATCAATCCTATTTCAGTAAAATACTTCCAGGATACAGGAAGCAGGGACCAGGATAAAATATCACTGGGACTTACTACGTCGACAGTTAATGGCAGCCTAACCTCAACTGTGGGAGATATAAAAAGGCTTCTTGATCTGCAGCTTACCGGTACTGAAAATCCGCCTGGTACTTTTAACTGCCGTGCGTTTAGTAATGGCAGTGTGCCGGTATCTGCAAGGGAATTAATCTTAACGGCACCCAATGCTCAAGGTAACTGGACAGGTGCTTTTCGTAATTACCCGGAACAAACATGCACCGGTAAAACAAACATACCCGTAACGATAAAGGGTGATCCTGATGCGGCAACTATTGAACAACGTGTACTAAGTAATGAGAATGAACATGTGAGCGATATACAGCAGGCATGTACTGACCTGAATGCTCAGCTGGATGCTATGTCAAGGATAAACGGTAGTGGCAATAGTGAAGCTGCCTGCGCAGCAGATCTGATAAGAAAGATAGGAAAAGGTCCTGATCCTGCTAATGCAATTGGAATGGCATTTAGAAACAGGGTAATAGCTGACAGCAATAGAAGAGATAGTTCGGGATCACATACTTTGAATGCCAGGCGCAGGATGGTTCTGGATTGCGCAAGTCTTATATTTATATACAAAGTGTAGAAGCTCCGGAAGCCCCGGCCCCTAAAGGGGAGTAAGGGAGAAGACGCCCCGGCCCTAAAGGGAGTATGAGTCAAGTACGGAGTAGATAGGAGATTACTGAGGATTTACTATGGAGGAGATAGGGAGGAGATCAGGTATAACTTAGGTATAAGTTAAGTATAAGTTAGGTATAAGTTAAGTATAACCCAGGTATAGCTCTGAATGTTGTAAGATTGGGAATAAGGCAAACGCGGCTGATCAGTTAAGGAATGTTGTAGACTATTTTATTCAAAAGCATATGCAGGTACATTCTCCTAAAATAAGAGGAATGCTAAACAAGATGCAGTGGATAGTAATGCACTGAATAAAAAGCAATCACCATTCTTTAAGCCAGCTATACAACCCAAACTCACCATTAATCAACCAAACGATGAGTATGAGCACGAAGCAGATGCAATGGCAGATAAAGTAATGCAGGAGAAAGATTCATTAACAGAAAAAAAATTCTTTTCGCCACCTGTTATTCAAAGAAAATGCTCACAATGCCTGGAAGATGAAGAAAGAGAAAAAAGATTGCAGAAGAAAGAAGTTAATGGTAAGGCTACCATTATTCAGCGACAGGATGATAATGCAACACCAGCAGAGTAGTGGTTTCCAGTTAAGACCTTTAGTTCCGCCATTATCACCTCCATTACTTACACCTCCGGATGCCATAGATTATCTTGGACTGAGGGAGACATTTTTTAACCGTGGCGTACTGTTTCCCGGCAGTTACATGGATGCTGCGCAGCAGGAGTGGGGGAGGCAGTACCAGTTTTACAGACAGTTTGGTTTAGGTAATGTTATAGGAAATTCATTTGCAGGTAATGCTTTACGTTTCTTTGGTGTAAAGCCGCCCGGTGGTGATTGGAATGCCTGGCTGTCTAATACCACCACACCGCTTGCAGTTGATGCTGCTTTATCAAGAGATTTTCCAAACCTGAATGAACAGGAAGAAAGACGCGGCGGCTTGCCTGCGCCAACCATCATACATGCGCCAGCACTTCATTTTAAAAAGGCAGACAATGAAGAAAGTACACCTGATGGGATCACTATTGAAACAGAAAACTATTTAAACAATTTACCGGGCGGGGAACCTTTAGGTAAAGAAGAAAAGCGCTTTTTTGAGCCAAGAATTGATTCTGATCTATCTGATGTAAGAATACATACCGACAGTTCTGCCAATGAATCTGCAAAGAACCTGAATGCATTGGCTTATACCAGTGGCAATGATATCGTATTTGGCACCGGGCAGTTTCAGCCGGATACAGATGATGGCAAGAAACTATTAGCGCATGAATTAACGCATGTAGTACAACAGAATGGTGCAGTGCAGCGCAAGCCGGATACTGCTGCAGTAACTGTTGAAGATGATCTCCGTGCCCAACTGGAAGCGGGGAAATACGCAACTGCTTTTTTGCAACTGAATGACCTTTTAGGTTGGGGTAGCCTCGGTGCAAAAAAAGCATGGCTTGCTGCACACCCGGATTTAAGATACCTGTTTTTAAAGAGCCTTCCACCTGCTGTAGTTGCTGAAGTATATTCAGCCAGTGAACTTATTTTTAAGTCACGAGCAGAAGCTTTTGCAATAATTGATAGCTGGTACCAGACTGAACCGGAAAAGCAAATGCTGTATGCGCAAAACCTGCCTTTGTTTGATTTCTTTGTACAAGGCATTTCGCCGTACACAGGAGAGAATATTGCGTCTGTTGTAACAAGATTAACGAGTATTGTACCCTCAAAGTCTTATAAAAACTTTGCAGATAATCCTGAGTTCCATGCTATACACCTGCTTGCGCCGACAATAGACAGGAAAATAAAGTTTTATCACCAGTATGAAGACCTTTTCAAAGTAGTATCAAAGAAGTTCGATCCGTTCACCGGTGTAACCAAAGCCATTTTTGAGGATATTACAGATACCAATGAAGTTAATAAAGAGAAAGCCATTGAGATTTATGAAACACTCAAGAGGTTACCGGAAGAACAACGGAATGCCTTTTTGGAAACGGCTGCATTTGCAGGCACTCTTGAGTTAGATAAGGATGCAGAAAAGTATTACAGCAAGAACTATAAAGCTCAATACAAAGCATTACCTCATAACTGGGACAGCGCTTTGATGCCATGGAACTGGGGTAAATGGGATGCACCTTTTGCAGAGCGCTTAACTGTTGACCATTTAGCGCTCATGAGCAGTAAACTTACTTATGAGTATAAATCGACACGCAAGTTTGGATTTGATACCGGCATTGATACCAGTAAAGATGCCGCTGCCGGAAAGGATAAAAGCGATGCAGAAAAATTGATAGCGCAGTTGCAGGATGATGCCATTTTTACGGATGGTGCCCGGCTGTATCTTTTACTTGCAATAGGGGTAAGAGGTGGTTTGGAAAAGCAGATAACAGAAAAAGTGCTGAGACCCAAAAGTGCAGAAGGAAAGATTGTTCCTGGTTTATTAACGGTTATTGAACATTATGGTTTTTTAGCCAGTGATCAATTTAATTATCATGCTGATAAAGCCGCAGTGCTCGATTATGAAAGCACCTCCATTCCATTTATAACTGCACAAACCAAATATGTAATTGGCCAAACACTTTTTGGTGGCAAGTCTGGTAAAGTAGTTGGGGAGCAGAGAGGCACCTTTGATTTACGCCAACTGCAGGATACAGAAGATAATCTGGGCTCATTAGGTGGCATGCGCTTTGGCCGCAAAACTTATGACGAAGATGAATATTATAATAATACCTGGCTGGAAAGGCAGATAAGAGGCCAGGGCGGTTCAGATACATTGCTGGCTAACCTAGATGATACGAAAGGTATTGCAAGACAAGGTAAAATATTTGCCAGCATCCGCAATGATATCAAACAGGCAAATATTTACGCTTCAACTTTACCTGTTGCAGGTCTTAATTATTTCAAAGCCGGTACATTATACCGTAGTGGAGGCGGTGTATTGCAGGGATTGGCTATCCATCTGTCATGGACAAAAGACACCAGTGATCCTGATAATGATATTTATTTAAGCCTTGGTATTGATAATATTCTACTTAATAATTTCCAGTTAGTAGTACCCAAAAGCACACTGGCTATCGGGAATATTTTAATGAAGGGGTTGAATATCTCCTTCTCTCAAAAAAATCTACCTGCTTCTAAAGGAATATTCCTGGGACTTTTCAAAAATGCCGATTATACATTAACTTCTTTGATGTCGCTGCTGCCGAATGTATTGATCTTATTACCTAACGCAGTAATGACGATGGTGGAAGAATTTAAGGGGGCCAAAGCGCATATCTATAAAGACAAACTCGGTGCTATAATTCAGTCTGACTACTCTTCGCTGCAATCGACGCTTAGTTTTACCAGCCTTCAAATAAAAAACCTTTACGATACAACTGCAGGTTTCCTGGATGATTTCAGTATAGAAAAAAGAGACGAGCAAGGCAAACTAGTAGAGCAGAAACTCACTGTAAAAGAAACTTATTTATGGACTGCTGATGCCTCACGGCATATTAAAGCACGAATTAAAACAATTGATGAGAAAATACTTGCAGAAAAAGCAGAACTGGTACACAGTGATGCAGATAAACGTATTGTTGCACTGGAGGCAGAGAAAAAAGGTTTGATTGATATAGCTGCTGAGAAAGCGCTTAAATATGAGAACAGGGATAAAGAAATGAGCAGGTTGCGGGAGATAATGAGTGAATTAAGGAAGTTGAATACAGATCTGGATGCGCAGTTTGAAAAAGAAAAAATAAATAATCCACTGTACAATCCTGTTACCTTCCAAGTGCTATATAACGAAAAAGAATATTTAGAAATTGATCTTGAATATTTAGATAAACTTTATTATGAAGATACTAAAACTGCTGAGAGCGATAAAAGCAGTATAGAAAGGTATGAAGCACGCCAACGCAAAGCAGACTTTGAAGCAAAATATAAGAGTGTTGATGTGACTATTGCACTCCGGGGCATTGATTTAAAAGGAGGCGCTTATGTACGGGATATGCTGAATGATACACTTAAATCGGTAGGTTTTGAAGAGCCAACTTTAAAAGGTCTTGAAAATATAAAGATTGGTGCTGTTGATTCTGCCTTTGTAGCCAGCGGCAAAGGTGTTATCAATCAAAATAAAAAGCAGGGAGTATTAGTTCGTGACTTAAATATCCCGCTTATAACAGCGCCAAAGCTTGCTTATAAGACAGAAAGTATGTTACTTGAAGCAGGCACGCCTGTGCTGGAGAATGTTATCTGTATCTGTAGCTATCAACTTTTCTGGAAACCCATTGGATAAAGACGTTGGCGCCTCTTATAAATACGAGTTGGCTGATCTGCGTGTTGGAAAAGCAACTTTCAATGGGCTTACCATTAAAATGGGTAAAGCAGAACCGCTACTTGATTTCCCTGCAGCAACACCGGTTGAAGTTTGGGGATTGCATCTATGGAATTATGATCCTGAAAAAGGTAACATCAATCTAAGTATACAGGATGTTAAAGCACAAGGCGTTTATGCTGATGCAAATGCTGCTGATAAGAAGAGTAAGAAAATTGGATTTGGCATTGATACAACTATTGATAATGATACTGAAGATGGTAAAAAGCCTGCAATAGAAATTAACTACGATAACAAAGATCAAAGTGTAATTACAAAGGTTAATATCCCTTCTGCGTGGATACCATCGCTCGATATTCAATCCCCAACATTAAGCATTAGCAGTTTAGCAAATAATGCCAATGCTGTTGAATTAAAAGATATACAGGCTGATGTAAAAATTCGTTCTTGAAAAAGTAGCAGTGCCCGGTGCAGAAGAAGGCCGCCCGATGAGCTTTGAAATAAATAGTTTACATGTTGGTGAAATAAATGCACAAGGCATTAAGCTTATAATGCGTGAAGAGCCTGATACTGAAAGCACCGATCCAAAAGCAAAACCAGTAAAGAAAACAATACAGGAAGTCACATTACCTAAGAATGATAAGGTTTCAATAAAAGACATTAATGTAAGTGGCTTGCGGGTAACGCTTGCTGAAGAAGGTCCTACATTAAGTACTCTTGATAAAGATGCATCTGTCAGTGCAGGTAAAACAGATTTGAGCGGAATTGGGTATAATGAAAAAACTGCAAAGGGCAGTGTGCTAAAAGCTGTTGCATTGCATAGTGGGAAGTTCAATGCACTTACATTGGATGCGCTTGGCAGGAATGGTCGTGAATATACATTGAATGAATTCTTTAAATTCTTTGGGCAAACAAGGCTGGAAGGTTTGGATGTGAGTGGTTCTTATAGTGCATGGGAAAACAAGTGGCACAATCGGCCTTGTCGGCAACCAATATCCTATCAGCATCGACTACACGGAAGGCAAAGATGGTAAGCCCGATTATTATGATATGCGCTTGCCTTTAGCACGTATCAATGTGCCGGCTTTACATATTGAAAAAGATGAGCATACTATTATTATCCCTAAGCCTGCAGATAAAACAGCCATTTCCTACCTGAAAGATGTAGATGCAAAGCTTAGAGCCTATGTTGAATTTGGTGAGAATAATAAAGTGAGTTATGATATTTATTTGATGTCGCTTGATATAGCAGAATTGAATGTGTTTGGATTGGAATATCATAATAAAGTAAAAGGCATTGATGTGGTGTTTGATAAACTAAAAGCGCTTAAGATTCCTAATGTCAAAGCAGGCGGGTTCCGTTTCTCCTCAACAAAAGGTTTTGATGTATTTGGAAAAGCAGGAGGATGGGCAATTGCCGGCAGTGCAGAAGAACAGTATAACAGCAAGTTTTGATAGTATAAATGCAAGATTAGCTGACGGTGGCTTCCTTGCAGAGAAAGCAGGCGGGCGTTCAGCACTTGATATTGATATTGCTTCACTTGGCTTTACACGGGATGCAGCAGGTAATATGCAAATATACTCTTGGAGCCATACAGGGCGGCTTCCCGAAAATGACTATTACGCAAAAAGACAAAAAATCAGGTGCTAGTAACAAAAACCACTATCAGCAGTACGGATAATAAAGCAGTAACAGCAACCGGCGTAACCATCAAACTAAATGCTGATAAAAACAATGTAATTGATGCACTTGGCTTAACTGCAGGAGGAATTAAGATTGAGAGTGTCGAAACCAAAGGAACAGAAAAAAGCACTACCACAGTCAACCTGGCTGCTAATGCGTTAGGCACTGATTCTGCTAATGTAAAACTGAATGCAGATAAATCTAAAGAGATAACGCTTAAAGGTATTAAGGGCGGACAAATAAGTGCAGATCTTGTATCTGAAGGAGGTAAAGAAGGCAAATCAGTAAAGAATATTACGCTTCCCGATCCTAATTTAATTAAAGTAGAGGCAGTCATTATTAAGATTGATCCTGATGAACATAAGCAGATCATTCTGCAAAAGCCAACCGTGCGCAACTTTAAACTGCGTATGCCAAGCCAGGAAAAAGCAGGAGATTACACAAGTATATTATGCGATCTTACTATTGATGGTGATGTAGAATTAGGTGATGGCAACTTTAAAGATATGACTATAGGCTCTCCTTTTGATGCATTTGTATTTAGCGTTCAGGATAATGTGCCTGTGCAGGTAAGCAATCTTCGGTTTGAATATAAAGATACCACTACGAAGACTGCCAAACCTGAACCGCCTAAACCGCTGACTGCAGATCAGGAAACATTATTAAAGCTGGAAGAGGCAAGAGATGCAGCTAATGAAAAGCTTTCAAAAACACCTCAAACCATAGGCTCCCGTAAAGAGCCAATGCCAAATCCTGAATATGACAAAGCACTCACTGCATACCTGGAAGCCCAAAAAGCATATGATGCACAAAGAGCTAAAATAGTCGGTGCTGCAAAAGCACAGGCGCAGGCTTCCATGACTAAAAAATATCTGGATGCTGTTGAAGGAACTGCAACAGGGTATATGCTGATCTTTAATAATAAGCTGCCTTTGAATATTGAAACTCTTAACGGAGAAAAATATGTTCAGATATCAGACGATCTGATTACAAATCTTAAGTCAGTGCTGCGCTCTGTTCTTAAGACTACGGTAGATATGCCTTTCTGGAGCAGTGATGATATGAAAGCAATAGGAGAGGGATTAAAGAGGTGGTATATCAGGTTTTTTACAGCTCCTACGGCCAAAGCTGATATAGACAACATTGCTGCCGGCAATGCCTTTGGTGTAATATCATTACTCCTGCGTGATATTGAGATGTGGGTCGGCAAATTGGAAGACGATGCTTCTATGTTCGGCCTTAATTTGAATATAGAAGGTTATTGGGCGTTAGATATTACATCCTATGATTCCATAGGCATCGGATTATGCGAAGCAAAATATAAGCATCCTGCAAAAGACGATTACTATAATTTATATGGCTTCATAGAATATCTCAACTACGTTAGCCCGGCACTGGTGTCTAAGAGCGGGCAACAGGATTCTGCGAGAATGAAGCGATTGAAGGATGGCTTAAGGCGTACAGAAGAAGATGTTAATGACATGGGGATAGGCGATGCAGTATTAGAGTTAGTGGCGTTTATAAAATTCAGCCTGATGAAGGAGGTGGAAAGACTAAAAAATACAGTCATAGAGAATATTAAAGGTGTAAGTATTACAGCAGATATCTCCCTTAAGCCACAAGAGGTTATTAACGAGTTATTGAAAGAAAGGAAGGCCGGAAGTTTAACTTTCGATAAAGGAAAGAAATCAATAGATGATGTACATGTAGAAGGGGTGTATGTAAATGATCAGGGGGTTAAGCAAACAATAGGTTCTGTTGGTGCAGGTGCAAAAGGTGAAAATAATATTATTATTCCTGGTGCTACTTATCTGTCAGAAGACAAATCAACCAAAGTAAACTATAATGAGCTTGAGATAACTCCTGTAAACATTTCTTATGAAAGCGATGTGCTCCAGGTCTTGAATAAAAGTATTTTATTGAAAGGTCTTAAAGGGGCTATTCTAAAAAAGTAATTTATTGTAGATGCGTCAGCGTTTCTCCATACTCCGTCCATCAGCAGGGCAATCATCATCTGCTCCAACTAAATCATTTTTCCAGCCCAGGCTTACCATCAATCAGCCAAATGATAAGTACGAGCAGGAGGCAGATGTAACGGCAGACAGTATAGTAAACATGCGCGATCCTTCTTCCAAAAGCACATTTTTCTCCTCATCTTCAGTACCATCTATACAAAAGCAAGGAGATAATAAAACAACCGGAACAAAAACAGACGAGACGAAGCCTGAAGATAAGAAAGAGGATGCAGCAATTGGATTTATAGACACAACCTCCTTAAAAAAGGCATTTGAAGATATTATCCTTAAGCTCCCTGACCGTTATAAAGAAGCGTATCAAACATATAAGAAGACACATGAAACATTCGTATTTGACTTAAGTGAAAGCCGCCAGCTTGCTTCTAAAGAAATAATGGCGTTATGGAATTTAAGCAATGCATTGGTATACAAGTCATACACAGGTTATAAAGGTGTTGGCTTCAGCGATAGTATTAAAATTGCCGAATCACTTTCGGGAGTGACAGATACTTATATAAGTCTGGCATCATTGGTACTTCATAAGGATATTGATAAGTACATCACCAATGAAGTGCCTGATCTGGTTAAGCAAAACCTCGGTTTTGTTCTCCTTGCCGGGTTACTCTTGCAGGGTGGAGTAACAGCCGTAGAATATGCAATCAATCATGAAGTAAATCTTACATCGCTTCTCAATCCTATATTGAATAGTTATACAACGCCTCCTCTTGGGGTTACTAATCCTTATGTTTTAGGAAATATTGCCGACCCAAGATGGGTATCACCTTTTCTAAAGCCCAGCCCCGGTCTTGATATTACTGATACCAGCAAAACAGAAGATAAAACAACTTCTCCTTCCCTGAATGTAAACCTTGGTTTAAATATTGCTTCTTTTGCAAGCCTTTATCCCAAGAGCGATGAGGATAAGAAAAAATATAAAGGCTTTGAATTGTATCCTTTTTTCAATTTTACACGATCTTATGCACAGGCAACTTCCACGGGCACAGAACAGCAGGATAAATATTTTGTAGGGATTTTTGTAGGCGATAAAGGGGTATATACGTTGATGGAAGCAGGACTTATAAAAGGTCCGCTTGGTGTAGTGGAAACTTATGGCAAAGGCGGTTTGGTATTCAAGAACTTTGGTCGCCTTCGGTATTTAAGTCTTGATGCAGAAGCAGATGACAGAACAGCTACCGGTAAAACACGGGGTCGCATAAATTCTGCCGCCCAAATTCAGATTGTGGATAATGAAAAATGGCAATTTGCTTTAGGTGGAACAATTGGGGCCTTAGTCCCGGGAGCAAATACACCGGGCAGTTTGGATGTTGGTGCTGGCGCCTCTTTGTATTACAAAGATTATTCATTAGATAAAAAGGATGTGTATAAAACAGGGTTAGAACTTGGCTTTACATCAAGACTGCAGGACCCTTTTGACGAATCTTCTAAGCAGTTATTTACATTTAAAACTACTCTGGTATTTAAAGGGATACTTAGAGTAGGATTGCAGTATGATAAAATATCCGGTGAAGGTCCTGTTAACACATTCCCTGCAATAGCTCCGGGTCAAACATTACCGCAAAGCAATATAACCGGCTTTGTTGGTGTGGATATAGCGCCGCTTTTGTTCAGAAATGAAAAGAAATAAATAATCAACCCGCATTCAATCAATCTGATGATAAATGGTTTTGTAGGATTGAATAATATTGTTTTCAATTGTATGATGAAACCACGTAGTCACAATAAAAACATACCCGCCGACTGTATTATTCAACCGGAGGGTTTTACAAAACTTTTCTATGTGTGTATTCCTATGTTCCTATGATTCTATTGTGGTAAAAAAACGTTCAGCTTGGAAAATACAAATACAAATATTCTAAACGCAGTAAATTTTCTTGCTACTGTATTACAGCAGCGGCTTGATATTTTCTTTGGAAAAAGAGATGCCGCTGCTCTTATCTATCCGCAAATGGAGCTATGCAACGATGGCTTCTTACTATATAAACTGTTTTCCGGCGGAGATTTATCAATTGAAGAAAAAGCTATCTTTTTGATTGCTTTTGTTCCGCATCTGCAGCCTAATTTTTTTGATAATATCATTCAGCAATACCTGCCACATGGCGGAGATTTTGCCGAAATAGGGGGCGCTAAATCAGGTAACCATCGCGGTATGCAGCCAACCGGCGAAACAGCGCAGTTTATTCTTGCAGGCGATGACTTGCTAAAACGTATAGCTATACAACAACTGGCAATAGAAGGCAGGCTTGCAAAGGAAGCTATTATCTCATTGGAGCCTGTAAGAGAAGGAGAGCCATTAATGAGCGGACGCTTGATGCTGGAGCAGGAAGTCGTAGATAAAATATTGTTTGGTAAAGAAACAAGCGTCAGGTTCAGTGCTGATTTTCCTGCCAGGAGAGTTACTACCAATATGGACTGGGACGATCTGGTACTGAACAGCCATACACTTAACCAGATTGGCGACATTATGATATGGCTCCAGCACAATGCCACTATTATGCAGGATGAAGTCTTACAAAGGAAAATCAAACCAGGTTACAGGGTACTGTTTTACGGCCCGCCGGGTACAGGTAAAACACTTACTGCTACCTTATTGGGTAAACAGTTTAATAAAGATATTTATCGCATAGACCTTTCACAGATAGTATCCAAATACATCGGTGAAACAGAAAAGAATTTAGAGAAAGTGTTTGCCAAAGCTGAACACAAAGACTGGATATTATTTTTCGATGAAGCCGATGCCTTATTTGGCAAGCGTACCAATGTACAGAATGCGCACGACCGCTATGCCAACCAGGAAGTCTCTTATCTCTTGCAGCGTATAGAAGATTTCCCGGCTTACTGATACTCGCTTCCAATTTTAAAAGTAATATGGATGAAGCTTTCTTGCGCCGCTTTCACAGCATTATCCATTTCCCTGCGCCTAAACCGTCTGAACGGCTCAAGCTATGGCAAAAGACACTACCGGCAGGCTACAAGGCCGAATCAACTGTAAACTTAAATGAGTTAGCCGAAAAGTATGACCTGAATGGTGCAGGCATACTGAATGTAATACATGATGCAACATTAAAGTCTGCCTCCCGCAACGACCAGTACATCCGGCACGCTGATATTATTGAAGCCATCCGCAAAGAATACCGCAAAGAAGAACGTTCAATGAGTTGATTTGCCCTCTAAAAGTTTAGCAAGATTGCTAAATGTATCATACGGACCAGTAACCGCAAATAGATTAACCAGCCAGGGCGATAAACTGCCACCCGGATCTGCAGTAAAATAATACTGGATATGCAATCTGTTTTTATCAAGTTCCTCAATATTCCAGTCAAGAGATAAGAAAGGCACGCGAACAATATCCTCTTTTGCCGGCAGCACATGATCCACATTGTGTGAGTTAATAGTCAGCGTATGCCGGATAGTATCCATATACAGCTTCATATCAATAACAACATCCCTGTTCTTAAACGGCCAGGGTATTGTAGTTTCTTCATAATATATTATTTCATTGTTGCTGATATATTTAACAGGATAAGCATTCTTTGTATTATATATCCATTGCTTATGGTTTTTTACATCTCTCATAATTGAATCCAGCTTATTCAGTTTCCCGCTAAGTACCGCATCAACTTTTATCGTTTTAAACTTGGAAGTGTCAATATTTTTTGTAAAGACACTGATGCCATTTTTTTGTTTCTCCAGTTTCCAGTCATTCTGGCAATATGCTGGCAGAATAAATAAAAAGCAAAGTGCGTTCAGGAATAATTTCTGTAGAAACATTTTAAATCAATGTTTTATATTGCTTAAGATAGTAATTAATGTGCAAACCAATAACCTGTGTAGTACATTTATCATTATTTAACCTCACATTATACATCATGCATCTGCCATCGTAAATGGCATTCCTCCAAACTTGGCTGGCCTACAGGCAAGGTGCTAAATCCAGAATCTTAAATCCTCAATCCCTGAATCACCTCACTCCCAATGTAGGAACATCCCACGCTATACCCGGGTACACTATAACATAAATAAACTAAAGTTGTAAATTGGAGCAAACACTTTAAATACTCTGTTACCGAATTAAGTTTATAAATAAGAGCTATCAAACATAAGTGCATTACAATTGAGGGCTACCCATCCCAAAATATTAACACTAAGAAACAGCAACCACTTAGCCTGCATTAAGCTACGTATCCACCTTTCCAATCTCTGCTAAGTATGCCTACGCTGTTCAAAGTGTAAGGCCAAAGGCAACCAACCTAATCATCAACTAACTGTCAGTTAACCAGTAGCACCATGTTAGCCCAACAGTGCCACCCAGTAATTAATGCTGCACTTTAGGCAATGGGGCGGCGCTGGCCAGCACGAACTATTCTCACTGAGACCAATAAAAAACATTATTCACGAAGTAATGCGCGGAGCGATTATGCCGTGCTTGAACTAGCAAAGCGATTTCATGAATACCATTGAATAAACATTATCCCATTCATATTTTTTGGTTACTTTTTGATCAAGCAAAAAGTAACAAACAACCACTTGCTGTTAGCAAGTACGCCTACAACAATTAAACTGTATACAGCACTTAAAACAGGTTGTATTATCCTAAAAATATTATGTAACACTGTACCAAGGTCATCTGTATAATGATACAATTAAATCAATAATCAATGACAGTACAGTTTGTCATTCCGACACAGGAGGAATCTGTTGATAGTACAAAAATGACTATTTAAATTATCTTTGATGTATGCCATAGTTCTTCAAATTATTTAAGTGACGCTATACCTGAGTTATACTTAACTTATACCTAAGTTATACCTAACATATACCTAATCTCCTCCCTATCTCCCCGGTACTTGCTCTTCAGTATCTCCAAATCTCCTCCCTGTCTTCCCAATACCCACTCCCAACTAATCTTAAACTTTTTCAACCTCAGCATCATGCCGCCAAAACAGGATAGTTATGGGTCCATTTTAGTGTAAAAGGAGGTATTAATTAACGGGGTATAAGCAAAATTTACTCCTGCATATCTTTTAAGCCATTACTTTTGAAGGAAACTAATAACTAATACCATATTCAGTTAAGTAGCTAATATGCTTTACCCAAAGTTCGCAGTTCATCCCCTGCAACTGGCAACCAGTAACCGGTAACAGGTACTAGCTAACCTATTTGAATCTGGTATTAGCCTTCTGTAAGGCATGTACTCCTAAATACGATTACTTGAAATTTCTTTTAATCTTTTTATTGCTCATTACCACCAAACTAACCATTGCTCAAACCTGCAGCGGTTCTGTAGGTGATCCTATAATAAACGAAACTTTTGGTGCAGGTGCCGGCACCAATGGGCCACCGTTAGGTCCGGGTAAAACCAGCAGTTTAAGTTACGATGCTAATGAATGTCCCAACGATGGCTATTATGCTATAGTCAACTATACATCCGGTTGCTTTGACAATGCCTGGCATACCACTACCGACCATACCGGTAATACAGGTGGCTATTTCATGGTGATAAATGCTTCGTACCAGCCCAGTGACTTTTACATTCAAAAAGTAACCGGTTTATGCGAGGGCACTACCTATCAGTTTGCTTCCTGGGTGCTTAATTTGTGTGATCAAGGCGGCATCTTACCCAATATTACAATGACCATCGAGAAAACAGATGGCACTTTGCTGGCAAAGTACAATACGGATGATATTCCAATTATCAACCCGGTTACATGGAAGCAATATGGGGTTAATTTTACTACACCGGCAGGCGTATCAGATGTGGTCCTGCGTATGCGCAACAATGCACCAGGGGGCATTGGCAACGATGTAGGATTAGATGATATTACTTTTCGCCCGGTTGGTCCTGCCATTAATATTAGCGCAATTGAAGTTGTAGGTGATACCGCTATCTTTTGCGAAGGCACTACCAACAGCCTGCAACTTGTATCATCTCTTGAGAATTGCTATCTCTCTGCAGCTTATCAATGGCAGCTAAGTACCAATGGCGGCACTACATGGGCAGATATTGCAGGTGCAACTGCAGCTACTTATGCCATTGCACCAGGTACTGCCGGCACATATATGTACCGGCTGGCAGCAGCACAAACCGCCAATATCAGTAATACTTCCTGCCGTGTTACTTCCGGTCCATTCACAGTAGTAGTGTATGCAAAAGATCAGCGTACCATTACCATTGCGCAATCTCCCGTGCATATCTGTGGAGCAGGTCCGGTCACCTTTACTGCAACAACAACAAACGGCGGCAACACTCCTGTTTACCAGTGGCAGTTGAATAGCAAAGCAGTTGGTACAAATAGCCCAGCCTTTACCAGCAGTACCTTATCAGTAGATGATATAATAAACTGCATTTTCACCAGCAGTATGCCTTGCAATTCACCCGCAGTTTCCAATAGCATAACAATAAAGATTGGGACACCTGTTACAACTACTAGTAGCCAGTCAATCTGTGAAGGGGAGAGCTATGCCGGGTATGATCAAACAGGTACATATACCGATGTATTTACCGGCAGTAACGGCTGCGATAGTACCCGCATACTTATACTTACAGTCAAAAACAAGGTAGCTACCATCATAGATACCACCGTCTGCTATGGTAGCAGCTATAACGGATATACAACTTCCGGTACTTATACCAATACCTATGCAGCCGCCAATGGCTGCGATTCGGTAGTTACTATCCATCTGGAGGTACTGCCCGATATTAATAGAAAAGTATGGAACGATACCTTGCTTTGCACCGGCGATACTATTATGCTCTCACCCGGCAATTTTGATACTTATCTATGGCAGGATGGCTCAGTTCAAAGCAGTTTAACGGTGCATAAGGGTGGCATGTATTCAGTGATTGTCAGCAATAAATGCGGCAGTGCTGTTAAGCAGATCAATATTACAGAGCAGGGTTGCAAAGTTACGTTCCCAACAGGCTTTACACCCAATGGCGATGGATTGAATGATGTATTCAAAGTGCTGGATGCATACAACCTGCAATACTTCCGCCTGAGAGTATTTAACCGCTGGGGCCAGCCGGTATTTGAATCTTCTGCAACAGTCAAAGGCTGGGATGGTACCATGAATGGCAAGCCTGCCGGTATTGGCACTTATATATGGTTTTGCGAGTATAAAAAGCCTGGCAGCACAGTTATTACCAGTATAAAGGGTGTTGTCACTTTATTAAAATAAAACGGATTGCTTATGCTCCATTTACTACCTACTTTTGCGGCCAATTTACCTATCCAATGGCTGCACACAAGATTATCATCATTACAGCACCCTCCGGTGCAGGCAAAACATCTATCACCAGGTATTTACTGAATAAATATCCTTCCATGGCCTTCTCCGTTTCAGCTACCACCCGTAGTCCTCGTGGTGCCGAGCAGGATGGCGTAGACTATTATTTTATATCAATGGCGGACTTTCAGCAAAAGATACAACAGAATGCTTTTATTGAATGGGAGATGGTGTATGAAGGGAGATATTACGGCACACTTAAAAGCGAGATAGACCGCATCTGGAGTCAGGGCAAAACCCCATTGCTCGACATAGATGTTCAGGGAGCCATACATGTGCAGAAGCAGTTTCCGGACAGTTCACTCTCTATATTTATACAGCCCCCATCTATAGAGGTGTTACGCCGTCGCCTCGAAAGCCGTGGCACCGAAAGTGCAGATAGCGTGCAAACACGCATTAACAAAGCCGGCTATGAGTTGTCTTTTAGCCATTCTTTTGATGCTGTAATCGTTAACCAATATTTAGACAAAGCATGCAGCGAAGCCGAAGCACTAATAAAAAACTTCTTAGGCGATGCTTTAGATATAGAACACGGATGACACACTACAACACGGATTGTTTTGGATGAGAAGTATACTGATAAGTTATCCTGATGCAACTAATTAATATAAAATCCTGCTGATCCGTGCCTTAATTTGTGTCATCCGTGTTCCAAAAAATTCGTGTAATTCGTAAAATTCGTGTATAATATTCGTGTTATCCTCACCATTTATATTAAAAGACTTCTTAGACAGTAAAGTACAGCAATACAACCAATCATCCTTTATTCCCCACGATCCTGTCTCCATCCCACACCTGTTCACTAAAAAGCAGGACATAGAGATTGCTGCTTTCTTTGCTGCTGTTTTTGCATGGGGCAACCGTACTATTATCATCAATAAAAGCAGGCAACTGATGCAGTTAATGGACAATGCACCTCACAATTTTATACTGCATCATGCTGCCGGTGATCTAAAGCCCTTCTTGATATTCAAGCATCGCACTTTCAACACCACCGACCTCTTGTATTTCATTCAGTTTCTACAGTCTCATTATTTAAAACATCAAAGTCTGGAAACTGCATTTACTATGCAATTAAACGGCAGTGAAAGAGAACCTGTTGAGCAGGCTTTGATCAATTTCCATCATTACTTTTTCTCACTGGAAGAAGCCCCAATACGTACTAAAAAGCACATTGCTACACCAGAGAAAGGCTCCAATTGCAAGCGCCTCAACATGTTCCTCCGCTGGATGGTGCGCAAAGACAACTGTGGTGTTGACTTTGGAATATGGAATACACTAAAACCCTCACAACTCATTTGCCCCGTAGATGTACATGTAGCACGGGTAGCCAAGCGTTTAGGCTTATTACAGCGCAAGCAAACCGACTGGAATGCCGCTTTAGAACTAACTAACTACCTGCGAACCTTAGATCCCAACGACCCCGTGAAATATGACTTCGCCTTATTTGGATTAGGTGTAATGGAAAAATATTATTGATAGTCATACCGCGAAGACGCAAAGAAAATACAGATAAGTTTTATATTTTGTGTCTTCGTCTTCTCGGTTAAGATTAGGTGTAATAGGGAAATACTATTACTATTCAGCTTTAATGTATTATAATAAGCTTACTTGCTATGTATTTTTCTTTGCGCCTTAGCGCCTTCGCGGTTAGAAATAAATTACCACAAAGACTAAAAGCCACAAAGTATTTATAATACTCTTTTCTTTCTTTCTTTGCGTCTTTGCGCCTTAGCGGTTAAAATTCTAAGCTCATGCAATTAACAACACTCATCGCACAACATATCATAGATGTACACCTGGGTAACAACTGGACCGAAGTAGACATAACCACCACACTACAGGATGTAACCCTTGAGGAGGCTACAACCCGTACACATGCATCGCCCAATACCATCGCCTCACTATTACATCATATCACCTTTTGGAACCGGGTAATGGTACAGCGTGCACAGGGAATACAAGTGCAGATAGATGATACCAACGGCTACGACCATCCGCTACTACTTACAGAGGAGGACTGGCTAGACCTAAAGAAGGATAACATTCAATCCGCACACGAATTAGCAACTGCCCTTACCCAATTTGATGAAACTAAATTGTTCGAACCTATTCTGCCTGGTTGTCCCACCGCTTACAAGAGCCTTCAAGGCAGTGTTGAGCATGTCCATTATCATTTAGGACAAATAGTGATTCTAAAAAAGCTTATCCGTAATACAATGCAAACAGAATAATGCTTTTGCTGTAAATTCAACTATACGACAAATATTATTATCTTCAATTGAGTTGAATAGCATTCTTCAACTTACAGCCTCCGGCTTGCAGCTTGTTTGAGTCTGATACAAGGAGCAATTATTAATTTACCTCATGCTTCAATATTATCTTAGGTTCTTTCGCCGTTGGCTGCTTTACTGTTTGTGTGAAAAGTTTTGCATCTACTTTAGTAGGATCGCCCTGGT
Organism: uncultured Chitinophagaceae bacterium; assembly: GCA_963819045.1. Classification (GTDB taxonomy): domain Bacteria; phylum Bacteroidota; class Bacteroidia; order Chitinophagales; family Chitinophagaceae; genus Ilyomonas. The sequence goes on along the minus strand of CAWFUV010000022.1, from coordinate 39,475 downwards.
AAACCCAGGTTAGGTTTGTTATGTATTTATTGAAGGCTCTGTTTACATCTTCGGTGGTTACTTTCTTCAGATCATTATTTAGTGTCAACGATCTGCGCCAGTTATTATGCACTACTTCATTTGCTGCTAACGAAGAAGCCTGGGCATCATTAGTTTCCAGCTTGTAATAAAAGCTGGTGATATAAGTAGTCTTCATGTTCTTTACTTCTTCAGCAGTAAAGCCCTGCTTCTTTGTTTTGTCTACCAGTTTGGTGAGTACACCAATGTATTTATTAGGATCAGTAGTAGAAACAACAATGTTTGAATTTGCAGTTAAACCACCATCAAAGTAAGTAATAGGAGCATACGATAAACCATTATTCGTGCGTACTTCAAGGAAGTGGCGGTCATAGAATATGCGCATAGCTAATAGAAATGAATTAAAATCTTTTGTGCCAGGCATTGGTCCACCTGTAACACCCTGTATGTAATTAGTAGCCAGCTCTTTCTTTTCAGCTATAAAAGTGTTTTGTTTAGGTGCATACATTTCCTTTGCTAAGGCAAAAGGCCTCCCTTGTGGCACATCAGCAAGCATGGTATGGATTTTATCTTTTAAAACACTGCTGTCTATTTCACCCACAACTACTATTACCATTCTCGATTTTGTAAGGATAGATTGATAATAATCCTTTGTTTCTCCGGCAGTAAGCTTCGTCACAGTAGCTTCTGTGCCTTCCGGGGCTTTAGCATAATTCTTCCCGGTAAATGCTGTCTCTTTTGCCAGTTTCTCTATAGCGTAATCCGGCTGTGAAGCCTGGGCTTTCAGGTTGTTGATGGCATCCTGCTTGATACGATCAAACTCCTTTGTATCAAATATCGGCTTTGTCAACGCATCTGCATACAGTGGCCAAACCACATCAAAATCACTCTTTATACAATTCATTACAAAGGATGAATAATCCATCCCTGAGCTGCCATACACCTGTGCATTTACTTTATCAAGTTTATTCTTAAAGCTGTTTTTATCATCGTTGGCAGTACCGCATTCTGTTAATGCATTCATAGCTATGGTTTCAATACCGGCTTTATCAGTCGTATAGTTTTGAACGCCACCTTTTAGCACGGTTTGTATCACAACTATCTCGTTACCACTTGGCTGTACAATTACTTTCACGCCATCTACCATCATTTCATAAGGCTCTTTCGACTGGGCGAAGGAAAATGAGGCAATAGTACAAACAATAACTATAGGGGCAATCAGATGCTTGATAATAAAGGTTTTCATAAATTGGGTTTTGTATATAAAGAATCAGGGTTTAAAAAAGGCAGTTGCATTTACTGTTTTGCTCATGTCAGGACTGATAATCATTCCAGCCACAAACGGCTTTCCTGCAATGTATTTGTTGATGTAATTCTGAATATCCTGCCTGGTCACTTTCATACAGTTATTAGTATAATTGGTGCCATAATCAAGGGATGTGCTGCACCACCAATACGTTGCCTGGCTGGCTAAGGAAGAAGGTTTTTCCGTTTCCCTGATGTGGTCACGGCGCATATTGTCTTTTGCTGTTTGCAGTTGTTCATCTGTAAAATAATCATCCTGCGGCCACATGGCAATCTGCTTCTCAACTTCTTCCTTACATTCCTTAAGTTTCTTTGGATTAGGTACCAAATAAATGTTGATTGGACCTACATGACTGAGCGTTTGGTAATTAACACCTGCATAAGTTGCCAATCCTTTATCAACCAATGCCTGCTGCCATTTTGAAGAGTTCAGGCTTAATATCTTAGAGAATACGTCGGCTGCTACTGTACCTGCTGAATCGTGTGGATAATCGGGCCCCTGCCACCAGTAATTGATATAAGGTGTTTGGGCTATGCTGGATTCTTTTATAAAATAGTCTGATTTTGAAAGCGGTACAAAATCAGGTATCGGGTACTTTTCGTGCGGATTAAAACCACTGCTTTCCCAGTCGCCATAAATCTTATTTGCAAGTGTAAAAGCTTCTTCATGCTTCACATCGCCAACAATTACAAGTATAGAATTGTTTGGAAGATAATATTTGTTCTTTATTATCATCATCTTTTCAGGTGTTGCAGTATTGATGATATTATGATCCCCAATTGGGTTTTTGCGGGACATCAGATCACCCCATAATTCCTTTTGGCATGCGTACCAAAGCTGAAAGCCAGGATCACTTTCTGCTCTTTGAAATTCACCGTCCACTACAGGTCTTTCCTTTTGCATATCTTCTACCCTGTAGATAGGAAACCGTATGGCAGCATTCATAAATTGCAAGCCGGCTTCTAAGCTGTCTTTAGCAAAAGTGAAAAAGTAATTGACTCTTTCCTCACCTGTGGTGCCATTCCAAATAGCACCTAATTCCTGTGTTCGCTTCAAAAACTTTTCCTGTGTTGGATAATCTCTGTTGGCTTTGAAGAACATGTGCTCAAATAAGTGTGACAAACCACTGTATTCAGGACCTTCGGTGTAAGCGCCATTCTTTACAGCGATCTCGATTGTTGCCAAAGGCACTTTGCTGTTTTCAATGACCAGTACTTCCAGTCCATTATTCATTTTCTCCCAAAAATATCCTTCGGGCAACTGAGGTTGTGCAAATAATGCAACAGGTAATAATAAGAAGAACCATCTTAAGCATTTCATAGAGAAGTAGGGTTTTGTTTTTGTAGTAAGCAGATTGTAGTTGGCAGAGGAAAGTTAACACTTAAATGAATTGAAAGATAAAAAAACTTGATGAGAGGTCAATTTGCTTTGTCTGTGCTTTTTAACTGCTGAATAGCCTTTTGTATCAATGCCGGTTCAAAGCCCTTCTGCATTAAATAGCTGGTAGCTTTCACCTGCCTTGCTATGTATTGCTCACCTCTCAGTTGCTGCCATTTAGTGGCTGCCAGCTTTTGCAGTGTGGCTATATAGTCCTCATCTGCAATAGATTGTATCGCTCTGCGGATATTATAACTACTTACCTGCTTCTGTTTTAGCTCGTATGTTATTTTTACTTTCCCCCACTGCTTCATACGGAATTTTCCACCGGCAAACCGCTCGGCAAAGCGCTCTTCGTTTAAATAATCTTCTTCTATCAGCTTCGATAACAGATCTTCTACTTCATTTGAATACAACCCAAAGCTGTACAGCTTTTGTTTTGTTTCATAATGGCTGCGCTCCTGGTAAGCGCAGTAGTGTTTTATCTTTTGCCAGGCTTGTTCTTTAGATAGTCGTTGCTGCATAGAGTAAATCAATCCTTTAAAGATACTGTATTATCATCTTTTGGTGCAGCACAATAGGACAATTTAACAACATCCATTTACTTACTTTTACCCCCATGTTGCTACAACAATTTCAAGCTTACTGGAAGGAGCATTTTTATCAGTTGACCCCTGCCAATTGCCATTTGTTACTGGCAGTAAGCGGTGGTTTAGATAGTGTGGTATTAACAGATCTGGTGCACAAAGCTGGTTTCCATTTTACCATAGCACATTGCAACTTCAAGCTACGCGGCGAAGAAAGTGAGAGAGATGAAGCATTTGTAAGAACATTAGCACTGCAGTACAGCATACCCATTGTTGTCAAGGCATTCAACACTAAAGAATATGCCCTGCAACACAAAATATCCATCCAGGAAGCAGCCCGGAAACTCCGCTACGATTGGTTCGAAGAACTTATAAAAGATGACAGTTGGCGGATAGCTGATAACAATGAACAGGTGACAGTTGATAGATGACAGATGACAGCGCAAATGCTACTGCCATAAACTCTTCTCCATCCACTCACAATTCACAATTTACCTTTCGCCACCGCCCACCACGCCAACGACAACATCGAAACCCTGCTCATCAACTTCTTTAGAGGCACAGGCATTAGCGGACTGCATGGCATTTTGCCTAAACAAAAGAACATCATTCGCCCTTTATTGTTTGCCAAAAGAGAGGAGATCAGGCAATATGCTTTGGATAATAATATAAACTGGGTGGAAGACTCTTCCAACGCTTCAGATAAATACACCCGCAACTTCTTCAGGCAGCATATTATACCTGCGGTAAAGGAAGTATATGCCAATGCTGAAGACAATCTGTTGCAGAATATTCAGCGCTTTACAGAAGTAGAAATATTGTATAATGAAGCAATAGCATTACATAAGAAAAAGCTGCTGGAGACTAAGGGCAATGAAGTGCATATACCGGTACTAAAACTGCAAAAGAGCGAGCCTTTGAACACCATAATTTGGGAGATCATCAAAGACTTCCATTTTACTACGCCACAAACTGCGGAAGTAAAAAAGTTATTGGATGCAGAGAACGGTAAGTATGTTGCCTCACCCACGCACCGTATTATCAGAAACCGCAACTGGCTAATTATTGCACCCCTTCAAACTGAAGTCGCAGCCCATATTTTAATAGAAAAAGAAGACAAAGAAGTAATGTATGAAGCTGGCATGCTCAGTTTTAGAAAGCTGTCATCTGTCAACCATCAACCGTCCACTTCTCAAACTATCGCTACCCTCGATGCGGCACATATTCAATATCCCCTATTGCTGCGTAAATGGAAACAGGGTGATTATTTCTATCCATTAGGAATGAAGAAGAAAAAGAAGCTCAGTAAGTTTTTTATAGATCTCAAATTATCTAAGACTGATAAAGAAAAAGTATGGGTATTGGAGATGAATAAAAAGATCATCTGGATAATTGGCTATCGTATAGACGACCGCTTCAAACTAACACCTTCCACTAAAAATACTTTATTAATACAAAAGCATTAAGAGGCTGCCTCTCTTCATAAGAAGATGGAGCCCTTATGGATTAAAGAATAGTACTACACTTACATTTTATTTTATACCATTTTCAGTTGGCTAGCATCATATGTTCTGCTCAAAGCTCACAGTTCATATCCGGCAACCGGCAACCGGTAACTGGTACCAGGCAACCTGTTTAAAGCTGGTATTACGCTGTGCTCCACTGTCTCTGTGGTTCATCTAAAACGAACTAAAATACCCCTGTACCTGTTGTAAAAACAGTTGCGGTAAATTGTATGGCGTAAGAACAAATGCTGCAATTATTGTAAATACGATGCCATATACAGCACCCCAGAAATGCGCTGAGTGATTGATATGTGAGCCTCCGCGATTTGACAATACCGAAGAAATGATCAAATACAATACGCCGAATATAAAAGCCGGTAAGCCCGGCAAAAAGATAATACCAACTTTCTCTTTTGGAAAAAGCAGTATAAATGCAAAGACAATAGCTGAAACTGCACCTGAAGCGCCAAGGCTGCGGTAGTAAGAATTATCTCGGTGTTTTATGTAAGTAGGTAGAAGGCAAAAAAACAAAGAAGTAATATATAGAATGAGGTATAACAGTTTCCCCGTTCCTCCAAATATTTGTGTAAAGGCATCTTCTATATAGTTGCCAAAGCTGTACAATGCAAACATATTAAATGCAAGATGCATCCAGTCTGCATGTATAAAACCGCAGGTGAAAAAGCGATACCACTGGTTGCGCCGGTAGATGGAAGGGGGATAAAAGATAAGATCATCTATCATCTTTTGGCTACTGAATGCAGGTACAGATACAAGACAGGTGATGATTATGATAGCTAACGTAATATTCAGATTCATAGTAAGGCAAGATAATAGTTAATTACATGTGGTGGTATTTTTCATTTCTTAAAATCGTGCAGGCGCGGTACACCTGTTCGGCGAGTATCAGCCGCACCAGCATATGCGGAAATACCATGTGTGAAAGGCTTAATACATAATTGGCTCTTTTGAAAACAACTTCATCCACACCATAGGCGCCGCCTATTAGAAAAACTATACGCTTGCAGCTTTCATTCGCTCTTTGCTGTATCAGTTGTCCCAGTTGAGGCGATGTTATTTGTTTACCCCTTTCATCCAGCAGTATTAAATAATCATCCTGTTGTAATAGTTGCAAAACCAGTTTTGCTTCCGTCTTTTTCAGTTCTGTTTCCGGCAGCGAGGCTACATTTTTTGGTGGTGGCACCAATAACCACTCCGTACTAAAATAGTTATTAATACGTTTGGTAAAATCCTCTGCACCTTGTTTTATATATGCCTCATGCGGCTTGCCAATGCTGCACAGTACTATTTTCATAAGGCTAAAATAAGAAAAGCTATTAGCACCACTTAGAGCTATGCCTGAGTTATACCTAACTTATACCTAACTTATACTAACTTATACCTAAGTTATACCTAATCTCCTCGTCATCTCCTCTATATAACACCTCAGTATCTCCCTATATTCCCTCTATTTGCGCCTTTTGCCATTGTACCTTGTACCTTGTTCTCTTTCTGTTCCAACTATGTTATCTGTGAGACAATTAGTTTTGTCACAAATGAACTCATAATGAAAATGGTGCGCCATTTATTCTTGATCACATGTATTATCTTATTAGCAAGCTTAGCCAAAGCACAGGACAGTAGTAATTATAAATTGGTATGGAGTGATGAATTCAACACCAATGGAGCACCCAACCCCGCCAACTGGACATATGAAAAGGGCTTTGTACGAAACAACGAAGCCCAGTGGTATCAGCCTCAAAATGCACACTGCGAAAATGGCTATCTCATCATTGAAGCACGCAAAGAACAAAAGCTCAATCCGAACTTTGTAGCAGGTAGCAACGACTGGCGAAAGAACCGTAGGCAAATAGACTATACATCTGCTTGTATAATCACCAAAGGGCTGCACCAATGGCAATATGGCCGCTTCGAAATGCGGGCACGCATTGATATCAGCAAAGGTATGTGGCCTGCCTGGTGGACCTTGGGTGTTACTAAACCCTGGCCTGCTAATGGTGAGATTGATATTATGGAATATTACCGGGATACCTTGCTGGCAAATATTGCCTGCCTTGATACCAACGGCAAAGCAGAATGGTTTAGTAACCGTATTCGGGTAGATACTGCATGGGCATCAAAGTTTCATATATGGCGAATGGATTGGGATGAAGAATCTGTTGCATTGTATGTAGATGATTCACTAATGAACAAAGTGGCACTGAATAAGCTTGTGAATAAAGATGGCTCAGGTTTCAATCCATTCCAACAGCCTCATTACATGCTGCTCAATTTAGCTATCGGCGGCGCCAATGGCGGCAACCCAAACAACACAGCATTTCCCAAAAGGTACGAAGTAGATTATGTAAGAGTATATCAAAGAAAATAATCTTTCACCGCAGAGAAGCGAGGAGTAAATAGAGGTTTCGCAGAGGTATTCTCATTGTAGAGATGAACATAAAATTTAATATACGAAGGAGAATAAACGTTTATAGAGGTTTTATGAGTAATTCTCTGCGTAAACTCCATTTTCTCTGCCTCTCTGCGGTGAAAAACGTAAACTCTATTTACTCCTGTTCTCCCCGGTGAAAACAATCATCCATTCTCCCAATGTTTCACCACCTCATCAATAAAATTATAATCCTCAGCAAAGTCCCGGTTAATAAACAGTTGCACATAAGCACCACCTTTATTACCTACCTTCTTTATAAAAGCAGCTATCCTGTTCCGTTCATCTTTCCCCAATACAACATCAACATTGCTGCTGGTCAAAGGACAGGAAGCAATGAATTGCGGCTTCATACCCATAGCAATACCTGTTGTAGTAGCAGTAGCAGGGATAAAGCCATTTAAGCTCCGCAAATCATTCTCACTATACTGCACATTCAATATTTGTGCAGCACGCTTAAAGTTGAATAGCTTGTAGAAGCCCGTACTGTCATCATAGTCTATAGCTAATGGGTTAAAGCCTAAAGCAACAACCGTATTTCCTTCTTCCATAAAATGCTGCAATGGATAGCCACTGCTGCTATCCTTTTTCCAGCAAGCAGAAGGCAGAAACTCGGTTGCAAATACAACTATATTATGCTGTGTAGTATCCCTCTTCGCTAATTGCAGCAGTTTATCTGCATCCAGTGAAGCATAGCCTTTAAGGTTCAGGAACTTCTTTACCAATAAACTGTTCGATACCCGTGTTGCATTGTATTGTATAGGTTTATCCCAATACACAAAATGATGATAATCCAGGCTCAGAGCCGGAGCTTGTTTCAGGCAATACAACCTGCCGTTATCCGCCCCAAAAAACAATAGCGAGTCAGATACAACCGGTGAGGAAAAGACCTTATCATCTGCTACAAAAGAATGCGGTTTCATATTGCCACTTGCCAGGTCAAGGCAATACAGCACCCCATCGTTGCAAGGCATATAAATAGCATTACCTGCTACTAATGCAGAAGACCACACCGGCGCAGTAGTCCGCGTACGCCATAACTCTTTACCTGTACTTTCATTCAAGGCATGGATGAACTGCCCGTCGGATGTACCCACAATCACTTTATCTCCCACCACTAGGGGCGTTGAAATAACCCATGATACCTGGTAATCATAACTCCAGGAAAGCTTACCATTTAAGCGGTTAAGCGCATACAGATAGCCATCGCGCGAGCCAAACAATACCAGCGAGTCTGCAACAGTTGGTGAGCTGATAATCGCATTCCGGTCAAAGCCGAACTGTACATTGTCAAGGTCAACACCTTTTGTCTTATAAGACCAGGCTATTTTGCCATTCTTGCTCTCCAATGTATACAACATACCCTTTACATCACCCACATACAACAACCCATCCGCTATCGCCGGGGTAGAACGGATAAGATTACCGGGCTTACTGCTCCAGAAGGTTTTCCCGTTTCGTTTATCCAGGGCATTTATGGTACCATCCGCCGCAGCAATAAACAAAGTATCCTCCTTTATCACCGGCGATGAACCGTAATAATCAAAGCCCCAGTTATACACCGGGTTATTACCAATTGTTTTTGAATAAACTTGTTTGCCATTGGCGGCATCAATAGCAAACAACTGTTGGTCTAAGGTTGAAACATACACAACTCCCTTTGAATAAGCTGGTGATGCGGTTATAGCGGAGCCACAGTTGTACTTCCAGGAGAGCTTACCATCCTGTTTATGCAAAGCATATAAATAACCATCACTGCTGCTCACAAAAACAAGCGCTTTATTGCATACCGGGGTAGAGCGAACGGCAGCACCTGTTTGAAACTGCCAGTGAAACTGCGTGAATGTTTTCGTGGTATCTGTTTGAACAGAAAAGTTATGTGTCGCATGCTCTCTGAACATAGCATCCTGCTCTTTCTGCGAAAAGAGTATAGAGGTGATGAAAAAGAGACCAATAAAGCAAACCCAATATTTCATCATAAGAAGGTTTTATAAGGACATAGCGATGTTTAAAGTTATCCTGTATACTTCAATGACCTCCTAAACAATGCATTTGCTGACTGAAAAATGTATGAAATAAACCAAAGTCAGAAGTTGAATATCCGAACTGGGATTTAAGAAGGATGAATGGGATTGAAGATTTGAAGAGATTGTTTGAATGATTTATTCTGCTGCCCTTTATTAAGCTAATGAAACCATTCTATGTGCTGTATTTCTATGTTTCTATGATCCTATGTGGTTCAAAAAACACGTACATCCCCTACAAGACAATCTCCGTCGCCACGGGGTCTGCACTTCCAGGCCTTAGCAGCTTAGCCGTGCGACCCCGTGGATGTAGAAGATCACTCTTGCCATAGGTAAACCCCGCCGGCTACTGAGAGAGACACTCTAAAATCGTAAACCGTAATTCGTATATCGTAAATCCTTACTTATTGATCGCCTTTCTCAAGTTAATACTCAATTCCACTCTTACCTGTTCCACTTCAACATAGGTCTTCAGTTCATGACTTTGCGGGTAAATAAGCTGCAGCCTGCGCGCAATGTTTTGCATAATAATATGCCGGCCTTGCGCGAGGGTAGAAGTATCTATCGGCTTGTTCCAGCAAATGCGTATGTTCAATACCGACTGCTGCAGCTTTATATGAATGATTACACGTCGTTCCGGTAAAGGTTGTATATACACCTGCCGGAACGCATTTTCAATAAAAGGTAAAATGATTGAAGGTGCAATGGTTTCACTATCAGCATCAGCATTATTGTTTAGCTGAATAGTAACAGGCTCATGGGCTGCCATCATTCGCTCAAGCTGTACATACTCTTCTGCTAACTGCAACTCCTTTTTAAGGGAAGCTTTGGTCTGCGCATTCTCATACAACATGTATGTAAATAAATTACGTAGTTGCTTAATAGAACCAGCAGCCAATAAAGGTTCTGTATCAGCAAGTGTTTGGAGGCGGGCTAATAGATCCGCAAGGAAAGCAGGCTGCATCAGGCCTTCATCATCATGCATCCTGGCTTTTTCTTTTTCCTGTCTTAATAGTTCTAACTCCTGTTCCTTTACATACCACAGCTTACCCAGTTTGATAGACGCTGCAACACAGCCTTCCATATTTAGCTGACTGAACAAATTGAACAGACTATACACCATACTCGCAAACGTTTTTGGGGATGATACTGGCATTGAAAACCCATACCACTTGTTTATAAAAGGCACTATATACCTCCAGTTGGCTTCAAAGCCTGCCATCCATACAAAGCTTCCCAGCAGCCACAGCAGCAACATAGTAATGTATCGTCCTTTAAATAAAAACCTTGGTAGTAAAAAGTAAATGACAAAATAGCAAAAGCCCATGTCTAAAGGCGTAGACTGTACTACTACAGTAAGATTATAGAAAAAGATTTTAATGACACTTTCTTTTTCTCCTGCAGCCATAGTGGACACAACACTATAATATAAAATCCAGGTAAGCCAGAATACAGTGTGCCGGGCAATACGGTACTGCCTGCTGTTCGAAAAAACAAATGGATGAAGATTGATACTTCTACTTGCCTGTTGCACCGGTGGAATACGATTTTGTCAGTAAATCTAATAAATAAAAAACAGGTGGTAAAGACCACCCGCGCGTTGTGCTTATGCACATGAGAAAAATAGGTCTGTTTATAAAGTGTTATATGATACTGCTATAATAAGTTTCCTTTTGCTTTGGTAAAATTATCCGCTATCCGTATCCATTTCCTGAAAACTGACCTAAGCCGGAGATTTTATTACCCAACGCCGCTTTTTAATTACTTATGCCTATACTGCTTTTGCGTGCCACCGCTGTAACCTTTATACAAGTTATCCGTACCACTCATCACTCCATTTGCTCATGTCATCACTAAAAACGTCCGGTTTTTTATATTGTTAATAATTTTATAAGTACCATTGTTTAATGCTGACTGCATGAATTTCACAATTAGTAAAAAGGATTGGCTTCCAGGTGAAAAGAAATTGTTTACCAGCGATAGACCTGTGAAGCTGATAGGTATTCCACTACTCGGCTTGCTGATGCCCAATGCCTTCGGTTTGATAGATAATACGCATTCTTCTGCGGTGCAGTTGGTACTGAATTACCTGTTTTCTATTGGTGTTTCCTTTATCGTTTGGGAAGGCAATGTAAGGCTGATGATTTTCCTTAAGAACAAAATGAAAATAGCCAATAAGCACTACTACAAAAGCATTGCAGCATTCCTTACCGGCGTAGCGGTTTACACCTTTTTATCTTGTACCCTTTGCTATATTTTGTGGGGGTATTTACAGCACAGAGATATTCATGTGGCTGCAAGTGCTACTGTAAAAATGGTAGTGATAGTATCAGTGTTTATTGCTATGCTGTATGAAACTTTCTTCTTAAACCAGGAACACGCTGATATGCTCTCGCGTGCCGAACAACTGAACATTGCAAAAACACATGCCGAACTGGTGGCTCTGAAAAACCAGATAGACCCGCATTTTATCTTCAACTCACTCAATACACTATCGCATCTTATTTCTACAGACCCCACCAGTGCCAAGCTATACAATGATACGCTGGCAAAAATGTACCAGTACATTCTGATTAACAGGGAAAAGAACTTTGTATTTGTAAGGGATGAAATAGAATTTGCCAGCAACTACTTTTATCTGCTGAAAATACGCTTTGGAGGCAGCATAAACATGGTAATTGAGATCAATGATACAGAAGCACAGGATAATTTATTGCTGCCTATATCGCTGCAGATATTGATTGAGAATCTGATCAAACACAATGAACTAAGGAAAGATAATCCGCTGACTATCCATATATCCGTAACGCCAGGCTTTATAGTAGTGAGGAATGAGATTCGTATCAAGCAATACCACGGTGATTCTTCCGGCATCGGACTGGCTAATTTGGATAACCGTTATAAGCTGCTAACAGGGAAAAACATCGTAGTTGAGAAGACGGATAATCAATTTTATGTAAAACTGCCTGTGCTGAATATCAATCAATAAAATCCATCAAAACGCATACTTATGAATGTACTGATAATAGAAGATGAACAACCTGCAACAGACAGTCTGATCAATTGCATCCATGCTACGGATAGCAACATTGCTATTGCAGGAACAACCACCGGTGTAGCCGATACGGTGCAGTGGCTGCGGCACAACCCCGCACCCGATGTGATGCTGATGGATATAGAACTGGCAGACGGGCTCTCATTCAATATCTTCAGAGAGGCATCAGTTACTTGTCCCGTTATATTCATCACCGCCTATAACAAGTACCTCATGCAGGCCTTTGAGTTCAACAGCATTGACTATTTGTTAAAGCCGGTTGACCTGGTGAAGCTGAGCAATACCCTGCGCAAATACAAAAACCTGCAACATCATTTTATAAACAACTATTCCTCGCTGATGGATTATTTGCAGGACACCCGCAAAAACAAGACAAGGATTATTGTAAAAAAAGGCACCGAGTTCCAGGCGCTTAAGATGGATGATATAGGATACTTTTTCTCCGAGCACAAAGTAGTCTTTGTAGTAGATAAAGAGAACCGCAAATACTTATGTGAAACCCCAACTTTAAGCGAACTGGAAGAGATGCTGGACAAGCAAAAGTTCTATCGTGCCAACCGCAAGTACATTATCAGTGCCAACTTCCTGCTTCGCTACAAAAGCGTAGATAAAAGCAAGCTAAGCCTGGAACTCACCTTACCCCTGCACGAAGAAATAATAGTAAGCCAGGAAAACGCCGCCACATTTAAGAAGTGGATAAGTGAGATATAACTTCTTCCAGGCGATTAGTTGGGTTGCCCTGATACCCCGGGGGGCTTCAACTCCCGGCTGCGGTCGTCCCGGGGTCTTCACCTCCCAGCCTCCGAAGCTTAGCTGTGACCCCGGGATGTAGAAGATAACTCTTGCCTTAATTAAACCCCAACTATCCCCAAAATCCTCCATTCCAACCTTGGAACACACAGAGCTATACTTAACATATACTTAAGTTATACCTAACATATACCTAAGTTATACCGAATCACCTCCCTATCAACTCTTCATTAACTCAATATGTACCCTATCTCAGTATCATACCCTAACGGGCTAATATCTATAGGCTCCTCCTCATTCACAATCAACAATGGACAATTGACAATTAAAAATACTAGCTGCTTCGTCCTGTTTTACCCCATTCTTATTTTTATTGAAAGCTGATTTAAACAATTAATATTGCTACCTGATTTCAATAATTCGTTTATACATAAACACATTAAAGAATGTTCAACACCTGTTCTAACAAGATTGTTGCTCTTTTATTAACTATTTGCATTTGCAGCCATAGTTTTTCACAACCAAACAGTAAACTGGATACCATTGCACAGCAAATGCGTTATGCTGCAAAGCAAGGCTTGATAGAAGTGTATTATCCAAGAGATATAGATACAGCCTATGGAGGGTATTTAAGTACTTTCTCTTACGACTTCCACCCGGTAGGGGAGCAGGATAAAATGATTGTTACACAGGCAAGGCATACATGGTCAACCGCCAAAGCAGCCATGTTTTATCATGATACATCATACATTACTATGTCGCGACACGGCTTTCTCTTCTTAAGAGATAAAATGTGGGATAAAGAATATGGCGGCTTCTATAACTTAGTGACAAGGGATGGCACGCCAAAGAGCACGATCAAAGAAGCCTATGGCAATGCCTTCGCCATTTATGGCTTGAGTGCTTACTACGAATGCTCGCACGATACGGCAGCGCTCAACCTCGCTAAAAAGACCTTCCTATGGTTAGAAAATCACAGCCATGACCCAAAGTATAAAGGCTATTTTCAACATCTGCAAAGAGATGGAACACCTGTAAAAAGAGGCGCCGATGTAAAGAGCACCTCCGATCTTGGCTACAAAGACCAGAACAGTTCTATTCATATCTTAGAAGCATTAACTGAACTCTATCAGGTATGGAAAGATCCGCTGGTAAAAGAGAGACTGCAGGAAATGCTGACACTGATAAGAGAAACCATCGTTACACCAAAAGGCAACCTGCAATTATTCTTCACACCCGAATGGAAGCCCGTTTCATTCCGGGATTCTACAGAGCAATCTATCCTTCAACATCGCAACCTCGATCATGTATCCTTTGGGCATGATGTAGAGACTGCTTACCTCATGCAGGAGGCTACAGAAGCATTAGGCAATACACATGATGCTAAAACATTAGCCATAGGCAAGAAGATGGTAGATCATGCACTACGCGTTGGATGGGATAATAGTTTGGGTGGCTTTTACGATGAAGGATATTATTTTAAAGATAAACCCGGCCTGACCATCATCAATAAAAGCAAGAACTGGTGGGCGCAGGCAGAAGGCTTGAATACTTTGCTTATTATGGCACAGTTGTATCCCACCGATCCGGTGAACTATTTGAAACATTTCTATAAGCAATGGGATTATGTACAAACTTACCTGATAGACCATGAGCATGGCGACTGGTATGAAGAAGGATTGGATAATGAGCCCCAAAGAAAGACCGCGTTAAAAGCCCACATCTGGAAAGGCTCTTATCACAACTTCCGTGCATTGATGAACTGTATCAACCGCCTTGATAGCTGGAAGTGATTGCACTATTCACCAGCGCACCGTTTAACAGATCTGTAAATACAGGAAATTATTATAACAAAGCATGCAATAACATCTATCAATATCCATGAAACACTTTTCATTCAGCGTTATTACTCTCTTTTTTCTTACAACCACATTTGCACAAAAAGGGAAAACTTTTGATGTACGATCATTAGATGGCAACATCACCTTGCACGTAGAAACGGGCGATAAGACATTATGGTCGGTACAGCACAAGGGGCAGCAGATCATTGCACCTTCTGCACTTTCGCTACAATTGCAGAATGAAGTATTGGGAGACAAAGCAGTCATTACCTCCTCTAAAACCCAAAAGGTAACGAACACAATCAATGCCATTGATTACATAAAAGCTGCTATACCCGACAACTACTATCAGCTTACCTTAAATTGTAAAGGGGATTATGGCATCATCTTCCGCGTATATAATGATGCAGTAGCTTACCGCTTCTTTACAAAAAAGAAGGGTGACCTCATCGTAAAGAGTGAAGAAGCCAACTTCAATTTTACAGATGATCATAAAGCCTTTATCCCTATACAATTTGACTATCGTCAGGGCAAAATATTCAATTCTTCTTTTGAAGCATTGTATCACGAGATACACCTTTCCGAATTTCCTAAGGACTCGCTGGCTTTTCTGCCCGTGTTGGTAGATGCAGGTGGTAAAAAGGTGGCGATATTGGAGGCAGACATGGAAGATTATCCCGGCATGTACCTGGATTTAAATAGCACAGGGAAAGGCTTTAAAGGCGTATATGCACCATATCCCACCAATGCGCATGTAGTAGGCATCAATTATATCCCGACCGAAAGAGCGGATTATATTGCCACCACAACCGGCACCCGCAACTTCCCATGGCGTGTGATTGCCATTGCGGAGCAGGATAAAGATTTGTTGAATAATGATATTGTTCAAAAGCTTGCATCTCCACCAGGATTGACTGATTATTCATGGGTGAAGCCAGGACAGGTAGCCTGGGACTGGTGGAATGACTGGAATATTACGGGGGTAGATTTTAAAACCGGCATTAACCTAAATACTTACAAGTATTATATAGACTTTGCTGCGGCAAACAAATTGGCTTATATCGTAATGGATGAAGGCTGGTCTAATGACCTGGATCTTATGCAGGTAAAACCTGATCTTGACCTGCAGGGAATCATTGATTATGGGAAGCAAAAGAATGTAGGTGTCATTCTCTGGGCAACCTGGTTTGCGGTGTCGCACCAGATGGATACTGCTTTTCCGCATTATGCTCAGATGGGTGCCAAAGGCTTTAAAATAGATTTCTTTGACCGGGATGACCAAAAGGTGATCGCTTCCACCTATGAGATAGCAAAGAAAGCTGCTGATAATAAACTGATGGTAGATTATCATGGCATCTTTAAACCCACAGGCTTGCAACGTACTTATCCGAATGTAATGGGCTATGAAGGTGTAAGAGGATTGGAGAACTTTAAATGGGCTCCAAATGATGATCAGCCACGCTATACCACCAGCCTACCTTTCATTCGCATGCTGGCTGGTCCTATGGATTACACGCCTGGTGCTATGCGCAATGCCAATAAAGCCAGCTATAGGCCCATCAACAGCAATCCTATGAGTCAGGGTACCCGCTGTCAGCAGCTTGCAGAGTATGTTGTTTTTTATGCGCCATTACAAATGCTCTCTGATAACCCAACTACCTACATGAAAGAGCAGGATTGTACCGATTTTATTACAACCATCCCTACTACATGGGATGAAACAGTACCACTGGATGGCAAAGTAAGCGAGTATGTAGCCGTTGCACGCCGTAAAGGCGATGCCTGGTTTGTGGGCGCCCTGAGCAACTGGACCCCGCATGAACTAACATTAGACTTTTCATTCCTGCCGGCAGGAAAATATACCGCGGTAGTTTTTAAGGATGGCGTGAATGCAGACAGGAACGCAACAGACTATAAAAAAGAAACTATCAGTATAACTTCAGGAGATAAGGTGAATATTCAATTGGCACCCGGTGGTGGCTGGGCAGCGAGGATTGTAAAGCAGTAACGACTTTATTATTTATTTGTTCAATTCCTCCTCAAAAGCACTTAAATAGTTATTTAATAGCAGCTTTGGGCATAAGATAACATGCCTGCGGAATTCTTTAGGCTACCAAACGGCCCGAAGCTGTTATGAGATATCCAGTACAATTTTCAATTGGGTAGTATTATATACTCTGTCCAAAGCTCATAGCCTTAACTTGTCCCGTAATTTCTATTATTGATATCATGAACCCTCAGAGTTATACCTAACTTATACCTAACTTATACCTAACTTATACCTAACTTATACCTAACTTATACCTAACTTATACCTAACTTATACCTAACTTACACTGAAGTTATACTGAACTTATACCGAACCTCCTTGCTATCTCATCCTTATCTCCGTCGTAGCTGCGCCATATCTCCTTCGTAGTTCGCCCCGTTGAAACCTACCCTCCTGTCTCTACTGAATTTTCGTCTGGTTATATTTTATGGGACAAGTTAAGGCTCATAGCTCATATCCGGCAACTGGCAACCGGTAACTGGTATCAGGCTACCTATTTGAATCTGGTATAACATCCACTCAGAACGCTCAGCTCATTATCACTCGTGTAAAGTATTGATGACAGCCCCTGTCTTTTATTAATTATTTATTATCATATAGCAAACACTAGAATATTGTACCTTGTTATCTAATAACTTGCTCCACATATGGACACACGTAGAGCATTCTTAAAAAAAGCTTCCTTATTAGCTGGTGGTGCAGGTATCTGGAGTGCATTGCCTGCTTCTATACAAAAAGCAATGGCAATTGATCCGGCTAAAGGCAGTACTTATCTCGATGCTGAACATATTGTTTTCCTGATGCAGGAAAACCGCTCATTTGATCATACCTATGGCACTTTACAGGGGGTACGTGGCTTTAATGATCCACGTGCTATTTCATTACCTAACAGCAATAAAGTCTGGATGCAAACCAATGCTGCCGGGCAAACCTATGTCCCCTTCAGGCTGGATATCAAAAATACCAAAGCTACGTGGATGCATTCGCTGCCGCACTCGTGGACTAACCAGGTAGATGCACGTAACAAAGGCAAATATGACCAGTGGCTAAATGTAAAACAGTCGGGGGATAAAGAGTATAAAGACATTCCTCTCACGATGGGCTTTTACAACCGCGAAGACATCCCTTTTTATTATGCTTTGGCAGATGCTTTTACAGTGTGCGACCAAAACTTTTGCTCATCACTTACCGGCACCACACCCAACCGGCTCTACTTCTGGAGCGGTACTATAAGAGCAGAACAGCACGAAAACTCACAAGCAAATGTATGGAATGAGGATGCCGACTACGAAACAAATGTAAACTGGAAAACTTACCCGGAGCGATTGGAAGAAAATGGTATATCGTGGAAAATATATCAAAACGATATTAGCATAGAAGGAGGTTTTACCGGTGAAGAAGATGAGTGGATGGCAAACTTCGGAGATAACCCTTTAGAATACTTTACACAATACAATGTAAAGCTTTCGCAACGGTATATCAATTATCTCCAAAAGGCATTGGTGAACCTGCCGGTGCAAATAAAAGAACTGGAAGACAAGCTGCATGCTTCTTCTGCAAAGAATGAAGAGACAGAAGCATTGAAGAAAGGATTAGAAGAAAAGAAAGCAGCTTATGCGAAAGTGCAGGCAGATGTTCCTATCTATACACAGGAAAAATACAACCAACTTTCACAACACGAAAAGAACATTCACGAAAAAGCTTTTGTAAACAATAGTAAAGACCCTCATTTTTATCAGCTAACCAGTCTGCAATACAAGGATGATGGAGAGGAGCGGGAAGTAACATTACCCAAAGGCGATGTGCTATACCAGTTTAGAGAAGATGTAAACAACGGAAAATTACCAACTGTATCATGGATAGTTGCTCCGGAAACATTTTCTGACCATCCAAGCTCTGCATGGTATGGAGCATGGTATGTATCAGAAACATTGGACATTCTTACTAAGAATCCTGAAGTGTGGAAGAAAACCATTTTCATTCTTACATACGATGAAAACGACGGCTATTTCGATCATGTGCCGCCATTTGTTGCTCCTGATCCTGATGATGTTACAACCGGTAAAACGTCTACTGGTATTAATGCCCGTACAGAATACGTAAGTATGGAACAGGAACGCCGCCGCACAGGCATGGATGAGCAGTATATGCGGGAAAGCTCAATAGGTTTGGGCTATCGTGTACCGCTGGTAATAGCATCTCCATGGAGCCGTGGTGGCTGGGTTAATTCGCAGGTATTTGATCACACCTCATCGCTACAGTTTTTAGAAGATTTCCTGTCCAGGAAATGGGGTAAGAACATTATCGAGACAAACATAAGCAGCTGGAGGCGTGCAGTATGTGGCAATCTTTCCTCCGTATTTCGTCCATACAACGGCGAAGTAATTACCAAGCCCGGCGCAGTGCAAAGAGATACCTTTATAGAAGGCATTCACCAGGCACAATTCAGGCAATTACCAACTGGCTATAAGCCATTAAGTAATGAAGAGATAAAGCAGCTTAATCAACAGCCTTATAATTCTTCGCTAATGCCGCGACAAGAGAAAGGCACAAGACCATCCTGCGCTTTGCCTTATGAGTTGCATGCAAATGGAAAGTTAAGTGCGGATAAGCAGCGTTTTAATATTGTGTTTGAAGCAGGTAATACATTGTTTGGAAGACAAGCAGCTGGCGCTCCGTTCAGCGTATACGCGCAGGATTTATATGAGCATGAAAAGCTAAGGGCCTGGTCTTATGCCGCAGCAGCAGGTGAAAAAGTAAGCGATAGCTGGTCATTAGCACATTTTGAAACCAGTCAGTATCATTTATGTGTGTATGGACCAAACGGGTTTTACAGAATGTTTAAAGGCAACGAAAATGATCCATTGCTCCACATTGCATTGCTATACGATAAAGGAAAGGCATATTTAGGGTTTACTGCTTCAGCACTTTACACCATTGAGATATCAGATAATTGTTACGGCACCGGAAATAAAACTGTAATACTTAAAGGGAATAACGTAAAAGAGAATGAGAATGTATTGATAAACACAGATAAAAGCTATGGCTGGTATGATATAAGTGTAAGAATACAAGGCAATAAAGTGTATGAACAGCGCTTTGCAGGTCGCGTAGAAACAGGTAAGCCTACCCAAAGCGATCCAGCAATGGGAATTGTGAAAGCTTACGAGCTGACCGATGTGATGTGATAACATGTAAGACAAAGGAATAGGAACTCAGAATAACAATACTTATTAATCCAGATATAAATTAGTTCGGTTAAGTTGCGTATCTCTGCCATTTCAAAATGATCACAACTTACTTTTTATAACCCTCTTAAGAAGAAAATGCACTAAGTACAGTGTCAACTATATAAATTTACAATAAACATCTACTATCAAATAAATTAAGCTTCCCTCGTAGAAGCTAACCAGAAGCGTATTCTACCCACGGAAAACATAAATCCTCCAACCTGCGATGAGCTACGTATCTACCTTTCTATTTTCAGTTAAGTAAGACCACGCTGTTCTAAGTGTTAGGCCAAAGGCACCCAACCTATTCATCAAATACTTGTCAAATAACAAGTAGCACCATGTTATCCATACTGTACACTCCACAATAAAGCTGCATCTCAGGCAATGGGGAGGCGCTGGCCAGCACGGATACGCGGAGCGATTATGTCGTGCTTGAACTTAGCGAAGCGATCTCATGAATACCATTGAAATGACATCCATTCCATTCATAACTTTTTGGTTACCTTTTTCTTCCAATGCCTGTCACGCAAGGCGCGAAGAAAAAGGTAAGACAAGAATCATATGTAAGAGATTGCATTTAATGCATGTACAACTTCAACAGCACCCAAATAGATTTTTTCTAAGTTGAGCTTATTTACTTGACAATGCACTAAGTCATATCCGGGTGGATAACTCATTTTGCAACTCACCACCCACCACTTGCACCGCCGCCGCCTGAACTGCCACTACCAAACTCTACAGTATGCTCCGGTTTTGTAGTGTGTGCTGCATGTCCAAAACTTCGTGCCTGCAGCAAGGCTTCACCATTAGTTTTTAAGAAGTTGTCTTCATCCGGCTCTTCTTCAAACGTAATCCCATGTCGTGGTGTTTTTAAATACCGTATTGCCGCATAGGCAATGGTCATCAGAATCATACCCGCAATAATCAGCAGGATCTCAGGGTTGCCAGTGCTGAAATAATATTTAAATGTTACTGCGCTTAATGCAATAGTTGCAAGCCCAATCCATAATAAAATCCTGTCTTTACGTTTCAATCCGTAAAACATATATAAAAGGGGAACGATAGCCGTAAATAAATAGAAAAAGACCGCCAGTGGAATATCTTCACCGTTCAGGAGATGTAAATCAAAGTATTGAATGCTGGTTTCCCTGATCACATAATAATTCCCTGAAAAGTAAAAAAGGAGTAGTCCGACACATTCAAAAGTAATAATAGCTGTTTGCCAGTATTGCAAACGGGGCTTTCGTTCCAGGCTCTTTGCAGCTATGTACAATGCTACAGACAGCAGCAGCATGGCAAATGGCATAACCATCTTAGCAATGGCGCCCAGTTTCAGAACCAGCAAAAAACATACAACATAGCAGCACAGTGCTAATGCTAAGGCCGCCAAAGTATCCTCATAGCGGATAATAGCTGCCGCAAGTACAGGAATAAATAAAAGGGTAAAAGAAAGTATAGTTGAGTTGGTATCGTTGAACGAGTTGGATAAAGCATTACCTATAGCACATGCTACAAAGATGATGGCGGCATATAGTAAAGCCTCATCAATGCCCGACCTGTACAATCTTTTTTGTTTGATCAGCATTTCCAACAGCAGGATACAACCAGCGCCAAACAACAGGCATATAAAAGATATTGCAGCATCTGAATTAAATGCCGGAGAAAAAACCAGGGCAAAGAGCCCTAAGGCTGCAAGGATAGATACCCATGTAAAAAGGAATAAGCCGATTTTGATAAACAGGTTAGGCGTATAAAGATCTACTTTGTATCGCAGTGTAATGGCTGCAAATTGTTCAGTAGAAAGAAACTGCCGGGCATACCACTGTTTCGCCTTTTTCAGCAGGCGCAAGTGGAATAGTTTGGTTTTATCATAAGCAATCATGATAACCGCAGTATTTTTTTGTAATTAATAAAGAAAAGGATAACGCCAATACATGAGGCAATAATGTATAGCATGCCCAGCATAAACGCGCCATCGTTATCAATGCCGCCTAATAAAACAGAGAACACCACATAAGTAAGCCCGATATATGTATACACAACAGCGTATAACAGGAATAGGAAGGACTTTTGCACAATGGCATATCTTGTAAAGTAAAAACAGAGAATACCCAGCAATAAAACACTGAAGAACTTATAGGGATAATTAAACAGCAATGCAAGGCATGCCACAAACAACAGGGTGGCGGCAAAGTTGTGATAGGTAAAGTTGAAATGCGGCTTTATTCGCTTGCTGTTACTATATAGCGCAGTAAGGATGATAGCAAACCCCAATAGAAGTGCTGTAGAAAGAAGGGAGAGATCTGTGAAATTATTATTATCCAGCAATTGCATAGGTGCAATACTGAGTCCCATGGTACTGGTAATTCCTGTAATACCTAATGCCAGCAATCCTTTATGATCAAAAGCATAGGCGCAGTACATAAACAAAAGAGCGGGTAGAAGCGTAGCCAGCCAAAGCTGATTGCCGAACGGGCGATATTCAAACTGCAGGTAACCAACAAAGGTTCCAAAAAGCAGGCAGGCCAGCAAGGCAATATAATCAAACAAAGGCGACACATTCTTTACCTCTCCATTGCTATACGGCAGCCTGTGCTTTAGCAGGTAATAAAAGCATCCTCCAATTGCTAATGCAATAGCAGCAAGTATCGTTTGATGCCCAATAGTATTAATATTCTTATACACCAAAATGCCAATACCTGATGAGAGTAGCAGGATGCCTGCATAAAGAATAGTCCGGAGTTCCCAGTGGAGAGAGAATAGTTTAGATGATTCATAACGCTCAATTTGTTCGAGCTCTGTACTGGTGATAATGCCATCAATATGCAGTTGTTGGGCTTCGGTCATTGTGGTGAATCTGTTCAATGAAAGTAATTAAAAACTGCGTGACGAAAAAGAATCTTCCGCAAAGCGTATTAACAGTGAGCATGGAAGAATTATGGCATGTTCCTCTTTGCAGTTTAATTAAGCAATCATGATAGTGACCATACCTGGGGCCTGGCAGGCTAAAGGAAGCGTCTGCGCTATGCTATCAATTCAATGTAATTGTAAACAGTGGTTGTCTGCTATCCACAGATGCTTTCTTCCGTAAACACTGCAAGGTTTAATTAACCAAGCCAGTATCCTTCCAAAATCTCTTCTATCAACAAACTGTAACTAACTACTCTTTCACCACTTTCAGCGTTTGTCTGATGCTGCTATTCTCAACAATTATAAAATAAACACCTGCTGCATACTTGTTGAGGGATAATAACTGTTTGTTGATGCCTGCAGATATGGTAGTGGATATAGCTGCTAATTGCTCCCCTTGTGCATTGATAATTTTAACAGTTGTTCTTTCTGCCTTTGCACTGGTGGTTTGCAGCCATACATTATCGCTTGTTGGGTTGGGGGTAACCATTATAGTAGCAGTGGCTTGTGATTGCAACGAAGTTGAGTAAGATGAAACTGTAGCCTGCTTCTTTATTGGACAAGTTGTAAGCCGCGCTATATGATTCTTGCCAACTCCATTAAATGAAGTAAATGAGCCGCCAATCAGCAACTGGTTATTTGCATCCAGAGCCATAGCATATATAATGGAGCTTGCGCCTTCACCTGTATTGTAAGTGCTATCCCATGCACCATTCGGCTTTAATTTATATATAGCTGTGTGTCGTGTCCAAAGTGTAGTACCTGTAAGAGAACAGAATCCTATATATATGTTACTGCTGTCAGCGGCTATAGGAGTAAGTTCAAAAGATCTACTTTTAAAAAGGACACCGGGAGCTTTGAATGTTTTGTCTAAGAGCCCTTTGCTATCCAGTCTGATTACCGGAGTAACAATTGAATTATTATAATACTGGAAGTAACCAGCAACAATAATTTTCCCGTTCGGCATTATATGAATGTCTGTAACCTCATCATCGGTTCCTAATATTGCCATCCCGGTTTTACTAAAGGTATTATCAACAGTACCATTTTTATTTAAGCGTACTATGTTGTTATAAGTCTCATCTCCTGATGACACAGGAAGATTCCCCCCTACCAGTATTTTCCCATCTGCCTGAACAGCTATGCAGGTTATGTCGTTATATGATTGAAAGGCATCATAGACCATAAAACTGGAATCAATAGAGCCATCAACATTCAAGCGATATAAAATAGGTTCATATTCCCAATTGTCAAAAAGGTACTTCCTGCTTACGCCTACCAGTATTTTGCCATCCGGCTGCAGTGCTATAGCATTAATCTGGTTATAATTATAATCGTAAAGCCTGGTTATGCGTGCATTAAAAGATTCATCGAGACTGCCATTGCTATTAAGCCTTGCCAGCAATGTATGCCGATGACCATTGATATTGTAAAAATTACCCCCGATCAGTATTTTACCATTTGGTTGAATAAGCAGTTTATGAATAAAAGCATTGCTGTCTGCTGCACTGCCCTGAACATTAACCATGCTAAAGCTGTTATCCAGGGTGCCATTTGCATTTAATCTTGCAATCTTATCTCTGTTTATACCATTATATTGAACAAAGTCACCTGCAATTAAAACTTTTTTATCCTTCTGTATGGCTATCGCAAATACCGCATCTTCTGCCCCGGTAGCACTTGCATGATTGAAGGAGTGATTGATAGTGCCATTGGGATTTAGCAGCACCATTCCCCCTGCCCCAGTGTTATTATATACATTGAAGTGACCGCCAATAAAGTAATGACCAGCCTTATCTACGCTAATGGTTTGAACATCCGGGAAACCAATATTAGAGTTATACGATATGCCGGCGCCCGAAATAAAAGTTTTATCCAACGTGCCATTTGCATTTAACCTGGCAATACCTTTTGCGTATACATTTTTGTATTTGTTGAAATTACCACCGATCAGTATTTTACCATTAGCCAAAACTGTAATTGCATTTACCGTTTGGTTAGGACCATTTCTAACTATAAAGGAAGTATCTCTTGAACCATTGCTGTTTAATCTGCCAAATAAGCCTGGCGAAGAAGCATCCAAATAATTGGTGGCAAATAAAACCTTTGAATCTGGCTGTAAAGCAATCTTTGTTATATTGTAATCAATCGGAATGTTTGAGGAAAAGTGGTTATCGTACGAGCCGTCTGCATTAAACATTTTTAAGCTTGTATATACCGGAGAGTCATCTGATAGATTGAAGTAACCTCCGCTCAGAATTTGTCCTTTACTGGTGATGGCAAGTGTTAGAACTGTGTATGAGTGAATACTATCCGGCTGGAATGTTCTATCGTAACTGCCGTTTTTATTCAGGCGCACAATTGATTTGCCAAATCCGTATTGACTGCCATCGCCTGCTACCACCAGTTTACCATCAGACTGAATAGCTACATCAGATACAAAATAAGGGATATACTGCAATGGTGCCTGATTAAATGTATTATCCTTTGTACCATCTGCATTTAGCCGGATGATATGGATGTTTTTATTATAGCTGAATTCAGGATACTTGGTGCAGACAATAATTTTACCATCCTTTAGTAGTCTTATAAAGGAGAGTCCGTTTCCAAAGTCGGATTTAAAGCCATATACTTGAAATGACCTGTCAAGTGTGCCATCGGGATTCAGTCGCGCAATGCAATTGCGTACTGTGTCGTTGATGAACGAATAGAGTCCGGATACCAGTACCTTCCCATCTGGTTGAATGATGCTTTGTTCTACATCATCATTGTAATAGCTATCCTCACTATTGAATTTACCATATCCTTTGTCAACTGTATTAAAACTCTGGTCTACAGTAACTTGCTGGGCCTGGGCGTGTAGTGCTAATATTAAAGCACATAATACGGGAAAAAGAGCTTTCATGTAGTATTGGAAACGTTGCGTTACAACGAATGTAGTGAAAAGGTTAAAAAATTATATTATTTTTTTAAATAAAACATCCTGGATAGCCATCAGCAACAGACCCCGGTTGGAAGCCTGTTTTTTAAATATAATTAATATATTATATTCAGCCCACTTTAACTAAGTTTTAGACTCATCCGAACAGTAAAAAACATCTGAACTGTTGTTGGGTATTTATTACTGTATATAAAATACATACATGAGTTTACACCCAGGTAATATCAGCGGGGGCAAGAGACGCAATAAAGTTGTCAGCAGCGGCCTCGCCTTTTGCCAGCATTTGCTTCATTTCTTCCGGAATAAAATCAAGACCTCCGGGGCCACCACCTAATGGCTGCTCCGGACGGATGTTGAATAGTTTAAGTGGTTGCTTGCCTTCAAACGGATTGGCGTTTCCCTCTATAGTAAAGAAATCATTTACCTGCGCTTCGCTTAGTCCGGCAGCTATCATTTTATTCTTCACTGCAGCTATATACATCAGCGCTGCATTGTACTGCTGTGGAACAAGCAAGTCATTTTTACCTACATCATTAGTAAATATGTCAATGGTTCGTTCCAGTATCGAAAGCAGGTTAGTAAGTTCATTGGATATGGGCTCGTTAGTTTCCGGGGATAAAAGGATAGTAAAGATCTCTGTAGCTCCGGCATCAATAGCCATTTGTACACCTGCATATTTCATTACGCCGCCATCTACAAACTGGTAGTCGGGATGCGGGTCGCTCAGGCACGTGCAGGTTTACTTTTACAGGAGGCATAAATACCGGCTCACAGGTAGAAGACAGTAGCGCCTTCCGGTAATGGTCAGCATTTATGAGTTGCACTACATCATAACCAGTAGGCTGGATGGCCTGTGCATCATTTGCAAATACAGTTAAGCGCTCATTCTGCAGGCAGGCTGCAGTAAGGAAAACTTTCTTGCCCGAACTTAATAGTTGTGCATATTTCTGATCGGAATAAATGGCGTTGATTTTATTCCATTCTCCATCAACACTAAATAGTGAATGCTCATTAATACGGTCTCCAATATCATACTTTGTAATGATAGCGGCAGTGCTTGTTGTTGAATAAACCTGCTCCAGCAAATCAATCTCTCCAAGTGAAGCCAGTGTTACTATAAGAGCACCGGCACTGGTACCAACAAAAATATCAAAGTCTAAGTGAGGATATGTGCTCAGCAACGTCTTCAGTACGCCTACGGCAAAAGCACCTTTAGACCCGCCACCGCTTATAACTAAGGCTCTTTTCATGATTGTATATTTATTGGTTGAAAGCTTCCTTTGGTTTTTGGGCTTTACTGATACGGAAGCCGAGCTCACTCTGAAACCACCATGTATCCAGGTTATAGTCGCGGTGTGCGGTGATGCCAATAGTGATTTTGTTTAACACATCGGCAACCAACCCGCCGCCTACAAGGCGTTCTTTAGATGTTCCCCATAAATGATTAGCTATAAGGTGAATGTTGCCGGCACTGCCGAAGAAGCCGGCTTTGAATGTTTTAAGTTTTAAAGACAATGTCGGACCTATTGCTCCTTGTATTTTTTTACCGGTGTAAAAACCATCTGCTATAACTCCAACACGCATTAAGTGCTCAATAGCTGTTACTTCAGGTACTAACTGGAAACCGCCAACAAACAGATCAGGTGCTGTATTGAGAGTGGTCACCATCCCGGTATGGAGCTTTAGGTGCATAATGAAACCCCTGGGAAATTCTGTATCCTGCGCAAATAAGCTGGAAGAAAGTAAAAAGGTGAGAAGGATCAGAGGCAGGCATTTCATGAAATGAAGTTATGGTTAAATGTACAGAAATGAGGTTGTATTTAATGGAGTGTATTGAAATTGTTTAGAGCTATTAGCGTTGTTGTAAGCAAAAATGCTGATGAATAAAGAATGGTAAATAGTTTTTAATTCTAAACTGTTTCTTTGGCAAAGGTATTTGTTGGGATGAGCGGCCTACAGGTAAGTCAGGATACCTTCTCCCTGCTAAAGCCATAGTAAAGCCATAGTAAAGTCATGGCAAAGCCATGGATAAGTCATGGTAAGCCATGGTAATATACCAGCCATTGTATTTAAAACCTGCATGAACAAGTTGCTTTCAGAATGCTAAAGTCAAGCTTAGGTATATGTCAGGTATAACTAAGAGTGCTACAAGATTGGGAAGAGTGTTTTGAGGTAATTTTATGCTCTTAAAAGTAGTTAACGTGGCTAGTGTGTATAGTTGATTATAGCTATAATCTTTTCTTAACTTTTGCTAATAATAATACCATTTTCCTAAAATCAAAATCTAACAAGTATATGAAAATTAAGAATAGCATTCAACTACTCAGGCATGCCACTTTATATATTCACATAGCCGGGCTAAAGTTGCTTATTGATCCTATGCTTTCTTCTAAAGAAGCAATGGATCCGGTTCAAAACTGTGGAAATGACAAGCGCATTCCGATGGTAGATTTACCTATAAGCAAAGAAGAGCTGAATACAATGCTGCAAGATGCAGATGCGGTATTTGTAACGCATACGCACAGGGACCACTGGGATTTGGCAGCCCAACAATTAACAGATAAAAACAAACCTGTTTTTTGTCAGCCTGCAGATGAGGTTAAAATAAAGGAACAAGGATTTACAAACGTAACTGCAATAGATAATAAAATACATTTGAAAGGGATAACCATCCATAGAACAAGCGGGAAACATGGAACAGGAGAAACAGGCAGAAGCATGGGAGTGGTTTCTGGTTTTATTTTCGGGAGTGGGGGCCAATCTATCTATGTGGCAGGTGATACCATCTGGTGCGATGATGTTGAAAACGCCTTACTCCAGTTTAAGCCGGGGATCACTGTTGTAAATGCAGGAGGGGCTCAATTTTTAACAGGAGACCCTATTACTATGACACCTAATGACATCATAAAAGTCCATGAAGAACTTCCTGAAACAAAAATCATAGCTGTACATATGGATACCGTAAATCATTGCTTTGTAAAAAGGACTGACCTGGTTGAAGCACTTGAAAAAGTGGATTTGCAATCTGAAGTAATGATACCTATGGATGGGGAAACAATAGAAATATAGAAGTAACTTACGTAACAGCGATCTTTCTACAACGCGTGAACACTTTATATAGCATCGAAAGGAGGGATAAAAGCCATTGGCTTTAATGCAAAGGACGTAAATGAGATGGGTGGTTTTTGGATGAAAAGGTGCATGTGCCTTAAATGAGGTTGCAGTAACTATCTCATCATCCGGCACCACGCCAGCATCCCCAAGAATTTTAATAATAAATAATAGCTGCCTTTATATAGTTCTGACAAGATATTTTATACTTTAGCGCAGCTAAATAAACCTTATAATAAATGCACTTGTTATACATTGTAGACGACGAAGAAGATATGTTGCAAACACTTGAATTTTATTTTCAAAAAGCAGGCTATGTGGTAAAAACATTTACCAGATCCAAAGACATGATGGAGTCATTAGAAACCCAAAAGCCCAACCTAATCCTGATGGATGTGAACCTGAGAAGAAATGATGGCAGAACCATCTGTAAAGTGATAAAACGGAAGTACGATAGTACAACGCCTATCATTCTTTTTTCGGGTAATGCTGATCTGGAAACAGAATACAAAGAGTGCAATGCTGACGGCTTTATCAATAAGCCCTTTTCTCTGGAAGAAATTTCAAAGGTAATAGCATCACATTTACAGAACTAATTTTTAAAAGTTCCTTGTCTTTTCACAAAAGCCAGGGAAGATCACATTTTGACATAGAAGAAGAGCCAGAATCCCGATCGAATAGTTTCGTATCACTTATTAGACAGGGGTTCGCTGATACCATCTGTGTAATGGTAAGTTATTGCCTAAAAGGCTGTTGAAAAATAATTAATTGAGCCACAAAGGCACGAAGGCACAAGGATCTCTACCTTATATGAAATCATATCTTGCCGAAATCAATTGCTTCGATGCAAGAACATAGCCTGAGGAATGGTGTGAAAACAATACATTTGATGCCAGTTCATTTAACCACTAAAATAATTAGAAAGCCAGAACGGCATTGATAACGATTACCATGAGAAAAATAGCAGACTACTGTAAAAGCGGATGTGCCTTTGTAATGGGCATCCTCATTGTAACAAGTTGCAACAATTCAAACCAGTCAAAGCAGGATACAACCACGAGCACCTCTACAGACAGTGCAGCAGCAGAGCTAAAATTACCACAGGGCTTTGCCGTTACTACCGTTGCAGATTCTATGGGTGCATTACGTCATCTTGCCGTAAACAAAAACGGGGATATTTATGTAAAGCTCGGTGCTTTAAAAGATGGTAAGGGTATTTATTTTTTAAGCGATACCAACCATGATGGCAAGATTGATAAGCGTGTTGGTTTTGGCAATTTCCCGGGAACAGGCATTCGCATCCATGGCAATGAACTATACGCTTCCTCTAACAGCGGTGTGTATAAGTACCAACTGAACGATAAGGGAGAAGTAGCAGATACCGGCCATGCAGAAATGATAGTGCAGGGGCTGGTAGATAAAGGCAGAGACAATGCAAAAGCGATAGCGCTTGACGATAATAACAATTTGTATGTAGCTGTTGGCTCATACGATGAGACCTGCACTGATGCTTCAGGGCATGGCATTTTGAATTGCCCGCTGCTCGACTCAGTAGGTGGCATCTGGCAATTCAACACCAGCAAACAGAACCAAAGCTATGGAGATGCAGTTCACTATGCAAGAGGATTGAAAAATGTGGTAGGGCTGGATTGGAACGAAGCCACTAAATCTTTATTTGCGACACAGCACGGGCGTGGGGGGCTAAATGCAAAGTTCCCCAAATTATATACGGCGGAACAGGACAAGCAATTGCCTGCCGAAACCATGTATGAGCTCCATAAAGGCGATGATGCCGGCTGGCCATATGTGTACTATGATCCCATTCAGCACAAGAAAATAGTAGCTCCCGAGTATGGCGGCGATACCAGGAAAGCAGTGAACAACAAATACGCCGATCCTGTTACAACTTTCCCGGCACATCTGGGCCCCAACGACCTGTTGTTCTATACCGGTAATATGTTCCCGGAAAAATACAAGAACGGAGCCTTTATTGTTTTCCATAGCCAGTCGCAGCCATTAAAAAAAGGCTACCTGGTTGCATTTGTGCCTTTCAAAGACGGCAAGCCGGCTGGCGAATGGGAAGTGTTTGCTGATAACTTTACCGGAGTGGATTTAAGTACTTCAAATAGCTCTTATCACCACCGCCCTATAGGTATTGCCCAGGGGCCTGATGGTGCTTTATACGTTGCTGATGACCTGAAAGGAACTATTTTTAAGATTACTTATCCGGGCGGAAAATAGTAGAGCCTGATAAGCATTTACATGTGTACTATCATCCTGCTATTGTAACTGTCTCCTGTATTATCCGTTATGTTTTCAACTTCCGAATTGGGAAAGAGGGGTCTTCCGAAGAAGAACCCTCTTTGTATTTAGATATTGCTATCAGTTTGAATACGGAATTAAGTCTGTTATAAGTACACAGCCTTTTCCCAAACTTATTAAGTGAGATCGGGGAAAATAATAGCTTAATACATTCTTTTGCGTAATACGCTATTATTAGCTTAACTTGTTTCAACAACAACACTCTTCTTAATGGATCTGCCCGACTTTTCACATCCCGGGTATTATGTACTGGCAACCATTGTATTTTTTATGGTTGTCATCGGTCGTTATATCTTAATCGCAGGGTTGTTTCATGCTGTATTCTACATATGGTTTCCCAAACGCTGGCAGCAGCGTAAGATCAATACCAGGAACTATAAGAAAGGCCAGTTTAAAAGAGAAATACAATGGAGCATGACCACTGCTGTACTGTTTGCACTCGCAGGCAGCGTCACCTTGCTCCTCTGGCAAAAAGGCTATACAAAAATTTACCTCCATATCCAAGATTATCCACTTTGGTGGCTGCCTGTAAGTTTAGGTATATCCATGCTGCTGCACGAAACGTATTACTATTGGATACACCGTTGGATGCATCAACCTGCAATATTCAGGATCGTACACAAAGTGCATCATGATAGCAATATCACCTCTCCATGGACAGCCTTTTCTTTTCACCCCCTTGAAGGGTTGCTGCAGGCTATCTTTTTGCCCCTGCTTCTGTTGGTGCTGCCTATGCATGTGTATGTACTGCTTACACAACTTACCATTATGACCTTCAGTTCTGTCATTAATCATTTAGATATTGAGATATATCCCAGACATTTTCATAAGCACTTTGTTGGGCAATGGCTCATTGGTGCCACCCACCATTCTTTGCACCATAAACAGTTTAAATACAACTACGGCTTATACTTTACCTTCTGGGATAAATGGAAGCACACGGAAAGTCCGCTATATGAGCAGTTGTTTGAAGAGAAAACCAGAGGAGGGAAGCAGGAGTCTGTTATTTAATTTCTTAGAGTTGGACAGATACTCAATATCTCCTATTTTCGGGCTCCCAAAAACAAATAGAGAAATGATCTTGTAGCTCAGCTGGTAGAGCACAACACTTTTAATGTTGGGGTCCTGGGTTCGAGTCCCAGCGGGATCACAAATACTAATAAAAAGCACTTGTAAATTAATAATTTATAAGCGCTTTTTATTTGGGGGGCTTAACCTTTTTGTATGGTCTTATTGGAAATACAGTAAAGAGTAAACCAACCATTGCTATATTCAACATATACTTTAGCCTGTTGCTAAATTACCCAACATTTTTACAATACAACACTTACCTGCAACGCATGCAAACCCGAAACGCCTTGCAATTCCTCCAGTTCCAGATAATCCTGAAAAGGCTCTAATATACCTTCCTGCTGTAATAGATAAATATAGTTTTGGTATTCTTCAGCGTGGGCTTTTTGAGAATATACAATGGCAATCTTACCCGGTTGGGTAAGGCGTTCGCCAGTATCTTTTACATGCACTTTGTCTATCCGTTTTTTTACTATTTGATAGCGTATGTTGTAGGTGCCTTCTACATCAAAACGTTTTTCATCAGTTCTGAAACTTATGTCAATCGGATTAGCATTAGCATAGATTAATTGTGTTGTTTGCAAGGGCAAAGGCATCAGGTCTTTATTTGCATGAATGAGCTTAGCAATAGCGGCCATACTTCTTAGCTGCAACATTCTCAGTTGACTAATATACTCTTCTTTATATTCTTGTTTTGGCGTGATGGACTGACCAATATAAATGTCATATTCAACACCATCAGTTCTAAATTTTTCAAAATAGGCCGGATAGATCTCTTGTATCTGCGTTTGCATCAGCTCTAAATTTTGATTGATATTGCTGTTCATCATTTGTATTGTTGTTTCCAACGCGCGTCGGTGCCTATACACCTCACCGCTATCTGGGGCCAATGCTTTGAAATAAACATCCATTACAGAATTATTTTCCGGTTCTTCATTTAATGCCTTATGTAAAAAGTTCCCGGCTTTTTCTATAAACTTTATTATAGTCGCTTCTTCACTGGCTGTAAT
Organism: uncultured Chitinophagaceae bacterium; assembly: GCA_963819045.1. Lineage (GTDB taxonomy): Bacteria > Bacteroidota > Bacteroidia > Chitinophagales > Chitinophagaceae > Ilyomonas. The sequence goes on along the minus strand of CAWFUV010000022.1, from coordinate 5,915 downwards.
AACGAGGGAGGCTTGCGTCTCAAGATCTATGGCCTCCGATAAAAGCTCTTTTGCCTGTTCTTCTATATCAGTATTAAACGCTTGCACTGTTTGGCGTAACAGATAAAAGTAAGTCTGCATGTCTTTATACAAGGCTTCATTCCGCTCGACTGTTGAATTGCGGATATCAATAGCACCATATAAGGGATATACATTCTCAAAACGGATTGTTCCAGGATTTGCGGGAATAATTTTTTCAAATTTGCTTCGTATATACTTCCATGCTACTTCATTAAATTTCCATTCTACAGCCGGCTGTATAGAAGTAAAGCTGGTCCTGATGACATTGTCAATGGCGGCTTTAAACTCTGACTGGTTGTTTTTCATGAGCTGCGCAAGAATAGGGAGCGCAGTATCAAGTTTTGACAACAGTCCGCCATCTAATGCATCAATGTTGGTTGTGCCAATTTCCAATACTCCTGACAGCTCATTATTATGATACACAGGCAATATTCCATAGCCTATTAAACCGGCTTTGGCAAATGCCTGAAGGAAAGGGTCATTCTTTAGTTCTTCCTCATTCAAATTGTTATAGAAAACCATCTTCGGATGAACAAAGTATTCGTTTATCCACTTAAGAAAACATTGTTCGTCCAGGTGCTGATCGAGCGCCATGCTGATCGCAATGCTGTGCGTATAATTTTCATAATAAGAAACCACCCTGTCATTTACTTTGAAGAAAGGCAAAAGGCCGAACTGCAGGCTGCTTTTACCGCACAGTGCTTTTAGCAAAAGGAGCATCTGATTGTAGGTATGGTGAAAATCACCGGGAGTATGCCGGATAATAGCACTGCGCATTTTATGCAGTGCATATCTTGCCGTTACTTCGGTTGCAGTCACTATAGAAAAGCCTTCGAAATGAAAGGCAGATAAGGGTATAGTGTCTTCCATCTGGCAAAAGCTTTTTACTTCTTTAGCTTTCTTCCTCATATCTGCTTCACTCATTTCAGGTGTATGGGTAGTTTGGTATACATCCACAAAACGATTGTCAATAGTAATACTGAAATAGCAGGGAAGCTGTGTATTCCTATCAGTCCATACATAAATAATTTCATCTTTATTAGGAGGCTGTATATGATGGAAGCGCTCTAATATCAATGCATATTTTATTCCTTTCAAGCTATCCTGAAAGGAGGCTCCTTTCTGCTTCTGTTGCAGTTGCATACATACCATTAGGATTGCTGGGCGACATCAGTTTGTAAAAGGCATCGGTACTGTAAAAAATGGCATCGTCATTAGGCGCACTCAGCGCCCACAAGGTTTCCTGCTCATCTGTTAATGGGGAAAGAAGGCTTCCATGCAGCAGATGGATCAGTTCAGGAAATTCCTGTAGTTTATGTACAGAAACAGGCGCTGCAAGCTCAGGATGATCGTTGAAATACTGCATCCCATATTGGTAAATTCTTTTTCGGAAGCTCTTTTCCTTCTCAGCTTTATCTGCCAGATAGTCAATAAACCTTTTAAAGCTTACCTGCACATTGTTTTCAGAATGTGCTCCAGGTAGAATTTTAAATACTTTTTGTTCCATGCAAGAAGTTATGAAAATGTGTTTTTCAATAAATAACGCAGGAAAAGCCATTATCCAACAAACGGAAGAAACGTCTAAAATCTAAATCCAAACGACACATAAGGATACCAGCCTTCTGATGAATACGATGCTACTGCTTTTATAACCGTTATACCTGCAGGTGAGAAGTAAAAACCTCCGCCGGTGCCGTTGTGCCATTTGTTGCTATGCTCGTCTTTCTCCCACACCCTGCCAATATCGAATAAGCCTATAAAGCCAAACTGCCCCGGCAATATGTAACCGGTAAAATCAGCCAGCTTAATACGCAATTCAAAATTATTGTATAAAGAATATTGACCAGCAAAGCGGAATTGCCTGTAACCCATCAGGTTGTCTTTGCCATCCAGAAAAAGGGATTGATAAAAAGCTGTTTGACCAAATGTGACGCCACCGCCTAACCGATCAGCCAGTATAATAGTTCGCTTGTAATTCAGACTGCGGTAAACTGAGATGGAAGGATTGATTTGTGAGAATGATTTTGAATACTTATTCAAGCCTGCAAAACTTTGCCACTTGATGTTGATATAAGAACCATAGGTAGCAAACAACTCGTTATCACGGGTATCGTTTATATAATTTATTACAATGCCTGCATGTGCCTTATCTTTTTCTAATGTAGCACTGTCGTAGCTGTTGAGTTGTGATGTGTTAAGGATAAACCGGTCTTTGTTATCTTCTTCATTAAAGTGATAGTACTGTGCAGAAGGTCCGATACTGATGCTGTTTTTTGTACCCCATTTCAATAGTGCATTAACATCATAGAAGTTAAATCTTACCCGGTAATAGGCTTTATAATCACCTTCTTTTATATACTCGGTTTCATTGCCCCGGCCAAAAAAGTTTTGCGTATTGTTGGGTGCATGTACATTGGCGTTTAGTAATATATCTGCCTTGCCAATGGCTTCCTTCCATTGCCCTTTGTATTGTATCCGGAATGCTTTGGTAGAGAAAGAATGGGCGGCTGTAATTTGTTGCACACTTGCCCAGGGAACTTTACGAAAACCTTTATGTGTGTACTTCACGCCAGCACCTAAAATGAAACCGTCATCGTAATTATAACCTGCTGAGAGTAAAGGTTCTGTTTTGTTGTATAAATCGGTTGGCACAAAAGCTGTATTAGCACTGTCATTAGCTAAATGCTTACGAATTTTGCCTGCATCATTTCCGCCAAAACTACTTGACTCCGTTCTGCCGTAAACAATAGTTCTTCCGGATGCCTTTTGGATATCATATCCCTTGTCTCCCTTTTGCACTTACTATTCTTAGCTTGATCTTATTTTGGTTGAATTAATTACAATACTGTCATTGCCATTACCCGTGTACATCCTGATTTCTTTTGTAATAGCAGGATTGAAGACTTTATGCAACAACTGTTGCTCTATCCTCCTTTTTTATTCAACTTATGAATATCAACAAGCAATCCCCCATCTGCACTGTCTCTTATCTTAATCAGTTCGTTTTTATCTGAACTTTGTATATCAACAATCTTATTCAGAAAACGGTAGTAGATATTCATCTCCTTTGGCAATGCCCTTCTCCGATCCTTTAGTGTTTGCAATAAGTTATTATGCCTTAATTGATAAGCGCTCTGTGGTAAACGCCGTAGTGCTTTCTCCAATACAGAATCGGTGACATCCGATACAAACCGGTTTGTAATATTCATCCATTCATCATAACTGAACTGATTCAGAAAGCGACCATTTAAAAAGCGGCTCTCCCAGAAAAAATCATTTATATTTCTTACTTTCTTGAAATCCTGCATGAACCATAATAGCCACGGACGTGTTGAGGCATGCAGGCAATACGCCTTCATTCACATAGAATACCTGGTCGCGGTCACGGGGAATAGCAGTGTATGTCTTTCCGCCATACTCATTCTTTTTTGGAGCAAAGCGCCATTGATCATTATGCCTGTCCCAGTCATTCACCAGCACATCTAACAATCTTGCCCGCAGAAAGAGCGCACTGTCGAAGTTGTTGTCATTGTCGACGGTGAGCTGTTTCATCATTTTTTCCGTGTTATCGCTTTTACCCAATGGCTCACGTTCCTCCAAAAGGTTCACAGTTCCCACAAAGGTTTTGCTGTAAATGCCCAGCTTTTCATCTGGTGCTACATAGCCAATAACAGGGTTGCTGTGTGGCACATGCACAGCATCAGCTATGGGCGGTACAACCAATGCCGAATACGGATGCTGTGCACTCATGGCGTCAATTACTATATCAGCTGCAAAGGTTTCTCTTACTTCAGCAGGCAGCACTACCTGTGGAAACTTGTTTACACTCCGCAATACCCATTCCTTACCATCCTTATCTTTTAACCGTAATGAATAAGACTGATGCCCGCCACCACGCCCTGTAGGTGTCAACCCACCTTCGATCTGGGATATTTTAATAACAGGTAAAGTAGTAGGTGCTGCCCATTCCTTGCGATAATTTTCACCAAATAAAGTCCGGTGCAGGCCACTTACTTCGTTATACGCAGGATGAGCTTCTACTGTAATGCTATCATTGGGCGTTGCTATAACTGCAACTTCCTCTAAAGCCTTTACCGAAGTATAAGGTTGCACATAAGTGAATGAACTTTTCAGAATGCTATCGCCTTCCTGTTGCGTGTAGTAAGCAAATTGGATACTATTATCGGTGAGCTGGTCGGCAATTACAAACCCTGGAGCCTTTTGGGCAAATAAGGCATACTTTCCCTTCTTTACAAAGGCTTCCTTGGCACCGGCTCCACTCACTACTTGTATGTCGTTTCCATTCTTTATAAACTGCATTCCATGCTCGTGCCCTGCTACATGTACGAGGTTGGGAAAGGTATCAAATGCGTTATCAATCCGCTTAACCATATCCCTGTATAAAGGATTACCTGCATCTTCAGGACTTGCGAACAGCTTGCGCAGCAAAGGATACAAAGAACCCACTACCGGCAGCGGTATGTATAAGTTTTTATTGGCAGCCGTAAACGGAAAAAGGTGGTCTTTCCAGCTAAAATAGCCACCATGGTTTCCATAGCTTTTAAATGGATGATGGTCTGCCAGCAGGATCATCTTATAGCGGTTACGATATACCATCTCCTGGAATCTTGCAAAAACCTCCTCTTTAGTATTGCAATCACAGTCAGCTTCAGCATTACTTTTATCGTAAGGGAATAACCACCATTCGCTGTCAAATACAATGACCACCAGGCTTTCAGTCAGGTTGATTTCTACAGGGCCGGGACATCCGTTTGGTGGCAGGAGTTGTAATAATGAATCTTGCTCAGACGCCAGGAAGTTCCATTGCGCTTTTATCTTTTGCAAGCCTTGTTTCCCCATATGGTCCCAGTCGTGATTACCGGGTATAAAATAAACCGGCGCACCTGCAGCACGTATCGGGTTGTATTGGGCACGCAGAATATCTTTTGTATGCTCTTCTTCTTTGCTGCCAGGCAATCCTATGCCTTTTGGATAAATATTATCCCCTAAGTAAATCACCATTGTTTTACCCGGAAGAACTTTAGCTGCTGCGCTATGGATAACACCAGCCTGCTGATTACCCATTTCTCCTGCATCACCAATAAAGATGATACGTTGCTGTATGCTATCCTGCTGTGCATAAAGTACAAAAGGAAATAAAGTAACAGTAATTACCAAAATCCATAATAGTAAATGTTTTATCATTTTCTATCATTTTAAATAAACATGTAGTTAAAAGCTATGTCCTGCTTTGAGTTCTTTACTCCTTTAAACACCCTTTCAAAAAGTTAACGGGCCAGGTAACTACTTCTTATACCCGGGGCTGCCTCATCTAAAATATCAGAAGATGTATGATACTATTATATATTCTTGAATAGCTCACAGAGTCTGGCAATAAACAATATCATTTTCAACTAAGTACAGTGTAACTTAAGTTTGTTTTAGTTTTAAAGTGGCGTCCTATTACTTGAAACGGTACTATTACTTTTAAAGTTATTTAAGTTACACTGTACTAGTACACTGTAATAAATAACTTTACAAAGCTTCTACTAATAGAAGCTTCCCAATAGACCCAAAACGTATCGTCCCCACAGAAAACATAAATCCTCCAACCTGCAATGAGCTACGTATCCACCTTTCCAATCGCTGCTAAGTATGCCTCCGCTGTTCTAAGTGTAAGGCCAAAGGCAACCAACCTAATCATCAACTACCTGTCAATTAACAAGTAGCACCATGTTAGCCCAACAGTACCACCCAGTAATAAAGCTGCACCTTAGGCAATGGGGAGGCGCTGGCCAGCACGGATGCGCGGAGCGATCATGCCGTGCTTGAACTTTTTTGTTTCTTTTTTCTTT
>CAWFUV010000021.1:0-8704 GCA_963819045.1 uncultured Chitinophagaceae bacterium | reverse complement strand
ATCAGGCTGCGGGCAGAGATGTAAATATGCTGCAGGCAGGTTATGAACATCGCAGCTGCCCATTCTTTTTATTATGCTTTAATATAATGTATATTTTTTCCCCGAAGCGGAAGCAACACAATTACTTTCTCCAAAATAACTCTCTCTTCCTTCCCCCAAATCCAATAATATTGCCCTTCAAAAAAGAAAGATTAGCAATGATGAAAAAATGGAAATTAATCCCTGCATTCCTATTTCTGGCATCCATCGCTTCTGCACAGCCGGCAAATCGGCCACTTCGACCCGGCGATATATACCGCTTACAATCTTTAACGGATGCACATGTATCACCAGATGGCAAATGGTTGGTGTATACTATTACTACTATCGATTCAGCAAAAGACAAGCGTAATAGCGATATATGGATGACCAGTTGGGATGGTACTGCCAACGTACAGCTCACCAATAGCCCCGATGGCGAAACCTCTCCCCGCTTTAGTCCTGACGGCAAGTATATCTCCTTTATCGCCAAACGCAACGGCGACAAAAGCCAGGTATTCCTGCTCGACCGCCGTGGTGGTGAAGGCATTCAACTCACCAGGGTAAAAGGTGCACTCGAAAGCTACGAATGGAGTTCCGATGGCAAAAAGCTCGCACTCCTCATGCACGATGAAGAAGACACGGCAAAGAACAAACCGCCAAAGCCTTATGTCATTAATAAATTTACCTTTAAAAAAGACATTACCGGTTATCAGTACGATACCACACACTCGCACCTATACCTCTTTGATGTAGCATCCAAAAAGATGCACCCGCTTACTAAAGGCAATTACGATGAAAGCGACTTTGCCTGGAGCCCCGATGGTTCTAAGATTGCTTTTACCAGCAATCACACCAAAGAGGTAGATCAAAATGAAAACACCGACATTTTTGTAGTAGATACAACAGATGGCGCTATGCCAAAGCAACTTACTACCTGGACAGGCGCTGATGGCAACCCCGAATGGAGTCCGGATGGTAAATGGATAGCCTACGTACGCTCAGCATCTGATGCCTTGTACGAAATGTATAACGAGTCTGTTTTATGCGTCATTCCTGCTGCTGGCGGAGAACCTAAAGTATTATCTGCCTCGCTCGACCGTCCGGTAAGTAACGAAAAATGGAGCCTTGATGGCAAAAGTATTGCTGCATTGGTAGCAGATGATATGCAACGGTATGTTGCCCTCTTCGACCCTAACAAAGGCACTATGACCAAATTGGCAGGCGGCGACCGGGCATTTACTTATGTAGAACCAGCACCCGGAGGCAAATGGCTTACCTCCATGACGGACACACAAACGCCTGCTGAACTATATGCTATAGAAGGTGGAAATGTTAGACGGCTCACTACCATCCAAAATAAGTTCCTCGATTCCCTCACACTCGCTACAGGCGAAAAGTTTGTTTCCACCAGCAAAGATGGTACAAAGGTGTCCGGTATTATCTACTATCCACCGGGCGGAGGCAAGACTAATCTTCCGGTTATCTTTTATATTCATGGAGGTCCGGTGGCACAAGACGAGTTTGCCTTTGATATGACTCGTCAGATGTTTGCCGCACACGGTTATGCCGTAGTAGGCGTTAACTATCGTGGCAGCAACGGCAGAGGCGTTGAATACTCCAGAGCTATTTCAGGTGATTGGGGCAATAAGGAAGTAATGGATATTTTAGGTGCTAATGATTATTTGATATCAAAAGGTATAATTGATTCCTCGCACATGGCCATGTCGGGCTGGAGCTATGGGGGCATTTTAACTGATTATGTCATTGCTTCTACTAACCGTTTTAAGGCGGCCAGCAGTGGTGCCGGGGTAGCTGCGCCTTTATCACTCTTTGGCGTTGACCAATACATCAACCAGTATGTAAATGAAATAGGTCTTCCGTGGAAAGAAGGTAATATTGATAAATACCTGAAGCTTTCTTACCCCTTCTTACATGCCAATCGCATTACCACCCCTACACAGTTTATGGTAGGTGAAAAAGACTTTAATGTGCCGGCAGTAGGCAGCGAGCAAATGTATCAAGCATTACGCATAGTAGGTGTACCTACCGAATTATTGATTTATCCCAATCAGTTTCATGGATTTACACAACCCAGCTTTATCAAAGACCGCTTCGAGCGCTACTTTACCTGGTTCGACAGGTATTTAAAGCCGGGCTCACAAATGGCTACAAACCAATAGGCATTATAAAAGGGCTGTAAGTAGTTACAGCCCTTTTTGCTTTGAATCACCGAAGCACAGAAAATAGAGGATAGAATATTTTAATGATTATTCATTTAAGAATGCATGCGCTAAATTATCTATTAATATTAGATATTTCGTTTGAAGCTGAATATCAATATACTAAACATGCAATCACCTTTGTAAAGCATCCCTGGATGGTTCCTTTAACTGAATAAAGAACCAGTTAAGGAAGTGCCAAAAACATTAAAATTTAAAAATATTTCCTCTAAATGTTTAAACGTTTAAACTTTCTCTCTATATTTGCACTATCAAATAAGAAAATATACCACAGTATATATAAATTTTCATATGGCAAGCAATCGTTAGAGGCCGTCCCTATTCTTAGGGAGGGCTTTTTTCTTTATGGTTGTTAATGGTTGTGAGATATTATACTGCCTTATATAATAAAGCTGTATTTATAGTACTTAAGCTCAAAGTGAAAAGGACACAAAGCAATCATACTTAACTCTGTGCTCCATTGTGTCCTCCGGTGTCTCTATGGTTCAATTATTATAGCACTTTAATTTTCAATGCTACTATAAATTGTCAATCTTATTATACATTGCTCTAAAGCAATCCCAGGGCGTACTATCACCACCTTTATCATCTTTCTTTTTACCATAAAAACCTTCTAAGAAAGAATGCGCATCACTCCACACCGTTTGCATCATCCCTGCAAAGTGTGGCTTCATTTCTTTAGAAGATTGTTTTCTGAAGTTAATTATATCATCAGTTTGAGTAACAGCCAGTGCAGGTTTGCGCCAGGGACAAGTAACCACATCCAATCCTTTCATTGCAAAATACACCGGCGTTTTATCAGCACGCTCATAGTGCCAGTCGCAAATCATCACATCTTTGGGTATCATATCTATAGCACGGTAGGTATTATTATAGCTCGCTTCCCACTCTCCTAGCCCTGTAGTTTTGCCATCAATCAATCTATCGCCCCATATCCAAAGTTCGCGGTTCTTTTGGGCAAGATGGTCGCGGATAAGTCTTACTTCATTTGCAAACAATTCTGCCTTATCCCTTCCGCCACAACGCGGACATTTATCTTCTCCCAGATAAAATACTTCATCCATGCCTGCATGAAAAGCATTTGTTTTAAAAGCATCGCATATTTCATCTACCACATCAAATACAACTTTGTGCACTTCAGGGTGCAGCGGACAATAACTTTTGCAATATAATTTATCAGCATTGGGCCATTCATATTTCCCCGGCATTTGCACCCATGGCGTTTCATCAAACTGCGGATATACACTCAATAATTTATTAGTTCTGGCTTGCCCAGCTTTGGTGTCCTAATAAATTAACTTGTGGTATCAATTGAATACCAGTTTCATTGCATGCTTTTACCATCTTTTCTACATCAGCTTTACTCAGAGCAATACTGTCCCTCAGTTCAGGATGCGATTGATATTGATAGTTATAATCCACTCGGAGTATCAGCGTATTTACTTTTCTCGTAGCTAACTCTTCTCTAATAAATTTTATAAAAGCATCTACATCCTGCGGCTTTGGCGCACCTATACAAAAGCCACGAACAGGTAATAAGCTATCTAAATTATTTTGAGCATATGCAAGTGGTAAGCAAAAGAAACTAATAACAATTAGCAATATTCTCATAAGAAATGTTTTGGTAAATATAAACTGTGACAGGTAAGTATGGTTCTATAATTGAACGGATATTTATTCATAATAAACCTACAGGATAGCTCTCATTACATTGATTGTATTATCTCTTTATTATAAAAAAATAACAGTATTGTTTAGTATTTATGGTTACTGTTTATATTACAATGCGTTTCATAAAAAAAAGCACCTATGCGTAGCCAAACCATTCTTATTACTATTATTTGTTTTTGTTCTATCAATAAACTCTTTGCACAGGATAGTTTAAAGCTTTGGTACAACAAACCTGCAATGGCATGGACTGAAGCATTACCTGTTGGTAATGGTCGTCTTGGTGGAATGGTGTTTGGGAATGTGACGGATGAATTGATACAGCTCAACGAAAGCTCCCTCTGGAGTGGTGGACCGTACAACGATACCCCCAATACTAATGCAGCCGGGTATTTACCGCTTATACGTGAGGCTTTATTAAAAGAAGAGAACTATACCAAAGCTGCCGATCTGCTTAAACATGTTCAGGGAGCTTATACACAGTCATACCTGCCTATGGCAGATTTACACTTACATCAAACTTATACAGGCAGTAGTGACTCCATTAATTATCGCCGTGAGTTAGACATCAGCAATGCAGTAAATACTACTACATATACCATCAATGGCGTGCAATACACCAGAACGATATTCGCATCCATACCTGCCAATATAATGGTTATTCGCCTTACTGCCAGCAAAAAGGGCGCACTAAACATTGTCATTCAATCTTACCAGTCAACTGCACTTTACTACCAAAGCAGGTGGCCCTAATAAATTTATTTTACAAGGTAAAGCCCCTTCCAATGCCGACCCTAACTATGCCAGTGTACACAATCCTACTGTGGACTATACCGATGCCAGTGGCTGTGCGGGCATGCGTTTTCAGGTACGGGTAAAAGCTAATTGTAATGGTGGTGCCTGCAATACAGATAGTACTGGTATCCATATCCAGAATGCTGATGAAGTCGTATTCCTCTCTTCAGCAGCTACATCATTTAACGGCTTCGATAAATGCCCCGATAAAGATGGTAAAGACGAAAACAAGCTCACGCAAAACTATGTGCAAAAAAGCAGCAACTAACTTCATATGCGGGGCTGCAGCAACAGCACGAAGATTATTATCATCAATACTTCAACCGTGTTTCATTTCAATTGAAAGACACCTCCAATAACAACCAGTCCAAAGCTACTGATGAGCGATTGGAAACATATTCTACTGGTGGTTACGATCCCGGTTTGGAACAATTATATTTCCAGTTTGGTCGTTACCTGCTCATTTCCTCTTTCGCGCAAAGGAGGCATAGCTGCCAACCTGCAAGGCTTGTGGAATAAGGAACTGCGTGCTCCCTGGAGTTCTAATTATACCATTAACATTAATACTGAAATGAACTACTGGCCTGCCGAAGTCACCAACCTTTCTGAAACGCACCAGCCGGTGTATAGAACTCATTCAGCATCTGGCAGTAAAAGGGAAAAACGTAGCAAGCCACTTACTACAACATGCCAGGCATTGTAGCACATCACAATACAGATATCTGGGCATTGGCTAATCCTGTAGGGCATTATGGACAGGGGGATCCCGTATGGGCAAATTGGACCATGGGTTTCAACTGGCTATGCCGCGATTTATGGGAGCATTATCTCTTTACAAATGACCAACAGTTTCTAAGAGATACAGCTTATCCGCTTGATGAAAGGCGCAGCACAGTTCTGCTCTGCATGGCTGGTAGATCATGGCACTGGCAACTTAGTAACTGCACCTGCTATGAGTCCCGGAGAACTTATTTTTATGATAGTGCAGGTAATAAAGGCTCAGTTTCTATTGCCACCACAATGGATATAAGCATTATCCGTAAACTTATTTAGCAATCTGTATTGCCGCTGCAAAAATATTGAACGTAGATGGAGGATCTCACTTAGACGAATGGGCAGATAAAAGAGCAAAGCTATTTCCATTGCATATTGGTAAAAAAGGAAATTTGCAGGAATGGTATAAAGATTTTGAAGATACAGATCCACATCACCGGCATGTATCACATTTGTTTGGTTTGTACCCTGGCAGAGAAATATCGCCGGTTACTACGCCTGAGTTTGCTGCGGCTGCAAAAAGAACACTGGAGTTACGTGGTGATGCAGGTACCGGCTGGAGCCTTGCATGGAAAATCAATTTCTGGGCAAGGCTGCTGGATGGCGATCATGCCTATACATGATACAGAAGTTTACTGCTATTACCGGGCAAACCGGAACCAACTATGCGCATGGCGGCGGGTCTTATACCAATATGTTTGATGCCCATCCGCCCTTTCAGATTGATGGCAATTTTGGCGGTATTGCGGAATAGCCGAAATGCTGCTGCAAAGCCATGATAGCGCAGCGGCATTACTGCCGGCACTTCCGGATGCCTGGCCAGAAGGTTCGGTAACCGGCTTAAAAGCAAGAGGTAACTATACCGTAAACATGAGTTGGAAAGCCCATCGGCTAACTGCTGCTGTTATTGAAGCTGGCAGCAGTGGTGAATGTATTGTAAGAACATCTGTGCCGTTTATAATTCAGGGCATAAGCAGCATGCCACAAAAAGATGATAAAGGCTACTATGTATTGAAGTTTAATGCCGTAGCAGGTAGCAAGTATAATATTAGCGGGAATGTAGAAAAGTAATCAACTACACTTTTCTATTATTGTGGCATTACATAAATGTGTTTAAGATAGCTCCTTACATTAAAAACTTGTCTTTATGATAATGCAAGTGCAATGCACTTGCAACTTCATTTGCTATTTCATCGAATATTTCTGTCATTAAGAATAATACCAGATTCAAATAGATAGCATGCTATAAGCTACAAGCCTTAACTTAAGTTGTCCCCTGATTTTCATTATCTGATCCCCGGAACCTTCAGAGTTATACTTATCTTATACTTAAGTTATACCTAACTTATACCTAAGTTATACCTGATCTCCTTGCTATCTCCTCCCTATCTCTGTATCTGCGCCGTATTTCCTCTGTATCTTATCCCTTGAAACCTATCTCCGAATCCTGCCTCTTGTGAATTTATCCGCTTATAGTTTATGGGCAAGTTAAGGCTGCAAGCAGCAAGCAGGAGTAGCTTTGAGCCATGGCTATAAGTAGAATACTATGCTCCCTGATTGTAAATGGTATAAAGCCTTCCAGATGTTCTCTGTGCCCTGATACGAAAGAAATTTGTTTATTCCTGTTTCCTACCTGAAATATACTAAAAAGACCTAAGATATACGACTCAGATACGGCTTTGATACGACTTAGGTACGGCTCAGGTGGGGAGAAGATGCGGCTTTAACATGGCTTTACCATGAACTATCCATGGCTTTAGTATGACTTTGATAGGGAGGAAGTAAGGCTTGAGTACCCATATCTATTTCAGCCAGTCTGCCGGCAGAGACAGTTATTAGATATCGGAAATAGATTTAAATGGCTAATGAGCCTTTAGATAGACTTAAAAATACATTTAAGTAAGTAATGATATGCAACAGCTAATATATTTGTTTACTTTTTAATTATTCAGTAAATCATATACACAAACGTTAGCATCAATTTAATGCAACTTCAAGTGAATACTAAATTTTTTATTGCTTTATTATTCTTGGGATTGTCAACAATTTCATGTAGCGATCCAGACTTAAATAATAAGACTACTGACAATTCGGAAGGGATTACTAAAAAAGTTACAAAAAAGCTTTATAATGTTTCTCAGGATAAAACTAACTTAACTGGACATTGGCATTGGGAATCTAAATCTTCAAATTTTGATCTTGATATCATTCAAAATAATGACAGTTTAAAGGGCTCCTATTGTGCTGTTGCATATAATGGTAATCGAATAGATTGTAACGATAATGACAGTGATGGCTATTGTTTAATCTCAGGGATTTTGCAAAAGGATAAGGCAAGTATTACTTTTAATAGCGCATACTCTGAACCTGAATTAAAAGATACTGCTGAAATAATTTACAATCCTGCAGATAAAACATTGTTATGGACATGGACACAAAAGAATATTGTTGCTTATGTTCCTAAAAAAGCAGTTTTAAAGCAATGACTGGTGACTTAACTCGATCATCGGACTGCGGCAGTATGTAATAATCAACCTATAATGCAAAAATTATATTTAACAATTGTTTTTTCTATTTTGACCTTAGTAACATTTTCGCAGACTTATTACAGACAGACAAATGAAAGTGTGGAAGGCTTCTTGAAAAGAGTGCTAAACGTAGATGAGTTAGCTCATCCTGCTATTGAGACCAAAGAATGGGATTCAACAAGAAAAGTACTATTTGGTTTTATTGATGCCAGTATCACTTCTAAAATAAGTTATGATAGACCTGATCCGGAAAAGGATGTAATTGGTTATGTATTTATTCCAGATGGTAACGGTTATTATCAAAGAGAGCTAATTGACACCTTTGAGGAAGATGGTGGTTTAGCTCGCATAGAAACTGTCTTTTTTGCAAATGCAGATAATGATAAAGAAAGAGAAATAGCAATAACGGTAAGTTGGCGACAAATGCATCGTGGTGCATCTATAGATGGTTATATGTATGATACTTATTTGTACGATAATCCAGTCCTAACTTCACCTTCTGATAAACTGAAACGACTAGATAATTTTGAGAACAAGTTCTTTTGTGAAGAAGGAAGCTTTAATGGTGAAGAAAAGAAAGCGAAGTACAAAAATGTTAGTTCAATTAGAGTTGCATTGAAGCAAATGGGATACTAAGATTGCTCTTAATTTCTAAGGTCATCAACAACGGCTAAATGT
>CAWFUV010000020.1:55000-229526 GCA_963819045.1 uncultured Chitinophagaceae bacterium | reverse complement strand
AATTTGAGGAATATGCTATTGATCAAAGTGTATTTCAATAGTAATTGAACTATTAGCCCAGATCACGCTCTTGGCGTGATGACAAACTCCGAATTTGATCCACAACTTAAACGTACTTAGTTGACACTGTAATAAGTACATTGTCAACTAAGTTTGTTTAAACTTTAGGTTGTCAGTATTGACCTTAGCATATTTGTTATTGAGTTTGGTTCTGGCACTCTGAATAGAGAACTGCCAGTGGATCTTGATGCCCTTGTCATTTCTCTCTTTGATAATAGCTTTGAGTTGTTGTTCTAACAACTCTTTAGTAGCTATTCTTCTGCTCAGGCATTGTTTGGACAGGGCAGAAAACTCTATTTCTATCATGTTGAGCCAAGAGGCACCTTTAGGGGTGTAGTGGAACTCAAAACGCGCTGCCAGGGCTCTGGCCTGATCGGCAGGCAGCTGGTCATAAAATGAAGCGGTCTGATGGGTATTGAGGTTATCCTGCACTACGATGATCTTCTTTGCCTGTGGATAGCTCTCAGCGAGGTGTTGCATGAACTGCGTGTATTCCTTTTTGGTACGATGCTCATATACCTCAGCTATTCGCTTACCTGCCTGTGGTTCAATAGCTGCCAGCAAGGCACAGGAGCCTGCGGACTTCTTATAACTGTAGTGTTCTTTGGCTATTTTCCCTTCCTGAGTAGGAAGGGGAGCTATCGTATCCTCAATGAGAAAACAAGGTCGCTCATCGAAGCACACTACGGGATACTGCTCATCGTAAGGACGTCCATAGACATCGAGCACATCCTCCATCTTCGCCAAAAATGCCCCATCCACCTTCGGGATACACCAGCAGACCTTCAGATGCGGCTTGACTTCGTTTTTTTTAGAATCTGCCCTACATACTCATGGGAGATCGAGTCACAGAAGTCCAGTTCCACTGCTTTATCTGCCAGCAATCGCAAGGTCCAGCGTGCATGCCCCTGGGGAGCCTCACTGCAAGCCAGCGCTGTTATCATCGCTCTTTGTTTGCCATCGATGAAGGCAGGACGACCGGGCTGCTTTTTGTAATGCAGACACTTCAGCCCACTTTGCTCATAGGCATCGATGAGTCTGGCTATAGTAGGATAACACAGTCCCAGGGCATCCTGGACGGCAGCTATCGTTTTGCCTTTATGTAGTTCCAACAATACCATGACCCGCTTCATGACCTTACTCTTTAAACTGTTCTGATGCAATAAATCTTCCAATGATTCCTTGTCTGCTGCTGATAAAGTTAGATGTGACTTCTGCATATTGTACCTTTACCTTTTTTAACGCTCAAACCTTTACTTTATTTAGGGGACAGTGTAATAAGTACGTTGTTACATTAATATGTTTAGTGTAAAGTGTTTAAATGCTGTATACATCTAGGGTATTGTAAATGTACCTGCTTACAGATAGTTCTGTCTTTCTTTTTTCTCTTGAAAGAAAAAAGCAACAAAAAAGTTCAAGGCAAACCCGATCGCTCCGCGCGTTTTGCCGGGCCAGCGCCTCCCCATTGCCTAAGGGGCAGCTTTATTACTGGGTGGCCCTGTTGGGCTAACATGGTGCTGCTTGTTAATGGACAGGTAGTTGATGAACAGGTTGGTTGCCTTTGGCCTTAAACTTTGAACAGCGTAGTCTTACTTAACGGAAAACCGAAAGGTAGATACGTAGCTCATTGCAGGCTAAGTCATTGCTGTTTTTAGTGCAAGCATAGGTGATTGTTAGGCTCTAATCTGTGAAGCCTACCTATGTAATAGCAGATCTTTAGTATCAACTTATTTATGTAACAGTGTAATAAGTAGTAGCGCCTGGCAATTACAACAAGCATTCATTTTTAGCATAAAATAACTACTCTTTGCGGGGCAACTTTAAAACAGCCTACCGAAAAAACGTATCTTCGCGCCCCTAAAGTTCTTATTGATAAAATGATTAGCAGAAGAAATATTCGTGTGAAAGTGATGCAGATGTTGTATGCCCTGGAAACGGTAGAAGATAATACAGGCAAAACAGACCCTGTAAAAAGCCTGAAGCAGAAATTAGATGAAAGCAGCGAATTGTTTACTTACCTCGTACACTTCATAACAAAAGTGGGGCGCTATGCCGAGACAGATGCCCGCCTCCGTGCTTCAAAAAATTTAGTAACTGAAGAAGACCGTAATGTCAATACAAAAATAGCTGGCAATCAGTTGCTTTGGAAGATATTGGAAAGTCCCGGCTTCAAGAGTGCTGTCAGCCATTTCAACCTCAACAATATGGATGATGAAGACCTAGTGAAAAAGGTGTATAATGAATTGGCACCATCAGATATTTATAAGGATTATATACAAAAGCTGTCGCGCGACAAGGCGGAAGAAAAGAATATACTGCAGTATATTTTTACCGATTTGATGTTGCCCGAAGAAATATTTACCTCTTTTATTGAAGAACAGTTTACCAACTGGCAGGACGATGCCGAAATGATGCAGCAACTGGTGATAAGTTATCTGAGTAAGCCAAACAGTTTTGAATGTAGCTACTTTTGTAGGTACTGAAAAATGGCAGTTTGCCCGCGAACTGCTCACGAGTGTGTTAAACAAGAAAGAGTATCTAATTGGCTTAATAAAGCCCCGCCTCAAAAACTGGGATGCTGACCGCATAGCTGTGCTGGATATGATATTGTTGCAAATGGGGGTGTGCGAGTTATTATATTTCGAGACCATTCCCCCCAAAGTAACTATTAATGAATATATAGATATTGCCAAGGAATACAGCACAGAACAAAGCGGACATTTTGTTAATGGCATATTAGATGCTATCCATAAAGAGTTGCTGCGTGAAGATAAAATTAATAAAATACCATTTAAACAAAACACTAACGGATAACGAAGTAATTTGCAGCCGCAAACAAACAGTTATGAAAAGTTTTTTATTTATACTCATTAATGGTGTATTGCTGGCATTTGCGGCCTGCAATAGCAGCAGCGCTAATAATCCGAAAGTTGTAATGGATGAAGCAACAAAACGCCTGGAGGATTCAGCTAACTACACAACTGCCTTGTGGACAGATTCGCTGCAAAACTTTGGAACTGTTGAAAAGGGTAAGCAGGTTAAGATTATTTTTCATGTAAAGAATACCGGTAATCACCCGATGTTTATAACCTCTGTAAGCCCCAGCTGCGGCTGCACAGTAGCCGATTTCACCAGGAGCGCTATACCCATTGGCGGTACTGGCGAAGTAAATGCCAGCTTCGACAGCAACCATGGCTCAGCAGGTGATATACATAAAACCATTTACGTAGTAAGCAATACTAATCCCTCACGTACTAAACTGGTATTTGAGGGTCAGGTAGAAGAAGCAAAAAAATAACTATTCAAATCAAAGACAAATGATATACAATACCGTTTTATTGGCAACCAGTGCCAATGGACAGCCAGCCGGCGGCGGCTCTTTTCAGTTAATTATGATGGGAGCCATTATCCTCGTATTTTGGCTCTTTATGATACGCCCGCAGGCAAAGAAAGCTAAGGAGCAAAAGAAGTTTATTGAAGGCATGGGTAAAGGCGACCGCATTGTAACCATCGCCGGTATCCATGGTACTATCTATAAAGTAAACGACGATAATACTCTTATGTTGGAGGTGAGCCCCGGCAGCTATATTAAGATTGAAAAATCAGCTATCAGCCAGGAGTGGACAGCAGCAATTAATAAAAATACTACTGCTGCAGCTACTACAGAAAAGAAATAAGCTGTATAGATAAATAAAAGGCGAAGCCGGGAGAGAAGAACCTCTTCCGGCTTTTTTATCTGTGGGTGGTTACCCCTACTTGCCTGCAATATTCCAGCACTGGGCAGGTAGAGCAATGTGGTGCTTTGCCGGTGCATATATGTTTGCCAAATGGCATTAATAGTCTGTTAATATCTATCCATTTCTCTTTATCCACTTTCTCTTCCAGTGCCAGCATTGTTTGCTCAGGCTGTGTAGTTTGCACAAAACCCCAGCGGTTCACTACCCGGTGCACGTGAATATCCACACTGATGGCAGCTTGTTGCGTAGCTATACCCAAAGCCAAATTAGCGCATTTAGGACCTACACCTTTCACCGTTGTCAATATTTTAAAATCAGCAGGTAGTGTCCCATTGTATTCTTCAATAGCCTTCTTAGCCACTGCGGATATCGTTCCTGCCTTTTGATAAGAGAATGTGCTCCCATGCAATAGTTCGGCTAATTCATCCAATGATAATGCGGTAATTTGTTCAGGTGTTTTCGCTTTTGCAAATAAGCGTTTAGATACAGGTATAGTTGTTTCATCCAGGGTGCGGATAGAGATAATGCAGGAGATCAGTTGTTCAAACAGGGAAGTAAAGCCTTCTTCATACAATTGAAACATGGCAGCCTTTGGATACTTTGCTACCGCCTTTTCTATACGGCTCAGGATTGTGTTTAGGTCAAAAGGCTTCTTCATGATTTACGTAAAAAGCAACAATCTTACCAAGACGTTTAAATATTATAATGTGTGCGGCAAGAAATAATTATAACTGAATCAGTTGTGACCTTGTAAACCAAACGGTGTTCGTCATTAATACGGCGGCTCCAGTAGCCTTGCAAATCACCTTTTAATGCCTCTGGCTTGCCAATGCCAGTAAATGGGTCTTTAACAACAGCATCAAATAATTCAAAAATCTTCAATGCTATTTTGCGGTCATTAGATATAAGATATTGTATTTGTTCTCTTGCTTTTCTGGTTAATACAATGTCTCTCATGGTTTAGGCTCGTTTAAAAACTCCTGTTTCAATTCTTCAACTGTATTGTATTTCTTCAGCCCAACACCCTTATTTACTTCTTCAATACTTTCCATAATTTCTTTCCTCGCTGTTGGATCTCTTAATACAAATTCTGTTTCATCCATTTCCGGTTCTGCTTCAAGAATATGTACTTCCATACTTTTTCCTTTAAATGAATGGCGCAAAAAATCTATGAGGGTTTCGTTTAAATCATCCACTTTCATTCTTATCAATGTGTCCATAACTACAGTTTTTTCAAAGTTAAGCAAAATAAAAAAGGCTCTACCAGATGGTTGAGCCTTTGTATAAGATGTAGTACACTAGTTAATTAATAGCGATAATGTTCAGACTTGAACGGACCATTCTTACTAATACCTAAGTATCCGGACTGTTCATCTGTCAGCTCGTCCAGTGTCACACCAATCTTAGCTAAGGTGCAGGCGGGCAACCTTTTCATCCAGATGCTTTGGCAGCACATATACCTTGTTTTCATAAGCCTCAGTATTTGTCCACAACTCTATTTGTGCCAATACCTGGTTGGTAAACGAGTTACTCATCACAAAGCTTGGATGCCCTGTAGCGCAACCTAAGTTTACCAAACGTCCTTCAGCCAGTACAATTACTTCTTTACCATCGATGCTATACAAGTCAACCTGTGGCTTAATGGTATCTTTAGTATTGCCATAGTTATCGTTCAGCCATGCCATATCAATCTCAATATCAAAGTGACCAATATTGCACACAATAGCTTTATCCTTCATCAGGCGGAAATGCTTTTCAGTGATCAGGTCGCGGCAACCGCTCGCAGTTACAATGATGTCGCCTTCTTTCACAGCATCAATCATTTTCTTTACTTCATAGCCGTCCATGGCAGCCTGCAGTGCGCATATCGGGTCAATCTCCGTAACAATCACACGGCAACCGGCACCACGCAACGAAGCAGCAGAACCTTTACCCACATCGCCATAACCACCTACTACAGCAACTTTACCAGCCATCATAATATCCGTAGCGCGGCGGATAGCATCTACTAAAGACTCTTTACAACCATACTTATTATCAAACTTGCTCTTGGTTACAGAGTCATTGATATTGATGGCAGGGATAGGCAAAGTACCCTTAGCCATTCTTTCGTACAGGCGGTGTACACCGGTAGTAGTTTCTTCCGAAATACCTTTTACATGCTGTACCAGTTCAGGATATTTATCCAGCACTATATTGGTAAGGTCGCCACCATCATCCAGTATCATGTTAAGCGGGCGGTCTTCACTGCCAAAGAACAGCGTTTGCTCTATGCACCAGTCAGCTTCTTCCAGTGTCTCGCCTTTCCAGGCAAATACAGGAATACCTGCAGCCGCAATAGCCGCAGCAGCATGGTCTTGCGTAGAGAAGATGTTGCATGAGCTCCAGCGCACTTCAGCTCCTAAAGCCACTAATGTTTCAATCAGCACAGCCGTTTGAATGGTCATATGCAGGCAGCCTGCAATGCGCGCACCTTTCAGCGGTTGCGAAGCACCATATTCAGCACGCAGTGCCATCAGGCCGGGCATTTCAGCTTCGGCCAAGCGTATTTCTTTACGCCCCCATGCAGCCAGGCTCATATCTGCCACTTTATATTGGAGGGCAAAATCAATCCCCTGTTTTGTGATCACTGACATAAGTATTTTATTTAGATTGCAAAAGTATATTTTTAGAATAATATGCTGCACTATTGTAGAAATATGGGATAAAGCACTTTTAGATGCTCTTAAATAATAATAAAATGCTGTTTTGCCATGGGTAAACTCAACAAAAAAGAAGATTCAGCTACAGAAGAAATTGCATTAGATGAGAAAGACTATGCTATTCTGCACTTGCTTCAGCAAAATGCACGGATAACTGTAAAGGAGATCGCCGATAAAATACACTTAAGCACCACCCCTGTGCATGAGCGTATAAAGTGGATGGAAGCCAATGGAGTGATAAAGCAATACGCCACTATTGTAGATAATGTAAAAGTAAAGAAGGGGTTGATGGTGATCTGTTATGTATCGCTAAAGCAGCACAGTAAAAATGCAGGTTCGAAGTTTATAAAAGTGATCAATGAGTTAAATGAGATCATTGAGTGCTACAGCATTTCCGGAGAGTTTGACTTTATGTTGAAGGTAGTGTGTGAAGACATGAATGCTTACTACGATTTTCATGTAAATAAACTAAGCGCTATTGAAAACATTGGTCATGTACAAAGTGTGTTTGTAATGGGAGTAATAAAGCAAACCCACCAGTTGGTGCATGGATAAAGAATACCCTGAGTGGCATGAATAGAAAACCATAATGTTAATTATCCTGCTATTTAAGGAGGAAAGCGGTTCACAGCAGTATGGATAGACATAACCAGGGAGGAGGCAGGGCTTTAAGCATGACTTCCCATGGACTATCCATGGCTTTCCCATGACTTTGTCATGACTTTAGTATGGCTTTACTAAGGCTTTGCTATGGCTTTAGTATGATTCAGGTTATGATTGTTGTTGTGGCGGCACTTTTATGGGTGGTAAGAAAGACATAATTAAAATGAAAACAGAGACGCAAAGCAGTAAGTAAATACCTGCTCTTTTTTCCGGGCACTCACCGGCACGGCAGGCAGTGATCACCAGGTAATTGCGAAAACTCCATGCAAGGTTAATAGCCGCTATAATAACGTTGGTTCTTTTAGCCCAGATCTTTGGAATAATAAAGAAAATGCCCATAACTGCACTCAATACAATATTAAACATACCCGGTTTGCCAAAATTGGGCACAGCGTTGTTAATACCACTAATAAGCAAGTGTTGTTCTGCCACTAAGACCCATGGCATAAAGCAAGCGATTATTTCTCCTATACAAGCCAGTAAGCCAAGTAGCTGCGAGTATTTCATGAGCGAAGCAGTGATTTGAAGTGAGCAGACAATTCTGCGCGGCGAAGCTAAATAATTTACTTCCATCCTCACGTATATTCAATGGCGGTTTACTGAATCTTTATTACGGTGACTGTACAACCTTGCAAACTCCTTTGAAAGTTTACTCTTAATTTGAAGGTTGAGGGTTATGCCTGTTAGTTTAGAAGGCTGGTCACAGATGTTTTTTTCGCAACCACTTGGAATACTTCTTCAGCAAATGTCTTTACATAATGTACTTGATTGCATCATTACAGTTACCAACATCAACCATGCTCCGATATGCCCATCAAGTCATTTATTGAAACTGGTAAGATCTTATAGTCAAGCTAAACAAGTGTCACGTTTCCTCTGTAGGTTTTTCTTTGTATGTAGACATAAAATTAGTAAAAGCCAGACCTTTGGTGGTAGCCTTTGAATGTGCCTTAGCAAGTTCTTCAAGCACATTGATATTATGGGCATCTGAAAGCTGAAAATCTATTAACAAAGCCAAATATTCTTTATAGCTGTTGATTAACTCTGCCTTTCTCTTCTGGAACTCTATTCCTTTAGTCATAAGTTAGATTGTATCAGGATATGAGAATTTACCTTTATCCTTTACGTTATATCTGGTAATTTTTAGATAGAATAGCAAGAATTTTACCATTTATATTGGCTCTATAATAAATTGATGAGTAGCGATATATATATATATATATATATTAGATGTAATTAAGGCATCCTATTTGCTTTGGTTTTTTGCGAGTCAATGATTTATGTTTTACGGCTTTATGCCTTTCAAATGCCCCTTACACATGGACAATGTTACTGTTACCCAATATAAGTCCTACGCAAATACAATGGTAGGCACCTGGTATAATGAGTATCCTGATGAAGTTTTGGTATTTTCATTTATTTATGATTTCACCCAGCAATCTGACCTCCTCATCATGGACGAAAGTGTCTGTAAGGAGGTAACCTATAACATTCTTAATACACCGGAGGATGAATGGTTATTGTTCATTTGGGATGATCATGCAAATGAAATAACGTTCCATTACATAGAGCTATTAAGCCCGGATGTTATGGTTCTTACAAATAATAAGATGGAATATAAAGTATACCAAAGGAAAGTTGATCACGGTTTTGTTCACAAGGTATTGAATACAATACAGTAAACGTACTGCATTACCAGAGAGCGTAAGACAGAGATACCTGGATTTATAAGGCGGACACTGGTAGTAGTAAACAGTAGATTGTAAAGAAATCGACCTGATAGTCTTAACGAGTGTTTTCAATGGTAATGTACAAAACCACTGCTATGTTATTGCTTTTAGTTCGTTCTCAAATCTACAACATACTTCTAGCCTATGGCTCTGTTCAATGCGCAATAAGAATCACTTTCAAACAGCCTTATACCGGTAATTCAAAACAAAACTTTGCTCCCTGGCCAATTTCGCTTTCCACCCAGATCTTTCCTCCTTGTGCTTCAATGAAATCTTTAGAAATAGCTAAGCCTAAACCGGTGCCTTTTGATTTAGAGCCAGGAACCTGGAAATACCGTTCGAACAAACGATCCTGGTATTCTTTGGCGATACCCGGTCCATTGTCTTTTACTGAAAATAGTATAGAGCCGTTCTTACGCTCAATGTTAATGTTAATACTATTATCTGCGGGAGAGTATTTAATGGCATTAGTAAGAAAATTATTCACGACCCACGTTGTTTTTTCGGCATCTACATTTATTTCCGGAAGGTTGTCTCCTATATGCTCTTTTAGTTCTATACCTCTTTCTTTTGCTGCTGATGCCACCGTTTCCATAGCACTATTTACAATAATGCCAGGATGTACTTTTTGCTTGTTCAATTGAATACGGCCAGCTTCCACCTGCGACATATTGAGCAATTCGCTAAGTATTTTCAACATGCGCTGGTTATCCTGCTTTACATTTTGTATAAGGTCTCTTTGTTCCGGTGTTAAAGTACTGATGCGTTCATCTTCCAATAATTTCAAACTAAAGTCGGATGAAGCTAACGGTGTTTTCAATTCATGTGTAATGGTAGCAATGAAGTTGGTCTTGGCTACATCCAGCTCTTTAAAGGAAGTAATATTTTTTATCACAATCACTTTACTGTGGTTATCACCTTGTTCTACCTCAATGATTTCTTTGATAAAATAGTTTTCGCGGTTATCCACAACAATCTTGAAGGGTGCTTTATTATCACTGTTGATCAAAAAGCGGAATAAGTCATTCCTCCCGGTTATTTCCGGTACCGGCTTGCCTACAATATCAGCGGCTTTGATGCCTAATAATTGGAGTGCCTGTGCATTAGCGAACAGCACTTTATTGTCTTTGTCAATACCAATACTGGCATCCTTCAAACTGTTAATTACTGCTTCTGCACGGCTTTTCTCGAACAGTAGCTTATTCAGATTGCTGTTTTCAAAATATTCCAGCCGCGCTGCCATTTCATTGAAAGCATCCGCCAGTTTCCCAAACTCATCTTTATTATCGATATGAATACGATAACGATAGTTTTTATTAGCAATCTCTTTAATGGCTTCCGCTAATTTATTAATAGGAGTAGTAATAATGGATGGAAAGTTAATAATGAAAGTAAAAGACATCAAAAAGACGATACCCGCTAAAAGCATAATCACACTAAAAGCATCTTTGGCTACAACTTCTGCTCTTTTACTTTTGCGACTAATGGCATCCATATTAAGCCTCAAAATTCTTTGTATGCTGTTCCTGATTTGTTGGATTGCTTTGTTGGATGTATCACCACTTCTCAGCTTTTCAAAGTTGAGGCGGACAACCCTGGTAGCTTCACTTTCACCAGGCTCGGTGATGTTATGTTCCTGATATTGTAAGGCGCTGCCAAAAACTTTTAATGCAGCTTCATGTTTTATGTTTAAACTATCCAACTGCGCTTGCATAGCATGTGAATAGGAAAGACTTTCATAGTTGTCCTGTAAAACTGCTTTTGACTGATCTTTTAATATGATGATGTAATAAATACCCATGCCACCCGTTAATAACAGGAGCAGGAAAAGAAAGAGTGTTCCTAACCATATCTTATTTTTTACACTCAGTGGCATCAGGAGAGAATTAAAATATCAATATCATTTTTGGATAATGTTTTTAATAGCTGATTAAAGACATTGGTCTTTAAGATAATCTGGAACAGGTTTATATGCGGTTTTCCTAAACAAATAGTGGTAATATTTTTCTCTTTAACTGTTTCCATGATAGCTTCCGAAATATTATCCGTTTTCTTTTGGATCACTTCCGCACCCAGTTCTGTTGCATTCTTAAAGTTATTAATTAAATACCGTTGTTTATCCAGCGGTATTTTGTCTGTTGCTTCGCCCCTTGTTTGCACATATAGCACATACCATTGGCTATTGTAGTAAGAGGCTAAACGAGCAGTT
Organism: uncultured Chitinophagaceae bacterium; assembly: GCA_963819045.1. Lineage (GTDB taxonomy): Bacteria > Bacteroidota > Bacteroidia > Chitinophagales > Chitinophagaceae > Ilyomonas. The sequence continues at coordinate 218,425 of CAWFUV010000020.1, read as the reverse complement.
TTACGAATAATACGTTGTGCAATTTCATTGTTGGATGAAATACAGGCAAGAAACCTGTCGTGCTTGAAAGGATTCTTTTGGTAACTTATCGAATAGTCCACCCTGCGTTCCACCTGTCCGGCAACCTCTTTCAATGCCAGTTCGCGAAGCTGTAAAATCTTCTCTGGCTGGAAGAAATTGGTGAGTGCCTGCTGAATTTTGGTGTGGTCATATATTTTCCCTTCTTTCAGCCGGGTTATCAATTCATCGGCAGTTAAATCTATATTAACTACTTCGTCTGCCAGTTGCAGCATTTTATCAGGTACTCTCTCTTTTACTTCTACACCTGTTATGTGTTTTACCTCCTCATTTATACTTTCAATATGCTGAATATTGACTGCTGAAATCACATCAATACCTGCATCTAATACATCTAAAACATCCTGCCAGCGCTTCTCATTCTTGCTGCCGGGAATATTGGTGTGTGCCAGTTCATCTATAATTACTATTTGAGGATGCAGCAACAGAATAGCCTGTACATCCAACTCTTCTAACAGCTTGCCTTTATAAAAAACTTCCCTTCTTGGAATAGCGGGTAGTCCTTCCAGCAGGGCTTCAGTTTCCTTGCGCCCATGTGTTTCTACAAATGCAATCTTTATGTTCACTCCAACATCCAGCAAACGATGGGCTTCCTGCAACATGCGATAAGTCTTTCCCACACCGGCACTCATGCCAATGTATATTTTGAGTTTACCCCTGTTTTCAGTTTCTGCCAGTTTTAAAAACTGTTCAACCCTTTTCTCCCGATTGTCGGTATCGTTTTGCTGCATATAAAGATAGCTAAAGTTACTTCTTTCAACCGCCATACAGGGCAGGAGAGAATAGCCTGTGCTTAGTTGTACATCACTATTGAGGACTTATTTTATTTTCCACTAGACCCTGCGGGTACTACAACGCACTGACTGCTTCTCCGCCCGCTATGACGGCTTACTTTTTTGATTCATCTAATGCAATGTTTAGTTTCAACACGTTTACCTTGGAAGGGCCCAAAAAGCTGAGCAACGGACCATCCGTATGTTCGTCAACCAATTGGTTAAGCTTGCTTTCATCAATGTGACGGATAGCTGCAATACGTTTAACCTGGATTTTTGCGGCAGCAGGGGAGAGGTCCGGGTCTTCACCACTGCCTGAGGCGGTTACCAGCTCGGCTGGAACATCTTTTTTATTGATGCCAGGGTTATGAACAAGGAATGTGTCTATCCTATCCTGTACCTGTTTTAAATAATCAGGATTGGTTGGACCTTTGTTAGAACCTGCAGAGCCTGCAGCATTATAATCTACTGCAGAGGGACGGCTCCGGAAATACCTGTCGTCTGTAAACCTTTGTCCGACAATAGCATATCCTACCACCTTTCCATTTACCTCAACTGTTTCGCCATCGCCGCCTCCTGGTGTGAGTTTACCAACTGCTGCAATTAACAAGGGGTATAGTACCGAGCATATAATCAGCATTACCAATGTGAGCTTTAATGATGGCAACAAATATTGTTTCATAATTATCATTTTAAAGTGTGTTAGTATTTACCTCATAAATAAAGCAAGCAGCATATCAATCAGTTTTATTCCGATAAAAGGAACAATAATTCCACCTAAGCCATAAATCAACAGGTTTCTTCTAAGCAATGCACTTGCTCCGATAGGCTTGTAAGCGACACCCCGTAATGCCAGCGGAATAAGCATCGGAATAATGATAGCATTGAAAATTACAGCTGATAATATGGCACTCTGGGGGCTTGCAAGACGCATAATATTAAGTGCCTGCAAAGACGGGATGGAAACAATAAATAAAGCCGGAACAATGGCAAAGTATTTAGCAACATCATTCGCAATGGAGAATGTGGTAATAGTACCCCTGGTAATAAGCAATTGCTTACCTATTTCAACAATTTCAATCAGTTTGGTAGGGTCGTTGTCCAGATCAACCATGTTCCCGGCTTCTTTTGCAGCCTGTGTGCCACTGTTCATAGCTACTCCAACATCGGCCTGAGCAAGTGCAGGTGCATCGTTTGTACCGTCACCCATCATGGCAACCAGTTTACCACCTTGCTGTTCTTTTTTTATGTAATCCATTTTATCTTCCGGCTTTGCCTCTGCAATAAAGTCGTCAACACCTGCTTTATCGGCAATATATTTTGCAGTGAGTGGGTTATCACCTGTAACCATCACTGTTTTTACCCCCATTTTGTGCAGGCGCTGAAAACGTTCCTGGATGCCTGGTTTGATGATATCCTGCAATTCTATTACACCTATTGCTTCGTCATTAAAGCTTACCACTAATGGTGTACCTCCGTTTGCAGCAATCTCTCTTGTTTTATGGGTAACATAAACAGGCACTTCATTACCGGCTTTTTCTACTCGCTGTTTAATTGCATTAAAAGCGCCTTTACGGATATGTACTCCTCCCATACCTGCTTTTGCAGCAGGCAGATCAATGCCGCTGCTTCTTGTTTCGGCAGTGAACTCTACAAAATGCGCTTTTCCTTTATCTATAGGAGGCGTTTGATATCCTTTTGATTCTGCAAGCTCAATAATTGATTTGCCTTCCGGAGTTTCATCAGCCAATGATGCAAGCACACATGCTTCAACAAATGCAGATTCAGGTTTGCCATTCCCGTTCCAGAAATTTGTAGCCTTTCTGTTTCCAATAGTAATAGTGCCGGTTTTATCAAGCAATAATGTATCCACGTCACCTGCTGTTTCAACAGCTTTACCACTTTTAGTAATCACATTTGCCCGTAACGCTCTGTCCATACCTGCAATACCAATAGCGCTTAACAAGCCGCCAATAGTGGTTGGAATTAAGCATACAAACAAGGAGATATAGGCTGCAATACTGATGCTTGTTTGCGCATAATCTGCAAAAGGTTTTAATGTAACACAAACGATAATGAAGATAAGTGTGAAGCTTGCCAGCAGGATGGTCAATGCAATTTCATTGGGCGTTTTCTGGCGCGATGCACCTTCTACCAGTGCAATCATTTTATCAAGAAAGCTTTCACCTGGCTCTGTTGTAACGCGAACTTTTATTCGGTCGCTTAATACTTTTGTGCCGCCTGTTACAGATGATTTATCACCGCCTGCTTCACGGATTACCGGAGCAGATTCACCAGTAATGGCGGTTTCATCAATGGTGGCAATACCTTCAATTATTTCACCATCCATTGGGATAATATCACCTGTTTCGCAAATAAATACATCTCCTTTTTTTAGTTGTGATGAGGGTACTATGGTCACTTCATCTACAAACATTTCTCCTACAGCAAGGACCTTCTTTGCAGGTGTTTCTTCTCTTGTTTTACGCAGGCTCTCTGCCTGAGCTTTACCTCTTGCTTCTGCAATAGCTTCGGCAAAGTTGGCGAACAGTACAGTAACAAAAAGTATCGCTGTAATGGAGATGTTGTATGCTAAACTCCCTTGTGATGTTTCGCCCGAGGCAACCCATAAACATACACCAAGCATTACAGCGGTTCCTATTTCTACTGTAAACATTACAGGATTACGAACCATATAACGCGGATTAAGCTTTGCAAAAGATTGGTTTAATGCTTCCCTAACGAGAGTGGGATCGAATAATCTAATGGTTCTTTTATGAATTGACATATACTTAATGTTTTTTGTTTTTCAACTGATACACCCTGAATTTCAGGATGAGAATTTTATTAACATAATAACGCATGATATAAATTGCTGTAAGTACTTATACCATTTTCAATTAAGCAGGATATAATAGGCTTGCAAAGGTCGAAACAGTTGTAGGCTGCGCCTTAATCAGTTCATTTATCTAACGCTGGTATTAACTATTCACGACCGCTCTCCCTAAGGTTTTCTATTTGAGCAGCCCCCTCTCTACCCTCAAAAACATCCATTTCATCTATTAGAATACCCGGAGTTATACTTAAGTTATACCTAACTTATACTTAAGTTATACTTAACTTATACCGAATCTCCTCCCTATCTCCTACGTATTAACTCCGGGGTAAACCTCTATCTGCTTCGTATCTGTCCTGCATCCCTTTAGGGCCTGGAGCTTCTCTGGCATCTCACTACCTGTTTGAATCTGGTATTATTCCTTCGTCATCTGTCAACTGTCATCTCGCTAATGTGCATGCATACTGAAATACTCTGCTAATGGGCCGAGTACCATTGGTGGAAAGTAGGAGAGGGCTGTAACGATAACTATTACAGCCATGGTCATTACACCAAACGTGACTGAATCCGTTCTTAAGGTGCCTGCTGATTCGGGAATGAACTTTTTGTTTGCCAGCAGCCCTGCAATTGCCACCGGGCCAATAATGGGAAGAAATCTTGCCAATAGCATTACTGTTCCCGTAGTTACATTCCACCAGATGTTGTTATCACCCAATCCTTCAAAGCCGCTGCCATTATTAGCGTTTGCTGAAGTATATTCGTAAACATTTCGGAGAAACCATGATAGTCAGGATTGTTAAGCCATGCAGAAGGTTTTACGGCCCAGTCTGCATTTGCATGATGTATTAGCACGTATGCAGCGAGAGCTGTTCCGGCTTTTATCAGGAAGGCGGAGAGAAGTGTTACGATGGCTGCAATTTTTACTTCTCTTGCCTCTACTTTATGACCCATCAATTCCGGCGTTCGCCCCACCATCAAGCCGGAAATAAACACAGCAATGATGATATAGATAAAATAATTGAGTAAGCCCACACCCACACCGCCATACAAAGCATTGATCATCATGTCAATCAATACAGCAGCACCCGATAATGGCATTAAACTATCATGCATACCATTTACCGAACCATTAGATGTGGATGTTGTAACTACACTCCAATAGGCAGTTGCGGCAGAGCCAAGTCTTATTTCCTTACCTTCCATTGCACCAATGTTTTGTGCAATGCCCATCCGGCTTATTTCGGGATTCCCTTTTGTTTCGAAATAAATATTATTGATAACAAAAAGAAAGAAGAAGAAAGTCATTACTCCAAATATGATATAAGCCAGTCTTTTTCTTTTGAGGTAATATCCTAATGCAAAAACCAATGCAATGGATATGAGCGGAATGGAGATGGCCTCTACGATATTTGTAAGATAGTTTGGATTTTCAAACGGGACAGCCGAGTTGGCGCCAAAGTACCCACCACCATTAGTACCCATTTGCTTTATAGCAATAACACCTGCTGCAGGTCCGCGGGAAACCTGTACAGTATCGCCCTGCAATGTTGTGATTGTGTCTTTACCTGCAAAGACTGGTTGGGGTGCCATTAAATGCAAGAATAATTGCAAGCACAATAGATAACGGCAGTAAAATTCTTGTAATTGATTTTACAAAAATGCTCCAGAAGTTGCCGAGATTGTTGGTGCTTTTTTCTTTAAAAGCGTTAAACAAGGCTATCAAACAGGCAATACCTGTAGCAGCACTAACGAATTGCAGAAAACAGATTACAAATAATTGGGTGAAATACGTTAAGCCCGTTTCACCTGAGTAATGCTGCAGGTTTGTATTGGTTACAAAACTGATAATTGTATTATAAGCGAGATCAGGTGTCTGGTCGGGATTGCCATCTGGATTTAATGGCAAATGGCTTTGAAATATCAGCATGAAAAAGCCATATACAAACCATAAACTATTGATAGTAAGCATAGCTATTAAAAATGCTTTCCAGTTCATGCTTTTTGTGGGATCAATACCACAGATACGGTAAATAAAGCGTTCAACGGGATGTAGAAAATCCAGAAAGGTTTTCTCTCCGGTAAAAACTTTTGCGATGTATTTACCCAGTGGGATTGCCAGCAATACCGTGAGTAAGAAATGTAACTATAACACCTGATAATTCTGTTGTCATGTTAAAGGATATTTTGAGTAGTGAATGTTGAGTGATGCGTGTTATGGCTGCTATCTATCTCTTACATTCACCTTTAAAATTTTTCAGGTTTTACCAATACATAAAGGAGATAGATAAATACCAAAACCGAGATAATCAAAAGGATTGTGTTTGCCATAACTTAGAATTTTTCGAAGTACTGAACCGATTTGAAAAACAGGTAAAAGCAGATTAAGCCTGCTATAATTAAAAAGGCTGTAAGCATAGTGTTGATGTTTATAATGTGATTTTTAATTATTGAAGGATGTGATAATTCTGTACCAGTAATATAAATATCAGGAGTTGAAGCCTTAAATAATTGATAATGAAAGGCTTGCTTCTATATAAATACTCCTTCGGTATTTGCTGCAATAAAAAACCCTTTCAAAATGAAAGGGTGCTTTTTCAAAATGGAAGGTTTAAACTATTTGGATATGCCGTATTCCTCCATTTTCCTATATAAGGTAGTTAAGCCGATATTAAGTAAGTGAGCAGCTTCGGTTTTATTGCCACCGGTATGGTGTAATACTTTTTGTATGTGCTGTTTTTCTATTGTTGCTAAGTCAAATGATGTTACCGGTATCTGAACCATTTTGCAGGTCGTAGGGTAAAGCTGCTGTCGTAAGCTAGTTCACTATCTTCTAAAATAACTGCCCGTTCAATAATGTTTTTCAGTTCACGAATATTGCCTTTCCATTGATGCGCTTCCAGCAATCTCATGGCTTCATTGGTGATGCCTTTTATCTTCTTGTTGGTTTTAGCTGCAAAGATTCTGGTGTAATAATCGCTAACAATGGGATGTCTTCTTTGCGTTCACGTAAAGAGGGCAACGCTATACTAAATACATTCAGGCGGTAATAAAGATCTTCACGAAACCTACCTTCTTTTACTTCTTCCTGCAGGTTGCTGTTGGTGGCAGCAATGATACGGACATTCACCTTTGTTGTTTTGGTATCACCCACTTTTATAAACTCCCCTGTTTCCAATACCCTTAACAACTTGCTTTGCAGATCAATAGCCATTTCGCCGATTTCATCAAGAAATAGTGTCCCTCCGTTAGCCTCTTCCATCAAGCCTTTTTTATCCTTTATGGCTCCTGTAAATGCACCGGCTTTATGTCCGAACAATTCACTTTCCAACAATTCTTTGGTAAAAGCACCACAGTTCAATGCAATAAACGTTTTATTAGCTCTGCTGCTCGCTATTATGAATAGCCTGCGCAAATACTTCCTTGCCGGTTCCTGTTTCGCCAAGCAGCAAAACAGTAGTATCGGTAGGAGCAACTTTTTGTGCTAATGCAATGGCTGCGTGTATATGCTTTTGATGTCACCAACAATGCTCTCAAAACTGTACTTTTTACCAACGAGATTTTCCAATTGCTGCACTCGTTTTTGCAGTTGTACTTTCTCCATTGCCTTGCTAAGAAGCGGAATAACTTTGTTGTTATCATCTCCTTTGGTTATATAGTCAAAGGCGCCATTCTTCATTGCCTGGATGCCATCAGGGATATTGCCATAAGCAGTAAGGAGAATAATTTCAATTAGTGGGTGCTGTTGCTTTACCTGTGCAATAAAGTCAACCCCACTGCCATCGGGTAATTTTACATCACAAAGTATAACATCCGGTTCTTCTGTATCAACAGCTTTATAAGCTGCTTTTAGGTTGCCGGCTTCCGTAATGGCATAACCTTCCAGCTTTAGTAGCCGTGCTAACAAGCTTCTAAGCTTTTCTTCATCATCTATAAGTAATACTTTTCCTGTCATGGAAGAATTGGGTTATTTTTTGAATCAAAATGTAATCTCTTTTCTGATTTACTTAGTTTATTTGTGAGTACATTAGCTAATCATGGATTGTACTTTGTAGCTATAAATATATGAATTTCATAATGCTTATTGAGCCAACCATCCTTGTTTACCTTATTTTATTTCTCACTTTTCTTATCATGTATTATACTAGGAATAATATTCCGTTTCAAAGAGTTCATTATTACTTTTACAGCAAAACTGCGCTACACAAACATTTTATCGCGCTTCGAATGGTGAATAAATAAAGTGCGGGGTTGCTGCATTTTTTGTATCTTATACCAACTGTTGTTTTTCAAAATCACTATCTCTTACTCTCAAATTTATTTTATGGAAGACATTGTATTTAATGCGATGATCAATTTTCAATTTTTTTGTAATGATTTTTTTAAACAAAAAAATATTGATAAACTGATGCCCAAGGGCATGTTGCGCAGCGATTGGAATACTAAGAAAGAAATATTATTGAACGAAGAAATTGAAAGCGTAAACCGTTACTTAGATGAGCAAGCTGCTTTGCGTTTACTAAATTATACTGTCTCTGCAAACAAGCAGGATATTGAAAAAAGGTTTGCTGATACTATTACAAGAGCAATGGATAGCTATAAGGTTAAAATAAAGGACTATTACATGTATTAATGTATAAACGCTTCTATAAGTGGTGTACCTATCTCCAATGAGCTATTAACAGCATTAGGATTTACTTTTCATAGTTATCATAAAACATGGCAACATGAAAAACCTAAGAAAACGGTTACTATAGAGCTGAATACAGAGTATAATGCCGTAGATTTTTCTCATCGTACGCTTGTAAAGGATGTGCATTACCTGCATTTGTTACAGAACCTGTTTTATAGTGTGCAACAGGAAGAACTGTTTTTAAAGCTATAACTTGTTTAATTAAAGCATAAAACCCTATTGGAACAACATGCTGTTTCTTCATGACAAAGTTTATACTTCGATCACTTTATAGAAGGTTAACAGAGGCACAAACCAGGGAAGAAGAAATTATCAAATCAAGCTAAGGTTTAACACCAGCCACCTGTTTATAAGCGTACCTTACATGTATTACCAGTTATTCTACTGGTAAATTAATCAAAAAAATGTCAAACATTACACAAGTTGTCAGGACAGACGAGAATATGACAACTTTAAGGGAAGGTGTTATTGCATCTGGGGTAGACCAGGTGTTAGAGGCCATAGGCCCATATACTTTTTTGGCCCCATCGGATATGGCTTTTAGAAAACTGGATAGTAACACGCTGGCTGATTTAATGAAACCTGAAAATAAAGTGCAGCTTACGCGCTTGTTACAGCAACATGTAGTTGTAGGTAAAGTGAATTTTAAAGACCTTAAAGATGGTAGAAAGCTTACTACCTTGCTAGGTAAACATTTATCTGTAAAAGTACAGGATGGAAAGGTTAGCATTGATAATGCTACCATCCAAATACACGATATACAAGCTTCTAACGGTGTTATCCATTCGCTGGACACAGTACTTGCTTAAGTTAGTTCATCTTTTACATTTAACCAACCATCCATTTAATTGGGTGGTTGGTTTTTTATTTACCCTGCTTTTCTCAGTAAAGGATAAGATGCAACTGTTTCGTAATTAGCATGCAAATCCATCAAACCTTTGCCCCCTTTCAGACCATTGGTGAAAATTATTGTACCTCGGATTCCGCATAACTGTAAACCTGTAAATGATTGCCTCAGAATATAACTAAACGTGTTGTTTATTAAGCCTACCTTTAGAGGTAATCATTTAACAGCACTTGGTAATCTTTCTTACTTTTCTTCTCCCGGTTTCAATCTTTACATCTGCTTTAATTGTACATAATTACCACATTTTAAAATATTCTTTATGAAAAAGACATTTTTATCTCCATTTGTAATCCCGGACATTTCCCAATTGTTAACACTTGATTTTAATGCCTTACTTATTAAAGTAATCCATGCAAAAGGAAAAGAAAAGAATTCTTATAACGATACGCTTTTATTGTCTACGCTTTCAAAAGCTTTGGCACCAGGAGAATATGCACCCTTTATCAATACGCCACTTATAGCGCCTTTCATAGGCAATGCAGCTCCGGCTATTCAAAGGTATAACCTGGAACTGCGAATCAAGGATCAGAGCAAAGCATTTAATAAAGCAACATCAAAATATAACCGACTTGAGGAGAAAGGGAAAAGCCTTCGGAAAGAAAAGATAGATATTGAAGGAAAAATTCAAAAGAACGAATACCAGTTACAATTCCGCATTATTGAAGTAGGAGCAAAAAGGCATCAATTAGCAGAATCGTATAATGAAAGAGAAAGAACCAGGAACAGAAAACCGGTATAAAATCAAATCTATGATAAACAATACAGAAATGGATACGGTAAGCAGTATCCTTAATGACCTGAGACTAAGAAATCAGGATAATGAATTTGTTGTCAATACAGATGGGGTGATATCCTTAAAAGATAAAATATATGGGCAGCATGAAATAAAAATTATTAGAACCTACCGTTTTGAAGGCGAGTCTGACCCCGGAGATGAAGCCATCATCTATCTTATTGAAGCGAATGATGGCATGGTTGGCTACAGCTTAGATGCTTATGGTGTATACACCAATCATGCAAATGATGCCTATGCGGATTCAATTCATAATATGAGGAAAGCATAACCCGTAAACGGTATGGCATAGGCTGTTTTTTATAACAGATAATAATATGGATTATGAATAGTAATGTTATTAACCAGGTATCATCAGACAAAAATGAGTACCTGAGTAAACTGCATAAGATAGTGCAGCAGACGATTGAAGAAGAAGGCTTAATCATCAATAATCTGTTACATCCCCCTGAAGATATCCTTTCACGCGGACAAAAGCTTTCAGATAAGGTAGCGCGCTTTGGCGGAAGCTGGAAGTTTATTGCTTTGTTCGGAATCGTACTTACATTATGGATTGCTTACAATGTTTCCGTCCTTAGCAGCAAGGCTTTTGATCCTTATCCGTTTATATTAATGAACCTGATTCTATCGTGTATAGCTGCTTTGCAGGCACCCATTATTATGATGAGCCAGAACCGGCAGGAAGAAAAGGACAGGATGAGAGGTGAGAATGATTACCTGATTAATTTAAAGTCTGAAATTGGTATCCGCAGCCTGCATCAGAAGATGGATTTATTGTTAGGCGAACAAATTAAAACATTATATGAGATACAGGCAGAGCAGTTTACGCTGCTCCAGGAAATTAGGGCAAAATTGGAAGAAATGAATAAAGAAACAAGTTATGAAAAACACTATTAATTTTAATATAGATGATGATACGATAAGCAAACTAGGCTTAAAGTTATCAGGCAAAGAAATTAACGCTCAGATTGCACCTAATGCAAGAGTATTTGAATATCCCGGCTTAGACAATGTGTTTGTCATGGAAAGCGATCTGTATGGCAATACTATGCAGGAAGGCTCTTGTTTCCTGGCCTCTTTGGGTAACCATGGTTTAATAGGAAGACATCTGAAGATTGAAACACTGAAGCATGCCAGCAAGGAAGAAATTAAAGCAATTATAGAAAGCCATTCAGAAGGTTGAATGAAATGCAGATATGGCTTATGTTATCTTTGACATTTTTTGATCGTTAAGCCGGTAGAATTACGAGCATCACTATAATGTAGCCTTAATAAATGTGTATGAGTGTTAATGTATAACTTTTAGCTTAACTCATTATAAGCTTTCCATATTAATATACGAAAGAACGGAAATAACTTTACTATATACTTAGTTGCAGGTGAAGTACACTCATAAAGACAGAAATTATATACTGTTAAAATTGAAACTATTAGTTTTAATATATTAAGCATCTTACTTATTAAGCTTACCTTTAAGGATATTCATTAAGAGTACATTGTAATCTTGCCAACTTCCTTCTTCGGCTTGGTTTTAATCTTTACATCTGCTTTCCTTGAACTTAACTAATACAGTTTAAACTCCAAAAAATCTATAATGGTAACTATTAACCGCAAAATCGTTCTGAATACGCTTATAAAGCATGAAACACTAACTTTTGGAGACATTGCAAAACAGGAAAACCTTGGCATGATACCCAATGAAGATCATCTACAGTTTTTATTAACTGAGTTAAATGATAGTGGACATATACATCTCATGGATGGTATTGTACCCAGTACATATACCATTACAAAAAAAGGCATTATAGAAGGTGCGAGGTTGAACAAAGAATGAATATTCTCTGACTATTTAACTTTAAAGATAGTACACTATTAGTAAGAGAAGAGCAAGGATGTATTAAATAAAGCATCCTTTTACCAAACTTTATTATTTAAATTTTATAAAAAATAGTATGAAACAAAATAAGCAAAAGCAATATGCGGGAGTGTGGCTTGATAACGACAAAGCAATAATTATAACCGATACTTCTGAAAATGATGTAGCTGATTATACTATACAGGATAAATTAAAAGCAAGAGAAGCGCATAGCGGTGGAAGTGAACACTCCATGAACAATTCTAAACAATCTGATAGTCTAAAGTATTTTAAAGCCCTTTCCAGCCTGTTATTGAATTACGATGAAATTCTGGTTTTTGGCCCGGGCAAGTCGCAGGAACAATTTCAAAATCACCTCCGGGAAGATACACAATTTAATAGCAAGAAAGTTACCATCGATAGTGCTGAACATCTTACAGATCCGCAGATGATAGCGAAGGTTCGGGACTTTTTTAAATTACGCCAATCTTAGTAATGAACCTGTTTAGGGTTTGTTTGCAAATTATTGATTCTTAAAGAGATAACAAATTGTCGCAAAATGATAGTTCATTAAAAAGCAGATAATTTATAGGAAACTCTAAACAGCTTCATTCGTCAAAATAACTTTCAAGGTTTTTTCTCTTGCCGCATTTTGAAAAGTGTCATATGCTTTTGTAATATCCTTCAATGCAAAATGATGTGTAATCAATTTAGCCGGATCTAATTTTCTGGAAGTAACCGTTTTTAACAGCATAGACGTACTAACGGTATCTACAAGACGAGTACTGATAGTTATATTTTTAGACCATAATTTTTCCAGGTGCAGGCTTACACTTTTACCATGAACACCCACATTAGCAATATGCCCTCCAGGTGCTATAATTGACTCGCACAATTCAAATGTTGCTGGAATACCTACCGCTTCAATTGCCACATCCACTCCCTTGCTATTTGTTAGGTTCATAATTTTCCCAAACGCATCTTCATTACTGCTGTTAACCGTGTGTGTAGCACCAAAACTGCCGGCAACCTGCAAACGGTTATCATCAATATCAACCATAATAGTTGCTGCTGGTGTGTAAAACTGCGCAGTAATCAATATAGCCAGTCCGATAGGGCCTGCACCTACTATTGCAACGGTATCGCCGGGCTTTACCTGTCCGTTCAAAACACCACATTCAAAAGCCGTAGGCAATATATCGCTCAGCATTACCAGGGCTTCTTCATCAGCACCTTCGGGTATATGATAAAGGCTGTTATCTGCAAAAGGTATCCGTACATATTCTGCCTGTGTGCCATCAATCAAATGCCCTAGTATCCAGCCTCCTTTTTCGCAGTGAGAATACATTCCCTTTTTGCAATACTCACATTTTCCGCAACCGGAGATACAGGATATTAAAACGCGGTCGCCCATTTTAAAACCGGTAACAGCGCTGCCTACTTCTTCCACTACACCAACGCCTTCATGCCCTAAAATGCGACCATCCGTCACTTCAGGTACATCGCCTTTTAATATATGCAGATCAGTTCCGCAGATAGTGGTTTTATAAATTTTTATCAGCGCATCAGATGGATCAAGAATGGAAGGTTTGGCCTTATCTTCCCACTCTATCTTACCGGGACCATGATATACTAAGGCTTTCATTATATAATATTTTTGTGCGGAGAATGAAGGCAAAATCGTTTATCCCCGGCAGTTATACCAGTGGCTATTAGCTGCTATTTGTATGTACAAGTAAATCCTTCGATAAAGATTATCCTGGTGAAATAAAAACAACTATATCAATATTGATGCTATTCTAGGCGTATTGAGAGTTGTGCTAATCTTTCAGAACAGTATCCAGGGAGTGAATAACGCCGTTTGATGTCTCTATATCCGCGTTTTGAATTGTTGCACCATCAATGCGTATTTTACCTCTTTTTATACTTACGGTTACATCATTGCCCTTTAAGGTTTTTAATACATCACCTTCTTTAAGGTTTTTAAAATTCACCTTATGCGCAATAATGTGCTGGCTTAAAAATGCTGAAAGTTGTACTTTGTTTTCAGGCTTCAGCAAACTTTCAAAAGTTCCATTTCCCAACTTTTCAAAAGCCTGGTCGGAAGGCACAAAAACAGTAAAGGGACCTCTGCCTCTCAAAGTTTTATTTAACTCTGAAGCAAGTACAGCTTTGTTCATAGCTTTCATTGTTTTTGCACTTTTTACAACCTCTGGAATATTTGGCATTTGTTTGATTTGAGTACTGGTAGTATCACCAGCAATGTAATTTAACCATAATAAACCACTAATGGTGTTAATGAAGTGTTTTCATAGTCATAGCCTGGTTTCATAGTTAGGTTTTGTGGGAGTGAGATATTATACCAGATTCAGTTAGGCAGGCTTATAAAAAGCTGCGAGCTACTAGCCTTGAGCCTTGAGCAGGAAGAGCTTTAGCCATGAGAAAACTGAATATCATACTACCTTATTGAAAGTGGTATTACGCTTAAGCTAAGACAGGTATATTAATGGCAGATAGCCGCATAAAAAAAGCAGGCTGTAAACCTGCTTTTTCTCTCATTTTATATGGGTGCTATCCTTTGTTCCGGAAGAACACTTACAAATCCTGTTATCCTTTCCTCTTAAGTTTTAAATCTTCCAATTTCTTTAACTGGGTATCTATGTCTAACTGTTGATCTTTCTGGTTGCTTTGATTTTTAACTACATCATCCTGGTATTTCTTTATTTTATCACCCATATCTTTTTCATCCTTTTGCATAGTCGCTAATTTCTTTTGAGCATCCTTTACTGTATTTTCCTGATGGGTAATGCTTTCTTCAAGATTAAAGGCAGTGGTTTTATCTACAAAGCTGTTAAGAAATGCCGCAGCACTGTTCCATAGTGTTGAATCACCTTCAGGCGATGCAAAGTTTTCGTTACCTGTACTTACCAGCAGATACAAGGTACTGTTGTCTTTCTCTTGCTTGTTTTTTTGCACTACTTTAAAGTACATATCCAGCTTCTGATCGCTTAAAGAAGGCAGCGCCACATTGTTAAACACATAAAAGCCATCCTTTTTATTATCTTTCCAAAACAGGTGTCCTGTTGTTTCAGGGTTATATCCTGTTTGTTTCAGTTTTTCTAAAATAGTTCCTTCCACATCATGTGTAGTGTTAGGCAGTTCGAGTACAAGAGCTGGTTTCATGGTAGTATTGTACTGAATAGTTGTAGACGAGGATTGCGCTCGTGCTGCTATTATACCTGTAACAAGTATAAACATCAGCATATATTGCTTTTTCATTATTATTTTAACAGACGGTATTGATAAAAAGCAGAAGAACGTCGAAAGAAGTAGAAGAACGTTGTAGTGTAGATAATTAAACCGTGAATTCCATTGAAGGTAAGCCTATTATGCACACTTACCAAATAATGTTTTGTATTCGCCTTCATCAATTTAAATAGAAACAAACTTGTTATTTAATGGCAACAGAGAATTTGTATTACTAATACCATTTATTAGATTGTATTTATAAGGAAGGCGCACTTTGTAATTATTCCAGCTTCTGACACAGTTTAAATTTTACATCTGCACGAATGGATGATTTATAGTGTCAGTAGAATAAATATTTATCAAACTGCACAAGATGTACGGTATTAAAAATACTGATCAGTTTAATGCAAAGAATTATACAGCAGTAACAGATGAAGTGGCTACAATTGTCAAGCAAACGGCAGACATGTTGCCTGTTTATAAAGAAGACATTCTTATTTCTTATCCTTAGGATCATGCTTTTAAGAATATATGGGTTGCTGCAAACCCTTTACTTACTATGTTAGTTACTTCTAATGTCTTACTTGCAATTGATATTGAAGCTCTTAATCCGTCACCGTGGGGTCTTCAACTCCGGGACTTTGCAGCCAGCCTAGGACCCAATGTATTTCTATCTGAAAGCCGGGTTTTCTGCACAGTAGTTTTCCTCAGCCCTTTAGCCAAGGCAGCCGCATTCAACCGCTTTGCTTGTGCTCATCCCTACCTTATCCCTACCACAGCCATGGTAAAGTCATACCAAAGTCATGGTAAAGCCATGGATAGTTCATGAGAAAGCCATGCTAAAGTTTTACATGCTCTCTGTTTGCACTTGATCTTAAATAGCAAACCTTCTACTTTTCTAAACATTACCAAACAGCAATGTAAAACAGTACTCATAGTCTACACTACTAAAATCCCAAACTTTTACCATTTATTTGTTGTATGAAGTTTTCTCGTCCCGCTTTAGTTTTCTGCTTATTCAATGTATTGTTTTTTGCCGCACAAGCACAGGACAGCGGCAGTTGCCATGTACGCATCAGCCTGCTCACCTGTGCACCGGGGCAGGAGTTATATTCAACATTTGGTCACACAGCTATCCGCATTACTGATAGTATAAGGCGTACGGATATTGTGTACAACTATGGCACGTTCGATTTTGGTGATCCCAGCTTTTATACAAAATTTGTACGTGGCAAGCTCGACTATTTCCTGTCGGTAGCCTCTTATCCCGATTTCATGTATGAATATGAAGAAGAACAGCGCAGTGTAACAGAGCAGGTGCTGAACTTATCCTGTGCCCAAAAACAGCAGATAAGAGAGGCACTGGAGATAAACATGCAGGGGGCAAACCGGATGTATAAATACGACTTTATTTATGATAATTGTACCACCCGTGTTCGTGATTTGATTTTTGGCTCTCTGCCTGGATCAGGTGTTACAAAACAATTGGTTCCTGAAGGCACAACCGCGCGTAATCTGATTCATACTTATCTTGACAGAGGAGGAGAACCATGGAGTGAATTAGGTATAGATATGTTACTCGGTGCCAGACTGGACAAACCCATTGATAATAAAGTTGCAATGTTCTTGCCTGATTATTTACTGAAAGGTGTTGACAGTGCTGTTATCAACAAAACACAAACACTGGTTAAGCAAAAAAGAATGTTGCTGAATGTGCCATCTCCTGTGGTTGCCAGTTGGAATTACGCCCCTTTAGCAACTTTTACAATTGTATGTGTACTGCTGGCGCTAGTGTACCTTTCACCAGCTAAGCGGGCTAAATCCATTAGCCGTTTTTTGGATTCTTTTCTGTTGTATCTTACCGGTTTATTGGGGGTACTGATGGTATTTATGTGGTGGGGAACCGACCATAGAATGACGAAAGACAATTTAAACCTGTTATGGGCATTACCTACCAATGTGGTAGCAGCTTTCTTCTTATGGCGCAACCCTTTTTGGTTACGCCGCTATTTTTATATCGCGTTTGCCGTTAATGCCTTTTTGCTGGCAGGCTGGTTTTGGCTGCCGCAGGAAATAAATGTAGCTATTGCGCCGCTGGTGCTTTTGTTGTTATTTCGTTATGCTAAATTGGCTCAGCGCCGCATATAATGGATATAATGGATCATTACTTTAAATATCAATCTGCCAATTGTTACTACCGCACCGAGGGAGAAGGTATTGCTGTATTGTTCATTCATGGTTTTGCAGAAGACCATACCGTGTGGAACAGGCAGGTTGAGTTTTTAAAGGAACATTGTCTGATCATCACACCCGACTTGCCGGGCAGCGGCAACAGTGAGGTGATACATTATCCTTTGAACGCCGTTGCTGTTGATGATTTTGCGGATTACATCCATGCAGTGTTACAAGACGCCGGCATTAGTACATGTATCATGCTCGGGCATAGTATGGGCGGGTATGTGATGCTTTCATTTGCAGAAAAGCACCCGGAATACCTTCTTGGTTTTGGTTTTGTCCACTCAACTGCTTTCCCTGATAGTGAAGAAAAAAAAGCAATACGCCTGAGAGCAATCGGCACCATGGAAGCATACGGCAGTGCGGCTTTTGTAAGGAATACAACGCCTAATACTTTTGGCGCCACCTACAAGAAAGAGCACCCGGAGGAAGTAGAGGAATTAATAGAAAAGGGGAAGAACTTCTCGGTAGAGGCTTTGCATCAGTATTATACAGCTATGATGAATCGTCCTGACCGCACGAGCGTATTAGCAAACAGCAAAGTGCCCGTGTTGTTTATTATAGGACTGGAAGATGTGGCTGCACCTGCATCTGATGTACTGAAGCAGGTGTCTTTACCAGATATTGCGCATGTGCATACATTGCCTGGTGTTGGTCATATGGGCATGTGGGAAGCTGCAGATAAGGTGAATGAATATTTGCTTCAGTTTATTGAATATATCGAAAAATAAATGGCAAAAGACAGCAATAAATGAGGGATTAAACCAAATTTAAAGCTGATATTTAATCAGCTTTTTTCTTCTAAGATATTAACGCTCTATATACACTAATTCTATAACTTTAATATTGCTATCAATGATACCAGAATGTGCATGCTAATACTTATCTTTTGATTAAGCAATTACTTATATTGGTACTGATTTGCTGTTGTGCAGGGCGGGTTTTTGCCGGTCATATTGCCGGCGGAGAAATGTATTACCAAAATGTAGGTGCTGGAAGTGCTGTTAATACCAATAAATACCTTATTACACTGCGGTTATTCAAAGAGTGCCACCCTGTAGGGCAAGCTGCTCCACTACCAGATGTAGTGCGCATAAGTATTTTTATGAATAGCAGCAATACAGCTTACGTCACTAAAGATGTCGGGTTAAGCAAAAAGATTTATCTTCAACTTGTTTCGCCGCTCCCTTGCATTGTCAATAAGCCAGAGGTCTGCTATGAGGTTGCCTATTACACAACTACAGTAGAATTGCCCATTATAGCCGAAGAGTATGTTGCCGCTTACCAAACATGCTGCCGGTCTAACAGTATTTTAAATGTACAGCAGTATGCTATTCCCGGCTCCCCGCTACCAGGCGAAGGTGCTACTTATACCTGCAATATTCCTGGCACTAACGCTGTAAATAATGGTGTTAACTCAAGTGCTGTATTTGACTTAAAGGATACGGTGCTGGTTTGTTCCGAAAAAAAGATAAATCTTGATTTCAGTGCTACAGATCCGGACGGGGATTCGCTTTCTTACTCATTTTGTGCAGCCTATAACAGAGGTGCCGCCACTGATGCCAGTATTATTTCGCCTTCACCACCGCCATATCAAGCTGTAACTTATAAAAGCGTTTATAATGGTGAAAATCCTATGGGTAGCGGTATTGTTATTGACCCTGTAACCGGAAAGATAAGTGGTAGAGCGCCTGCTCCGGGAGTATATGTGATAAATGTATGTGTAGCCGAATGGCGGAAGGGAGCGATTATTAGTGTGCACCGCAAAGATTTTATTGTAAGGGTAAGCAATTGTGATTTTGCAGCCGCTGAGCTAGAGCCATCTTACACTATGTGCGATGACTTTAAAACGCATTTTGAAAATGAGTCCCAATCTTCCGGCATTCACTCTTATTATTGGGATTTTGGTACAAACGGAGATACTTCCTCGGTACCTACGCCAGATTATACCTTTAAAGACACGGGTGTATATACTGTAAAGCTGGTGGTTAATCGCGGTGAAAGCTGCTCCGATTCTACTACTACTAAGGTCAATGTGTTCCCGGTTTTTAACCCTGCTTTCAAAGAAACAGGAGGCTGCTATAAAAGCCCGGTACAATTTACTGATGCCACCTCCACCACTTATGGCGTGGTCAATAGCTGGCATTGGGATTTTGGTGATAATACTAGTAATGCCGATACTGCTCATACTAACAAGGCTTCTTATCAATATCCAGGGGCTGGTGATTATAATGTAAAGCTAACTGTTACTAATAGTAAGGGATGTGTAAGTTCAGTAACAGATACTATTACGCTCACAGATAAGCCAACACTGATATTGCCATTTAAAGATACACTTATCTGCAAAGGAGATACATTGATGCTTGGTGTGTCATCGGATGTACAGGTTGCTTATAACTGGCTGCCTGCTTATAATGGGCTAAACTCTAATACAGATCACCCGTTAGTGTATCCTGCAAACACTACCGCCTATACTGTAACAGCTAATGATGGCAGAGGTTGTATAGGTACAGATACTGTACAGGTCCGTGTTACAGACAGGGTAGATTTACAAATGGGAAGGGATTCTGTTATTTGCCTCACCGATACTATACAGCTTCACCCCAAAACCAATGCTTTGTACTTTTCGTGGTCTCCGGCTAATGCGGTAGATAACGCTGATATTAAAGAGCCAGATGCCATACCGATGGCGCCTACTACTTACCACTTACATGCAGCTATCAGTAAAAAGTGCTTTATGGATGGATCTTTAACTATAAGACCAGCTCCTTATCCTAATGCCAATGCAGGTCCGGCTAGTAGAATATGCTATGGATTTACTACCCAACTGGCTGCTTCTTATACCGGTAGTGTATTTGCCTGGTCGCCTGCAAACAGTTTGCTCCATGCCAATACTTTAACGCCCACCGCCGGTCCGCAGGCAACAACTACCTATACGCTGTTAGTGCGCGATACAACTGCAGGGGGGTGCCCAAAACCAGCGTACGATACCGTAACTGTACATGTGGTACCACCTGTGAATGTATTTGCAGGAGACGATACGAATATAGTAGTGAGACAACCATTGCATCTAAAACCTACCGGTGCCGAATTTTACCAGTGGACACCAACTCTGGGAATGACGAATCCCGAAGGCGATGAGCCAATAGTAGTACTTGATGGCACAGTGAATCCTGTTACTTATCATGTAAAAGGCACAACTGCTGAAGGGTGTTTTGGCTACGATACGCTTACAGTATATGTATATAAGACATTGCCGGAAGTATTTGTACCAACGGCCTTTACACCAAATGATGATGGACTCAATGATAAGTTGATTCCTGTACTGGCAGGCATCAAAAAGCTGGAAATGTTTAGCATTTACAACCGGTGGGGACAACTGCTGTACACTACCTCTGCAGTAGGGCAGGGTTGGGATGGTATGGTTGCAGCCAACAAACAGCCGGCGGGTTCTTACATATTTGTAGTAAAAGCCATAGATTATTTAGATAAGCCCATTATAAAGAAAGGTAGTGTGGTGATTATCAGGTAATCAGCTAAAGCTACGAGCTGCAAGCTTAAGGTAGGAGACTTTAGTAACTGGTAACTCATACCCGGCAACCGGTATTATCTAACCCATTTGAATCTGGTATTATTTATTGCTTAACGAACTTAAGAGCAGCCGAATTCATACAGTAACGCAATCCTGTCGGTTTTGGACCATCGTCAAATACATGACCTAAGTGACCGCCACAGCGGCTGCATATTACCTCTGAGCGCTGCATACCAAGACTGTTGTCTGTTTCTGCTATTACTGCTTTTTTATCAATTGGCTGGTAAAAGGATGGCCAACCGGTACCACTTTCAAACTTTGTATTGCTGCTGAAGAGCGATTGACCACAGCCTGCGCATACATAGGTTCCCCTATCGTGATTATTCCAGTAAGCTCCGGTGAATGGCCTTTCAGTCCCTTTTTGCCTTAAAATATTGTACTGCTCGGCAGTAAGACTTTTCTTCCATTCCGCGTCAGTTTTGGTAATCTGGAACTGCCCGCTTTGCCAATTGATAAAGCATAGAGCCAATACGATGATTGTTATAGCTGAGAGCAACTTCTTCATAAATTGTGTTTGTATAAAATTACGGAACGGGAGGTAAATACAGTTTGTTAAAGCTGATGATTCTAACTGTGAATGTATTGGGTTTTGAAGATTGGTGAGATAATGATGAAGTAAATAGTTGATTTGTTCTATTAAAAAGAAAAACACCGTGAGGTGTTTTCTTAAACTTTAATACTTACATAGGTATTGAGGCAAAAACCTTTACAACATCCTGACTTATTTAACATCTGGCTGAAACCATAATCTTGCGCCGCCCTTAATACCATCTTTATTGTTTACAATGGTAATGTTGTCGTCCAGCGTAAATGTTAGTTCGTCGGAGTTGCCGCCACCAATGTATAAGTGGTCGTAGTTGAAAACTGTTTTTAGAATATCAATCACCCGCTCCATACGTTTATTCCAACGTTGCTTGCCTATGCGTGCCATTTCTTTATCACCAATATAGGTATCGTAATCCTTGGTCTTGGTAACCGGATGATGTGCCAATTCAAGGTGTGGAAGCAATACACCATTGAACAACACTGCAGTGCCAAAGCCTGTACCTAATGTGACCACAATCTCAAAGCCTTTGCCGCTTACTACGCCCAGTCCCTGCATATCGGCATCATTTACTATCCTCACTGGTTTTCCCAATACGGTGCTAAGTCTTTCAGCAAGAGGCGTTTGTCGCCAGGCTTCAGTACCAAGGTTAGGTGCCGTCATTATCACTCCATTTTTTACATAGCCCGGAAAGCCCACTGATACTTTTTCAAAACCCGGGAAGTTTTTGGCAAGCTGTTCAATAATGGCAATTACTCTGTCGGGAGTGGCAGGCACCGGTGTAGGTAACTTTTTATAATCTGCAATCATTAGCCCCTGCTCATTCAGCAGAGTGGTCTTGATATTTGAACCGCCAATATCCACTGCTAAAATTTTAGTGGCGGTAGACGCTTGTTTTAATGTTTTCATCCGTTTGTTCGTTTTCTATTTAGCCGCAAATAACAGCTATGAATTACCTTCTTTTGTTTAGAAATAGATTTGCATCTTCCTTTTGGGTGGATGAAGATATGTTTATTTCATATATTCTTATAGCAGAAATAAAACCAAACATTTTCAAATGGTATTATTTGTGTTGATAAAAAGGCTTCGAATCAATATGTGCATTTTATTTTAGTAATTTAAAATTAGTATAGAATGGCTTCAACAAAAATTATTGTAAACAGCAATGGCTCTTTAAAAGTAGAAGGCGATTTCGAAATTGTGGATAAAACGGGTGCGCCGTATGACCTTGCAGGCAGAACTGTAGTTTCTATTTGCCGCTGTGGCAGGTCACAGAATAAACCATTTTGTGACGGTTCCCACAAAGGTCATTTTGAACATGAGGCTATAGCCTTTGCGTTGCCACCAAAGAAGCAGCCTTAACATCTGTTTTTGTTTTGAATGAATGTAGGCCCAGGCTGCATTAGAGTTCATTTAGTTTTTTCCGGTAATCATATTGCAGGTCTTCATGTATCTCCTCTACCAATGTATTGAGTTTCTTTACCTGCGCTATGTAAATGTTGTTAACAGCGGTATGTTGTTGAAAAGGCATACCGCTGTTTTTCATATTCTGGCAAAAGTGGAGCAGCATTTCCAACAGTGCTTCTTTGGTTCCAATATGCCGGCTATGCTTTTGGATGTCTCTTAATATTTTACGTAACCCTTTTTTGTAGAAATACCAGTTTTGCCGTGGCAAATACCAAAAGGCATCATTCATTTCATTTTTAACAGTTTGCAAATAACCTTCCACATCATGCGCATCAAAGAGGAGATAAGCCAATAACTCTTTATTTTCTTTCTTATATTTTGCCAGGCGCAGGCAAAGTGCTACCACTTCCTTTTGCGGTAGTACATGGAGTTCTTCTTTTAGCTGGCTGATGCTTGCAGCTTTCATACAGTGATGAGTTGATAATAACAGCAAGTATAGAATTATTTTTAGATGTACGATGTATTTGGATATTATCATATTTTTCGATGGTGTAAGTCTTGCCATGTAATCCTATTATACATTTGAGGAGAAGACGCATAATCTTAAACTTCATACCCTTGACAAAACAGGATTACGATGCAGCAGTGGTAGGTTCTGGTCCAAATGGGCTGGCAACTGCTATTACGTTATAGCAGCAAGGGCTGTCTGTTTTGTTTCGGCGCGGTGGTGTGCATGGTATGTGCGGCTATCGTGCAGCCACGCAGGCATTGAAAGATGTTTTCGGTGTGCGTATTGGATGATAGTCCTAAGAGACCCTTTCCTGCTCATTATTCCTATCCGGAGGCTCACTTTGTTTAATTGTTTGATTTATTTATACCCTTTCTGTCTTTACTGCGATTAATATATGTTGTCTCGCAATTGAGTATAAAAACTATACATCATTGTATCATTGTATTGTAGAATCAGTTTTTGGTGCAGCCTTCACTTCTTTGGATTTTTCAATTACTTTTTCTGTTTTAGTAACCCATTCATAAAAATATACCAGGGCGGTTATGAAAAACAAAATCTGTAGTCCTGCCAGCATGTGGTGATACCATCTTAACTGAAAAGATTGTTTGAATTGCGTTGCTAATAAGTAAGTAAATACAACACAAATAAATACAGTAAGCGCGAAAAAGATTATGGCATACATCAGTTTAGGACCAATAAATTCTATTTTCTCCTTATTTACTAAAACAAGCATGCAACCTGTAGCTGCGGAAAAGTTAATACCTATCAGCCATTTACTCCAGTCAATCAGAGCCTTTGCCAGGTCAATGTTGTTTTTCTCTTTTAGTATTGTATCTTTCTCAGGAGCAGCCATACTGTAATTTCAATTTTAAATTGATTCGGAAATTTACTCTGGTATATCACTCAGCATGCAGTAAATCGATTTAGCCTATATTAGAGTGGGGGAGTAGCGAACGCCTGACTTTATTTAAAGTTACATTAGTTTACTGAGAAACAAAAACTTGTAATTGTAACAGGTAAGTCAGTGCCTAGGATGTAGATCTACGTATTCTTGTTGAAAAATATAATGCAGAAGGCGCCGGTAAGCTACAGTGCTGCTGGCCATTGCTTTTATTTTTTATTATCTTCAGTACCTTCCAAACCTCCGTTCCCGATCTTGGAACACTCGGAGTTATACTTAACTTATACCTAACTTATAGCTAAGTTATACTTAACTTATACCAAATCTCCTCCTGGGTAACTTCTCGGTAACTCCCAACCTACTTAGCTATTCACCTTAACCTCACTGGCTAAACAGCCGCACTATCTAACCCCTTCAAAATAGCCTCTTCCACAGGACAATAATTATTATCTGCACGATATAAATTAAAGCCATGTACAGAAAGCAATGCCGGCTGTGCCATAAATTTTGGTACCGTTCCATAGTGGTCTTGTGCTGCATGCACTAAAAAAGGGTGGCATAAATAAACAGTTCCGGCTTTGCCTGTTGCTAATACTTCTTTTCTGCCTTCTGTTACGCCAAGTTGTTGAGCAAGTTCCATAAACCCTAAACCATCTTCTCCTGCAGTCCGCAAAAGTTTCGCCACGTCTAAATGGGACCCAACTCTAATGCGGGTAGGAGCATCCTGTTCCTCTACATCCGAAAAGAGGAATAGCATCAGCAATGCTCTTCCCTTTGAGTAAATATTAATACGCCATTCCATATAGTTATCGACATTCGCTCCCGGAAAACTTGCATCAACATGCCAACCTGTGTCATTAGCCTTTGCTTTAATCGGAAAACGAATTGGAAATGAACCTAAAGTTGTCCTCGGTTTCCAGTTTCCCGTTCCTGCCAATTGGTCAAAGGCGTTGAGAAGCAGAGGAGAGTTTGCTGCTTTTATAAATGCTTCGTCTCCTAAATCTCCTATACGGACAACGGGTTGAGTCCAGGTTCCAGGATCATTTGGGTCACAACCGGTAACTTTCCATAATAGAGCACGACATTCATCGGCAATTTCCCTGGGAAATGCATTGTTCAACCTTACAAATCCTTCATTGATAAAACCTGATATCTGGCTTTCAGACAATTGTTCCATAGTGGATTGTTTGTGATTTTAACTCGGTACCTTCTCATAGTATAATATAAAGATAAACTTTCAAAAGGTGAGTGGGATATGGGGGCATAAGTAGAAATCAATTGGAAAACTATTAAATCCACTTTGGGATATTAAAAGATAGTATAAAAGAAAAGTTCTTATTCTTGATCTTTTATAATACAAAACATGATTTATATCATATTTTTTAGATGCTTTGTCAAATAATTTTGCCGAAAAATATAACCTATGACAAATGATCAAAAGAATCTTGTTAAGGCAACTGTTCCTGTACTTAAAGAAAATGGTGTTGCACTTACAACCTACTTCTATAACAGGATGTTATCTAACAATCCGGAGTTAAAGAATGTATTTAACAGCGCAAACCAGCGTACCAATGCGCAACCCACTGCACTGGCAATGTCAGTATTGGCATATGCTGAGAACATTGAAGATCCTTCAGTGCTGAAAAATGTAGTTAATAGAATTGCTAACAAACATGTAAGTCTTGATATCCGTCCTGAGCACTATGCAATAGTAGGCAAGCACCTGGTAGCCTCTATTGGAGAGGTGTTGGGCAATGCTGCTACTCCCCAACTGATAGATGCATGGACTACTGCTTATTCCGAGCTTGCTGCTACCTTTATTAGTACCGAAGCCGGCTTATATAGTGGTTCTGTTGCCAAAGAAGGTGGTTGGACTGGCTGGAGGCCATTTATTGTAAAGAAAAAACAAAAGGAATCTAAGGAAATCACTTCGTTTTATCTCTATCCTGCAGATGGTGGAAAGAAAGCTTCTTTTCTTCCTGGTCAATATATTACTGTTCGTGTGTTTGTTCCTGAGTTAAGCGTGTTCCAGCCAAGGCATTACAGCATTTCCTGCGCCTGCGATGAAGATTTTTACCGCATATCTGTAAAAAGAGAAAGTGGTAACAATCTGAAGCCGGAAGGTATGGTAAGCAATTACCTTCATGAGCATATAAATGAAGGTGATGTAATAGAAGTAGCTCCTCCTGCTGGTGATTTTACGTTTGATATTAACCGGCCAAATCCTGTAGTGTACATCAGTGGTGGTGTGGGTGTTACCCCGCTTTTCAGTATGTTGGAAACATTGGTTAAAGCAGGCAGTGACCGGGAAGTTACCTGGATACATGGAGCCCGGAACCCTGAAGTGCATGCCTTTAAACACGCAATTGCAGAGTTATCCGATCATCACGGTGGCATAGATGTCCATACTTTTTACGATGAAATAGAACAGGAAATTGATGACGAGGAGAATTTGTATCAAGGTTATGTGGATCTGGAAAAGCTGGACAAAGCCATTGTACCCGGTGCCGATTATTATATATGTGGTCCGGCTCCTTTTATTGATAAACATTATCAGTATTTGAAAAGCAAAGGCGTGGATAAAGCCTTCATACACTTTGAAGAGTTTGGTCCTTCCATTTTAAAAGTGGACTAAGACCTTAATATAATTAATTGGTAGTTTAATTACTTCACTTTCAAATTGCAGCAGAGCCTATAATGGTATCTGCTGCAATTACGGGTAGGAATCCTGGTTGAGTTGAGATAACTGCCCTGATGGCGGAGGTGCACTTTATTTATAAATAAATCTTGCTCTGAAGCCTATGTAACCTGCCTATCTACAATAAAATAACACCACGATACGCCCCCTGTTACCAGTACTACCTTTTACAGGGGGTTTCTAACTGAAGTATACTGAAAAAGACGAAGGATGGACATAAGATTAGCGGAGGAGATACGGCTTTGATACTACTCAGGTACGGCTCAACCGGAGTGGAAATGGGGATTTAGTCTCAATCCTTATATCATCTGTGCTTATCTGTGTCACATGTGAGTGCCAAAACTGTCCGCCAGGGTAGTGTATCAAAAGCGGACAGTTGTTGTGCAAATGCGAACAGTAATTGGTATATAAAAGTCGAATAAGTAATTGATTGTCAATAGCAGAATGGGTTGGCACCAAGCTTTCAATCTAAGATACAGTTTTCATCATGTGCAATTGTATCTGGTATGTCTATACCGGATTTTTCTTGAAAAACTAAATTTTAATATTATGAGAACGATTAGAAGAATGACAGTTTTGACCATAGTAATAACGTCGGCTATCTTTTGCCTTGCACAACTCAGCACTAAAAAAACTGCAACAATTTGCAAATACCATGGCCGGCAAACGGCTGCAACAACTTCTATTCCTGAAGCAGAAGACTTTAGCCTTATAAGCCTCTGACATTGAATTTATGTAGAGCCGGTATAAAAAGAAAATTAATAAACAGCGTATAACAATATATAAAAAATATAACAGTGGACAGAGTAATTAAGAAAAAGAAATGGACAACTAAAAAGATCTTAACCATTGCAGGTATTATGGCTATTGTGGATTGCTGATTGGAGCCAGTATTATTTTACTTCGGGCGGTGCCAAGCTGAATGTAGATACTGAACGTATTACCATCAGCGAAGTAACTAAAGGACCGTTCCAGGTAACCATTCCGGTAAATGGCGTGGTTATGCCTATTACTACTATTTACTTAGATGCTATGGAAGGCGGACGTGTAGAAGAAAAATATGTGGAAGATGGTACGATGATGAAAAAAGGTCAGCCGATTATGCGGTTGTCGAATACCGATCTGGAACTAAGCCTTGTTAACCAGGAAACATCCGTATATAACCTGCTTACGCAAATGCAGATTGCCCGCAATAATGCAGTGCAAAATACAACTACCAAGCTCAACCAAATGACCGATGTGGAGAATGATTTGAAAGAAGCAGAACGCATTTATAATCTGGATAAACGCCTGTACGAACAAAAAGTAATCGGCTTACAGGAGTATCAGCAGGCAAAGAATAAATACGATTATTCACTTGCAAAATAAAATTAACCGAGCAGTTATTAGCCCAGGATAGTGCTTCTACTAAACAACAGTTGGCGCAGGCATAACAATCTTACCAGGGTTCACAAAATGCATTGGCGGTAATGCGCCAGAAAGTAGGTGATCTGATTGTACGTGCACCGGTGATGGACAGTTGACTTCATTGGATGCAGAAATTGGTCAAAATAAAAATAAAGGCGAACGTCTTGGACAGATAGATGTATTGAGTGGTTTTAAAGTACGTGTGGATATTGATGAACATTATATTTCGCAGGTGTACAACGGCTTAAAAGGCAAGTTCACTTTCGCCAATAAAGATTATACACTGAAAATCAAAAAAGTTTATACGCAGGTAACCAATGGTCGCTTCCAGGTAGATATGGCATTTGATGGAGAAGTGCCACAAGGCATTCGCCGCGGTCAAACCTTACAGATATTACTGGCATTGAGTGATGAAACACAAGCGGTGCTTGTACCTAAAGGCGGCTTCTATCAGCAAACCGGCGGCAACTGGATATTTAAAGTAAGTCCCGATGGTAAAATGGCTATACGTAAAGACATACAATTAGGCAGACAAAATACTGATTACTATGAAGTGTTTGGTGGCTTGAAGCCAGGCGATAAAGTGGTAACCAGCAGTTATGACAATTACACCAACATGCAGGAACTTGTACTAGAAAACAAATAAATCAATCAACTAAAACAAACTATTCTAATCAATTTTAAACAGCATTACCATGGCAAATAACATGATAAAGATTACTGACCTGGAAAAAGTTTATCGTACAGAAGAAGTAGAAACGGTAGCTTTAAATAAATTATCTATTGAAGTAAAAGAAGGTGAATTTGTAGCCATCATGGGACCTTCGGGCTGCGGCAAATCTACACTGCTTAACATTCTTGGATTGCTTGATGATCCTGATAAAGGCAGCTTTATTTTCAATGGTATTGAAGTAGCACATTTCAATGAGCGTAAACGTGCCGACCTGCGCAAGCACAATATTGGCTTCGTGTTTCAAAGCTTTAACCTGATTGATGAGTTAACTGTTTTTGAAAATGTGGAACTGCCGTTGATCTATACAGGTGTAAAGCCGGCTGAGCGTAAAAAGCGTGTAGAGTATGTACTGGATAAAGTACAGATCATGCACCGCCGCAACCACTATCCGCAACAGTTATCTGGTGGTCAGCAACAGCGTGTAGCCGTAGCACGTGCAGTGGTAAACAATCCTAAACTGATACTGGCGGATGAGCCTACCGGAAACCTGGACAGCAACAATGGTAATGAAGTAATGGAACTGCTTACCGAGCTGAATGAACAAGGTACTACCATCATAATGGTTACACACTGCGAGCATGATGCACGCTATAGCCACCGCATTATCCGCATGCTGGATGGACAAACTGTAACACAGAATATACTGGTATAAGCAGCTTGTGGTAATGCTGCAGTTGACGTAAACATTAACTACATTCCCTTATTGATATAAATTTGCCTTGACAAGTAAAGTCAAGGCAGAATTTTAAAAGCTTGCCTTTATTAAATACTGTTCAGTAATGCTGTTCAGTAAATCTATTGCCTATACAATCCCGGAATATAAATTTCTGTAAGATAGACTTGTAGTTATATATTTTATTCGAACTCTTCACAACCGTACAGCAGGTGTCCATTATCGGACACCTTTTTTATTCCGTTTCGCTGAAGTGCTTATCCAGCAAGGCTTTCAGCATTGGCACAGCCGTTGGAAATTGAATATTATTGATTGTAAATTGAATATTGAAGAAGCAGTTTATGACATCTATTCATCATTCACAATTGACAACTCACAATTCGCAACAACATGATCAGGAACTTTTTCAAAATTGCTTTACGAAATCTCTCCCGCAACAAAGGGTTCTCAGCTATCAACATATTTGGGTTAGCCATTGGCATGGCAAGTGCAATTCTTATATTATTATGGATACAAAATGAGTTGAGCCATGATACATTCCATGAAAAGATTGACCGTATATATGTTGCTAATAACCGTGACAAATTCAATGGTGAATTGTGGGCATGGAATACAACGCCAAAGATATTAGGGCCGACCATTAAGCTGGAATACCCTGCAGATGTAGAGGATGCAGTAAGAATAAATCAAAGCGGTTTCCTGTTTACAATTGGTGAAAAGCATCTTAATGCAGAAGGTTATTTTACGGACCCTGGCTTTCTTACAACTTTCAGCTTTCCGCTGGTGCAGGGCAATGCCAAAACTGCTTTGAGTAAGGTAGATGATATTGTTATAACACAGAAACTGGCAAATAAACTATTTGGTACTGATAATGCGCTTGGCAAAGTTGTAAAGCTTGATAGCACAGATAATTTTACAGTAACCGGTGTTATAAAAGATTTACCTAACAATACTTCTTTCGACTTTGAATATTTACTACCCTGGTCATATATGAAGAAGATAGGCTGGGATGATGAATATTGGGGTAATAATTCTGTAAAGACATACATTCTCTTAAAACCGGGAGTAAGCCAGGCTGCTTTTGATACCAAGATTAAAAAGGTAACCATTAACCATACTGCTAATACTGAGGATAAGTCTACTACACAGGTATTTACTCAAAAGCTTGCAGACAGGTGGCTATACAGTAAATCGGAGAATGGAAGGTATGTAGGGGGACGTATAGAAATGGTAAAACTCTTTGGTGTAATTGCTGCCTTTATCCTGCTTATAGCCTGCATCAACTTTATGAACTTAAGCACTGCACGAAGCGAGAAACGTGCAAAAGAAGTAGGCATACGTAAAGTGGTAGGTGCACAAAAGGGAGGACTGGTAGCACAGTTCATAGGTGAAAGTATTTTAATTGCTCTTATTGCCGGTATCATTGCTATTATTACTGTACAAGTGGGCTTATCTGGCTTCAACAATCTGGTTGGAAAGGAGTTGTACATTAGTTATCGCAGCCCTTTATTTTGGTTGTCCTTCATAGGATTTATCCTATTCACCGGTTTTATTGCAGGTAGCTATCCTGCCTTTTATCTTTCTTCTTACAAGCCAGTGAAAGTGCTAAAGGGTACCTTTAAAGCTGCTCATGCTTTGGTAACACCACGTAAAGTATTGGTGATATTGCAATTCACTTTTGCCATTGCACTCATCATCTGCACCATCATTGTAGAGCACCAGATCAAATATGCGCAGGACAGAGACTCTGGTTATGTAAAAGATAAACTGGTATTTACTCCAATGAATGGAGAAGTAGAAAAACATTATGACTTAATAAAGAATGACTTATTAAGCAGTGGTGCAGCCTTATCCGTTACCAAGTCACAGTGTCCGATTACGCAGCGTTATAGTGATGGTTGGGGCTGGAGTTGGCCGGGTAGCACTGAGGCTGATACTAAAACAGACTTCGTAAGAATGGCTTCTGATGCAAACTTTGTAAATACGATGGGCGTACAATTGTTGAAGGGCAGAGACATTGACATTTATAATTACCCTGCCGATTCTACCGCCATGCTACTTAATGAATCGGCAGTGAAAGTGATGCGTTTGAAGAACCCGATTGGTCAGATAATAAGGGCGGATGGCAGCGACTGGCGTGTTGTAGGTGTATTGAAAGACTTTATTTATGAATCTCCATATGAGAAGGTTCAGCAATTGGCAATCATGGGACCTAAATCATGGTTTACAACTATTCATTACAAACTCAATCCTGCCAAGTCCACCGCAGATGCTTTAAAACTGGCCGAGAACGTATTTAAAAAATACAATCCTCAATATCCGTTCGACTACAAGTTTGCCGATGATTCATATGCACTTAAGTTTAAAGAAGAGCAACGTACGGGTACGTTGGCAGCCTTGTTTGCAGGGTTAACCATCTTTATTTCATGCCTTGGTTTGTTTGGATTGGCTACTTATATGGCTGAAAACAGAATTAAAGAAATTGGTGTACGTAAAGTATTGGGTGCAAGCATTGCTAACATTACTACTTTATTATCAACTGATTTCCTGAAGCTGGTGATTATTTCATTTGTCCTTGCTTCTCCGCTTGCCTGGTATGCGATGTACAAATGGTTGCAGAATTATAATTATCATATAAATATTGAATGGTGGGTATTTGCTGCCGCAGGTTTATTATCTGTAATAATAGCCATCATTACGGTAAGCTATCAGTCTATCAAAGCAGCAATAGCTAATCCGACAAAGAGTTTGAGAAGTGAATAGAGAAGCCCCCAGCCCCTAAAGGGGGAGTATATAGCAGCGTTTCTTTTCATTACTCTCCTTTAGGAGCAAGGAACACAAAAATCAAAACAATGTTTAAGAATTATTTCAAAATAGCTTTCCGTAATCTTTGGCGCCATAAAATATTCTCGTTTATCAATATTATGGGGCTTGCTGTTGGTATGACAGCTTGCTTCCTCATTTACCTCTATGTTAGTTTTGAACTGAGCTATGATGCTTTTAATACCAAAGCTGATCGTATTTACCGTTTAGTAGCTGATATTAAAACACCTACTGAAACTATTAATGCAAGTAGTGCTGCATGGGCAGTTGCCCCTAATGCTAAGGACGAATTTCCGGAAATAGAGCGGTTTGTAAGAGTTGCTGCTAACGATAATGTACTGATAAGAAAAGGAGATATTAAGTTCCAGGAAGCAAACTCTATGTGGGCTGATTCTGCTTTCTTTAAAGTATTTGATTTTAAACTGTTGAAAGGTGACCCGAATACTGCTTTGAAAGAGCCATTTAGTGTTGTATTTACGGAAACGGCAGCCAAGAAATATTTTGGCAATGCAGACCCGATTGGCCAAACATTATTGATAACAGGTGATGGATTGCCTGCAAAAGTTACCGGCGTAATGAAAGACATGCCGGAGAACTCACAAATAAAGGGAGATGTTGTGCTTTCAATGAGCACTATTACTCAGAAGTTCAATGCAGGATTGGACAGTCAATGGAGTAATTATGGAGCATTCTCTTATTTATTATTGAAGCCCGGCACAGATGCAAAGCGATTGGAAAAGAAGTTTCCTGCTTTTTTAGAAAGACGTAATGGTACAGAGATGAAGAAAATTCAAATGTACCCAACTCTTATTTTAGAACCGTTTAAGAGATGTGTACCTGCGCTCAACACGTGATGGTAGTAAAACAGGCAATATCAACAACGTATATATATTTTCTATCGTTGCGATTTTTATTCTAATTATTGCCTGCATCAATTTTATTAATCTTACTACAGCAAGAGCAGTTGAACGTGCTAAAGAAGTAGGTGTAAGAAAAGTTGTAGGAGCGGAGAGAAAGCAATTGACCATGCAGTTTATTGGCGAGTCAGTTATACTTTGTTTAATTGCCTTTGTATTGACTTCCATTTTGTCTGCACTTTTACTTCCGCTCTTTAACCAGCTTGCCGGTAAGACCATCAGCGATGGTATTTTCCGACACCCACAATATATACTGCTCTTGTTTGTTGCTGCTATCATAATAGGCTTGATAGCTGGTGCTTATCCTGCTTTGGTATTATCTTCTTTTAAGCCAGTAATTGTTTTAAAAGGCCGCTTTGCTACCGGAACAAGAGGGGTAATTTTAAGAAAGGGATTAGTGATAGCTCAGTTCACTATTTCTATTGTTCTCATCATCTCAACGATTGTGGTGTACAATCAAATGAAATACATGCGCAGCCAGGATTTAGGTTTTAATAAAGATCAGGTGATGGTGATAGATACACAAGGCGATCCTGCTAAAAATGCACTTCAGGAAGCACTTTCGCAGATACCTAATGTTAAGTCAACTGCGATGTCGAGCAGTGTGCCTGGTGGTGGTAATCCGGGGCTTATTCTGAGATTGAAAATAAAAAAGGTGATTTACAGATAGCCAATCTTGACTTGTACTTTGTTGACTTTGATTATATCAAGCAGTACGATATTAAAATGATAGCTGGCCGTGGCTTCTCCCGCGATTTTAAAACAGATACCACGCAGGCAATGGTGCTAAATGAAGCGGCTATAAAGATGTTTGGTTATGCAAGTCCTGAACAGGCCATTGGCAGGCGTTTTAAACAATGGGGCAGGGAGGGAAAAATTATTGGCGTAATGAAAGATTTCCATTTTCACTCTTTACAGCAGGGCATTAAACCATTAAGTATGCGTATTGAGCCAGGGGGATGTAATCTGGTATCGGTAAAGATTGCTCCTAAAAATGTCCCTGCTACAATTACCGCTATTGAAAATAAATGGAAACAACTTATACCTAAGCGACCTTTTGATTACTTTTTCTTAGATGAGTTTTTTGATAAGCAGTATCGCTCTGAAGACCGGTTTGGCAGGCTGTTCTTAAACTTTGCCATACTTGCTATTTTTATTTCCTGCCTGGGGCTATTGGGGCTTGCATCTTATAGTACTATACAGCGTACAAAGGAGATAGGAGTACGTAAAGTATTAGGAGCTACTACTTCAAATATCGTAAACTTATTATCAATAGATTTCCTAAAGCTGGTATTGATAGCATTTGTAATTGCTGCGCCTATTGCCTGGTTTAGTATGCATCAATGGCTGCAGAGCTTTGCTTACCGAATTAGTTTGGGCTTATGGGCATTTCTATTGGCTGGTTTGCTGGCAGTGATTATTGCTTTTCTTACGGTGAGTTTTCAGGCAGTTAAAGCAGCGATAACGAATCCAACTAAGAGTTTGAGAAGTGAATAAAGAAGCCCCCAGCCCCTAAAGGGGAGCTTTTAAACAGCGTATTTTATGGCATCACTACCCTTGAGGGGAAGGGTTTTAAAATCATAAGCTATGTTCAAAAACTATTTCAAAATAGCTGTTAGGAATCTCTGGAGACACAAGAGTTTCTCCGCTATTAATGTATTAGGTCTTGCACTCGGCATTGCTACCTGCCTGCTCATCATGTTGTATGTGCAGAATGAACTGAGTTATGACCGGTTCAATGAAAAAGCTGACCAGATAGTACGTGTAATATTCCGAGGTAAAATGAATGGGGGTGAAATAAAAGAAGCTAACGTAATGCCACCGGTTGCACAAACATTTAAAAAAGATTTCCCTGAGGTGCAGGATGTTACACGTCTTCGCAATTATGGTACACCACGGGTTACTTATGGAGATAAGACATTCAGAGAAGATCCAATAGCTTTTGTAGATGCTAACTTCTTTAATGTATTTACCATACCCCTAATAAAAGGAGATGCAACCACGGCATTGCAGCAGCCTAATACTGTAGTTATTTCTAAGTCTGTTGCTAAGAAGTACTTTGGTAATGAAAATCCAATAGGCAAAGTACTCCAGTTGAAAGACAATAATGCCGCACTTACCGTTACAGGAATGTTTGATGAAGTGCCGACCAACTCTCATTTTGAGCATTTTGGGTTGCTGGCATCTATGGTAAGTTTGCCTGAAGCAAAAGAAGACACCTGGATGGCTTCTAATTTCTTCACTTACCTCATTTTGCCAAAGGCTTATGACTATAGAAAATTAGAACTAAAACTGCCGCAGGAAGTAGATAAATACATAGGGCCTCAATTACAAAAAGCAATGGGTGTAAGCATTTCGCAATTCAGGCAGAGTGGTAATGATATTAAGTTTGAGTTGCAACCTCTAACATCCATTCACCTGCACTCTGATTTAACCGGAGATATGCAACCTTCCGGAGATATTGAGTATGTGTACATTTTTAGTGTAGTTGCTTTGTTTATGCTGTTGATCGCCTGCATCAACTTTATGAATCTTTCTACAGCAGGCGCTTCCAAAAGGGCAAAAGAAGTAGGTATAAGAAAAGTAATGGGTTCTATTAAATCACAATTGGTTCGCCAGTTTATGGTAGAGTCGCTATTGCTTACGGCTGTTGCACTGGTACTTGCCATTCTGCTGATGCAAGCGGCGCTGCCTTACTTTAATCGCCTTACACATTTAAACTTAAGCCTGCAGTTTACAAGCAATCCTTACATTATACCTGCGCTTATACTATTTGGAATAATCACGGGTTTTCTGGCTGGCAGTTATCCTGCATTTTTCCTTTCTTCTTTCAACCCTATTACTGTTTTGAAAGGTAAATTTATTTCGGGTAAAAAGAGTATAGGGCTGCGTAGTGGATTAGTTGTTTTCCAGTTCTTTATTTCTATTAGCTTAATCATAGGAACCATTGTTGTTTATCAACAGCTTTCTTATATCCAACATAAAAAACTAGGTTATGATAAAGACCAGGTAATTGTGGTACAAGAAAGTTATTGGCTGGGTAATAATTCGGAAGCTTTTAAACAACAATTATTACAAGACCCTCGCGTGATGTATGCCAGTACTTCAGGCTATTTGCCTGCCGGACCTTCTTATAATAATAACTTTCTCAGTATATGCTGATAATAACTCAACACAGTTAGTAAATGCATTACGGTATGATGGTGGATTACCAGTACATACCAACTTTAGGAATGCAATTGGCTGCAGGAAGGAATTTTTCAAAAGAATATGGCGCTGATTCAACTGCCATTATCATCAATGAGACAGCTGCAAGAGTATTTGGATGGAGAGGTGATGCGTTAAAGCACACCTTAAGCCGTACAAACAATGACGGTAAGACAACAACTTATCATGTGGTTGGTATTGTAAAAGATTTTCATTTTAAATCCTTACACGAACTTATTACACCGCTTGTAATGACATTAGGTAATGATAATGCCAACATAATTGTAAAAGCAAAAACAAAAGATATTGCAGGACTACTAAACACAATGAAAGGAAAATGGGATGCGCTATACAACAGCATCTCCATTCACTTACACTTTCCTAGATGACCGATTTAATAAGACGTATCAGGCTGAACAAAATATCGGGTTGATATTGGGCATATTTGCCGGACTTACCATTTTTGTAGCCTGCCTCGGACTCTTTGCATTAGCGACCTTCTCAGCGGAACAACGCACTAAAGAAATTGGTATCCGCAAAGTACTGGGAGCTGAAGTATCTGGGTATTGTTTCACTCTTATCAAGGGATTTCTTAAAGCTGGTGGTGATTGCATTTATGATTGCTGCACCAATAGTGTGGTTAGTTATGAACAAATGGCTGCAGGACTTTGCCTATCGTATACAAATAAGCTGGTGGATGTTTTTGATAGCTGCTATTGCAGTATTGGTGATAGCCTTGTTTACAGTAGGATTTAGAGCTATTAAAGCAGCAATTGCTAACCCGATAAAGAGTTTAAGAACAGAATAAGATAAAATGGCATAAAGAAGGTTTAAGAGATAAGATTTAAGATTCAGGTTTTACGGGTGTAAATTCCAAACAGATAGGGAGTATCTATGGAGTTGGTGAGGAGTTACATAAGAGTAGACAGGGAGGAGATCCGGTATAAGTTAAGTATAACTTAAGTATAAGTTAGGTATAACTTAGGTATAGCTCTACAGTGTCCAATAAAAAGAATGTTGGTTTGGTAAACTGTAGAAGATGACAGGTGCTGCTTTTTGATTGTGTATAGAGCAGCATTATAAGCAAAACTACCACTACCATATAATACTTTGCATATACATGACATACAACTATCACCTTAATAAATCAAGCTTATGTTTA
Organism: uncultured Chitinophagaceae bacterium; assembly: GCA_963819045.1. GTDB lineage: Bacteria > Bacteroidota > Bacteroidia > Chitinophagales > Chitinophagaceae > Ilyomonas. The sequence continues at coordinate 180,434 of CAWFUV010000020.1, read as the reverse complement.
CTAATTATCTCAAGATTGCCTGGCGCAATTTGCTCAAGAGCAAGGTCTATTCGCTCATCAACATTTTGGGACTTGCTACCGGTATGGCAGTAGCGCTGCTGATTGCTTTGTGGATATGGGATGAACTGACTTTTGATACCTATCATAACAACCATGCGAAGCTGGCGCAGGTGATGACCACGCAAACCTTTAATGGTGAAACAGGTACCGGGCAAGCGGTAGCAATGCCGTTGGGCAATGAACTGAGAACTAAGTATTCCAGTGACTTTAAGAATGTGTCTATGGCTTCGTGGAACTTCGGGCACATACTGGCAGTGGGTGATAAAAAGATAAGCAAAGAGGGCATGTGGGTGGAACCAAACTTTCCAACCATGTTTTCTTTAAGGGGGCTGAAAGGAAGCATTAACGGGCTTAAAGATCCTTCTTCTATATTAATAAATGAGTCAGTAGCTAAAGCTTTATTTGGGAATAAAAATCCAATAGGTAAGGTAATAAGGGTTGATAATAAGGATAACTATACTGTAGCAGGCGTGTACGAAGATCTGCCACATAATACAACACTGTCCACAACAACAATCTTAATGCCGTGGAATAAATATATAACTACTGAAGAATGGATGAAAAATGCAATGACACAATGGGGAAACCATTCGTGGCAGGCGTTTGTACAGGTAAATGACAATATAGATATAGCCCGCACTTCTGCCAAGATTAAAAATGCTTCGATGATACATCTGAAGGAAGCTGAGGATGGAAAAGAAGAATTGGTTTTGCAGCCAATGGACAACTGGCGTTTGTACAGTGAATTTAAAAATGGTAAAGTAGTAGGCGGGCGCATACAGTTTGTCTGGCTTTTCGGTATTATTGGCGTGTTTGTGTTATTGCTTGCCTGCATCAACTTTATGAATTTGAGTACCGCCCGCAGTGAAAAGCGTGCAAAAGAAGTAGGTATTCGTAAAACGGTGGGTTCGCTCAGACAGCAGTTGATAGGTCAGTTCTTAAGTGAATCAATCGTAGTGGCTTGTATTGCTTTTATATTCTCTATCATTCTTGTACAGTCACTATTACACTTCTTTAACAGTCTTGCAGATAAAGAAATGTCTATCCCATGGAGCAATCCCTTTTTCTGGCTGTTCTCTTTAACCTTTACGATTTTTACAGGATTGATTTCAGGCAGTTATCCAGCCTTTTACTTATCCCACTTTGAACCTATTAAAGTATTGAAAGGCACTTTCCGTGCAGGGCGTTTTGCTTCATTGCCTCGCAAGGTGTTGGTGGTTGTGCAGTTTACCGTATCTATTACGTTGGTAATAGGAACTATCATTGTTTATGAACAGGTACAGTACGCTAAGAATCGTCCTGTAGGCTATACAAGGGAAGGATTGATTATTTTGGATATGAGCACTCCCGATTTATATGGACATTATGATGCTATACGTAATGATCTGTTGGCAACAGGTACCGTAGAAAATATGGCTGAATCATCCAGTCCATCTACTGCGGTGTACTCCAATCAAATTGGTTTTAACTGGGAAGGCAAAGACCCCAATTCCTTACCTCTGTTTGGCATCGTTGCAACTACCTGGGAATTTGGTAAAACCATTGGCTGGCAAATAAAAGAAGGTCGTGATTTCTCAAGAGATTTTGCAACCGATAGCAGCGCTTTAATACTTAATGAAGCTGCCGTAAAGCTGACTGGTTTGAAGAATATTGTTGGTAAAAATATCAAGTGGAATGATAAAAATTATACTGTAGTAGGTGTAATAAAGGATATGGTGATGGAGTCGCCTTATGAGCCTGTAAAGCCCACTATTTTTACGATGAACACGGATTGGGCGAATGTTATAACCATACGTATAAAACCTTCAGTGTCTGTGCCGCATGCACTTGATAAAAGTGAAACTGTATTTAAGAAATACAATCCTGGTGCTCCTTTCAATTATCGCTTTATAGATGAAGAGTATGCCAAGAAATTTTCTGATGAGCAGCGTATTGGTAATCTCGCTACCTTCTTTGCCATACTTGCTATTTTTATCTCTTGTTTGGGTTTATTTGGATTAGCCTCTTTTGTAGCAGAGCAGCGTACTAAGGAGATTGGTGTACGCAAAGTATTAGGTGCATCGGTATTTAGCCTCTGGCAAATGCTATCTAAAGATTTTGCATGGCTGGTGGCCATTTCCTGTGTGATTGCTATTCCTATTGCCTGGTATTATCTGCATAATTGGTTGCAGCACTATGAGTATCATACTGATATATCGTGGTGGGTGTTTTTGGCTGCATGCTCAGGTGCTTTGGTTATCACGTTGATAACAGTCAGCTTCCAGGCTATTAAAGCTGCATTGGCAAACCCTGTGAAGAGTTTGAGGACAGAGTAGCATTTTAAATGGCTAATGAAAAAAGCTAAAGACTAAAGTCATACAGTTAACGGCTTTTAAGTTACAACATACAACTTAACAGGTATAACATGTTCAAAACATATTTCAAAACAGCGCTACGAAACCTGCAAAGACATAAGAGCAATTCCTTCATCAATATAGCAGGTTTGATGGTGGGCTTTGCGGCGTTCCTGCTAATTTTTCTCGTGATACAATACGAGGAAAGCTTTGATGATTTTCATGCGAATAAAGACCAGATATACCGTGTAGTGCGCATTGGGAGAGATGCAACGAACAGGGAATACAGAACCGGTGTGCCCATGCCGGTTACTCAAGGTTTACGGAACGATTTGCCTCAATTGAAAAATGTTGCGGCGATCATGGGTGATAACAATGTACAGGTAATCGTTACAAAGCAGGATGGATCAACATTAAAGAAATTCAAAGAGCAAACTGTTTTCATTGCAGAGCCGCAGTTCTTTCAGATGTTTGATTACCCTTTTGCTGCGGGTAACAAAAAGACTGCATTGAACGATGTGAACACTGTATTGCTTACCAAAGATGTTGCTGCAAAATATTTTGGCGACTGGCATAAAGCAATGAATCAATCATTAAAGTTGTATGGTGAAGTGATGAAGGTCACCGGTATTTTGAATAATCCACCAGCTAATACAGATTTCCCGTTGAATGTTGTTGTATCGTATGCAACACTTATGAAGTATCAGGATCCTAATGATTGGGGAAGTATTGACGATGCAAATTATTGCTTTGTACAGCTTCATAACAATACTTCACTAGAGCAACTAATTAGACAGGTAGATCATTTTACTGATAAGCGAATCAAACCTGTTAATCCTGGTTATTTTTTAGGTCTGCAGCCTTTGAAAGAAATACATTTTGATGAGCGTTACGGAAATTTTACGGGGGTGACATTCAGTAAAGATTTGATAGTTGCTTTAAGTATCATCGGTTTGTTTTTGTTGGTTATTGCATGCGTAAACTTTATTAATATTACTACTGCGCATGCTATCAACCGTTCAAGAGAAGTGGGAGTAAGAAAAGTGTTGGGCAGTAGTCGTGTACAACTTATTTACCAGTTCTTAAGCGAAACAGGTATCATCACTTTTCTTGCTTTGGCAGGTTCATTACTTATTGTCGTCCTCTGTTTACCATCTCTTAACAACCTGCTCAATATTCAGTTAACTGCATCTTCGCTCTTTAACAACAGGTTTACTGTATTCATACTCTTATCTTTTGTTGTTGTTACGTTACTGTCCGGTTTTTATCCGGCACTGGTGTTATCCAGCTTTAAATCCATCCATGTTTTAAAGGGCATTATTGCAAGTAACCATACCGGTATTTCATTAAGACGAGGGCTTGTCGTTTTCCAATTTGTAATAGCACAGGTATTAATCATCGGCACATTGGTCATTGCAACGCAAATGGATTATTTCCGTAGTGCGGATATGGGCTTTAACAAAGAAGCCATTATTAATGCCAGCTTTCCAAATGACAGTCTTAGCCGCACCAAGATAGATTTTCTGAAGAATGAGCTTGTACAAATTAAAGGAATAAAAAATGTAAGCCTTAGCATGTTTACACCTGCTGCCGGCGGTGATTGGGCAACAGATCTGCAACAACCGGAAAGCAGTAATAAGAGCAACGGGAATATGATTGTACAAATGAAACCTGCCGATACAGCCTTCTTTAGCGTATATAATTTGAAGATGTTAGCAGGCAGAATTTATCTTCCTTCAGATACCATTCGCGAATTTGTGGTGAATGAAACGGTGGTAAAAAATATGGGCATACAAGACCCTGATAAAGCTATTGGGAAAATGATAAAGGTAGCTAACCGGCCTGGTACGATAGTAGGCGTTGTAAAGGATTATCATACTTTTTCTTTGCGGGATGCTATTAGCCCAACTGTTATGACAACTATCAAAGGAGGCTATCGAGTTGCCAATATTCAGGTGGATATGAAAAACATTAAAAATGTAATTGCAGGATTGCAAAATGTTTGGAATAAATATTATCCTGATTATGTTTTTGAATACGACTTTTTAGATCAATCTATTGCCAGGTACTACGAGCAAGAGAATCAGCTTTCGGTGCTCTATAAAATATTTTCAGCTATTGCCATCTTTATCTCCTGTCTTGGTTTGTATGGATTGATTGCCTTTATGGCTGTTCAACGTAAAAAAGAAGTTGGAATACGGAAAGTATTAGGTGCACCTGTTCGTGATATTGTTGTTATGTTATCTAAAGAATTTACTGTGCTAATTGTTATCGCATTTCTAATTGCATCGCCGATAGCATGGTATTATATGCATCAATGGCTACAGCATTATACCTATCGCATTGCTTTGGGGATGTGGTTTTTTGTTGTAACAATAATCGGTTCTTTAATCATTGCATGGTTAACGGTAGGGTATACTGCTATTAAAGCAGCACTTGCTAATCCTGTAAAGAGTTTAAGGACGGAGTAATTAATTTCCAATATGCCAGTGTGGAAATGAGCAGTCATATATCATGACGTAAAACACTATAAATGAGCTTTTATGTTCAAAAATCATTTTAAAACTGCATTTCGCAATTTAAAAAGGAACAAAACCTACAGCTTCTTAAACATTTTTGGTTTGGCTGTAGGTATTGCATGTGCTGCATTTATTTTTTTATGGATTGAAGACGAGCTTACCTTCAACCACAATTTTGCTAAACGTGATTATCTGTATCATGTTATGCAAAACGAAAAAAGTGATGCAGGTATATCTACAAATGGTTCTACACCCGGTCCACTGGCTGCAGCATTAAGGGCAGATATTCCCGGTATCGTTAACAGTGGACGCTTTAGCTGGGCGATGGATGAACTGGTAGTGCTTGGTGATAAATCCATCAAAGAAAATGGTATGTATGCTGACCCTTCAGTACTTGCTATGTACACATTACCTTTTATTTATGGCAATCCTGCTACAGCATTAAACAATCCTAATTCTGTTGTCATTAGCGAAACAATGTCGCAAAAGTTTTTTGATAACAATAACCCTATTGGTAAAGTAATTAAGATGAATGCCAAAGCTGCTTACAGTGTTGACGGGCTTTATACTGTAACTGGTGTTTTCAAAGATTTACCTGCGAACTGTTATTATCATTTTCAATGGCTTTCTCCATATACAACGTGGGAAGATGCAAACACGTGGTTAAAGCCCTGGAGCAATAACCTTACAGAAACGATTGTTGAACTGGCACCAACTGCAAACCCGGCAGCAATCAATAAAAAACTAACTAACTATTTAAGCAGTAAAATGACCGGCGCAACCAATCAATGCATCTTATTTAGCATGAACGACTGGCACCTGCGTGGCAATTTTGTGAATGGTGTGCAGGATGGTGGCAACATAAAATATGTAAGACTTTTTGCAACGATAGCACTCATTGTATTGCTGATTGCCTGCATCAATTTTATGAACCTTGCCACTGCCCGCTCAGAGCAACGTGCTAAAGAAGTAGGTGTGCTTAAAGCAATGGGCGCTGGCAAGAAAGGATTAATAGGGAAGTTTATCAGCGAATCGCTGCTTATGTCATTCATTGCAGTTATGTTGGCGGTTGCATTGCTATATATATTGATGCCTTTTTATAATGAACTTGTACAAAAACAATTATCAGTTGATTTACTTAATCCTTTGCATTTCGGTTGTTTGTTAGGAATTGGGATTATAGCAGGGCTTGTTGCAGGTAGCTATCCGGCATTTTACTTATCATCATTTAATCCTGTAAAAGTATTAAAAGGTATAAAGCTGAAAAGTTCTGCCGGTGTTGTCTTTATTCGGAAAGGGCTTGTGATAATACAGTACTCCGTATCTGTTATTCTTATCATTTCTACCATAATTGTTTACCGGCAAGTGCAGCATATCAAAGACAGAGACCTTGGGTATAGTAAAGACCATCTTATCTACATGGATTTGCAGGGCAATATGAAAGACCATTTCAGTGAGATTAAAAACAGCCTTATTGCTACGGGGTATGTGGAGAATGCAGCAACAAGTTTGCACGATGCTTTGCATGTGTATAGTTATGGAGATGGTTTTAGCTGGCAAGGAAAAGATCCTAACAGCAAGTTGCCCATTCATTCAAATGTGGTGAGTTCTGAGTACTTATCAACAATGCATATGCAATTAATTGATGGCAGGGATTTCTACCAAGGCAACACAGATAGCACTAATGTTATTGTAAATGAAAGCATGGCGAGCCTTATGGGAAAGGAAGGAAAGTTAGGAAGCATCATAAACGCAGGAACGTATAAACTAACTATAGTGGGTATTATAAAAGATTTTATTTACAATGATGTATATGGTAAAGGAGCACCACTTGTATTATTTAATGGTGGTTACTCAGCAACTGTAATGGCGGTACGGTTTAAACCTAATGTAAACCTGTCGCAAGCCTTAGAAAAAACCGGTGATGTAATGAAGACCGAAAACCCGGGCTTTCCATTTGAATACAGGTTCGCTGATAAAGATTTTGATGACTTGTTTTCTGCTGAAACACTCATTGGCAAACTTGCCAGCTTGTTTGCGGTGCTGGCTATTTTTATTTCGTGCCTTGGCTTGTTTGGGCTGGCTGCATACACTGCTGAACGTCGCACAAAAGAAATTGGCATACGTAAAGTGCTTGGTGCGTCTGTTGCGGGACTCACAGGTTTGCTGGCAAAAGAATTTTTACAAATGGTTACACTGTCATGCATTATAGCCTTCCCTACTGCCTTGTGGTTTATGAACAATTGGTTACAAGGCTACGCATACAGAACAACTATACAGTGGTGGATGTTTGCCCTTGCAGGATTAAGTGCCTTATTAATTGCAGCGATTACTATAAGCTTTCAATCTATAAAAGCTGCAATAGCAAACCCGGTGAAGAGTTTAAGAACAGAGTAATGTCTAAACCGGGAATTAGGAGATTAGGAAATTAGGAGGATATTAAATAAGTATTAAGAAAAATAGTATTGCAAAAGAATGAATTGTGAGTATTGGGGCAGATAGGGAGTGTGTAGGGAGTAGATCAGGAGTTACCCAGGAGTGGATGGCTGGGAGGTTCAGTATAACTCAGGTATAGCTCGGGGCTGTCCAGGATTGGAAGGGATTTTAAGGGATGCTATGCGATTTTAAAAGTAGCTGATAGGGCGCTTTGATAAGGTCATTACTGTTGGGGATACTTAAAAACAATAATTAATAAAGTGCAAGTTATAAATCACGGTTGTTATGCTTAAAAACTATTTCACGATTGCCTGGCGGAATACGATGCGTCATAAAGCTTACTCAGCTATTAATATTTTTGGGCTGGCGATTGGTATTGCTGCCTGCTTACTCATTCTGCAATATGTGCTGTTTGAATTGAGCTATGAGAATTTCCAGGTGAATAAGGACCAGATATACAGGGTGCAGCAGGACCGTTATGATAATGGGAGGCTAAGCACTCAATGGGCTGCAGGTGCTTTTGCGGTTGGTAATTCCTTTAAAGATGCTATACCGGAGGTAGAGGATTATGTAAAGGTAGTTGGGAATGGAAGAGTAACTACAGAGATTAAAAATCAGCCAATCAAAATAGAAAAGGTATATTTTGCAAGTAGTTCTTTCTTTAACGTATTTACACATCCACTGCTTGGAGGTAACAAAAATACGGCACTAAAAGAACCTTTTACAGCAGCACTTTCTGAAACAACAGCACGTAAACTCTTTGGTACTACCAATGTGGTGGGTAAGCCATTAGTACTTAACCGTAATAGCAACTATACTATAACTGCTGTTTATAAAGATGCGCCGGTTAATACACAACTCAAACCGGATATTCTACTATCATATGCAACGTTTGTAAAATGGAATACAGATTCTAGCGGCAATGGTCCTGAAACTGCATGGGAGTGGGATGGATGTCTTACTTATTTGTTGTTGAGAAAAGGTGTAAACCCTGCTGTAGTAGAAAAGAAGTTTATACCGGTAGCAGACAGATTTACGCACGAAGACATGAAAAAATTCAATGCTGCTGTTGTCTACCATTTACAACCATTAAAAGACATCCATTTGTATTCTCATTACATTATGGAGCCGGGTGAAAATGGGGATGGCAAAACCGTTTACCTGTTATTGGGTATTGCATTTTTTATTATTGTAATTGCCTGGGTAAATTATATCAATCTTGCTACAGCACGCGCCATTACAAGAGCCAGAGAAGTGGGAGTGCGTAAGGCAATCGGGTCGCAACGCAGGCAATTGATCATTCAGTTCCTTTCTGAATCTGCATTGATGAATTGCTTTGCACTAGTGCTTGCCATAATCATTGTTTTAATTGCTATTCCAGGATTTAACGAACTTTCAGGACAGCAACTTTCATTTTCCTTGTTCAGCCATTCAGATTTCTGGTTTGGGTTAATTGGATTGTATTTGATTGGTGTATTCTTCTCTGGTTTATATCCTGCTTTTGTGCTGTCAGGGTTTAAACCAATTGATGTACTTAAAGGAAAGATGGGCAGTACTAAACAAAGTGCATTGCTCAGAAAATCACTTGTTGTATTCCAGTTTGCCGCTTCGCTATTTTTATTAATCGGTACTGCTACAGTTTATCAGCAGATACAATACATGCGTAAGCAATCATTAGGTATCAAAATAGACCAAACATTGGTAATTCCACAACCGATTGTAGGTATTGATTCTACTTTTTTACAAAAGATAACTGCGTTTAAAGAAGTGATGCAGCAGCAATCTGCAATAAAGGATATTACAGTATCTACAAGTATTCCCGGCGAACCTGTTAACTGGAATGCCGGTGGAATAAAGCTTGTAAGCGAGGATGAATCCAAGCAAAAACAGTATCGTGTAATTGGAGTAGACTATGATTATATAAAAACATACGGAATGAAAATGATTGCAGGTCGCGCATTTTCAAAGGACTATGGTTCAGATAAACATTCCGTCATTTTCAACAGAAAAGGCATTGAACAGTTAGGCTTTACTAAACCTGAAGAGGCTTTGGGTAAGAAAATTGACTTCTGGGGTGATCAGTATACCATTGAAGGCATAGCCGAAAATTTTCATCAACAATCTTTACGTGAGGCATACGAGCCATTGATACTCCGCCTGATACCTGATGTGAACGGAAGTATATCAATTAAAACTACTGCTGCCCAGGCTGCTCAAACTGTACAGGTGGTAAAAACGGAATGGAATAAGTTTTTCCCAGGCAACACCTTTGAATACTTCTTTTTGGATGACCATTTTGATGAACAATACAAGGCAGACCAACGATTTGGACAAGTATTCGGATTATTTACCAGCCTTGCCATATTGGTGGCATGTCTTGGATTGTTTGGTCTTGCATCTTTCACCACCCTACAGCGAACAAAAGAAATAGGCATAAGAAAAGTGCTGGGTGCTTCTATTATGAATATTTTGAAGCTGCTGTTCAGTGAGTTTGCTTTGTTGCTTGTAATAGCTTTCCTGATTGCTACGCCTGTGGCATGGTTTACTACCTCCAACTGGTTGCAGGGATATGCTTTTCGCATTAATCTTCACTGGACATATTTTGTATTGCCATTTATCATAATAATCATAATTGCATTACTCACGGTAAGTTACCAATCTATAAAAGCAGCACTGTCGAATCCTGCAAAGAGTTTAAGAACAGAGTAAAGGGTGGCCCTCTGTACCACCGGCTTGCGGGGAATTTATAAATGGCGTATTTATTTTAACAGCTTCTTTTAAGGTTGGGAGCATAAACTATAAACTATATGCTACAGAATTTCTTCAAAGTTGCTCTTAGAAACATGTCCAAGCATTTTGGTTTCTCATTTATCAACATTGCGGGCTTGGCATTAGGTTTAACTGCGTGCTTGCTGATTGGTTTGTTTGTTTGGGATGAATACCAGTACGATAAAAACATACCAGATGGAGACCGGATATATCGTGTATATAATGAACATACCAACGAAGATGGAACAGACGACCGTGCTGTTGCGCCACCAATGTTTAAAACGACTTTACAAAAGGACTTTCCAGAGGTGGAACAAGCAGCAAGGGTAATGATGTTGCCTGAAAATAAAATATTGTTTGAATCGGGTAGTAAAAGGCTTTATGAAGAAAGTGGATATTTAGTTGATTCTAACTTCCTGGATGTGTTTGCACTTCCTTTCAAATATGGCACTGCTGCAAATGCATTAGTTGATCCTGGTTATATTGTTTTATCGGAAGAAATGGCGCAAAAGTTTTTTGGTCAGGAAAACCCGGTAGGCAAGCAAATAATTATGAATAAAACGCCTATGCTGGTAAATGGTGTTTTTAAGAAAGATCCAACGTTTCATTTGCAGTTCAATTACCTTGTTCAAATTGCTACGGCAGGTATACCTGCAGAGCGCATGCAAAGCTGGGGCTGGCAACAGTTCTATAACTATGTAAAATTGAAGAAGGGTGCTGATGTGAATGCACTGGAAGCAAAATTTCAAGCTGTTGTAATGCAGAAGACTAAGGCTTTCAACCCCAATGATAAAGGCAGCAATAAGGCGCATTTTCAGCCTTTGATGGATATTCATTTGTACTCTGCCAACTTCAAATTTGATCAGGCACAAAGAGGCAATATTATGTATGTACGTGCACTTAGCCTGATTGCCATTTTCATATTGTTGATTGCCTGCTTCAATTTTATTAACCTGGCAACTGCCAAGTCAATGCAGAGAGCAAAAGAAGTAGGGGTGCGAAAAACCATTGGCGCCGAAAGAAAACAGTTAATGGTGCATTTTGTTGGGGAAACAGTTTTATTAGCATTCATCAGCATACTTATTTCCATTGGACTTGCCTTATTGATATTACCATGGTTAAATGAATTTACTGGTAAGCATATTAGCAGTATGCTGTTTGCGCAGCCAATAACGATATTATTGTTTATCCTGCTCACACTGCTGGTAGGTATAGGGGCGGGGTTTTATCCGGCACTGGTTTTATCCGGCTTTAAGCCTGTGAAAGTATTAAAAGGCTCTTTTACCGGTAATGAGCAACCTGGAAAAATTCCATGGTTGCGTCATGGCCTGGTAGTAGTACAGTTTGCTTTATCTGTTTTATTAATCATCAGCGCGATAGTTGTTTTCAAGCAGGTGGATTATTTGCACAATAAAGACCTTGGTTTTAATAAGGACCAGATCATGTTCTTTCCCATGCGCGGTGATAACATGTTTAAAAACAATGAAGCTTTTAAAAATGATTTGTTACAATCGCCAGGTGTTGCTTCAGTTTCCATTGGTTATGGTTTCCCGGGTGATGCAGTTGCAGGTGATGACATTATAGTGAACAATAAAGGACATGATCAAGAACAATCTGCCGTGCAACTACTGGTAGATTATGATTACATTAAAACACTGGGCTTGCAAATGGTTGCAGGCAGAGCGTTTTCAAAAGACATGAAGACAGATATAGACAATGCTTTCATCATCAATGAAAGAGCGGTACAACAATTAGGTTTTGGAACGCCGCAAAAAGCATTGGGACAAATACTGAAGTGGCATGTATGGAATGATAAGAATAAAGATTCGTTGAAGATTGGAAAGGTGATTGGCGTAGTAAAGGACTTCCACTATAAAAGCTTATATGATAAAGTAGAAACCACTGTACTTCAAATTTTCCCTGATGCTTATTGGAAAGTAGCAGTGAAAATGAAAGCCGGTAATATTGGTAATACAGTCAATTATATAAAAAAGGTATGGAACAAATACTCGCCTGAGTTCCCGATTGAATACAAGTTTTTGGATAACAACTTTGAGGAGATGTACCGTTCAGAAGACAAGTTGCGGACATTACTTTTAATATTCACTTCCATTGCTGTCTTTGTTGGCTGTTTGGGCTTATTTGGATTGGCTGCATACACTGCAGAGCGCAGAAGAAAGGAAGTAGGCATACGCAAGGTGTTAGGTGCTACTACGCAAGGTGTAGTGATGTTGCTATCCAAAGATTTTATCAAGCTCGTTATTATATCTCTCGTGATTGCATCTCCCATTGCTTATTACTTTATGCAGCGCTGGTTACAGGATTTTGCTTATCGCATCAGTATAGGCTGGCCGGTATTTGCTATTGCAGCTATAGCTGCAGTGAGCATAGCATTTATAACTGTTAGCTTCCAGGCGATTAAAGCAGCAATAGCTAACCCGGTGAAGAGCTTGAGGACGGAGTAAAGTCTGAACTGGGATTTATGGGATTATTGGGATTGGTAGGATAGGGAGTAATACAAGATTCAAATATGTGTCCGAATACTAGTTGCCAGCTTCCGATTATTAGTGTGTATAGCTTTAAGTAGGAGTATATAGGGCGTTTTTGTGGAGTTAGCCAGGAGCAGATAGGGAGGAGATTCGGTATAAGTTCAGTATAAGTTCAGTATAACTTCAGTATAAGTTAGGTATAACTCAACAGTACCCAATATTAGGAAGGAGAGAATTTGGTGGTAAAAAGAGTAGAGTTCAAAGCTTATGTGAATAGTAGTTATTTATAAGCATAGGCAGAAGGTATTGAACTTTATTATAGGCTACATGAGAATGGAATCATTAATTGTTAAACAACATTCTTATGATCAGGAATTTCTTTGTCACCGCATGGCGGAGTCTTTCAAGGAGTAAAGTATTTACGCTGCTCAACGTAAGTGGGCTTGCTATTGGTGTAGCTGTATGTTTATTCATGACTGTATGGCTGCAACGAGAGTTGAGCTATGACAACTTCCATCCGAATGGTGGTGCGATCTTCAGAGTAGCAAATACCTTTAAAAGTGAAAGTGAATCTTTCTCGCAGGCGCCTAGTGGGCCAGCCTTAGGAGCACAACTTCCAGGCTTGCTACCTTCTATCAATTCTGCCTGCCGTGTTTTTACTGATGCATATAAAATTAAGTATAACAGCAGCCAATTCATTGAATCGAATGCTATTTCGGTAGACTCTAATTTCTTCAGCTTTTTTGGGTTTAAATTAAAGCTGGGCAATGCGAAACAATGCCTGCAATCGCCTGATGAAATTGTAATTACAGAGAACATGGCAAAAAAGTATTTCGGTAATGACAATGCTATAGGTAAAACACTTTTGTTGGATGGTAAATATCCATTCAGGGTTGCTGCTGTAGCGGAGAATACGCCGGTAAACTCGCAAATACAATATGATTTTGTGCTGCCGGTTTCCTACAAGAAAAAAAGGATGATGGAAGATTACGGATTTGATATGGATAACTTTTGGGTAGGAGGGTGGCCGTATACCTATGTGCAACTTAAAAATCCACAACAATGGAAAATAGCAGAACAAGACATTAATATAATTGTTGCGAAATATTCTGAGAAAGCATGGAAGGAAAATAAGATGTCTTATCATTACTTCTTGCAGCCTTTACGTGATATACACCTGAAATCTAATCTCCGCTATGATTCGCCCAACAACGGGAGTCTTGCAAGAGTAAATATCTTCACTATTGTGGGTATTATCGTGTTACTGCTTGCCTGCATTAACTACATCAATCTTACTACTGCCGGAGCTATTAAGAGAGCTAAAGAAACATCTGTAAGGAAAGTGATTGGTGCAACAAGAAGGCAACTGATTAATCAATTTTTTATCGAGACACTAATCATCTCGGCAGTTGCAGTTCTGGCAGGAGTGCTGTTGTTTAAACTATTGCTTCCTTCTTTTTCGCAATGGACAGAACAGGAGTATAGTTTTGATTTTAACAGAAATAACGTTTTGCTGATACCTGGATTCATTTTGCTCATTGCTATTATTGCTGGTATTTATCCTGCCTCCATACTTTCTTCCTTTAAGCCTGCATTGGCTTTAAAAGGAGACTTTACTCATAGTTTAAAAGGTAACTTCATCAGGAAAACGCTGGTAGTTGTACAGTTTACTATTACAATAGCATTGATTACCTCTATTATTATTATTTCCAGACAAATGAATTATATCAATAGCAAATCACTGGGCTTTAACAGCAATGCAGTGGCAGTTATTAACTATTATGGAGACGATAAGGTGGTAAGCAGGTATAGTGCAATCAGGAATGAACTGCTGACAAATCCTTATATTCAAAACGTGAGCAGGCACGATGCTAATGTAGTTGGCGGACTTGGTAATGGATGGACCATACCCAAGATATCAATGGGAAAGAAATCTCTACAAGCCTGTATGCTCTAAGTGTTGATGAGGACTATTTTAATACCTATGGAATGCAACTCGCTGCCGGCAGGTTTTTCTCAAAAGATTTCCCTTCTGATACTTCCAAGGCAGTTATTGTAAATGAGGCTGCTGTAAGAACCTTTGGCTGGAAAACACCAGAGAATGCATTGGGTAAACGGTTTGATACGGGGGTAAATGCGCAGTATGTGGTAGGAGTAGTAAAGGACTTCAATTTTGAGCCATTGCATAAACCTGTGGAAGCTTTGCGCATTGTGTATGCAAGGCATAGCTCCGAAATGTCTCTGAAAATTGATGCAAAGCATATTGATGCAGCACTCGATCATATCAAAAGAACATGGAAAGCGATAGTGCCGGATGTGCCTTTGGAGTATTCCTTTGTAGATGACCGCATCAGAGAGCAGTATAACAATGAGCAGAAAATGGAAACAGTGTTTTATGCTTTTGCAGGACTATCACTGGTTATTGCATGTCTTGGCTTATTTGGACTTTCCATCTTTGTTGCAGAGCGTAAAGTGAAGGAGATTGGCATACGAAAAGTGTTAGGTGCAAATGTGCGGGGTATTGTTACATTACTGTCAAAGGATTTTGCTGGTTTGATTGTTATTGCAATCGTTATTGCTACACCACTATCTTATTTGTATATGAATAGCTGGCTGAATGATTTTGCATATCGCATTAACATAGAATGGTGGATGTTTGCCGTTGCAGGGATTATTGCATTATTGATTGCTCTTTTAACTATCAGCATTCAATCTATAAAGGCTGCAATTGCTAATCCCATAAAGAGTTTAAGAACGGAATAATAACCCCTTGCCTAAAGAGGAGTTGATAAATAGTATTCATTTTCATAGCTCCCTTTAGGGCGGAGCATAAAATATAAACTATGCTTACCAATTATCTTAAAAGCGCTTTGCGCAGCATCAGGAAGAACCCGCTGTTCTCAATTATCAACATTGCAGGTCTTGGAATTGGTATGGCTGCCTGCCTTTTGATATTGCAATATGTAAGTTTTGAGATGAGCTATGACCAGTTCAATAAAAATGCGACGGATATATACCGGGTTGTTAATGATCGTTACCAGGAAGGCAAGCTAGCACAGCATGGAACCATTACCTATTCAGCAATAGGTAAAGCCATGAAAGATGACTTTCCTGAAATTATTGATAATACGCGGGTGGAGCCTTTTTCAGAGCAGGTGTTTATTAATGGAGACAAGAGGATGGGTGATATAAATGTGCTTGCAGTTGATAATTCATTTCTATCCATGTTTTCTTATCCGTTTATTGCGGGCGATAGCCATAACGGGATGAAAGAAATCAATACCGTAATCCTTACCAAAACCCTTGCACGAAAGTTATTTGATAAAAAGGATAATAATTTTAGTAAAATAATCGGCAAGACCATCGTAATAACAAGAGATGCGCAGCCATATAAAATAACAGCTATCTGTGAGGATGTTCCTGAAAATTCTCACCTGCAGTTTGACGCATTGGTTTCCTATAGTACCCTATATGCTGGAAACGGCAACTGGAAAGAAGCTGATTATGATTTTACCGATTCTGATTTCTGGCATTATATACAATTAAAACATGGCACCAATTATAAATTGTTAGAAGCAAAGCTGGAAGCTTTTAGTCAAAGACATTTCCAGGGTACTAAAGTAAGCGGGAGTATTGAGAAGTTCCATTTGCAGCCTTTGACCAGGGCTCATTTGTATTCAGACTATGAATATGAAATAGGTAAAACAGGCAATGGTAGTGTTGTTTGGGGCTTACTCATTATTGCAGTATCAATTATCATTATTGCATGGGTAAATTATGTAAACTTATCTACTGCAAAATCATTGGACCGGGCAAAGGAAGTTGGTATTCGTAAGGTAACCGGTGCAACAAGAAGTCAGCTTATCCGCCAATTTCTGGCTGAATCATTAATGATCAACCTCTTTGCCATGGGTGCTTGCATTATTAACTGTTACGTTTGTACAAAGCAGTTTTAACGCATTAATACAACATAAGCTATCCCTATCCATTCTTTTACAACAAGGATATAATGGTTATATCATTACTATCTCTGTTATCGCAATATTAATTGCAGGTATTTTGGGCTCTGGTTTTTATCCTGCATTTGTATTATCTGCATTTAAACCTATTTCAATACTCAAAGGCAGGTTTACTACATCTTCCAAAGGAATTGCATTGCGTAAAATACTGGTAGTATCTCAATTTGCAATCACCATAGCACTAATCATTGGCTCGTTTGTAGTATATAAGCAGATAAGATTTTTGAATACACAGCAATTGGGAATGAATATATCTCAAATGTTGATAGTGAAACCACCCTTGCTGACAAATTGGGATTCTACTTTTATAGGTAAAGAGAACGGCTTTAAAAATGAACTCAAACAACTGCCACATATTTATGGTGCTTCTGTTATTGGTAGAACTGCAGGAGATGAAATGTCAAGAGTCTTCAATGTAAAGCGAACCGATCAACATACAGATAATCCATTCTCCATGAGGCGTGCCAGCATAGATGCCGATTTTATTCCATTGTATGATATAAAGGTCTTGTCTGGCAGAAATTTCATTAATACAGATTTCAATTCTGATTTTGATAAACTGCATAATATCATTATCAACGAGGCTGCTGTTAAATTACTGGGGTTTACTTCAAATGAAGACGCAACAGGAAAAAAGATCAGGTTCTTTGGTCAGGATTGGGATGTTGTGGGAGTGATTAATAACTTTCACCAGAAGTCGTTGCGATATCCTATCGAACCAGCAATATTTCAGCCAAGCTATGGCACCGATAATCCGATTTGTATAAAGGTGGATACAAAAGACCTCCCTTCAACAGTGGCGGCTATCAAAGCCAGGTTTGCAGCCTTCTTTCCAGGTAATTATTTTGATTATTATTTTCTGGATGATAAGTTTAACAAGCAATATAGCGATGATCAACTGTTTGGTAAAGTCTTCGGTATTTTTGCAGGCTTTGCCATATTTATTGCATGTTTAGGTTTAATGGGCTTATCCCTTTTTGCAACAGCACAACGCACCAAAGAAATTGGTGTAAGAAAAGTACTCGGTGCTTCCGTTTCAAACATCATTCTGTTGCTATCAAAAGATTTTATAAAGCTGGTGCTGATAGCTTTTGTTATTGCCACTCCTATTGCCTGGTTTGTAATGTACAACTGGCTGCATGATTTTGCTTACAGAATTAATATTGAATGGTGGTTGTTTGCATTGGCAGGCTTACTCGCCGTAGCCATAGCACTCGCAACCATCAGTTTTCAGTCCATTAGAGCTGCGCTTGCAAATCCTGTAAAGAGTTTGAGAACAGAATGATATTATTAATTAGTAATTGTCAATTGTGGTAATGGTGAGTTATGGATGCTGAGAAATTGCTGGTTAATTGTCAAAGGGACTGATAAATGGTGCTTATAAACATGAGAAAGTATAAAATAAACAATCATCTTTTAAAACCAGTTTTATGCTGTATCATGATCTTAAATTCGGACTGCGAAACCTGAAAAGAAACACAACTTTCTCGCTCATTAATATCCTGGGGCTTTCAATAGGATTAGCTTGTTGCATTATCATTGGCTTGTACGCTTATACAGAGTTCTCATTTGATAAATTCCATGTTAAGCGCAATGCGATTTATCGCATTAATAAAATAACAAACGAAAAAGGGCAACAGCCACAGCACGATGCATTGACACCGGGTAAGCTTGCGCCAGCATTGGTACAGGAAATTCCTGAAGTGGCAAATGCTACCCGTTTCAGACCCTGGTTTAATGAAATGCTGGTAAGTTATGACACTGTTCATATTAAATTGGATGATGTTATTTATGCGGATGCATCTTTTCTTGATGTATTTGATTTTCCGTTGTTACAGGGAGATAAGCATTCAGTTCTATCTGAGCCAGGTACTGCTGTGATGACGGAGTCAACTGCTAAAAAATACTTTGGCAATATCAATCCAATTGGTAAAATAGTCACTACACTTAACAATATACCTGTAAAGATTACCGGCATTGCTAAAGATGTTCCCGCTAATTCCTCATTACAATTTACCATGCTCATTTCATGGGCGACGATTGAAGCGCCTGCAAATGCTGATTACTTCTCCTGGATGAATAGCTGGACAACACAGGCTAATTTTTCTTTTGTGCAGTTGAAACCAAATACCGATCCGGTAAAAGCAGGTAGCGGAATTTCCCTGTTAATGCATAAAAACTTTGCTGAGAAAGAGTTTCAATACCGGGCTTACCTGCAGCCATTAGATGATATTCATTTAAATTCTGCCAATATATTTTATGCAGAATCATTTAAAACCAACAGCGGTAAGATAATCTATACTTTACTGATTATTGCAGGGTTTATTTTATTAATTGCCAGCTTTAACTTCATCAATCTGACTACAGCAGGGGCGTTATCGCGGGCTAAAGAAACAGGTGTACAAAAAGTATTGGGTGCCAAACAATCACAACTTATAAGAAAGTTCTTTACCGAGTCTTCTCTGATGTGCTCTTTATCTTTGATAGTCTCACTTGTTATAGCGAGTCTCCTGTTGCCTTACTTCAATCAATTAGCTAATACGCAACTCTCTTTTGATTTATTACTGCAATACAAAGTGGTTATTGCATTATTCGGTTTATTACTTCTTTTAAGTCTTATAGCAGGTCTATATCCGGCTATATTTTTAGCAAGGTTTAAATCAACAGATGTTTTCCGTAATATCATTAAAGCTAGTAAAGATGCATGGCTGCGTAAGTCACTTGTTACTACTCAATTTGTGTTATCGGTGCTGTTGATCATTGCAACTACCGTTGTAAACAACCAGATGTATTATCTCGGTACAAAGGATCTTGGTTTTAATAAGGACCAGGTAGTTGTGCTGCAACTTGCCAACACAGGTGTTGAAAGTAAAAGCAAAGCATTCGTGACTGCTTTAAAACAGAATCCAAACCTGCTATCCCTCTCTACCAGTAATTCAGTTCCAGGGCAAGGTTTCAATGGTTATGGTATTATCCCTGAAGGGCATACGCTTAACGAACATTTACTTGCTAATGTAATAGAAACAGATGCAGATTTTGCATCTACCTACAATATTCATCTCACAGCAGGGCGCTATTTCTCTTCACTAATGCCTACCGATACTACTGATGCAATTGTAATCAACGAAGCAATGGCACACTATCTTAACTGGAAGAATCCTGTAGGGAAACAGTTTGAAATATATGAAGCAAGAAAGGGGAAAGTAATTGGAGTAGTAAAAGATTTTAATTATTCTTCCTTACGCAATGAAGTACAACCGCTTGCTATCATACTTACTAATAACCCACTTTACCTGTCTGTAAAGCTAAAGGCAGGTTCTATATCCTCTTCGCTCAGTTTTATACAAGCTCAATGGAAGCAATTTGATAAAGAATACCCTTTTGATTATTTCTTTTTGAATGAGAAATTAAACCATTTTTATCAAACGGATTTTCAGTTGCTGCATGCGCTTAATATATTTAGTGGCATTGCCATTTTTATTGCCTGCATAGGGCTGTTTGGTTTAAGTATGTACACAGCACAGCAACGCACTAAAGAAATAGGCATCCGTAAAGTGTTAGGTGCATCAGTATTGCAGGTGGCTTCACTCGTCTCAAAAGATTTTATAGTGCTTATCATTATTGCTATTCTAATAGCATCGCCTATAGCCTGGTGGGCTGCCAATAAGTGGCTACAGGATTTTGCATACCGTATCAGCATTCATCCATTGGATATTTTTAGTAGCGGGAATTTCAGCAATATCTATTGCATTAGTTACAGTTAGCTTTCAGGCAATTAAAGCAGCAATAGCTAACCCGGTGAAGAGTTTGCGGACGGAATAAGGGGGAATATTGTTAATGGTTAATGGTCAATTGTAAAGGGAAGCGGCATCAGGCAATCTTTCATGTAGCTTGCATCAAATATGGGATAACCTCTTTAAACGGGTGGTAAAGCCCTGCTTCCTCCCAACCTCAGCCGTACCAAAGTCATAGCAAAGCCATGGTAAAGCCATGGATAGTTCATGGGAAGCCATGCCAAAGCTCTTCCTTCTTCCAACCTGAGTCGTACCTAAGCCGTACGTCCGCCGTATATACTTCGCTGGTACAACGTTCATCCTACATCTTTTTAGTTATATTCAAGGTATAAAATCAGTGCAAAGAGCAGTACTGGTAGCAGATGCGGAGGTAATAATAAAGTATAGCCTATAGCGCTATTAACATAACCGCGAAAGTATTATTTCCTTTAACAAAGTGGGATTTGAATAATACTGAAGTAATTTCAATTAAAATAATTGCTATGAATGCAGAACAAAAACGACTGACTGATCTCAGATGGAAGCAGTGGGGACCTTATGTTAGCGACCGCCAATGGGGAACAGTGCGTGAAGACTACAGTGCAAATGGCGACGCATGGAGGTACACTACTCATGATATGGCAAGGAGCAAGGCTTATCGCTGGGGAGAGGAAGGCATTGCAGGTATCTGTGATGAGAAGCAGTTGTTGTGTTTTGCAGTGGCATTTATGGAATAAGAAAGATCCGGTTATTAAAGAAAGGTATTTTGGTTTAACTAACTATGAGGGCAATCATGGGGAGGATGTGAAGGAGTTATATTATTATTTGGATTCGACTCCATCGCATTCTTATATGAAGATGCTCTACAAATACCCGCAACAGAAATTCCCTTACGAGTGTGCTGGTGAAGAAAACAAAGGAAGAAACAGGCAACAGCCGGAGTTTGAGCTGATAGATACCGGCATTTTTAATGACGATAAATATTTTGATGTTTTTGTTGAGTATGCAAAAGCAAGTGAGAATGATGTGCTGATAAAAATAACGGTATATAACCGTGGTAATGAAGATGCATCACTGCATGTACTGCCAACACTTTGGTTTCGAAACACCTGGGAATGGGGGTATGACGATTACCCGCAGGGTGCTGTGCATAAGCCACAGTTAATATCAACAAATGAAGGGGACATAATGATCAGTCATTCTAATTTAGGTGATTACACATTTCATCTTGATGTAAAGACTGAATTATTGTTTTGCGATAATGAAACCAATCAGGCAAGGCTGTATGGTGTAGAGAACAAATCGGAATTTACTAAAGATGGTGTTAATGATTACTTGGTATATAAAGATCATAATGCCATTAATCATAATGCCAACGGAACAAAAGTAGCAGCTAATTATGACCTTGTCATTAAAGCAGGTTCATATAAAACATTGCGCTTTCGCTTAGAAGCAAACAATAAAATACATGCATTTGAGGATTATGATGAAATATTTGATAAGCGGGTAAAAGAGGCGGATGAGTTTTATGAAGAGATACAAGCTGGTATTCAATCTGATGATGAAAAATTAGTGCAGCGGCAAGCCTTTGCGGGCATGTTGTGGAACAAACAATTTTATTATTACGATGTGGAGCAATGGCTGCAAGGTGACCCTGCACAACCTGCACCGCCACCTGAACGCAAAAAAGGGCGCAACCATGAATGGAAACATCTGAACAATGCTGATATTATCTCTATGCCTGATAAATGGGAGTTCCCCTGGTATGCTTCATGGGACTTAGCGTTCCATACTATTCCATTTGCTATTATTGATTCTTCCTTTGCAAAACAACAATTGATGTTGCTTACCAAAGAATGGTACATGCATCCAAATGGTCAGATACCTGCATACGAGTGGTCTTTTAGTGATGTAAATCCTCCTGTTCATGCATGGGCAACATGGCGTGTGTATAAGATTGATCAAAAGAATAATGATGGTAAGAGGGATATTGCATTTCTGGAATCCGTTTTTCACAAACTGCTGTTGAACTTCACCTGGTGGGTTAACCGAAAAGACCTGGAGGGTAACAATGTTTTTGAAGGAGGGTTTTTAGGATTAGATAATATTGGTGTTTTTAACCGCGATATGAAGATGCCTGCAGGGGTAGTTTTTGAACAGGCAGATGCTACAAGCTGGATGGCTATGTTCTCGCTCAACATGATGCGCATATCGCTGGAACTTGCCAGGCACAATCCTGTGTACCAGGATATGGCAACAAAATTCTTTGAACACTTCCTCTACATTGCAGGTGCGATGGCAAGTATATCCAGTGGGGATGATGGTCTTTGGGATGAAGAGGACCTGTTCTTTTATGATGCTTTGAGGCTGCAAAACGAAGGAAGTACAAAACTGAAAGTACGCAGCATGGTTGGTCTTATTCCATTATTTGCAGTTGAAGTGCTCGACCATTCATTGTTGAATGAATTGCCTGAATTTGCCCGTCGTTTGCAATGGGTTCTTGACAATCGCCCTTATCTCGCAAGTCTTGTTTCACGTTGGCAGGAACAAAACATTGTGCAAAAACATTTACTATCCTTGTTACGTGGTCATCGCATGAAGAAAATACTGAAGCGCATGCTTGATGAAACGGAATTCCTAAGTGATTATGGCATTCGTTCATTGGCGAAGTGCTACGAGCAGCATCCCTATGAAGTGTATTTGAGAGGGTATAAGTTTACTGTTGAGTACACACCCGGGGAAAGCATAGAAGGTACATTTGGTGGTAACAGCAATTGGCGCGGACCCATTTGGATGCCAATGAACTTTCTAATCATAGAAAGCTTGCAGCGTTTTCATTATTACTACACAGACGACTTCAAAGTGGAGTGCCCTACCAACAGTGGGCAATATTTAACATTGAATGAAATTGCTGAAGAAATATCAAGACGCCTGTCCAATCTTTTTCTTCGTGATCAAAACGGCAGGCGTCCCGTGTTTGGCACAAACGATAAATTGCAGTATGATCCGCACTTTAATAACTACATTTTGTTTTACGAATATTTTCATGGCGATACCGGAAGAGGAGCCGGGGCATCGCATCAAACAGGGTGGACAGGTCTAATAGCAAAGCTGTTGCAACCACGCCGCGATTCTTATGAAGACACAGAAAAGCAAATGCCGGCTATGAAACAAGAGACAGAAGGAATAAGTAAAAAAGATTCAAGCGACAAGCTGTAGGTTACAAAGTGGTGGCTGTGAGTCGCAAGCTTTAACTTGTCCCATAAAATATAAGCGGACGAATATCTACAAGAGACAAGAGGTAGGTTTCTAGGGGCAAAATACGGAGTAGATAGGGAGAAGATACGACGGAGATACGACGCAGATAGCAAGGAGATCAGGTATAACTCAGGTATAACTCAAGTATAAGTCAGGTATATGTTAAGAATAACTCTGAATGTTCCTGAGATCAATAATAAAAATTATGGGACAAGGTAAGGTCTCAAGCATTAAGCAGAACGTATAAAAGTTATAGAGCCTTTACATTAAGGTTGTAAAATTATTTTATGAAATAATTACATTTACTCCTGGAACCGGCATGTGTCATTCCTGATCAGGTGCATTAATACAATTACCAGCATTATTATGAGTCAATTAAAAAATACTATAACTGCTGATCCACAAATCAAAGCCAAAACGGGAAAGGTCTTGGCTAAAATACCATTCACTTCCTACCAGAAGTTGGCCATATTCATTCTGGCTATCACTCAGTTCTCGGTAGTGCTCGATTTTATGATCATGTCCCCCATGGGCGATATGCTGATGAAAGCATTTACACTAAAACCAGCCCAGTTTGGTGTTGCAGTTTCCGGTTACGCTTTTAGTGCCGGCATTTCAGGATTATTAACCGCCGGTTTTGCCGACAAGTTTGACAGAAAAAAGTTGCTGCTGTTTTTTTATACGGGCTTTATTGTAGGCACTTTTCTATGCAGCCTGGCCAACTCGTATGAGCTATTGCTGATGGCACGTATTGTTACCGGACTATTTGGCGGAGTTATCGGAGCGATTTCTTTGGCCATAATTACCGACTTGTTCGACATACATCACCGCGGCCGTGTAATGGGCTTTGTACAGATGGGTTTTGGCGCAAGCCAGGTGCTGGGCATACCTTTCAGCCTGTATCTTGCAAACCATTGGGGCTGGCGTGCGCCATTTGTACTCGTAGCTGTTATGGCTGCTTTGATTGCAATACTTATTTTTCTGAAACTTAAACCGGTTACCGAACATCTTTCCAAACAACCCGACCGCACAGCACTTAACCATCTGCTGCATACATTTTCAAAAAGAAGCTACCGCATCGGCTTTCTTTCCACTGCGCTGCTATCTATAGGTGGTTTTATGATGATGCCATTCGGCAGCGCTTTTGCTATTAATAACCTGAAAATAACCCAGGAGCAGCTTCCAATGCTCTTCATGGTCTCAGGGGTTAGCTCACTTATTATTATGCCACTGGTGGGGCGCCTGGCCGACAAAATAGACAAGTTCACCTTATTTGCCGTCGCATCCGCATGGATGATGATTGTTGTGGTGCTCTACACTAACCTTTCAGCTACCCCTCTATGGCTGGTGATGATATTCAATGTAGTGATGATGATGGGCATACTGAGCCGTATGGTGCCATCGAGCGCACTAACAACGGCTATACCAGATATACAGGACCGAGGAGCATTCATGAGCGTTACTTCATCGCTGCAGCAGATAGCTGGTGGAGTGGCAGCA
Organism: uncultured Chitinophagaceae bacterium; assembly: GCA_963819045.1. GTDB lineage: Bacteria > Bacteroidota > Bacteroidia > Chitinophagales > Chitinophagaceae > Ilyomonas. Next base: position 155,278 of record CAWFUV010000020.1, on the reverse strand, counting down.
GCCTCTGCCGGAATGATAGTGAGTCAGAAAGAAAAATTCAGCCCCCTGGAACACTATAATATACTAGGCTCCATCAGCATAGTTTTTAAATTAGGATAACTTTGATGTTATAAAATCTATAAAGATGGAACAGCCAAAGGTGGTACTGAGTGAAGCAGACAAAGCTTATCTAAAGAGCTATGTAAGTAAAGGCAATCACTCCGCCAGAGCCATACGGCGTGCCCGCATGTTGCTGCAGCTGGAGCAAGGCGGTAAACAACAACAACAGATTGCCCGGGATTGCAACTGCAGTGAGGGCACGGTCACTAACCTGCTAAAGCGCTACAGTGAATGCAAAGGAGTAATCAAAGAAGTGCTGGAAGAAAAAGCCCCGCAGCGGGCAGCCCACTATCATTACCCCGGAGTTGGAAGCCCACATTACCGCGCTTGCCTGCTGCGGGGAAGGACCGGACGGACGCAGTTCGTCTGGACACTGGATCTGATTGCAGACAAGATGGTTAGCGATGGGCATGCCGTTCATCTCAGCTATGAGACGGTGCGGAAAGTTTTAAAAAAAGCCAACTCAGGCCCTGGCTGAAAAAGCAGTGGTGTATTGGAAAAGTAGATGGGCAGTACTTAGCCAATATGGAAAGTGTGCTGCGGCTATACAGTTAGCCACAGCAGGCAGCCACTGTCCGGTTGTGCATGGATGAACGTCCCTGCCAGCACTTCTGGAGGAGGTGCTGACGCCCTTGCCACCTGAACCGGGGATGCCCAAGCGCATAGATAATGAGTATAAGCGCGAAGGCACTTGTGTGGTGCTGCTGGCCTATGATATAGACAAAGGCATCCGCTACACGCAAGTAAAACAGCAGCGTACCAAAAGGACTATGCCCAGTTTATCGATACCATCATCCGGGAACATTATCAGGATGCCGGTAAGATAAAGCTGGTACAGGATAACTTAAATACCCACACCAAAGGCTCCTTTTATGAACACCTGAGTGTACAAAGAGCTGGTGAGTTGAGCAGCCTGATTGATTTTGAATATACCCTTAAACATGGCTCCTGGCTGAATATGGCAGAGATAGAGTTCTCCGCTCTTGCCAGACAAGTGTCTTGGACGAACGCATCGCCAGCATAGACCAAATGAAACAGACTGTTCAAGCATGGACGGACAACAGAAATCTCCACAAAGTAAAGATTCACTGGAGCTTTACCGTAGACAAAGCCAGAGAGAAAATGGCTTCCCAATATGCTAAAGTCAATGACAAAAATTAAGTTGATAGAGCACTTATGTATTAGTGTGTGTATCGCTGGTAAGCATATCACTACTATACCGCGTAAATGTACTGGTGAAAAAAAAGCTTGGTGAAAGAAAAGTGTAAGGACAAAAAAACTGCATAATTCATCATAACTTATCGTTCGTTCCCTTTGGCAAGCAGGTCGATACAACAAAAAATATACATTTTATCAAAGAAGATCAGATCACAGTAGGCAATTTATGAACTGGTTAAGAACCTTCTTTAAAACTAAGTTTTCATATTATAACGATACTTCCATTTTCACTCTACTACCACAAAGGCTGCCCAGTAGAAAGGCGAGTACTCTTGCTTCATTTTCAACTGCGCTTTCCGTAGGGCTTCATGTGGAGATTGCCCACTTAACCAATTGTTGTAGAACAGTGTCATTAATTTTGTGGTTGCCTCATCCGGCACCCGCCACAAGCTCATAACCATTTGCTTGACACCTGCCAGCCTAAAAGCTCTTTGCAGCCCAATTACTCCTTCGCTTCCCTCAACATCTCCCAATCCTGTTTCACAGGCACTTAATACCACTATTTCTGTACTGCTCAAATCTAGCTGGGCAATTTCATAGGCCGTAAGTATTCCATCTTCCCTGCCTGCTGCAGGCTCTTCTCCTCTCCATGTGAGATTGCCTCCTGCCAGCACTAATCCACTGCGGAACATAGGATTCTGCTGAATAGCGAAAGTACTACCAGCAGTACCAGGAACTTCTATTGCCTTTGGGTTGTTTTCTTTTACCGGTCAGAAAAAAGCCATGTGTTGCTATGTGCAATAGCTGAGGGCTTCTGCCACTTAATGCTTTAAAGGCTTCTTCTGTAGCTGCTGCACCACTATCTATACTCACCGGGATAGCAGCCTGTTGAAACAGGAAGGAAAGACTATCCAGCTCTTTTTTTACACCTGGCAGCACCCCCCAGTCCTTACCCCCTCTTACTCTCTTGATATCATGAGTATATGAGTTAACGAAGAAGCTATAGTAATATTAGAGGCCTATCATCTGGAGGGCTCTACAGGTGAGTAGGAAGGGTATTGTAGTTGATATTACCCCATAGGGCGACGGAAAGGGGCTTTTGAGTATGCTGAAGAAGGCAAAACAATAGAGCGGGTGCTGAGTACCTGATGGAGTTGATAGATATCAATAAGCCGGTGGGTATCATCTGTTGGTATTGCCTCAAAAGCAAGATAGTGGAGTAGTCCTGCAGGAGCATAATAAATGGTATGGATGCCCTGCAGATAAGGCTCTAAAGGTTTCCAGAGCAGTTTGTAAAGAGAAACAGTAGTGCTGTTTGAACTCTTGTTATAGAGGTGCTCAATAGCATCAAGTTGAGCAAAGGTGGTGTTGGCAGACAAGTAAGGCTTTAGTAAGCGTTTCAACTGCTTTTCTTCAAACAGGGGGATGAAGTGAGGGAGTACTATCTCCTGGAAGTAATACCAGAGCTGCGTACAGGATGCTGTCTGTCCATTTCTTATGGAAGAGTTGAAAGCGGATAAACTCAACTGCAGCTTCTCCGTTGAGTAGTTTTTGAGAGATATCTTTAACAGTAATGTGCTGATTTTGCTGGAGCTTGCGGTAAGAAACAGCTCTTCGTGATAGCTGCTGTTCCAGTTGATTAGTAGCATCCTGCAAACTATCTAGAGGAATGCGTTTTGATAAAGGTAACAAGAGCTGTTTGCCTATGAAAGCTTTATTGGCGTACCACTGTTCATAGAGTTGCAAGGCAGTGCTGTCTCTACTTTTTCGGATGCTGTTCAGTACTTCTTTCTCATCCTCCAGTACCATGCCTTTAAGAGCGAGTTCATTTGTATAGAGTTGATTTATAAAGATTGATAATTTTGTGCTTAAAGTAAATAATACGGAAGGGAGGAGATAGAATTGAAAAGACTCTTTATTGAAGAAATTCATTTTCTCCTGTTCAGACAAGGTTGAGTACGTTTGACTAAGATATTTTAAAGTACGCTCAGAGGCATCAGTGAATAAAACGGCAGCTGACTTGGAATTGCCCAACGAGGAGTAAAGCATACCTAAAATATTTAAGTATCTGGCATAATCAGGGTGCTCTTCTCCCAATATTTTCTTGTTAATCGCTAAGGCTTGCTTATACAAAGGCAGAGCTTTTTTATACCTGGCCATGTAAACATACAAAAGTGCCAGATTATTTAGGCTAAGGGCATAATCAGGGTGCTCTTCTCCTAATATCTTCTTTCTAATCGACAGAACTTGCTGAAATATAGACAGAGCTTTCTCATACTGCCCCATATTTCTATACAAATTGCCATGTTATTTAAGTAATAGAAGCATAATCGGGATGAGACTCAGCCTGATGTATTCTTAACAATTGCTAGGGCTTGCTGATACAAAAACAGCGCTTTCTTAAACTGACCTATTTTGCTATACCCCTGCATGCCACGATTGTTTAGGCTTTCCGCATAATCAGGGTGCTCTTCTCCTAAGCTCTTCCTCCTAAGGGTTTAAAGCTTGCTTGAAATAAAGGAAGTGCTTTGTCATACTGATCCATGTGGTAATAATATGACTCGCCTAAACTATTTAAGCTTGTTGCATAATCAGGGTGAGATTCACCTAAGACCTTCTTTCTAATAGCCAGGGCTTGCTGTTGTAAGGGTAGAGCCTTATCATACTGCCCCATATACACATACAAATAAGCCAGATTATCTAAGCTGGTGGCATAATCAGGATGCTCTTGCTTGGGAGATAGTTCCTTTGAATAATTCCATTTAAAGTTGTAGCATAGGATAGAGTAATTGGATCACTTACTTGGGAGTCATCCATTAATATACTATCCACGATTAATAACTTTTTTGAAAGAAAACCTAATCTCAATGATATTCTGTTGTATACAGTGCTTTATTGCTTCTTTAACTTTCTCATTTGTAAAACACTGTCTTTTGCTCCTCCCTTTATTTGGGAAAGTATATATCTTAGACTATCATGTAATGGAGAGGATTGAGCATATATCACTTTGAATACTTGTTAACCCTAAACTGAACTGGAAAGCAGGATAAGCAGAACAACTCTGTTGATAAGCTGTTTCATAACATTGTTTTAAAATGATATTAGAAGGGTATCAAAATAACCTTAAGTTAACGTGAGTTCGGGGTGTTAGCGAACAAAAATAGAAGGTTTGCGTTCGAAGGTAGAGTAGGCACACAGGGCAGCATAGGTATTAACAATCATGTTCAGTGCAGAGCGGTGCCTGGTGTGCTCGATATTACAAACACTCTTGAGAATATCTATGACTGATTCGATCATGCCTCTTTTTTCAGCAGCATTTTCTCCTGCAGCAACAGCAGTTTGTTCTTCATGTTGGAGCGGATGTAAGTAATGAGCTTCCATCCTTGCTCAAACAAAGGAATGAAGGCTTTCTGAGAGGCAAACCCCTTATCTGCAAACGCCAGCCCTGTCAATCCCCTGAACAGTCGTTTGAGCGTAGCGAGCCCGTTATCAGCTACATTGCCGGGGGTGACAAAAGCCTGCACGATCTACTACCTACTTCCATTGACTACCAAAAAGAGCTTAAACCCATAGAACCACCCTACGGAACATTGACCCCGCCTGGCTGTAGCTCTGAATACCTTATGGCAGTGAATGCAGGCTTTCTTGTTAAAGGGGACAGATCCTTCAGCGCCGTCACTAGAGTGGCATAATAAAGCCCCAACAGGGTGCCACAGGCGTAAGCAGTGTCAGCTGTAACAAATCAATGGCACCAGCATCCTGGCTTAACCTCAAAAGCGTTTGTAGAAGGGATGCGGATAACTCTATGACCTATTTACTTCGAATACATGAGTTTAAAACACTTATTCTACCGCTTTATGATAAAAGGTATCGTTCGTATCTCGCTCTATACGAGGTTTGGAACATTACTTTCGGGATTCATGGCAGAGATGCCCTGCAGCTTTGTCCATAGACACCTTGTGAAGTCATCTATTCACATTGAAGTTATTAACTTTGAGCACGTAGATTAACATATCATCATAGCAAGTTGTTTCAAATAATCATTGTCTTAACCCGCCTTTTTACCTGAAAAAACTATCCAACTCCTCTTAACTCCTTATACCTCAACATCTTTGACCCCGAACTCACGTTAAGTTAACTTCATTTGACCATGCAATTCAATTCATCAGCTGAATATTTACTATAAAAACTTTAAAAGGCACTAATCCTATTTAAAATATTGTTCCTGAGATGGTATGAAGTGTACTAGCTGTAAACTATATTCTTTTCAAATAACTGAAAACTTATAAATATATAATAGGTTTATGTCCTCTATTTCCTTTTGCAGTTTATAGGCAAATTTTATTATCCTTGTAATAGCCTTCCTTAACTCAATAGCCTTTTGCCTGTATCTCCCTGGCCTGTTTACTGGTTGCAACCTGCTGTAAGAGATCTGCTGCTTTTGCTATTTCCCCTGTTTTTATATAAGCTAAAGCTAAATACCAACGCTGCTTGCATTGCCAATACCTATCAGGGCTTTCCTTAATAGCCTTCAGCACTCTTATAGCTTCTGTAGTATTTCCTATGACTAAGTAACTAAGTGCATCATAATAATGTGCATAAAACAATATCCGATTCCTCACAGCTTCATCCTGTTCATTTTCCGGAGCTCTTGTTGTAAAGCTTTCCACTTGTTTTTGTGCTTCCTCATATTCTGCACTGGCTTGTTTATAATTGCCCTTTTCATAATGCTTAAACGCATCTTCCAGCAACAACAAGTCATTCTCCTGCTTAGGAGGAGCATCCGGAACAAAATTCTGTGCAAACAACTGCTGCTGTTCTGCTCTATCTAATCCCTTCTTTGAGGCTTCCTTCTTTTTATCTGTTTGTTTAGCTGCTGAATCAACTACAACATTGTTTTGAGCATAAGAATGATTTAACGCAGGGCTGCTTTTTGTGTTTTTTTCCTCTTTCGCGTTGGTTGCAACAGTATTGCCCTGTTTATGACTTTGTACATACAAGATTATGCCTCCTGCTATTACTCCCATCAAAGCAGCAACGGCCAACCATTTCCACCTTGTGAGTGGCCTTATCTTAGATTCCTCATTCTTCAATGACTCTCCCTTTAATAACCTTACAAATGGTACTTCTTTCAAAGAAGCTCCACTATTTCCTTCTTCAATGGTATTGATGTCTCCTGTTTCCTCTTCTTTCCAGTAATGCTCACTCGCCTTCAACACTCCGGTTGTTAAAAGAGAAGTCTCATCAGCAGAAAATGTTTCTGCTTCCAACTGATCAAACTGCTGTTTTTTTCGTGCTGCCCATTGTTGTTGCGAATGCTCTTGAAGCGAAATATAGAATGCAACCATTCGTGCAAAGCCGGGATCAGCCAAACAACGTTCTTCAAATGTCCTTTTTTCTTCAGTTGAAAGCTCACCATTGAAATAGTAGTCAATATATGGGAGCACATCAGTCATACTTACATAGATTTAGATAACACCTGGCTCAGTTTTTCCATACAGCGGTAGCGGCTTTGTTTCGCTGCCTCCGGAGAGCTATAATTCAACATCCCGGCAATTTCTTTGTCTTTGTACCCGCTTGCAAAAAGTTGTAGAATTTCTTTACAAGGGCCTTTTATTTTCTCTAGGCACTTTTCCATCTTGAGGTGCTCCTCACTTTCAATAATCATCTCTATTACATTTTTTACTTCATCTGGCAAAATTTCCAATTGATACTCTTTTACAGTCTGCTCATTTCCCGGGTCTTGTATAGTCGCATTTTTGTCATTTGAATGAAAACTGTTAATACACTTCCGTTTAAAAATAGTCTCAGCATAAGTCTTTAAAAGGATATTATTTTCCTCTTTATATCTGCCGCTAACAATATTGATAATTACACACAATATAGCATCATCATAAGCCTGTCTTACTTCATCCCTGGTTAGCTTATACCTTGCAATGCCCCGGTCAATAAAATGGAAGAACAGTTTCCAAAGGATGTTCTCATACCGCTCCCGTTCAGTTCCTCCTGTACGTAGTCCTTTAATTATTGTTATTTCTTCTGAACTGGGCATAGGCAAGCATTCAAAAAAATTAGGTGTTTAAAGTTACAGAGAAGAAAACAGGAATACCTAAAAATTTCTTTTAAATAATGCCATTTTTTGTTTCCTTTTTTATTCACTGAACAGATTACTATTATAGAAGCATTATTGATCATCCATACAAGACAATCATCATGTTTACCATTCAACTGGAAATAGTACTGTATATCAACAACTTTTCCCAACAGCAATGGTGCGAAAAAGGGATGACAGAAGCAGGTAAGCAGCTAACACAAACAGAACAACCGGAATTGGCTCGCTGGAATGGATGGTTAGAGGAACTGTTGCTGGAAATAGAAGAACAGCCAGGCTTTGACAAAAAACTGTTTTTAATAAAGATACGCCAAGGTGAGTCATCGCTCCAAATTCAACTGAGTGAATCTACTGTACAATTGGATGGGCATTATTCCATCGACCCATACCTATTTCTGACAGACCTGTTATTTGAAAATTAAAGTGAAAGGAAACGAATAAATGCCTGAGTCTAGGATATCCTTACTAAAAAATAAAATAGAGCAGCTTTTGTCAAAGCGGACATTATAGCTAAAGATTAGTCAATACAAGTCAATATTGTCCATATAAGGTGTAAATAACAGGTTAAATTACAGCATATTCAGTACTAATAATCATAAACTGAAAGGGGGATGCCGAAAACCCTCAGAAAAGAGTAAGCAACTAAAAAACTTTCTTAAACAATTAAATCCTCACGTATGAAAACAAGATTAATCCTTGCAGCAGCAGCAGTAGTTGTCCTTACACTCAACAGTTTGCAATCCGCAACTGCGCAAAACACATCTCCTTTCTGGAGTTTGGCTGGCAACAGCAATGCCTCTTCCACCTCCTCTAAACTGGGCACTACCAACTCCATTCCATTACGGCTTTATACAAACAACTCAGAGAGAATGCGTATTGATGCTTCCGGTAATGTAGGTATAGGTACAGGCACGGCAACCCTGGGGTCAAGACTCGTAGTCAATGGAGCATCCGGCGCAAGTCCCTTCCGGGCCCAAATAAACGGATCCACTAAGCTTATTGTGAACAGCAATGGCGGAGTTTCTGTGGGAAGCAGTTCAAGCTCTCCATCTAATGGTTTATTTGTGTCAGGTAGTGTAGGTATTGGCACTACTTCTCCTGCTAAAAGGTTACATGTAGTAAGTAATGGAATTCAGACTGATGACAATACCGCAGATGGAGATGCTTTAATAGTTAATGCTACCGGTGATGGAGCTAGTTGGGGTGTAAATGCCTCTTCAAACTCCGATGCCGTTCATGCTAGGTCTGTTAACTCATATGGCGTTTACGCCTCCTCCACTAACTGGGATGGCCTTTTTGCTAGAACAGGTAACCCCTCCGTCGATTATGCCGGGTGGTTTGAAGGCGATATCAATGTTACTGGCACTGTTTTTCAGGGGTCAGACAGAAAGCTTAAACAAAACATAGCAGATTTTACCAGTGCTATGCATATAATTAATCAATTGCAACCTAAGTTGTATGAGTACAGGCAGGATGGCAGCTTTAAACTGATGAATCTGCCTAGAGGAAAACACTATGGACTTATTGCTCAGGATGTAGAACAGGTACTTCCCAACTTGGTAAAAGAATCTAAGTTTGATGCAGTAAAAATGGCATTTGATGGAAAGAAAACTGAAGCAAAAGGAGAAGAAATTGATTATAAAGCATTAAACTATACCGAACTAATCCCAGTTATAATCAAAGGAATGCAGGAGCTTGCCAGGCAAAATCAAGAGCTATTAAGTAAGAATGAAGACTTGCAAAAGCAAATTAATGAATTGAAGGGCGTTAAAACTTCCGCTACTCAACCTACTGATGCTGCACAGTCTGTAATCACACTGCTGCTCACCAGTACATCCCTGGAACAGAACAGTCCTAATCCCTTCACAGGTGCTACTACTATCCGCTATAGTCTGCCAACAAGTTTCAAAGCTGCCCGGATCATTGTTACGGATTACAATAATAAACTTATCAAACAAGTGCAATTAAGTACTGCTGGCAGTGGCACAATAAACATGGATGCTTCCACACTCAGTGCCGGTACTTATAGCTATTCACTGGTAGTAGATGGAAAGGTAATAGAGAGTAAAAAGATGATAATAGCACATTGATGATCTGGACGCTTTACCATCTTCTTTAGGTAACATTCGTGCAGTTCATGGCACGCTGCTCAAAGCCTGCAGCTTTTTACTTGCAGTTTGAGCAGTGTAGCCATTGTCCAGGCAAGAAGAACGTTCCAAAAGTTTTTAAAAAAAACTGGGTTTTTTGTTTCCTTTTTATTCGCTGAACCGATTACTATTATAATGGTATCAATAATCATTCACACCTGAACAATCATCATGCTTATGGTTCAACAAGAAGAATTACTGTCAGGCGACTCCTTTTCTTAACCGAAATGGTGCGAAAGGCTGTGGACATAAGCTGGTAGACAGCTATTATCAATGGAGCGATTGGAAATAACCTGATGGGATATATTACAATGGGTCCCTATCAAAGAAAAATCAAATACATCAGGCAGATGGCTTTAGCTTGATTAAATAGACTGGTTAAAGCTGCGGTTAATACAAAGCAATACGATCACCTGCTGTGATAATTAAAAGATTAAACAACAACGTATGCAGTATTAATAGACCATAAACAAAAAAAGGGGGATGCCGAAAACCCATAGAAAAGAGTAGGCAACTAAAAAACTCTCTTAAACAATTAAATTCCTTAGGTATGAAAACAAAATCAACGATTGTCGTGGCAGCAGTAGCTGTCCTTACACTCTGCAATTTGCAACACGCAACTGCACAAAATTCATCTCCTTTCTGGAGTCTGGCAGGCAATAGCAATGCTTCTTCCAGTACTTCTAAGCTCGGTACTACCAACACCATTCCATTACGGTTTTTTACGAACAATTCAGAACGAATGCGCATTGATGGTAACGGTAATGTAGGGATTAATGCAACAACCCTGGGAGCATCGAGATTTATAGTCAATGGATCCAATCCCTTCCGGGCACAGGTAAACGGTTCCACTAAGTTTATTGTGAACAGCAACGGAGGAGTTTCTGTAGGAAGCAGTTCAACCGGTCCATCCAATGGTTTGTTTGTGTCAGGTAATGTAGGTATTGGCACTAGTACGCCAGTTTCAACACTTGACATTAGTTCATCCTCATCATTTCAATTGGCACGTTTTAATGGTCCTTCAAGCAGCATGTATTTGGGATTATATGAAAACGGTATTTACAGGGGGTATATTGGTTCCTACGCTGGCAATAATGAAGATGTTGACTTTGGTACAGGTGCTGGAACATCCGGCAAACTGCATCTTACTATTCAGGCAAACCCTATGCTTACAATTGACCAAAACGGTAATGTAGGTATTGGCACTACTTAATCCGTATAAAAGGCTATATGTAGTAAGTCCGGGAACTTATACTGAAGACTCTACTACCGGTGGAGATGCTCTAATAGTCAGAGCTACCGGTAATGGGCTTGTTAGGGTGTAAATACTTTTTCCACTAACTCTTATGGCATTTGGGCAGGAACAGGTAATTCGGCGCTTACGCAGGTTATTTTAATGGCAATGTTTTTACTACCGGCACTTACCAGCCATCAGACAGAAAATTTAAACAAAATATAGTAGATTTAACCAGTGCTATGAGTGTGATTAACAAATTGCAACCTAAAGAGTATGAGTACCGGCACGATGGCAATCTTCAACTGATGAATCTGCCCCAGGGAAAGCAATATGGACTTATTGCCCAGGATGTAGAACAAGTACTTCCAATATGGTAAAAGAAACTAAGTTCAATACAGAGAAAATGTCAGCCTGCAGAAAATACACAACTGCATCAAACAGGTGTGAAAAGAAAGAATTAGTTTCAAAGCATTAAACTATACCGAACTGATTCCTGTCATGATTAAAGCAATACAGGAACTCTCTACGCAAAATGCGGATTTGCAAAAGCAGATTGATGAACTGAAAGGCGTAAAAACTGCCGGTACTCAAAGTACTGTTTCTGCACAGTCTGCAACTAATATAACACTCAGCAGTGCATCCCTGGACCAGAATAATCCCAATCCTTTTACAGGTACTACCACTATCCGCTATAATCTGCCTGCAGGCTTTAGAACTGCCCAGATCGTTATTACGGATAACAGTGGTAAAACTATCAAACAGGTACAATTAAATACTGCTGGTAATGGAACAGTAAACATTGATGCCTCCACACTCGCCAGTGGTACTTATACTTATTCGCTTGTTAGTAGATGGAAAGTAATTGAAAATAAAAAGATGATAGTAACGCATTGATACCCCGAATTCCTTAAAGCTGCACAACAGGCATTTCTGTAAAAAGAATGCCTGTTTTATTTTATCCAACCATCTGCCTGCTTGTGGCAGCGAATATTACCAATTTTAATTAAGTAACCCAAAGGGGCTCCTAAGCCAGAAGGAACTCACAAGAGTCTATGACCTGTGAGAGTCCGTGACTGGCGTATATGACCTGCGGTCATTATATACACTTTGTCAAGGGCAAAGCTATTCCTGTGCTTGCGCTCCTGATGTACTCCCTGCATAATACAGGAGTTATACCTAACTTATACTTAACTTACACTGAACTTATACTTAACTTACACCGAATCTCCCCGCCATCTTCTCCTGGTGTGATCCTGCGTAACGCCACATCAACTCCCTTCTTCCTTAAGCCATACTCCCTTTAGGGAGCCGAAACTCCCACCTGTATCATTTCCGTACATCACTATACCATTTCCGAACACTAACTATTTTGTATAATGTTTCAAGCCGTTTAAAATCAATAGTTTAATAGTAGGCATTTCATTTCTTACCTATAATTATTTGTACTCGTTTTTAAATACATGAGAATGGATTAATCAAACACGTAAAAACGCATTCTTATGAAGACTCATTCACACTCACCTGCTGGTGTCATTCAAAGACCAGACTATTACTGTACCTGAAGTTTCGGTATTACGCTCCGCCCAGCTTATTGCTTATAAGAGTTAATAAACGGCTCAGAACCTTGCTCTTCACATAAACATCAATAAACAACGACCACAAACCCGGTAAAGGCACTGAGAACAAAATAAGTTAAATATAAATGTAAAACCATCTCTATTTTATGTTTAGGAACTACTTCAAAACCGCTTGGCGGAACTTGTGGAAGAATAAAGCTTTTTCTGCAATCAATATTATTGGCCTTGCTATAGGCATGGCTGCCTGCCTGGTTATTATGCTCTTTGTTTTTTATGAAAAAAGCTTCGACAACTTCCACTCTAAAAACATCTATCGCCTCAATGAAGTGCAGAAGTTTGAAGGCATGGTGTCCTCACAAAAAGTTGCATTATCAATGTTTCCGATGGGACCTACTCTGAAAAATGATTTCCCGAAATAAAGAACTTCACAAGGGTACATTGGACGGATAAATATCAAATGACCTATGGAGATAAACGGGTCTATTTTTCACAAACCTATTTTGTTGACTCTACCTTCCTGCAGTTATTTGACTTTAAACTGATAAAAGGCAGCCGGCAAACAGCACTTCAAAATCCTAACAGTGCTGTCTTAACCGAAGAGGCAGCCCAAAAACTGTTTGGCAAAGAAGACCCCATCGGAAAAACAGTCATGCACTATGGGGGTGATACCGCTCAGTTTATAGTAACAGGAGTTCTTCAAAATGTACCTTCCAACTCACAGTTACAGTTTGATGCATTGTTCTCGTTTAGTACCTATCGGAAAGATTTTGCCTCAATGATGAATAACTGGGGCGGTAACTGGTTAAATACTTACCTGGAACTGGCGCCGAATACCAATGTTGCTGCTCTGGAAAAGAAGTTTCCTGCTTACCTGAAAAAGCACATGACAGAAAATGATGGCTGGAAACAATATGAGTTATTTCTGCTGCCTTTACAGGATGTTCATGCAGGGGCATCTGATATAGGACTGGATTATATTAACTATCAAAAGTTTGATAAGAAGTACACGAATATATTCTCCATTATTGCCTTGATTGTTCTGGTGATTGCATGCATCAACTTCATGAATCTTTCAACAGCCCGGTCTGCTGAAAGGGCAAAAGAAGTAGGTGTCCGGAAATCAATAGGTGCACAACGCTTTCAATTATCCATACAGTTTTTAAGTGAAACCGTTCTGTTATCACTTATAGCTTTAATTCTGGCAATTATACTGGTTGCATTAGCGTTACCTTATGTAAATGAATTAAGCCAGCGCCACCTTAGTTTACCCCTTTTTAGTGATCCTCGGTTTTCCGTTATCATTGTTACTGCAACTATTCTTGTTGGTATTGTTTCAGGGCTTTATCCTTCCGCTTATCTTTCTTCTTTTCAGCCGGTTAAAGTACTGAAAGGCTCTGTACAATCCGGTAAGAGTAAAAGTCTGCTAAGGAATATTCTTGTAGTATGTCAGTTTACAAGTGCTGTGTTCTTAATGATTGCTACCATTTTTGTTGTAAGACAATTGAACTTCATGCAGGCTCAAGACCCCGGATTTTCAAAGGACCAGGTACTGAATATAGCGCTTGATGGAATTACTTACAGAAAATATGACTTACTGAAGCAGGAGCTAACCAAAAGCTCATTAGTTGCAGGAGTAACAGGTGCTCAGGATGTATTGGGAAGCCATCTTGGATCAGTCTGGCATAGAGTTTAGAGGCGATGGACCAGCACGGCAACTAACCTCCACCAGGTTGATTGTTGACCCTGACTATTTACGGGTTTACAAGATTTCCCTTGTAGCGGGAAGAGATTTCTCTACAGACCCTTCCGAAAATGGAAAAGAATATATCATCAACCAGGCTCTTGCACAGGAATTATTAAAAGACAATCCCAAAGCTGCCATATCTTCCTTATTAGGTAAACACTTCGGATTTGACTCCACAGGAACTATTGTTGGTATTGCGAAAGATTTCAACTTCAATTCCCTCCATTATAAGATTGAGACCATGTTTATGTACAATCAAAAGGACTGGGGTTTCAATAATGTATCAGTAAAAATAAATGGAGCTAAAGCAAAAGAATCGTTGGCATATATCGAATCAATATGGCGAAAAATATTTCCGGATCATCCTTTAGAGTACCAGTTCCTGGACGACCATTTCGCCGAAGTGTACAGGGCAGATGCGCAGGTGAGTAAAATAGTGGGGGTACTGGCAGGACTTGCCATCATTATTTCATGCCTTGGATTATTTGGGCTGGCTTCTTACTCGGCAGAAAAACGCGTAAAAGAAGTAGGTATCCGAAAAGTATTAGGCGCCTCTGTACAGGATATTGTCTCCTTGCTTTCCAAACATTTTATCAGGCTTGTTCTTTTATCTAATGTCATTGCCTGGCCTATAGCATGGTTTACAATGAATATGTGGTTGCAGGATTATGCTTACAGGATAGCTATTAGCTGGTGGGTATTTGTAATAGCTGGCTTAACGGCAATATTGATTGCATTATTAACAGTAAGCTTTCAGGCTTTCAAGGCAGCAATTTCAAATCCTGTGAAGAGTTTGAGAACAGAATAAAATAAAACTATTAACAAAAAGCTTATGATTAAGATAGGAGTACTTACTTACTGCTTACTGTACATTATATTGAATAGTACTGCACAAACTCAGGTTATTAAACCAGATATTGCAGATGCCAGTCACTTCAAAGTAGTAAACAGGACAATTTCTATATCTTCGGGCAAAACGCAAAAGGTAGTAATACATTTAGATGCTAAACCAGGTGATGGCGTAGCTTGGATCAACGATATTCAGTTTGGAAGGGGAATTATTGAGTTTGATGCTAAGGGGAAAAATGTTTTGCAACAGAGCTTCATAGGGTTTGCATTCCATGGAGTAAACGACAGCACATTTGATGCTGTTTATTTCCGTCCTTTTAATTTTATGTCGCCGGATACAGCAAGGAAAAGTCATTCCGTTCAATACATTTCACTACCTCAATATGACTGGTCAGTACTGCGCGAACAATTTCCTGGTAAGTACGAGCATAACTTAACAAGTATTGTAGACCCGGAAAGCTGGTTCCATGTAAGGATAATGGTAGATACAGCAATTACCGTATATGTTAATAATGATCAACAACCATCACTTATTGTGAAACCAATAAGCGAACGTACAACAGGAGGTATTGGCTTTTGGGTAGGCAATAACTCTGATGGTGATTTTGCAAATCTTATAATCAAACAACAATAAAAGTAGTCTCCATTCCGATAGCGGAGAATCAAAAGAAGCATCTATGATTAAAAATTATTTCAAAACTGCATTTCGTAATCTGCGTAAAAACAAACTGTACGCTTCAATTAACATTTTTGGATTAGCAGTAGGTCTTTCAGCTTGTTTGTTGATAGGCGTTTACATTATCCATGAATTAAGCTATGATAAGTTCAATGCAAATGCTAACCGGATTGTACGTGCAACAATGGAATATAGCAGCGCAGGAACGGTAAATAAAGTAGCCACTACAGGAACAAAAGTGGGGCCTCAGTTTAAAAGGACTTATCCCGCAGTTGAAGAATATGTACGCACGTTTATTACCCACAACGTTGTAAAAAGCGGAGACAAGATTTTTGATGAGCCCCGCATTCTGTATGCAGACCCCGCATTCTTTAAAATATTCTCTTTTCATATAGTGGAAGGTGATGCTGCAACAGCATTGGATGCACCGGATAAGATCGTCATCACCCAATCAATGGCAAAAAAATATTTTGGTGACCAGGATGCCTTGGGTAAAACATTAACAAGCGGTGGCAAAGATTTACGTGTTTCTGCGGTATGCGAGGATGTGCCACAGAACTCACAATTAAAGTTCGATTTTGCAACACAGTTTTTAAACCTGGGTAATGGCGTTAAGGATGAGACCTGGTGGACGGCAAACTGGATCACTTATTTTTTAGTACGTGATGAAAAAAGCATTCCACAATTGCAGCAACAAATTGCAGGATATATGAAAACACCGGCTGTAAGGGCAGAAGCTGGTTTGCAGGGAAAAGATTATCTCACCTATCATTTGGAGCCACTCACTAAAGTGCATCTGTATTCTTCGCTGGGAGGTTTTGAGCCTAATGGCAGCATCACTTACATCTATATGTTTGCCGTTATTGCATTATTAATATTAGTAATTGCCTGCGCTAATTACACCAATCTTGCAACAGCACAATCAGCCGGGCGAAGCGGAGAAATCGGGATGCGTAAAGTAATGGGAGCATCAAAGCAGCAGGTGTTTATTCAATTTATGAGCGAATCGTCACTTATCACTTTTATTGCTGCATTACTTGCTCTTATACTCAGCATTCTGCTCATCCCATACTTTAATAGCATCACCGGAAAACAATTCACACCGGATATTTTATTAAAACCTGTTCCGCTTATCGCACTAATTATATTTTCTGTTCTGGTAAGCTTTTTCGCAGGTTTATATCCTGCACTTATTTTGTCGGGCACCCAAATAATGAGTGTGCTGAAGAAGGGCTTCAACTTCACCGGCGGAAATAACATGCTGCGTAAAGCTTTGATTGTCGCACAATTCGGAATTTCGGTGTTTCTCATCATTTACACAATGCATCATACTGCAGCAGATGCACTACATGCAAACAAAGAATTTGGGGTATGATAAAGAACACATTGTTGTGCTTCCGATCGGTGGTAATATGCTGAATAATTTTAAAAGTTTAAAAGACGCGTTCACACAGGTAAAAGGGGTGGAAGGCGTTACAGCCTCTTATGAAACACCGGAATATGTGGAATGGGGTGATGGCATTACGGCTATTGATGAGAAAGGAAAACACGATATATCTCTCAATGCAATGCCTGTTGATCTGGATTTTATTAAGACAATGAAAATGCAACTGGTGGCTGGTCGTGATTTTCAGGAATCAGATTTTGCAATGATGGATACTGGCAATAACAACAAGAACTATCATCTCCCTTATATCATCAACGAAACCCTTGCAAAGAAAATAGGGTGGACTCCGCAACGGGCTATTGGAAGTACAATTGAGAACAGGACAACCGGTCCGGTGGTAGGCGTTGTAAAGGATTTTAATTTCAGCAGTCTGCATAATCCTATTGGTCCGCTGGTAATGTTTCTGGGCAGAGACTTTTCACGCGACTTTATGTTGCGTATCAATAGCAATGATATGCAGGCAACACTTGACAGAATTGAAATGGTTTGGAAGCAACGTATGCCAGACAGACCATTCAATTACCATTTTTTGGATGATGATTACAACAAATTGTATCTCGCGGAACAACGCACCTCTAAACTGTTTGGTGTTGCCGCAGGGCTTGCCATTATTCTTGCGTGTTTAGGTTTATTTGGTCTTGCTGCGTTTACAACTGTTCAACGCACCAAAGAAATAGGTATAAGAAGAGTATTGGGAGCAAACGTCAGCGACATCACTATACTCGTTGCTAAAAGCTTTTTACAGTTGGTTGGAATTGCTATTGTAATTGCCATACCGCTTGCGTGGTGGGCCGGTAATAAATGGCTGCAGGATTTTACTTTTCGCATCCCTGTTCAGTCAAACGTGTTTATAGCTACAGCAATAATAACAGCATTAATTGCTTTGTGCACAGTAGGTTACCATACAATACGGGCGGCTTTGACGAATCCTGTAAAGAGTTTGCGAACAGAGTAAAGTTCCTTCCTCCGGATTAATTTGGACATGTCTTCACACTAAAGTGTTGGTATGGCAAGTTGGGTTTTTACTTAAGGCAAGCATAATATTCTACATACATGGAGGCTCAGCTAAGCTGCAAATCTTGCAGGTGAAGAAACATGGCTACAAAAATTTAATGTTATGGTTCATGACCGAGCTCCTATAGCTTGCGGCTTTTTATAAAACCCTCTATTTAAATCCGGTATAATGAATACTTTGCAACTGCAAAATTATTGCACCGGTATATTCACCTAATATATACAAATTAGGTAAGAGTAATATACCAAAACACATCACCAGATTGGACATTATTAAACAGATTAAAGTACGCTAACCATTGTTAAGGAAACCAATTATGAATAAAGCGTTGCTACGTTCATTTTATGTATGTTCAATAGGCTGTGCCCTTATATTACTATCCGGCATGCCTGCTTACAGCCAATCGCTTGCAAAGATCAAAGACCTGAAGTGCGAACACCTTGCTGGTCCGATCGGTATAGACGCCGAACAGCCGCGCTTTTCCTGGCAGATGGAAGATAGCACCATAGGAGCAGCACAAATCAGCTTACCGGGTAGTTGTTGACAAAGATTCACTTGCAGTAACCAAGTTTAGCGGTACAGCGTGGGACACCAAAAAGATGAATGCCTCCAATTGCCTGGTAAAGTACCAGGGACAACCGCTGGAACCATTTACCAAATACTTCTGGGCTGTGCAGGTATGGGATGCAAAGGGCAGGGCTTTACCAGAAAGCCCGGTATCCAGCTTTGAAACCGGTATGATGAAAATGAACAACTGGACCGGCAACTGGATAAGCGATGGAGCAGACATTAATACCTTGCCTGCAGCTTATTTCAGAAAGACTTTCGCTGCGTCCAAGAAGATCAAGTCGGCAAGAGTATATATAGCAGTAGGTGGATTGTATGAACTGTATATCAATGGAACGAAGATTGGTAATCACCGGCTTGACCCTATGTACACCCGTTTCGACCGGCGTAATCTGTATGTAAGCTACGATGTCACACCTCAACTGCAAGATGGCGATAATGCTGTTGGTGTATTGCTAGGCAATGGATGGTACAATCTTCAGTCTCTTGCAGTCTGGAATTTTGACCGTGCACCCTGGCGCAACCGTCCTGCTTTCTGCCTCGATCTGCGGATTACTTATGATGATGGCACTAAACAGGTAATCAGCACGGATGATACCTGGAAAACGCATACCGGTCCAGTTATTTTCAACAGCATCTATACAGGCGAGCATTACGACAGCCGGCTGGAAATGCCCGGTTGGAATACCACCCATTTTGATGATAAAGACTGGCAGGGAACAATGCTTCGTGCAGCACCATCCAAAAACATTGTAAGCCAGGTAATGTATCCCATCAGGAATGTGGAAGAGATTCCGGCTGCATCCATACGCAGGTTTAGTGACAGCAATTATGTAGTGGATCTGGGACGAAATATTGCCGGTGTTACAAAAGTCAGGCTAAAGGGGATAGCGGTACCGTTGTCCGGCTTAAGCATGGCGAAAGGCTCTATCAAAATGGTCATGTGGATGTATCCAATATTGATGTCTATTACCGTCCAAAAGACAGTACTGATCCTTACCAGACCGACATTGTGATCTTGAATGGCAAAGGAACAGTTGAATTTATGCCCAAATTCAATTATAAAGGGTTTCAATATATTGAGGTCACCAGCAGCAAACCCATCAAATTGGAGAAGGAAGATATAACAGGTTATTTCATGCACAGCGATGTGCCGGCAGTAGGCACCATTAATTGCTCTAACCCACTCATTAATAAACTATGGTGGGCAACCAACAACTCTTACCTGTCCAACCTTTATGGCTATCCTACCGATTGTCCCCAACGTGAAAAGAATGGCTGGACCGGCGATGGACATTTTGCCGTGGAGACAGGGCTTTTCAATTTTGATGGTATTACTATTTATGAGAAATGGTTGGCCGACCACCGCGATGAGCAACAGCCCAACGGTGTATTACCCGACATTATTCCTACAGGTGGCTGGGGCTACGGAAGTGCCAACGGCACTGACTGGACGAGCACTATTGCTATCATTCCCTGGAATCTATATCTCTTTTATGGCGATAGTAAAGCATTATCCGATAACTACAACAACATCAAAGCTTATGTAGATCATGTTGACCATATTAGCCCGGCAGGACTTACTACTTTCGGGCGCGGCGACTGGGTGCCGGTAAAATCAACCTCTTCCTTAGAATATACCTCCTCTGTTTATTTTTATGTAGATGCTAATATCCTAGCAAAGGCAGCTAAGTTGTTTAATAACCAACAGGATTATAACCATTACAACAGGTTAGCAGAAAAGATCAGGAAAGCTATTAATGACAAATACTTCAATAAAGAAACAGGTATTTACGCAAGTGGTACACAAACAGAACTGAGCATGGCGCTTGCAGTGGGGCATTGCTGCGGAGCCTTATAAAAAGGGGGTTGCAGCAACCCTGGCTAAAAGAGTGGCGGCAACCGGAATGCATCTGGATGTAGGCGTTTTAGGAACAAAAGCCATCCTCAATGCTCTTAAGCGACAATGGACAGGCAGAAACTGCCTACAAATTAGCTGCACAGGACACCTATCCTTCCTGGGGATGGTGGATTGTTAATGGCGCAACCACCTTATATGAAAACTGGAATATTCAGGCCGCACGCGACATTTCCTTAAACCACATGATGTTTGGAGAGATTGGTGGCTGGTTCTTTAAAGGTTTAGGAGGCATTAAGCCGGATGAGGCAAACCCAGGTTTTAAGAATGTACTGCTACAACCCAATTTTGTAGAGGGGCTGGATTATTTCAATGTAAGTCACGAAGGACCTTACGGCAAGATTGTATCCAACTGGAAAAGAGAGGGACAATCTGTACAATATACAGTATTGATTCCGCCCAACTCTACTGCCACCGTTTTATTGCTTGTTAAAGGGGCTCAAAAAGTATATCTGGATGGAAAAGTAGTTTCTAACCGGATAAATATAAAAGCAGGTACCTACCAGTTTATTATAAAATGAACGATTGAAAGAAGTTGCAAATTAAAATGCACATAATTCCATCACAATGGTGCAAACAGTATATGATGTGCGGCGGGCTTAAAAGCAGCATGAACGATTTAAGAAGGTGGGGAATAAATTTGTCTATTTAATAATAAGGCATTTGCACTAATAAAAGATTGAGTGCAACATATTGTAAATCCATCAAATAGAATCGCTGCCAATTTATCTGCTGAAAGTAAGCACTTGTATTAAGATTTGTCTCACTTTATACAATTAACAAAGTTATTCTTTTTTGATTAATGTTTTTAGATTTCCTAATAAGGTTTTTAGGTAGTCTAAAAACATTGGTACCTTTGTCGTGGCAAAAAGATACATTAATGGTCGTGATCAGCAGAAAGGCAATCAAAGAATTTATAGAGAAACATAAAACAGCAGAGGACGCTTTAAATAACTGGCTCACCATTATGAAAGAGGCTGATTTTACAAGCTTTAATGAAATGCGCATCGTATTTAATTCGGTTGATGCCGTTGGATATGATCTGTATGTTTTTAACATCAAAGGCAATCATTTTAGACTTATAGCACGCATTTTATTTAATAAGAGAACAGTTTTTATAAGGTTTATAGGTACACACAAGCAATATGATAAGGTTAAGCTGGACGCCTTATAAGTCTAGCTATTTCAACTGCTCTAATAATAGCAGCACAAATAAAACCAGTAAAACAGATGAAAGCCAGAAAAACAAAAATCGCCGACGAACAGGTGTATAATACAGCTCTGGAGCGTATTAATATACTAATGAAAAAAGGAGAAGGCAATCTTTCCGTAAAAGAAGATGCAGAACTTAGCTCACTTGCTTTAGCTGTTGAAGAATATGAGGAAGAGCATGTTTACAAGCCATCTCCTCCGAAAACACTTGAAGGATTAATCGAACTTTATATGTACAAAAAAAGACTTAAACAAGGCCAAATGGCTCAAACACTTGGGATTAGCCAGGCAAAGCTTTCATTGATTTTAAGCGGTAAACAAAAGCCTGATGTAAAGTTTTTGAAAGCCGTACATAAAAAATTAGATATTGATGCAAATCAACTCTTTGAAGTTATATAACAATAATGAAACTTAGCCAACAAAAGACCTGTCACATGAAGGCAGGTTATTTAATAGTAATCCTCTATTAATAACGATACTATTCAATGAACAAATAAATATTAACAATCATTACTTGAACGAAACAAAAGGATTTGCAAAAGGTGAAAAACATATACTTTAACCCAGATTTTACAGTTAGGTAAAATCTGGGTTAAAGTAAGATTCACAGACATGGTTACTGGAGAACAAGATAGTACTTACCAATACGAAAAATATGAAAGATCAGGTAATGTTATTGGTTTAAAAGTGGTTTACGCAAGGGAGGTTGATAGTTTAAAAGAAAGATTGAAAAAACAATTTCCTACTTTTTATTGGCTTCTGCCTCCACAAATGTAGTTACAATTAAGAGCGGGAGTTGTAGCAACAACGTTCTTCGAGAGTTAGCGCAGCGCACATCGAGGTAAGGCATAAAAGCATATCTAACGACCTGCAATTCAGTTTTTGACAGCTAACTCTATTCTCATCGTGCCTCTTTAATAATCTATTGTACTGCAGCTATTATATATTGCAGTAAAGCAATTACAAGCTAAAATAAGTATTCACCCTATACTTCCTAAAGATCATTGTAAAATCTTCCCACTATCTCATACCCATTATCACCCATCATACCTTCCCTTACAAACATGGAGCATTCATACCAAAGCCATACTAAAGCCATAGCAAAGCCATGCTAAAGCCATGGATAGTCCATGGAAAGCCATGCATGGACCCTCAGTCAACAGCTACATAATCCTCTGGCAATACTTCCCTACAGTTAAGATAAACTTCAATAGCACCCACAGCAAAATGCACTGTATTGCTATATTCTCACAAAAACAGTCAAACTCAGAACTCTTTACCCGAAGGTCGCGGACTTTGCGAGTGAGCGCCTTTATGTCTTCGTGGCTCCATTATCTCTTTCTTGAAGCTGTATCATTTCCGTACAGCAGTATATCATTTCCGAACACTTCACTTTGCTTTTTTGAATGTAAGTTATTATTAATCAATGATATTGGGTATAGGTACTTGATTTTTGGTAAGTACCATTTGTACTAATAGTTGCATCCATGAGAGTAGATTATTTAAGCATTTAAAATACTCATTCTTATGAAGATTAGCCTGGACATGCTTTTACGAGTTATAAAGAACCAAAACCTGGCTGTAATGGAGTTTTCCGGTGTTGCTCCTTTGTTAAGGCTGGTAGTTTTCCGAGCCACCAATCAATAAGCAGGAAGTTGAATGTCTGTCAGGATTTGAGAACGGCGTTGGTGGATGCACAATTTATCAAGTAATAATATTCATATCAATAATCTAATATGCTGAAGAACTATTTCAGAATTGCATGGAGAAATGTCACAAGGCACAAAGCATATACTGCTATTAACATCAGTGGACTTGCTGTTGGTATCGCAGCCAGCTTACTGCTTTTTACAGTTATAAAATACGAGCTGAGCTATGATACATTCCAACCGGCTTATAGTCGCATTTACCATATAGCATCCCGGCAAGTAGGTGAAGATGGAATAACATATGGTGAGGGCGTTCCTTACCCTGCTTTTGATGCCCTGAATGTTGCCTTTCCGCAGGTGAAAACGGGAGCCATGTTTGCCAATTACAACAGCCAGGTTACGGTATTGAATGCAAATGATCCCAATGCATATTCTGATAAAAAGTTTCTGGAAGAGACCGGTGTTTTCTTTGCTGATCCGTCGTTCTTTTCTGTGTTTCACTACAACTGGCTTTCAGGTAATGCAGAGGTGCTTAAAGAACCCAATATGGTGGTGCTTACAAAGAAAATGGCAGCAAAGTATTTCGGCAACTGGCAATCTGCAATAGGTGGGTTGCTTAAGCTGGATAATACGGCAACGGTAAAAGTTGCAGGCATATTGGAGGATTTACCAGCTAATACTGATTTTCCACTTGCGGTAGTTGCTTCCTACGAAACAATGAAAGCTTACCCTGATACCTATGGATATACAACCGACTATGGAAATGTAACCAGCAGTTTTCAGACTTTTATGCTGTTACCACCCAATGTATCACCGGAGTCCATCAACAAACAACTCATCGGCTTTAGCAATGAGCATTATAATAAAAACAATAAGTTGAATGACAAAGTATATAACTTTTTACAACCATTAAGCGATATTCATTTCGATACAAGGATCGGCACACTTGGCGATCACATTACTACTCCAACTACTTTATGGACACTGGCATTGATTGGTGTGTTTATTATCATCATGGCTTGTATCAATTTCATTAATCTTTCTACTGCACAAGCAGTGAAACGTTCCAAAGAAGTAGGCATAAGAAAAGTATTGGGAAGTAATAGAAAGCAATTGTTCTGGCAGGTAATGGGGAGACATTCATCATTGTTGCTACAGCAGTAGCGCTGGCTATTGTTTTGCAACTGTATGCATGCCATACATTAAACACATCGCTTCTATACAGGAACCATTAAGTTTGTTTAATGTGCCAACTATTGTTTTTATAGCTGCCATTATCCTGATAGTAACAATACTGGCAGGTACGTATCCATCACTTGTATTGTCACGGTTTTAAGCCTGCATTGGCTTTAAAAAATAAGATGACTTCTGCAACAGTCGGAGGTATTTCATTGAGAAGGGGTTTGGTAGTAACACAGTTTGCCATTTCACAAATACTCATCATCGGAACTATCGTAGCCATCAGCCAGATGAATTATATAAAAACGGCAGACCTTGGTTTTAATAAAGAAGCTGTACTGGTATTGAACAGCTAATGTAGATAGCTCGGTAACAATGAAACAGCCTGCTTTCAAACAAAAGTTATTATCTATTAATGGAGTGAAAAGTGTAAGCTTTAGTTCGTGATGTGCCATTCTTCCAAAGCAATAACTAGTGGCAAATTTCTCTTATGATCATCAGTCCTGATGAAAGTTTGAAATCTACAGGAAGTTGGCTGATGAAGATTATTTTAAAACTTATGGATTGCAATTATTAGCCGGAAGAGTGTATGATAAAAGTGATACAGTAAAAGAAGTGGTGGTGAATGAAACCCTTATAAAAAAATTAGGCATTAAAAATCCGGAACAGATGATTGGTCATGATCTACGTATCTGGCAGGAATGTATGGTGCACGATTGTAGGTGTGGTGAAAGATTTTAAAACCAATTCTCTGCGCGAAGCGGTGAAGCCATTAGTCATAGCTGAACGTAACAAACGCTATTATTACACGGGTATCAAATTAAATACAAGCAATCTTTCCAAAACACAGGCCGAAATCGAAAAAACCTGGAATCAGTTCTTACCCTGAATATGTGTACACACCTACATTCATGGACCAGCGGATCAATGATTTTTACACGCAGGAGAATCAGCTCTCTTTACTCTATAAAATATTTGCAGGCATTGCCATCTTCATCAGTTGTCTTGGGCTTGTACGGATTGGTGTCCTTCATGGCTGCACAAAGCACCAAAGAAGTAGGCATCAGGAAAGTACTGGGTGCATCGGTTGCGCACATCGTGTACCTGTTCTCTAAAGAGTTTACTGTACTGATCATTATTGCTTTTATAGTCGCGGTTCCTGTTGCTTATTATATGATGAGCAACTGGCTCGACAATTTTGTTTATAGGATTAGCATAGGGGTTTGGACATTCCTTTTGGCCATATTGGCTTCCATCATTATTGCATGGATAACGGTAGGATATAAGTCCATCAAAGCAGCATTGAGTAATCCGGTAAAGAGCCTGAGGACAGAGTGAAATTGATGAGTGTAAATAATTGATGGTAAGTGGTTTTGATGACCTTAATAAAGCATTTAGCTTGTGATAGAAAGTCAAGAGCTTATTCCTGTAACATAGAGCAGTATATCACGTATAACTTTTAATTAAAACACTCTTCATATATGATTAAGAACTATTTTAAGGTAGCACTAAGGAACCTTTGGAAGAATAAAGGTTTTTCTGCCATTAATATTATTGGTTTAGCAGTGGGTATTGCAGTATGCCTGCTCATTACCTTGTATGTTATAGATGAGTTGAGCTATGATAAGTACAATACAAAAGCAGACCGTATTTACCGTGTGGATGGTGACATTCAATTTGGAGGCAATCATTTCATTCTGGCAGTAGCACCTGACCCAATGGGACCTACATTGAAGAAGGATTTTCCGCAGGTAGAGCAGTATGTACGGTTTCGCGGGTATGGCGGTTTCTTAGTAAAGAAAGGGACAGAGAACGTGCAGGAAGGCAACGTAATTTATGCCGACTCTACTTTGTTTGATGTGTTTACCTTACCTATGATTGAAGGTGACCCTAAGACTGCACTTACAGCACCTAATAGTGTTGTGATAACAGAGGATATTGCAAAGAAATATTTTAATACTGCAACTAATGTTGTTGGTAAAAATCTCATCATCAATGATACGGGTAATTACAAGATAACCGGTGTTATTAAAAATGTGCCTAAGCAGTCACATTTCCGTTTTGACTTTTTTGTTTCGCTATCTTCTTCAGAAGAAAGCAGACAGAATATGTGGATAAGCAACAATTTTAATACCTACATTGTTTTGAAGCCTGGTGCTGACCCAAAGGCACTGGAAGCACAGTTTGATGCTATGATAGATAAGTATGTAGGTCCGCAGGTTAAAGCATTTCTCAATCTGGATATGGAAGGCTTTAAGAAGAGTGGCAATTTTGACCGTTATATACTTACACCATTAACCCAAATCCACTTGCACTCTAATAAAGTAGCAGAATTAGGGGCTAACAGCAGCATTCAGTATGTATATATATTTTCAGCGATTGCCATTTTCATTCTGCTGATCGCCTGTGTCAATTTCATGAACTTATCCACAGCACGCTCAGCCAATAGAGCTAAAGAAGTGGGGGTACGAAAGGTATTAGGTTCATTTAAAAAAGACCTGATACGGCAGTTCCTGATGGAGTCTATGCTGGTGAGTTTTATTGCATTATTGCTGGCTTTGCTCATTGCCTGGCTGCTGTTGCCTTACTTCAATCAGTTATCCTCAAAGGATATTAGTTTAAGCTTTATATCAGTACCATTGCTACTACCCACGTTGGTATTGATAGCATTGATAGTAGGTTTGCTGGCTGGCAGTTACCCGGCTTTTTATCTTTCTTCATTCAACCCTGCAGAAGTGCTGAAAGGTAAGTTATCAGGTGGTTTTAAAAGAAGCTGGCTGCGCAGTGGATTGGTAGTGTTTCAGTTCTGGATATCTATTGTGCTCATTATTGGTACGGTAGTAATTTATAAGCAACTCAAGTATATCCAGAATATAGATATTGGATTCAATCGTAACCAGGTACTGGTAGTAAAAAATACAGATGCACTCCGTAACCAGACAAAAGCATTTATGCAGGAGATAAAGAAGCTGCCTGATGTACAAAATGCTACTATGACCGGCTATTTACCTACTTCTGACTGGCGTAGTGATAGCCCGTTGTTTGCTGATGCTACGCTTGATCAAAAGAGCGCAGTTTCTGCACAGATATGGCGTGTAGATGAAAATTATATTCCCACGTTAGATATGCAAATGAAATCGGGTAGAAACTTCTCTACGCAATTCTTAACCGACTCTACCGGCATTATCATCAACGAAGCGGCAGCAAAGCTGCTGGGCTTTAAAGATCCAATGAATAAGCAGTTGTATTACCTAAACGATA
The DNA here is from genome assembly GCA_963819045.1 of uncultured Chitinophagaceae bacterium. Classification (GTDB taxonomy): domain Bacteria; phylum Bacteroidota; class Bacteroidia; order Chitinophagales; family Chitinophagaceae; genus Ilyomonas. The sequence goes on along the minus strand of CAWFUV010000020.1, from coordinate 127,431 downwards.
TGAACAAGAAATCTGTTACTGTTTATCACATTGTAGGTGTAGTAAAGAACTTTAACTTCAACTCATTGCGCGAAAATGTAACGCCTTTAGCTTTGATGTATGGTGAGCAAAACGGCAGCATTGCATTCCGCATTAATTCCAAAAATGCAGCTTCGTTTATTAATAAAATAGAAGCCACTTACAAGAAGATGGCACCGGGACAGCCATTTACTTACTCATTTATGGATGATGATTTCAACCGTATTTATACTGCGGAGCAACGGATAGGAAACATCTCCATTACCTTCTCCATACTCGCTATTGTGATTGCATGCCTTGGCTTATTTGGCCTGGTAACGTATGCAGCCGAGCAGCGCATCCGTGAGATTGGAATCCGTAAAGTATTGGGAGCAAGCATCAGCAATATTGTGAGCATGTTATCAATGGACTTTTTAAAACTGGTATTAATTGCTTCTGTGATTGCATTCCCTTTTGCCTGGTATTTTATGAATAGCTGGTTGCAAGACTTTGCCAACCGTATCCATATAAGCTGGTGGATTTTTGCAATAGCAGGTATTATGGCATTACTAATAGCACTTATAACAGTAAGCTTTCAAGCTATAAGAGCAGCCTTGATGAACCCGGTTAAGAGCTTGAGAACAGAGTGAGGGTAATTGTGAATAGTCAATGGTCAATTGTGAATGGAGAGAGGTGAGTATGGAGGTAGTCAATGACTGTTTAACTGCCAGATTCTTAACCTTACAGGTTAGGGGCAAATAGGGTTATATAGGGAGTTACTGAATAGTTAAATAGGAGGAGATAGGGAGGAGAGTAGGTATAACTTAGGTATAAGTTAAGTATAACTTAGGTATATGTTAGGTATAACTTAGGTATAGCCCTAAAGTATTAGAGATGATGGGAATAGGCTTTGGGAGGGTAGAGGAACAGTAAAGTTGCTTAATAAGGAAGTTACAAACTTCAAAGAAAAGCCAGCGAAGTGGAACACTTCGCTGAGTCGAGCAAGCAGTCCGTACTAAGCTAAGAATCACTACTGATGGCTGTTTTTGATCTTGCCAAAGTCCACAGATTGCTTCACTGCGTTCGCAATGACGAGGTTTCGAATACTTATGGTGAAACACTTCGCTGAGTTGAGTGCAAGGGGATGTGAGAACTAAATTGGTAATACAAAAGAAAAGATTAAATAGATAACCTACATCCTTTAACCAACAAAAAAGAACAAGATGTTTAAGAATTATTTGAAGACCAGCATCCGCTCTTTGATGAAGAATAAGACCTTTAGCTTTATTAATATTTTTGGTTTAGCTGTTGGTACACTGTGCTGCATTTACATTTTGTTGTACGTACAAGACCAGTACAGCTATGATAAACACCACAAAGATGTGCAGGACATTTATCGTATCACCACTTCATTGGCCTCGAAAGGGGAGAAGCATAATATGTCCACTGCTTCGCCTCCCATTGCACCGGCTATGAAAAACGACTTTGCGGAAGTAAAGCAATTTACAAGAGTGGTTACGGCTATTGGGGTAAAGCAACACTTGCTTCACTATAAGGAAAAGGCTTTTTATGAACAGGATGCCGTGTTTGTTGACTCTACTTTCTTTGATGTGTTTACTTACCATTTTGATAATGGCAATGGCATAAAGGTGCTAAATGAGCCGTATTCTGTAGTATTGTTGAAGCCAGTTGCAGTTAAGCTGTTCGGTAAGGAAGACCCGATAGGTAAAGTAATTGAAATCAATAACGCATTTGGTAAAAATAACTTCAAAGTAACCGGTGTTGTAGATGAAAGCCTTGGTAAGTCGCATATTTACGCCAATCTGTTTATTACTATGAACAGCGGTGGTATGGGAGAATATGTGAGGCAAAATAATGCGTGGGCAGGCAACAACTTTGTAAATGCTTATGTAAAACTTCAACCGAACACTAATGTAGCTGAGCTAGAAAGAAAGTTGCCGCAATTCTTACACGATCATGGTGGGCAGCAGTTGAAAGCATTAGGTTTGGTGAAACAGTTGCACCTGCAACCTGTAAGCTCCATACATACTACTACCGATTACGAAGTAGAGATGTCTAAAACTGTAAGCCCTTCTTTCCTTTATATCTTACTGCTTATTGCTGTTTTAATACAAGTCATTGCCTGTATCAACTTTATGAACTTATCCACAGCAAGAGCATCAAAAAGAGCAAAAGAGGTGGGCGTAAGAAAGGTAATTGGTGCAGATCGCAAAGACCTTATCAAGCAATTTTTGAGTGAGTCTTTTTTACTCTCGCTTATTAGTGTATTGATCGCTTTGCCGCTGTTGTTGGTTGCATTACCTTACTTCAATTATATCACTGGCGCTGATATTTCCTTATCATTCTTAGCTAATTATAAGATATGGTTATTGCTCCTGGGTATTGTTATAATTACCGGCCTGGTGGCAGGCAGTTATCCTGCTTTTTACTTATCTGCTTTTCAGGTAATTAAAGTTATCAAGGGAAACTTTACCAACCAGATTTCCGCAGCGGGCATACGGCGTTCGCTAGTGGTATTCCAATTTGTTTTATCCATTATTTTGATAGCAGGTATTGTTGTTATTTACAGTCAGCTCCGTTACATGGAAACCAAAGATCTTGGTTTTGACAAAAGTCAAAGACTGGTGTTTAGCTTCTATACTGAGGACTCTAAAAACAAGATGCACGATTTTGCCAATGACTTGCGTGGGTTAGTGGAAGTGAAAACGGTTAGCGAAACCAATAATTATCTCAGCCAGTTTGTATTTAATGATCATGGGGTATACCTCGCCGGCGGTAATATGGCTAATGCAACGGATGCACAAAATATGACCACTGATGAATACTTTGTAAAGGCTAACGGTATCAAGCTTATCTCCGGCAGGGACTTCCATTTATATGATTCTGATAAGGTGCTGGTGAATGAAACATTGTTAAAGCGGCTTGGATTAACGCCTGAAAAGGCGATAGGTACAAGGCTTTATACCCAGTATGATCCAGACCCGGTAACATATGTAGAGATAGCTGGTGTGATGAAAGATTTCAACTATAATTCCTTGCATGATGATATACGACCTTTCATGTTGGTGTATAGCCAGGATAAAAGCATGTTTTCTCATTTAGTGGTAAATGCTAACAGCAAGGATTACCAGGCGTTGCTGAAAAAGATAGAGGCTATTTGGCAAAAGGATATGCCATCTGTACCTTTTGAATATACCTTCCTGGATGATGAGGTGCAAAAGCAATATGAAACAGAAATTACATTATCGCGGATTATCAATTCCTTCACATTAATGGCAATTATTATTTCTTGTCTTGGCTTGTTTGGCTTAGCTGCCTTTAGTGCAGAACAGAGGAAAAAGGAAATAGGTGTACGGAAGGTGTTAGGTGCAAGTGTTTTTAATTTAACTACAATGCTGTCCAGTGACTTCTTAAAACTAGTAGTAATAGCTATTTTGATTGCAACTCCGGTTGCATGGTGGGCAATGAGCAAGTGGTTGCAAGCATTTGTATATCGCATTGCCGTTAGCTGGTGGATGTTTGCTTTGGCAGGATTGATTGCAGTATTGATTGCTCTGGTAACTGTAAGTTTTCAATCCATCAGAGCAGCGTTAACCAATCCGACTAAGAGCCTGAGAACGGAGTAGAATTGTGAATTGTCAATGGTGAATTGTTAGTAAGGGAGCTACTTAAAATATAATAAGGTTAGTATAGGGAATTTATAGTCTTATTATTATTAGCAGTTTGTATTGGTTTGCCAATAGGTTTCATGGTAGGTAAACAGTTTCTGCAGCAATATGTATATCGCATTCCTTTAGGCATTAACATACTTGCGACAAGTGCAACACTATTGCTTTTTATAGGAGCAATCACAATCGGATTTCAAACATATCGTACGGCATTAATAAACCCGGCAAAGAATCTTAGAGCGGAGTAGGAGAGGAAGCCCTCAGCCCCTAAAGGGGAGTTTGTAACAGCACATTCACTTCCCTTGTTCCTCTTTTTGGGATGAGGATAAACTATAGGTTATGATAAAGAATTATTTCAAAACCGCTTACCGCAATCTCCTGCGAAATAAGAGCTATGCATTGATCAATACATTGGGATTAGCAGTAGGTATTGCTGCATGTCTGCTTATATTTTTAGTGGTGCAGTTTGAGAGCAGCTTTGACAATTTTCATGCAAAGAAGAATAGTATATACCGCGTTGGCACCGAGTTTCATAACCAGGATGGTGTAGATTATTCTGATGGTGTTTCATTTCCCGTTGCTAAAGGCTTGCGATTAGAATTCCCGCAAATCAAACAAGTAGCATCTATTTATAGAAATGGCGGGCAAATAACTATACAGAGTGGAACTACACAGATAAAGAAATTAAATGAAGACCATTTCTTTTATGCTGAACCTGAACTCTTTAACATACTAGATTTTCCTTTTATTACGGGAGATGCTAAAACAGCTTTGAAAGATCCAAACAATGCTGTACTTACGCAAGCAACCGCTGAAAAGTTTTTTGGTAATTGGAAGAATGCACTTGGAAAGACCATTAAATTTGAAAATAAAGACCTGTATACGGTAACAGGTATTCTAAAGAACATTCCTGCAAACAGTGATTTCCCTTTGGATGTTGTAGTGCCATATGCTGCATTACAACGTACTTATATAAAAAATAATATGGATGATTGGGTAAGCACATTTGGTGGTGCTTATACTTTTGTTGTCTTGCCTCCGGAACTTTCATTAAACAGCTTCAATGCCCAGCTTAAATCATTTGCCAAGAAACATAAGCCTGCTGAATACGCGCATGATGTATATATAGCACAGCCATTTACAGAGATTCATTTTGATGACCGGTTCGGTAATTATGGTGAGCATACATTCAGTCATTCGCTTATAAATGCCTTGTCTTTGATAGGGCTTTTCCTGATTATTATAGCCTGTGTCAATTTCATCAACCTTGCTACAGCACAGGCAGTAAACAGATCTAAAGAGGTAGGAGTACGAAAAGTGCTTGGGAGCAGGCGAAACCAACTTGCTGCTCAATTCTTAACTGAAACAGCATTGATAGTGATAGTAGCTATCATTATAGCAGTTGTGATTGCTGCTTTACACTGCCTTACTTAAATAAGTTATTGGAAGTGCAAATGACAATGAGCCTATTCAGCAATCCGTCTATACTACTCTTCTTGTTATTTGTAACAATAGCAGTAACCTTTTTGTCAGGTATCTATCCTGCTATTGTATTATCAGGTTTAATCCTATAACTGCCTTAAAAAGCAAGATCACTTCTAAAATGGTAGGGGGGATTTCTTTAAGAAGAGCATTGGTCATCTTACAATTTTCCATTGCGCATGTACTCATTATTGGTATGATGATCGTGGTGAGCCAGATGAACTATTTCAGGAATGCATCGTTAGGATTCAACAAGGCTGCCATTATTAATGTGCCTGTGCCAGGAGATAGTATTAACCACACTAAAATTGAATATCTGCGCAACCAGTTGCTTTCTAATCCAAGTATCAAAAGTGTCAGCTTTAGTTTTGGGAGTCCATCGGCAGACAACAACTGGAACAGTGATTTTAAGTACAACCATGCTGTAAAGACTACTGATTTTAGTGCTAATCTAAAGTGGGCAGATCCTGATTATTTTAAAACATACAGCCTGCAGTTTGTTGCAGGACATCCATATAGTGCGAGTGATACTGTGAGAGAGTTTGTAGTAAATGAGACACTGCTTAAAAAGCTGGGCATCCGTAATGCGCAAGATGCTATAGGTAAGGAAATCAATTTTTGGGATGGAGGTAAAGTTGGACTTATTGTGGGGGTAATCCGTGACTTTAATTCTTATTCTCTGCGCGAGCCCATGGCTCCTGTAGTACTAAGTACCTGGAATGATGTATATCAAACCATCAACATAAAGATAAAGCCGGGTGCTGAAAAAACTGTATTGCCATTTATTGAGAACCTATGGAACAGCACCTATCCTGATTATGTATATGAATATCATTTTCTGGATGACACCATAGCCAACTTTTATAAACAAGAGGACCAGCTTTCACAGCTTTACAAAATATTTGCTGGAATTGCTATATTCATCAGTTGCCTGGGCTTATATGGATTAGTATCTTTTATGGCGGTACAGCGCACTAAGGAGGTAGGTATTCGTAAAGTACTTGGTGCGACAGCACGCAGCATTATTTATCTGTTATCTAAAGAATTTACGGTGTTGATCATTGTTGCATTTATTATTTCAGCACCTATTGCTTATTACATCATGCATTCGTGGCTGCAGAATTATACGTATAGGATATCACTTAGCCCGGCAACGTTTTTATTGGCGATCGTTAGTTCTGTTGTTATAGCGTGGATTACGGTTTCATACCGAGCTATTAAAGCGGCTATGGCAAACCCGGTGAAGAGTTTAAGAACGGAATAGTGAGTTGTGAATGGTGAATTGTGAATATCAAAGAGAGAATCAGAGTGTGATTAAATAAAAATAATGCTATGATAAAAAATTATTTGAAAATTGCATTTCGCAATGTTTTTAGAAGAAAGGGATATTCTTTTCTAAACATTGCCGGGCTAGTAATTGGTATGAGCTGCTGCCTGCTTATATTTCATTATGTGTCTTATGAAAAAAGCTATGACAGTTTTGAGCCAGCTTCAAAACAAATCGTGCGGGTAAGGCTGGATAGTTATCAGAAAGGTACGCTGGCCTATAAGTCGGCAACTTCTTATCCGGCAATCGGCGCCGACAATGAAAAAGGATTTTGCCGAAGTCGAAAATTTTTGCAGGCTCCATGATGACAACTTATTGCTGTCAAATGAAGCGCATGATAAAAAATTTTCAGAAGATAAGGGATATTATGCCGATCCAGTCCACGGTGAATATGTTTGGTCTTCAGTTTATAAAAGGTAATCCCATAAACTGCCTTCAATCGGGTCCTGGATAAAATTATTCTTTCCGAATCAACAGCAAGAAAATATTTCGGCAATGACGAGGCGCTGGGGAAAGACCCTTGTAAACAGGAATGGCGAACATGTACAACCGTTTGAAGTAACAGGCATTTATAAAGATTTCCCGTCCAATTCTCATTTGATCTTGCAATACCTGGTTTCTTATGCAACACTTGGTAAGGAATTGCGTTTGGGAGGCGATAGCTCCAACGCAAAGCGAAACTGCCTGGGGATGGTATGACTTCTATGTTTATCTGCAGTTAAAGCCTGGTGTAGATTATAAAAAGCTTGAAGCAAAACTACCGGCATTTTCGGATAAATATATCAACAGCCAGGATTGGAGCAAGACAAATAATAATCATAATGAATTACATCTGATCCCGTTAAGTGATATTCATCTTATTCCAATTATAACCAGGAAGCAGAGGTAAATGGCAACGGCCAGGCTGTCTCCTTTCTTTTCCTCATTGCAATTTTTATTGTATGCATTGCATGGATCAATTACGTCAATCTCGCAACAGCAAGGTCGGTTGAACGTGCAAAAGAAGTAGGCGTTCGCAAAGTTTTAGGTGCCTTACGAATTAATTTGATAAAACAATTCCTGGCAGAAAGCTTTGTGCTCAATTTAATTTCATTGATTATTTCACTTGCTTCTCTTTTTTATTATTGCTTCATCCTTTTGATACATTTACCGGAAGAGACAATTATACCGGGCTGGCACTAACCGGCAGCTATTGGCTGATATTTTTATGCTTGTTTTTCATTTGGCACCTTGTTATCCGGCTTATATCCTGCTTTTGTGTTATCGGGCTTCAAACCTGTAGCAGTATTGAAAGGCGCATTTAAAAATACTGCCAGTGGCTTGTTGCTTCGCAAAAGTTTAATTATTGCACAGTTTATACATCTCTGTGGTTTTAATAGCAGGAACCATGATTGTGTACCAGCAAGTGAATTATATGCGCAACCAAAGCTTAGGCGCAAATATTAGTCAAACACTTAGTATTAAAAGGCCCGCAAACTATTAGCTGACTCATTATATCAAAATCATTTTCAGCCTTTTAAATACGGCTGTGTTACAGCAACCGGATGTAAAAAGTATCGCTACATCTTCAAACAGTGTAATGGGAGATGAAATTTACTGGACAAACGGATCAAAAGACCGGGCGCAGACCAAACCGCTGTGACGTTTATAATCTTGGGATTGATTATGATTTCATTCCTGCTTATAACATTAAAATGGCAGCAGGAAGAAATTTTTCAAAACAATTCGGAACCGATAAAAAGGCAGTAATACTAAATGAGAATGCAGCAACTTTATTAGGTTTTAAAGATGCAGCCAGTGCTATAAATCAAGAAAATATTCGTGGTAGGCCGCGATACCGTTACCGTTGTAGGAGTTACAGCAAATTTTCATCAATTGGGGTTGCAGAAAACCATTGATCCGATGATTATACTGCCACGTCCCAATTCATCCAGTTTTTATTCTTTAAAGATTAATGCCAATAAAGCACCCAACAAACTATTGCCGATCAAAAAAATGTGGAGCTACCTATTTTCCGAAAGATCCATTTGATTATTTTTTCCTGGACGAATCTTTTGGTGAGCAATACAAAGCTGATATGTTGTTTGGAAAAGTGTTTGGCGTCTTTGCCTTTCTTGCTATACTGATTGCTTGTTTTGGCCTGCTTGGCTTGTCTGCTTATAATGTATTACAACGGACAAAAGAAATAGGTATCCGTAAAGTATTAGGAGCATCAGTGCAAAGCATCCTTGTGCTGTTGTCACAGGATTTTCTTAAGGCTCATTTTTATTTCCTTATTGCTTGCAGTACCTATTGGCTGGTATGTGATGAATAGCTGGCTGCAGGATTATGCTTACCGGATCAATATAAGCTGGTGGATATTCTTTATCGCTGGTTTGCTGTCACTTTTTATTGCATTACTTACTATCAGTTTACAAGTACTGAAGGCGGCTGTTGATAATCCGGTGAAGAGCTTAAGAACGGAATAATTTGAACCGGGATTTATAGCCCCCAGGCCCCAGGAGGATATTAATAAGTATTGCGAAAAATGATAAAGGAGTGAATGCGAGCCTAACCCAATGACGGTTTAGCTTATCATGGTCTTGAGCCAAACCGGTGAAATTGTTTGGGTAATGTGGAGGAGATATGGTATAAGTAGGGCTTTACTTGGCTTTAGCAGGACGTTACCGGAGGAGTTACTACCGAGTAAATAGGGAGGAGATACGGTATAAGTTAAGTATAACTTAGGTATAACTTAAGTATAAGTTAGGTATAACTCCGAAAAGTTCAAGATTGGGAAGGGCTTTTTTGGGTGCTTTTTGACCTTTTTGATTTCCTGGATCCTATGTAAATATTAAAAGGAATAGGATGAAAACGATACTTATTATTTCCTGTATTATGGTGAGCGTACAGTTAGTAGTTTAAAATAATAATCCACCTCCATGTTCCGGACAAGAATCGCACCGGTTTGACATTTGGACAGGTGATTGGAATATTACATACAGTGATACGCTGCATGCAATAAATCATGTTGAAAAAATGATGAACGGTTGCACGGTACAGGAAAACTTTAGTGATCTTCATAATGATTATATGAGTAAGTGTTGAGGTGTGTACAATATTAACTATTAGATGGGATTGTAAGTGGAATTGAGTTGCGAATAAATGGAGTGCATTCTGCAATGATTATGGTTAAATCACCCTTTTGAATAAATCTATAACTACATTCTTATGCTAAAGAATTTGCTGCGTGTTGCCCTTCGCAACTTCAAACGGGACATCTGGTATAGCCTGCTCAATATTCTTGGACTTACTATTGGTATTACCTTCAGCTTATTTCTTATTTTTTATATAAAAGATGAACTGAGCTATGACCGTTATAACGAGAAAGCAGATAGAATATACCGCATTACTGCTTATATAAAGGAGAAAGGTAAGGACGAAATGAAATGGGCTAGTACCCAGTTTCCACTTGGTCCTACGCTTAAACAAGATTATCCCGAAGTGGAAGCAGCAACCCGTTTTGTAAATGCAGGCACAAACATGTATAAGAATGGCGATCTGCGGTTTTATGAGGATAAGGTATTTTTTGCAGACAGCAGTGTGTTCAAAGTATTTACTTACCAGTTTATTGAAGGTAATCCCAAAACTGCTTTAGTGGATCCAAATTCAATGGTGCTTACCCAATCGCTTGCAGAAAAATACTTTGGTAAGAAAAAGAGTGCAGTAGGTAAATCGTTACAAAATGGTAATGGTGATGTATATAAGATCACCGGAGTAGTAAAAGATGTACCAAAACATTCGCACATCATTTTCAACGCACTGATTTCTGTAACTTCTTTACCAAAAGACTTTAATAATAGCTGGGGAAGCTTTTTTATGTATAATTATGTATTGCTTAAAGCCAAATACCAATGCTGCAGCATTTGAGAAGAAGTTATTACCTATGTACGACAAATACATGGCTTCTATATTCAGGCAGTACAATGTGAACATCCATTACGGTGTACAGCCTATCACCTCTATACATCTGCATTCTGATATGGCAGGTGAGCCGGAAGAGTTGGGCAGCATGTCTTACATCTACATCTTTTCTGCTGTAGCCTTGTTCATGATCATTATTGCCTGCATTAACTACATGAACCTGACTACCGCGCGTAGTGCCCGGAGGGCAAAAGAAATTGGCATCCGTAAGGTAACAGGCTCGTCTAAAACACAGTTAGTGTCTCAGTTTCTTGTAGAGTCGACATTAACTGCACTTTTTGCATTGGTGTTAAGCATTGGTTTTATTGCATTATTCTTATCTACCTTCAACTCCATTGCCGGCAAATTCATTACCTTCTCTACTTTGTTTGAACCTGGTACGCTAATAATTTTACTGCTGCTTGTATTATTGGTAGGCTTGCTTGGTGGAAGTTATCCTGCTTTCTATTTGTCTAAATTCAATCCGGTACATGTACTCAAAGGCAGCTTATCTAAGGGTTCCAGTAATGTGGTATTGCGCCGTACGCTGGTAGTGGTACAGTTTACCATCTCGATGATCATGCTTATCTGCACCTGGGTGGTGTATAACCAACTACAGTACCTGCGTAATAAAGATTTGGGCTTCAACAGGGATTATGTCCTTACTGTTAGTGCCAATACCAATAAAGACATCCATAGTAATATAATCGCTTTTGAAAATGAGATGAAAAATAAGCCTGGTGTTCTGCTTGCAAGTACAGCAGAAGCAACGCCAGGGAAAGGCATTAACTTCAATCTGTTTACAATAGAAACAAAGAACGGGTATGTTGATAAGGGTGTAAATGTGTACGGTGTGGATGAAAATTATTTTAGAACACTTGGTATACAGATAAAAAGAGGGAGAAATTTTTCAGGATTGCCTGATACATTGCATGGTATGATTGTAAATGAGGCTATGGCAAAAGAGTTTGGCTGGGATGAACCATTGGGAAAGCGCGTAAAGTTTCCGGGAGATACTTCAGGACGATACTTTGAAGTAGTAGGTGTAGTTAAAGATTTTAACCAGGAATCTTTGTATAATCCTATTGCACCATTAATCTTATATTACCGTCCTAACAGCAACAACATTCAGATTAAACTGGATGGAAAGAATCTACAGGGAACTATTGCAAGCATTGAAAAGACATGGAAGCGTAACTTTCCTGATCTTCCTTTTCAATATACTTTCCTTGACCAGGATTTTGACTCCCAGTATGCTGCAGACCAAAAGAGAGGGAAGATATTTGTCGCTTTTTCTATCCTTACTATTTTAATTACTTGTCTGGGATTGCTAGGCCTGGTAGCCTTTACCACACAGCAAAGGCAGAAAGAAATAAGCATCCGTAAGATAATGGGTGCAGGTGTAGGGCAAATAGTGCCACTGATTACTACGAGTTTTGTGGCGCTTGTGGGTATATCCTGCCTGATAGCTTTCCCGGTTGCTTATTGGTTTATGCATAAATGGCTGCAGATATTTACTTACAACACAGGGCTTTCTCCTTTACCATTTCTGCTATCAGCTATAGCAGTGTTGCTTATTACTTTATTGACTGTTACTTTCCATACTGTGAGGGCGGCTATTGCTAACCCGGTAAAGAGTTTAAGGACGGAATAGGATTGTGAATTGTCAATGGTGAGTTGTGAATGGGGTGTTTGTAAGTACTCGTTTTATGTAATACGAAAACAAATTATTTATGCTCAGGAATTATTTCGTTACTGCCTTCAGAAGCTTTTGGCGTAATAAAGCTTTTACTGCTATCAATGTGCTTGGCTTATCTATCGGTATTAGTGCTGCATTGGTCATCTTCCTTATTGTTTATTATGAGTTCAGCTATGACGCATTTGAACAAAACAGAGAAAGGATCTACCGGGTGGTGCTGGATGCAAAATTCAATGGTAATGAAGGGCATAGTGCTGCTGTACCTGCGCCATTAAGTAATGCTATTGAACATGAAGTAACAGGTGTTAATCTTACAGTACCTATCATGCAATTTCAGGGTGATGCTACTGCAAAAGTGAGCATTCGTAGAAAAGATGAGAGTAGCCCGGCAGTTTTTAAGAAACAGTTGGATATTGTATTTACTAATCAGCAGTATTTTAGTTTGTTGCCTTATCAATGGGTAGCAGGTTCTCCCAGACAATCTCTGCAACAACCTTTTAGTGTAGTACTAAATGAAAGCAGAGCTAAGCTATATTTCCCTTCGTTATCTGCAAACGAGATTATTGGCAGGCAAATTAATTACAATGATGATATTACAGCAACCATTACCGGTATTGTAAAAGACTTGAACGAGACCACTACCTTTAACGCTGTAGAATTTATATCGTACTCCACCATAGCACAAACGCATTTACAGGATCAGTTTATGATGAATGTGTGGAACGATTGGATGGCTTATTCTCAACTGTATATAAAACTTGCACACGGTACCAGTGCTGTTAAAACGGAGAGTTTATTAAAAGCACTGTTAAATAAGTACAATAAAGATGCAAATAAAGATGAAGCTAACACTATGAGCTTTCATTTACAGCCTTTAAGCGACGTGCATTTTAATAGTTTGTACGCAGGCTTTGGAGAACGACTGGTAAGTAAATCTACGTTATATAGTTTACTAGCTATTGCGGGGTTTTTGTTGCTTTTAGGCTGTATTAATTTCATAAATCTTACCACGGCGAATGCTGCACAGCGTGCAAAGGAAATTGGTATACGTAAGACTATGGGTAGCTCGAGAAAACAATTGATTATCCAGTTCCTTGGGGAAACATTCTTGTTAACAGCCCTTGCCGCCATTGTATCGTTTTGCTTAACCCCATTCCTGTTGAAATTGTTTACTGAGTTTATACCGCAGGGGGTGCAATTTGCTCCTTTCCATCAGCCATATATCTTTTTATTCATAGCTTTACTTATAAGTGTAGTTAGCTTTTTATCCGGGCTATATCCTGCATTGATACTATCGGGATATCAGCCGGTAATGGTTTTGAAAGCACAATCCTATATTAATCCAAAAGAGACAAGGCATGCATGGATAAGAAAGACGTTGACTGTATCACAGTTTGTCATTGCCCAGTTCTTTGTGATTGCCACTTTTATGGTAAGCAAACAAATTAATTACTCACTTAATTCAGATCTTGGTTTTAATAAGGATGGTATTATCACCTTTAATCTTCCACGTGATACAGTTGCAAGCCACCGGCAGCAGCTACTAAATACTATTAATGCTATTCCCGAAGTAGAAGTTGCCAGCACTGGTTTCTTTTCGCCTGCGGATGAAGGTGCCGCATTTACTAATATAAGTTATGCGCCAAAACCTGAAGTAAAAGATCCTGTACAGATACGCTGGGGCGATCCTAATTATTTGAATGTATATAAGATAAAGCTGCTTGCCGGAAGAAATGTAGGACCGAGTGATAGTATGAAAGAATTTATTATTAATAATAAGTATGCTAAGCTGCTGGGTTTTCAGCATCCTGAGGACGCCATTGGGAAGCTGCTCAACTTTAATAATAAGCAAATACCTATTGTAGGGGTAATGCAGGATTTTCATGACCAATCTATGCGTGCTCCTATTAAGGCGGTCGTGTTTGGCGGCAACAATGGTGATTTTTTTCATATACGATTTAAGCCAAACCCGCCAGGTAGAAATAACTGGCAGCACGCTATCAACACGATTCAAAAAGCTTATAAGCAAATCTACCCTGAAGAAGACTTTGAGTACCATTTTTTTGACGAGACTATTGCCAGCATGTACACCAATGAACGGCATACTGCACAATTGTTAAGCTGGGCAACAGGGCTTGCGATTCTTATTAGTTGTTTAGGGCTGTTAGGACTTGTAATGTTCACTATTCAAACACGCACCAAAGAGATTGGTATCAGAAAGATATTAGGTGCTACTGTTGCACATATTGTTTCCATATTATCAAAAGACTTTGTTCAACTGGTATTGATAGCATTCGCGATTGCTGCGCCACTTGCGTGGTGGGCAATCTATAAATGGTTGCAGGATTTTGCTTACAGAACCGAAATGAGTTGGTGGGTATTTGTTGTAAGTGGCATCTGCTATGCTTGTAATAGCATTACTTACTTTAAGTATCCATACTATTAAAGCGGCGACCTCTAATCCGGTGAAGAGCTTGCGGGCAGAATAGGGGGTGAATTGTCAATGGTGAATTGTGAATAGGGGTGTGTTATATGTTTTATCTAATATGAAAACGTCTTTTATGCTTAGGAACTTTTTCAAAACAGCAATTCGGACCTTATTAAGAAATAAGATTTATGCCTTCATCAACATAGCCGGGTTAAGTATTGGGCTTGCTTGCGCTATGCTGATCATTTTATATGTGAAAGATGAAGTGAGTTATGACCGCTTTCATGGGAATGTGGGTAATATTTACCGAATCGTAACGCAGAGTATTGATAAAAAAGGAGTGAAGGGAAGAAAAGATGGCAATACCGGTTATTTCCAGGGACCAAGGTTTGCACAGAACATTCCTGAGATCCAATCTTTCGTCCGCATACAAAGCAACTCCATAGATATGAAGGTTGGGACAGAGATAAAGTCACAGGACATGCTGTATGTAGATTCGACTTTCTTTTCTGTGTTTTCTTTTCCACTGAAGAGTGGTAATCCTAAAACCTGTTTACAGGATCCTCATTCTATTGTATTGTCAGAAGATGCAGCTAAAAGACATTTTGGTAATAAAGATGCGGTAGGGAAAACTATCATGCTGAAAAAGGATACGGCATTTGAGCCTTATACTGTAACGGCTGTTGCTAAAAAATGCCCGCAAAACTCCTCTATTCAATTCGATGTATTGTTGCCATTCATTATGCCTGCCAGTGATGCAAGCAATAGTGAGAACTGGTTCAACTTCTTCCTGAACACCTTTGTAGTCCTTAATCCTAATGCAAACGTGCAGGCAGTGAGTGCTAAGATGCAAAGAGTGTATAAAGCAGAATCAAAAGAAGCGTTTAAATTAATAAATGAGAAGTACGGACCTATTGACTTCGATAATGAGTATTTCCTGCAACCCTATACCAATATGCATATGAGTACTGAATTGCCTGCACAGAATGGACTTACTAATGGAAGCAATCCGGTGTATTCTTATATCCTGTCGGGCATTGCATTGTTTGTTTTATTGATTGCCTGTATAAACTTTGTCAATCTTACGGTTGCCCGTTCGGTAAAGCGTGCAAAGGAAATAGGGATACGCAAAGTGGTTGGTAGCAACAGGAGACAACTCATGCTGCAGTTTTTAGGAGAGTCATTTTTCCTATGCACGTTAGCCTTTGTATTTGCTGTTGTATTGGTGCAGTTGATTCTACCTGTATTCAATAATCTTGCTAATAAAGCACTTGCACTTTCTTATCTCTTTGATGCCAGGCTGATTGCCGGTTATATAGTACTTTTTCTAATTACTGGAATATTAGCTGGCTTCTATCCAGCGTTAGTATTATCCGGTTATAATCCTGTAGATACCTTATACAGTCGCTTTAATATTGCCGGGAAAAATTACCTGCAGAAATCATTGGTCGTATTACAATTTGCGTTGGCGTCCTTTTTAATCATTGCTACATTCACTATTTACGCACAGTTCAATTATCTCACTACTGAAAAGTTGGGCTACGATGTAAGTGATTTGATAGTAGTTAACAGAAGTAATATAAGCCATGAGCAAGCAAAGTTGTTTAAAAATGATTTGATGAAGTATCCTGAAATTATAGGTGTTGCACCAAAGAATGGTGGCAGGTGGGGAACAGTGGCGAAAGTAGGTAGTGATTCTACCATACAGTTTGACTATGAGACCGTGGATGAATCTTATATTCCATTATTAAAGATCCCTTTATTGCAAGGCAGAAGCTTTTCAACGGAATTTCCATCCGATTCTACCAATTCTATTATCGTAAATGAATCCTTTGTAAAGAAAGCAGGTTGGAAACATCCTATTGGGGAGACTGTAAACTTCTGGTATGATAACAATAAGAAATACACCGTAATAGGAGAAGTAAAAGATTATCATTTTACTTCTATGATACAAGAGATAACCCCTCAGTTATTTACCATGAAGAATGCTAATCCATACGGCACTTACTTCATAAAAATAAAGCCTAACACACAAACAGTAAGCCTGAAACTGATACAGAAAACATTTAAAAAATGGTATCCTCTAAGTCCTTATTCTTATGTATTTAAAAACGACTTGGTTAAACAGGATTATGAAGCGGAAGCAAAGTGGAAACAGATCATGTTGTTTGCTGCTATCCTTACCATTTTTATATCCTGCATAGGTTTGTTTGGCTTGTCTGTATTGTCTGCAGAAAAGCGCACTAAGGAGATTGGAATAAGAAAAGTACTGGGCGCATCTGTAAATGCGATAGTGACTATATTATCTAAGGACTTCCTGAAACTGGTTTGCATAGCTTTAATTATTGCTATTCCATCAGCATATTTAGCTGCCAATAAATGGTTGCAAAATTATCCTTATCGTATTTCTCTTAGCTGGTGGCTGTTTGCATCGGCAGCTGTTTTCGTAATTATTATAGCGTTGATTACCGTAAGCTTTCAGGCGATTAAGACGGCTATCGCTAATCCAGTAAAGAGTTTAAGGACTGAGTAGCACTATTGAAAATTACCAGGTTAAAGTGTTTGTCAATAGCTGATACTTCAAAATCTACGATATGCTAAAGAGTAATTTCAGAATAGCCTGGCGGAATCTTATAAAAGATGGCCAGTTTTCTTTACTTAATTTACTTGGACTTTCTTCCGGGTTAGCCTGCACTTTACTAATTTATTTATGGGTAAGTAATGAGTTGCAGGTTGATAAATTTAACAGTAAAGACAGCCAGCTTTATCAGGTTTTGAAAACATCACCTAATGCGGACGGAACAATTTCAACTTATGAGTTTACACAAGGTTTATTGGCACAATCAATGGCTAGAGAGTTGCCTGAAGTGGAATATGCGGTTGCTGTACGGCACCAGGATATAGGTATTCTTTCGGTCAATGATAAACGTATTAAGGTTAGATCTGAATTTGTTGATAAAGATTTCTTCAATGTCTTTTCTTATCAGGTAATTGAAGGAGACCGGAATCGTGTATTGACGAACAAATATCGGAGTACTGTTGTCTGATAAATTAGCATTGAAACTCTTCAATACTACAAAAAATATTATTGGTAAAGTTTTCAACTGGGATAGAGGGGAGTTTACAGGCTCTTACGTCATTGCTGGTATCTTTAAATCTCCACCTGCAAATGCTACAGACCAGTTTGATATGTTGTTTACATACGACTTATATGCAACCAAAGAAGCAGAAGACCTTGCATTTTGGGGAAGTAATGGAGTAAGCACATATCTAATTTTAAAGAACCGTACTAATGTGGAAGCCTTTAATAAAAAGATAAAAGATTTTACAAAACAGAAGATTCAAGCTTTATACAAAGACAATGGTATGTTACAGTGGGAAGGTAGATGTGTTTGTTCAACGTTATTCAGATAGGTACTTATATAACAAATATGAAAATGGCGTGCAGGCTAGGAGGTAGAATAGAGTATGTAAAACTATTTTCTATCATCGCCATTTTTATACTGATCATTGCTTGTATCAATTTCATGAATTTGTCTACAGCGAAAGCTGCTAAACGTGGTAAAGAAGTTGGTATCAGGAAAGTAATTGGGGCAAGCAGAAGTTCACTCATTTTACAATACATAATGGAATCAATGCTGTTAGCGCTTCTCCTCAATGGTTATTGCCTGGTTGCTGATTGTATTATTGCTTCCTGTATTCAATGAAATAGCTGGTAATAAGATAACTCTTCAACTAAATACAAGGCTGATTTTATCTTCGACTGCTATTGCCTTTGTGACGGGTGTTTTAGCAGGCAGTTACCCTGCTTTATACCTTTCAGGTTTCCAACCCGCATTGGTATTGAAAGGTAAGTTGACTAGTTCATCCGGCGAGGCATGGATACGAAAAGGGTTAGTAGTATTTCAATTCTCTATATCTATTATCCTGATAGTTTCGGTACTCATAGTTTACCAGCAAATGAAGCTAATTCAGACAACCAACCTGGGTTATGATAAAGATAACATAATTCGGTTTTCAAATGATGGGACTTTAAAGAAAAACCTTGCACCGTTCTTATCAGAGTTAAAGAATATTCCGGGAGTTTTTAATGCATCAGACGCTGATGGAGATTTATTAGGGAACGCATCACATTCAGGTAGCGGAATTGATTGGGAAGGGAAGAATCCTAATCTTGGTATTGAATATTATGGTATCAGCATAGACAATGGTTTTATTGAGACCCTGGGTCTGCAAATGGCTGAGGGGAGGGCTTTTTCAAAAGCCTACGCAGATAGCTTGAGTGTTATTTTTAATCAATCTGCCATAGCAGCAATGGGATTGAAAAATCCCGTGGGTAAAACTGTTTCATTGTGGGGACATAAAAAGCAAATTGTTGGTGTAATGAAAGATTATCATTTTGAGTCTCTATATAAAAAAATAGGTCCGGCATTTATAACATGGTCTCAAAACAACAGCAATACCGTTGTTAAGATAAAAAAGGGAACAGAGCAACAAACAATTTCCCGCATAAAAGATTTGTTCGGCAGGTATAACAAGGGACTTGATTTCAATTATACGTTTCTCGATGATGATTATAATGCACTCTACGCATCTGAACAAAGAGTGGCTGTTCTGTCAAAGTATTTTGCAAGTATTGCCATTCTTATTTCATGTCTTGGTTTGTTCGGTTTAGCAGCTTTCACAGCACAAAGGAGGAAAAAAGAGATTGGCATACGTAAAGTAATTGGTGCATCATTAGCTAATGTGGTAAGTATGCTTTCAAAAGATTTCCTGAGGTTGGTTTTTATAGCATTGGTTATTGCTATGCCATTATCATGGTGGGCTGCATATGTATGGCTGCAAAGGTTTGCTTATCGCATTACAATCAGTCCTTCCGTGTTTGTGATTACTGGTGCATCTGTAATGATTATCACACTAATCACCATCAGCTTTCAAACTATAAAAGCAGCTCTGGCTAACCCGGTAAAGAATTTGAGAACGGAGTAAAGCCTTATTATTTGCTTCCAAACAAAAAAGACCGTCGCTACTGCAACGGTCTTTTTACTTTTATGATAAAGAATGATTAGAATGAATACCTCAATCTTAACTGCATACTCCACGTACTATTAGTACTAACATCATTCTGAAATGCCTCACTTACCAATGCACCATTGATCGTTTGCAGATTATATCTTGGAACATTATCCGCGGTGAACCCTCTAAATACCAATGGATTTATGGTTACCTTTAACTATTGGACACCCCGGTTCTTGCTGAGCAGGTTAGG
Source organism: uncultured Chitinophagaceae bacterium (assembly GCA_963819045.1). Taxonomy (GTDB): domain Bacteria; phylum Bacteroidota; class Bacteroidia; order Chitinophagales; family Chitinophagaceae; genus Ilyomonas. Next base: position 107,598 of record CAWFUV010000020.1, on the reverse strand, counting down.
CACATTCATTATCAACTGCTATGTTTGTCCTGAACACCTGTAGAAACCTGAAGTTCCTATCCATGATCACAAAGCGTCGGCTATCACCTCAGTCAGCACCTAAAAGCACAGGGATGCATTATTGCTCTGAATAAAGCTATTGCCACCCTGAAGGGCACTGAAACACAATGAACGCTCATCCATCACCCGGACCGGGGAGTCTAGTACGGTTGTGAAGCCTATGTTCAGGTGCTGCAGCACCATCCTATTGCCATCAGTATGACACAGCCTGGCCGTCCGTATGATAATACGATGGCAGAAAGAGTCAACGGTATTTAGAAAACAGAACTAAATCCGGACAGTACCTTCCCAGCTACAGTGCGGCTGTGCCGGTGGTGCATCACGCTATTGATGCTTATAACCGGCTCAGACCCCATATAAGTTGCGGTAATCTGACGCCTGAACAGATACACCAGCAGCAGCACCCCACGGCTTTGATGAAAATGTGGAAGTCAAAACAACGTACTGTAAATCCAAATCCGTACTATTGTGAATAGTGTAAAGCTTTTGCCGTACAACCTATATTCACTGTAAAGCTTTTTCTGGACGAGACAGTTAATCCTGGAACACCCGGACTTATACCTAACTTATACTTGAGTTATACCTAACTTATACTTGAGTTATACCTGAGTTATACCGAATCTCCGCCCTATCTCCTCCTAAATAATTCCAATGCTCCTCCATGCTTGAAGCCTACACCTTAGTAACAGGCAATCTGCAGGTCACAAACTCTGTGAGGCTTCAGCAGGAGACTGCGCCCTCAGGGCAGTGGAGATATTACGATGTGAGATCTTACTGAGTCTTTGACCTGTAGACTGGTAGCTGGCTCCCTATCTTAATCTGTTATTTTCTATGTTTCTATGTAATTCAAAATATCATTCATTGATATTGATCTTATAAATAGTATAAGGTGTAGAGGGCTGCTGGTCGGTTAAGTTGTACTCTGGTTGCAACTGTATTTGTGAGCAGCTTACATACAGGTAGCCATCTGGCGAAATAGAATAACTATCGGGCCATATCAGGCGCGCATCTTGAACCACTTCCTCCACACTGCCATCAGGCTTAATGCGGATAATACGGTAATGCTCTAAATCACCAAAATAAAGATTGCCTTTCTTATCGAATATCATTCCATCGGTTGTAGTATAATGTCCCATAAACTCAACATGAGCGGCAAGCTGTTGGGCAGCTAAAGAGAAGTTTCTCAGATACTTTGTTCCAATACGAAAGAGCCGGTCGTCAGACAGGGGCTTGTAATAGATATACTTACCATCCGGTGTAAGTGCAATCCCGTCAGAGTTAAATCTCAATGGTTGGCCGTTATCATACTTCAACTGTTTGCCAGAAAAAGTAAGCTTGTAAAATGGACTGGCAATAGTAGAAGGATCTCCTTGCAACACCTGTTTCTTTTTGCCGGTGGCAAGATCAAGCACTACAATACCACCTTCACTGGAGTTGGTGATATAAGCGAAGTTGGTAGCCGTATCTACACGCACATCGTTAAGATAACTGCTTTTATCAGCTATATAATTAAATCGGTATATACGCTCAATACTATTAGTTTGCAGGTTAAACTTAACCAGCTTGTACGAGTGCTTATACACTCCCTTTATGTGCGGAGATGCTGGATCCAGTACCCAGAGATAATCGGAATCATCTACATACACGGACTGTACGCACACCCATTTATTGGAACCGTCCTCGCCTTGTTTCCAGCTATTCCATTCTTCATTAGGAAAAGGTACTGCACTGTTAGTAGATGTTACTTCCACTACATCGTACTTATGTGGTCCTGGCCACAAAGGGAAATTAGTAAAGAGCCTGCCGGTATGCGAAATGGCTACACCGGTAAGTTGATAGCGCTCTATTGCATACACTAATTGCAGTTTGTCACTCACCGGAATGGCAGCATCGGCTGTGCTCAGGCTTGCATTTTCTACAGTGTTAGCAACTGGTTTAAGTCCATCGGTATTCTTTTGGCATGCGCATAAGAGCAATGCCCCGAGGACAAGAGGTAAATAGTTTTTCATGGTTAAAGTGTTTTATAAAACCTTTAACAAAAATGTTACCTGAAAAGATAGCGCCTGTCATACAGGATATTATTTATGATGGAAAGTTAGCAGTTGAAAGTTGAGTAAAAGATTTCCGGGAAAGATAATAGCAGAATGACCACCATAATAAATTTGGTGATGTATTAATTATTTGATGCGTAAACCTATAGAGATTTCATTTATCACATAGCAAACGGAGTTTACTCATAGAAAAGCTCTCTGTTAGGCCACATGACTCATATGAAATCTTGGGATGCGAAACCACTATATACTCTTGCTCAATGTGACTCTGCGTCTTTGCGACTTAGCAGTAAAAGATGGGAATATCTCTGCGAAACCTCTATTTACTCATGTTCTCTGCGGTGAACATCATCTGTTACCTTCAGAGATATACTTAACTTATACCTAAGTTATACTTAACTTATACCTAACATATACCTATTCTCCTTCCTATTTACTCCCCATCAGAGCTATACTTGAACCATACTAAATTCATAACAAAGTCATACTAAAATCATGGATAGTTCATGGGAATCCCTGCCAAACCCATCCTTATCAAAATGTACCTGAGCTTATCTGTCCTATGCAGTCATCTCTCATCCCTCACTTATTATCTACTTGAATCTGGTATTAGGTACTCATTAAAACAAATTAACACCCACATTCCACCCAATCCACCCGCTCAGGTGTTCAGAATTGCCGAAAGTGAACTTATGATAGCTATCCGCTAGGCTGTATTTGTAACCATCCACTGGTTCTGTCTGGTCAGAGTAAAACACATTAAAAGAAGGACCTCCAAAGATGGAAACAAACTTGTTCACCCGCAGGTTGAGATTTAAGGTGAACTTATTCAGCAGGTTGGTATAGTCCCAGCTTCCCTGGTAAAGGTACTGGCTTGTAATTTCCGGATTAATGGAAAAGCCATTGGTAACTTTTAACTCCGTTCCAAGACCGTATCCGAACGAGTATAATTTATCGCTGGTACCAGTACTGATACCACCCAGCAAAATGCTGTATAACTTACTATTACCTGTTTTAAAAGCAGCATTAAAAGGCATTACTTCATTGTAAGAAAGACTGAATTTATGGTAACCCTTCATTATGATATTTATCAACCCTATACTGTACCCGGAGGATGTATCAGCTATATTAATTAATCCAATCTGCACACCACTCAGTTTTTTGGTATAGTTGAAAATACCGCTCACTTGCACACCTTTCACTTCTTTGCCGCCAAAGTTGCTGATGCCGGCAATCTGCACACCTTTTACTGTGTTCTTAATATAGTTGTGAATGCCACTTATCTGTACGCCGGACAAGCTGCCGTTTACTGTGTTCGTTATTCCTGCAACCTGCACACCGCTTACATTATCCAATACAAGGTTATAAATACCTGCAACTTGTGCACCTTTCACATAACCACCAGTGAGGTTAAACAGGCCTGCTACCTGGCCACCCTTCATATAGCCCCGGTTCATATTGAATAAGCCACCTACTTCGCCTCCGTTTACACCGCCGGTATAGCCTCCTAATACATTTAACGAAGCATTATTAATTACCTGCGGACTCAGCTTACCATGCGTGCTCAGGCCAGGTGTAAAGGAAATCTGGAAAGGACGGGTAGCAATAAAGTTCCCAATATTCAGGTTCTGTATGCGCTGGGTATAAGTAGCGAAAAAACGCCCGAGTGATGTTCTATCTACTTCTATGGAGTCTGTTTTCTCGTAAGTATAGCGGTAAGCCGCCGAATCGTTTTGTACATCAATAGTCAGTGTATCAGGCATATGACTTGCATCATATGGGCTGATAGTCACAATGTCTTGTGGCTTTTCTATTGGTACAATGGTGATATAAATCTCCTGGTTGTACTTGGGCGCGATGATCACAGTAGTGTCGTTGTAATCAACCTTACTTACTGTAAGTGCTGCTTTGTTGTATTTACTTTTTAGCTTTAGTTTAAAATAGCCGTTATCATTAGTAATAGCTGCCACTAAGTGCTGCTTTTCGTAAACGCTTGCATCCTTAACCCTTGTGCCATTCGCATCATCTACTACAAAGCCCGTTATGACATATTCCTTTTCTTCACTAATAGCCTTATTGGTAACAACTTTCAGTGTTAACGGTGCCCGCCTTAGAATAACATAGTTGGCAGTAGAAGCATATTCATAATTCACCGGAAAGAGTATACTTAATACTTCTTTGACCGGCCTATTGGTAACATTGATGGTCACTAAACTGTCTCTGTTAATAATATTGCTGTTATAGGCAAAATAAAAGTTACCACTGGTACTGATCATCTGCAGCACCTGGTCAAGCGGAATGTGGTTTGCCTTAACGGATATCTTTCTCTCCAATGGTGATTGAGCATACGAAGCAGCATTCAATGCAAAGCATAACAATGCAATAGCTGCGGACAACTTCAGGTAATGTAAACTTTTCATATGTATAAAACTTGTATAAGGGACTGGGTTAACGCAGAATGATCTGGTTTCCTGTTTTCTCTATGTTGATTTTAAATGTCTCACTAATTACTGCCAGGATATTATCTAACGATTCACCTTTAAAAACCGTAGTGATTGGCAGATCTTTCAAGGTATCATTCTCAATAATTATATTGACATTATAAGCTTCATTCAATGTTTCTACAAGGCTATGCAAGGGTGTATTGTTGCAAAAGAATTCTTTACTGCGGTAATATCTATATAGTTGATCCTCCACTGTATCCTTTTCCAAAGTGCTATCCTTCCAAAGTGTAACTGCTTTTTCTTTTGGTAATAATCTTACCGTGTGATTATTCTTAATGACCTGCACAATGCCTGTCTCCACAATTATTTCTGTTTTACCATTTTCACTCTTGATATTGAAGGAGGTGCCAACTACACGCACCATTACATCATTTACATGAATAATAAACGGCTTCTCTTTATTAGGTGTTATCTTAAAGAACGCCTCACCATTCAGGGCTACTTCTCTTGTATCACCTTTAAACTTAGATGGATAAGAAAGTGTAGAGTTTTTATTGACAGTAATAACAGAGCCATCCGGCAATGTATCAGTTACTACTTTATTGACTGATGCTACTGTCACAGCCACTATGTGTTTCCCGCTGTTTTTTGAAACCAACACATAACTCAGCCAGCCCACACAAACAACAAGTATGATAGCTGCTGCAATGCGTAACCAGCTTTTACTGAATAATTGTACCGGCACTTTACTTGTCCCGTTCCCTCCCTTTTCTATACGCTCTTGCATGTGCATCCATGCATCATCCACATTCACCCTGGCAGGAGTTGCCAACTGTAAGCTTTGCTCCCAAATAAGGAAAGATTGTTCAAATTGCTTTTTGTTCTCATCACTTGCCTGTATCCAGTTTTCGACTATCAACGTCTCCTCATCATTAGTTTCATTGACGAGGTACTTCACCAGCAAGTCTTCATCTATAGTATTATATGGTTTCACTTGCTTATGGTTTATAATTGAAAAGTAAATACACGATCAGAGGTAAAAAATGAGCCAGCTTCTCACGCAATATCTTCAGTGCTTTGCCCATCTGGTTCTCCACAGTCTTTGGCGAGATATTCAGTTCATCGGCGATCTCCTTATACTTCATTTCCTCAAAGCGGCTCATCTGGAAAATCGTGCGGCATTGTTCTGGCAGTTCATTCATTGCTTTATGTAGCTCCTGTTGCAACTCCGCCATATGCACCTTGCCCGAAGCATTATCAAAGGCCTGTTCTGTGCTGCCCACAGCATACATCTGGTAGCCTGTACGTACTTTCTGGTGTTTGATGGCATTCAGGCTTTCATTGTGCACTGCACGGTACAGGTATGCTTTCAGCAATATTACATCAGATAGCGATTCTCTTTTTTCCCATATTTTAAAAAACACCTGCTGTACTACTTCTTCTGAGGTGCTTTCATTTTTTAATATGGTATAGGCATAGTTGTACAAACTATTGAAATGCGTTTTAAACACCCTCTCAAAAGCAGTTTCATCCCCTTTCTTAAGGGATGCTATGAGGCTTGTTTCACTCAATTCCATTTTCAGGGGTTGGAAATAAGCTGTAAAACTAACTGCTTCTGCCAAGTTCTTTTTTCATAAAAACAATCCAGCGGCAATTATCCCCTATGTGTAGCAAAAGAATTTTTTGAATGGTTAATGATTTTATAAGAACCATAGTTTTTAAAACAGCAGAATAGGGGGTAAAGCATCGTTCGGTTGTACTATTCACATATCCTTATACATTAAACAATTTTAGTAAACCTAAAAAACGATCTTATGATACCCACATTAATTATATGGTTAGTAAAAAAGTACCTGCTACATTTAAAAAAGAATAAGCAGCGCGATCATATAAACACATTATTTAAGACACCAATTCTTCTTCTCCTCTTTGTACTCTTTGCAATCCCCGCTGTAGCCCAACAACAAACTCATCACTATACAGTATCATACAAAGGAAAGAATGTAGGTGCCATGTATTTAACTCAAATACAATCCGGTGACGAGCTTTCGGTGAAAGTGACTTCCAATATACAAATGAACATGCTAATGAGTATAAAAGTGAATGTTGCGGAAGAGTCTTCGTATAAGCAGGACAAGCTTATATATTCCAGCGTGTACCGTGAGGTGAATGGTAAACAAAAAGCAAACAGGCAAACTAAGTACAGTAACGGCTGTTATGAAATTATTACCGAAGGCAAAAGAAGCATTTTGAACAAAACATGCATACAATACAATTTGGTAAGGCTGTATTGCAAGGAACCGGTAGGCTTTACACAAGTATACTCAGATGCATTTCAGCAATTCCTGGATCTTAAAGAATTAGGTACCCACAAATACAGATTGAAATTGCCCGATGGCAATTACAATGTGTATTCTTATCAAAATGGCATTTGCAGCAAAGTAGACGTACACAATACTTTTTATACAATACAAATGCAATTGGTGGAATAGCCTCTTGCTTATCTGTAGTATGCCAATTCACAATATTAAATATAAACTAACATGAATACGCTCTATGCCATGGTCACAGGCGCCAGTGAAGGATTAGGTAAGTCATTCGCGCTGGAATTAGCTGCCAAAAGAATTCCTTTAGTACTGGTTTCATTACCCAATACTGGTCTTCCTCAATTGTCTTCATACATCCTTAAAAATTTTGTGGTTCCGGTTGTTTACTTCGAGATGGATTTAACCGACACAGATAAACATGCTGCTTTGTTCAACACATTGCGGGAGCAAGTGATACAAGTAAGTATATTAATTAATAACGCGGGTATTGGTAATTGGGGGTGGTTTGAAGAGAAGAGTGCCGGGTTTTATAAAAAGCAAATAGAGTTGAATATAATAACGCCCGTACTGCTCACAAAAATGTTTTTGGAACAAACCAGTATAGACACGCCATCGTATATACTCAATGTTGGCAGCTTGGGTGGAACATTTATAGTACCTAAAAAGGGAGTGTACGGTGCTACTAAATCGTTCATCAGCTATTTTACAAAATGCCTCCGCTTAGAGCTAAGTTGCACCAATGTACAGGTAAGTTTACTAAGCCCCGGCGGCATCAACACTAAGCCGGAACTGCTGGTGCTTAACCATTCCTTAAGGGGCATTTCCAAAGCAACTATCCTTGAGCCAGAAGAGGTTGCTAAAGCTGCTATCAAGGGCTTACTAAAAGGTAAGAAGGAAATAGTGCCGGGCGCTTTTAACAAATTATTGCTCCTGTTAAATAGTGTTTTACCATCTTTTATAAAAGAACTGATAATAAAATACAAAGTAAAAACAATCCTAAACACATGAACCCGTTTCTTCATCGCCTGCATCTTTTAGCGGCAAGGCTCCTAAACACCTTAAGTATTCATTTTCACCTTATCCTGTTCTTCTTTTGTAGATAACACATGCTGATAAATAAATCATAGTATTCATTAACGTACAAACCAGGCTGCAGTCAAACTATTTTACAGAAAAATGTGTAGCTTTTACTACAAGCGGATTAAATGTATGATGGATATGACAGAAGGGTTTGCTTTTACCGCAGAGAGGTGAAGAAAATAGAGGTTGCACTGAGAATGGCTCTGCGAAACCTCTATTAACTCATATTCTCCGCGGTGAACATCAGCTATTTAAAATAATGGAGTAATTTTATTATTTTAAAAAGGATACTATGGCATACGCAAATATAGAATTGATAGATGCTTTGCGCACTACGGCTGCGCGTTTGAGGAATGGAGCACATTATGCCTGGGGCAATCATGGTGCCTGCAACTGTGGCAACCTGCTGCAGACGGTAACACCTTTGTCAAGGGGAGAGATTTTGCGGTATGCACATACCGGCAGAGGTGAATGGACCGAGCTGGCAGAAGAATACTGCGGCGCCACCAATGCACCTGTATACCTGCTCATACATAAATTGGAAAGTCTTGGTCTAACTCCCACCGATATTCACAATATTGAATATCTGGAGGATAAAGAAGTCCTAAATGCACTGCAGGGCGGCTTTAGATGGCTTAAGAAGAATGTGCGTGAAGACGTAATTGTCTATTTTGAAACCTATGCTAACCTTCTCGAAGAAAAGCTGCTGAGCCAGGTACAAATTCCAATGGAGGAACTGTTGGGAGTAGAAGAAAATAGTGTAGTATAATTATTCTTTCAATTGTTTGCGATTAACTGATCCAATTACAATCGTAATGGGGCGGTAATGCCTCGAAGGAGCGATACGTCCTATCTTCCCTCTTCAATAAAAGTATTATATCACTCCTACTCCCTGATTCCTTATATTAGATAGATCAGAGCTATATCTGACATATAGCTAAGTTATAGCTAACATATACCTATGTTATACCTAATCTGATCCCTATTTCATTGGTACTAACTCCCCGGTAACTCTCTATGCACTCCCTGCCTTCACGTATGTTCAAATCATAATGATGTCCTGAGAAAAGCATATTTATTTATCCCATCAAGCCACAAAAAAAGACAACAAACCTGCTCTGAGTATCACTTTCCTTTAATTTAATTTAAACTCTTAGTAAGGAGACGCTTATGCAACTTGAACTCCTATCTTTATACAAATTTTACAGGTGAAAATGAAATCATTTAAGAAGTTGCTTATAGTAGTAAGTATATTGTTTTTTACAATCAGTAGTCATGCACAAAACCCTGTCAATTGGACCAGCAAACAACTAATAGAGCCTACAGAATTAGCTAATGAAATCAATACGAAAAAAGATATTCCTTTTATTATCAGCGTTGGTCCGGGAGCTGTTATCCCTAACTCTGTTCATACAGGTATGGCAAGTGAAAAAGAAGGACAGGATAAATTGAAGGAGCAACTAAGCAGTTTACCTAAAGACCAAGAAGATTGTTATTTATTGTGGCTGTTGTCCATTCGAACATTGCCCTAATGTACGGCCTGCAATCAACTTGCTAAAGGAAATGAACTTCACTAATTATTACCTGCTCAACTTACCAAATAATATTAAAAAGGATTGGATTGATCAGGGCTACCCTGTAAAAAAATCAGAATAGCTATTATCTAAAGACTCTAAGCGTAGTCTGTAACAAGCAGCACCGCGACTACTATCCGAAGCTCGCGACTCATACCTCAAGGCTTGCTTCTTACTTCTTATTCCTTGTTTCTTATAGCTTAATTTTTACCTAAACTCCACCACACTATACCCTGCCTGATTAGGTTGCCTTACCTGGTTGCCTGCTTTGGTAACAACGCGGTCATCATCATCTATTACTATCACCCTGTTTTTGCTAATGATTGCTACATCTTCACTTTTACGGTGGAATTCGATAGGATTGCCCTGGGTATCTTTTACAAGGTGTATGATATGCTGCTTTAATTCGTCCAGTGTTGCAGTCCATAAGAATCCGCCCAGCTTTTCTCCAGCTTCATAGGAAGTCAGTATCAAAAAACGGTTATTAAAATGGTCGTACTCAATGGAGGAAATAGCTATCGTATCATTTGATGGTTTAATAGCAGGAATATCAAAATCGGTCAACAAGCTTATATCACCAACTGTTACTTTATCATTGTTGATGGTATATGGTGAAGACAGGATTTTTATCTTGTACTTAAAATCATCAAACTTCTTTCCCTCTTCACGTACACCCCAGTACATCGTATTATTGGTGACTGCCAGTCCTTCAATTTTAAAGTAAGGCGAACCATCCGGGAACTCCTGAGATGTTAACGCTTTAGATATCTTTTGCCTGAAACTAACCGAAGTACTATCTGTCCCATTAACGCTCAACACCTTAGGGTGTGCTTCATCACCGCTCTTCCAATAAAGGATGGTATTATAACTATCCCAATCGATACTGCCTGGTTTCACTCTGTCAAATCCTGTACTTAAAAAAATATACTTACTATCAGGCGTTAAGGCAAAATCTTCATATTTCTTCCCGTTTTTGATCAACGGGTTCTCTGAGTACGTGGGTGGCTGAGTAGTATCAATAAAGCCATTCTGTAATGGTAGATAAAACAAGGAGGATCTTGCACCGGGCATATCCTTATCGTTAGCAAAAAACAGCTTGCTGCCATCATAAACAATAGCCGAAGCCTCACACCATACCGGATTGCCATCTGCACCTGTGAGACCTTTCTCAAAACAATTAATATAGCCTTCCTGGATAATAGAAGCAGTAGGGGAGGTGCGGGGAGTTACACTTGTTTTGGAGGTTTTGCATTGATAGAAAAACAACGTTATGAGTAATACAATATACAAGGGCTGGAATATTTTCATAGTCTTAGTTTATCAGTAGGTCAAAAATACGCGTTAGCATTTTGCGTATAGAATAAACCTGATCCGGAAAAACAAAAACAATGACTCACTTAATAAAAACAGAGAGGGCACCGCTTGCGGTGCCCTCTCTGTTTACCGATATAATCATTTAATACTCACATCAACTCTGCGAATAACTTTCATTCCCGGCTCTGCTACATAAACTGTTTTCCCATCTGGTGTAACAGCAATGCCGCCTATCTCTCCAAATCCTGCTGTTTTGCCATCACCATCTCCGTAGTTTGTTTCTCCGGTTACCAACGTAGTTACATCAATACCAGGCCTTACCACCCGCAGTGCTGACGAAGAAAATGCATGATTTCCGTACGAAGAAAAAAATATCAGACTTCCATCAGCGTTGCAGTCCAACGATGTTACATCATTCGAATGAGCACTACTAACCGGCCCATCATCATTAATAGCTATTTTATTCATATATTGAAATAAAGAAGTTACTTTCCCATCTGGGGTTACTTTACGTACTAATTCATCGCTCCAATCGCCAACATAAATATTGCCATTAGCATCCGCAGCGATATCATTTATCCTGCCACCAAATGTAGCCGCTTCGCCTTGTCCATCTGCATAAGGATAAGGACTGTCACCGCCTCTGTCAGGATTAGGCTTGCCTGCAAACGGTTCAACATTGCCATCCGTAATGCGACGCAAGGTATTCCACGATTGATTAAAGAAGTAAATCTCTCCATTTCTGCCGGTTGCCACACCAGTTGCAAGATCAAAGTGGTCACCAGAATTCAAAGGTCCCACATCATCGCTACCGTATTCGTTGGATGCAAGAAGGATTGCTTTACTGCTTCTTCCATCTGGTTCTATTCTCCATAATTCATTATTCATTGTAGTCACATAGAGCGTTCCACCGGCACCTGGTGCTACATCCATATCCAGTATTTCGTCCCAGGAGTTGCCAATAGCATTCAGCGGCACGTATGTTTCTACATTATTCTGCGCATCCATACTGCGGATAACACTGCCATCAGCTATATACAGCATATTGTTGCGGCTGTCATATACCATTTTGGTAGGATTCCAAAAGCGGGCATTACTGCCATTGCCGTCTTCACCGCCTTTGTTACTTACTTGTCCGGCAACTGTAGTAACCATTACACTGAATCCACCTCCGTCACCTCCATGAGGAGGAGGTGGTGGAGGCGAGGGAGGGGTGTCTTTATTACATGAGGAGAAGGCAATAGTTGCTGTAACAGCAAACAGGAATAGTTTTCTGATTAACATAGTTTTTAGGGTTAATGATTGATAAAGAATGTCTTTTAAGAGTTTGGATAGATGCTTATTTTAAAGCAAGATAGTAGCCATACTTGCCGGTAGTAAAGTGGCTGATAGATGAATTGATAAATACTCTGGATAGATTGTGGAAGCAGGTAAAGGAATTGAGTAATTGGTATTTCTGGAAGCTTGATTGCAGGATTGGAAGGATGAATTTGGCAGTTAAGTGGTATTCACCTATTTTCTTTTAACATACGTCGAGTATATTTTTCTGCATCAATCTATATATTTATTTTAAAGCGTGAAAGAAGAGAGAGGCATAGTAGTGTTATTAAATGTATGATGATTATAATGGGAGGATTTTCTTTTACCGTAAAAAGAGCTAAGAACGCGAAAGTTAACTCTGCGTAAACTCTTTCAACTCTTGTTCTCAGCGGTGAATATCGGCTATCATACATTTAATAACACAACCTAACATTAGTAGCATTATTAGTTCAAAAGATCTCCTTCCCGGTATTGAAACATTCGTAGTTATACTTAACTTATACCTATCTTATACTTAAGTTATACTTAACTTATACCGAATCTCCTCCATATCTCTTCCTATGTTGCTCCTAAGGAACTCCCAACCTCCTCTATATCTGCCCCATCCATAACTCCAGTATTTTCACTTCTCCTTCCTCAAAACATAAACCGGACAAAAACACCAGTTTACATAAGCTGAAGTTGTAAATACATATGGTAAAACTCACATTACATGAGCCTTAAGCCAGTGGATAAAGAGATTAAGAAATATGAATACCATTATAAAAGCTAATATGGACCGCTTTTGGGCAAAATTAACAGTCCAGCCTGCCCTTGAATGCCTTTTAGGTGGAAATAGTCGTTCGTCTTTAGGATTGAAGTAAAACATGCCCCATTTCCAGTTTGCAGAATCATTATGTCCTACATTTTCATTTGTATCCATAAATATGCATTTTGAAATGAATAATTAAAGACTTACATTAATTGGTCGTAAAATATCGATTATAAGAAACATGTTTTTATAAGACAGATTTAAGATATGGAAGACATAGATATTTATAGTGAAACTCCAGATTAGATCGCGGACTATATTATTTTATTCTACATCTTACCCATTACTTTTATCTCTCAAATCAATATGGAATGAACCCAAGACAAGATGCACTACAAATATTCAATGCAGCAATAGCCGCCGTGCAGCCTGCACAGCTCTTGCCCGTGCATTTGTCCATTACCAGTGAAGCAATCATTATCTCTAATCACCCTATTCCGTTTCATTCCTTTAATCACATCTATGTTATAGGTGCTGGTAAAGCAGCTTCTGCTATGGCAGTAGCAACAGAAGAACTATTAGGTAATTACATCACAGATGGCTTGGTAGTCACTAAGTATGGTCATGCTTTGCCCTGTAAAAAGATAAAAATAATAGAAGCAGCACACCCTGTACCCGACAAGAATTGCATTCTTGCTGTAAAGGCAACAGTACAATTATTACAAAAAGCTACAAAGGACGACATTAGTTATTTGCCTCATCAGCGGCGGAGCTTCCGCATTGTGGTGCGATGTGCCGGAATGGAATTACTTTAGAAGAAATACAAACTACATTTGATATGCTGATAAAAAGCGGTGCCACAATACAAGAGATCAACACCGTTCGCAAACATCTTTCTTCTATTAAAGGCGGGCAGTTGGTCCGGTATTGTAATGGTGCAAAGCTCTTTTCCCTCATTATTAGTGATGTGCCCGGAGATGATGTAAGTGCCATAGCCAGCGGACCAACTGTAGGTGATGCAACTACCTTCTCCGACGCGTATGCTATTCTTCTCAAGTATCACCTGTTCCATCTTCTGCCAGGTAGTATTCAATTACGTATCCATAATGGTTTAAAAGGAATAATAGATGACACGCCTAAGTCCAATGACCCACTCTTTCATAATACCACCAACATCATTATTGGCAGCAATGCCATTGCTATACAAGCTGCTGCCATAAAAGCTAAAGACTTAGGCTACACTGTTAATATGAATAATTTATTAATTACCGGAGATGCACAAGCGGAAGCTAAGAGATTAGCAAATAGCGCTATACAATATAAAGGAACTAAACCCGCCTGTATCCTGCAGGGTGGCGAAACTACTGTGAAAGTCACCGGGAGTGGGAAGGGCGGAAGAAATCAGCATTTTGTATTAGCTGCTTTAGAGGAATGGACCAAAGCACAGGATAACAACAATAACAACATACTCATCCTAAGTGGTGGTACTGATGGCACAGATGGACAAACCGATGCCACTGGTGCAATAGGCGACAACGAAACAATACAGCTTGCAAGAGGAAAAGGGCTATCTATCCAGGACTACTTACAGGATTGTAATGCTTATGCATTCTTTCAGCAAACAGGCGGACTCATCATTACCGGCCCAACCCAAACTAATGTGATGGATGTAATGTTTGCCATTGTATATTAGCATACCAAATACATGACTTCTACATATTACTTACTTATCCTGCTCGTGCTTGCCATTGCTTTTATTGTATGGCTTACTGCCTACAAGAAAATGAATGCCTTTGTCGCATTATTGATAGCTGCTTTGAGTGTTGGTATCTTAAGCGGCTTGCCTTTAGATACGCTGGCAGCTACACTCAGGAAAGGCTTTGGTGATACAATGGAGAAAATAGGCTTGCTCATCATTCTCGGTACTATCCTGGGCGTGATCCTGGAAAAGACAGGCGCTACTGCAAGCATGGCAACATATATCCTGAAGAAAGTAAAAGAGCAAAATGCACCGGCAGCCATTGCTATTACAGGTTTCATTATTGGGTTACCCATCTTTTGCGATAGCGGCTTTGTGGTGTTAAGTGGGCTTAACCATTCCCTTGTACAGAAGACAAATGGCAGAATGCCGGTGATGGCTGCAGCTTTAGGTACGGCTCTGTATGCTGTGCATTGTCTTGTTCCGCCGCACCCTGGCATTACTGCAGCAGTAGGTACTGCAGGTGGAGATATTGGTATGGTCATGTTGTGGGGAATTGTGCTTGCTATACCTGCTGCATTAGTTGGTTATGCTGTAAGTGTAATACGTGGCCGCCAAATTACGCACGCTTATATAGAACCGGAAGTCTCGCAGGTAGTAGTAAAAAATCTGCCACCTGCCGGTATTTCGTTCCTGCCCATTGTGCTGCCTATTGCCTTAATTGCTGCCAGATCAATTGTAACGTTTATTAATTCACCACAAATTATCAGACAGAGCATGCCGCTGCAATTGCTTTCTTTCACTGGAGAGCCGGTTATCGCATTAATGTTTGGTATTCTATGTTCATTGTTATTAATAAATAAAGCACATAGGAAGGACTTATCGCATTGGCTCACTAAGGGAGTAGAAAAAGCAGGCATGATACTATCCATAATTGCAGCAGGAGGCATGTTCGGTGAAGTATTACAGGCAACCGGCATGGGAAAGCATTTAGGGGAATTATTAAGTGGTTTATCGCTTGGTATTTTCTTCCCCTTTCTTGTTACTGCTATTTTAAAGACAGCACAGGGTTCTACTACTGTTGCTATTATCACCGCATCATCACTCATAGCACCCTTATTATCCAACTTAGGATTCACATCATCCACAGGCATTACATTAGCAATACTCAGCATGGGAGCTGGCAGTATGGTAGTAAGCCATGCAAACGATGCTTATTTCTGGGTAATTAGCCGCTTCTCCAACCTGCAAACGGCTGCAACATTAAAGGTATACAGTGTAGCTACATTGTTGATGGGCATAACGGTTCAGTTATTAGTTTGGATGCTGTATAAACTCTTGTTGTAGAGAAAGCAGTGTAACCACTATGTTGAATGCAAAACTATTGTTAGTATATTTTCTCAAATACCGCACTTCAATTCCCGGTTCAGCATAGGAATGAAACGCAACCATATCTCTGAAAGGAGGCTACATTTAGTTACCGGTGACTTTTGTTTTATTTTGGTAGCGGAGAGAGAGGGATTCGAACCCTCGGTACAGTTGCCCATACAACGGTTTTCGAGACCGTCCCATTCGACCGCTCTGGCATCTCTCCGAAAATCAGGTCATAAAAAAACCCGCAATTGCGGGCTAGGCGGAGAGAGAGGGATTCGAACCCCCGGACCTGTAACAGTCAACGGTTTTCAAGACCGCCGCATTAGACCGCTCTGCCATCTCTCCGGGGCAAAATAATAGTGTGGCGAGTTATCTTCCAAATATTAATTTTTTTAGAGCATCATTACGTAATAATTGTGTGATCTCTGTTGAATCACTATCCCTGTGGTTTGCCTGGTTATTGCGGACAGACAGGGAGTTAATGAGTAATTGGTTGGGAGAAGATAGCAAGGAGATCAGGTATAAGTTAGGTATAAGTTAAGTATAAGTTGGGTATAACTTAGGTATAACTTAGCTGGACTTTAGCATTACTATCTAAAAGCTATAGAGGTCAAAGAAAGGAACCTCATTGAGACCAGTTAATGCTGTTTGTATAGTTGTAGTGTGACTTTTAATTTAAAGGCGCCTTTGAAAGCCTCATTTTCTGCCAATTCATGAAACTTAAATCTATGAAAAACAGTATTTACATAGATGAGCTAACAATCATATTGGTTTTTAGAGATGTACTTGCATGGATGCAGCAGCTTTCTTATACTTACTTTTCACTTTATTTATCTTAAATAAAGCTGCTATATTCACATTGAGAAGTGGTAACTGCATTCAAACTTAAAGGATATAGGTATCTCTGTCCTGTAGCCTCCGTTCAATTGGGCAATGTAACTTTAAAAGGAAGCATCAGGCAATCTAAAGGAGTAAGTAATGAGAATAGATCAAAGTCTATCCTAAGAATTATTTCTTGCACCTTAAATAAAAAGCGCTTATAAATACCTGATTTATAAGCGCATTATGAAAATGGGAGAGGTCGAAAGCGGATTCGAACCGCTGTACGAGCTTTTGCAGAGCTCTGCCTAGCCACTCGGCCATCCGACCATATGAGGGTGCGAAAATAATGGAATACCAGTTAAATAAGAAATTCTTATTGCAAGTTTATGCCATCATTATGCGATTTTTGCGCAATTTTAAACAAATTGGAATGAATATCATACCGGAAAGTGAACTCATTATCAATAGTCGCGGTGCCATTTACCATTTGGATGTTCGTCCTGAAGAACTGGCTCCTACAGTTATCACCGTGGGTGATCCCTACCGGGTGGCACAGGTAAGTAAGCATTTTGACCTTATAGAACTGCAAAGGCAGCATCGTGAGTTCATTACGCATACCGGGTATATTGGCAGCAAAAGAATATCGGTAGTATCCACCGGCATAGGACCGGATAATATTGATATTGTAATGAATGAGCTGGATGCACTGGTGAATATTGATTTTGAAACACGTACTATAAAACCGCAGCTTTCACCATTGCACATTCTGCGCGTAGGCACTAGCGGCTCATTGCAGGCGCACATAGAAGTAGATAGCCTGGTAGCCGGAACTCATGGCCTGGGTATTGATAATTTGCTCAACTTTTACCGGCACTCCAACAACGAGGAGGAAAAGCAAATACTTGGTCATTTTACAGCGCACACGCAGGTAGACAGCCATTTTTCTCAGCCATATATTGCTACAGCAAGCGCAGCTCTGCTTAAGCATTTTGCACAGGACTACCACCATGGTATCACAGTTACCTGCCCGGGTTTTTATGGCCCGCAAGGCAGAGTGTTGAGGCTTGGCCTAAGCCATCCCGAATTGATAAACCAATTAACCTCTTTCCGGTTTGGTAGTCATATTATATCCAATTTCGAAATGGAAACAAGTGCTATTTACGGACTTGGCAAGCTATTGGGACATCACTGCCTGAGTGTGAATGTAATTGTAGCTAATCGTATCAATAAAACGTTTACCAAAGATGGTGCGCTGGCGGTAGAGCGATTGATTACAAAAACACTGGGCATCATTTCAACAATTTAGAAACAATATGAACTTAGATTTTCATAAATACCAGGGAACTGGTAATGACTTTATAATTATTGACAACAGAACAGACAACATAAACTTAACCACTGCTCAGATCAGGAAAATGTGTGACCGCAAGTTTGGTATTGGTGCAGATGGACTAATGTTGCTAGGCTGCCAGGCAGGCTACGACTTTACAATGACCTATTACAATGCCGATGGAAATGAAAGTTCCATGTGCGGTAATGGCGGTCGCTGTTTAGCAAAGTTTGCTTACCACCTTGGTATTCGCAGAAACACCTATACTTTTCTTGCTATAGATGGTAAGCATGAAGCAACAATAGACGATAATGGCTGGGTAAACCTGAAAATGCAGGACGTACATGGCGTAAAAAGACTTTATACTGATTCGGTATTGAATACTGGCTCACCCCACTATGTAAAGCCAGTAAGCGATCTGCGTCGCTATGACGTTATTAAAGAAGGGAAGGCTATCCGCAACAGCAATGGCTATAAAGAGAAGGGGATTAATGTAAATTTTGTAGAAGAAGGGAACGATGACAACCTGTTTGTGCGCACTTACGAGCGTGGTGTTGAAAATGAGACCTTAAGCTGTGGTACGGGGGTAACAGCCGCTGCATTGGTGTATGCACATAATGAGGTGGGTTTTAACCGAATAGAGATTTCTACTTTAGGTGGTAGGCTCGCGGTAGAGTTTGATAAGACTGGCGAAGACAATTTTGAGAATATATGGCTTTGCGGTCCAGCAGAGTTTGTGTTTAAAGGGGCAATTGAGATATAATATTAGATTCAAATAGGTAGCCAGATACCAGTTGCCAGTTGCTGAATATGATCTGTGAACTTTAGGTAGGGCATATTTTGCTACCAATCTGGAAATGGTATAATCTATAAGCTACAAGAAAGTAACAAGGAAAAGCTATAAGCCGCGAGTTACGAACAGGTATCACTACCTGCTCGTAACTCGCGGCTTCTCTTGCTTGCAGCTTACTTCTTGTTACTTGTAGCTTAACTATCCTATTTCTTTCCTGCTGAATCTTTTTTGTTATGTGCTGAGTCAGGCACACCGGCTGTATTTGTTTGTCCCATGCTAATCGTGTCTACTCCTGTAGCACCGCGAGGTAGCGAATCGGTTGTAACAGGGGCACTATTCGTTGTATCGGTGCGTGGCTCGTAACCACTATCGGGCATGTTGGTAGTGGTATTATTATTTCCACAGGCAGCAATAACTATGCTTGTAACAAGACTTAACGCAACAGTTGTTTTTTTCATAATAAAGCTTTTAGAGGTTAGCATTCATTCCTAAAAACCAAAATAAGTGCCATGATGTGGCGGGCTGTTACAGACTCAGTTTTTCATTAAAAAAGAGCTGTATGCTGCTATCCTTGTATCCGGCAATAACCGTTTTAGCAAGCTGTATAAAGAGCCCGTTATCCACTACTCCGGTAATAGCTTTGATTGCATCATGCAGTTGTACAGCCAGCTTTATTTCTCCAAAATAACAATCCAGAATATAGTTGCCATTATCGGTTATATAAGGTTTATCATCTTGCATGCGAAGTTTGGGAATACAATCAAGCTGCTCTAACTGTCTTTGTACCACGGTAAGCGCAAAAGGAACTACTTCTACCGGCAGAGGGAACCTGCCTAAACGCTTTACCAGCTTTGTTTCATCTACTATAATAATCAGCTCCCTGCTGTTGGTCGCTACTACTTTTTCGCGCAGCAAAGCACCGCCACCACCTTTTATGAGGTTCAGTTGTTCATCCACCTCATCAGCACCATCAATGGTAAGGTCAATCTTGTCAATCTCGTCAAAAGAAACAATCGGGATGTTCAGTTCACGAGCCATTTCTTCGGAGCGCTGCGAAGTAGCAATAGCTCTTATCTGCAGGTTTTCTTTGGCTACGCGTTCGCCTATTTTCTTAATAGCATAAGCAGCGGTAGATCCGGTGCCTAAGCCTACGACCATTCCATCCTGGACATAAGTAACAGCGCGCTCGGCGGCTAATTGCTTTGTGTTAGTAGCTTGCATCTTGTTTATATAAGAGGACAAAAATGGGTAAAATTTTAATGTTGTTTATAGAAGCTACCTTATTTATTTAAAATACTGTCGGGGTGGATGTCCCACATACAGCGCAATGTGTTGTTCAACTTTAGCTTAAGTTCGCACCCTAATTGTGTACTGTATGATGCCAGATTATTTAAAAGATTTATTTACCAAACAATCATATAATCCAGAAAGCTTCTTCCTGATAGCCGGTCCTTGCGTGGTAGAGAATGAGGAGTTGTTAATGGAAGTAGCAGATAAAGTAGCTGCTATTTGCAAACGATTGGAAATACCATATGTGTTTAAATCCAGCTACCGTAAAGCTAACCGCACCAGTGCCAGTTCCTTTACCGGTATAGGTGATGAAACAGCATTAGAGTTGGTAAAGAAGGTAGGCGAAACCTATGGCTTACCTACCACATCAGATATTCATGCACACGAAGAAGCGGTTGTTGCAGCAAAATATATCGACATCCTTCAGATACCGGCCTTCCTGTGCCGGCAGACGGACCTCCTTGTAGCGGCCGCAGAAACCGGCAAAATAGTGAATGTCAAGAAAGGCCAGTTTGTTAGTGGTGAGGCAATGAAGTTTGCCGTAGACAAAATAAAGAAAGCCGGTAATGATAAAGTGATCCTGACAGAGCGCGGTACTACTTTCGGTTACCAGGACCTGGTAGTGGACTATCGTAATATACCTGCCATGCAGGCGCACGGTGTGCCGGTAGTAATGGACTGTACCCATAGCCTCCAACAACCCAATCAAACCAGTGGTGTAACCGGAGGCAACCCCCAATTGATTGGTACCATAGCAAAAGCTGCCATAGCAGCCGGTGCAGACGGATTATTTATTGAAACACATCCCAACCCATCTTGCGCATTGAGCGATGGAGCCAACATGCTGAGGCTGGATTTGCTGGAAGGATTACTGGAGAGCCTGGTGAGATTGAGAAGAGCAATAGTCTGAACTGGGATTTATGGGATGTATGGGATTAGTTGGATGAAAGAGTATGATTTCACCAGGTTAATCCTTTTTTACTATTCCCCTTTTGAAGGTGGCATCTTCATCTTCTTCCCGCTCACATACTTACTATTTTTTACATAGAAGCGAAAGAGGAGGAGTGCATCTTCTCTGGCGTATGCAACCCCTATGCGGGGAGTGGCAATAATATTTCCTTCCTCTATCTTAAATCCATCCTCTGCTATAAAGAGTTGATTGCCCATGAGACTGTATCCGGTATGTTTGGTAGTAATGCCCAACGCTTTGGCTACATTGCCCGGACCTTTGGTAAGCGTATAATCTGCCCTCTGCTTATTTGTACGCAACAGCATTTCTTCCATTCCTATCATTGGTTCTAATGCCCGGATGAGTACTGCATGTGGCACATCAACTTTATTGGTTACTACATTAAAGAGGTGGTGCATGCCGTAAGTGAAATACACATAGGTAATTCCGCCATTACCATACATTACTTCGGTGCGTTTGGTGCGCCTGCCGCCAAATGCATGAGATGCTCTGTCTATAACTCCATTATATGCTTCCGTTTCAACAATACGACCTGCTGTTAGCACGCCATCAAAATGGCTGGATAGTATCTTTCCTAACAGATCGCGTGCTATCTGTACCACATCGTTGCGCGTATAAAAAGATTCGGGCAGTTGTTGCCATTCTTCGGGTAAATGCATGTGTCATCCTTTTGTGTGCCGCTTATAATCTGCAATTTAATCAGAGACTGATTGAATTGATCGTTTAAAATGAATAATGATTGTTTTTAACAACACAAGGCGAATTTGATAGTCGTAGTCTAAGGCAGGGAACTCAACCCTATAGCAGCTAAACAAAACACCACAGCTATATCAAATCATTAATTCAGACTACGTCTGCATTTAACGGTAAAACGCCCTGCTATGATTTAAAGCGATATTAAAATATCTACATTTGATGGAGGGTTATATAAGTTCATTGAAAATGAGGAGAAAATATAGAAGAGCATATAAAATTGTACGCAATCATGTCATTACCGGCTTTATTTTTTTAATGCCGGTACTTATCAGTATTGCTGTACTCGGCAAATTCTGGAACCGCATGTTAGCATTGGGAAACAAAGTGTCAAAGTTAATTCGCGTTGACACCTTGTTTGGACCCAGCGGAGATGCCGTCATTGCACTTATCCTGTTCGGGATATTGTGCGTAGTGGCTGGCTTTCTGGTTAAGATGTCAGTATTCAAAAATATGAGTATTTGGCTCGATACTAAGCTGGCAGGTTTTATCCCTGGCTATAATGATCTGAGGAAAGAGACAGAAGTTAAAATCGGGGCAGCAAAGGAAGAGGTATTTGATACCTGTCTTGTACACACTGAAGACCATTGGAAGCCTGCTTACTTAATTGATGTAATTGATAATGGAGATGCTACGGTATTTATTCCCGTAGCACCAACTTTTACCACCGGCCAAGTAGTAGTAGCACTTGCGGGCAGCTATAGGAAATTGAAAATTGATTCTAAAACGCTTAATTCCTACCTGTTGAAATTGGGTAAAGGATTGTCAGTTACACTTGAGAGTTCTCCAAATCCTTCGTTTCAAAGCCCTTTACCAACTTAGTTACTCACCCGATCTCCCCGGTATAGCAACTTTATTTAGCCCATCCACCGAAACCAGGGCACGGTCTGAAATTTATTGCGTTATTGGTACAGTTATCTTTGACACTTTTAGGTGATGGCAGAATTGATCCTGTTTATTTGCAGCCACCATCAGTAATACCGGATCATTAATTCAAACAGCTTCTTAATTTAGCTGCTTAAATATTACAGCTTGCTAAAAGAAATAATAATAGCCATTCAATCTTATTTCCAGGCACATCGCTTTATTCGCCAGCATCGCATGTGGAAGTGGATTCTGATACCGGGTATTATCTATACACTGCTCTTTGTGGTAAGCATGTATTTTTTTGGTAAAAGTGCCAATAATTTCATTGAATGGATAGCGAACATTACTCATGCTAACTCCTGGCTTCATCAATCCCATAGTCAATTACTTAACTTCATATTTGTATTTACCGGTATTATACTCTGGCTGGTGCTGATGCTATTTTACTTCTCTCTTTTTAAATATTTATGGCTCATAGTTGGCTCCCCGGTATTTGCCTATTTAAGTGAGAAAACAGAAGCTATCATAGAAGAACGGGATTATCCATTTGAGATATCTCAATTCATGCAGGATATTGTGCGGGGCATTGCCATTGCATTGCGCAATACCTTGTGGCAAACTGTTTATACCGTATCTATCCTCATTCTTTCTTTTGTACCAATTATCGGCTGGGCTACGCCCATATTAGCACTGCTGACCGAGTGTTATTACTATGGCTTTAGCATGATGGATTATAGCTGTGAGCGACGGCATATGACTGCCTGGGAAAGTGTATATTATATTGGCAATCATAGGGGGCTGGCTATTGGTAATGGAATAGTGTTTTATTTGATGCATATACTTCCTGTTATTGGTTGGGTATTGGCGCCTGCATATGCAGTAATTGCTGCTACCTTAAGTATGATAGACGTAAAGGGGAAAAAGACCGTTTCGGTTAGTGAACAGTGATCTTGCTGCACTTACCACATGGGCAAGCTACAACACAGAAGATGGTGAGTAGTGAGCATGCAATCCATTCACAAACACACTACTCATAATAAATGCGCTTTATATTCTACCATTACCAGGATGGGGATTTCCATTACAAAATACTTCTTGCAATAAAAATCGCAAACTGTCAACTACAATTACTACAAGCACTTATACCAATTTTAATTAGGTAACCCAAAGGGTCCTGCGGGCATTTTATACTATGCTCAATCGCGAAGCTCCTCCTGCTTGAAGCTTGCTTTTTGTCCCTTGTTTCTTATGGCTTATATGGTGTATCCTATTTGAATCTGGAATAATCCCTTCCGTCATCTATCATCTTCATAGTGACTTTAACTATTTCCTCCCCCTTTCTTCTGATACCTGCCCATTATTTCACCAAAACCAATCGTATGTCTTTCCATAGCCTCTTTCAAAGGTTCTGCCTGTATGCCTTCCTGCACATTGAGCTTGGTATTTAATGCATATATTTTAAAAAAGTACCGGTGTGAGCCACTAGGCGGACAAGGACCGCGATAGCCGGTTTTCCCTGCACTATTGTGTCCGCTCATGCCGGGATGGCTATTCTCCGGAATATGCCTGGCAGGTGTAACATTAAAACATACCCAATGTACAAATGTGCCATTTGGGGCATCCGGATCTTCTACAATAATAGACAGTGTTTTGGTCTCCTCGGGCAAACCTTGAATGTCTAATGGCGGATTGATGCTTTCGCCTTCGCAGGAATATTTAAGTGGTATTTCTCCGCCATGTTCAAATGCCGGACTGCTGATAGACAGCTTTACTTCAGTTAATGCTGGCATAACAAGTGTTTTTAGGTTTTAAAACCAAAGTTCGCACAATTTTGATACCGTACGTGCAAGGATTGGGTATGTACGATAAAGAATACCATTTACGATGTATGAAGTACGGTTTATTGTTTGGGAAATTGTCTCACATATTGCACAGAACAATAGCCTCGGAGGGGGAGTATGCTCCTTCGGGATCTCCAGTCTCTCTTTGGTTTAATTAAAGCTGCACCAGATTACGGCGTATACCTTCCAGCGCCATGCCAGTGCAGCTTTGCACCTTCAGTTTTTCAAATAGTGCCTTCCGGTAGGCATCAACCGTACGTTCCAATACGTTCATCTGCGCCGCTATCTGCTTATAGGTAAGATCGCTACAGGCAAGCTGTAAAAACTGCTTTTCCCTGTCGCTGAGGGTTAAAGCTTTTTCCGTTTCCGGGCGCATAAGGATGCGACGGTAGCGCAAATTCAGTGCATCGGAATTGTAAAAGCCTTTATCATTAATTTCCAGCAATGCTTTTTCCAGTTCCGCAGGGTGAATGTCTTTAAGCAAATAAGCACAGCAGCCGGCTTTCAACATACTGATGATAGTATTATCATCATCTTTCATTGAAAGTGCCACTATCTTAGTTAGTGGATAGCTTATAGTAAGCTGTGCGGCAGTTTCCACACCATCCATCACTTCTTTACATAACTCTATTAAAACATCCTACGTGAAAAACACCCTATTTAATTACGCTATTATCACGTTGTATACTATCTATAGCTACCATACTTTTGGATTGCTTTTGTACAACACTGCTTCATTGCAATCTAAAAAATTAGGTAAACCCTAGCCCTTATTATTCCAAGGCTGACCGGCGTTTTTTACAAACGCCGGCCTCTCAGCCGAGCTTTTCAACCCTGTTCTCTGAAACTTATTTGTTGCTCTATTACCTTATATAAACCTTTATAGTTATCACCCTAAACCCTTTTTTATGAACCCGATTCTATCCATCGTGGTTCTGTTTCTTATTATAACAACAGCACAGGAACAATACAGAATAGTTATTACACTACGCATAGTACCCTACAGGTAAATAGTATGAGGGGCTTTGATGCCGTTATAGCCCTTCACATAGGTAAGCTGGTAATTGGTTCATCCAACATTTTAACCGCATCAGGCAGCAGCAAAAAGGTGAATGCCTATGTAGGTCTGCGGTTTTTGGGTAGTACACAGAGATCCTGATGATATAGGATAATCATCTGTGCTGATTATTTAGTGTGTAAGTAAATAGTAACATAAATAACGTGAGTTCTGGGTGTATAGTGTTGTAAGCCGACCTATGCCCCCATCCTCTAAAGGGGAGAAAGGCAGGTTCAAAGTAATGGGTGTTTGTATGCGAGCAGGTAGCGAGCAGATGAGTAGTTACTATTAAGTAGATATAGAGGAGATAGGGAGGAGATTAGGTATAACTTAGGTATAAGTTAAGTATAACTTAGGTATAAGTTAGCTATAACTCCGGGTGTCCTACTGTTGGGAATAGGCAAGCTCAGTTAGTGAAAATCCTAAATACACTCAGAACTCTCGTTAAGTTAATGAGTAATGTGCCGAAAGAAAACTTTTTGTACATTGTAAGGAAATTTGAATCCTGAGTTAGTAAGGAAGAGCAACCAGACCTGGTAATTTATGTTATCCACAAATTTATAAGGACTGGTTATTTGTTAGGAATAAAAACTGCTTTTATGAAATTACTAATTATCCTTTCCGGTTTATTGAGTATTACAATATCCTCCTTCTGTCAAAGCGAAGCAGAAGTAAGAGATACCGTTCAAAATCTCATTAATAAAATACTGGAAAGACCGCCGAAGTATGGGGAAGGAATTAATTACCTTACAGATTATTATTTCTCAGGACATTCACTACAGGAAGTAATGATTCTGATCGGCTCCTCCGATGAGTTTCGTGACAAGTTCGTTACAGACAAAACACCATTTGAGGTGCTTAACAAAATCTATAGTACATTTTTAGACAGACCTGTTGATTCGTCTGATACTGCTATATGGAGACCGGTCTTATTAAGTGATGGCTATGTAAAAGTTATAACCGGTGTTGTTCAAAGTGACGAGTTTATTAAGCGGTTTCCTCAATACTTAAAAAAAGGAAGTCCGCGGGAGGCTAAAAAACTGACTGATGAGTACCAGGTTTCGAAAACATGTTCAAATAATGCAATACCTTACGGGTGGATAAAAATAAATGATGAATGGAATCCCAATGAGTGTGGAAACCCATCGTCAAAAACCTATAACGTTATTACCATATTACGGTACGACATACTACCTGTTGGAAGTGTAATTGACGTATGTGCAAAGGCACCAACACCAAATGGATG
Organism: uncultured Chitinophagaceae bacterium; assembly: GCA_963819045.1. Taxonomy (GTDB): domain Bacteria; phylum Bacteroidota; class Bacteroidia; order Chitinophagales; family Chitinophagaceae; genus Ilyomonas. The sequence goes on along the minus strand of CAWFUV010000020.1, from coordinate 80,635 downwards.
GGTTCAACAAAGAACCAGGTGGAACCCCCAGGGATGTGGCCACCCAAAACATAATGTTCAAAATATGAAGACCATCAAAAGAGTAAATTAAAACTGATTCTTTCATGGCGCGGTAAGGTTGCATCCACATATTTTTATGACAGGTGCAGCCATTGATTTAGATACATATATAAGCTACATGCACCAATGTCAATGCAATAGATACGCACATGGTAAGCCGCCTCGCCACCCAAGTGCTCAGGGCGGTATAGGCAGATACCACCAGTTCCAGCGGCTTCGCAACATAACAGGCGAAGACCCCAGCTTACTGTAAGGCTTCGACTTTAACAACGGTGCAACCTTATCTGCTACGCTGAGTGCGCACTATGGTGTTTCCTTCAACAGGTCTTCCTGTACTGTTCAGCTAAGCATAGAAGATTTCATCCCCTTCAGGTTGCTAACTGCACCTGCCGGTACTACGCACTTCCGCTTCGTAGCCGCAGCCGTCAACTTTGAGGAGAATGCCTATGAAGCAGCTACCGCTACTTCAGCAAATCTGGTTTACAACAATGCAGCGACTGGCGTACTTACACTCAGCATCGCTTTACCACCAAACAGTACAGGTGCGGTATTCATAGTACTTCGTATGAGTTCCTTCCGCAGGTCAATGGCGAACCAGTAATCTCTGCATGGTAAAGCATCTAATGCATGTAGTCTTATTAAGGTAGAAACTCCGGCATAAGGCTATATAGTCTCCTTGTGCCGTAGTAGGCAACAAAAAGACAAAAAGGGTAACGCCTGGAATAGCCCGGCACTATGCCGGGCTTTCGCCAATAGTATACTGCTGTACTAATCTGTACACTCCATAAATTGTATTATGCTGTGCTAAATATGGGCCGGTGCATAGGTGAACAAGCCTCTGCCTAAGCCAGCCATATGGAAGCAAAGGTTGTCTCTTATCTGCGGCCTGTATCAATGCAATGGCATCAGTCATTTACATATGGGAATATGAAAAGCAAACACACGCATCTCTCTTGAATTATAAGCTCCTGCTCTTTTACTTCAACTATATATTACTATATAAACGTTCAATCACTGTTACTTTCATTCCTTAAATAAATATTCAAACAATTTTGAGAGCAGAATAAAAGATTGTTTCGTTTTGGATGAGAAAATGCATTTTCGTTCTTGTTAATCATCATTCTGCAAATTGGGTCAATATAAAAATGAGTGGGTTGTTCAAGAGTTATTTCAAAGATTTCCTTTTCATCTGTAACATTCTTGAAAGTGTACCTGCCTTTTGATTTAAACTGATACATCGATTTATCGGACATGGCGTGTATGAATTCTTCAGAGCACAAAAAAGTGCCGGCAGTTGCCTGTGAGGCTATCCTGGAAGTGAGATTGAGCGCAGAACCAAAATAGCTGTTGTTGCGTTTCAATACTTTTCCGTAATGCAAACCTCCATGTATTTGAAGAAAATTATATTGGTCTAATGTAGTTTGTAATAATAATTCAGCAGTAGCAAGCAGGTCATCGGCAGAAGCGGAAACAATCATTACTTCATCACCCACACGTTCCTGCAGGGTACTATCCCCGGTAAGGGAAGCATTAACAATGTCAACGTATTTATCAATTAAGTCAGCCGCAGATATAGATCCATGCGTTTCGGTTAACGCAGTATAACCAGATAAATCTGCAATCAGAATAGAAATATCCTGTTCCATAACAACTGTTGTATACTAAAGGTAGTTAAAAAATTCCTGCCTTGGCTGCTCTATGTAAGTCCTCCACAAAATCTGGTAAATAGCCCAAAACTACTGCGACTTATTTGTCCTTTTTTGACACAGCACTGTCCTATATTTCATTTTCAGCGACTTCATCTTTACATAATAAAAAACAAAAAAAAGAATTATGAAAAAGATTAAAAAAGCGCTCTTAACCCTCTTTACAGTATTGCTGATCCTTACCCTGGTTCTCTACTTTGCACTTCCGCAAGTCTTTGCACAAAAACTAAAAGTCTATAAAGGCAGCAATCATTTTGCATGGTCAAAAGCTGCTCTTGACAGCACCAAAAAGACAGTTATTATTGTTGCGGAGAATGATGGTACCGAAATGTTTGACCTGATGGCTCCCTTTTATTTATTTAATGCCACTGAACAAGCCAACGTATTGGTAGTGTCAGAAAAAAAAGCGCCTATCCTGTTAGTAAACAGCCTGTTCATACTTCCTCATTACTCCTTTTCAGAAATAGATTCACTGCATATCATTCCCGATGTCATCGTTATTCCAAATCTGACTGTTCATCTGAATGACTCCTCCCAAACCCTCTACTGTTAACTGGATAAAAGATCACTACACAGGCACGAATATTATCCTCGCCATTTGTGATGGATCAGCAACTGCAGCCGCAACAGGGCTCTATGATGGCAAACCATTAACCACCCATGCTTCTGATCTTAAAACACTGCAAAAACAATTTCCTAAACCGAAATGGGTACGCGATGTAAGTGTTACCCAAAGTGGCAATTTATATAGCACTGCAGGAGTGTCCAATGCGGTTGAAGGAAGTCTGACAGTAATAAAAAGACTGTTTGGAGAACAAACAATGCAAGCTGTTCTTCAGAATGTAGGTTATCCTCACGCCGACATTAAAGTGGAGCATGCAAGTGAGGTGGTGAACAAAAGGGCAATTACCAAAATAGCATCAAAGATGTTGTTCAGGAAGAATTACAAAGTTGGCGTATTGCTGACAGATAGTGTGAATGAATTTGACCTTGCAAGTGTCCTGGATACCTATGTCCGTACTTTTCCAAAATCCATCAACTCCTTTTCGCTGGATGGAAAGGGCGTTGCATCTAAGTATGGACTGACGCTTTATCCAACAGGAGATGTAAAAGAGGACAGGGTAAATGAACTTCACCTGTTAAACCCGAAAGCATTGGAAGCTTCAGTACCAAACCAATTTAGCACGGCACGTATAGTAGCATATAGCCCGGATCAAAAGCAATATCCTATAAATGTTTGCCTGGACAGGATTGCACTTCAATATGGAACCAATTTTAAGAACTGTGTGAAACTGATGCTGGACTATAATTAATAACGCTTAAATTACATAGTAAGGAAAAACATTATCAACCACCCTAATTTATAAAATATATGGCTCAAATACTTTCAGCTATCGTAACAGCATTGATCTTAATAATTCTCAACATGCTGTTATCAAAACATTTTTCTGCCCCGTTAATTGCCGCAACTATTCTATGCTCCATTGCCTTTATTTATGTAGGCTTCTCCTTGAAGGGGAATACGGTAAGCACAATTGTCCTGGAAGTATTGGTTGCTGTAGTATTCTATTTTATAGCAGTTATTGGCTATTCCAGGTATAATGCTTTGATCGCTTTCGGTATTGTGCTGCATGGCATTTGGGATATCTTTCATCACAATGCTTTATTGATTAAGACTGACATCCCTTCTTATTGGCCATCATATTGCCTTGTAACAGATGTAATTATTGGTATTTACTTCTTCATTGTTTTCAGAAAGCAAAAAACAGGCATACAGTAGCTAAGCTTTGTTGCAACTAATTCCTTGCCTTCCTCTTACGGGGAAGGCATTTCTTTGTAATGTACCTTATTGCTCATTCCTGTATTAATTAGCCTGTTAATTGCACGAACAGCAATAATAGAGAACATGGAACAATTCAGATCTTTATATCACCCCTGGTTACTGCAATATTTGGCTGTTTCTGACTACTTCCTGTCCGTTCAACCCTGCTGCACTGATGTACTTTTACAATATCAAACCAATTAAAACAAACAGTATGAAATCAGCATTCAACACGAAGCAAACCGCTACAACAGACAAACAAACATGTGGTAATCCAAATTGCACTTGCACCAACTGCACTTGTGGCAGCAACTGTACCTGCAATAATTGTAAGTAACCATTAAAAGCGTCACATCAAATAGCTGCTCTTTTAGAGCGGCTATTTTGTTATATAGATTACTGTTGTCTGATGTGAGTTCTTTATTTGTCCTTTTTTGACCTGTTGGTGTCCTATATACCCCTTGTACGAGGGATTACTTTTACATCATCAAATAACAATAAAACAATAAAAAATGAAAAAGATCTTATTCGCTGTAGAAGTATTCGCATTGCTGACCTTGTTTATCTGGAGTGCCATTCTTCAGATGATCCATTAACAGGCAAACAACTCTATAACTATTAACCAATTAAATAATCATATGATCATGAAAAAGATTTTCGCTGCAGGTATTTTCTTAGTCGTAACGTTTACCTCCTATTCTCAGACAGACAATTCAACAATTGAACAGTATTGCCAGGTAATTGCTACGCCAGGACTCTTAGTAACAAGGTGACCATTGAAATTGATTTTGGTGAAGAAAGTAGCTTATGGAAAGACAACCGGCTCAGAACTTATGAGGGCACTTTTAGAAAGTTCAACTCTATTATTGATGCGCTCAACTTTATGGGTAAAGAAGGATGGCTGTTTATCAATGCCTATCCGGTACGCTATAATGATGGCGAGATATATCATTTTGGTTTCCGCAAGCTTTTCTCCAAATCAGAAGTTGAAGATTCGAAATAATAAGACACACATTAAATTATTTCAGTAGCTTTTTACACTTAAATCTTTCCTGCACTAATGAGAACATTTGCATTCATAATTCCTCCGCATGTAGAACTGCTTGACCTGGCTGGTCCTGTCCAGGTTTTTACAGAGGCTAAATTTTATGGGTTTGAGGTGAGCATTAGCCTATTACACGTACGGTGAAGAGCCAGTGTCCACATCAGGACTCGGCTTCCATCAAATGGCAAATTTTAAAGAAGCACAGCTAAAGGAAGGAGATTACGTTTTTGTACCGGGGATGAATTATGAATATGTCAATAGTATCCCTTTCAGAGCAGAAAGAGCATTTTTCAACTGGTTAAAGGAATGTTCCGAAAAGAGAATAATTGTTTGTTCCATCTGCAACGGAGCTTTTGCTTTGGGAGAAGCAGGTCTATTAAAGAACACAGAATGCACTACACATTGGAGAAGAGTTAAAGATCTGCAACTACGGTTTCCGGATGCAAAAGTACTTGCCGATATTTTGTATATAAAGAGCAATAATGTGTATACCAGTGCGGGAATAAGTGCAGGTATTGATTTGGCATTAGCCATCCTTGAGAACCTTAAAGGACCACTTTTTACACATAAGGTGGCAAGGGGACTGGTAGTTTACCACCGCAGAAGTGGCAAGCATAACCAGCAAAGCATATATTTAGATTATAGAAATCATATCAATCCACAAATACATGCAGTGCAGGATCACCTTATTGATAACCTTTCTAAAGAAAACAATATAGAAGACCTTGCCGCACTTGTTGGAATGAGCCCAAGAAACCTCAGCAGGGTTTTTAAGGAAAAGACGGGTACTACGGTATTGGAATACCTGACCCTTTTACGGAAAGAGTACGCCAGTACCATGCTCAACAACCCTGAATATACTATTGAATATATTGCTTCACAATGTGGTTTTAAATCAGCCAGGCAATTACATAGAATCTTAAGAAAATGAACAGTATTCATCAAAAGTTCAAGCTCCTAACCATTATCTTTTTTCAGTGTAGTAAAGTTTTTGGTGTGTGATATGTAAAGCTAAGTTACCCTATCCTGAATGGCTCCTGCCGATTTTAGTCACAGTATTTTTAATCATTATGTATCCCTGCACCATGCATCATTCCTAATGGTCGGAAAAGAACCTGACATTGTTTTTACCTCTTACCTGGTAGTCCGTAGTAGTTCGGTTGAGCTCAAGATGTAAGATTCCGAAATATTATAAATCATACCTGTTATACTATAACAGCATGGGTAGTTAGCGGAAGTAGTTTTTCTTAATCATTAATAATAAAAACAAAAAACAATGAGAACGATTTTTTTATTTATTGCCCTTGCATTCTCTATGGCAGCAAGTGCACAGGTGACTAAAGTTTCCTTACAGGCAAGCGGACTAACCTGCAGTATGTGCAGTAACTCGATTAATAAGGCTTTAAAGACCCTTGATTTTGTTGACAAAATAGATACAGATATAAAGACGTACACTTTTGAAATATCATTTAAAGGAAATAGTAATGTTGATTTTGATAAGATCAAGAAAAAGGTTGAAAATGCCGGCTTTACTGTTTCAGCTTTTGTAGCTGCTATCTATTTTGATAATGTACATGTAAAGGATGGTGAACCGGTAACAATAGGGGACAAAACCTTTCATTTCCTGAATGGCAAAGACGAACTACTCAATGGTATTAAACAAGTGAAGATATTGGATAAAGGTTTTGTTCCTTCAAAGGAATATAAAGGCAATAATCTTTTCGACTCTTCCCCAGGCAATTATCATGTAAGTATTTAACAATGCTTGTTTAGGTGATCTCCAAAATTTACAAAATGAAAGTTCAATTCTTATTCATAGCCCTTATTATTTCATTATCCTGCACAGCACAAGAATTATATTCTGCAACGGAGCCAGCCAGTAACATAGCATTGGGAGCTATTGGCTTAAGGTTGAACAATTCAATAATGGATGAAAGAAATTCTTCTAAAATCAATTACCATCTTATTCCCGAATTAATGGTTGGTATTTCCAGGAAGTTGATGGTAAGTGGAAATGTATTTTTTAGTAACCGGAGTGAAGTTTTTAGAGGGGAGGGTGGCAGTCTTTATATGAAGTATCGCTTTTTAAGCAATGATGCGATACAAAAGCATTTTAGAATGGCTGTCTTTGGAAGAATAAGTTATAACAATAGCGATATTCACCAGGAGGAAATAAATATGAATGGTCATAATACAGGCACAGAGGTAGGTGTAGTTGCTACTCAGTTATTACGTAAGATTGCTTTGTCTTCCGGTATATCGTTTTTGAAAGCAGTGGATAATGGCAATAACAACAAGTTTGTCTATGGTCTCAAAGAAAGCAAAGCCATCAATTATACCTTTTCTGTTGGAAAACTGATTTTACCTAAAGTGTATAACGATTACAGACAAACAAACTTCAACTTTATGGTAGAGTTTCTAAACCAGGTAAATGTTGGTTCAGGAAGATATTATGTGGATATTGCTCCATCCATACAAATGATCTTTAATAGTCAAAGCAGAGTGGATATAGGCTATAGAAAAGAATTAAGCAGCACTATGTTGAGAACTGCTCCGAATGGCTTTTATATCCGGTTAGAACATAATTTCTTTAATGCCTTTTAGCCGTTCCTTTTACAATATTCTAAGAGTTTATCAATATCACATCCTTGGAGAAACTATGCCTTACGGTTACCTTTATCCTCCATCTACAAAGCAGAAAGAACAACTTTTATTTACCTATACATTACTAAGGATATGCAACGCCGCACATTTATCAAAAACACAGGCATGACAGCGGCTGTTGTTGCGCTCCCCTCATTGGGCTGGGAAGAAGATGCCGCCACATCCCCATCATTGACACCCACATTTACCTGTTCGACACAGCTCGCCCACAAGGCATGCCCTGGCCCACCAAAAAAGATGGTATTCTTTACCAGCCTGCGCTCCCTGACCGCTATCGTAAGATCGCCTTACCCCTTGGAATTGTGGGCGCCATTGTAGTGGAGGCAAGTCCCTGGCTTGAAGACAACCAGTGGGTACTTGATGTTGCTGCGAAAGATAAGATCATCGTTGGCACCGTTGGCAATCTCGAACCTGGCAAGCCTGACTTCCGCCAACAGTTAGAGCGCTTCCAACGCAATCCGCTATTTCGCGGCATTCGTTACGGCAACCTTTGGAATCGCCAAAGCAAATCACAGCCACCTTCCCCATCATGTACATTAGCGGCTGAAACACTGATTGCCAAAGGCAGCCCCTGACTGTCCACCGCTATATGCCGCTTGCGACCATTGACTTTTTTGCTTTCATCTATGCCCGTGTCCAGACTGTTAAAAGCCACCTTCTTTACGATTGCCTAAGGTGCAACTCTTTAGTGGAGTTGTTGGTTTGGATAACAAGAGTGCATTTGCAATTTTGATGAATACGGAACAGATGAGGTGAGTTGCCTTCCGCATGGAATAGTAAACAGGATAATCTAATGCCAGTGTACACAGAAGGTGGTGTTTAGTACATTGTCAACTCTATACCTTTTAGTCTTATTAGAGCGTTCAGATAAAACTAATCTGCTAACCAATTTGCAACTTAGCATAAGTCATTGATAGTCTATTTTCAACAGCTCTAATGAAATGAAAGGTAGTATGAAAATCAGCAAAGTTTATCAAAAGAATTATTGCTTACCACTATTCTTACCCCTGAAAAATCAAACCTTGTAACTTTTGATTTACAAGGTTTAATGTATATTGTAAGTGGTCTTGTCAGGAATCGAACCTGAATCAAAGGCTTCGGAGACCCTTATACTATCCATTGTACTACAAGACCCAAGCGCTGCAAATGTAGTTATAAACACATACGATTATAAATCTCCAATTAAAAAAGCAGCTTGTTTTTCTCAATCAGTACTGTAGCATATGCCATTACCCCTTCTTCACGCCCTACAAAGCCAAGGCCTTCGGTAGTAGTGGCTTTTATTGATATTGTATCTCTTTCTATTTTTAAGATGCTAGCTATGATTTCCTGCATCTGGGGTATATACTGTTTTATTTTAGGCGCCTGGAGGCACAGCATACAGTCTATATTAATGACACTGCAGGCATGATCGTGCAGCAAATTCATGGTGCGTTGCAGCAGTATTTTACTGTCAATATTTTTGAACTCCTGCGAGGTATCGGGAAAATGGGTGCCGATATCACCAAGGCAGGCTGCACCCAGCAGGGCATCGCATACGGCATGCAACAGCACATCTGCATCGCTATGACCTAAAGCGCCTTTGATATGGGGGATCAATACACCGCCCAGCCATAAGTCTCTGCCTTCTACCAGCCGGTGAAAATCTATACCTTGACCTATTCTTAGATTACTCATAATGTAATATGAAAAAAGCGAAGGTAACTGCCTTCGCTTTTTGTGTTATATTAATTAAATTAAATTATTGTCCACCGCCACCAGTGCCGCCATTGGTTTCAGGGTCCAGGTCAAATGTAACACCAAAGCGTAAGGTGTTCGACAAGGGATTTTGCGTAGTACCAGTGCCGCCTGATGGAACCAGGTAAGAGAAATTAAACCCAAACACATTATACTTAACACCTATACCCAATGTCCAATATTTACGGTTACCCGCTTCTTTAGTTTCCCAATAGTAGCCTGCACGCGCTGAAAACTGGTTGGCGTACCAAAATTCTGTACCAAGTGATAGCGCTATACAGTTGTTACCAAAAGATTTAAACCAGCTTTGAAATACACTCATGCTGTGATAGTCATCTAATAGTTTCTGATTGTTAGTACTGTCTGCGGGGTCATCACTGAGTACTGGAGGGGCGGGTACAAGCAAGTGGTTAATATCGGCTGATACGGTTATCTTACTATCTTCATCAATAATGCCAGTATAGGCTGCGCCAATACCTATATTGGCAGGTATATAATCTTTTGCCTGTGCATTGTTGGTATAGCCAATCTTAGCGCCAAGGTTTGAAATAGCCATTCCCCAGGTAAAGCCCTGCCCATCTTCATTAAGCCCATTATGATACAAAGTAATGTCACCGGCAACTGAATTGCCAGCTTTGTAAACATTACCTGATTGACTTACATCACCACGTGCAAGACTGGAGTTGATATAGCGCAAAGCAACACCCAGACTCAGATTTTCGGATACCTTTCTTGTATAGCCAAAGTCAACCCCAAACTCTCTGGGACGTCCTTCACCAAGAGAGTTGCCTTCTGCAGAGGTAAACTGTATGTTGCCTAAGTTGAAATAGCGCAGTCCCACATTAATTGCCTGTTCGTCATCTAATTTGTAGTATCCTGCTAAGGATGCCAGATAAACATCCTGGGTTATTTTACGCAACCAGGGTGTATAAGTAGCGCCAATTTGAAATTTGCTTTGTGCAAAAGGGAGTTTAGCCAGATTAATAAATCCGGTATTAGCGTCGGGGAGGGTTGCGATGCCTGCTTCACCCATTCCTCCTACACGCGCATCAGGTGACACCCGCAAAAAAGGCACAGCCGTAGTTACAATATTTATAGTATTGCCATCACCTGTAGTTTGGGCACCAGCACAATAAGATCCTAAACATACTATTCCTGTCAATGCAGTGGTAAGCAGTTGTTGTAGCTTCATCAGAGTTTATTTTTAAATTGAAACAGAACTGCTGCCAATTATTGGCCGGCAAAATAACAAGGGCAACAAACTTTATGCAGCAATTAATTTGGGTAAATATGTTTCGATAATAAAAATTATAGTCAGTCAATATAACGGTGCAATGCATGTAGCAGCGCAAAGATGCTGTTTTTTTACATTCTATTTCAATTTTACTATAACGCCTGTGATTAAAATTTATTAAGGAGGTGCAAGAATTTTTTTAAAGTAATGATCTAAATGATCTAAAAAGTCAAGAATAGCATAGAGTCAGGGGCAGGGTTCATGAATGGTATGCACAGATAAAGGGGCAAGAGACAAAGTAATAAGATTTGAAGAAGGTAAAAGAGAGAATGTACGGAGTTACTGAGATGCAAGTATGGAGGAAAAGGCTAGGAGACAGGGAGGAGATCAGGTATAAGTTAGGTATAAGTTGGGTATAAGTTAAGTATAAGTTAGGTATAGCTCAGCACCTTGTGAGCTTTATAAGTTGCATGGAAGCTTCGCCGGATGAGTAATTTGGGCCTTAAGTAAACCTGCTGGTTTGATGCTTATAAACTTGCGCTTTAAGATTCCTGTGGGATTTTTACCGAAAGATTGATGAGTACATGTTTGATTTTTATCACATTGCCTTACAACTATGTTATCTCTCTAATTTTGGGTGTTCTAACTTAAGAACTGAAAAAATGTAGGATGATGGTAGAATAGATGTAAGATGAGAAAAGGATATACGGCTCAAATACGGCTTAGATAGGGAGCAGATACGGCTCAGGTATGGCGCGGCTGCAGCATCATACAGAATGTCAACTTCCTGATAAGCTTTTTTTATACAGTCTTTATACTTTTTTAATACCATAAAAAATGCTACTCTGTTATTAATATCTACATTCGCAAACAGGTTGTAAACAATAATATCAAAAAACAGCCGTTACAATAAAAGTCAAATCTGTAGTTCACATGCTAAAGCAAGTTAGAAATTGTATTTTACTTCTTTCAGCTATTGGTGCATTCGCTTCGTGTAAAAACGGCGGTATCTTTAAAAAGAAACCGGAAAAGTCTGCTGCAACCGGCTGGAATTATAATGACAAAAACCAGGGAGGTTATTATGTTGCCAAGCCAAAGGATATTAAGACTGGTCCAGGTTTGGTATTTGTGCAGGGAGGTACGTTTACTATGGGTGCTACGCAGGAAGATGTAATGGGCGACTGGAATAATGCGCCCCGCCGCGTAACTGTTAACTCCTTCTTCATTGATAAAACTGAAGTAGCCAACGTACACTACCGCGAGTATATCCACTGGATTGAGAATGTGTTTCAAGACAACCAGGCGGTAATTGACGGTGCCAAGCCTGACACGCTGGTATGGCGCAGCGAACTGGCTTACAACGAGCCATATGTGGAATATTATTTCCGTCACCCATCTTATAACTATTATCCTGTAGTAGGTGTTACCTGGAGGCAGGCGCACGATTTCTGTATCTGGCGTACCGACCGCGTAAATGAATTAGCGCTGGAAACTGCCGGCTATCAAAACAAGAACGTTGTAAAAACTGAGTTGAACGGTGGTGGTCAGGATAACTTTAATACTAAGGCTTACATCATGGGCGCATATGAAGGTATACCCGGCAAGCCAAAGAATAATCCATTGAAAGATGCTCAGGGACGTCCGCGTACAAAAGTGGATATGTCTGATGGTATTTTATTCCCCGATTATCGCCTGCCAACAGAAGCTGAGTGGGAATATGCAGCCCTGGCATATGTAGGTGATAACCCGGAACCCCGCCACTCAGAAAAGAAGCGTGGGGAAGAACTGATTGCCAATAAACAAGTATATGCATGGCAAAATGTCGGTTTCGACAACCTTCGCTCTACACGCCACGGTGCATGGCAGGGGGCATTTCTTGCTAACTTCAAGCGTGGTAATGGTGACTACATGGGTACTGCCGGTGGCTTAAACGACCGTTCTGCTATTCCATCAGCAGTAAATTCTTTCTTCCCCAATAGTTTTGGCTTGTACAATATGAGTGGTAACGTAAATGAGTGGGTAGCTGATGTGTACCGTCCAAGTACGAACCAGGATGAAGATGATCTGAATCCTTATCGTGGTAACATATTTACCAAAGTGGATAAGAGTGGTGGTGAAGATCCTGAAAACTGGCGGGATTCTCTCGGCCGTATCAAAATGGTTCCTGAATCAGACTCCGACTTACAGAACCGTCGTAATTATCAACGTTCTTATGCTATTGATTTCCTGGATGGTGACTCTTTAAGCAGAACTACCTATGGATATGGTATCACTACCTTAATCAGCGATAAATCGCGTGTATATAAGGGTGGTAGCTGGAACGATATGCCATACTGGCTGAGCCCCGGTACCCGCCGCTACCTGCAGGAAGATCAGAGCAGCAGTACTATTGGTTTCCGTTGTGCTATGACGCACTATGGCTCACCAGAAGGCACTTCTTTTAAGCACAACAAAACAGGTAACTTCTTCCCTTCGCATCGCCAAAAAAGATAACGAGATAAGGAAAAGGTAAATACAAAACAGAAAGCCATCCGTAAATAGGGTGGCTTTTTTGTTTGTGGTACATGAATTACTTAACACGAATGAAGCGAATTACACGAAATGCACGAATTAATTTAGAATAGTGATCAACATGATAAATAGTGATTACACTGATTATCGAAACGGCTAATTACCCCTTTGTACTAAAATACAATAAACAGGTACTTAATTCATTTCAAAAAAGCGTGCAGTTCTCGTGATTCACTTCATTCGTGCTTTAGCATTTACCTTTGCTTACATATGGAATTTTACAACGAACAATTAGAACTTCTGATACGCGAAGCTTTGAAGGAAGATATTGGCAGTGGTGATTATTCTACTTTAAGTGTAATTCCGGAAGATAAGAGAGGCAAAGCCGTACTAAAAATAAAACAGGACGGTATACTGGCGGGCGTAGCTGTGGCAGAAAAAGTATTCTTTATGGTTGATCCAGCCGCACATCTTATTATCTATAAAAAGGATGGCGAGGAAATGCATAAAGGGGAAATAGCATTTGAAGTACAGTCTACCATACAAACCATCCTGCAGTGTGAGCGCCTGGTACTCAATTGCATGCAGCGCATGAGTGGTATTGCAACGCTCACCAGGCAGTATGTTGACAAGTTGCAGGGGTATCATACCAAAGTATTGGATACACGCAAAACAACCCCCAATTTTCGATTGCTGGAAAAAGAAGCTGTACGCATTGGCGGCGGCATCAATCATCGCTTTGCCTTGTACGATATGATCATGCTTAAAGACAATCATATTGATTATGCCGGCGGGCTGCAGAATGCTATTGAAAAAGCTTATAACTATATACAGGCAAATAACCTGCATCTTAAAATAGAAGTAGAAACCCGCACATTGGCGGATGTGCAAATTGTTTATAACATTGCCAAGGGCAAAGTGTTCCGTATCATGCTGGATAATTTTTCACCCGAAGAAGTAATCCAGGCTTTGCAGATTATTAAAGGCGAGTTTGAAACGGAAGCGAGTGGCGGCATCAATTTAGATACGGTAGAAGCGTATGCTACAACGGGCGTGGATTATGTGAGTGTAGGCGGACTGATACATCAGGCACAAAGTGTGGATTTGAGTTTGAAAGCAGAGATAGAGCATCCTGGATAGTGTTTCACCGCGGAGAACATGAGTGGATAGAGGTCTCGCAGAGCTATTTTTATGAAATATATAGTGAAAGAAAATCCTTCCTTTATGATCAGCATACATTTAATCTGCAGGTCACAGACGCCTTGGAAGATTCTGTGGATAGCGGAATCATGATGAGAGCTGATGGGCTCACGTCATATTAAATAATAACAGATTGTCTGATAAAACTGATTATGATGAGTAAGAAAAGTAAACCTGATAAGCACGGATTCATTTATAGTACCAACCCTAATTTTAGTTTTCAGCCGGAGGAGGAAACGACTTTTAATACTTTGCCACCTGCGCAGCAAAAGTTGAGAATACGGTTGGAAACCAAACACAGAGGTGGGAAGACAGCTACCTTAATTACAGGCTTTATAGGTACAGAAGAAGACCTGGAGGACCTGGGTAAGAAATTGAAAAATACTTGCGGTACAGGTGGAAGTGCTAAAGACAAAGAAATCATTATTCAGGGCGACCAACGGGACAAAGTACTGCAATGGCTGCTTAAAAATGGTTATACAGGAACCAAATAGAACACGAATTATATAAAGACGAATTGGACGAATTACACGAATAATATAAATACGAATTATCCTATTTATCCGTATCAGAAATGTGCCATCCGTATGCTATCATTTGTCTAATTCGTGTAATTGGCTTCATTCGTACTATAAAAATATTAGGTTTGCGCCTTCTTTTAAATAATACACATGGCTTTACTTGTAGTTGGTAGTATGGCGTTCGATAAAATAGAAACGCCTTTTGGAATCTCTGATAAGATAGTGGGTGGCTCAGCAACATATGTGGCATATGCAGCATCCAATTTTGTAAAACCTATACAGCAAATCTCTATAGTTGGCAACGACTTTCCGCAGGAAGAACTTAGGGAATTGCAAGCCAGGGGCGTGCAGCTCGGTGGGGTAGAAGTGGTAAAAGATAAACCCTCCTTCTTCTGGAGCGGGCGCTACCACCTGGATATGAATACCCGCGACACCCTGGTGACCGATTTAAATGTACTGGCAGACTTTAATCCCATTGTACCGGAAAGCTTCCAGGGAACAGAATTTTTAATGCTAGGCAACCTAATGCCAGCTTTGCAGAAAAGTGTCATTCAGCAATTACTTACACGTCCAAAGCTGATTGTCCTGGATACTATGAACTTTTGGATGGAAACAGCTTTGGATGATTTACATGAGGTCCTGACTATGATAGATGTGTTGTTGGTGAATGACAGCGAAGCAAGACAATTAACCGGAGAGTTTTCGCTTGTAAAGGCAGCGCGTAAAATACAGAGCATGGGACCAAAGTACCTTATCATCAAAAAGGGCGAGCATGGCGCTTTACTGTTTCATGACAAAGAGGTATTTTTTGCTCCCGCTTTGCCGCTTGAGGATGTCTTTGATCCAACTGGTGCAGGCGATACATTTGCCGGGGGCTTTATTGGTCATTTAGCTAAAACAAAAGACATCTCCTTCGAGAACATGAAGACCGCTATCATTGTAGGTAGCGCCATGGCAAGCTTTTGCGTTGAAAAGTTCGGCGTACAGCGACTTAAAGAAATCACCAAGCAAGATATAGATGAGCGTATGGAAGCCTTTGTGCAACTGGTAAACTTTGATATCGCGCTGGTGTAGTGAAGCGGTTCCGAACTGCTATCCTTTGTAGTGTTTCGATTAAAAATGGATGGAAGCAAACCAGAAGGGGATTACAACCTATTACCTTGTTATTCTACCTATTATTTAATGTGAGTTCGTGGTGATAATGACTTCGGAGGAGTCATATATTTATAGCATGTATGTATGGAGGCTACCCATACCACCACGACGGGGCTGTACAGTTGTTGATAAAGGTGCTATAATATAAATTTCTGACCTCTAGAAAGCTTTCCTATTGACACTCTTTGTAAAACACCCCGAACTCACGTTATTTAAATTTAAAATATTACATTTATAAACAGTAATACTTCATTTTAAGAACAACAAAAGTTATTACCTTATACATTTGCCTCCAAACTGTAAAAATTTCATGAAGAATTTATTAATGTATGCCTTACTGCCGGGCATGTGCCTGCTATCGCAGCAAAGTGTAACGGCACAAAAAGGCAAATCCACAATGAAGTACATTGATCCGGCCAATATGGATCAGCGTGTAAAGCCCGGAGATAATTTTTATCTATATGCCAACAGCAATTGGCTGAAGAATAACCCGGTACCTGCCTCCAAAACCCGCTGGGGAAGCTTTGATGTGTTGCGGCAAACCAGCCTGGAAAGATTAAGAGTATTGGCAGAAGGCGCTACAAACAATAATAATGCTCCACAGGGTTCTGTTGAACAGCGCGTAGGCGATTTATATCTCAGTGCAATGGACAGCGCAGCTATAGAGAAGGCTGGTTATACGC
This sequence comes from uncultured Chitinophagaceae bacterium, assembly GCA_963819045.1. Classification (GTDB taxonomy): domain Bacteria; phylum Bacteroidota; class Bacteroidia; order Chitinophagales; family Chitinophagaceae; genus Ilyomonas. Next base: position 64,297 of record CAWFUV010000020.1, on the reverse strand, counting down.
TTATTAAACCTGAACTGCAAAGATTAGCTAAACTGAATACAAATGAAGAAATACTGAATGAAATAGCAACCTTGCGTACTAATGGTATCAGTGGTGTTTTATTCAGTTTCTATGTTGGTCAGGATGATAAAAATGTAAACCAGTATATACCGCAGTTAGGGCAGGGTGGTATTTCGTTACCAGACCGAGATTATTATTTAAAGAACGACGCACGCAGCCAAGCAATCCGCACTGCTTATGTAAGTTATGTAACTGATATGTTTAAACTGGCAGGTGATGATGCTGCTACTGCTGAAAAGAAAGCTAAGGACATTATGGCGCTGGAAACCGGACTGGCAAAAGCACAAATGAGCCGTGTTGAATTGCGTGACCCACAAAAGACTTACAACAAGTTTGCAGTTACCGATTTCAGCAAAACTACCCCAGGGCTTGATTGGAAATCTTTGCTGGCAACCATGAAGGTAACCACTGCTGACAGCCTTTTGGTAAATAACCCGACGTTCTTCAAAACAGCAGATGCCCTATTCAGCGCTGTACCGGTGGAAACATGGAAAGCGTATTTGCAATGGGCTGTAATTAAAAATGCAGCACCATACTTAAGCTCTGATTTTGTAAACAGGCAATTCCAGTTTACACAAGTCTTAACAGGGCAGAAGCAAATCACACCACGCTGGCAAAGAATGAGCGGAATGGTGGATGCGGAGTTGGGTGAACTGATGGGGCAATTGTATGTACAGAAATATTTTACCGACGCTGCCAAGCAACGCATGCTCACCATGGTAAAGAACGTACAACAAACCTTTGCAGACCGTATCAACCGCGTTGATTGGATGAGTGATTCTACCAAGCAAAAGGCTTTGGAAAAATTGCAGGCCATTGTAAATAAAATTGGCTTTCCGGATAAATGGGAAACCTACAACGGAGTAGTTATCAACCGCAATGATATAATTGGTAACCTCCGCAGCATCAACCAGTTTGAATATAATAAGATGGTAAACCGCATGGGTAAACCTGTTGACAAGACAGAATGGGGCATGACACCGCCCACTATTAATGCCTATTACAATCCATCCAATAACGAGATTGTATTCCCAGCCGGTATCCTGCAATTTCCTTTCTTCGACTTTGGCGCCGATGATGCTGTAAATTATGGTGGTGCAGCGGCAGTAATTGGTCATGAATTAACGCATGGGTTTGATGATGAAGGTCGTCAGTATGCTGCAGATGGAAACCTAAAAGAATGGTGGTCAACTGCCGATGCAACCAAGTTTACCGAAAGAGCGGACAAAGTAGTTGCTCAATATGCGGCTTATACAGTAAACGACAGTGTGCATGTAAATGGTCAATTAACATTAGGTGAAAACCTTGCAGACTTAGGCGGTTTAAACATTGCCTACGAAGCATTCAAAAAAACAGAAGAGGGCAAGAGCGATAAAAAGATTGATGGTTTTACGCCAGATCAGCGCTTTTTCCTAAGCTGGGCGCAGGTATGGAGATCTAATATCACACCTGAGTTTGGTGCGCAGTTGATAATGGTGGATCCGCATTCACCCGGCATGTATCGCTGCAATGGACCTTTGACCAACATTGATGCATGGTACAATGCTTTTAATGTTCAGCCAGGCGATAAAATGTACAAGCCCGAAGATCAACGGATAAAGATCTGGTAATAACAGTATCGGTAATAAATAAAAAAGGACTGCAATAGTGGTCCTTTTTTATTTAAATGGATTTTATAGGATAAGCCCATACAGCTATGGCAAATGTTTCTTCAATTTCGCGTGTTATCCATAATACATTGTAACTCAAATAAGTTTAGGAGCTAAACTATGCTTTTGAATCTGATTCAAGCAGTGATTTTCCTACTATCCACAGATGCTTCCTTCGTCAGCAGGACAAAGGCTGTGTTTAATTATAGAGTTCAACATAATCATTATCCTGATGCCTTTATTTGCACTTATCTCCAACTTTAGCTCATTCAAGTTACACTGTACTTAACTCAATATCAACTTAGTAAATTTACAATACTGTAGCAGTGATGTATATGGCCTGTCTGCTGTATATTTATGTGTTACTGCTGTACACCACCTCTGATTACTAAAGGCTACTTTTTACCACTGTTTTATAGCTAAAGCATATTGAAAAAACGTTAGATGAGCGAAGGATCACCGAAGGATATACGGCGCAGGTACGGCGCAGGTACGGAGGAGGTACGACTTTACTACAATATCATACTGGCTGCTACCCGATAATGAATACTTCATGGTTGACAGCCTCTATGCAGCAATAAATGCTATCTGAAATTGAATTGTTTAATATAAACTTGTTTAGTTTACAAAAACTTAAAAACTGCTGCAAACACATCCTGAACTTATATTATTTTCGATCCGTTAGTATAAATGCTATTTGCTTCTTGTTTCTTTGTACAATAATTCCCTTTTTTATGAGGTAAATTGTATGTTGGATTGAAATAACATGATAAACGGTAGCAGGCAGACTACAACGCCACTTAGCTTTGAAAGTTTTTATTTATAAATAAACAGCAAATGATAAAGCCCATTTTTATATTCTCATCCATTGCTGCGGCAGCCTTAGTATGTGCATGCAACAATGGCAATAATACTGCTTCCAGCACAGAAACGGCAAAGCGGCAATTTATTGAAACTGCCAACATGGACTCGAGCGTAAAGCCGGGAGATAATTTTTATTTGTTTGTAAATGGCAAATGGATTCAACACGCCCAGATACCGGGTACACAAACCAGTGCAGGAGCGGGAATTGAATTGTATAACCGCACGCGCGATAATCTTAAAATTTTGCTGGAAGATGCTGCCAAAAGCAATGCTGCAAAAGGTACCAATGAACAATTAGGTAGGTGACTTTTATGCTTCAGGCATGGACTCGGTTACTATTGAAAAAAGAGGATATGATCCTGTAAAGCCTTATCTGCAAAGAGCGGCTGCGATTACTGATGCTAAAAGCATTATGCAATTGGAATCCGAAATGCATAAAGATGGGTTAGCTTATATAGTTGGTATGGGAGTAGGGGCAGATGAAAAGAACAGCAGTATGAATATTGTTGGTCTGATACAAATGGGAATTGGGCTACCAGATAGAGATTATTACCTGAAAACGGATGCGTCAACTATAGCTATTCAGAATGCATACAAAAGCTATATGCAAAAGCTATTCACGATGCTTGGTGATGATTCTGTAACAGCCGCAAAAAAAGTAGCTGCTGGTATATGCGTTGGAAAAGAACATGGCACAAAGCCACCGCACCAATGTAGAATTGCGTGATCCTGAGAGTAATTATAACAAAATAGCCATTACCGATCTAGACAAAAAAGAACCAAACATTGGCTGGACTGTCTTCTTTGATAGCTTAGGTGTAAAAGTAGATTCTGCTGATGTTGGCCAGCCTGCTTATTATACAAAATTGAATGATCTCCTGAAGTCTATGCCTATTGAAACATGGAAAGCTTATTACCAGTTTCATATAGCTGATGACGCAGCACCTTACTTAAGCTCTAACTTTGTAAATGCCCGATTTCAATATCACCAAAGTACTATCCGGCCAGCAGGAATTAAAGCCTCGCTGGGAGCGGATGTATAGGATTACCGATCAGGAATTAGGTGAAGCATTGGGGCATTTGTATGTAGATAAATATTTTACAGCAGATGCTAAAAAGCGAATGGAGGATCTTATCAGCAACCTGCAAAAGTCCTTTGAACACCGCATTCACGGGCTTGACTGGATGAGCGACAGCACCAAGCAGGTAGCAATTGATAAAATGCATGCTTTCCTCAAGAAAGTTGGCTTTCCCGATAAATGGAGAGACTACAGCAAGGTAAGATGTGTACCGGAGCACATTTTTTGAAAACGTTGTATCAGCTAACCAAAACAATTATGCTTACGAAATGAGCAAGGTAGGCAAGCCGGTTGACCGTACTGAATGGGACATGACACCTCCCACCATTAATGCTTATTACAATCCTACCTTTAATGAAATTGTATTCCCGGCCGGTATCCTGCAGTATCCCTTTCTTTGATCCTAATGCTGATGATGCTATTAACTATGGCGGCATTGGTATGGTAATAGGCCATGAAATGACACATGCTTTTGACGACCAAGGCTCGCAATACGACAAAGCTGGCAACCTGAAGAATTGGTGGAATGCAGCCGATAAGCAAAAGTTCCAGGCAAAGTCAAAAGAGGTAATTGCCTTGTACAACAGTTTCACCATACTTGATACAGTACATGTAAACGGGGCGCTCACAACCGGCGAAAACATGGCAGATATTGGAGGCATTGCTATTGCCTACGATGCATTTAAAATGACTAAGGAAGGACAGGACACCACTAAAATTGATGGCTTTACCCCTGATCAGCGATTCTTTATTTCCTTTGCTCAAATCTGGCGTTCTAAAATCAAAGACGAATCAGCGCGTATGTACATTAATATAGATCCACATTCACCTGCCAATGTATCGTGTAAACGGGCCGTTGATGAACTTTACCCCTTTCTACCAGGCGTTTAATGTGCAGCCCGGCGACAAAATGTACAAGCCTGAAGACCAGCGAATCAAGATCTGGTAATCTATTTTTATAAGACTAAAAAGCACTCATTCCGCTATATGATGAGTGCTTTTTAGTTTACCGAAGTAATTCAGGTAAATCCCATTAGTACCCTTCAATCTTGTAGAATTCCAGCACTAAATAACTGTCCAAAAACGTTTATCCCTTTACTGTAGCCACTCATCCCAATCGAGTAACATTTCCTTTATACAGCCGTACCACTTGTCATGGAATTTTACCTTCTACGTTAAAACAATGTACTATGCAAGGCATAGTACCCAACTTTGTCCCACAATATTTGATTTTATGAAACGGCTCTACTTACTAATTGCACTTTTTTCAATTGCCAACATCTTTAATCCCTTACTTGCCCAAACCAACGGGCATACGGTAAAAGGAATTATAGCAGGTAATCAAAAGAAAATTGAAGCAGCAACTATTTATGTGTTGCGCTCTAAAGACTCCTCCATAACAAAAACAGGCGTTAGCGATAAAGACGGCTATTTTACCATAGATCATATTGGGGATGGCAATTATCTGTTGTCTATTGAAGCCATTGGGTACAAAAAGTTCTATAGTAATGCATTTAAACTCACTCTTTCAGATAAAGCGACGCTCGATTTGCACACATTATCACTTTTAGCAGCCGATGCAGCAATGAATACAGTGGTAGTTACCAGCAAGCGTCCGTTTATTGAGCAGAAGATTGATAAAACGGTAGTAAATGTAGACGCATCACCCACTAATACCGGTCTTTCGGCTCTGGAAGTTCTGGAAAAATCACCAGGTGTTACTGTAGATAACAATAATAATATCAGCCTTAAAGGCAAGCAAGGTGTAATTATTTTAGTTGATGGCAAACCAACCTATCTGAATGGCGATGACCTGGCGAACTATCTGAAGAACATGAGTGCCAACCAGATAGACCAGATCGAAATCATGTCGCAGCCATCTGCGAAGTACGATGCATCCGGCAACTCAGGTATTATCAATATTAAAACAAAGAAAAACAAGGCTGCCGGCTTCAATGGTAATATCTCTACCAGTGCCATTTTTGCCAATTATTTCAAAAATACCAACAGTATTAATTTAAACTGGCGCAAAAACAAAGTAAACCTCTTCGGCAATTACGGCTATTCATATTGGGAAGGCTTCAATGATCTGTATATCAACAGAAGTTCCCGAGCTAACAGAGATGTAAATTTTGACCGGTATTCCAATCAATATTCTTTTAATCGTTACTCTGGCAGACCACAAAACTTCAAAGCAGGTATAGACTACTATGCTACAAAGAAAACAACGCTTGGAGTAGCTATTACCGGAAATTTAGAAAACGATAAAAATACGTCCGATTCCAGGGCTGATATTTATGATAGCTTGTACAAGTTCTCCCAGTTCAACCAGGCATATTCAACCAGTCATGAAGTATGGAATAACTTAGGCTTTAACCTCAACTTCCAGCAGAAGCTGGATACATCGGGTTCTGAATTGACTGCAGATGCCGATTATATCTTTTATCATAATAAGAATATTCAGGACAACAACAACTATCTGTTTTCTTCTGATAGCGTTCTTATAGACACAAAGGATCCTCTCAATCCTAACCCTTATTTGCTGCATGGCAATTTGCCTTCTAATATTGATATTTATACTTTTAAAAGCGACTATCATCATCCGCTTAAAAAAGGTGCCATATTAGAGGCAGGGATTAAGGTAAGTTATGTAAAAACAGATAATGATGCGCAATACACCCTGCAGGACAATAATACTCATGAATGGTTTGTTGATAGTACCAGGAGCAATCATTTTATCTATAAAGAAAACATCAATGCGGCTTATGTAAACCTGCAAAAGGAATATAAGAAATGGAGCATTCAGTTGGGCTTGCGTGCCGAGCAAACAATTGCAGATGGCAACCAGGTTACTAAGAATGAGGCCTTCCATAAGAACTACACTAAACTTTTCCCAACTACCTATTTAAGTTATAAGGCTGATGATAAAAATACCTTTGCGCTTTCTTATGGTCGTCGTATAGAACGCCCGGGATACGAATCACTAAATCCTTTTCAGTATCAATTAGACAGGTACACCTACCGCCAAGGTAATCCATTGCTGCAACCACAATTCAGCCATAACATAGAGTTGAGTTATAATTACAAAGGACAGTTGAATATCACTGCCAATTACACCAGGACTACCGATATTATCAATGATGTATTAGTAACATTAAAACAGCCTGGCGATTCTAACTATACCACCTACCAAACCTCACAAAATATTGCTTCTAGTGATAACGTTGGTTTGGCAGTGAGTTACAACAAGCAACTTGTAAAATGGTGGACTGTAAATGTATTTACCAATGTATACTACAACCATTATAAAGGAGTAATAAATAATGGAGGGAACAACGAAGATATTAATACCGGTATGGCTGGCTTTATGGGTAATATGAGCAACCAGTTCGACTTTGGTAAAGGCTGGACCGGCGAACTGAGTGGTTGGTTCAGGTCGGAGCAGTTAGTGAGCAGTACTATCCTGGCAAAGCCAATGGGTATGTTTTCTTTCGGTGGTGCCAAGAAGGTGCTGAAAGGAAATGGTTCGGTAAGGGTAAATGTAAGAGATCCGTTTTATCTAGCTAGCTTCCGCGGTACAACAGATACAGACCAGGGCGTTACTACGATAAAAAGTAAATGGGATAACAGAAGGTTTATTCTTTCTTTCAACTATCGCTTTGGCAAGTCAAGCGGACAGCAACAACGGCGCCGTAACAGTGCTTCTGAAGATGAGCAGAACCGTATTCATACAGGCAGCGGACAACAATAGTCAATTCTCATGTGCAATATATATCGGCCCGGGTCTTTACCCGGGCTTTTAATATTTAAGCAATAATCAATTGATATTTACTTCTGGATGTTGCGTTAATGCTGCGCCTGTTTGCCTCTGCTACTTTAATGCAGTACCTCTGAACTTATACCTGAGTTATACCTAACTTATACTTAAGTTATACTGAACTTATACCTAAGTTATACCTAATCTCCTCCCTGTCTCCCTTATAGCTGCTCCTTATATACTCCAACCTATAGGTAATGCATATATTAATAGGTAATGCATATATTATTTGATAGGGCATAATCTGGGAGATTACTGATGTTATTAGATTACTATAATTAGAAAGTTAATCCCTACGAAAAACTTCCAAATGATTTTGCCACGAAGTTGCAGAGCTTTACATTTGCACCCCAGAATAAAACGGGGAAAGTTCTTTAAAAGGAAAGAGGTAAACAGGCAGGAGAGTGGTGGTATGTTGTGGTGATCAATGCCCTTTAAAAAGGTGTTAAAGCCATTGATAAACTTCCAAAACATTTTGCCGCTAAGTTGAACACCATTACCTTTGCACTCCCCAATTAAAAAAGGGGATTAGTTCTTTAAAAAGGCAGCACAAAAAGCAGGGCAGGAGGCAAATAAAAGAGGAGGTTTGGATAGGAGTAAACATCCCTAAAAAGGGTGTTAAAGCGACCCAAAAACTTCCAAAACATTTTGCAGTGAAGTTGTACCGCCTTACTTTTGCACTCCCAATTAAAAAAGGAAGATAGTTCTTTACAAAGGAAGCTACAGGCAAGGGGCCGGCAGGCAAATCAAGTAGGAGAAAGGAGGTCAAAGGGCATCTGTTTTTCTAAGCTTTATCCCTTGTTCCAACCGGTTAATACTTCCTTCAAAAGCGGTGTTAACAGGAAAGAAAAAAGCTTCAAAAATGTTTTGCCGGTAAGCTGAAGACGCTTACATTTGCACTCCCAAATAAAAACGGGATATAGTTCTTTAAACAGGGTAAGCATAGAGACAGGAGATAAGGCGTCAGGGATGGAGTAGATCAATGGTTAAAAGTCCGGTATCAGTCCTTTAAGTCCGATACTCACCAGACGGTCTTCCAAACGGTTCTTAAAGCTTTCCAAAAGGTTCTCAAAACAGTAAAAAAGAGTTTGGAAGTAAAGAAAGACTCTCCTTATCTTTGCCGTCCGCTTCTAGAGAAAAGGAAGCAAAAAAGCTAAGCTCAGGCTTAAAAAGAGGAGTTCTTTCCAGGGTTAACAAGCGAAGAAAAGTAAGAAATAAAGGCTCCAAGAAACTTCTAAAAAAAGTTTGGCGGAATGAGTAGAAAGCCTTTACCTTTGCAACCCCAATCAAAAAAGGGGAAGCCCACCAGAAAGAAAGGAAAAGCACAACAAGTTCTTACGAATAATAATAACAATCACAGATGAGGCACCGGTTAACAACGGTGGTCTTAAAGGTTCATAACCTTGCATTTGGCAGATACCCTGATCCAAAGGGATTAGTGGAATCAAGTTCTTTGAAAGAATGGAAGCAACAGTACGTAAACAATAGAATTAAGTTTCTGGAACTTTACGGGTAAGTAGAAAACAAGTACGAGCGCTATTACGAATAACATTAGATCCGACGATTGGTTTTTCTAATTTTGAGAGATTAATAGTCAGGTGGTCAAAACTCATTTACAATGGAGAGTTTGATCCTGGCTCAGGATGAACGCTAGCGGCAGGCTTAATACATGCAAGTCGAGGGGCAGCAGGGGTAGCAATACCCGCTGGCGACCGGCAAACGGGTGCGGAACACGTACGCAACTTTCCTCTGAGCGGGGGATAGCCCGGGGAAACCCGGATTAATACCCCATATTATAATGAAGAAGCATTTCTTTATTATTAAAGAT
>CAWFUV010000020.1:0-52500 GCA_963819045.1 uncultured Chitinophagaceae bacterium | reverse complement strand
TTGTAACGGAGCCGCAGCGAAAGCAAGTCCGAACAGGGCGCATTTAGTCAGTGGGGGTAGACGCGAAACTTTGTGATCTATCCATGAGCAGGTTGAAGGTGGGGTAACACTTACTGGAGGACCGAACCCATTAACGTTGAAAAGTTCTGGGATGACTTGTGGATAGGGGTGAAAGGCCAATCAAACTGAGAGATAGCTCGTTCTCCCCGAAATGTTTTTAGGAACAGCCTCGTATATAGAAGTGTGTCAGAGGTAGAGCTACTGATTGGGCTAGGGGGCTTCACCGCCTACCAAACCCTGACAAACTCCGAATGCTGACACATATCTACGGGAGTGAGGCTGCGGGCGCTAAGGTCCGTGGCCGAGAGGGAAATAACCCAGATTAGCAACTAAGGTCCCTAATAAGTAGTTAAGTTGATCAAACGCGGTGGGATTTCTATAACAGCCAGGATGTTTGCTTGGAAGCAGCCATCCATTTAAAGAGTGCGTAACAGCTCACTGGTCGAGAAATCCTGCACGGAAAATAATCGGGCATCAAACTGCTAACCGAAGTTCTAAGACTTATTAATTTAGATTGGTAGGGGAGCATTGAAAACAGCATCAAAGCCGTGGGGCGACCCATGGTGGAGCGTTTTCAAAAGAAAATGTAGGCATAAGTAACGATAAATGGAGTGAAAAACTCCATCGCCGAAAGTCTAAGGGTTCCTGATCAACGTTAATCGGATCAGGGTTAGTCCGGTCCTTAGGAAAACCCGAAAGGGGCATCTGATGGAAAGCAGGTTAATATTCCTGCACCTGCTATATAATAAAAGTGACGCAAGATTGTGGTCGTTACGTCCTGACGGAATAGGGCGTTGAGCTGAACCTTCGGGGGAAGCGAAACGATAAAGGTCTTGCCGAGAAAAGCGAGTATAGCAGCCGGTACCGCAAACCGACACAGGTAGACGGGATGAATATTCTAAGGCGCTCGGGTGAGCCGTGGAGAAGGAACTAGGCAAATTGACGCTGTAACTTCGGGATAAAGCGTACCACAGTGATGTGGTCACAGTAAAATGGTTCAACCAACTGTTTAACAAAAACACAGGGCCCTGCAAAATCGTAAGATGACGTATAGAGCCTGATACCTGCCCGGTGCTGGAAGGTTAAGGAAGGGTGTTCGGGCGCAAGCCCAAAGCTCCTGACTGAAGCCCCAGTAAACGGCGGCCGTAACTATAACGGTCCTAAGGTAGCGAAATTCCTTGTCGGGTAAGTTCCGACCTGCACGAATGGTCTAATGAGTTGAACACTGTCTCCTCCACGAGCCCGGTGAAATTGTAGTATCGGTGAAGATGCCGGTTACCCGCCACGGGACGGAAAGACCCCGTGAACCTTCACTACAACTTTGCATTGATTTTGAGCAACAAATGTGTAGGATAGTTGGGAGACTATGAAGCTGCCTCGCCAGGGGTGGTGGAGTCAACGTTGAAATACCAACCTTTTGTTGCTTAGAACCTAATCCCTTCAATGGGAGACATTGCATGGTGGGTAGTTTGACTGGGGTGGTCGCCTCCTAAAAAGTAACGGAGGCTTGCAAAGGTACCCTCAGTACGGTTGGTAATCGTACATAGAGCGCATTAGTAGAAGGGTGCTTGACTGTGAGGCAGACAAGCCGAGCAGGTGCGAAAGCAGGCTAAAGTGATCCGGTGGTTCTGCATGGAAGGGCCATCGCTCAAAGGATAAAAGGTACTCCGGGGATAACAGGCTGATCTTACCCAAGAGCTCATATCGACGGTAAGGTTTGGCACCTCGATGTCGGTTCGTCACATCCTGGGGCTGGAGAAGGTCCCAAGGGTTCGGCTGTTCGCCGATTAAAGTGGCACGTGAACTGGGTTCAGAACGTCGCAAGACAGTTCGGTCCCTATCTGTGGTGGGCGCTAGTAAATTGAGAGGACGTGACCTTAGTACGAGAGGACCGGGTCGCATGTACCGCTGGTGAATCAGTTGTGGTGCCAACTGCAGTGCTGAGTAGCTATGTACAGCCAGGATAAACGCTGAAAGCATCTAAGCGTGAAACCTTCCTCAAGATGAGTTTACTTTTAAGGGTCGTCAGAGACGATGACGTTGATAGGCTACAGGTCTACAGCTGGTAACAGCAAAGCCGAGTAGTACTAATTACCCGTAAGCTTTAATTTTATTTATCTGTATAATCTTTAGTTCGCTTCTTTCCCGATATGTCAATCTTATTAGCCCTCCTAACCTCCCTATAGGGAGGGATAAAGCCGGCAATCTTTTTATGGTGGTTATGCCGAGGGTGTTCACCTCTTCCCATCCCGAACAGAGAAGTTAAGCCCCTCATGGCCAATGGTACTTGGGCTATGCCCCTGGGAGAGTAGGTAGCTGCCATACTTATTTAAACAAACAAACGCCTTGTCGCACAACGATAAGGCGTTTGTATTTTATTACCCCCCCTTCACCTATCCTCTTACCCCCCACTTGCAAATACCTCTCGACAGTTATTCGGACGTTGAGTACTGCATTTATACTTGCTTTCCTTGGGTTCTCCCGCCTGTCTTATGCCCATACTACCACTCAGGATTGTAAATATTGCCCCATCAAAACTAGTGATTACCCCCAATTCATACATCTAGTTAACAGATTTTAGACCCTTAATGATCTATAAAAATTCTTACTCAGTACTGCTTCATTTATACTGAGAATACAGCTTGGTCATTCTATTAAATTTTGATCTTCTGCATATATAATAAACACTTACTTTCACGCCATTGCCAAGGGGATATACTGTCATTGGTTTATATCTTAATGAACAATGACAGTATATCCTTGAAAGTATAGAGTAATTAACAAATGACAATTACCAATTAACCATATTCATGTCTACAAACGAAAAGACTATAGCAGAAAAACTGATGCAAGTGGGGGCTGTTCAATTAAGTCTTGATCAACCTTTTACATGGGCCAGCGGCTGGAAAAGCCCCATATATTGCGATAACCGGAAAATATTATCGTTTCCTTTTATCCGTGACTTTATTAAAAGTGAAATGTGTAATATTATTTTCGATCAGTTTCCAAATGCAGATTTAATAGCAGGCGTAGCTACAGCGGGTATTGCATGGGGAGCAATGGCTGCTGACCAGTTGAAACTTCCCTTCTTATACGTACGCCCGAAACCTAAAGAACATGGCTTAGGCAATCAAATCGAAGGCTATTATGAGTCGCACCAGAAAGTAGTAATAATAGAAGATTTGATTTCTACTGGTAAGAGTAGTTTACAGGTAGCAGAAGTATTGAAGAAAGCTGGGGTGCAAGTATTAGGGATGGTTGCTATTTTCACATACGGATTTGAAGTGGCTACTACAGCTTTTAAGGAAGCTGGTGTGTCCTTAGTTACCTTAACTAACTATCCTACACTAATTAGTATAGCCATGGACAAAAAACAAATTCCACAAGAAGCAGAACAAACCTTATTACAATGGCGGGAAAATCCGGCAGAGTGGACAGGAATGTAATTTTTAAGTTGCTTAGGCGTTAATACAACTATATGAAAAAGATATTTTTCTCCATTTTGCTTTTTTGCTGTGTAAAAGCTGTAGATGCACAGGTAATGAGTGCTAAAGCGCAATGGGCTACACTGAACGTACCTCAGGTGAAATGCTGGGAGTGCAAAGACAGGCTTGATAAATACCTGTTACGGGAAACTGGTTCGAATGGTGATAATGGTATTTTGAAATGGACCGCTAATATGAATAGTGGTACACTGAAAATTCAGTATGTGCCTGACAGGATAACCTTGGACTACATTAAAACAGCTATCAATAATGCTGGCTTTGATGTAGACAGTACTACTGCTACAGAGGACGCCTATAAATTGCTACCGCCAATATGTAAAAGAACTCTTGAAGGTGGCGGACAAGTGAAGGGGCAACCGTCTTGTAAGTTGCCACCGAATGAGCGGCAATAAGCTTATTTATGTTTGCCACAAGGGCATATAAATACAAAGTTTAATAGTTTTTGCTTTCGAGCAACTTTATTGATTTAGTACATCATTTATATTTGCCCTCTATTTCGGGATGTAGCGCAGCCCGGTAGCGCATCACGTTCGGGACGTGGGGGCCGCTGGTTCGAATCCAGTCATCCCGACTTTATTGGTAACGAACTGCATCAAAAGCCTGTAAATAATTGAATTTACAGGCTTTTTGCTTGGTATATATATCAAATATGTTCAAAACAGTACAAATCATACTTGAGTTATCCGCGAGTTCAACGTGAATCCTACATTTACTCACGAATTAGAGCATAAGACTTTGAAATATAAGTAAATAGCATGCTGAGTGTGGATATTATCCGTTTTACCTCAGTATTCACCAATTGGACTCCTTACGTTCTATAACTTCTACAGTAAAGTGGCCTGGTATAGTGCAATAAGATTTTAAATACTTAAAAGTAATCCTATATGAAAACAGAAAGTACTTTTTCTGTTATTCTTATTTGAAGGCCCGTTAAGAACAAAACCAAAGAGGGGCTTATTTACACCCGTATTTCGGTCAATGGTGAACAAAAAGAAATTTCATTAAAAGAGAAGGTTCCGATTAGTCAATGGAATGCAAACAAGCAACAGGTGGAAGGTCGCACACTACAAATAAAAGCACTAAATACGCACCTGGACAATATACTGTTTAAGATCAAAGAAAAGTACAGTTGGATCATTGATAAAGAAATACCAGTCACCGCTCAGGGGATCAAAGATGCGTACATAGGCATACAATCAATTCCTAAAGGACATACACTTTGTAAACTGATCACTTATCATTCTAAAGTGGAAGGTGAGAAACTAAGTTCTGGAACAATGAAAAATTATGTGGCTAAAGAAGTGTATATCAAAGTATTACTGGTGGCTAAATTCCATAAAGAAGATTCATTTCTGAGTGATTTAAACTACCATTTCATGATTGAGTTTGAGTCTTATACTAGAAATAATCCCCTTAAGAAACACGATCCTTGTAAAGGAAATGGCATTATGAAACATCTGGAAGACTAAAAAAGATGGTGCACTGGAGTCAGCAGCTTGGATGAATTAATAGCAATCCATTCCTGGAGTATAAACTCGAATTTTAACGCTCTAAACGAAAAAAGCTGGACCTGCCGGAATTATCCAGAATTGGTTAGCAAAACTTTTCTAATCAAAGTGTGGCTTATGTACGGGATTTGTTGCTCTTTAGCTGCTATACGGGGCTTGCCTATGCGGATGTAATGGCACTCAAACCTGAAAACCTTGAATTAGATAGGGTCTGCTGAAAAAGTGGCAGATCCTTATCCAGCTTACGTTTGAGTTGATATTTGTTCTTAAAAGTGCAAGGTTTTATGGTCATTTCCTGTGAAATCCTTGCACTTCCTTTTTTTGACTCGCAAACTTTTATGTAAAAATCAAAAGAATTGATCGCTTTATAGCCTAAATACTACAAAAGGCTTTGAATAGCTCGTTAAATTACAATTTTTGCTTTTGCCCTCACTTTTTTAGCAGCCCCTAGATAATGAAGGCAAAAGGTGGTGTAAGAAATACCGCCAAAAAGTGATGAATATTCTCCGGTACCCCTTTTACTGGTCTCAACATGTTAGCTTAAGCTATGCACTTTCAGTGCAAGACTTCAGTTTCTACAAATCTTAAGGGTAAGTTTGTACGATGGATAGTAATCGCAGGAGCACTCAAAACGTGCCTCAGTTACATGTACATATTGTATGGAGTACAAAATACAGCTATAGTGTACTGAAAGGAGAAGTTCAGATAAGGTGTCAGGATTTAATCTGTCTGATCTGTGATGGGTTGAATGTAAGAATTTTAAAAGGAGTGGTCAGCAAAGACCACATTCATTTGCTTGTAAGTTATCGACCTAAATTATCCGTGAGTGATCTGGTCAAGCAGTTAAAGGGTCGGACTGCACGGTTGCTCCTGGATGAATTTGCAGAATTAAAGAAGCGCTATTGGGGACAGCACATATAGGGCATGGGCTATGGCGCCTGGGCAGTGGTAATATAACTGATGAGATGATAGCCAAGTATCTGAACCATCATAAAGAAGGTCCCAATAGTGATCAGAATTTCATTCTGGAATAGCTTTCAGTGCAATTTTAGTTTACAATTTTCAATGCTGTTTACAGCACTCTCAACTGACTTTCAGTCAACGGCTGTTTAAACCTATGGATTTTTAATCCATTGTATATTAACTTCTTTATTTTTTTTGCCTGTCAGCTGGACTTTCATTTATTTTCTTCTCCAACACACTTCGTTCCAGTTCTTTCCAGATGTCCTCAAACTCTTTCTTATAGCTGATCATAACGCTATGATACCATCGTAAGAAGTTGCTCCTTTGTCATAGCTGATAATTTCATTACCTAAAGCTACTATTTTTCCCTTCAGCGACAATTTGAATTGCACCCCCTTTGATTGAACAAGCATTCAGAAGTAGAAAGCTGTTGGAAATTCCTGGAGAATGGAGGTACCAGTACGGGCCTATACATAAGGCAGGCAATACAGTGGATTTCCTACTCATAAAGGGAGAGATAAAAGGGCTGCTCATCTATTTCTGCTTAAAGCCATTTGTAACAATAGGGTAGCAGCAGCTCACCGGTTTGTCAAATGGTGAATCCAAAACATGCCTGGGTTTAAAAGCTTTGAATCTGCTTTACGAACCCTAACAGGCATCGAAATAGTAGGAATGATAAGAAAGGAACAGGTAACTGTACCTAGGACAACTGCTTACGCTACCTTTTGTTCTTTAGCTGCATATATTACTTTCTATTATCTCCTTTTTTGTTTATTCCAATAGATGCGACAGCGCGATGTAAATTCCTCTTAAACAAATCAGCGATTTAGTTTGATGGTAATTTTACGGCTGAACTACCTTTTAAGTAAGTGTTCTAAGTGAACTAAATATTTTACTTTTTATACATATCGTAGAAAAAGTTTTATATTTTCAGTTGAATTTTGCTATCCGGTCGGTTAAAACAATAATGCTATGCCATTAAAATAAGAGTGAAATGATCTTAACGATGCAAAGAAAAAAAATACTGATACTGACTTCTTGTTGCCTGGTGATTCTGATTTTAAATAATTGTATAAGCGAGCAGAAAAGGAGTAAAGATTCGAGAGGTGAAGATTATGCAGGTTCAGTAAAGTGCAAAGGCTGCCATAAAGAAATATATGACGCTTATTTAAAAACTGCGCACAATCTAACCAGTAGCCCTGCTTTAAAAACAGCAATTAAAGGAAGCTTTGCAAAGGATTCAAATACTGTGTACTATCGTCCTGCATTGAAGGTCGTTATGGAACAAACTGATAGTGGTTTCTACCAGGCTGCCTATATAGATGACGTAGAAAAACAAGCAGCACGCTTTGACATAGTTATCGGCTCCGGCAGAAAAGGACAATCCTATCTTTCCTGGCTTGATAATAACATTTTTCAGCTTCCGGTATCTTATTATGTTCCCGGGAAAAGATGGGTAAATAGTCCAGGTTATCCTCCAAAATATGTATTGTTTAACAGGAATATTCCCGTTGGTTGTTTTGAATGTCATAGCTCGTATATAAAAAAAACAGCCACTATGCCTTCGGGTGATTATTTGATAGATTATTATGATAGCAAACAAATCCTTTATGGAATAGATTGCGAAAGATGTCACGGACCGGCTGCATCACATGTTAAGTTTCACGAAGAAAATCCGGATGAGAAGGATCCGAAGTTTATCATAAGTATTGCATCCCTTAAACGACAGGAAAAGTTAGATATGTGTGCAATATGCCATTCTGGAGCGAGGGAAACAATTACGTCTGCTTTTAATTTTAAACCAGGATCTAAACTTGCTGATTATCTGCATCCTGATACATCTACTTTAAGTACCAGCGACATAGATGTTCATGGTAAGCAATACCAGTTATTAACTGCGAGTAAGTGCTTTATTAAAAGTAAGACACTTACCTGCTTCTCCTGCCACAATCCTCATGTAGAAGAAAGGGATAAAATAAAAGAATTCTCAAGGCGATGTATGAGTTGCCATACGAACCCCGATCACAGATCATTTAAAATGGATGCTGCTATGCAAGTTTCCTTAGCAAATAATTGCATTGATTGCCATATGCCTGCTACACCTTCTAAGATAATTACAATGAAGTCGCTTGATCAGAATGACTCCATCTCGGCTTTGGTAAGAACACATTATATTTCCATTTATGCAGACGTGTCTAAAAAGTACTTGCAAAGAAAATAAACCAGATAGGCATAGTTAAATTTAGAATAGAATAATAGTAGCCTAACTACCAAAGTAGGTTATAACTGAATATCAACAAATTGAGTTTGATAAACTCATCCGTTGTGCCCCAAATGTACGAGAAGTTCTTAATAAGGATCACCATGGATAGAGTAATGTAGAGTACTGGTGAAGTGATGGCAGGAGAGCTGACCGGCTGACCGTGTTATTGGAGGAAAATTGCCAGGGATAGGTATGAATACTCTTTTACAGGAGTATAAACAGGCTCAGAAATGGCTTTTGGCAAGGCTTTGTTATGAACTATCCATGACTTTACCATGGCTTTGCCATGACTTTGCTATGGCTTTAGTATGGAGGAGAGAGAGCGGAGTATGGAATGAGGTAAGCTTCAGGTGAGCGGTGGTAAGCCTTTGCCTATAAGGTCTCGGTAAAATCCCTATAAAGTTACTGTATGAGGTAGATGACTATGGAGGGAAATGGTGGTTTTTAGAATAGCAGTCAGATTGGTGGAAAGGATAAACAACAGAACAGATAATGCATTTATTTATACCTACTTCACAAAAATGGAGGAGGTGTGACGGGCTCTATTGCTGTATTTATTTACCATCATACATTTAAAAACATACCCAACTCACCAGCTATAAACAGGGAAAATCTAAACATAATCTAGCAAAAAATGTTAAAAGAAGGATAATTTAAGTTTAGTTTGTCTTATAATAGAAGATGACTTTTACACTGTCATATTAATCCACTTAACACCAAACTTGTTTATGATTAGATTGTTTACATGGATTCTGTCTGCCTTAATCTTTTTATCTTGTCTTTCGGTTGCTGCAAGGGAACCTTTTGAATCTGTAAATGACAAGGTTATTACAGGAAAAATAACTGATGATCAATCAGGTGTTCCGTTAGTAGGTGCATCCGTATTTTTAAAAGGAACAAGTATAGGCACATCAACCAATAATCAAGGTGATTTTAGATTATCCATTCCCGATACCGGAAGCGTTCTTGTTATTTCCTACACTGGTTACAGTCAGCAGGAAGTAAATATTGGTTCTCAGGGAAGCCTTTCAATAAAAATGACGCGATCCACAGCTTCTTTAGATGAAGTGGTAGTAATTGGTTATGGAGCCCAGAAAAAAAAGGAAGTTACAGCATCAGTAGCTTCTGTCAAGTCCGAGAATTTTGTAAAGGGGGCGGTAAATGATGCAGGCCAGCTTATACAAGGAAAAGTAGCGGGCTTGTCAATTTCTACTCCTGGCGGCGACCCGACTGCAAGTTCACAGATCATTCTGCGGGGTATTAATTCTATTAATGGAAGTTCTTCTCCCTTGATTCTGATAGATGGAATACCCGGTGATTTGCGCACCGTTGCACCTGAAAATATTGAATCCATTGATGTTTTAAAAGATGGCTCTGCTGCAGCTATATATGGTACGAGAGGTACTAATGGCGTTATTCTCATAACTACCCGTAAGTCAAATGGCCGTATTTCGTCGGTTGAGTATAGCGGCTATGTAAGTACACAAGTAATTGTTAAAAAGCCAGAAATGCTCACGGCAGCCGAATACCGCCAAAAAATAGCCGATGGTGTTTCTTTTACTGATTTAGGCGCCAGCACCGACTGGATCAAAGCTATCACACAGACACCTTTTACGCATGTCCACAATCTTACGTTTCGTGGTGGCAACCCGCAGACCAATTACTTAGTGGATTTGAATTACCGCTCGTTCGAAGGTATCATGCTTAAGTCCGATAATCGGGCGTTCAACGTGCGTTTTGACGTGAACCATTCAATGTTTAACGGCATTTTGAAGGCAAATGTCAATATGATTAATACATCTCAGAACTACACAACTACCGGAGATGGATACTCTTTTAACGGATTTGCCTATCGCCAGGCATTGATTCGCAATCCGACAAGTCCTATTAAAGATTCTACGGGAAATTGGTTCGAGCAAACAGGCATTTTCCAATATGAAAACCCGCTGGCTCGTATTTATGAAAGCGATGGCAAAAATACCAACCAGAATACACGTGTGGCAGGCTCACTTACCTTAACACCGCTCAAGGAATTGGTTATTACCGCCTTAGGCGCGCGTACCATATTTAATGAAACACGGGGCTATTCGGAAACAAAAAAGCACATCTCAACAGTCAGAGATAATCTAAACGGTTATGCTTCGAGAGGCTTTAGTGCTACGCTTCAAAACCTGCTTGAAATTACAGCCAATTATAGTAAAACAATAGATGAACACTCTTTCTCTGTATTAGGTGGATATTCTTACCAGGATAATACTTATGAAGATAGCTATATGACCAACTGGGATTTTCCGACAGATTTGTTTACATATAACAACATCGGTTTAGGCGACGCTGCTAAACAAGGTATCAACACACTATCAAGTACAAAGACAAAAACGAATCTAATTGGATTTTTCGGTCGTGCTACTTACAACTACAAGGAAAAATACCTGCTGATGGCAAGCGTCCGCCATGAGGCAACTTCTACACTTGTTGGCGCAAAGCAACCATGGGGAACATTCCCTGCTGTTTCCGTTGGTTGGAGAATCAATAAAGAAGGTTTTCTTAAAAATGTCTCAGCGATCAATGATTTAAAATTACGTGTCGGATATGGAGTAACAGGTACGCCGCCGCAGTCGCTTTTCTTAGGCGTTGCCCGATTGGGATATAGTGGTTACACATTATCGAATGGCAGATGGGTACCTCAATTGATTCCCGTAAGTAATCCTAATCCCGATTTGCGCTGGGAACAAAAAGAAGAAACAAACATTGGTCTTGATTTCTCCTTATATAAGGGCAGAATAAACGGTTCTATTGATGCCTATAACAGGAGAGTAAATGGTTTATTATATGAGTTTCCTGTACCGACACCACCAAATTTGTTTGGTACAACATGGGCAAATGTGGGTGTGATGAAAAATACTGGCTTAGAAGTGATAGTAAACTTTACTCCGATCACCAATAAGAATTTTGAATGGTCATCGAGTGTAAACTTTTCAACTAATACAAATAAACTGGTTTCTCTTTCTAATGATCTTTATCAAACAACCACTAACTATTTCAATACTGGTTATACAGGAGACCCGATTCAAACCTATACACACAGGGTACAGGTAGGAAGGTCCATCGGTGAGTTCTACGGTTACAAAGTGATAGGAGTCGACTCGAGCGGTAAATGGATATATGAAGGTCAAGATGGAAAACCGGTTGCTTACGACGATTTTAAAGCTTCAGACGAGGATAAGAAAGTTCTGGGGAATGGCTTGCCTAAATATTATGCAGGCTGGAATAATAATTTTCGATATAAGATTATTGATCTGTCAGTTACCATGAGAGGCGCATTTGATTACCAGATTCTGAATTTCCAGAGAATGTACTACGAAAATACTGGCCGCACGCAATATAATCAGTTCAAGTCGGCCTACGACCCGTTATTTGGAAAAGCAATAATGGATAAAAACGTGCCTTTGCAATATAACAGCTACTATATAGAGAACGGCGATTTCTGGAAAATAGATAATATTACACTTGGCTGCAACATTGGAAAAATTGGCAAGATTGTGAAAAATTCCCGTGTATACGTTTCTATGCTGAATTCATTGGTGATCACAGGTTATAAAGGAATTGATCCTGAAGTGAACCGCTTAGGTCTTGCTCCCGGAGATGATGACAGGGATAAATATCCAAGTGCGCGCACCTTTACTTTCGGATTAAATGCTACTTTTTAATTTTTCAATTTACAATCTATGCTTAACCATAAAAAGATTTTCAGATTTTTTATATACTTTTCATTCATTCTTATTATATCTTCCTGTACAAAACTTGCTGATAAAAACTATACGGAAATTATTTCCGATCAATTTTCGCCTGAGCCGACTGATCTTGTTTCACTAGTCGGTCCTGCTTATGGAGCCTGGCGTGATTTGATTGGTTACAATGGTTCCAGTAATTTTTTCAGAACTCAGGAAGTAACTGCCGATGAGATTGTTATACCAGCACGGCCCTAACGGTTGGGTTGATGATGGAAGCTATCGCAGGCTGCATGAACATAAATGGACAAATACAGATGGAACCGCCGGTAACTGGTCTGGCGCCTATAATGGTATTACCAATTGTAATCGGTTGATATACCAGATTGAATCGGGCATGGTTCCTGTGACTACAGGCAAAGATGAAATTTTAGCTGAAATAAGAGCACTGAGGGCATCCTACTACTATGTACTATGTGATTTGTATGGAAATGTACCCATCGTAGACAAATTCGATGTAGAGCCTGGATTTCTTCCCGACCAGAGCACACGCCAGCAGGTATATGATTTTATCATTGGCGAATTAAACGACAGTAATGCCGCTTTTGAGTGAAGATAATTCGCAAACCTATTACGGACGTTTCAATAAATGGGCGGCAAAAGCACTGTTGGCCAAGATGTATCTGAATGCAGGAGTTTATACCGGAACAGCAAAATGGGACAGTTGCATCGCAGTTTGCGATGACATTATCAACTCTGGAAAATATTCCCTGAGCCCAACTCAAAAAGCAATCTTTGTGACTGATAATTCTTCCAATCCGGAAATTATTTTTGCTGTGCCTTTTGATGAAAAATATGCCCCTGGCTTCAATCTGCACATGGAAACCCTACAGCCGGAAAACCAGGCGACTTACAAATTGCAGTCTTCTGCATGGGGTGGTATTGCAGCCATTCCCCAATATATTGATACTTACGATCCGGAAGATCTACGCTTGAAAGAAAACTGGATTCAAGGGCCAGCAATATACATCTACCGGTACGCCGCTTGACGGAACCCTCGGAGCGTTTAATGGGAAACCTTTGAATATTTATCAATGCCATTCCGGGTGTGGATTCCAGCGAAGAAATTCATGGCTTTCGCCTGGGAAAATTTGAATTCAAATTAGGCGCCTTAACTAATCTCAGCAATGATGCCCCATTGTTTAGGCTGGCTGATATAATGATGATAAAAGCAGAATGTTTGCTTCGGACCGGCAAGGCAGATGATGCAGCTGCGATTGTAAGTGCAGTAAGGGCAAGGAGTTTCCAACCGATCCTGCAAAGGCAACCGTAACAGGCGCTCAGTTACAGCAGGGAAGCTCGTATGATTATGGAAGAAGAGATCACCTGGTAACAACACATGAAGGTGGAGCGGATATTCAATATGGCCGTTTCTTGGATGAATTGGGCTGGGAGTTTAATCAGGAGCCACACAGGCGTCAGGACTTACTTCGATGGGGAATTTTTACAAAAAAATCATGGTTTTCTCACCAGCCTAATGGCGATTACCGTGAGCTGATGCCTATTCCTCTGACGCATTAAATACGAATCCTAATCTGAAACAAAATCCGGGTTATTAAGCTTTTAAGGTTCATTCGAACTGTGTATATGTTAAAAATGTTAATCTTGTATAACCCCTATTAGTTTAACAGTAAAAAATCGAATCTTAGATCAGTAATATTGAAGTAAGTATTTGAGACTAATTATTCATCACAGTTGTATGTAAAGATGAGAAATTAAGCTGTGCATTTCTGAAAATATTAAGGTGATGTGATCCATCGCCTTAGTATTTTTCTTCAAGAACCTTCTTTTTGGTGCGTTATGATAACGTGTAACAGGAAAATGAGACTGCCTCTTTTTATTCTGATTGTTTGTTTTGTCAGGCTTGCTACATCAAACGATAAAAAAGCAACAAAGATTATTTACACTTCTGCCTTCCGACTCTACGAACATAACTTTCACTAATCGAGATAACCGAAGACGAAAATGTTAATCCCCTACAATATGAAAACAGTTACAATGGCGGCGGTGTTGCCATTGGGGATGTAAATAATGATGGCTTGGATGATATTTACTTTACCAGCAACAGAGAAGGGAATAAATTATATCTCAATCATGGCAATTTTAAATTTGAAGATATAACTGTAAAAGCAGGTGTTGGAGGGCGTAAAAGCTGGAGTACAGGCACAACTATGGCTGACGTAAATGGCGATGGGTTGCTGGATATTTATGTTTGCCATTCAGGCAATCTGCCGGGTAACGAAAGAGCTAATGAACTGTTCATTAATAAAGGTTCCGATAAAAATGGAATGCCTTCTTTTGTTGATGAAGCACAGAAATATGGACTTGCAGATTCGGCTTTCAGTATGCAGGCTTCTTTTTTTGACTATGATTTGGACGGAGATCTGGATTTGATTTTATTAAACCATAGCCCTATCCGGTTTAATAACCTTGATGAAACAGCTATTCATTATCTCTTAAATAAAACCGACTCACTTACCGGACTTAAATTGTACCGGAACGATAATAATTTCTTTAAAGAAATTACTTCGCAATCAGGTATACGCAACTCACGACTGAATTTCAATCTTGGTGTTTCTATTGCAGACGTTAATAATGATGGTTTCCCCGACATTTATGTAAGCAATGATTATTTGGCACCCGACTATCTGTACATCAATAAAGGAGATGGCACTTTTCAGGATGAGCTTGGTAATATGCTTTCTGCTACGTCAGAATTTTCAATGGGCAATGATATTGCTGATATCAATAACGATGGCTTAGCTGATATCTATACCCTTGATATGCTGCCTGAAGATAACCGAAGGCAGAAGCTTTTATTTGGCAGCGACAATTTTGAACTGTTTAACCAAAACATGCAAGCCGGACTGCACGCACAGTATATGCGAAATATGCTGCACCTGAATAATGGAAATGGAACCTTCAGCGAGATTGGGCAACTGGCCGGCGTATCAAACACCGATTGGAGCTGGGCGCCTCTGATTGCAGATTTTGATAACGATGGATGGAAAGATATTTTTGTCACGAATGGCTATTTACGTGACTATAACAACCTGGATTTTTTAAAATACATGGGCGAGTTTTTACGCGATAAAGAAGGCCGTATTCAGAAAAGCAATCTGTTGGACTGGTAAAAAAAATGCCTTCATCCGATGTGCGCAATTATGCATTTCAAAACACCCACAGACTGCAGTTTGCCAATATGAGTAAGGAATGGGGATTTGATGCTGTTTCAAATAGCAATGGCGCCGCTTATGCTGACCTCGATAATGACGGCGATCTTGACCTTGTAGTAAATAATATAAATAAGCCGGCTTTTATTTACCGGAACAATACAGAGGAGACCACAAAAGCCCGTTTTATTAAAATTAAATTACAAGGTACTGGTGCCAATCCTTTTGGCGTTGGTGCAAAAGTGCAGTTGTTTACTAAAGGCGGGCAGCAGGTGTGGGAACAACAGCCAACCCGGGGTTTCCAATCAAGTGTATCACCCATGATAGTATTGGTGTCGGAAGAACTGCTACCATTGATTCCCTGATTATCACCTGGCCAGGAAAAAAAGAACAAGTTACTAACAAACATAAAAACCAATCAACAATTATTGTTGAAGGAATCTGATGCAACAGCCGGGCAAAATCAGCAGAAAAATAATATTGGAAGCATATTATATCCAATAGCACATTCTCCGATCAATTATGTTCATCATCAGGATGATGTCAACGATTTTAAAAGGCAGCCATTATTAGTCAACCCTTTGTCTTATATCGGCCCTTGCATGGCAAAAGGTGATATTGACGGCGATGGTAAAGAAGATATTTTTATAGGAGGCGGCAATGGTTTTCCAGCTTGCTTATACCGGCAGACAGAACATCAGCAATTCGAGAAGCTAAACGAGCCGGCTTTTGATACAGATGCTGCCAGCAATGATGCCTGCGCAGTTATGTTTGATGCGAATGGAGATGGTAAACTTGATCTATTTGTAGCTACTGGTGGCTACAATTCTTTCGAGCCTAACGCGTCTGCTATTACAAAGTCGTTTATATATCAATGATGGGTCAGGAAAGTTCACGCGCGCTGTAAATGCCATGCCTGCCATTTCTGTTTCTGCCGGGGCAGTAGCTGCCGGTGATCTGAATGATGATGGCTTTCCGGACTTATTTGTAGGCGGGCGTGTTATTCCGGGGCGGTATCCTGAAACACCATCATCTTACATTCTCCTGAACGATGGCAAGGGAAACTTTAGAGATGCGACAAAAGATATTTGTCCCTCAATTGCGAAAGCTGGTATGTTTTCAAGTGCCGTCTTTGCTGATATAGATGGTGATAAAAAGAAAGAGCTGATTACCGCTGGTGAGTGGATGCCTGTACAAATCTGGAAACCGGAAAACGGAAAATTGGAAGATAAGACCAGTGAGTTTATAGATTCTTCTCAAAGAGGATGGTGGAATACATTGGCGGTTACGGACGTGAACGGTGATGGAAAACCGGACATTATTGCTGGCAACTACGGCATCAATTGTCAGTGGAGAGCAAGCAAAAATGAACCTGTAGAAATGTGCTACAAAGACTTTGATGACAACGGTTCTGTTGATCCCATATTCTGCTATTACATCCAGGGAAAATCATATCCTTACGTAGGTCGCGACGAATTATTGGAGCAGATAAGTATGATGCGAACAAGATTTATTGATTATAAATCGTATGCCGATGCAACTCTCACTTCCATTTTTACAAAGGAAGAATTGAACGGCGCCGGAATGCTTTCTGCCACTACCATGCAAACCAAATTGTGGGTAAGTAATGCCAGCGGGAAACTGGCGGAACAGCCGTTGCCGGTTGAAGCGCAGTTTAGTCCTGTATTTGCCATTGCAACCAGTGATTTTAATAAAGATGGAAACATGGATCTGTTGTTCGGTGGAAATATTAAATCTTCAAGAATCAAAATCGGTATGAATGAAAGCAGCGAAGGACAAATGTTTCTTGGCGATGGGCATGGTGGTTTTCGTTATGCGAATCAATCAGTGTCAGGATTGAAGGTGCAAGGTGAGATCAGGTCATTTTGCGTTATTAATCAGTTGGTATTTATTGGTATTAACGGGCAGCCCGTTCAGGTTTACGAGATAAAAAAATGACTAAATATGATTTTGTCTGAAATTGAAATGGAAGAATAAGTTTAAGGGCTTTAAAAAGAAAACTTAAAGAGTGATTGTTAACATAGCTGGACTTTAGCATTCTGAAAGCAACTGTTCATGCAGGTTTAAGTACACTTGCCGGTAGATTACCATGGCTTCCCATGACTTTACCATGACTTTACCGACTGTATGGCTTTGGCAGAATGGAAGTCCCCTGATACTTACAGGCGGGCAGCTATTCTCTAACAAATATCTTTGCCAAAGCAAATGCTAAATTCTGGCTATGAAAGGAACTCGATTATTTATATTGATATTGGTGTTGGCATTGATTATCGGGGTTGTTTTACTGATGGTGCATAAAAAAGATGAAATCTATTACGCAAAGCAAGGGGATGTTGTAGAACTCAATTTTGAGTTGGATAAGAAATTTGAATTTGGAGAGTATTATTTCGATCTCAATAATGGTAAAGGTTATACATATCCATTATGTTTTTGCCTTACTGAGAAAAATACTTATCCGCCGGATTGTTCCGGAGATGTAAAGTATCTCTACAAGAATACACCCGGAACCATGTGCATACCACTGAAAATAGGTAGCGGGCGATGTTCAGTGTCGCCTATCAGCACGCTTGGATATGCTACCGATATCATTGTTCCGCGAGAGTATCAATGGACAAAGCCCTTTGAGAAAATTGTGTTAGGCATACGGGTGCCTAACCAGGCTCCTGAAGGAGCCAGGCTCGTTGCAGCGGTAACTATTTTCAAGCAAAATGAGTATGGGAAGATGGAAAAATACCGGACTCTATGAAAAGACAATCCTGGTAAAAAAATCAAAAAGCAAATTGTAACAAAATCCGATCTGATATTTGATTGGGCGAATCATAACAGGTAACGACAACCTGATGACTAAGTAATATGGCTTGTGTAAAAAATATTGATACAACAATATTCAGCTATTGCCAGAGATTGGTGTGCTTTCTGTTACTAAGCCTTATTGTGATTTCCTGCCATCGGGCAACGCCACTTTTTACTTTACTAAAACCACAGAGCACCGGTATTGATTTTCAAAATACGCTGCCCGTCAACGATACCGCTTTCAATATACTTGATTATATATATTACTTCAATGGGGGAGGCGTAGCAACGGGCGATATAAACAATGATGGGTTGATTGATATTTTTTTTACCTCCAATCTCGGCGGGAACAAATTATACCTCAACAAGGGGAATTTTAAATTTGAAGATATTACCGCAAAGGCAGGCGTTGGCGGGTTATCCAACTGGAAGACAGGAGTAACAATGGCTGATGTAAATGGTGATGGCTTACTGGATATTTATGTGTGCGCGGTTGGTAATTTTAAAAGCCTGCATGGTAGAAATGAACTTTATATCAATAATGGCAACGGCAGTTTCTTAGAATCAGCCAAAGATATGGGTTGGCTATTACAGCCTTTAGTACACAAGCTACTTTTTTCGATTATGACAAAGACGGCGACCTTGATATGTTTTTGGTCTGCCATTCCGTACATTCTGCTGAAAGTTTCAGAACAGCAAAAGAACGTACAACAAGCAGTGCACAGAGTGGTGATAAACTCTTTATTAATGAACAAAAAGATGGGCAAACATTTCAGGGAAGTGACGCATGAAGCCGGAATCTATAACAGCGCACTTGGTTATGGATTAAATGTGATTGTGGGAGATTTCAATAATGACAACTGGGATGATATTTATGTAAGTAATGATTTTCATGAAAATGATTACTATTATCTGAATAATAAGAATGGAACATTTACCGAAGCAAATGAGAAAGCTTTTGGTCATGAAAGCCGCTTTTCCATGGGCAGCGATGTCGCTGATTTCAACAATGATGGCTGGCTGGATATCATAACTATGGATATGCTTCCTAAAGATGAGAAGGTATTGAAATCTTCTGCAGGCGATGATCCTTTTGATATTTATAATTTTAAATTGAGTTATGGCTATCATACGCAATATTCCCGCAACTGCCTGCAGTTAAATGTTGGCGGCGGTAAGCACTTCAGCGAAATCGGGTTATATAGCGGTGTTGAAGCCACTGATTGGAGTTGGTGTCCGCTGGCTGCAGACTTTGATAATGATGGTGTAAAAGACTTGTTTGTTACGAATGGAATTGTAAAACGGCCAAACGATTTGGACTATGTAAAATTTGCGGACGATCCCTCTGTTTTCGATCTGTTGCAAAAAGGAAAAACCGCAGATAAACAAGCGATTGATAAAATGCCTTCTGGTAAAGTTCCTAACTATATTTTTAAAGGGCAGCCCGATATGAAATTCGAAGACAAATCGAAGGAATGGGGTTTCGATGAACCAACACTATCAAATGGTGCGGCATATGCGGATTTGGATAATGATGGTGACCTGGATATTGTTGTTAATAATATCAATAGTCCGGCAATGATATACTTGAATAACTCGCGTGAAAGAAACAAACAGAACTTTCTTGATATTCAACTAAAAGGCGAAGGGAACAACACTTTTGGTTACGGTGCTAAAGCAATCCTTAAGTATAATGGTAACCTGCAACTAAATTATGTTACGGGCAGCCGTGGATTTTTAAGCATGTCTACAAACATGATTCACTTTGGATTAGGACATTATACAAACATTGATACGTTAGACATCATCTGGCCTTCCGGCCATATGCAGCAGTTGACGAATGTGAAATCAAATCAGCGATTGGTGTTGAAAGAAGCAGATGCTGTTACTGTTAATCAAAAAGTATTGCCGACGGAAGATGTAAGCCATACTATCAGCTCTGTTTACAGATGTAACCAATAAAGTAAAAATAAAGTGGAAGCATCAGGAAAATAATTTTATCGATTTTAATGTGCAGGCATTGATTCCGCACATGGTTTCTACGCAGGGACCTAAAATAGCGGTCGCAGATATTAATAAGGATGGTCTTGATGATTTTTTTGTTTGTGGCGCGCGCGGTCAGCCAGGAGCACTTTTTCATACAAAATAGGGATGGAACATTTCAATCAATACAGCAAAAACTCTTTACTGAAGATGCTGCCAGTGAAGATGTAAATGCTTTGTTTTTTGATGCCAATGGCGATGGGTTTGCCGATTTATATGTGGTTAGCGGCGGCAATGAATTTTGGGGTAAGGAAAAGAGTTACAGGACCGGCTTTATATGAATAATGGAAAAGGTAGAGTTTAAAAAATCTGATGGTTTGCCGCTATTGTATGGCAATAAATCTGTAGCCGTTGCTGCTGATTTTGATAAAGATGGAGACATGGATCTTTTTGTTGGCGGGCAGGGTTGTTGCCAAAAGCTATGGTGTAATGCCAACGTCTTATTTGCTGATCAATGATGGAAAAGGAAATTTTTCAGTTGCACCGGATAGCATCGCTGCCGGGCTCAGCAATATAGGAATGGTAACAGATGCTGTCTGGACTGATAAAAACATGGATGGCTGGCCGGATTTGGTGATAGTAGGAGAATGGATGCCAATTACTATTTTTAAAAATAACAAAGGCAAACTAGAAAATAAAACGTGAAGAAGGATTGAGTAAGACAACTGGTTTATGGCAATCTGTAAAGGCGGAAGATATTGATAATAACGGGTTTCCCGATCTGCTCGTTGGCAACTGGGGCGAAAACTCCAAACTAAAAGCAAGCGATGCGGCTCCACTCGAATTGTATGTTGGCGACCTGGATGGCAATGGGCTACGGATCAGATTTTAGGCGTTGCAAAAGATGGCAGTTGTTATACTTTTTCGAACAAAGAAGACTTGGAAAGACAATTCCCTTCATTACGAAAACAATTTTAAGTTATTCGGCGATGGCAGGTCTCACTGTTGAGAAAATATTTGGTGAGCGGCTGAAAGCATGGAGAAACTTACCGTTAATACGCTTTCTACAAGCCTGTTAATGAATTCTGGTAAAAAGTATCACATTGAAAAATTGCCGGAACCGGTGCAATGGTTCCCTGTGTTTGCATGGGATGTTGCTGACTTTAATAGAGATGGAAAAAAAGATATTTTAGCAGCAGGAAATTTTTATGGTGTTAGCTCCTTATGAAGGAAGATATGATGCCGGCTTTGGGCAGGTGTTGATTCAAGAGGAAAAAAGCTGGGCAACCACTTCTCCCTTAAAATCAGGGTTGGTACTTACCGGGGAAATAAGGGATATCCGACAGATTAAAACCAGTAATAAAAAATGGATGTACCTGATAGCCCGGAATAATGACAGTTTGATTGTTATAAAGCCACACCAACAATGAATTATGCAATTAAGTGTAGTTTTAACCTTTTACAAGCCCGCTGAAAAACCATATCAAGTCAAATGAATATCTTGGATCCCGGTTGTAAAATATGACGTATATGAAACGATTTAGTTATCATTTATTGTTGCTTTTGGCTTGCCCTTTTTTTATTGTTTGTTGCAGGACAAATCATCCTGCAGTTGAGGAAGTAAAGCCCGATGAGATTACAGATGTGGTGAAAAGCATGACAAGCATTATGATTCATGATGTAACTAATCCACCTTTAGCTTCACGTTTCTTTTCATATGCTTCATTGGCAGGATATGAAGTAGTAACACAAAACAATCCTCAATTCAAAAGCCTCCACGGCCTTCTTAAAGATTATCCTGATATAAAAAAGCCCGCCATAGAAAACTATTCATCTAAACTGGCTGCCTTGTTTGCTATGCTGAAGACGGCTGAAAAAATGCAGCCGTCTGGTAAGTTACTCGACTCAACCGAGCAGGACTTACGCGAAAAAAGTATTGCGGCAGGTGTAAGTGAAGAAGTTATTAATGCTTCTGAACTATATGGAGATACAATTGCCAAAGCGATTTTGAAGTATGCAAGGGATGATGGCTATAGAAAAATTAGTGATCTTCCGAGATACACTCCTAAGCAAGGCCCCGGTTATTGGTATCCTACTCCACCTGCCTTTATAGCTGCTGTTGAACCTCAATTTAAGACAGTCCGGACTTTTTATCTGGATTCATGTTCACAATTTAAACCGGATGCACCAACTCCGTTTGATTCGGCAAAAGGCTCCGGATTTTACAAACTGATGGATGCGGTATATAGGGAAGGCAAGGCTCTTCCGGAGGAACATGTACAAATTGCATCATTTTGGGATTGCAATCCGTTTGCCGTACAGAATGATGGTCATTTGCAAATTGGCATAAAGAAAATATCGCCAGGTGCGCACTGGATGGGTATTGCTGGAATTGCCTGCAAAAAAACTAATGCTTCTTTTGAAAAAACAATGGAAGTATATGCCATCTTATCTACAACACTGATGGATGCGTTTATCTGCTGCTGGGATGAAAAATACAGGAGCAACAGAATACGTCCTGAGACCGTAATTAGAAAATATATTGACCCGGATTGGCAGCCCTTATTGCAAACTCCGCCTTTTCCAGAGTATTTGAGTGGTCATTCGGTAATCTCAAGAGCATCCGCAGAAGTCTTATCTCATTTCTTTGGCGATAATTTTCCCTTTAAAGATTCAATAGAAAGGGCATTTGGGCTGCCAGACC
The DNA here is from genome assembly GCA_963819045.1 of uncultured Chitinophagaceae bacterium. Taxonomy (GTDB): domain Bacteria; phylum Bacteroidota; class Bacteroidia; order Chitinophagales; family Chitinophagaceae; genus Ilyomonas. Next base: position 29,735 of record CAWFUV010000020.1, on the reverse strand, counting down.
GAAACTTTTCATCATTCAGACAAGCTGCTTTAGAAGCCGGTATTTCCAGATTTTACGGAGGTATCCACTTTACAGACGCCATAGTAAATGGTCAGAATGCCGGAGAAAAAGTAGGAAGGTTTATTTTGAAAAAACTATCATAATAAATAGTTTTTGAATGTTCTGCGTATAGAAGCCAGGTTGGGTGCCTAGTTGTAAATGACCAAAAAGCAGTCGAAAAAGAAACGGAAGCTTTATCAGCCGATATCACCATTTAAGAACATTGATAATATTATCGTTGTGTGCAATCTGTTGTGCAGAGAATAATAATTCTATATTCCAGCCCATCGGTTTAGAAAAGGATCGGGAAAATAAAGGTTCTGTCGCATCTGCTAATAATACCCAATGATCAGCAGATGCGACAGAGCCTTACGGAATTACAATTAGTTAAAGGCTGCGGTGAATGCATCCGGCAAAACATGCTTTGACACTTGTGCATTCAGGTAAGATTCGTCACTTGCTCTCCTTCAACGTAGACAGGAAACTCACCACATCCCTGATCTCTTTTTTGGTAAGGATATATCTCATCTCAGGCATACTGGAGGCAGCATTGGTCCTTTTCTCAACCTGAGCTTTAGCTATGGCTATATGCTGCTGGTCACCGGCTTTCATTATAAGACTGTCTTTATTCTCAGCCTGCAGTACACCCGAAACTGTTTTACCGTCTTTCAGCTTCAATGTTACAATACCAAAACCAGGCGCCAGCCGGGCACTTGGATTGACCAGTGCTTCGAGTATCTGAGGGCGTGTAATTCTTGATGCAACACCATTCAGACGAGGACCAGCATTGCCACCCATATCATCATAGGAATGGCAACGCATGCATTGAGCTGACTCATTGCGGAAGAAAACTCTTCTTCCACGCTCAGGATCACCGCCTAATAAGCATCCCGCATATGCAGCAGTTAAATCATCTGCCGAAAGTTTAGAACTAATTTGTTTATACCGGCTAATTAATTCAGGTGACCGCGTACTGTCTATAGCATCAGCCAATTCGAGATAAATCTCCGGAGAGAGTTTGCCATTTGCCATTTGTTGCAACAAGCCCTGGAATACTTTTCCGGAGTTTTCAACCGGTAATTTACCAAGCGTCAGGAGAGCTGCCTGTTTTTCTTCCGGCGTCTTTGTATTGATCACATCCGACAACAAAGACACCATCAGGTCTTTTGATATGTTCAACTTTCCGATAAGGTCTATACCAACAATCCGAACAGTTTTATCTTTATCGGTAAGCGCCTGCTTGATAGCTTCACTCATATGCTCATCCTGCATAGAAGCTAAAGCTTTAAGCGCTTCTACCCGGACAGCAGCCTTTGGGTCCCTTTTCAAAAGCGCAAGTAAAGAAGGAGAAGCTTCTGTTATATCAAGCCTTTTAACTGCTTTAACAGCACTTACCCGTACACTTGAATCCTTATCGTTTAACAACCCCGAAAGCATATTACCAGCTTTATTCTTCAGCGTGGCAGGATCCCTTTGGATAACGCCCCTGTATCGGCCGTCCACCCTGTCTACTACCGAAGGCTTCGACCAGGTGCTTAATGCGTCTATGGCTTCCGCACGCATCTGTGCCGGGTTAGCCGGTACAGATGCATAACTAACTAAGTTCTGCAATGCCTGCTCGGTTCCTACCCTTAAGTTCGCATTGATGGCACGCCTTATCAGCGCTTCATTCGTGAACTTGGTGTTCTTCAAGTACATTCCCCAAGGCAGGTAAAGCATCCTTGATGGAAAGATCGTCATTGATGCCACGTGCAGCCTCTGTAACAATGTATTCATCCGTATCATTCAGGAAAGCGGCAACTGCCCGGATTGCTCATCCTTCTGAGCGCTACCACTGCCGCAATTCGGACCGCACGGGATGGATTAGTTGACAAGGCAATAACAGGATCGGCTTTTCCTATTCGTGCAAGGGCAAGGCTTCCGGCATGCCGTAAATAAGTATCTTCATCATTATTGGCTTTCAGCATCTCAATGATGGGATTAATAGCTGGTTCGTATGCTATTCTGCCCAGGGCTTCTGCAGCGAAAAAGCGGGCACGGCTAAATGTATCTTTTAATAAAGGAATCAACTGGTTACCGGCTTTCTTATAGCGAACATCCCCTAACCATTTGGCAGCCTGTGCGCTGATCTCCGGATCGTTATCCCGTAATAGGGGCAATAACAAATCGCCCCACTTATCTTCCTGCCGGGCTAACTGGCTAATGCCCCAGATGGCATGAACTCTTGCCAACTGGTTATCTGTTTGCTCCAGTGCTTTCTGAAATACTGCTACGCCGGCTGAGCCGCGTTTCACCAGTTCAAATTGCGCTTTAAGCCTAACCCGCATATCCTCATTCTTCAATAAAGCACCCAGTTCCTCCTCCTTACGCTTACTGAAATCAGCAGCTAATAAGGATTTGGTTTGCTGCCGTTGGGGCAAGGCAGCCCCGCCATTATCGTCCATCTTCCATATTCGGCCATAATTTTTTGTGCCCCAGCCGTCAATCCAGTCCGCTACATACAGTGCGCCGTCCGGACCGAAATCAAGCCCGGTAGGCAAAATACCACCAAGGACTTTCTTGTTTTCTCCCAGTTCAAAAGTGGCTCCTTTAGGGTTTAATTTAAAACCATAGATACCCGATTGGGCCGGGTTGCCTACAAACTCGGCAACAAAAAAAGTATTTTTATATTTAGGGCTTAAAGCAGTACCAGGGTTATACACGAAGCCAGCGGGGCCACTAACATAATTGGAAATACAGGGCGTTATATAAGCAGCCTGCCCTTCAAACTGCGGCATCCACATTTTTTCATCCATCCATACTTTGTAGGTGTTATTGTCCGGGTCCTTGTATTTGCCATATTGCCAGTTGCTCCGCCAGCCGGCGTCCGATCCGTTTACAACATATACCATCCTTTCCTTTTCACCCGGATGGTCGCCATCGTTATCTTCGCTGATCAGGTTGCCGTATTCGTCAAAGGCAAATTCATGGGTGTTGCGAACCCCGGAAGCAAATATTTCAAAATCACTTCCGTCAGGATTTGCACGGGCAACCACGCCGCTGTTGGGATACTCCCATTTTTTACCGTTCTTGTCAGTACCATTAAAACCAATGTCGCCAATCTGCCAATAGATCCTGCCGTCAGGCCCCATTTCAACACCAGACATGCCATGCCCGCGAAAGCCGATATGAACACCATAACCATGTGAAATGGAGGTTTTCTCGTCTTCTATGCCATCACCATTTTTGTCTTTCATTCGCCACAAGTCTGGTCCAACGGCAACAAACAGGTTGCCATCATGTTCCAAAAGGCCACCGGCAACATCCGTCACCTCATCATGAAAGTCATCTACCACTAACTGCGACTGGTCGGCCACTCCATCGCCATTAATGTCTTCCAGACGAAAGACATTTTCTTTTTCAACCGTCATATCCCGCCAGTCATGTGAGCTGTCTCCGTTCAGATCTTTCAGCCAGGTATTTCTTTTACTGTTTTCAGGTGATAATTCTTTGTGCAAAAAAGCCCGTTTGTCTTCTACGGTTTGCAGTTGTATGGAAGGTATCTCCCAATCCGGATGAGCCCGTATATCAAATTCAGAATTCTTTTGCCGGTTAGTAGTGGTATAATATATTCTTCCCAAATCATCTATATCAATAGCAATCGGAGAAATAACGAGTGAATCTACCCCCCATAAGTGCAACGAAAGGCTGTCGGCAAGTTCAGGTTTTACAAGCGACTCGATGGATGCAGCCAACTGTTTTGTCCGGGTGGTATCCATTTGTTTGATACTTTTAACAGTAGCTTCCTGTTTGCATGCCTGGAAGGCTGCAGCTAGCGTCACAACAATGAGAAAGTGATATTTAAATAATGTTCTTTTGGCAGCAATGTGATTTGTCATAGTGATCTTAAGGAATGTATTGTTGACAATGTACTAATAAGAATAGCAAGTAAATGAATTTACATATGCAGTGCAATTAAAAGGTAATATCAAAGAATGTATAGATAAACATCAAACAGGTGAGGACGCTTTGAATAACTGGCTCACCATTATGAATAAGGTTGATTTTGCAAACTTTAATGAAATGTGCATAGTGTTTAATGCGGTGGATGCCGTTAGATATGATCTATGTGTTTTTAACATCAAAGGCAATAATTTTCAGCTTATAGCACGCATTTTCTTTACTAAGAGAAAACATACCGCCAATACTTTCCTGCGGGTTATCTAACCCTCAACAGCACCTACAGCAAAATGCACTTCCCTACACTTACTTACAATACAATGTACTTTTCAACAAGCAATATATTTCATTAATTACCCGGGAAGTGTACACCAACCTCCGCCAATTATTCTTTTAGTTTGCAAAAGATTGATGTTAAACAACTCTATGTGCGTGTACCAATATCGTTCCCAGGAGTCAAGCTGCTGTTAATTCCAGGCAATGAAATAACAGTTCATGATTTCTCTGCATTACTGGTGATATTGCAACATTTTTTTTATTAACTTGTCATTCAGACGAACTGCCAACACAACAAGCTTAAGCAAAACCGGTTGTTCTTTCAAAATCATTCTCAACTGTTTAAAAAAGTTGCCTTGGAAAATCAAAAATACTTTTTCAGTTATTCCAGACAGAATACTGATTTTGTCCAGCAACTGGCCACTAATCTGAAGAACGCAGGCGCTAGTGTCTGGCTTGACCAATTGGACATTCCCGCAGGTGAAAACTGGGATGTGGCTATCCAGAAAGCGCTAAGCGAGGCTTGGGGCGTATTGCTGGTGCTTTCGCCGGCTTCTGTTCAATCTGAGAATGTGCTGGACGAAGCTTCGTTTGCACTTGACCAGGGGAAGCGTATCATTCCGCTGATGATAGAACCTTGCACCGTTCCCTTCCGCTTTGCCCGTAAACAATACATAGACTTTACTACCGATTACAACACAGGTTTTCAAAACCTGCTGAAAGCACTGGCTGAAAAAGGGGCCGCTCCGCAGAGTGCTGTAAAAGAGAACCCGGGACTCACTGGAAAACAAGCAAAATGGAGTAGTGCAAAAAGCACATTTTGGTCCACAACATCAGCAAAACTAGGTGTGGTGTCGGCCCTGTTGGGGATTGTGCTGAGTGGCGTTGCTGCATTCAGGATCTTTAGCCCCGACGAAACTACCCGTACTACGGAAAAATCAGCTATCTTAGAAAATAAAGAACTCGAACCTAAAATCGAAGCTTCTTATGTAAGCATCTACGAAGAAATTTATTATGGACTAAACGATTCGGCAAGAGCAAAAGGACTATATTTCCTTGATTACCCGCTATTGAAAAACGAGATTGTATATGAAAACGATGAAGGGGTGATGGAGAAAACGGAGTCGTTTGAGGACAGCGGTTACACCCGCACAAACTACCTGATCTTGCAGAACATAGGAAAAGTAACACCCCAGGACTTTCAGGTGGTGCTGAAGCGTTATGTGATACGGGATAAAGTAACCATAGAAGAAACACCGGGAGCAGCCAGTGTTGATTATGCAGCAATGGTTCGCGCAAAAAGCACGGATTCCTCTGTACGCACCTTTAGCCCGCCCACGCCTCTCGAAACAGGAAAAGGACTCAGAATACCCTTGTTTATTTCAGGACATTACCCTGAAAACAGATCAAATGGAAAAAGAGCCTGGAACTTCCTTTCTAAAATTGTGTACCTGCCGGACAAGGTGGTTTACACTGACCCTTTGGATGAAAAACGGAAGGAAGTAAAGATACGGGCCATGAAAGACCCGGTGAAGTTAGCCACTGGGGTGGAAGGGCGTGGATGATATACAACTTACACTTGAAAGCATTATTTATGCGACTAAAGAACCTCGGTACTGACCGGATCATTTTGTTTGCAGGCATAGCAATTCTGCTTGGGAGCCTCCTACTTTTTATCCACAGCTTTAAAGGGGCGCAACAGCCCACAGTGAAACCAAAAACAGTTGCAGACGAGTTATTGCTGCAGTTGGACACAGCTCAGCCTCGCTTTGAGATAGGGTATGCACATATGAATATGTCGTTTTACACAGATAATATGAATAAACTCAAAGCCGGAGATACAGGGTTGTTCACTTATCCCGTGTACCGGAATGTGGTTGCAGAGCGCATTGAAGCCAACTCGCCACCGGTGAAACCTGAACTACCAGAAGGAACTGGCAGGGAAGGGATTTGACAAGTTTATACGGCTGTACAAACAAAACAAACTAACACAGGGTGAAACAGGAGTGGTCTGCCTAATTGTAAAGCAGATGGGAAAAGGCCTGGCTGATTCGGTAACGCTGGATGCTGACCGGGTTACCATCAGCATTGTAGAAGATATTTACGATGCGCTGGATCTTGGCGGGAATGAATATCAATCAGAAGGCATCCGACATAGGCCCAATAAAGTGCAAAAAGAACTATTTGCGTTAAAAGCAATGGAAACAGGAACATCTTTCCTGATTCCGCTTTGCATTACCAACGGCTTTGGTTGTGCCGATTGCACGCCCGAACCGGAGTGGCTGGCAATTCGTGAGCTATACAGCTTATATTCCCAATACGATCAGCTACCGCAACAAGCAGGGAAAGCAGACTACTCTTTCGTTGGCAAAGAGTCTGGAAGTACCGATTTCCATGGACAAATAAAAGTTAGGTATTACTACCTCACCATAGATACAAATACAAATAGCGAAGTATCTGTGTGATGGAGTACCCTATTATAGCGTAAATACAGGGCAATATCAGGAGAACACCGGAGTAACTACGGGGCAACTACGGAGCAACATAGGTATAACTTAGGTATAAGTTAGGTATAACTTAAGTATAAGTTAAGTATAAGTCCGGGCTGTTCTATAGTGAGAAGGAAGAAAACGGAGCAGTTTATTCTGACCAGGTGCTGGACATATATAAACAAAGAACTGTTGCTCCTGCCGTTTATACAAACCGTTATTTGCTGCTGCTACCTGAAACAATCAATTATTGGAAAGAACCTGTTAATAACCGGCAACCCTTAGTTTTAATCCTAAATTACTTTCATCGCCTCTATTAAAACATATGTATCAACCAACGTCAGCACTGTTTAAAGCAGGCTTATTTTCTTTATTGCTACTTATTGGAAATGGTTTTCTCTCTTTTGCACAAACACATCCGCTATCACCATACAAACCATCTCATGAAGAAATAGTAACGCGCTATAAGGCTGTAACAATAAAAGACAGCACTGTAAAAAATACCATTTACAAAGCCAGTGTAGATGCCCATTGGTTGCCGGGCAGCAATGCTTTTTGGTACCGTAATATTTTACACGATAGTACCACCGAATACCTGTTGGTAAACGCTGCAACGGGCAGCAAACGCCAGGCATTCAATGAGGCTGCCCTGGCAGCGGCTTTAAGTAAAGAAAGTAACCAGGTAATTAAGGAAAATCATTTAAGCCTTAATAACCTGTCATTTAATAAAGAAGCTACGCAGCTAACATTTGCTTTTAATAAAAAATATTACGGGTACGATACTAAAAGCAATACATTAAAAATTATTGATTCCTTACCTCACGTTGAAAATGACCATCACCAGTTTAATGAGCCGCCAAGCAGGTGGGAAAGCTTTGAGACAGATAGCCTTTCGCCAAACAAACAATATGTTGCCTACATCAAAGACAACAATATTTTTATCAGGCCTGTTTCCGGCGGCGATGCTGTTCAGTACACCAAAGATGGCAGCAATGCGCATCCTTACGGCTCACTTGCCTGGAGCCCCGACAGTAAATGTGTAATAGGCTATCATATTACTCCGGTAGAAGATTCTTCTATCCATTATGTCTTGTCTTCTGTACCCGGCACAACGCGTGGTCAGCTAAAGTCGTATGCATATAAGCAACCCGGCGATCCGTTTACTACTTATGAAATGTATATATTTCCGGTACAGCAAGCAACCGCTGTAAAAGTGAACACGCCCATTATTGATTTCTTTGATGCACCAAGGCTGCACTGGACAAAAGACAACTCGCATTTCTACTATGAGAAAGCAGACCGGGGGCACCAGCGTTTTCGTATTATAGAGGTAGATGTGGCAAATGGCAATACACGTACTATTGTAGACGAGCAAACCAAAACGTTTATCTATACCAATCGCATTTACACCTGTTATCTTCCGCAAACTGCTGAAATACTCTGGACTTCGGAGAAAGACAACTGGCGGCATATTTACCTGGTGGATGCTCAAACAGGCAATATTAAAAACGAAATAACCAAAGGGGCTTACGTAGTAAAAGATATTGATAGCGTGGATGAAAAAAAGCGGGAAATATGGTTCTCTGCCAATGGCATGAACAAAGGTGAAGACCCCTATTATGTGCATTATTACCGTATAGGCTTTGATGGTAAAAACCTTATTGATCTAACGCCTGCACATGCCAATCATAATATTGCTTATTCGCCGGATAAGAAATATTATTTAGACACCTATTCGGAAGTGAATACCGCACCCAATACCGAACTGCATGCCACTGCAACCGGCAAAAGGATAGCCGATATAGAACATGCTGATATAAGTACATTTCTTTCAATAGTAAAGCGTTTACCGCAACCTTTTGTAGCCAAAGGGCGCGATGGCATCACCGATATTTACGGCATTGTTTGCCTACCTGCTGAGTTTGACAGTACTAAACGGTATCCTATTATAGAAAATATTTATGCAGGTCCGCAGGATGCATTTGTGCCAAAGAGCTTTATGCCTTACTACAGCGAAATGCAAAGCCTTGCCGATCTGGGTTTTATTGTAGTTCAAATTGACGGTATGGGCACAGCCAACCGCAGTAAAGCATTTCATGATATTTGCTGGAAAAACCTGGCTGATGCGGGCTTCCCCGACCGTATTTTATGGATGAAAGCACTCGCTGCCAAATACCCTTATGCAGATACTTCGCGTATTGGCTTGTATGGCACTTCTGCAGGCGGACAAAATGCATTAGGTGGCTTGTTATTTCACCCGGAATGGTATAAAGCCGGTGTAGCTTCCTGTGGGTGTCATGACAACCGGATTGATAAGCAATGGTGGAATGAGCAATGGATGGGTTACCCGGTAGGACCACAATATGATGCGCAAAGCAATGTGACTAACGCAGGCAAGCTGTGTGGCAATCTGCTGCTCATGGTTGGCGAAGCGGATAATAACGTACCTCCGGAATCCACCTATCGTGTTGCAGATGCACTAATCAAAGCTAATAAGACGTTTGATTTTCTTCCCATTCCAGGCTCCGACCATACCAGTGGCGGCACTTATGGCAAAAGTAAAAAGACGTGATTTCTTTGTACGTTATCTCTTGCATATTGAACCACCGCAACGCAATATGGATGAGCTTTCAAAGGTGGCAGATCGGTAAAATCATTAGTAACTTTCTCAGTAAACTACTTTAACTATACAGTTCATGATGTCAGTAACAACTGCTTTTCAGAGGATCAATTTATCATTTTTAGTTTTAATGTTTACAGGCTTTATCCAAACAGAAGCACAGCCCGAAAAAGTATCTCCTTTATATGAGCAGACCAGCGAGGTTAACAACATCATGGTGCAGTACAACGCAGACTATGGTAATTTGTCGCGCTTCTATTTGATTCAAAACTCACCAGAACGAAGAGTGCGTTTACTTTCAACAGTTAACGATTATCTTAATAAACTAAATCAATTAGATTTTGATAAGCTGAATACAGGTACGAAAGTAGATTATGTACTCTTCAACCGTGATTTGCACGAAGAGCAATATAAGTTGCAAAAAGAAGAAAAAGAATACAATGCCATTAAACAGTGGGTGCCTTTTGCAGATAGTATTTACAGTATAGAAAAATTGCGCCGTCGCGGTGCTGTACAGGACGCGCAACAAATAGCCAACCAGTTGAATGACATCAATAAAAGTGTAAAAGAACTGCAACAGAAATTTAATAAGGAAAGCTCTATTTCTTTCGAATTGGGCAAGCGGACAGAAAGTACCATAGATGGTTTGCGGGATGCACTGAAAAGTATATTTGAGTTTTATAATGGCTATGATCCGTTATTCACATGGTGGGTTCCGCAGCCTTATCATAAGCTGGATAGCACACTGGTTGTTTATGCAGATTCAATTAAAGCAAAGGAAAGAAGCATTACCCCCCAAAAAGATGATGGCAGCGGCATATTTGGCAACCCAATTGGTACGGCAGAAATAGAGCGACGTCTTCAATATGAAATGATTCCTTACACGCCCGAAGAACTGGTGGCGATTGCCAATAAAGAGTTTGCCTGGTGTGATAAAGAAATGCTGAAAGCAAGCAGGGAAATGGGTTATGGTGATAACTGGAAAGCAGCATTGGAAAAGATTAAAACAGAGTATGTGTTGCCTGGTGAGCAACCGACTGCTATGCTAAAGCTATATGATGAATCAGTTAACTTTATTAAACAACATGATTTAATTACACTACCTCCCTTGGCAGAAGAAACATGGCGCATGCGGATGATGACACCTCAGCAGCAGTTAGTTAATCCTTTCTTTACCGGTGGTGAGGAGTTTAGTATCTCATATCCAACCAATGCCATGAGCCAGGATGATAAGCTCATGAGCATGCGCGGTAACAATCCGCATTTCTCGCGTGCTACGGTGCATCATGAATTATTAGCTGGTCATGCTTTGCAGGAGTTCTCAACCAACCGCTACAAAACCTACCGTCATTTTGAAACGCCTTTCTGGATAGAAGGCTGGTCGCTGTATTGGGAAATGCTGTTGTGGGATCAAGGCTTTGCACAAACGCCCGAAGACCGTATCGGCATGTTGTTCTGGCGCATGCACCGTTGTGCCCGCATCATTTTTTCTTTAAACTATCATACCGGCAAATGGACACCAAAGCAATGTATTGATTTCCTGGTTGACAGGGTAGGGCATGAGCGTGCCAATGCAGAAGGGGAGGTGCGCCGTTCGTTCGTAGGGGGGTATGATCCGCTATATCAGATTGCATATATGATAGGTGGTTTACAGATCATGGCATTGAAAAGAGAGTTGGTAGATAGTGGTAAAATGACCTACAAGCAATTTCATGATAGCTTTATACAACAGAATATGATGCCTATAGAAATGGAAAGAGCTATACTGGAGAACAAGCCACCTGTAAAAGACTTTATCACCAACTGGAAGTTTTATAAGTTTTAGGAGATAGAAATACAGTTAACAAATTAGAAGGCTGTTATGCAAGCAGCTAAGTAATTAACTATGAAAAATGTACTTGTAATAGGAGGTGGTGTAATTGGTTTAAGCAGTGCCTATTATCTGCAACAATCGGGACATACAGTAACTGTATTAGATAAAGCAGGCTTTACAGATAATTGTTCTTATGGCAATTTAGGGTATGTATGTCCCAGCCATTTTATCCCGCTTGCGGCACCTGGTATTGTTTGGCAAGGGCTGAAATGGATGCTCAATAGCAAAAGTCCCTTTTATGTGCAGCCATCACTTAATTTATCCCTGATAGATTGGGGATTGAAATTTATGCGCAGCGCTACTCAAAAAAATGTGGAAGCAATCGGCAGTGCCGTTAAAAGATATTGCAGTTTTCAGTCAACAGGAATATAGTGCATGGGAAAAACTGCCACATTTTGATTTTGCTTTTGAGCGTAAAGGGATGCTGGAGATATTTCAGACAGAAACAGCAGGACACCACGCTGCAGCAACTGTAGAAGCCGGAAAAAGGCTTGGGCTGGATGTAGAACTGGTGGATGAAAAAGGATTGCAGCAGTTAGAGCCGCAAACAAAAATCAATGCACTGGGTGCTATTTATTTTAAATGCGACTCACACTTGTACCCGGATAAGTTGATGGCATCACTCAAAAATGTACTGCAACAGAAAGGCGTGCAACTAATAAAGGGGGAAGTAACAGGCTTTGAAAAAAGCAACGGTAAGATTGTCAAAGTGCTTACAAGGGATAAGGCTTTTGAAGGAGATGAAGTGGTAATTGCCACCGGTTCCTGGAGCCGGGAGATTGCTGCTATGATTGATACAAAGATTCCATTAATGCCGGGAAGGGGATATTCTTTTACATTAGAAAACTCTCCATACAAATTGAACCGCCCTGCAATACTTACGGAAGGCAGGGTAGCTATTGCTCCTATGGACGGAAACAAGATGCGCTATGGGGGTACAATGGAAGTAGTGAGTACCAGGACGCCACCAAGATTTCACCGAGTAGAAGGTATAATAAAGGCCATTAAAGATTTTCTTCCGGAGTTCAATATTGAAATGCCTCCTGCAAATAAGATATGGTATGGCTTCCGGCCAACATCAGCAGACGGAGTGCCTTATATCGGGCGTATTAAAAAGTATAAAAACGTAACAGTAGCAACGGGTCATGCTATGTTAGGGCTTAGTCTTGGTGCGGGTACAGGGAAGTTGATAAGTGAACTGGTGAATGAGCAAAAGCCGAGCGTTGACTTGAAAGCGTTTGAAGTAGAACGTTTTGGGTAACAGAATTCAGGCTATTCAGTAACAGGTATAAATTAAAAGCCAGATAAGTAAATTTATTTAATAACTTATCTGGCTTTTTTGCTTCTAGAATGAGTTATGCCTGTTTATTAATATATCCGGATGCATTCTGCCTTGAATAAGCATTAACTGCTTTTCCTTTCTCTCATTTAAATCCTTGCTAATATCTGTAAAGAATCCGTCAATATGGTTTAACTGCCGGGCTGTAAGGCGAAATAGCTTTGTTAAGTTGCAATTAATCCCCCTTTGTAATTTAAAATTGAAATATGTTGTATTCACCAAAAAGAACTGTGATTGGTCACTTGTTTACTATTTGCCTGCTGATGTTTCTTTCCCAGCCTGTTTTTGCGCAGCAACAACTGCAAGGTAAAGTGGTTGACTCACTTGGAAGTCCCTTATCCGGGGCCACCATCAAGGAAAAGAATTCTAAAGTATCTGCCATAACTGATGCAAACGGAAGTTTCACGCTTTCTGTTCACAACAACAGCACTATTGTTGTTTCCAGTGTGGGCTATGCTGACAAAGAGGTATTTGTGGGGAATCAGACAAATATTATTATTACACTAAGTTCTTCCACTGCTTCTTTAAACGAAGTGGTAGTTACCGCATTGGGTGTGCGGCGTGAAAAGAGAGATCTTACCTACAGTACCCAACAATTAAGTGGTGAACAAATTACTAAAACCCGCGAGCCTAATCTTGTGAATGCTATGGCAGGTAAAGTAGCGGGTGTGCAAATCACCAGTTCGTCAGGTACTGCGGGCGCTTCTTCACGTATTGTAATACGTGGCAACAGTTCTGCGACAGGCGACAACCAGGCTTTATTTGTAGTAGATGGTATTCCCATCAATAATGATGAAACCGGCAATGGGGGCGGCAATGCAGCAGGCTCTGGCGTTAACCGCGTGATTGATATAGACCCTTCAACAATTGAAAGTATCAACGTGCTAAAAGGAGCTGCAGCCACCGCTTTGTATGGTTCTTCAGGGGCACGGGGCGTTGTATTGATCACCACTAAAAGCGGCGCTATAGATAAAAAGCCGGTGTTTACAGTGTCTTCAGATTTATCATTTGACAAACCATTGCTGCCTGAAAGACAAACTACCTATGCACAGGGCACTAATGGGGTCTACTATAATGGGGAGGATCAGAAAACAAGTGCTTCCTGGGGACCCCGTATGGATACTTTAAAGATCAATGGTCAGCCTGCTAAAAAGTATAATCCATTTGACTTTTTCCGTACCGGTGTTACCAGCAATTCTGCTATATCGGCTAGCTGGTGGCAGTACTAATTCAAGCTATTTTGTAAGCTATTCTTATTACGATCAGAAAGGCGTAATGCCGGGCAATGACTTTATACGGCACTCCTTTTTTGCAAAATACAATACCAAAATAGGGAAGTATGTAAATACAACTTTCCAGCTTGGTTACAGCAATTCAAAACAAGACCGTTTACCGGAAGGCGCAAGCAACGGACCGCTGTTTGTATTGTACGGCCAGCCCGTGTCATGGAACCCAAATCCTGTGCTTGATTCAAGTGGTAACATGCGGCTTTACCGTTTCTCCAGAAATGCACCTTTGTGGACATTGGATAACATGAAGAACACAGGAGTGGTAAACCGCTATTTGCCCGTATATACCATCAATATCACGCCTGCAAAATGGCTCACTATTACAGAGCGGTTAGGTGCTGATATGTACACAGAGCAGAATAAATATTGGGAGAACCCGCAACCTGCTATTGGGTTAAATGGAAAGGTAGTAGATAACAATACCACTTTCCGGCAGTTCAACAACGATCTTATCATTAATGCGCAACAGACTTTTGGACGTTTTAATGTAAACCTGCTGCTGGGAAATAATATCTTTTCTACTTACTACCAGGGTATCAATCTTACCGGCAACGGACTTACGATAGATGAGTTTTACAATACATCAGCCGGTAGTACTATCACCTCTTCGGAATCTCATTCTTTACAGAGAAAAGTAGGCTTCTACGCACAGGCTAATATTGAGTATAACCGTTTGCTGAATTTATCACTTACCGGCAGGTATGATGGTAGTTCTGTTCTCTCAAAGGAACATACTTTTTATCCGTATGGCTCTGCGGCTGCAAGCTTTCATCTTTTCTGAATTGCTGAAAGGTAATATCAAGAAATACGCTAAGCTTTGGTAAGATCAGATTCTCTGCAGCAACTGTAGGTAATGATGGTGTTTCACCTTATTCGTTAAATACTCCTTACGTGCAGGCAGGAAGAAACACCAATGCAGGTTATTTTTTATATCCTTACCAGGGACAACCGGGCTTTTTACTTAGCTCAACATTGGGTAATCCAAACCTGAAAAATGAACGCCTGGATGAATATGAAGCAGGTCTGGAACTACGCTTCCTTAAAGACAGGATTTCTTTTGAAGGTTCTTATTTCTACCGTAAGTCGCATGATGGTATTATTCCGGGCGTAAGCATTTCCAATGCAACAGGCTTTAGCGGTACCACCGTAAATACTGCCAGTATTGAAAATAAAGGCGTAGAATTATTGCTAAGTGCAATGCCGGTACGAGCAAAAGATTTTAGCTGGAACCTGACTTTCAACTTTACTAAGATCAATAATAAAGTTCTTGCACTTTATCCTGGAATAACTCAGCTTGGAAGAATTATAGTAGGTCAGCCTTATAATGTGTTTTATGGGGTCAAATATCAACGTACAGCAGATGGACAATTGTTGATTGACGCCAAGGGTCTACCGGTGGTGGGCGACCAGGGCATTGTAGGTAATGCCACTCCGGATTGGCTTGCCGGCTTGGAGAATTCATTGAGCTACAAACAATTTACCCTTTCCTTCTTCTTTGATATGAAGAAAGGCGGCGATATTGAGAATGGGGTGGATAGCTATGGCTTCTTCTATGGCTCTTCCAAAGCAGACAGAAAACCGGGAACCTATTGTAGTGCCGGGCATCAGCGAAGTGGATAATAAAGCAAACAAAGTGGCTGTGGATGCACAAACATACTGGCAGAGCAGGCAATACGAATCCATTGTTGAGGATGGAACTTACATAAAGCTCCGCAATGTAAACCTGTCTTATAATGTGAATCCTTCCGCACTCAATAAAACGCCTTTCAAAGCTGCTAGCATTACTTTAAGCGGAAGAAATCTGTGGATATACAGCCCGCACTTTACAGGTGCAGATCCTGAAGTAAGTTCTTATGGAAGCGGCAATGCTGCACAAGGCGTATATGCTTTCTCTACGCCAACTGCACGCTCGTTTTTCGTATCGGTGAAACTCAGTTTTTAATCATTCCTAACAACACACATTTAATGAAACAATCGCTTTTAATCATATTAATAATCGGCGCCTTATTCACAACCGGCTGCAAGAAATTCCTGGATGTAAATAAAGACCCCAACAATCCGACAGATGTGCAGGAATCCCTACTGCTGGCTCCTATTGAACAGAATATCTCTGATAATGTACAGGGAGGTAATGCGAGTATTAATATACAGAATTACCTGCAAAACATAGCATCAAACCAGCCTAATCCAGGCTTGTGGAATTACCAGTCTTTCAACGCAGATTTTGATGGTGACTGGAATAGCTTTTATGTTGTTTGCCTTAATAATCTGAAGATCTTAAATGAAAAGGCAGAAGGTAAAGAAAGTTGGAACTATGCTGCTATTGCAAAGGTTTTAACGGCTTACACCCTGGGCACTGCTACTGATTACTGGGGTGATATTCCCTACTCAAAGGGGTTTGATAAGACCAATTACCTGGTAGCATATGACAGCCAGGAAGAAATTTACAATACAATCCAGACATTACTCAGTAATGCCATAACTGATATTGATAAAAACAGCAGCATTACGCCGGGGACAGATGATTACTTTTATAACGGCGATATGGCTGCCTGGCGCAAAGTTGCCTGGTCATTAAAGGCGCGTTATTTCATTCATTTAACTAAAGCGCCGGGGCATTCAGCTGTGTGCAGTCTGACAGTGCTTTAGCTGCGTTGCAAAATGGAATGATGTCGAATAACGATGATTTGAAATTCACATATGAAGGAAATACCGGCTCTGAAAACATCTGGCATCTCACGTTTTCACCGGTAACGACTTATGTACTCAATTCAACTTTAATTGATACATTAAAATCAAGGAATGATCCAAGACTCTCTTACATAGCAAAACCTGCAGCAAATACTGGCTTGTACACAGGTAGAAAGATTGGTACTCCACCCGCTGAATTAGAAAGTTATTCTTATCCGAATGATTTTTATGGAGGTGCTGCATCCTCCAACTATATCTTCACTTACTCCGAAGCGTTATTTATAAAAGCTGAAGCACTTTATCGTACATCAGGTGTTATTGCAGCACAACCAGTATATGCGAATGCAATTAATTCGGACATGGCTAAGCTGGGGATTGATACAACCTCTGCAAGTGCTATAGCTTATGTAAAAAGCCGGGCATTGACAGCAGAAAATGCACTTCAGTTGATTATGGAAGAGAAAGCAGTAGCCAATCTTTTCAACTTGGAAACATATAATGACTGGCGTCGTACGGGTTATCCGGTATTAACACCTGTTGAAGGTGCTTTATCTGCCATTCCGCGCAGACTGTTATACCCACAGAGCGAAATAATTACCAATGCGCAGCCACAGCAATCTGCAAAGCTTACAGACAGGGTATGGTGGGATACGCAGTAGTATTGTTATAGAGATGACAGATGAAAGTTGACGGATGACAGAAGAAATAAATGTGGGAAGCAGCAAGTCACGGGCCATAAGCAGGAAAGGCTGCAAGCTTTGAGCAGGACATATTATGTTACCAAAATGGAAATGGAATTAGATCAGATAATACAGAGCCTTTTTCAAGATGAATGAAAGAGGCTCTGTAATTGCAAATTCTTAAGCCAGATAAGCAGGCTGCTCAATGTTACGATAATAACTGTCAATGTATTCTTTAGGCGATTTTTTTACAACACTTTTGAACACCCTATTAAAGTTGGTTATACTGTTGAAGCCAGTATTGTAAGCCACTGAAGCAATGCTATCGTACTTCTTATCTACGAGTTTTTTACAGGCTTCATTAATACGTACCTGGTTTACAAAAGACACTAAGGTATGGTGTGTGTGCTTTTTAAAATACCGGCAGAAAGCCTGTGGTGTCATATACGCCAGTTTGGATACTTCTTCTAAAGTAATTGGCTGGTCATAATTTTGCATAACATAGTTGTAAATACTTGCAATGCGAATACCTTCATTGTCACTGTAAGATACTGTTTCTGTTTGTGAGGACAGTGGCTCCAATTTATTAAGAGAAGACAGTTGTTTTAGCAAGTCAATGAAATTAAAGAACTGCTCTACACCATTACTGTTGTGGAGTCTTAGCATCTTTTCAGATAGTTCCTTGACTTCATTTTGTGGAATACGAAAACCCGAGTTATGCTGTTGTACAAAATTCTTTAAGTGCTTTACTTCCGGTATAGAAAAGAAAGAGCTTAACTGTGAATCTATACTGAAAAATATATCTATGGTATGTGTCCTTTTAGTGCCATTCTCAAAGTAAGAAGGATCGCTCTTAAATACATGAGACTGGTTTGCGCCAATCCAGTATATTTCATTACTCTGAAAGCTGTGCATGTTATTATCTGTCACCAATGTTCCTTCTCCTTTTATTACCCAGGTTAACTGTACCTCATTGTGCCTGTGTAAATGCGGATAAAAATGCGGTAATGACTCTTCTTTCGTAATAATTGTTTTATTATCAGGTACAGGAAGTGTGAATTGAAGGATTTTCATAACAACAATATTATTAAGTGTAATTTTTAATTTTATTTGAGCACTCTAATATACAGATATTATCCGTATCCATCCAAAATGTAAATTGTTTGGGTTAAAATCCGGTAAGTTTCTATTAAAATCATTTTATTGTTAAGTATACTGTTTAGTAACTAAGAGGCAAATAAAAGGTATTATAGAAGCATCAAATTAGTTTAGTGGTGTTACAACATCAGTGATTGACAGCTGGCTGCCTGTAGGTATCAGCATATCAAAGTCTTGCCTGCTCCCGCCTTTAGACATAGCAAAGCCATAGCAAAGCCATAGTAAAGTCATGGCAAAGTCATGGTAGAGCCATGGATAGTTCATGAGAAGCGGTGCCAAAGCCGTATATTCTTCCATTAGTCTTCCCTCTTTGTAGTGTATGTTAACTCTTTTGTCACACTTTATCCATTTATGCTAATGGTTAATATCAGGTGATGATTTACTAAAAATCATTTATTCATGAGTTAATATGTAAAATAGTTTTGAAGAAAATTAATTACATGGCAATAAATTGGAAAGGAGTCTTTCCCGCTCTAACAACGAAATTTGATAGCAATGATCAGCTTGATCTGGCTACATTTGAAAAAAACTTAACAGCTCAATTGGATGCTGGTGTAGATGGTATCATCTTAGGTGGAACGCTTGGAGAAAGCAGTGTATTGACACTGGATGAAAAGGAAACCATAGTAAAATTCTGTGTTGAAAAGGTAGCCGGTGCAGTACCTGTAGTGATGAATATTGCAGAAGGCTCTACACGTGAAGCTGTAGCACAGGCAAAGCTGGCTAAAGAATGGGGAGCTAAGGGATTGATGCTTTTGCCGCCTATGCGCTATAAAAGCGATCATCGCGAAACAGTTGAATACTTTAAAGCCGTAGCTTCAGCAACCGATTTGCCTATTATCCTGTACAATAATCCGGTTGACTATAAAACAGAAATCACGCTTGCTATGTTCGATGAACTGGTGGATGTGCCAACTATCCAGGCAGTGAAAGAGTCTACGCGTGATATTACTAATATTACACGCATGATCAATCGTTTTGGAGAACGGTTCAAATTGCTGTGCGGCGTAGATACATTGGCTTTAGAGGAGTTGTTACTGGGGGCACATGGCTGGGTAGCCGGACTGGTTTGTGCTTTTCCGGCAGAGACAGTGGCTATATATAAATTAGTAAAATCGGGTAGAGTAGAAGAAGCTGTTACTATCTATCGCTGGTTTATGCCGCTGCTGGAATTGGATATACATACAAAGCTGGTACAGTATATTAAGCTAGCTGAAACACAAACAGGTATTGGGACCGAGTATGTGCGTGCTCCACGTTTGACCCTGATTGGTAAAGAAAGAGAATATGTTTTAAATCTTATTAATAGTGCTTTAGAAGTGCGTCCAGCTTTACCAGAATATCAAACATTGAAAGAAAAGGCTTTTGCCGTTTAAATAGTATACCATGTACGAAACAGTTAGCATAAACAAAACTGACGTAGCAGTTGCAAGTGTTGATAAGGTAATGCAGCAGTCTTTCGATGCATTTAATTTATATAAAAAGCTTTCTCCACTGCAACGTGCCTCTTTTTTAGAAACTATTGCAAATGTAGTTGAAGAACAAAGAGCATCGCTGGTAAAGATTGCCATGGAAGAGAGCAACCTTACTGAAGCAAGACTGAATGGTGAACTGACACGCACCACCAACCAGCTTAAGCTATTCGCAGCTTTAATAAGAGAAGGTAGTTGGGTAGAAGCTTCCATTGATACGGCCAATACGGAGCTGGCACCTGCCAGACCAGATATACGAAAGATGCTGGTACCTGTAGGTCCGGTGATTGTTTTTGGTGCGAGTAATTTTCCATTTGCCTTTTCAACTGCAGGGGGTGATACTGCCAGTGCATTAGCATCTGGTTCTTCTGTTGTAATAAAGGGGCATCCCGCACATGCACTAACATCGGAACTGATGTTCTCAGCTATCAAAAAGGCTATTGGAATTGCAGGTATGCCGGCTTATACAGTACAGCATGTAACGGGCACTGGTAACGCAGCAGGTAAGGCGCTGGTTATACATCCACTTACAAAAGGAGTAGGCTTTACAGGTTCTTTTGCCGGTGGAAAAGCGCTGGTGGAGTATTCCAACCAACGGGAAATACCCATACCTGTTTTTGCCGAAATGAGTAGCATTAATCCTGTTGTTCTTTATCCTGATTCATTATTAAGGAACGCGAGTGCGCTGGCAACGCAATTTGCCACCTCTATTACTTTAGGTGTAGGCCAGTTTTGTACCAATCCGGGTATCTTATTAGGTATTAAGAATGAAGCGTTTGATAAATTCTTAGTCCTTCTGGGTAAGGAGATTTCAATGGTGCAGCCACAAAAGATGTTACATGCAGGTATATGCGCTTCCTACAAAGAAGGAATAACTAAAACGCTTAGCCAGCAAGGCTTGCAGATAATTGTACAATCTGCTACTGAAGCTGGCGACCTGGAGGCGCTACCGCTGGTTGCTGCTGTACCTGCTTCTGAGTTTTTAAGTAACCCACATTTAACAGAGGAAATTTTTGGACCATATTCCTTAGCAGTTATATGCGATGATAAAGCACAGTTGATCCAGGCTTTGCAAAGTTTAAAAGGGCAGCTTACTTCTACGATCATAGGTACGGATAAGGACATAGAAGAATATGAGGATGTAATAGAGGTGCAGCATACTTTAGCAGGCAGGATACTATTGAATGGCGCGCCTACGGGCGTTGAAGTATGTGCCAGCATGGTGCATGGCGGCCCTTACCCGGCAACTACAGATGCACGTTTTACATCGGTTGGTACAACAGCTATCAAGCGTTGGGTACGGCCAATCTGCTTGCAGAATTTCAAGGATAGTATGTTGCCGGATGCACTTAAAAATGATAACCCATCAGGCATTTTACGGTTAGTAAATAATCTTTATACAAGAGAAGCAATAGAGTAAGCTGCAAGTAAAAAGCTGTGAGCTATGGGCCGCGAGCTTCGAGCAAAGTGCTTGCAGTGCTACTAAATTGAAAACAGTATTAGATAGTTTCGAATTGAAAGCTTGTGGGTGCAAATGCAAGAGGGAATACAGTAGCAGATTTTAGCTTTTTGCTTTCGGTTTGTATGTGCATCTTACCCTGCTCAAATAACAATAGATGAAGAAGAACTTTTTTTGTGTTGATGCCCATACCTGTGGCAACCCGGTGCGATTGGTAGCAGGCGGAGGACCAGTGCTGACAGGCAATAATATGAGTGATAAGCGGCAACATTTTTTAAAGGAATATGACTGGATACGCAAGGGATTGATGTTTGAACCAAGGGGGCATGATATGATGAGTGGAAGCATTTTGTACCCACCGCATAATCCCGAAAACGATGTAGCGGTTTTATTTATAGAAACGAGTGGTTGCCTGCCCATGTGTGGACATGGTACGATTGGTACTATTACCATTGCTATTGAGGAAGGACTAATTACTCCAAAAATGCCTGGTATAGTGCGTATGGAAGCGCCGGCAGGATTGGTGCTTATTAACTACAAGCAGGAAGGTAAGAAGGTAAAATCTGTAAAGCTGACCAATGTACCTGCCTTCTTAGCTGCTGAGAACATAGAAGTAGAATGCCCAGAGTTGGGTATGCTGAAAGTTGATGTGAGCTATGGCGGGAACTTTTATGCTATTGTAGATGTGCAGGAAAACTTCAAAGGACTGCAGTATCATAGTGCTGATAAGCTGATCATGTGGAGCCGGGTGATGCGCAAGCGAATTAATGAAGCGTATTCCTTTGTGCATCCTGATGATGCTACTATTAACGGTTGTTCCCATATACTCTGGACAGGTGATGTAATAGACAAAAACTCCACAGCACGCAACGCGGTTTTTTATGGAGACAAAGCCATTGACCGTTCTCCCTGCGGTACCGGTACCTCGGCACGTATGGCGCAGTGGTATGCAAAGGGGAAATTGAAAAAAGGGGATGCATTTATACACGAAAGTATTATTGGTTCTAAGTTCATTGGTACTATTGAAGAAGAACTAACGGTTGGAGACAAGCCGGCTATCCGTCCAGGTATTGAAGGATGGGCACGCATTTACGGATATAATACCATATCGATTGATCCGGATGATGATCCGTATGCATATGGCTTCCAGGTGCTGTAGTAGGAAGTTGTGAGTTCGGGAATAGGAGAATGTTTAAGATTTAAAGTTCACGAGTAATTTTCACCGCAGAGAACGAGAGTGAATAGAGGTTTCGCAGAGATTCATAATCCAGTTGGTTAGGAGTTGATAAGGAATTAATTAGGAGTTACCCTGGATAAGATATAGAGAATATAGAGGGGAGATTCGGTGTAAGTTAAGTATAAGATAGGTATAACTTCAGTATAAGTTAGGTATAACTCCGGGTGTTCCAAGAGTGAAAACGAGTGGAATAAGGGTAGAGGAGGTTAAATTTATCGGCTAAATAAAGCTTTTTTTCTTTAGATAGATGGGAGAATAAACTTAGGTGGAAGCATGTATCATTTCCCGTAGGTTAAAAGAGATATTGGACAAGGAAGTTTAATATTTCAGTACGAAGAGTTGTTTGTATATAATATCCTGACAGTTTATTAATCATCAAAGAAATCCAAGACTGCTTTATATTCATTATTAATGAAACAATTGCTCACCATAACTATTTTATTGTTCACTGTGCTTTATGGATTTGCGCAGCATACAAATGCTGTTTACCTGCCTAAAGCACAATTTATTACCGGCAATGATTCTTCGTGGTCTGCTACTTCTTTTGATGATAAGGAGTGGAAAACTATTGAAACCGGAAAGGTATGGCAGGAGCAAGGCTTTCCGGATTATCATGGATATGCATGGTATCGTGTACATATAGTTATTCCTTCATCTCTTAAACAAACTGCTGTATGGAAAGACAGCCTGCGTTTGTTCCTAGCCCATGTAAATGATGTGGATGAAACATATCTTAATGGTGTAAGGATTGGAAAGACAGGTGCTTTTCCGAGCGATGCAGGTGGCTATATCAGTAAGTGGCCAGCGGTAAGAGAATACCATATAGCAGCTGATAACCCTGCCATCCACTGGGATGCAGAGAATATCATTGCCATAAAAGTGTATGATGGAGGTGGAACCGGTGGTATATTTATGGGTTTGCCATACATTGATATGTTGGAAAAAGCAGACGGGCTTGCAATTGCTATTGCCCAGGATAGCATTCATTATAATGGTACCCACGTTGCAGTGCCATTAACAATAAGCAACCAATTTAATACATCCGTTACCGGAACATTCAACATAAACATCAGAGATGCTGCACTGCAAAAAACTATTGCTAATAAATCATTCCTACTTACATTAAAACCTTTTGAAAGTAACAGGCTATCTTTTAGTGTTCCAAACCAATCGGGTATTGAGTTATCATATTCTTTTACCCAGCAAGGAACAGCACTTACACTTACTCACAGCCAGATCATTCCTTATATCCTTACCCCGCAACCATCTTTATTACCACATATCAACAGTGCAGCAGTATTAGGCGTTCATCCCGGTTCACCGATCTTATTTAAAGTTGCAGCAACCGGACAAAAGCCTTTGCATTATGCCATTTCCCGCTTGCCCAAGGGGTTGCAACTGGATGTAGTTACAGGCATTATCACCGGGTATCTTGCAGACAGCGGTGAGTATACAATGAATGTTAGTGTAAGTAATGTAATTGGCAAAGCGCTGCAAATACTCACAATAAAAGCAGGTAGTGAACTCGCGCTTACGCCCATTATGGGATGGAATAGCTGGAACTGCTGGGGAATCAATGTGAGTGAAGACAAAGTAAAAAGTTCTGCACAAGCATTGATAGATAAAGGTCTGATAGATTATGGCTGGTCGTACATTAACGTTGATGATGGCTGGCAAGCCCCCCATCGAACTGCTGATAGTACACTAATGCCGAACGAAAAGTTTGCTAACATGAAAGGTTTGGGGGATTGGCTGCATAGTAAGGGCTTAAAGTTCGGCATTTACTCCTCTCCAGGCCCTAAAACCTGTGGCGGTTTTACAGGCTCATACCTGAATGAGGTACAAGATGCAGCCTCTTATGCAAAATGGGGTATAGATTACCTGAAATATGACTGGTGCAGCTATGATGGCATTGTAAAGGAAGATACTTCGTTAGCTGCCTATATAAAGCCATATAAGATCATGGATGCTGCATTACACAGCCATAAGCGGGATATTGTTTACAGCCTTTGCCAGTATGGGATGAAAGACGTTGGGCAATGGGGGCGTGAAGTGCATGGGCAAAGCTGGCGCACTACAGAAGATATTGAAGATACCTGGGAAAGCATGAAGCATATTGGCTTTGAGCAATATCCTTTATACCGGGATGCAGGGCCGGGACATTGGAATGATCCTGATATGATGATCGTAGGGCAGGTAGGCTGGGGTGAGAATCTGCATTCTTCAAGACTTACACCTGATGAGCAATATACGCATGTAAGCCTGTGGTGCATGCTTTCGGCACCGTTGCTGATTGGTTGCGACCTAAGCAGGCTGGATGCATTTACGTTAAACCTGCTAACGAATGCTGAAGTATTAGCAATAGACAAGGATGTATTGGGAAGGCAGGCGCAACGCATCATCAACAATGATAGCAGCCAGATATGGGTAAAAGCGTTATCAGATGGCGGTAAAGCCGTTGCTATTTTTAATATGGGCGCAGCTTACCAAAATATTAAAGTGCCTTGGAAGGATTTAGGCTTGCAAGAAAAATTAAGTGTAAGGGATATATGGCGGCAAAAGGATATAGGCTTTATAAAAGATGAATACAGCACATTGGTAGCACCACATGGTGTAATGCTGATAAAAGTAAAATAGTTAAAGACAATAGTAAGGTTCAGTATTTTTATAGAAAATGATTTAAAATAATGAGTATGCGGAGAAAACATATAAAACGATTGCTAACAGGTGGTGCTGCAAGCTTGCTTTTAAGTGCGGCCACTGCACAACAGGGAACAGGAGATTATCCTATACAACCAGTTGCTTTTACACAGGTACATTTAACAGATAACTTCTGGCGTCCGCGGTTAGAAACAAACGCCAATGTCACTATTCCATACATCCTGCAAAAGTGCCGTGAAGAAGGAAGAATTAATAACTTTCTTATGGCGGCAGGCAAAAAGAAAGGAGGAAAGCTGACTGCATTCCCTTTTGATGATACAGACCTGTACAAGCTACTGGAGGGAGCTTCTTACAGCTTACAGGAGAAATATGATGCGAAGCTGGACAGGGAAATGGATACTTTGATACAGATCATTGGGGATGCCCAGGAGCCTGATGGTTATCTGTATACCTTCCGGACTGCGCATGTGGATAAGCCACATGAATGGATTGGCAGTAAGCGATGGGAAAAAGAAGAAGAGTTGAGCCATGAGTTATACAATAGCGGTCACTTGTATGAAGCGGCTACAGCTCATTATGCAGCCACAGGTAAAAAGACCTTACTCAATATTGCTATTAAAAATGCGGATCTACTGGTTAAGAGCTTTGGTCCTGGTAAAGAACAGGAGTATCCGGGTCACCAGATTGTGGAGTTAGGTTTGGTAAAGATGTACCGGGTTACAGGCAAGAAGGAGTACCTCGACTTAGCAAAGTTCTTCCTGGATGTACGTGGCCCCGGAGGTGATGCTTACAACCAGGCAGATAAGAAAGTGGTTGACCAGACCGAAGCAGAAGGGCATGCTGTAAGAGCAACCTATATGTACACCGGCATGGCAGATGTAGCTGCACTCACCGGTGATAAAAGTTATCTTCAAGCAATTGATACCATTTGGAATAATGTAGCAGATAAGAAATTATATATTACCGGTGGTATTGGTGCTACAGGTAATGGAGAGGCATTTGGTGCTAATTATGATTTGCCTAATATGAGCGTAGCTGCAGTCATGTCGGCGGGCTGAGCGGTACTACCAGATTGCCGCTGCTACCGCGACGAGGACTTCCGCGCGGACCGGCAGCCGGAGTTCACGCAGCTCGACGTCGAGATGAGCTTCGTCGAGCAGGACGACGTCATCGCGCTCGGCGAGCAGATCCTCGTCGCGCTCTGGGACCTGATCGGGGTCACCGTCCCGACGCCCGTCCCGCGGATCACGTTCGCCGAGTCGATGGCGCGCTACGGCAACGACAAGCCCGACCTGCGGTTCGGGCTCGAGCTCGTGGAGCTGACCGAGTTCTTCGTCGACACGCCCTTCCGCGTGTTCCAGGCGCCGTACGTCGGCGCCGTCGTGCAGCCGGGCGGCGGCTCGACGCCGCGTCGCGGGTTCGACGCCTGGCAGGAGTGGGCCAAGCAGCGCGGCGCCAAGGGCCTCGCGTACGTCACGGTCGGCGAGGACGGCAAGCTCGGGGGACCGGTCGCCAAGAACCTCTCCGAGCGAGCGGGCGGGCCTGGTCGCGCCGTCGGCGCGGGCCCGGGGACGCCGTCTTCTTCGCGGCCGGCGAGGCGAGCGAGGCCGCGCCCTGCTCGGTGCTGCTCGCCTCGAGATCGGCCGACGGGGCGACCTCATCGACGAGAACGACTGGAAGTTCGTCTGGGTCGTCGACGCCCCGCTGTTCAAGCCCACGGGCGAGGACGACGACGTCGCGGTGGGCGGAGGCGCCTGGACGGCCGTGCACCACGCGTTCACGTCTCCGACGCCCGAGTGGATCGACACGTTCGAGCAGGACCCGGGCGAGGCGCTGGCGTACGCGTACGACATCGTCTGCAACGGCAACGAGATCGGCGGCGGGTCCATCCGTATCCACCGCCGCGACGTGCAGGAGCGCGTGTTCGACATCATGGGCATCGGCCCGGACGAGGCTCAGGAGAAGTTCGGCTTCCTCCTCGACGCGTTCCAGTTCGGCGCGCCGCCGCACGGCGGGATCGCGTTCGGCTGGGACCGCATCCTCGCGCTGCTGACCGGCTCGGAGTCGATCCGCGACGTGATCGCGTTCCCGAAGTCGGGCGGTGGCTACGACCCGCTGACGGCCGCGCCGGCGCCCGATCACACCGGAGCAGCGCCGCGAGGCCGGCGTGGACTTCAAGCCCAAGGCTCCTCCGGCCGCGTGAGCGCGACATCCTGGCAGGTCTGCCGCCCCGGTGGCGTACCGACCGGCTGCTCTGCGGTGACCGCTCTCGGTGGAGCGACGTGGCGGCGTCCGGTGACGACGACGGCATCCTGCTGGTGCTGCGCGCGCTGGGACGGTCGGGCGTGACGCTGCTCGGTCGCGGGGACGGCGCGGTCGTCGACCGTCTGGTCGAGGACGCGTCCGGACGCCTGGAGCACGTGCGCTGGATCAGCGTGCCACGCACGTCCCGGCCGTCCACGACGACCTCGACGCGTTGCAGCTCTCGGCGTTCTCGACGTGGGACTGGATCGCGTCGGACACGGTCCCTCCGACGGTCGTGGGGGAAGACCGGGTGCGCCGGCTCGACCCGGTACGGGACGCCGAGGCGATCCGGTCCTGCCTGGCCGAGGCGAACCCCGGCACGTCGGCCGATCCCACGGAAGCGGGCGAGGTCGGCTGGTGGGGCGTCGAGGGACGCGGCGAGCTCGTCGGTGTCGTCGGCGTCTCCGGACGGCACGGGCTCGGTGCCGGATCCTCCTGGCACCTGCACGGCCTGGGCGTGCGGTCCGCCGCGCGCGGGAGCGGCGTCGGGTCGGCGTTGACGGCGGTCGCGACCCGCACGGGCCTGACGGAGGGCGCCGATGGGTGTCGCTCGGCCTGTACGCCGACAACCACACCGCGCGCCGGCTCTACGAGCGGCTGGGCTTCCGGACCGAGGCGGAGCTTGCGTCGTTCGCGCCCGTCGGCGCCGACCGACCGCCCGCCTGAGCTACCAGCGGCGGGGCGGGGCCAGGTCGCCCTTCAGGCTGAGGTGGTCGCGCGGAGCGGCGTCCAGCTCGGGCACGCCCATCGTCACGCCCGGTCGGGCGTCGTACCGCAGGACCACCGGCCGCGCGCGGAACGAACGACGCCACGCCCACCAGAGGACGGCCCCCGCGACGATCGAGTAGAGGCCGAGCTGGAAGAACCACCATGCCGCCACCTTGTGCGCGTCGCCCTCCGAGAGAGCGAAGTGGATGAGGTTCCCGAGCATCGTGGCGAAGGGTATGGCTGCTGCGACCGTGATGCCAGCGCGCCTGCCAGCGCAGCCGGCGGTAGGCGTACGGGTCGGTGGGGACGTGTCGGGGCATCAGTGCACGATGCCGATCCGGTCGTGCACTCGCCGCAGGAATCCCGGAGCCCACCAGTTGTACCTGCCGAGCACGGTCATGGTTGCCGGCACGAGCAGCAGCCGCACGATCGTGGCGTCGATGAGCACGGCGACCGCGAGCGAGAAGCCGACCTCCTTGATGACGAGCAGCTGCCCGGCGACGAATCCCGCGAAGACGACGATGACGATCAGCGCCGCCGACGTGATGATCCGGCCCGACCGCTGCATGCCCAGCCGGACGGCCTCGTCGTTGGGCACGCCCGCGTCGACCAGCTCCTTGATCCGGGACAGCAGGAACACCTCGTAGTCCATCGCCAGACCGAACCCGAAGGCGACGACGAGCGCAACGACGTACGTCTCGATTCCCCCCGTCGGCGTAAAGTTCAGCAGCCCGGCCAGGTGTCCGTCCTGGAACACCCAGACCATGACGCCGAGCGATGCCGCCAGCGAGAGTGCGCTGGTGAGCAGCGCCTGGACCGGGACGACGACGGAACCGGTCATCAGGAACAGCAGGACGAGCGTGGCAAGGGCCACGATCCCGATCGCGATCGGCGCTCGCGCCGCGACCGACTCGGTGAAGTCGATCTGCGACGCCGCCTCGCCGACCACCCAGACGGGGAAGGGCGCGTCGAGGGCGCGGATGTCCTCGACGACCTGCCGTGAGGTCGCGTCGCCGGGGTCGTCCGTGTCCGGGCGCACGCCGATCGTCACGTACGAGCCGACGGGCGTCGGGGGGTCGACGGAGGCGACCCCGTCGATCTCCGACAGGGACTCGGCCCACGCCGCCGCCTCGTCGAGCGTGGTTTCTGCGACGACCGTGACGGCGGGCGTGGACGCGGCGGGGTAGTCGCTGGCGAGGATGTCCACGAACTCGCGCTGCGTGCTGCCCTGCGGCAGCAGCTCGGTCGTGGAGTTTCGGACCTCGAGGTGCGCGAGCGGGATGGCGAGGACGCCGAGGGTGAGGATCGTGGCGCCGAGCACCCACCACGGATGACGCTGGACCCGGCCGGTGAGGCGCGAGAACGCACCCTCCTCGGTCTGGACGTCGGACGTGTGGGCGAGGACCACCCGCAGGCCCGGCACCCGGTCGAGGATGCTCGGCCGGATCAGCCGTCGTCCCGCCAGGGTCATGAGTGCCGGGACGAGCGTGAGCGCGGACAG
>CAWFUV010000019.1:0-68032 GCA_963819045.1 uncultured Chitinophagaceae bacterium | reverse complement strand
GCTGACTTTAGTGTATTACCTTTTATTTTAGTATCAATGATAACTTTAGCCTTTTTCTCATTACGAAGAATATTTTCTACCATAGGTCTGGCTGCCTGTGCAGAAGCCAATCCTTCTTTTTGTACACCCGTTATAATCGCTACAATATATTGGTTACCCAATTCTACAGGATCAGAAACATCACCTGCTTTATTGCTATATATCCATTTAATCAAATCCCGGTTCTCTGCATCTACGGCATTAATAGAGTAATCGTTTCTTTTTATGTCTTGGGAAGGTATAGGTGTTTTACCCAGTTTCTTTGCATTTGCATCGAATGCAGCCTTATTTCTGCTATTAGCAGCGAACTGAGATGCGGCTGTACTGACAGCATTATAGTTTCTGTACTTGCTTCAATGGGTTTTGATACATAGGCAACATCATAGGCGGGCTGCATATTGCTTTGATTTAATACTTCAATGTAATGATAACCAGCATACTGACTATTAGCAACTTTCACTACCTTTTTAGTACCTACTGGTTCATAAAATGCAGTCTCTGCAAACTCCTTACTAATGCCACTAAATTGTGAATACGGGAAAGGTATATTCTCCCCCGGTATTCTTGCTCCCTTGGTCATCGCTGTATTTCTGTACCATTGAATCGAAATTAGCACCATGCTGTACAGCATAAGCAATACTGTCAATCCTGTTTTTTGCTAAACTGTCCGCAAGTACTTGTTTTCCATCCTGGTCGGCTGTTTTAATTAGGATATGTCTCACCTTTACAGAATCTGGAACAGTCGTTTAGCTACCAGTTTAGCTAAAGTATAAGAACCATTATCTATATAAGGACCAAATACTCCACCCACCGGCAATTGCATAATAGTATCAGCATTTGGTGACTTGAAATCATTTTTAGTAACAAAAGTTCCGGTGTAAGGCTGACCGCTGCTTTTAGAGGTAACAAATGATTTTACATCCTTTGTAGCTGCAAAGCCTTGCTTTAAGTCTTCTACACTGCTCCTTACGGCTGCACTATCAGCAGCAGTGGGTGCTTCACTAAAACTTACATAGGAAATAGTACGGGTTTCTTCATCACGCTTAAACTGCTTGTCATGCTTTTTTACATATGCATTAATATCCTCATCACTTACTTTAACTGCGCTGTCGCTAACGCTGCTATAAGGCACATAAACATACGATGCTTTAGCAATTGTACTGTTGTCAGCACTTGTTTTTTGTGCCAACCATTTAGGTACATATACAGATTCTGTCAACAAAGCACTATATTTCTGATATAATGTTTGTAGTTGCGTTTGCTCCAGGTTAGGCTGAAGGTAATCCCTATAAGCAGTTTGTACTCTCGGGTCATCCATTCTTTTTTCAGTTGTGCAAACTGCTGCCGCGCTTGGTTACCATCAAATACGACCGTTTTAGGATCAGTAAACTGCTGCTGAATCCATTGTGGCGGATTATTACCAAACAATACATCTCCCATTTCATCCGGTGTAATGGTAAGACCTGTTTTCTTAACTTCCTGGTTTAATAAAGATTGCTGTACAAGGTAATTCCAGGTTTGCTCACTTAACATGCCATGTGGCATCTGCTGACCACTATTGCGGCTCATTGCATCAAAATAGTTGTATTTTGCCTGGTATTCATCTCTGGATATATTCTGACCATTTACAGTCTCCTAATTATTATTACCAAAAGGATTTCCCACGCCGAAGCGAGGAATCCTGCATAATGAAAGCAATTAAGGCAAGCGCAATAAAAGAAAAAAGGATCCATGCACCCTTATCACGAATCTTCTGAATAACTGACATAAAAAAGTCCTATTTTTAGAGGATGGCAAAAATAGGGGAATAAGCTATTCAAAAAACAGCTATTATTTTGTTCAAATTACCGCCTGCAAAAGATTTAAGTACTTTTTACAATATAGGATTAGACATGTAAATATTATTGAACTACCGGCTGCAGCCCGATTTCAGCCCCTTTTTCAAGCATATATTTATAAGCAGCATCATAATTATTTTCAATTACGCCATCCAGAATTGCCTCGCGGATGGCATCTTTAATAATTCCCACTTCCCTGCTAGGCTTCAAATCAAATATTTGCATTATCATTTCGCCTGTAATAGGCGGCTGCCAATTGCGGATACGGTCTTTCTCTTCTACTTCTATAAGGCGCTGACTCACCAATTCAAAATTTTGCAGGTATCGTTTTACTTTTTGTTTGTTTTTACTGGTAATATCTGCATTGCATAGTATCATCAAGTGCATCTATGTCCTCACCTGCATCAAATAGCAGCCTTCGGATAGCACTATCTGTAATATTTTCCTTGGTAAGACTTATAGGACGCAAATGCAACGCTACCAGCTTTTGTACAAAGCGCATGTTTTCACCGAGCGGCAGCTTCAGTTTTGTAAAAATCTTGGGCACCATGCGCGCACCCACTACTTCATGCCCGTGAAAAGTAAAACCATGACCTTCTTCAAATGCTTTAGTGGCAGGCTTACCAATATCGTGCAATAATGCAGCCCAACGCAGCCATAGGTCATTGCTTTTTTCAGCAACATTATCAATTACCTGGAGAGTATGATAAAAATTGTCTTTATGCCCCATTCCATCAATATGTTCCGCTCCTTGCAGAGCTGACCATTTGCGGAAAAATAATCTGCAATAAACCGCTTTTAAATAGTAATTCCCAGCCAATTGAAGGCTTTGGACTAAGCATTATTTTATTTAACTCATCGGTAATTCGTTCCTGTGAAATAATACTGATTCTTGCTGCATCTTCTTTAATAGCAGCAAAGGTTTTATCGGCTATTTTAAACTGCAGTTGTGTAGCAAAGCGAATGGCACGCATCATCCGCAAAGGATCGTCGCTAAAAGTTTGCAGCGGCTCTAATGGTGTTTGAATTATTTTCCTCTCAATATCCTTCAAACCGTTAAACGGATCTATCAACGTCCCATAATCCTCTTTATTTAAACTTACAGCAAGTGCATTAATAGTAAAGTCGCGGCGGTTTTGGTCATCTTGCAAAGTGCCAGGCTCCACATCTGGGTTTCGGCTTTCAGCACGATAACTTTCTTTGCGGGCACCTACAAATTCTACTTCAAAATCATCAATCTTTATTTGTGCTGTACCAAAGTTTTTAAAGAATGCTACAGTAGGGTGCGGATTAAACCGCTGGGCTACTTTTTGTGCCAGCACAATTCCATCACCTACGCATACAATATCGGCATCCTTACTGGGACGACCAATAATTTTGTCCCTCACAAATCCACCTATTATATAAGTTGGATATTGCAACTCCTGCGCTGCTACTGCTATTTTACGAAAAATAAACAACTCCTTTTCAGTACATGATATTTGCATCTGCATGGAGGCAAAGATAACAGTAGCTAACTTTTGGCAATAACAGGAATGACTGGCTTATAATAGTAAGCGATTAATGTTATTTATTAAAATAGAAATGCTCAAAGCATATATTGCTTAACACTTAGTTAGACTTAGAACAAACAATCACAAAAATAACGAACGCTTTTGCATTCGTTATTATAAGCTCTGTAATTTAAAGTAACGCCTTACAAAACGTGAGACGACATCCTAATAACAAATAACCAAATGTCGTTTCACGTTTTGCAGAGGTGTCTATTCAAATTCTAATTCATTTTGATTCATATCCCAATCGATAGTAAAACGTTTTGCGCTAGTCTGGCGATACCACTTTTTAGATGCAGTACTTGAATAGCTTTTATAAATATTATTTGATAAAGATGTCTTCTTACTGGTGTTGATACCTAACACAACTGGCGATGCCACAGAAGTAACAGGCATATTTTTAATGATTGCTGACATGTTTGTTGGTTTTTAAGTTACATACAGCGTATCAATATAATTGTGCCATTTTTTGTCGGGAAGCCATGAATAAGCCTAAAGAAAAACGTAAAAAATTCCTTTTCAATACATTCTGAGTGAATTAAAATTTGTTATAAAAATTCTACACTGTGGAATCGAAAGCGGAAAAGTGGCGTAAAAGGAACACTGTTGCCATCTTTTAGACAGTTTAGAGACACTTAATATCAGTAATGCTGCCTGAAGAATATCAATTTAATTATTGAAATTGATTGACGGCTAATATCTGCAATAAGTGGCAAATTGTCTTTAAACTACTGAATTCCACCAGCTTTAAGTTTGTAACTCCTGTTAGGTAATTGGTATTTTGCAATCAATATTTAGTTAATCATGTTATCTGTTCATTAAGATGTGAAATTTCATTACAGAAAAATCCTTGCACTGCAACCCTGATTGATAACTGTAAACCTCCACAAGTACGTTTTCCTTTATCATCTATCAACCATCATCTGTCATCTCCATAGCAGCTCAGCATAAAATACTTTGTGCTCCTCCGTGCCTTTAGTGTCTTTGTGGTTCAAATCCTTCATGCCTTCGTGGCAAAACAAAAAAATGCCCGGCATTTAATAATGCGGGGCACTTTAATGAGTAAGTAAAGTAAATATTTAAAATCAACTGCAACCCATGCTATTGCCGCAGTTAAGGCACTTATAGCAAGTTCCGCTACGCACAGTAATATGTCCGCAAGTATTACAAGCTGGTGCATCGCTTTGCATGCTCTTGGCAGCAGCATTGATAGCATCTAAACCAACTTCAGCTTTAACGGCTGCTTTTTGCTGCTTTTGAGGCTGCGGTATATTGGGTAAAGTAGCTTTTACATGTATGTTACTTAGTGCAGGTTTTCCCAATGGCTCAATCTCGTCATCTTCCTCACCAAGGTTAGAAATTTCTGGTGTATCCAGCACATGCACCAGGTCAGTTCTGCCTAGATATTCATAAGCAAGGCAGCGGAAGATAAAGTCAACAATGGAAGTAGTAGTTTTAATGTTTGGATGGTCTACCATACCGGCAGGTTCAAATTTGGTAAACACAAACTTTTCTACAAACTCTTCCAGCGGTACGCCATACTGCAAGCCTACGGAAACTGCTATGGCAAAGCAGTTCATCAAACTGCGCAATGTAGAACCTTCTTTAGCCAGGTCAATAAATATCTCTCCTAATGTACCGTCATTGTATTCTCCGGTACGTAAAAACAAGACCTGCCCTCCAATTTTTGCCTTTTGGGTAAAGCCACGGCGCTTTTTAGGTAATGTTTTACGCTCAACGATCTGCGACAACTTGCGCTTGAGAGTAGTATCGCTGCTTTCCTGCATACGCTTTTGCACTTCTGCCAGCAGGTCTTCTACCGATAGTTTACTCAGATCTACAACCATACTTTCCTGTACACTTGTCTCTTGTTCCTTTCTGTTGCTTGATTCTTGTACACTTGTCTCTTCACCTTTATCTCCTTTCTTCTTCTTGTCGCTTTTGTTACTTAATGGCTGCGACAACTTAGAGCCATCCCGGTACAATGCATTTGCTTTTAGTCCAAGTTTCCAGCTCAGCATATAACAATCTTCTATTTCCTCCACAGTAGCCTCGTGTGGCAGATTGATGGTTTTGGAAATAGCACCGCTTAGGAATGGCTGGCAGGCAGCCATCATGCGGATATGACCAGTTGCATGGATATAACGCTCCCCTTTTTTACCACATTTATTAGCACAATCAAAAATGGGTAAATGCACTTCTTTCAGGTAAGGCGCGCCTTCCACTGTCATGGTGCCACACACATAATCGTTAGCTGCTTCTATTTGCTCTTCTGTAAAGCCTAATGCTTCCAGCAGGTTAAAGTTCCAGTCATTATATTGTTCTGGTGTAAAGCCTAGTCTTTCAAGGCAAGCTTCACCTAAGGTGTATTTGTTGAAAATAAATCCGATTTCAAAAGCTGCTTTTGCGGCAGCATTTAGCTTACTTATCTCTTCGGCAAGAAAACCTTTCTCGCTTAAACTTTGTGAATTAACGAATGGAGCACCTTCAAACGAAGCAGCGCCTACAGCATATTTTTCAATAGCTGTCACTTGTTTTTCGTTATACCCTAAATTTCTTAACGCCTGTGGCACACTCTGGTTGATGATTTTGAAATAGCCACCACCACTCAACTTCTTGAATTTCACCAAAGCAAAATCAGGCTCAACACCGGTAGTATCACAGTCCATTACCAAACCAATAGTGCCGGTTGGTGCAATTACAGTTGTTTGGGCATTGCGATAGCCGTACTTCTCTCCCATTTGTACTGCATCATCCCAGGCTTTGGTAGCAGCCTTTAATAAATAATCAGGGCAATATTTGGCTTTAATGCCTTGGGGTTTTATTTCCAGACCTGCATACGCATCTTCTGCATCGTAAGCTGCTGCGCGATGATTACGCATTACGCGGAGCATGTCTTCCCTGTTTTCTTCATACTTGGCAAAAGATCCTAAGAATGAAGCCATCTCTGCCGAAGTTTTATAAGCAACACCCGTCATGATTGCTGAAATTGCACCTGCAATACCGCGTGCTTCCTCGCTGTCATAGGCAATACCGCTTACCATCAGCATTGAGCCCAGGTTAGCAAATCCAAGTCCTAATGTGCGGTAATCATAACTTAATTGCGCTACTTCTTTAGATGGGAACTGCGCCATTAACACAGAGATTTCCAGCACAGTTGTCCACAAGCGGGTAGTATATTCAAAACCTTCTACATCAAAATGATTATTTTCTTCATTGAAGAATTTGCGGAGGTTTACCGAAGCTAGGTTACAGGCTGTATTGTCCAGGAACATGTACTCGCTACAAGGATTGGAAGCATTGATGCGACCACCCTTCGGGCAGGTATGCCATTCATTAATGGTAGTATCGTACTGTGTACCTGGGTCTGCACAGCGCCATGCTGCATACGCAATCTGGTTCCATACTTCGCGGGCAGGTATTTTCTTCATTACCTTTCCGGTAGTACGTGCTTTCAGTTCCCAATCGCCATTCTCTTCCAGTGTTTTGAAGAATTCATTTGGTATGCGGAGGGAGTTGTTCGAGTTTTGACCAGCTACAGTTGCATAAGCCTCCCCTTCATAGCTATTATCATATCCTGCAGATACCAATGCAGCCACTTTCTTTTCTTCCTCTACCTTCCAGTTAATGAACTGCATGACCTCAGGATGGTCCAGGTCAAGGCAAACCATCTTGGCGGCTCTGCGGGTAGTGCCACCACTTTTGATAGCTCCTGCTGCCCTGTCTCCTATTTTCAAAAAGCTCATCAAGCCGCTGGAAGTACCACCTCCACTTAACTTTTCACCGGCAGCACGAATAGAAGAATAATTAGTGCCCACCCCGGAACCATATTTGAAGATACGTGCCTCCCGTGTCCACAGGTCCATGATTCCCCCTTCATTCACCAGGTCATCACTTACACTGAGGATAAAGCAGGCATGTGGTTGAGGGCGCTCATATGCGTTGGTTGATTTCTTTAACTGACCATCCACCTGGTCAACAAAGTAGTGCCCTTGCGGCTTTCCTGTAATGCCATAGCTTTCGTGCAGACCAGTATTGAACCACTGGGGACTGTTGGGCACACAAGCCTGGTTGAGAATGCTGTATACTAGCTCATCATAAAACACATGTGCATCCTGTGTAGAAGCAAAATAGCCATAGCGTTCACCCCATGCTTTCCAGCAATTAGCCATACGGTGTGCTACCTGCTTTATGCTGGTCTCGCGTCCGGTAGTGCCATCAGGTTGTGGTACACCGGCTTTGCGGAAATATTTTTGGGCAAGAATGTCAGTCGCAATCTGGCTCCATTGCTTCGGCACCTCTACATTGTTCATTTCAAACACCACCTCACCGCTGGGATTGCGGATGATGCTGGTACGATAATCATAAGCAAACTGATCGTAAGGACTTGTACCCTCCTTTGTGAAGCGCCGCTGAAACTTCAGCCCAGTGTTAGTCTGTACACTCATATCGAAAAGGTTTTGATGTTGTTTTTATAAATATTGTTACTAATGAAATCATTTATTAATTCAGTAACTTTTTATCCCGCAACGTTAATTACAGTCTAGCGGTGCTGATACCTTCCGGAGGTATTTTAAAGCGTTTAACTGTAATAATTTATCTATCAATTTACTCATCTTTTCTTACTCTAAAAAGTTAAATGAGAAGACGAAAATACCTTGCCGGAACGATATGACATAACACCCCCTTGAGCATAGAATGTGGATAACTACAGCCTTCATATTGTAAGTATTGCATTTGAGGCGGTGCATAACATTTTCAGAAATTTTTTTGGTAGTAGATTTGTTAAGGGGGCAAGATTTGATGTTAGGTTATAATCCCTATGTTTAGAGTAAAAATAAATTAGCTGACGAGTATTATTACACATTTATCAACCCTCAAAGCCTTCTTCCTAACCTTGGAACACCTCTAGCTATACCTGAGTACCGTGTTACGGAACTAAGTTTATAAATATCTGTTACTAAACATATACGCTTTACAATTGGAGACTAACCATCGCCTATCCTTCCCACTAAAGAACAGAAATCACCTGACCTGCAACGAGCTACGTATCCACCTTTCGGTTTTACGCTAAGTAGGACTACGCTGTCCAAAGTTTAAGGCCAAAGGCAACCAACCTATAGATCGGGTACCTGTCACATAACAAGTAGCACCATGTTAGCCAAATTGTACACTCCGTAATAAAGCTGCACCTTAGGCAATGGGGAGGCGCTGGCCTGCACGGATGCGCGGAGCGATCATGCCGTGCTTGAACTTTTTTGTAACTTTTTTTATCAAGAAAAAAAGTAAACAACACTACTTGTAAGACATTGCACCTAAACGGCTTACCATCTAAACAGCACCCAAAACAGATGTACTGTAGCTAAAACTAAATAGTTTATTTGTAATATCACCTATACCTGAGTTATACTTAACTTATACTTAAGTTATACCTAACTTATACCTAATCTCCTCCCTATCTTCTCGGTATTTACTCCTGAGTAACTCCTCATTAGCATCCTACCTGCTCGTATGCAATTCCCATCACTTTGCACCCGCCTTTTCCCCCTTTAGGGGGTGGGGCTCCTCCTCTTTACAAAAACTTAGGGATGAATATGTCCGAAACACTCAAATAAGCACAATATTTTGAAGTAACTTGCAATACTTTGTTGTTTAATAACTTATTACTAACTATTTAAGATCTGAATGACAGCAAAATAAGGCTGATACAAAAACTTTCTGCATTTTTGCACACGTCACTCTCAACCATTGGCATGAAGCACGAGCTATATCAACAATTTAAAGACAGGAAAAAACAAGGACGCAAATCGTTTGCGGTGCTGATCGACCCTGACAAAACAGACACTGCGAAAACGGAGCAATTGGTAACATTAGGTACAGACGCCGGTGTGGATTATTTCTTTGTAGGTGGCAGCTTGGTTATATCCAATCATTTAGATGAATGCATTCAGCAGATTAAAGCGACCTGTGATATACCGGTTATCCTTTTTCCAGGCTCACCATCACAACTCAGCAAGTATGCCGATGCATTACTTTACCTTTCACTCATATCAGGTCGCAATGCGGAATTACTGATTGGTCAGCACGTGATAAGTGCGCCTGTAGTAAGGCAAAGCGGGCTGGAAATAATGCCTACTGGCTATATGGTGATAGATGGTGGCGCGCCTACCACTGTTTCCTATATATCAAATGCGGCTCCCATACCATCAGACAAAAATGAAATTGCCATGTGTACGGCAATGGCAGGCGAAATGCTTGGAATGAGGCTTATTTACATGGATGCAGGTAGTGGGGCAAGGCGTGCTATTACAGAAAATATGATTGAAAAGGTTGCTAAGCATATTGAAGTGCCATTGATAATAGGCGGTGGAATTGCAGAGCCTGAAAAAGCCTACGGTAACTGCAAATCCGGTGCAGATGTAATTGTGGTGGGTAATGCTATTGAAAAGGATCTATCGCTTATTAAAGAAATGAGTGATGCTGTGCACTCTGTTTCGATGGTATTGTAAGATAAAAAGCAACTTTATACTGCTATTTAATCAATTGCTTTTAGATTTAATATCAATCTTCTATAATTAAATCTACAACTCAGCATTGTATGGGACGGCTAATGGTGATTTTGGTTATGCTGATGCTTTTTGTAACAGCGTCTGCACAAAGCGGGCTGCCACAATTGTCAACAATTGCACAGGCTGAAAAAAGAGGTTACGAACACCGCCTTGATCCACCGGGAGGCTACACATTAGCCTCCGATAACTTTAAGGTCTCATATTATTGTTTGCGTTGGAATATTGATCCGGCAGTACGTTATATAAGCGGTGCTGTTACCAGCTATTTCACTATGACTACAGCAGGTAATCAGCTTGTTTACGACTTAGATAATAGCCTGGTAGTAGATAGTATTTATTTTAGAAATAGTCCTGTTTCTTTTTTACAGGATGCCAATAAAACAGTCACTGATTGATCTTGGCTTGTTATTAGACGCAGGTAGTCAGGATTCATTAACTATTTACTATCGCGGTACACCGCCGGATGACGGCTTAGGCTCATTTACGCAAACAACACACAACGGCAATGTGCCGGTACTCTGGACCCTCAGCGAGCCTTATGGAGCAAGAGACTGGTGGCCTTGCCGCAATGGACTTGACGATAAAGCGGATAGTATTGATATCTATATTACGCATCCAGGTACTTATAACGCGTCAGCCAATGGAGTACTTGTAAATACTGCTACTAATGGAAATTATACCACCTCTCACTTTAAACACCGTTATCCCATTGCTACCTACCTGGTAGGCATTGCAGTAACAAACTATACTACCTTCAGCAAAGACCTGGCTTTACAAACGGCGACACTACCGGTTACTACAACTGTATATCCGGAGGCTCTTAATTATTTCCAGAACAATATCCAACCACTATACAATGCACTACAGTTGTATGATCAGTATTTTGGTGCCTACCCGTTTATGAAGGAGCGGTATGGACAAACCCAGTTTTCCTGGGGCGGTGGCATGGAGCATCAAACTAACTCTTTTGTGGTGAATGCAGATGAAAACTTAATGGCACACGAATTAGGGCATCAATGGTTTGGGGATAAAATAACCTGTGCAAGTTGGCAGGATACATGGCTGAATGAAGGCTTTGCAACATATTTAGCAGATATACTCTATACCGAACATTTCCATCCTGAGCAGTTGGCTGCCATAGTAGCTGAAGATTTATCCAATATAATTAACTCTCCCCATGGCTCGGTATGGGTGGATGATACCACGAGTATTGACCGCATTTTTGATAATAACCTAAGTTACAAAAAGGGGGCATTTCTTCTACGTATGCTACGCTACAGCTTAGGTGATTCAGTTTTCTTTAAAGGCTTGCGTCTATACCAGGACGATACTGCATTGCAATACGGCTTTGCTCATACAGCCGACTTGCAACGCAATTTAGAAAGGGCAAGCGGCAAAGATTTGAACTACTTTTTCCAGCAATGGTTTTACGGCAAAGGCTTCCCTTCTGTACATGTAACATGGTCTTATAACAACAATCAGGTAGAGGCTATTTTTAATGAAACAACCTCTGATAGTTCGGTTCGCTTTTACAAAATGCCTGTTGATCTCATGTTCAGGAATGCAACTCAGCAGCAAACAGTAACAATTGATTTAATTAGAAACAATCAGCGTTTTACTTTACCAATAAGCTTCACCCCGGATACTGTTTTGATTGACCCGGCTAAATATTTAATTACTTACAATAACACTGCAACGCATATAAACAACTTACCTGCACCAGCGCCATTAACCTTGCTCCTTTATCCTAATCCAGTTAGAAACATATTACATGTACGCACCAACTCCGATGAGCTAAAAGCTTTCCAAATACGGGTACATAATACTGCAGGTGTACAAGTAATGCAACAATCTGTAATGCTTAATGAAGATGCCTCCTTTACATTAGCTGTTGCCAGGCTTAGCGCAGGTATGTATTTCCTGAGTGTAGATGATGGAAAAGGAAATATAACTACA
Organism: uncultured Chitinophagaceae bacterium; assembly: GCA_963819045.1. Classification (GTDB taxonomy): domain Bacteria; phylum Bacteroidota; class Bacteroidia; order Chitinophagales; family Chitinophagaceae; genus Ilyomonas. The sequence continues at coordinate 56,077 of CAWFUV010000019.1, read as the reverse complement.
CAGAAGTTTATTAAGTACTAAGTTGCGCGCCCATTCATGCAGAGCAAGAAAACTAAGGACACAAATAGAAGACGACGCAGACAGGCATTGTATGTTATTGTACTTATTCTGGCAGCCTACTTCTGCTATAGCATTTTCGACTTCTGGAGCAATAATGAGCAGGATAAAATAAGGTTTGTACGCTATGATGAATTTGGTATAGATGTGCCGGTTGGTTACATAATCCACGGCATAGATGTAAGTCGTCACCAGGGCTCCATTTCCTGGCCGGCTGTAAGAGATATGCATGTAAAGGATATCCGTTTCAACTTTGCTTTTATGAAAGCCACGGAAGGTGTAACAATGGTGGATCCCTACTTTAAACGCAATTGGAAATACTGCAAAGAAATACATATCCCTCGCGGTGCTTACCACTATTATTTATCCAACAGAAGCGGTGCCGACCAGGCATTAAACTTTATGAAAACAGTTAAGCTAGAGCCTGGTGATCTTCCTCCGGTAGTAGATATCGAACAAATACGTGGCACTAAGCCTGAATTGATGCGTGCGGAATTAAAGCTGTTTCTAAACATGATTGAGACGCATTACAATATAAAGCCCATCATCTATTCCTACGTAGACTTTTATGAGCATTATTTAGGTAAAGATTTCGACCATTATCCACTATGGATTGCGCATTATTTGCAAAAAGAAAGGCCACGCATTAAACGTGATTGGATGTTTTGGCAGTTCAACGAAGGAGGACGTGTCAATGGTATATTAAGCAACACCGACTTTGATGTATTTAATGGTGATTCTGCAGCCTTTCAGGAGCTACTAATACAACCAACTGTTAAAGACTAATATGCAATTTACAAACTGGGATAGTTCACATCAGGTAAATCAGTATAGTTATCTGGAAACATCAGAATCAATAATAATTTACTTCCAGCGAAAGGTATTAATCAAATGTTGCATATCTGTAACCAGGAAATCGTTTACCGGTCTTAAAGAATCTTCATTAGGTGTAGCATCAAAGTAAAGAGCACCACGCAAAAAGTTATGCGTTGAATCGGTTACGAAAAACTGGTTGGCAGTAGCTACATCACCTTCTACTTTAAAGAAAACACCATAGACATTATTAGCAGGATGAATAAGCGAATCATCAATGCCGGAAGCTTTGATAGTGTGCTTATTGGTCATCTTATAAGCATCGTTTACTAATTGCTCCAACTTATACTTACCAATGCTTTTATAACTCATATAAATGCGACTGGCAAACTGTGGGAAATCTATATTTATCCAATAAGGATTTTCGGGAATGCTGTCAAAAAAGGTAGTGTCCTTTACAATGCGCGCATAAGCCGGGTATTCAAATGTATAGGGATAAGAAGGTTCGTTGAATGTAACATATCTCTTTTTGGGTAAAGGAATTTCAAAATACCCTTCCTGCTTAGGAATATAAGGACTGTTGCAGGCAAAGAACAAAATTGTAAATACAAGTATAACCAATCTTATTTGCCCTGAATAAAACTGCTGTATAACTGAAAAGAGTGACTGCTTCTTATATTCTAACATTTGCTAAAACTTAATCTATTCCTAAACGGAAGATAGGTTGCAAGCTACTGCACAGGATGTGGCTGAATAGAAATTTTAATCTTTTGTAAACGGTTCTTTACTAACTCCAATACAGTAAAATTGAAATCACCACTGGAAATCACCTGGTCTACCTGCGGAATAAAGCCGGCAATTTCCAATACTAAGCCAGCCAGCGAATCGCTGTGGCCTTTTACTTTATCAAATGTATTCTCGGGCAAATGCATAATCTTGCATACATCATTGATCATTATTTTGCCTTCGAAAATATAGTTGTTCTCGTCCAGCTTTTTGACCCCCAGTTCTTCTTCATCAAACTCATCACGAATATCACCTATCACTTCTTCCATAATGTCTTCCAGTGTGGCAATACCGCTGGTACCACCAAACTCATCAACTACAATAGCGAAGTGGATGTGTCGGGATTGGAACTCTTTCAGTAATTCCTCGATTAGTTTGTGCTCATGTACAAAATAAGGTGTACGCATGAGTGTGCGCCAGTCAAAATCTTCGGAGTTATCTATATGAGGCAGTAAATCTTTGGTATTTATAACTCCCACCATATTATCGAGATTGCTTTTATATACCGGCAGGCGGCTATAGTGCAATTCCTCTATTTGTTGTATTAGTTTGCTGAATGGTGTATTGTGCTCAATGCCATTGATGTCTAGACGCGTACGCATGATTTGCTTTACAGTAATATTGCCAAATTTCAATACCCCAAGTAAAATATCTTTTTCTTCCTCTTTACCTTCAGCATAGGTAATATCAATAGCATGCGACATTTCTTCACTTGAATAATTACTGCTTTTGTTGTAGTTGAGTTTTTTTTCAACCAGCTCAGTATTATGCACCAGCCATGCGCCCATGTGATTGCATACAAGATAAGTGGCTTCTATTAAAAAGCCAAAGTCTTTGGCAAAACGTATGTTGTTTTGCGTAGCATACATCTTTGGCAATACTTCGCAACAAAGAATAATTAATGCAGCAATTACCAGGACTTTAAATACAAAATCACCCACGGGTGATAGATGCAGAAAATTACTAATAATTAAATTGCCTACAATGATAACAATTATGTTAATAGCTGTATTGGCAATTAACAGCGAAGCGTGCAGTGTTTTAGGATTTTCCAATAAGTCAATCACCCGCTTGTAAGACTGTTGCTGCTTTGTTTTCAGCAGGTTGATGTCTTTGTAAGTGAGTGAGAAAAAAGCAGTTTGTGCGCCCGACAATGCAAAAGAAATCACCAATAAAATAAGCAGCAATATAATAAGGACCGTAATACTTTGCGTATCAATACCATTTGCTTGCAGCAAGAAAGCTGTAAGAAGCTTAAATGAGAAAGGTTGCAACTTTAAATTAGTGTTTGTTTTTACAATATTAGATTATACTCTCCATATAACCATTAATCATATAGCAGCAATTTTGCAAACACTAATATTATCAGCTTTAAAATGGCAGACCTTCATGCAAATCATTCAATGGAGGTGAGGATTCATCATCAAAGTGCTCCTGTTCATCTGTGTTTGGTTGCCGGTAATGCATACCGCTACTATTTCCAAATTCACTACTACGCTTTTCCAGCATTATCAAATTATCACCAATCACTTCGGTAGCAAATTTTTTATTGCCTTCCCGGTCTTCCCAAGTTCGGGTATGCAATCTGCCTTCTATATATATCAGACTACCTTTGTGCAGATATTTCTGCGCTAACTCTGCCAGTCCACGCCATAGCACTACGGTGTGCCATTCTGTTTGTGATACTGTTTTGCCACCTCTGTCTTTATAGGTTTCGGTTGTTGCCAATGGAAATTTTGCAACTCCTATATTGCCCTCAAGAAACTGAATGTCCGGATCCTTACCTAAGTTGCCGATTAGCATCACCCTGTTTACGCCTCTCATAAGATTAATTTAATTGAAGGAATAATTTGGCTATTTAAAAGTAAACTATTTTATAACAATACTAAAAAACATTAGTGCTTTTTTACGAGAGACTGTCTTAGGAGACAGATTTAAACTCAAATAATTATAAAAAGGGTATCTCCTAAAAATCAGGTTAAGATAGTACATTTCATTATCTTGTACAAAGCAACTATGATAAATGAAGAAATAGCGTACGTGAACGGAGATAGGAAATGCTGTTAATCGTTTCTTTTTATTCATACTACGGTGACCATACCGGTGAAAAAAGGCTAAGATCAATTGGGATAATAGAAAAAAAGATGATTAAAGGATATACGGCTTAGATACGGCTCAGGTACGACTTTGGTAGGGAGGAAGTATTACTTTACCATGGCTTCTCATGAACTATCCATGGCTTTATCATGACTTTGATACGGCTGAGGTAAGGAGGAGCATGAACTTTACCAGCCTAATATTTACAGAGGGTACAGTTGGCTAATAAAGGTTGAACCAGCAGACACATAATAAAGATTTCCCCTTAGCATTTACAAGTTAGTATTATTCATTTAAGTGGAACGGTATGTTTGATACTGATTGAATTGGAATAATATGTAGAATCAGATATAAATCATTAAAAATTTAATTATAGACCAGGCTTGTTAAAACAAAGTTGCCGGAAAGCTTTCGCTTTGCAGGTATTCATTAATGATTTTAGGGAATGCCAATTGTGCTATTTGTTGCTTGCTGATCCATTCATAATGCTGTAGCATGGGAGGTATTTGAGGTAATTCCACTCTTATAAACTGTGCCTTTACTGTTTGATGTGTAAGCTGTTGGGATAAAAACGGAGAAATATAAATAATATTAAATCCGCTTACATTAAACTGGTTTTGCAGGTAGGTGTTTACATTTTCCTTACTCCAATGCGGGTTAGCATCAGTTTCTACAAGGTAAAATTCATAAAGATTCTGCCATATATCCTTTGCCCTACGTTGGTGTACTAATGTTTTATCACCAACATTAAAAATGAAATAGGTAAACCAGCGCATCTTTTTCTGAAGCTTTTTTTCCTTGACAGGCAGTTCATTAATCGTACCATTTAGATATGCTTCGCAAAGGTTTTGTTCCGGGCATTGGCTACATAAAGGGTTGACCGGCTTGCAAATGGTGGAGCCAAAGTCCATAATAGCCTGATTGTATAGAGCAGGTTGCTCTTTATCCAGTAATTGATTTGCCAGTTCCGTAAATAATTTCCTGCCTTCGGTAGAATCAGTAGGTGTATAAATACCAAAACAGCGTGCTAAAGCGCGAAATACATTGCCATCTACTACCGCATGGGGTAAATTGTAAGCAAAAGAACTTATTGCCGCCGCTGTATAGGGTCCTATACCTTTTAACGAAAGGATATCCTCATAATTGTAGGGAAACTTTCCAGCTAATTTATCCACAATGTATCTGGCTGTAGATAACAAATTTTTACAACGTGAATAATATCCCAATCCCTCCCATAACTTAAATACTTCATTGTCAGTGGCTTGTGCCAAATCTGCAATGGTTGGATATTTTTGTATAAATGCCTGATAATATGGCAGTCCTTGTTCAGCCCGTGTTTGTTGCAGTATAATCTCGCTAAGCCATATTTTATAAGGGTCCAGCTCCCCTTTCCAAGGTAAAAAACGAGTGTTTCCATCTTTGTTCCATTGCATTAATTGGCAAGTAAATTGCAGTTGCTTCATGGAGTTAACCTATTGATTTGAATGGCTTTTTAATTAATAAAAACACGAATATTTTTGCAAAGAGGTAAGAAAATTGCTTAACTGTTTACTAAATTATTTACTTTAAAAACAATCCATGAGAAAGTCGGACCTTATAACAAACATCTCAGACAAGACCGGTATCGCTAAGGTAGATGTACTGGTATCGCTTGAAACCATGTTGAAGGAAATTAAGGAAAGTTTAGCTAAAGGCGAAAACATATATATACGTGGCTTTGGCAGCTTTATTACGAAAAAACGAGCCGCCAAGATTGGTCGAAATATCAAAAAGAATGTAGCAGTAGAAATACCTGAGCATTATATACCAGCCTTCAAACCGTCTAAAGAATTTATTAGTGAAGTAAAAGAGATGCATGCCAAGGTAAATAAGTAACTTTGCGGGTTAAATAAACTGCATTTCTTTTAAACGTGAAAAAACAACAATACCTGCTGCTATCAGGTAGCCTTATTTTATTTATTGGCTTATTCTTTTTTGGCAATACTGTTCCGCCAAAAACAGCGCCAGCGCAGCCTGCCTCAGCTCCTCATGCTGCAGCCGGCGCTGTTATGCCAACTATTACTACCACCGATGTAGTGGCACAAGCTAAAGCAAAACTTTCTCCCGCACAAGCCAGCCGTATTACCCAACTTGAACACAGTGTAGTTCGTGGTGATGTTAAAGATCAGCAAATAAAGGTGTATGATCAGTTAGCTTCCTTTTGGGATGATACACTGCACCAACATATTTTAGGAGCTTACTATACTGGTGAAGCAGCAAAGTTGGAAAATTCTGAAAAAAAGCTCACCTTTGCAGCCCGTTTGTTGTTAGATGGTCTGATGGAGGAGCAAGATCCTGCCCGTCAAAACTGGTTAGCAACGAACACTAAGTCGCTATTTGAAAAGAGTTTAGAGCTTAATCCGGCTAATGATTCTGCTAAAATTGGTATTGGAGCCTGCTATCTTTTTGGCAATATTGCTCCAAATCCAATGCAAGGTATTATGACTATAAGGGAAGTTGTAGAAAAAAATCCCGATAATATGTACGGTCAATTGATGCTTGGAATCGGTGGAATTCGTAGTGGTCAGTTCGACCGGGCTATTGAGCGGTTTACTACGGTAGTCAACAAGCAACCAGATAATGTGGAAGCAATCCTGTATTTAGCAGAAGCTCACGAAAGAAAGGGTGATAAGGCTAATGCAGTAAAATGGTATAAAGTAGCTGCCCAGAGGATAGCAGTACCAGAAGCAAAACAAGCGATAGAAGAGCGCATAAAAACTTTACAATAACAATAAATTTATTAAACAAACAAAACGCATTTAGACTATGCCTTGCGGTAAAAAAAGAAAACGTCATAAGATTGCTACTCACAAGCGTAAAAAAAGACTAAGAAAAAATCGCCATAAGAAGAAAAACAAGTAGTTTTTCGGTACATATTGCATAAGAGTGCCGGAATAGATAGTTTTGATTCTTCCGGCACTTTATTTTCATTCCTTCTGTTTCTGTACGCAACTTTACCTTCTCCTTATCAATAACTTAAAGCAGCAGAATTGTGTGGAATGCTTTGTTGTGTCTTATTTTTGACATACAAGTCTATATCTATCATTATCTTATAGATTGCTGTTTTTAAGCTTTTTACTATTAACCTATCAAATTTTTAAAGTTGCTCATTTTGTGAATAAAGATTTAATAATTAACGCAGCACCTACGGGTGTTGAGATTGCCTTGCTGGAAGATAAAAAATTGGTAGAGCTGCACAACGAAAGGTCGGATGCAAGTTTTGCTGTGGGTGATTTATATCTCGGCAAGGTAAAAAAACTCATCCCTGGCTTAAACGCCGCTTTTATAGATGTGGGTTTTGAAAAGGATGCTTTTTTGCACTACACCGATTTAAGTCCTTATGCCCGCTCTATTCTTAAGTTTACTCAACAGGCTATTAATGACAAAAGTGAGGAAGGCTTTGATTTTACTAAATTCCAGATAGAACCTGAGATTGTAAAAACCGGCAAAATCAACGAAGTGCTTGGTGGCAAGCCAAATGTACTAGTGCAAATTCTAAAGGAACCTATTGCAGCTAAAGGTCCTCGCCTTAGTTGTGAAATTTCTTTGCCTGGAAGATATATTGTAGTTACACCATTTAACGATGTGGTAGCCGTTTCCAAAAAAATCCATTCTTCTGAAGAAAGAAAACGGTTACAAAAAATTGTAGAATCCATTAAACCCAAAAACTTTGGGGTGATTGTACGTACTGCTGCCGAAGGTAAAAATACTGCTGAACTTCACGATGATATTTTGATGCTGGTTGAAACCTGGAAAAATATTCAGAAGAACCTGTGCAATGCAGTTGCACCCTGCAAAATCCTAAGCGAGCAGGATAAAACGACAAGCATTTTACGGGATTTATTAAATGAAGATTTTAACCGTATTGTTACCAACGATAAAAATATTTACAACGATACCCGTAATTACATTCAAAAGTTTGCTCCTGAAAAAGCGGACATTGTAAGTTTATATAATAATGGTATTCCCATTTATGATCAATATGGAGTAACGAAACAGATAAAATCCTCATTTGGTAAGACTGTTAACCTGCCAAGCGGTGCTTACCTGATTGTTGAACATACGGAGGCATTACATGTAATAGATGTAAACAGCGGTTATAAAAGTGTAAGTAACAACCAGGAAGAAAATGCGTTGCAAACCAACATGGAGGCAGCAGAAGAAATAGCGCGCCAGTTACGGCTGCGTGATATTGGAGGCATTATTGTGGTGGATTTTATTGATATGAAGCATCCTGAGAACAAGAAAAAAGTGCAGGATGCAATGGAGGAATTTATGCGACCTGACCGTGCAAAGCATGCGGTGTTGCCTATTTCTAAGTTTGGGCTGATGCAGATTACGCGCCAGCGCATGCGCCCGGAAGTGAATATAAATACATCTGAAATATGTCCCTGCTGTAACGGCACCGGTAAAGCAATGCCTTCTATTTTACTTGTTGATGAAATAGAAAAGCGCATTCATTATCTAGTAACGCATCAGCATGAAAATCTTACGTTGATGGTGCACCCGATTTTGTACTCTCACCTTACTAAAGGATGGTTTTATAATTCTATACAGGCACAGTGGAAGAGGAAATTCAAGACGAATATCATTGTTAAGAAAAACAACGATTATTACTTCATTGAATATCATTTCTTTGATAGTAATGATGAAGAAATTAAGATCTGAACCGGGATTTTATACGATTATTCTCCTGCCCGACTGCGTCATTCAGGCGGGGATTAACCTGATTAAAGAGAGGCTGTCTTCGACTTTCGAGACAGCCTCTCTTGTTTTAGCGACCATTAAACCACTATGAATTTTGAATGCTTTATTGGAGGAATGCATGAGATTTAATGAGCGCCCTTTAAGATTTTCCCAAATTCTCAATCATCCGTCTGCATTTAAATATCTTTGTAGAAATACATTTTCCTTTGATAGCAATAGACAACAAACTGATCAGTGATCCGGTGCTACAGGCCCAGTTTGTATGCGACCTTACCAAATGCAAAGGTGGCTGCTGTGAAGACGGCGATGCCGGTGCGCCACTTGAAATAGAAGAGTTAAACGAACTCATCAGTAACTATGAAGTTATTACACCTTACCTGTCGCCTGAAGGCATCAAAGCCATTGAGAAACAGGGCAAATACATCTACGATACCGAGTTTGGCTGGGTAACACCTACTGTAAACAGCGGTATTTGTGCGTATGGCATTCGTGATGAAAAGGGTATTATTAAATGCGGTATAGAACAAGCTTATTATGATGGCAAACTAAAATGGAAAAAGCCTATTAGTTGCCATTTATTCCCTATTCGCATACAGAAAAGCCAGCACGATAAAGATTTGGAATACGTCAACTACGAGCCAAGACAGGACTTGTGCAAAGCTGCCTGTAAGCTAGGCAAGCAGTTGAAAGTGCCGGTTTATATCTTCCTTAAAGAGGCTATTATCCGCAAGTATGGCGAAGAGTTCTATGAAGCACTCGCAGCCAGTGCGGAGGAATTGAAAAAGTAAATTATGGAACCGCATAACAAACCCGTACAAGATAAAAGGGCGTTGCTACAATTAATTGCTGAACATAATGATACTATCAGAAGCTTTGGGGTGAGTGAGATTGGCATTTTTGGTTCTTTTGTAAGAAATGAGATGAATGAAAATAGTGATGTAGATTTACTTGTAGATTTTTACCCAGAGAAAAAAACATATAACAACTTTATTCACCTTGCTTATTTTCTTGAAGATTTGTGTGGCAGAAAGGTAGAGTTGGTGACCAAAAAAGGATTGAGCAAATACATTGGTCCAAAAATTTTAGATACTACAGAATATGTTGCTCTCACAAACTGATTTTTTAAAGCACATCAGCGAGGAATCCGCATTTATTGCAGCACAAACTGCAGACATCACAATAAACGATTTAGAGCAAAACCTGGTTTTACAAAAAGCACTTTTTAGGAGCCTTGAAGTAATAGGAGAAGCAACCAAGCATCTTGATTCTTCATTTCGACAAAAATACCCGCATATTGACTGGAAAGCTATGGCAGGTACGAGAGATAAATTAATACATGACTACTTTAGTGTTGATACAGATATTGTTTATGACATTTGTAAAACAAACATTCCAGAACTTTTGGTAGAGATAAATAAAATAATTGATAAAGAAGATAACGCTAACGATAAATCAAGTTTATGACCGATACCGCTGCTACATTTATTGCCAAAAGCACTATTAAAGCACCTGACCTATCGCATCGCCGTACCATTAATTTTAATATCGGAAAATATAATGCTGTAGTGCCGGTTGGAAAACAGCAATTTGATCATTTGATGTTGGCACGGGAACGTGCGAAAAACAGAAAGTGGCTGGCAATAGAGTCGCTGGATAAAAGCCTGGAAAGATTTGAGCAGCAAATAGCGGCCCGAGGAGCAAAGGTGTTATGGGCGGAAACGGGTGAGCAAGCGCTTAAAGAAATAACAGCTATTTGCAGGGCTAAGAACTGTAAAACGCTGGTGAAGAGTAAAAGCATGGTAACAGAGGAGATCCACCTTAACAAGCACCTGGAAGGTCTAGGTATAGAAAGCGTGGAGACCGATTTAGGTGAGTATATTCAACAGTTGGATGAAGAGCCGCCTTACCATATTGTAACTCCTGCGATGCACAAAAGCAAGGAGGATATTGCAAAGCTATTTGCTGATAAATTTGGCACTTCTCCAACGCTCAACCCTGAGCAACTTACCCTTTTTGCAAGGAAGCAACTACGCGAGAAATATACAAATGCTGAAGTAGGCGTAACCGGCGCCAACTTTATACTAGCTGATATTGGTGCTGTTGCGGTATCGGAAAATGAGGGCAATGCAAGATTAAGTTGTGCCTGGCCTAAAACGCATATCGTGGTGGTGGGAATAGAAAAAGTGATCCCTTCTATTAATGACCTTGCTCTATTCTGGCCCTTGCTGGCAACCTTTGGAACGGGACAAAAGATCACTTCGTATAATACCATAATTACTGGTCCGAAGCAAGCTGATGAGCTGGATGGACCGGAAGATATGTACGTGATATTATTAGATAATGGCCGTACCAATCTGTTAGCTAATCCTAAAACCCGGGAGGCCTTGTACTGCATTCGGTGTGGGGCCTGTTTGAATGCTTGTCCTGTGTATAAAAATATTGGCGGACATACATATGGAACTACCTATAGCGGCCCTATCGGCAGTGTAATTACACCGCATTTAAGAAATATGCATGACTATAAGCATTTAAGTTATGCTTCTTCGCTTTGCGGTAACTGTACTGAGGTGTGCCCGGTACGTATCAACCTGCATGAATTGCTACTGGAAAACAGGCATGAGGCTGTGGAAGAAGGTGACACTACTAATGCGGAACGCATTTCCTGGAGGATGTGGAAGATGGCAAGCCTTAACCGGAGAATGATGAATTTTGGTAATGGCAAATTGAAGAATGCCTTCATTAACCGTGTATTTAAGAGTTGGACGAAGCATAGAGCTGACCTGCACTTTAGTGATAAAACATTTAATGAGATGTGGAGAGAGCAGGGGGGAAACCACAAAGACGCGGAGGACACAAAGTAGCACAAAGAATATTTTAACCACGAAGACACAGAGACACGAAGAAATAATTTTTGGGTAAATGCGAGGGTTCTGAATAATAAAAGAGTTCTGAATCCTTTTTGTTGTTACTATTAGCGTCTTCTCGGCTTAGTTGTTCTTCTTAATTTGCATTACTTCGCCGCCACCTGGAGCGATGTGCAGTTGTAAAACATCCTTATTGGTAACCAATTTTTCTGCTTTATTCAAATGGTTGGGATTGATGCCTGTGTCCGCAGCATCGGTGTAGATGGTTGCAGTGTAATTTCCTTTACCTAGAAAAGATAAGGGTACGGTAATATCTCTTGCGTTATGATTGGTGATGGTGCCAATATACCACTCCTCACCTTTGCGGCGAGCTATAGTTATAAATTCATTCACTTTTGCATCTATTACTCTTGTTTGATCCCATGTGGTAGGCACTTCTTTGATAAATTCAAAGCCGGGTTGTCCCTCATAGGCTTCGGGATAATCGCAGACCATTGCCAGGTTAGTTTCTAATACAATATACATTGCCAGCATGTGACAACGCGTTCCCAACATCATTGGACGTGTGTATTGCGCGCGAAACTGATTCTGCGGTACTGCCCTGAAACCTCCTAAATGATAATCGGTTGCACCGGCCAAACCGCGTGTGAAAGGCATTGTAATATCGTGGTCGGGACTAATGCCATCATTATCCCATTTATCCACTTCATAATTGCGGGTGCCTTCGCGGGTAAATTCGTTTGGATAGGTACGGCTTAAGCCTGTAGGCTTAAACACACCATGAAACTGAATATGCAGATGATGCGCGGCTGCTTTTTGCAATATCTCCTCCTGCATTTTTACCATCTCCTGGTCGTCCCGATCCATAAAATCGACCATCATTCCATCCAATCCCCATTTCTCAAAAATAGCAAATGCACTGTCCAGCTTTGGATATAATGCATAAAAATGTACCCATACACGAATGCCAACACCTTTGCTTTTAGCATAATCACATATTTGCTTCATATCTAATCCGGGTATAGGCTTTGTAACATCCGCATGTGGGCCTGGTTGAAAGCTGACACCATCATCGGTGTACCATTGATGCAAGCCATACTCGACTACTGAGTGATAATCTAAACCATTGCGGGCGCAAAAGTCTATGTAGTATTGGTTGGTGACGAAATTGTTGCCGGGCGCATTCAGAGTATCGGGCACCACATTGCCATTCCACCATGGGAAGGTGCATTTGCCGGGCTTTATCCAGCTTATATCTTTAATCTTACAAGGCTCATTCAACGTAGTAAGTATGTTGCTTTCAATTAAAGCACCAATACGGTCGCTGATTATAAGTACACGCCAGGGAGTTTTATGTGGTAAATCTGCCTTTACTTTTATTGCGGTTTGATTTGGTAACGGAGATAATTTGCTTACTAATTCGTTGTTATGCCTGCTGAGATACATGCCTGCATAGTTAATGAGTGCAGCTTCGGTGATAGCCATGAATGTGTTATTGGGAAATTCAAACAGGGTAGGCATATCAAGGAGTGTATCTGCTGTGACCTGATTAACGGGAAGTGTTTGATATACACCTTCGTGTGATGAGGTGTAAGTACCAAACATTAATGTATGGACAATAGGATTGCCGGTGAGTTTGAACGTAGTGTTTTCCTCCAATAAGGTATAAGATTGCCAGTTGTTTTGTTGCGGAAATTCGTAGCGAAAAGCAATTCCATCATTAAAGCCCCGCACTACTAAGTTGATGTGCTTTCGTGAAGCATTATACATTGGTATTATGACTTCATTATATTCTGTGTGAATATGGCTCGTTTTACCAATTATCAGGTCATAGTCTTCTGTAGTATCCCGGTAAACAGGCTTGTTTATTTGTATGTTTTGAGCAAATGAATCCTTTTCAAAAACCAAACTCAAAGAAGAATAGTCTACTATTGTTTTGCCTTTGAAAGCTATGCTATAAAAAAGTTTGGTGTGAATGAGTCTAAAATTGAAGACCAAGTTTTTATCAGGAGAGGTAAGTGTAATAGCTTTTTGTGCAAACAGAGAAGTGGATACAAGTAATATGGAAAGTGTGAATGGAAGCAAGCGTCTCATAGCAAAATATTGTGCTATGAAGGTAACAGCAATCAGCTAATTTCTTCCAGTCTAAAAGTATCTTTTGCCCGGATACCTTTTTCTGTTTGCTGTAGATTGCAACATTCTATTTGTGGATCGTGTTCAAAATATAAAATATAATCGTTTTGTAGTGCTTCATTTAAAAAGTTTTCTTTTCCTGTAAGGTTGTGAGCGGAAACATATCATAAGCCATCACATAAGGTAAAGGGATATGAGCAACAGATGGCAGCAGATCTGCCATATACACAATGGTTTTACCGTTATAATTGATCTGCAGGCAGCATCATCGCTTCGGTATGTCCATTGGCAAAGCGAATCGAAATATTATCTGGTAAGTATGCTTAGCGCAGTCATTGTTCATCAATCAATCTTCAACTTGCCCGCTTTCCTGTATGGGCAAAATATTTTCTTTTAGAAAAGATGCCTTTTCCCTGTCGTTGGGCTGTGTTGCCCATTCCCAATGCTTTGCATTGCTCCAATAAGTAGCATTTTTAAAAGCAGGTAATAACTTATCTCCTTCTCTTTCAATGCGCCACCGCAATGATCAAAATGTAAGTGGGTAAGAAATACATCGGTAATATCATCTTTACTAAAGCCATGTTTAGCAAGTGATTTTTCCAAGTGTATCATCACCATGCAAATAATAATGGCTAAAGAATTTTTCACTCTGCTTATTGCCTATGCCAGTATCAACTAATATTAAGCTGTCCCCATCTTCAATTAATAAACAGCGCATTGCCCAAGTACATAGGTTATTTTCATCGGCAGGGTTCAATTTATTCCAGATGCTTTTTGGCACAACGCCAAACATAGCACCACCATCTAATTTAAAATAACCGGTATTGATTGTATATAATTTCATGAAACAAATGCAGGACGTAAGCCTTTTTGCTTTTGCAAAGTGATGAATAAAATAATTAAGCCTGTCAGAAAGAATACTATTAATCCAATAATGGAATTGCGCATATTGCCGGTAAGCTGCTGAATGAAACCAAAGCTGAACATACCAATTACGATAGCTACTTTCTCAGTTACATCATAAAAGCTGAAGAAGGAAGCAGTGTCGTGTGTTGCAGGCATGAGCTTAGCATAAGTAGAACGGCTGAGTGATTGAATGCCGCCCATTACCAAACCAACCAATACAGCAACTACATAAAACTCCATTTCGGTTGTAATAAAATATGCTATTACACAAATGCCAATCCATATCAGTACTACAAACATCAGTACCCGAAAGTTGCCATACCGTTCAGATAGCTTAGCCATAATATAAGCACCTGCAATGGCTACGATCTGTATGATTAGTATACAGGCAATTAGTTTGCTTGTCTCGAGATTGAGCACCTGGCTGCCAAAGAGCGTAGCAGCAAGCATTACCGTTTGCACTCCCATACTGTAGAAGAAAAAGGCAAATAAATATCTCTTTAAGAGGGGCATCATCTTTACCTCGTGCCATACCTTTTTAAGCTCTTTAAATCCACTAGTGAGCACACTACCATTCTTATTTTGCTGTGCTGCCCTGCTTTTAGGCAACGTAAAAAAGGTAATCTGTGCAAAGCTCATCCACCATAAACCCACTAATAAAAAGGATAATCTGGGTGCAAAGCTCTCATCTTTTATACCGAACCATTCAGGCTTTAGTACAAATAGAAAACAGATGATCTGTAACAGCACGCTACCAATATATCCATAAGCAAAACCTTTGGCGCTTACTCTATCCTGATCTTCTTCGGCTGCTATTTCGGGAAGGTAAGAATTATAAAAAACAAGGCTGCCGCAGTAGCCAATAGCCGCGAGTATAGCACAGGTAATACCAAATGGCAAAGTATTTCTGTTAAACAAGAACAATAAACAACAAGCTAAGCTACCCAGGTAGCAAAAGAACTGCATGAATGCTTTCTTATTGCCTTTGTAATCGGCGATAGAGGAAAGAATGGGTGAGATGCATGCAATAACTAAGTAGGCAAATGCAATAGCATAATTATATAAGGACGCACTTTCTATAGTAATACCTGCAAAATTTATTTGATGGCTGATGATCTTGCCTGCACTATCCCTTGTGGATGTGATAGCATCATAATAAGCAGGAAAGATGGTGGAAGTAATAACGAGGTTATACGCGCTGTTTGCCCAGTCGTACATTGCCCAGCCATTGATTACTCTTTTTGATGCAGTTTGCATGCGAAGGGTTTTATAGAAGAAAGATATTTTATATCTGCCACATGCAAAAGTTTTTTACTTCACATAACCTATATAAATCAGTACTAACATAGTAATACCCAGCAGAATACGATATACTCCAAATGCTTTGAACCCGTGCTTTTGCAGATAATTGATAAAGAATTTAACCGCTACCAATGCAACAATAAAAGAAACAACAGCCCCCACTCCTAATACTGCATAGTTGTTTTTATTCAATACTTCGGGATGCTCTTTGTACACATCTAAGAAGCTTTTAGCACTTGCCGCAAACATAGTGGGAACTGCAAGAAAAAAGGAAAATTCTGCTGCTACACGGCGTGTAAGCTTTTGGCTCATACCGCCAATAATAGTAGCAGCACTGCGACTTAATCCAGGAAATACTATTGCCAGTACCTGGAAACAACCAATTACAAAAGCTCGCGGATAAGTGATTTGCCTGTCATCATCAATAACATTATTCTTAAAGAAACTATCTATAAATAATAGCACTATACCGCCTGCAATCATTACACAGGCTATATAAGTAAGATTTTCTAAAGAATCACCAATATATTTCTTTAATATAGCTCCCACGATTAGTGCAGGAATAACTGCTACAATCAATTTAATGTAAAAGATTGATCTTTTGAAATCAAAGAAACGTTTGTAATAGAGCACCACTACGGAAAGAATTGCCCCGAGTTGTATCACGACATCAAACATCTGTACAAATGCATCCTTTTCATCAATGTGCATGATACCATTTGCATATTTCAAATGTGCAGTGCTTGATATTGGCAAGAACTCCGTTATACCTTCAATAATGCCTTTGATAATTGTTTGAAAATAATTCATGAACAGTTGATTAACGATTAAATAGCTATAAAACGCTGCAAAGAAAACAGAATTTACAACAGCAAAGCAAATGAGGATAAATAAATGAACAAGGTTTAAGGTAAACTTAAAAAACAAACCCAGTGAATTATGATCAATCACCGGGTTTGAATAAAGCTTCTATTTAAAGCTAATTATCTTGATTTAAAAATCTGGTCAACTGCGCCACCAATCATTGGAAATTGTTCCTTTACATAACTGGCAATCACTTCAACTGCTTTTTGCGCCTGTTCCGGCGTAAGGTTAGCTTCTGCCACCAGGCGTTCTATTAAATCGTTCATAGAATTATATTTATGGTTAGATTGATAAATTGATCACCTACTGAAAACTAGTTATGCTACTTTCAACAAATTCATTTTGCTCTTATTAAGCTGACGTGTAGCATATTCCATGGTTACATGAAAGTCCTTAACGTTACTGCCTGGCAATTCAAACATTGCATCTGTCAATATGTGCTCGAAGATGCTGCGCAGGCCTCTGGCACCCAGCTTAAACTCCAGCGCTTTCTGTACCATAAAATCAAACACATCCAAATCTATTTCCAAGTTAATATTCTCCAGTTCGAACAGACGCTTGTATTGCTTTACCAAACTGTTTTTTGGCTCTGTTAATATTGCACGCAGCGTTTCTGCATCAAGCGGTTCTAAATGTGTAACAACAGGAAGACGACCTAATAATTCAGGTATTAAGCCAAAGCTCTTCAGGTCGGTAGCATTTACAAACTGCAGCATATTTTTCTTTTGCATTTCCTGCAGTTCTTTATTCACTCCAAAACCAATTGAGTTGGTGTTTACACGCCGGGCAATTATTTTATCCACCCCATCAAAAGCACCGCCAGCAATAAACAGAATATTCTGTGTATTCATCTTTACCATCTTCTGTTCCGGGTGCTTTCTGCCTCCCTGAGGGGGTACCAATACTTCGGTACCTTCTAATATTTTAAGCAACCCCTGCTGCACACCTTCGCCGCTTACATCGCGCGTGATGGATGGGTTATCGTTTTTGCGTGCAATCTTATCTATTTCATCAATATATACGATACCCTTTTCGGCAGCCTGTACATCGTAGTTGCAGACTTGGAGCAGGCGTGTGAGCATACTTTCTACATCTTCGCCTACATAGCCAGCTTCTGTAAATACCGTAGCATCTACAATAGCAAAAGGTACATTCAATTGTTTTGCGATCGTTTTTGCCAGTAAGGTTTTTCCGGTACCAGTCTCCCCCACCATGATGATGTTGCTTTTTTCTATTTCCACATCATCGTCTTTCTTCTTTTGAGTGATACGCTTGTAGTGGTTATATACTGCTACGCTTAATATTTTCTTAGCTTCTTCCTGACCTACTACATATTTATCCAGAAAAGCCTTGATTTCCAAGGGACGGCGAATAGCAAATTTATAGTTGGATCTCCGTGCCTGTTCACGGTTGCTGTTTTCTTCAGCAATAATATTTTGTGCGTGCTCTACACAATCGTCGCAAATATGTTCGCCGTTTTGTCCTGCAATTAAAATGTTTACTTCCTCACGGGGGCGACCGCAAAAGGAGCAAGTCAAACGATGTTGATTTTTAGCCATAATATTTCTTAAACTTTCTTTTGCAATTTTATTGCCTGTTTGTCCCTTCTTCACCTATGGAAGAAATAAGGGATTGGGTTACCAGCATGTCTGCTATTATATACAATCAAATAAAGCTATAACTGCGGTAATAAAATTGTCAGGTACAAAAATAATGAAACCGCTTGTTTTAAGCGGTTTCATAAATGTAATTTAAGCTATTATAAAGTATTGAACTATAATTTATCTATTAATTGGTCTACAATACCATATTGTACGGCAGTTTTAGCATCCATCCAGTAGTCGCGATCGAAATCCCGTAATATCTGTTCTACTGTTTTGCCACAGTTAGCAGCCAGTATTTCCGCCCCCAACTGTTTTGTTTTTTCTATCTGCTCAGCCTGTATTTCTATATCAGCACTCGTAGCCTGAAAATAACCACCAATGCTCGGCTGGTGAATCATTACTTCGCCGTGAGGGTAAATATAGCGTTTGCCTTTGGCACCTACGCTCAATAGTATAGATCCCATACTGGCAGCCAGACCCATACAGATGGTACTTACCGGCGAAGAGATCAATTTGATGGTATCGTAAATTACCATACCACTGGTTACAACACCGCCGGGACTATTGATATAGAATTTGATCTCCTTACCCGGATTGTCAGCTTCCAGCAGCAGTAATTTGCTTACCACATCTTTGGCGCTGCGATCATCTACCATTCCCCAGAGATATACCGCTCTTTTTTCTAAAAAGAGCTTTTCCATTTTCTTTAAAATAAACGGAGAATGGTCTTCCTTGTCGGGCTTAGGAATTTCTTCTTCGTTGTCGTCATCATCCATTAAAAATGGATTTTTATATCTTAAATCGATCATTTTTTGTGAATTGTGAGTTGTGAGTTATAAATAGTCAATTGTGAATAGGAAGCATGAATTTGTAAAATAATTTTTCTTCAATAGTTAACATTCACAAATGACTATTCACAACAATAATCTATGCTTTCTTTTCTTTTCTTGGATTGGTGAGTAAAACTTCATCTACCAGACCATATGCCTGTGCCTCCTGTGCTGTCATCCAGAAATCGCGATCACGGTCGCGTGCAATTGTTTCCATGTCTTTACCGGTATGGTTGGCGAGCACTTCATCCAGTTCGTGACGGATTTTCCTGATTTCTCTTGCCGTAATTGCAATATCAGAAGCCTGACCGCCTATAGCACCACTTGGCTGGTGGATCATAATGCGGCAGTGCTTGAGTGCGCTACGTTTGCCTTTTACACCGGCAGCCATCAGCACGGCAGCCATGCTTGCAGCAATACCAGTGCAAATGGTAGACACATCGGGGCTTACAAACTGCATAGTATCGTAAATGCCTAAACCTGCATATACACTACCACCGGGGCTATTGATATACATCTGGATATCACGCGTTCTATCGGTGCTGTCTAAGAACAGCAACTGCGCTGTAACGATGTTGGCTACGTAGTCGTTAATGCCTTCACCCAGAAAAATAATACGGTCCATCATCAGGCGGCTGAACACGTCCATGCTGGCAACATTGAGTGGCCGCTCCTCTATAATGTAGGGAGTAAGATTTGTGAACTGGTTGGCATAGTTGTGCATGGTGGCGCTGCTGATGCCACGATGATGCACAGCATATTTTTCAAATTCCTTTCCTATATTCATGTTCAATGTGTTTAAAGACAAATGAAGATAATGCCTACCAAATACCATGCAAAGGAAAAAGTACAGACAAAAGGGCAGAATTTTATTGATTTAGAATAATGATATTACTGATTTTTTTGGCAGATGAAACTGATTACTTATACAATTAGTGTTTGTATATGGATGTATATAATTTCCTTGAACTTACAGCAGCCTTATGTACGGAGTAGATAGCGAGGAGATTAGGTATAACTCAGGTATATGTTAGGTATAACTTAAGTATAACTCAAGTATAACAACCCATTCGGATGCTTACGCGGAAACTCCCGATAATTCTGATGGCATCAATACTGTTATTGCGTTTGCTTTGATACAATCCTAATGAGGATAACTTAATGCTGATGTTGGTTTTATCTATCAGCTTTTTAATCCCCTGCATCCCACCCCAGGGAGTAACAGCCTGATCAACTTATTCATGACCAAGACTCATACTCACAATAAGCCTTTTTGTCACAATTTACCTAACTGCAAAATCCGGGATTTCTAGAAAACAACAGGGGTTTATATAAGGGCAAGGATGATCTTCTACATCCACGGGGTTGCACAGGGGGCTGCAATAGCCTGGTGAACCAGCCCTTAAAGCTACGAGATACTTGATAACGAGATTTATATTGAACTTCAGCTACTTTTTTATAATTCTGTTCCTTTATCATCCTCGTCTTTATTTTCTTTCCCCTTACTATCGTAAATGGTAAAGCCTGTTTTGCCCTGATAGTACTTGCGGTATTTCTCTGTAGTTTCTTTGGACTGCTTTACGCCATTTATATATAGCACATTATCTTTTAATTCAATCTTATATGGCTCGCCGGCTTTTATAAGGCCATCGCTTTGCAGTGCTGCAACAAAGTTTTTATAGTTACCAATTTCTGCTTTAGCCTTCTCCATTTCTTTCCTGGCATTTGCCATATTCTTTTCTAACTCTTTTTGCAGGTTGGATAGATCTATACTTTGCTTAAACTGCTCACTTTGCAATTCTATCTTTACTTTTTCGAGGTTTTCCTTTATTTGCTCCTTATCAACCTTTGCCATTTCAGCTTTGGCTGCGTCCATTGACTTATTTACATCTATCTTCATCTTTTCCCAATCAATATTTTTCATCGCAGCATCTATATTTTTATTGATCTCATCAAAATTGATTTTGGTAACAGAAGCATTGATCTGCTGCTGCAGTTCATTAACATCAATAGCTGATATAGCTGTTTGGGCAGCCTTCATTATAGAATCTATATTTACTCCAAGGTCAATTTTATCAGGATAAACTGTACCGGGTCTGGTAGTGTCACTGCAGGCTTGCTCGCTGTTTTCGATGGCTTCTTTTCCATCGGTTTGGATTTGCCAGGCTGATGCGCCGATAACAATAATAAAAAGCCCAGCATACAGAGCGACTTTTGAATTTTGCAATACATGTTTCATGGTTTGAGGTTTATATAATCTATTTACGAACTACTTCGTACCAAATGTACGATTGTTTTCGTAATACAAATAGTGCTATTCTAATTTTTATTTAATTTAACAATTCTGGCTTTGTAAATACCGATTTAAAATATTGCCTTTACACTGGCAGCATTATGCTTATTTTAGGACTCTTTGCAGTATGTACTTCAAAATCATTCTATTTCTGCTTATGATGGTTGGCTTTATAAAAGCCAATGGACAGGCATGTACAATTCACGGGCAAACGCCCACTACGGCTTTTCCGGTGTGCGGGACAAAGGATTTTGCCCAGGAAAGTGTGCCGATCTGCTCAAACCATTCAGTACCGGGAGGATGTGGCACAGCTGATACTAACCCTTTCTGGTATAAGTTTACCTGTTTCGCAAGCGGTACACTCGGTTTTGTGATTACCCCCAAAGATTTAAATGAAGACTATGACTGGCAATTGTTTGATATTACAGGTCATTCGCCCGACGATGTTTATTTTGATGAATCTCTTACCGTAACGGCTAACTGGGCCGGGACCTATGGTACAACTGGCACTTCTTCTACCGGTGTTAATTACCGGCAATGTGGCTCTGATCCCAGACAGTTTAAGCCTACATTTGCCGTCATGCCCAATATTATAGAAGGGCATACATACTTGTTACTCATCAGCCACTTTACTCTTACCCAAAGCGGATATTCGCTTTCGTTTACAGGAGGCACTGCTTCCATTACCGATACGCTGCCACCCAATCTGGTAAAGGCTGCTGCAGATTGCGATGGTACAGCAATTACTGTTTTACTTAATAAAAAAATGAAGTGTGCCTCACTGGCACCGGATGGCAGTGATTTCAATATTGATGCTCCAGGAGTAAGCGTTATATCTGCCAATGCGGTTAGTTGTGCAAGTGGCTTCGATATGGATTCGATGGTAATTACATTAAGTAAGGCCTTATCACCTGGTAGTTATAATTTACAAGTGAAGCCAGGCAGTGATGGCAACACCCTACTCGATTATTGTGATAACGGTATTCCTGATGGCGCATCTGTTTCATTGCAAGTATTGCCTAAACTGCCAACGCCGATGGATAGCCTTACTACGCCAACCTGTGCGCCACAAACACTGCAACTGGTGTTTTCCAAGCCCATACGCTGCAGCAGTATTGCAGAGGATGGCAGTGATTTTACCATTAGCGGTCCTTCGCCAGTAACAATTGTAAGTGCTGAGGGTATATGCAACACTGGCGTAAGCAATACGGTATTGGTGCATCTTACCGCACCAGTAGTTCATGAAGGCAGGTATACAATTACCTTGAAGGCTGGTATTGACGGTAACACATTAGTGGATGAATGTGGGCAGATAACTTCTGCAGGTTCTGCTTTAGTGTTTAGTGTAAAAGATTCGGTATCCGCTGATTTTGATGCAACTCTTTTATATGGCTGTAAGTGGGATACCGTGCTGCTAACGCATGATGGCAGAAATGGCGTGAACACATGGACATGGACATTTGATGGAAATTATACCTCCAATACGCAGCAGGCACAAATTACTTATAATTCATATGGGGAGAAAAACATTCAGCTAATTGTATCTAACGGCTTCTGCAGCGATACGGCGTCTACAACGGTAAACTTAGATAATGAATTGAAAGCACGCATCAACGGTCCTTCCGTTGTTTGTCCAACAGATCCGGCGATATTTGCCGATAGCAGTATTGGAAATATAGTTAGTTATAAATGGAGCTTTGGCTTTGCAGCCATATACCAGCTAAAAACACCGCCGGCACAATTTTATCCACGGTCAGGTGAAGAAAAAAGCTATCCTGCAACCCTTATTGTGCAAAATGACCACAATTGCTATGATACTGCCCACCGAACAGTAATGGTTCCATTAACCTGTTACATAGCGATACCATCGGCATTTACTCCCAACGGAGATGGGAAAAATGATTATTTATACCCGCTGAATGCTTATAAAGCAGACAATGTAAATTTTAGTGTGTTTAACCGCTACGGACAGTTGGTTTTTCATACCACCAACTGGAAACAGAAATGGAATGGCACTATAAATGGTCTCCCGGCAGATCCCGGCACCTATGTTTGGGTCT
Source organism: uncultured Chitinophagaceae bacterium (assembly GCA_963819045.1). GTDB lineage: Bacteria > Bacteroidota > Bacteroidia > Chitinophagales > Chitinophagaceae > Ilyomonas. The sequence goes on along the minus strand of CAWFUV010000019.1, from coordinate 32,722 downwards.
TTTCATTTAGCAATCACGATACTGGTAAGCCTTACTTAATGAAAGGTACTACGGTATTGATAAGATAGCAGGCTAAAAAGTACAAGAAATAAGGAGCAAGAAACAAATTGTAAAGGGAAGCAATAAGGGGTCAGGAAGATACGCTGTACGATCTGGTTGAAATAGCCATTATTTGCAATATAAACAAAATAGTCCCGCAGAGATTTGGTTTCTGCGGGACTATTTTACATAGGTAAAATATAATTTAAATCACGTCCTCATCATCGTCCTCTTCTTCTTCTTCGTCATCAAAATCATCATCAGTCAGTTCTGTTTCATCAAAATCCTCATCATCATCCGCAGCAGCATCATCCACAGCATCATCATCCGTGTCATCAATCAGCGTGTCGTCTAAATCATCATCATCTATATCATCATCGTCATCATCATCATCATCATCATCGTTAATTTCACTGGTGTATGCCGAGATAGTAGGTGCATATCCTGGCATCGTATTGTAATCGAAACCACTGAAATAGTTTTCTGTTTGCAAATTGAAGAGCAACATATAATCAGGTTTTTGTGATAGATACCCAACTTGCGACAACTTTTAAGCCAACACGCTTTATCTACTCCCCTATCTACAATTTACTATAACAAAATTTTGTATCATCCACTTCCTTCTATAAGAGAAAATACTTATATTTGTTATACAGCCTTAGCTTAACAGACGCTTCAGAAACCAATATGGAAATAAGATTATTTGCAATAAGCTTGTAGCTATTGCTTTTCAAGATACTTTTTGCTGCCAGGGAATAAGAATTATTCTTTGGCTAAGAGCCTCTGTTTCTACAGAGACTTTTTATTTTTAGCCCATCCCTGCAGTAAGTTTATTATTCAATTTTCAACTCCCAAAATCAAAACTAATTTACTCTGATTGCTTTTATAAAGATAAACATCAGAAAGTGTTGATTTTTTTCCCTGCTTGTTACCAATCACTTCTTGCACAAACAGTTAACCACTTTTTTAATCTTGTTAGTATACCAGGTCTTCATAAGCAGTTCGCAATTCATTGTAAGCATGTGTATCATTCAGCTTTTTAGCAGTTTGCATCCCCTGCTCATACCAGATAAGTGCCTCCTGTGTATTGCCATTACGCTCCAGCAGTTTTGCAAGGTGATAATAAGAACCAACATAATCAGGGGACTGCGTTAGAATATTCCTGAAAAGCTTTTCTGCCTCTCCATCGTCACCTGCCTTTATATACTCCAATGCCAGTGCATGGCGTAAAAAATTATCGTTGGGAGATGCCCGCAGCATTTCCTGTATTCTTTCAATCCTGTTCATGCGTTAAAAGTAGGAATTTTAGAGAAGGGACAATATCTAAGTACACGATACAAGCTGCAAGGAACAAGATACAAAAGGTAAGAAGCATGGTATAAGTAAAAAGTTGTGAGTTAAGGTTGCGAGCCTTAACTTGTCCCATAAAGTATAAGCGGACGAATATTCTCAGAAGAAAGAGTAAAGATTCAAAATGCAGGTCTGCATAGGCAAGATACGGAGGAGATACGGCGCAGATACGACGGAGATAGGGAGGAGATACCAAGGAGGTCAGGTATATGTTAGGTATAAGTTAGCTATAACTTAAGTATATGTTAGGTATAGCTCTCAACATTCCTGAGATCAATAGTAAACAATATGGGACAAGTTAAGGTTGCGAGCTTCGAGCAGATAAGGATTGCTATTTGATTGGAAATGGGATAGGTATTCTGTCTATTTTTATAAGTGGATATTATAATGATAAAACAGGAACAGGCATTCTTTCTACAAAGATGCCTGTTGTACAGCTTCTATGTATCAGAGGATATTAATGCGCTACAGTCATTTTTTTACTCACCAATACCTTTCCGTCCGTTACCAGCGAATAGTTATAAGTACCACTGCTTAGTGTAGAGGCATCAATATTAACTGTTCCAGTACCTGCAGTGCTTAACTGTACTTGTTTGATAGGTTTACCACTGTTATCCGATATAACAATCTGGGCAGCCCGAAAGCCTGCAGGTACGCTATAGTGGATAGTGGTAGCGCCTACAAAAGGATTTGGGTTGTTCTGGTCCAGGGATGCACTGGTGAGCATCAGCTTAGTTGCAGACTGTGCAGAAAGGTTACCTGAAGTGCCAGCAATCTTCCTCCTTTCAGTTCACCAATCTGCTTTTGCAGGTCTGCAATCTGTGCATCCTTTTCATCATTCTTTTTTGAAAGCTCCTGCATCGCTTTAATCATGATAGGAATCAGTTCGGTATAGTTCACTCCTTTATAATCAATCACTTCTCTTTTTGCAGGGGTTGTTTTTCCGGCAGGCATTTTTCCTGTGTTGAACTTAGTTTCTTTTACCAGATTTGGAAGTATTTGTTCTACATCCTGGGCAATAAGTCCATAATGCTTTCCCTGGGGCAGATTCATCAGTTTAAAGTTGCCATCCTGCCGGTACTCATACTCTTTGGGTTGCAGTTTGTTGATCACATTCATTGCACTACCCAGTTCCGCTATATTTTGTTTAAGCTTTCTGTCCGAACTCTGGAAAACAGTACCAGTTACATTGATATCGCCGATAAATGATCCGGCAAACGCGCTGGAGTTATTTGTTGTGGCAACAAGGCCATTGTCGTTCTGGGAAAAGGCGCTTACACCCCAGGAACTTCCATCACCAAAAGCATTGGCTATTATACCATCTCCATCAGTAGTAGAATCTTCAGTAATAATTCCCCGGTTTGCTACATGTAGCATTTTAGTAGGAGCAGTAGTTCCAATGCCTACACTACCATCATTAGTGATGCTTAATCGTGGTAAAGACAAAGTATAGAAATCCAGTCCAAATTGGTTGCCTCCGGATGTTCGTTTGGAAGCAATGCCTTCCCCACTGTTAGTAGGGCCAAAAATAATTCCGGGACCAGGATTTATGGTCCCATTATTAATGTGATTCTGGTCCACATTGATATTTCCACTGACACCTAGCCCATTGGTGGGAGAGGCTAAACTGCTTCCAACAGAAACCCCGCCATTGCTGTTCACAATAAACTTAGTGGAACTATTTACTCGTGCCTGGAAAGGACTGGAGGATCCATTGACTATGAGTTTGGATGACCCCAGGGTGGTGGTACCTATCCCAATATTACCATTAGCATCAATGCGCATTCTCTCTGAACCGTGCGTTACAAATCGCAAAGGATTAGAATTAGAAGAAGTAGTACCCAGTCCGGAGGTAGAGGTTGCATTGCTGTTTAGTGTAAGATTCCAGGATTGTGCAGTTGCGGGTTGTAAACTGCAGAGAGTAAGCACAGCTACTACTGCCACTACAAGGGTTAATTTCTTTTTCATACTTGAAGAATTTAATAGTTTAAGAAAGTGTTTATACTGCCTACTCATTTTAAGGGTTTTCGGCATCCCCCTATTTGAAGTGATATATTAGCTATTGCAGTTGTAAGGAAACAAACATTCTGCTCATTTCCACTAGCAGGTAGTTGGTGGAGATAGAACAAGAACATTATTCTTCTGACGGCTTCTCAAAAAGCAGATAGGCGGCTGTGCCTGCATTCTTGTATAAGAGGATCGCTCCGGTATTGCCTTCCCCGATGAAGCACTCGTAGTCCCCATCGCCATCTATATCTACAAAGAAGGGATGGCTCTCCTTTTTGCTATCCACTGCAAAGCTCTTCAAAGGATTGAGCGGATGATTGATCAGGAAAGCAGCTTGCTTGCTTAAGGCAGGGCTGTAGGAAGCTATGCTCAGCAACAGCACCTGAACAAAAAGGGTAGCAACACGAAAGGTGCCGGTAGTCCGATATTGCAGAGTAGATGAATTCATATAATGCAATATTTAAATATGGTTAATTTGTTGCTTTAGATTATCGGGGTTCTACTGTGCTGCACCTGTTAATGCACCGAAGTACTTGGCTGGAACATCAACTGTGAACTGATAGATAATACGGAACCGCAGGTATTGCTGGCAACCCTCTGGAGGTCTCTTGCCCGCCGGTCAATATCATTGAAAGTTCTCTTTTTAGCAGTAGTAGAATCATTGGTAGGTCGCAGTGAAGGATCAAGTACAGTCATTAAAAGATTAGAGGAATCATGATCAAAATCAATAGCCCCACCTGTTCCGTTAACTCCAGTTAAAAAGCCGGATAGCCTGGCTTCCCTTCCATAAAAAGCAGGATTGATTTGTGTAAAGGCAGTTTGCGTTTCTCCTGAATGGCATCCCGAGCAGGTCTGCAGCGAAAAATTGAACCTGGTATTATCACTCATGATGAAGGTAGATGCATTGCCAGAACCTGTACCATCCCAGTGATAAACAGCCGCTTGATTACCTGTAGGTTTGCCAGTAGGATTTCCATTTACCCGGGTAGCTCCTGCCAGGAACGGACTCCCTTGCCATGTTAAAGGCACAGTAAACTTACCTGTATTAATACCTGCCTGGTTCTGATTTGAGTAAGAGACCATGTGCTGTACATCCGTATTCACTACCTGCGCATTATACTTATCTGCGGGAGTTTGCTTGACGGTTGTTTCTTTGAGATTACCGGTTGCACTATCTAAAATGAACTCCCGGAGTTCCCATCGTTTGGGATTGATTGTGGTAGGAAGCACTAAGGCTATTTCATTGGTACGTAACTGATCCAGAGAGCTTTGATGCGGTTTGGAAGGATTGGTACCACACTTTGTAAACTGGTCGGTAATGTTTTGAAGTGCCAGGTTGTACTGAGCGCTGCCTAAAGGAAAGTTCGTCAGATTAACCCATTGCTGTGCCCAGGCATGCTGAGCATCACAGCTTCTTGGCTGATTGACCCCATACTCAAATATCACTGTAAATTGCTGCTCCGGTGGATTTCTCAGCGCTGAACAGGCGGAACTTATTAAGCAAAATACCAGTCTCCCTTCCCCACAGCTTAGCCCGGTCCTTAAATCAAATCTGTTGGTAATGGCTATGAGCTTAAAGGGAGCCCACCGCATATCCAACTGTCCGGCTGGTGTACCATGGCTTCGGCTTGTATCTAACCAGGGATTAAGGATGATTGAATCAACAAGTGTACGGGCCTTCACCGAATCCCTATTTATCACCTGGGTAGTCTCCCAGTTTTTCAACCACGTTTTTATATAGGCGGATACTGCAGAATCTGATGCAATCTGGGTAAGGCTTTTAGATGCCAGTTGACGCATCAGGGTGCCGAAAGTCCATGATCCGTTTACATTACCTTTTTGGGTACAGAAGTTCCAGGTACGTGTTGAATCTTCCACCACAGCGAGGTTAGTAATGAAAATACTGTTTTTCCTGATGGAGTCCAGCGTAATCGTTGTGGTTGTAGCCGCTGCCTGGGCAGTCTGCGTTGCAGATGCGGCAACCGTTCCATTGGTTATAGAACTTGCAGCCATAGATGTTACAGCAATTACTGCTGGTCTAAAATCAGCAGACAAGGCATTGGTGAGTCCGGAAATGGAGACAGGCTGATAGGCATCAAACTTGGCCAATTCAAAACTTTCAGCAATATCCGGGTCAATGATCCGTTGGCGGTTAACATAGCTCAAAGGTCTATACCCATTGGCTTTCATCTGTTGCAGCAAACTGATGGACTGCTTTCTAAAGCTTTGTACATCGGCTGATATTTTTACAGTATAGAATCCATCTCCTGCTACTTTATCATCACCTTTACCATTATCTCTTAAAGTAATGGTATATCCATTATCTATAGTAAGGGAGGTCTCTGCATAGTTTTCTTTTGAATAGTAAGCCATCAGCAGCACGTGCCCGTTATCTCCCGGAAGCCTCTGAACAAGGACATCTTCAGCAGCCGGAGGCTGATTGGACCCTGATGAAAGTTCATTACCTGCAGCAAAGTCATACATTGCCTCATTTTTTAATTGATCTCCATGCAATAAAGAGGAAGAAGTAGTTGATGTTGCATCATCATCCAGAAGTGTCCATGATAAAAGCAAGGTTACAACTATTAGTGTAGATGCAAACACTAAAGTTCTTTTTGGAGCATTCATAATTGTTTATGGTTTACGTGGAAAAAATATTTATTTAGGATAATCAATAATGAATCTTACAGGTTAAGTTCAATACCTAAAAAAAGGCTGACCGTTATGCATACATCAAAGTATAATCAAACAGAACTTTGTCTTCTATCTACAGATACTTCTTTTCTAAGCAAGGCCAACCACATAGTTATCGTTTGCGTAATTCAACATTAGTCTTACCCGGTACAGAAGAAGTTGCATTGCTGTTGCCAGTAAGGTTCAAGGTTTGTGCATTTGCATGTTGCAAACTGCTGAATAAAGAACAGCTGCTGCTGCCTCTACAAGCGTTAATGGTATTTCATATATAAGGATTAAATTGTTTATGCACGTGTTAATGCTGCCTGCTCTTTAGTTTTTTTGGCATTTCCCCGGTGGTTTGCTTTAGATGCAGTCGCTTGCCTGTTGCCACGAATAGACTACCTGATTGAAAAGGTTATTCTTCTATAGCCACCTCCAATGGAGTTTATCTAAGTTAGGGTAAATGGTTAGGTTATAAAATTCAGTTTACAGTTAGCCGGTCCACAACAGAGTTCCATGATTTTATCCTTTGCATTATCCTTTGTTATACGGATTCAATCCTTAACAATACGATAGATCTTTACATATCCAATGCTGTGCTTCACCCTCAGCCGCTTGCTGGCATTTGTCTTTGGTCAATTCCCTGCCCTATGGTTTTTTCTTCGGTCTTTTGATGATTACTCCCTTTTGCTCATGCCTCTGAAAACTACTGTCTTCATGGACGATAATGCTTTTGGGCAACTTCCAGCCATCTTCATCTATAATGAATTTGTCATGCTTACTGCCTGCATAGGTTTTGCTTAAGGACAGGATGCGCTTACTGTTATCACAGATCACATTATTTTTGAACTTATGGCTTTTTTACCACGGTAGTTCCTGCGCTGCTCTTCCCTATCCAGCGGACGATCAATGTCGCGTTCCTTTCCCTCGATGATTACTTCGCGTAGTCCCTTTAGCGTTTTGGTCAGTTTGGGGTTATCCCGCTCAGGCAATTTCCGCAGGATCCTGTAAACTGCTTTAGGGCAATCAGGTTCAGGTGTAAGAGGTGCACCCGGAGATGCAATCATATATTATCCCCTTTTCAGTTGAGTAGCATGGTGTACTCTGCTCAAAGTTTACGGCCTTATCTTGTCCCATAATTTTTATTTTTGATCTCCGGAACATTCAGAGTTATACTTAACATATACCTGACTTATACTTGAGTTATACCTAACTTATACCTGATCTCCTTGCTATCTGCGTCGTATCTTTCCCCTGCCTACTCCGTATTTTGCCCCTTAAAACCTGCCTCTTATCTCTTGTTAATGTTCGCCAGCTTACATGTTATGGGACAAGTTAAGGTTTGCGGCTCATATCCGGTATCCGGTATCAGGCTACCGATTTGAATCTCGTATTACACTGACTCGACACATACCGTAAGTGGCAGAGCATGATGCCCCTGAATGCTGTTGTTTTTCAGATAATGCAATACAAACAACCGCAGAATCCTTCGGACAACTGATCTTCGGTTTGTTCCATCTCGCCATCGCTGCTTTTGCGGTGAGCCAGGGTTCATTTTTAACCGGCTACTGTATATTTTTTAATGTACTTAATCCACTGCTTTTTGTATTCAAAGCCTAACATGCCTCTAAATTATTCATTTTCTCTAACTTAGATAAGTTTTATTCAATATTTTTTTCGTTTTAATACATCAATACCGGGTCTGTGAGCAACAGTTATGGAACAATATGATAATGCCTGCTCTCTATTTACGAAATAGCTAATCTATCTGGTCCGCTTGCATATTTTGCTAAGGCAGAAATTCCTCTCTGTTTTAGAATATCGCTTATAAAATCACCAGGTCTGTTATAACAGCAAATGCTATACTGAAGTTATATCTTTATTGAAATGCTAATTAAACCTTTGTCTACCAGGCTCACCACTAAGCAATAAAAATGCACGCCCAAGCCAATATGGTGCAGAACCATGCAAGAAAAGAAAGTATTAAAGAATCAGATGAGTGTAATGTTATAACGGATCTCACGAAGAAAGTATCAGGTAAATGGTAGCTGCATGTATGTCTAAGGGGTACCTTCTCCGTATCTCCTCCGTACCAAAGCCATAGCAAAATCATAGCAAAGCCATGGATAGTTCATGGGAAAGCCATTTTAAAGCCCTGTTTTTTTCCTATCTGAGCCGTATATCCTCCGATGATCCTACGTCCATCCTACGTTTATCTTACGTCTTTTCGATGTATAGAGGGAATAAAAACAGGAGCAAACAGTAGTCTTAGCAGCCTTTGGCCTGCAGAAATGTAAATATACAGTAACACTCCATCAAGTTTACTTACCATTTAAATTCCTTTTTGGGAGAAAAGAGCTTTGAAAACTATTTAGTTAGTACATTATTAACGCACTTTCTAATTATTCATTTCCGATATTTGTAACCAAAATATTTAGCATTTCTACACTTCCATCCATATTAGATTCACCTGTTGAATACCTCAAAGGCGTAGGCCCGTTGCGTGGTGATATGCTCCGCAAAGATTTGAATATTCATACTTTCCGCGATCTGCTGGAACATTATCCTTTGCGCCATATAGATAAGACTAATGTGAGCCTTATTGCATCTATAACGCCCGAAACTGATTTTGTACAGGTGAATGGCAGGCTATTGCAGTTCGAAATTTTGGGTGAGAAAAGAAGCCGCCGCCTGGTGGCGCAGGTAAAAGACAGTAGCGGTTCGCTGGAACTCACCTGGTTTCAGGGAATTAACTGGGCAGAGAAAATGCTGCAGGAAGGCGAATATTACCTGGTGTATGGTAAGGCTGTTTTTTTCAATGGCAAGTCCCAGATGACCCACCCGGAAATCGAACTGGTAAAAGAGGCCAAAGCTGATGGCAAACCATTTTTGGAGCCTATTTATCCTACTACTGAAAAACTAAAGGCACGCGGGCTGAATGCACGGCAAATCGGCAAGCTTACTTCTGCCCTTATATCGCAGCTAAGTGAGAAAGATATTCCGGAGATTTTGCCCGAAAACATTACCCAGAAAATGCGGCTACTCTCCCGCTTCCAGGCCTTCCGGCAAATTCATTTCCCCAGGTCAATACAAGAATATAATGATGCATTAAGGCGTTTGAAGTTTGAAGAGTTATTTATTGCTCAGGTGCGTTTAAATATTGTCCGCATCCATCGCAACCATCATAGCCACGGACACGTATTCACTAAGGTTGGTGACTTGTTCAATACGTTTTACACCAACTATTTACCATTTGAACTGACTGGGGCGCAAAAGCGGGTGCTACGCGAGATAAGACAGGATACGCTGCAGGGGCATCAAATGAACCGGCTGCTGCAGGGAGATGTGGGAAGCGGCAAAACCATTGTAGCCCTGCTAAGTATGTTGCTGGCGGCTGATAATGGCTTTCAAAGCAGCCTGATGGCGCCTACCGAAATACTGGCGCAGCAACATCACAATGGTTTAAAGGAACTGCTGAAAGACTTACCCGTAGAAATTGCATTATTAACTGGCAGTACAAAGGCAAAAAAGCGAAAAGAGATTTTGCAGCAGCTTGCCGAAGGCTCTTTGAATATGGTGGTAGGCACGCATGCCATTATTGAGGATGCTGTACAGTTTAATAACCTGGGCCTGGCTATTGTGGACGAACAGCACCGTTTTGGTGTAGCGCAAAGAGCTAAGCTATGGTCCAAAGCCAACATACCACCGCATGTGCTGGTAATGACTGCGACGCCAATTCCACGCACGCTTGCAATGACAGCTTATGGCGATCTTGACTACAGCATCATAGATGAATTACCGCCTGGCCGTAAACCCATTACCACTGTACACCGCAACGAGATGCACCGTGCCAATGTAATGAGTTTTATACGGAGTGAAATAGACAAAGGTAGGCAGGCTTATATCATTTATCCGCTGATAGAAGAAAGCGAGAAGCTGAGCTACGAAGATCTGATGCAGGGCTATGAGCAGGTAAAAAGCTATTTTCCTGAACCTAAGTTTCTCATCAGCATGGTGCATGGAAGACAGCCACCGGAGCAAAAAGAAGTAAACATGCAGCGCTTTGTACAAGGCATTACTCACATTATGGTAAGCACAACTGTAATAGAAGTAGGTGTAAATGTGCCTAATGCCAGTGTAATGGTGATAGAAAGTGCCGAAAAGTTCGGGCTCTCGCAATTGCACCAGTTACGTGGTCGTGTGGGTCGTGGAAGTGAGCAAAGTTTTTGCATACTTTTAACCGGTGCTAAAACAGGAAACGATGCTAAAGAGCGTATTAGAACGATGTGCAGCACCAATGATGGATTTAAGATTGCGGAGCGTGACCTGGAACTGCGGGGTCCCGGCGATATTGAAGGAACGCGCCAAAGTGGTGCTTTAAATTTAAAGCTGGCTAGCCTTGTAGATGACCGCCAGTTGGTAGCAGAAGCACGCTTGCTTGCCGAACAATTAATTGAACAGGATGAACGACTGGAACAACCGCATAATTTACCGTTAAAAGCTTTTCTTAACCTCCACAAAGGCAAAACAGTATGGAGTAAAATTTCGTAATTTCATAGTGTGTTTGGAATAGAGTTAGCGGCAGTCAATTTAGTCTCTTACACTTGTATTATTACCCGCTTTTGATGTTTAATGGGAAATGGATTGTAGTGTACTACCTAAACTGTAAAGCGCCTGATAGTATGTGGATTGAAGAGTTTATTTAACCGTTCAATAATGCTCATTACATCAATTATTTATTGGCAGGTCTGTGGCTAAAAGAATAACTTTACAACAGCATGTTTTACCAAACTAAATATATGCTGTTTATTCCAACCTCTGCTATCCGCAATTTTGAGAAGAATTATTTGTACAAAAAATATTTATCAGGCATCATTTGTATGTAAGAAGTATCTTATTTATATCGTTTATAAGTTACATTAATGTACTTGCAAACAGGTACAGGGATGTATGAGAAGAACAATGCAAAAGCAATAATTTAAAAATCGACACCTTGAAAATTCACGTACTACTGATTAGCCTTATCGCAGCACTGATAACGGATATACAGGTAAGTCAGGCTCAATATATAGACTTTATAGAAAATAAAGGACAATGGAATTCTAAAGTAGACTTCACCGGCGAATTGAACGGCGGTGCCTTTTACCTGCAAAGAAACGGCTACAAAGTTTTGCTCAACAGCGATGAAGACTGGGCGCGCATTGCTGAGCATTACAGTGGTCACTCCCATTTAATGGCAAGTAGCAAAAAGTTGCCGTATATAGACCCTAAGCATGATACCAGCGGGTACAACAATAGCGATAATAGCAGCAGTCTTGTTTTACACTCACATGCTTACGAGGTCACTTTTGTTGGCGCTAACCCCAATCCTCAAATTGTACCCGATAAGGTGGAAGATTCTTACAATAATTACTTTATTGGCAACGATCCTGCAAAGTGGACTTCAGGCTGTAAAATATACCAGGCTGTGGTGTACAAAGACATGTATCCTGGTATAGATGTACGCTATTATACCGACAATAATAAGCTGAAATATGACTTTATTGTACATCCCGGTGCAGATGTAGGTAGGATAGCTTTGCGGTTTGATGGTGCAGATGGTTTAAGTATTAAAAAGGGGAATCTCGTTATTAAAACTTCTTTAGGGGATGTTACTGAACTTGCGCCATTAGCTTATTATTCTTCAACGTCCAAGTCAAAGGTCCCGGCTATCTTTTTACTATCGGGTAATATGGTGCGCTTTAAAGTAGATACTTACCCCAAAGATGCTACTTTAGTTATTGACCCTACTCTTATATTTGTTACTTACACCGGCAGTCAGGCTGACAACTGGGGCTATACAGCTACCTATGATGCTTCCGGTAACATGTACGCAGCAGGTATTGTATTTGGTGTGGGTTATCCAATTACAACCGGCGCTTTTCAGAGCAATTTTGGTGGTGGCGACCAGGCTGAAACCCACCAGGCTCCCATTGATATCGGGCTTACTAAGTTTAACCAAACAGCCACAGCACGCGTATTCAGTACTTACTTAGGGGGCTCAGGCGATGAGCAGCCACATAGTTTGGTAGTAGATAACGGCGGTAATCTCGTAGTAGCCGGCAGAACAACTTCTAAAGACTTTCCCCATACGCTGGATAAATATGGTCCGGACGCTGCCAACGGTGATTTTGATATCTTTTTAGCCAGGTTCAACAGCACCGGTGGTTTTGTTGCCGGTCGGCGCTTTGGTGGTGATAATATGGATGGGGTAAATATCAATCCTAAAGATCTGGATGGTAAAAATGCCACTAGCATAAGACAGAATTATGGCGATGATGCTCGTACCGAAGTAATAACTGATAATGCCGGTAATATTTACCTGGCTTCCTGCACCAAGTCATCCAATTTCCCGGTTACAAGTAATGCTCTTCAATCTACTTTTGGCGGGTCGCAAGATGGTGTATTCATAAAAACATCACCTGATATGGCAACTATCTTTTGTGCCACCTATTTAGGTGGTACAGGCGATGATGCTGCTTTTGTTTTAGCACTCAACCCCAAGGATAATAATGTATTTATAGCCGGTGCAACTACCAGCAGCAACTTTACTGGTGCCGGAACTTCTGCCGGCGTTTTACATTCTACTTACCAGGGCGGTACTTGCGATGGGTTTATTGCTATTATTGATAATAGTACTTATGCTTTGGTAAAGAGCACTTATTTTGGTACCAGCGGTACAGACCTTATATATGGTGTGCAGTTCGATAAGTTTGGTTATCCTTATGTAATGGGAACCAGCACCGGCGTTATACCAGTTTTAAACTCTGGATGGACGGCAGAATCAAATGGTAAACAATTCATCAGCAAGTTAAAGCCTGACTTAAGCAGTTTAGAATACTCTACTAATTTTGGCAGCGGTACCTCTTTGCCCGATATTTCGCCTACTGCGTTCCTTGTTGACCGTTGCGAGAATGTATATGTATCTGGTTGGTCTGGGGGTATAAATAAAAACTACCAACGAGACCAAAGTTCTTCCCGCTTAACCGTTACCTCTAATGCCATGCAACCTACCACGGATGGGAATGATTTTTACTTTTTTGTTTTAAAAAGAAATGCATCGGATAGATTATACGCTAGCTTTTTTGGGCAAAGTGGTGGCTTTGGAGACCATGTGGATGGCGGTACCAGCCGCTTTGATAAGCAAGGTGTTATTTATGAAGCTATTTGTTCCAACTGTATTGACCATAGTGTATCGTTAAGAACTTATCCGCCGAATGTAGTAGGCCCTTACAATGGTGCGCGTGATGGTTCTGGCTGTAATCTTGCCGCTGTAAAGCTTGCTTTTGAGTTGGCTGGTATCGGCAACGGTGTTCGTGCCAGCATTGAAGGTAGAGCTTACGATACTACCGGCTGCGTACCACTTACTGTTGACTTTACCGACACACTTGCCTTGGGTAAGATGTATAAATGGAACTTTGGTGATGGTACTCCGGATACGACTACGACCACTACAAGTGTGACGCATACTTATACACAGATAGGGGACTATCATGTACGTCTTATTTCCATTGATTCTTCTGCTTGTAACATTGCTGATACAGCATATACAAATATAAGAGCAAGAAAAGATAAAGCTCTGCTTTCTGTTACAACAACCAAGCTGCCGCCTTGTGAGAATCTGACTTATCAATTTAATAATACTTCGCAATATCCTGCAGGTAAGCCATTTGGTCCTAAATCTTTTGTATGGGATTTAGGTGATGGCACGATAGATACAGCCATACAAGTACCACCGCATACTTACAAGTCAGAGGGAACGTATGTTGTAAAGCTATATCTGATTGATTCTAATTATTGTAATGCCCCCGATCAACTGATAGATACGTTGCGCATTGCAGCTAATGTAAAGGCACAGTTTACTACGCCACCGTATGGTTGTGCGCCTTATACTGCTGTGTTTAATAATACTTCATTGGCAGGACAGTCCTTTGCATGGAATTTTGGTGATGGCTCACCGGTAGACAGCTCAGAATACCCTACCCATCTTTACGAAACACCAGGTACATACACGGTCACATTAAAGACGTTTGACTCAGCAACCTGCAACAAGCAAGATCAGGTATCACAAACAATTGTGGTGAGTGCCAGTCCAACAGCCGCCTTTACGTATGGACCAATACCTGCACAGGAAAACACGTTTACTACATTTACAAACAACTCCACCGGCGCCAACAGTTACAAGTGGATATTTGGAGATGGTGAAGAACTTGAAACTGTAAGTCGCGATACCTTGGTAAAGCATATTTACAACCGCACCGATACATTTACAGTCCAATTAGTAGCATATAATCAATACGGCTGTACAGATACTGCAACGGCAAGAGTATATGCTATAGTAGTGCCTTTGGTGGATGTACCCAATGCCGTATCTCCTTTTGGAACTAACCGCCGTGTTTCGGTTCAAGGTTATGGCATAGCGAAAATGGATTGGAAGATATATAACCGCTGGGGTACACTCATGTTTAACAGTTCAAGCCAAAAGACCGGATGGGACGGCACTTACAAAGGCGCGGTGCAGCCTATGGATGTATATACGTATGTATTGGATGTTCAGTTTTCAGATGGCACCAAATATAGAAAGACAGGCGACATTACATTAATCAGATAAAGTGTGAGGGAACTATGAAAAAACAATTCTTAGCCATAAGCTGTTCAATTGTCTCCATATTGTGCTGCAGCCTGCAAAATGTAATGGCGCAGGACCTGCATTTTTCACAATATTTCAATAATCCATTGCTGGTTAATCCGGCAAATACCGGCTTTGCGCCTGATGTGGATTATCGGTTGGGCGTAAGCTATCGCAACCAATACTCCAGCCTGATTGCTAACCCATACAAAACAATGAGCGCCTGGGGTGATGCGCAGTTGTTTAATAACCGCTTTGATAATGGCTGGATGGGTATAGGAGGTGCAATACTACAAGATGTAGCAGGCTCCGGTAATCTTACTGCCACAAGGACTTTTGGCTCGGTGGCTTACCATCAGTTGCTGGGCTTGTCAAGTTTATTAAGTGCAGGATTTAATATGGGTTATATTTCTAAGAGGGTAGATTTTACCAAACTTACTTTCGATAACCAGTGGAATGGAAAATTCTTTGATGTTACCATCCCTCCAAATGAAAACTTTGCTTACAGCAAGGTAGGATATTTTGATCTGCAGGCCGGGCTCAACTATGCGCTCTTTCCTACGGAGAATCTGTATTTCAATGCAGGCTTCAGTGCTGCGCATATTAACCGCCCCAAAGAAAGCTTTTTCTCTGAACAGCCATTAGTAGACCAACGGCTGGCAGTACGCTATATAGCGTTCGCTAATGCTGCTGTTAAGGTAGACGACCAGTGGATTGTAAACCCGAATGCCTATGTAAGTAAAATGGGGGATGCCTGGGAAGTAGTAGGAGGCTTAAATGCTAATTACAACTTAAGCGGCGATGGTAATATGCAGTTAATAGGAGGATTGTATTATCGTTATAGAGATGCAGCTATCCCGATGGTTGGATTTCAGCTAAAAGATTATAAAATAACGGTAAGCTATGATGCTACTACTTCTTCATTGGGAACTTATAATAACCGCTATGGGGCTTATGAATTATCATTGGTAAAAACTGGTATTTATGGTGGCGGTGATAAATCGGTAAAGTGCCCGACTGTGAAGTTCTAATCTTAATAAATGAAACTTATTCGTAAACCTGCAGCTTGGAAAAGTATGCAGGTTTTTTGTTTACATGCGTTGAAGGTGAGTAATGCGATTTTCAGTTTGAAAACATAGGGTGTCCACTTTCCTGTCATCCAATTACCATAGCTCAAAAGCTCCGTAGGAGCGAAATATTTGTAGCTTTTCAATAGCACAGCTTGCTACACAAAGAAAGAAACCCTACTGCATGTCAGTCAGTAAGGCTTCTTTATTAGAATAAAATACTTTATTATACCGTTTTCACAATCGGGGTTACACTGTTCATGCCTTTCTCAAGGTTGAAGTGTTTCCCGCTTGCAGCTTATATCGGCTAACCAATTTAAATTTAATATTATTCCTGCTGTCATCTATCAATCCGAAGGATGATCCTGTAGACTGTCAACCGTCATCTCGATAGCAGCCTACCAGACTACCGCGTGTCAGCCATATCAGGTATTGCTTCTGCTTTGTATTCACCGGCATCTAACTTTTGTTTTGTTTCGGTAAATGCCTTCAAAGTTGCTTCTATATCAGCATCGGTGTGTGCAGCGGTGGGTATCATACGGAAAATAATATGCCCTTTTGGAATAACCGGATAAGTAACAATAGAGCAGAAAACACCATAGTTTTCGCGCAGGTCCATCACCATCGCTGTAGCTTCTTCTACCCCACCCTTCATATACATGGGCGTTACCGGACTATCCGTTTTACCAATATCAAAGCCTCTTTCTTTCAAACCCTGTTGCAATTTGCGTGCATTATACCATAGCTTTTCTTTTAACTCTGGTTTGTTGCGTAATAGTTCAAGGCGCTTCAAATTGCCAATTACATATGGCATCGGCAGGCTCTTGGCAAATATTTGCGAGCGGATATTGTAACGGATATAGTCTATGATAGTTTGTGGCCGGCAAGGAATGCTCCTATTGAAGCCATGGATTTGGCAAAAGTGGAAAAATATAAATCTATTTCATCCTGGCAGCCCTGCTCTTCGCCAGCGCCTGCACCGGTTTTGCCCAGTGTACCAAAGCCATGCGCATCGTCTACCAGCAGGCGGAACTCATATTTCTTCTTTAAGTGCACAGATCTCTTTCAGCTTACCCTGGTCGCCGGCCATACCAAATACGCCTTCTGTAATCACCAGTATGCCACCGGCTTCCTTGTTTTTCTATCAGTGCAGTAGCGCGTTCCAGTTGCTTTTTCGAAATCTTCCATATCGTTGTGCTTGTATACATAGCGGTGGCCGGGGTGCAGGCGCAGGCCATCGATAATACAGGCATGGCTTTCGGCATCATATACAATCACATCATGGCGGCCGCAAAGTGCATCAATGGCACTCATCATGCCCTGGTAGCCATAATTGAACAGGATGGCATCTTCTTTATGTTCAAATTCAGCCAGTTCTTTTTCCAGTTGCTCGTGGTGATTGGTGTTGCCACTCATCATACGGGCGCCCATAGGCGCTGCCAGTCCATATTGTGCAGCTGCTTCCGCATCTGCTTTTCGTACTTCAGGATGATTGGCTAAGCCCAAATAATTATTAAGGCTCCATACGATCATTTCCTTGCCGCGGAACTTCATGTGGCTACCGATCTCACCTTCCAGCTTAGGAAATGCAAAATAACCATGCGCCCTTTCGCGATGCTGACCAAGTGGTCCATAGTTCTTAATCAACCTTTCAAAAATATCTGCCATACAATTATTGATTTTAAGTGAATGATTGCTGTGTAAATACAAGCTGCAACCAGTTTTTAATGATTGGCAAAATTAATTATTTATTAAAACAGGTCAAACCTATTGTTTAATGCTAACATTACATTTGCGCTTTTAATGCGTGACCATGAAGAATTCTTGTTTACTGATTTTCACTATTTTACTAATTAATTTAAGTTATTCACAAAAGATTACAAACTCAACGACAGCAAATGCCATTAACAATAATGTGAGCCGCCCAAAGCTCGTAGTGGGTATTGTGATAGACCAGATGAGGTGGGATTATTTGTATCGGTTTTATCCATTGTTTAAAAATGATGGCGGTTTTAAAAGGTTTTTAAATGGGGGTTTTAGCTGTGAGAACACGTTTGTTCCTTATACGCCAACGGTCACAGCGGCAGGTCATACCTGCGTTTATACCGGCTCTGTACCGGCTATTCATGGAATTATGGGGAATGAATGGTACGACCGCCTGCAAAAGAAAGCGGTGTATTGCAGCGAAGACAACAACGTAAATAGCGTAGGTAGCAATGATGATCTAGGAAAAATGAGCCCGCGCAATCTGCTGACAACTACCATTGGTGATGAGCTAAAATTGGCTACCAACTTTAAAAGCAAGGTGATTGGCATAGCAATTAAGGATCGTGGTGCTATATTGCCGGCAGGTCATGCCGCCGATGCTGCTTATTGGTACGATAATAAAACCGGGGATTTTATAACCAGTACCTATTATATGCAACAGCTTCCACGATGGGTGCAGGTATTTAATAACAGAAAAATGGTGGATTCATTATATAGGCTCAACTGGAACACCATTTTACCGAAGGAGACTTATTTACAATATTCCGGCGCTGATGAAGAGCCTTATGAAAACAAACCGTTTGGCGCTGAACAGAAATCATTTCCTTACAACCTTGCCTCATTTGTAGCTAAAGATTATAGTAAAATAGCTTCTACGCCTTACGGTAATACACTTACGGCTGCCATTGCCAAAGCTGCTATTGTTGGCGAGCAATTAGGAAAATCAGGAACAACAGATATGTTGACCGTAAGCTTTTCTTCCCCTGATTATATTGGTCATGCTTTTGGACCTAACTCATGGGAGCAATTAGATGATTATGTACGTCTGGATGCATTATTGGGTAACTTCTTTAACTTTTTAGATGCACAGGTAGGCAAGGGCAACTACACAGTATTTCTCACTGCTGACCACGCAGTAGCGCATGTGCCTGATTTTTCTATAGAGCACAAATTGCCCGGCGGTGCATTTAAGGGCGATGCTATCATAAATAATCTAAAAACACTGCTGAAGAATAAGTATAATGTAGATAAACTGATAGAAGCAGATGAGAATTATCAGATTTACTTAAATAATGATCTTATAGATTCTGCACATCTAACTAAAAAAGACATAAGCGATTTTATTGTAAACTATTTACTCAGGCAAGACGGTATTGTGAATGCATTTACTTTGAATAATTTAATGGACATTCCTTTAAATGCTAAGCAACGTGATATGTTTTCTAATGGCTATTTGCCTACCCGTAGTGGCGATATCCAGATAGTATTGAAGCCCGGGTATGTTTCAGGTAATGGTAGCGGTACTTCCCATGGCTTGTGGAATCCTTATGACTCACATATTCCTCTGCTTTGGTACGGCTGGGGAATTGCAAAGGGAAAGACAAACCGGGAAACTTACATGACTGATATTGCTGCTACTACCGCTGCTTTGCTACATATACAAATGCCAAGTGGTTGCGTAGGCAAAGTGATAGAGGAAGTAATGAAGTAAAGAGAAGAGGCAAAACACAAGATTCAGGAAGAAAGCTCAAACGAGGTTTTGCAATTAATATAAATCCGTAGTTATGATGCAGTAGCTATAGATTTTTTACTTTGCTGTACACTCACTCGTGCTATTCCGCAGGATGTTCACGGAACTATGTGAGCTGCGCAAAGGAGTTATAAAATTACGTTCTTGTATTGACCAGAGCCATAGGTTCGAACCATATTGTAGCAACGGGTTTTAACCCGTTGAGAAAGCAAGTCACACCTTTCCCCTGAGTGCCGTAGGCACGATGCATATCTAAGGATTATAACTAATTAAGGCGCGAGTCTGGTACGAAGCTTTTAGATTTAATACTTTTTATGTGATGAGTATGAGACTCATTAAGTTATAATACCATTTTTAATTAAGTAGCTTGAATAATCCATCTGGCATTATATGATTTGTCTGAATGTTACCTGCAGCTAATCTATTTAAATCTGGTGTTATACCATTTTAATTTTGTAACATAGACCACCTAATTTTTATAATCCAATTACAAGGACGCAAAAAGCTCCCGAGAAGCAATATATTTGTTGCAATACCAAGGCATCATCCATCTCCGGAGCTCCTTAGGAGCGAGATATTTAGATTTTTTTCAAGCCTGCAGAATCTTTTGGACTACATGTTAAATTTTGTACATTACCATATTCAATTAGCAGAGCATTATATAGTATCTAATCGAAAGTGGTATTTACTTTTTACAATGCTTATATCCACAGTTCCGTACTTAATCTACCCTTTAAAAAACCTCTACTCCCAATCCTGGAACATGCTGAACTTTATCGGAGTTATACCTAACTTATACTTATGTTATACCAAACATATACTTAACTTATACCAAATCTCCTCGCTATTTTCTTTTGATTAATTCCCATTACCCTATCTGTCCTGCTCCCCTTTAGAGTCTGTCCCATTTCATCAGGAGGATGATGCCCCCTCTTGTATTTGGCTACCTGTTTAAATCCAATTATAGTATAAGTCGTTTTCAGTTGCTCATTTAACTTAATCTGTAAGCCTGTTAAGCCATCTGATAGTTGCGGCAGCTGCCAAAGCACCTGCAACATAATAACCTACCGTTAAGTATTGCGTCGCTTTGGTGCGATTACTCGGTGCAGGGTCAATACCTAAATGTTCAGGCAAAACAACGGCACTTGCGCCGGCAATGCTGCCTAAGAACCATGCTTTCAATTTGGGACAATCCCCGCCAATAAGCGTGTAATAAGCAGTATTGCAAACTATTTCACCTATAAAAGTCATTTTATACAATTTATCATCAGAAGGTAGTGAGAGGTGCATTTGATCCCCCACTTTATGTATAAGGCTAAGGTCCAACAAATCCATACGAGGTGCTATATCGGGCAGGGTATAACGGATGGTTTGATGCAAAGCAGTGAGAACTGTAGTACCAACTAACCCTCCTGCAAGTGCAAATAGCTTTCTTTTCATAATGACAGTTTTATTTTAAGGTTGCAAGTGTTATTCCAAAAATTTATGCAGCAAGGCAGCTTGGTTTAGAAAACATGTTTGGTTAAGTATCCTGAAGTAATTAAAGTCCTAATTTTCACCTACCTGCTCCCTACCTAAGCCCTATATCCTACGTTAATCTTGCGTTTATTCAATGTTACTCTTCCGATCATCCTTCGTCTTTTAGTATATTTCAAGTAGAAAACCAGTGTAAGAGATAGCTGGTAACAAGTTAGGTGCAGAAGTGTAAATTTAACACAGCTAAGATGTCAATATAGCAATCCAGGTATAACTTCTTTCAGACAAGCACTTCCGATCAATCAGATTAAAGAGAACTAAAAGAATACGCAACCATACTTATACTACACATAGCCTCTGGCCTCTTAACGTCAAGAGGTAGCGTATTCAACAGAGCTAAATAATATTTGATACAAACAAAAAGAGGCTGTCTCCGACTATTCAGACAGCCTCTTTTTCACTTATAAGATTTGCAAGATTAATGCACGACTACATTTCTGTTAGCAGATGTAACCATATCCTTTAAGATATCTACAGTTTCATCAACATACAGATCCTTTTGCAAGCTAGTAAGCCACTGCTTATTGCGTTCGCCCTTGATAGTATCAGGATTGTTAAAGTACCTATCGTTGTCTGCTGCTGCCGGCTTAATATCCAGCGGTGTAGATAGCTTAGCAAGTGAATCATTCTGCTTGCTTACTTTCTTCAAGGCATCCAGCTGTGCTTTATACTTATTAATATTAAGATTATATTCCTTATCAGCATTTTCGCCCAACCATGTGGTGTTTTTGCGGATAGCCGTAAACGCAGAATCACTATTGATACGCTGCTTTGCTCCGGTTTCTACCTGGTTGAAATCAGCAGCAGGGTTCCAGGGTGTGTAATCTGTTTTTTGTATTTGATCCCAGGGTAAAGCTGATGGATTGTCTTTCTCACGGAACTTGAAATATTCATAAACGTCCGGCATTATTACATCAGGTGTAACCCCCTTCAATTGAGTAGAACCACCATCAATGCGATAGAATTTTTCAAACGTAAGCACCAGTGCTGCACTGCTGCCTTCAGCAGCACTTGCAAACATATTGTTCATCATATTGCCCATTGAATTGCCTACAAGCACAGGCACTGGCTTTTGTACTGTCCCCTTACCATAAGTAGAAGAGCTACCTACAATAATAGCACGATGATAATCCTGCATTGCTGCAGCAAAGATTTCTGAAGCAGAAGCACTGCCTTCATTTACCATTACTGCCATTGGACCATCATACAATACACTCTCATCATCATCGCTCCAGATAATAGGTTTGCCATCCTTATCTTTTGCCTGCACTATAGGACCAGATTTGATAAACAAGCCAGCCATCTTCACTACTTCAGGTAGGCTGCCGCCTGGATTACCCCGCAGGTCTATTACAAGACCATCTATGTTTTCAGCTTTTAGTTTACGCACTTCTTTAGCAACATCCTGCGAGCACTGCGCACCATCAGGACGTGTCACATCCAAATAAAATTCCGGAAGGAAAATATATCCAATCTTTTTGCCGCCGTTGTTAATCACTGCACTGCGGGCAAATGTTTCATCGAGTGTTATTTCGTCTCTTACTATTGGCACTACTACTTGTGTTCCATCAGGCTTTTTAAGTGTAAGGCGCACTTCAGAATTCTTAGTACCGCGAATAAGCTTTACGGCATCGGTAGTACCGTAGCCAGTAATGTCCATCGGCGCATTATTGCCCTGCCCTACCTTCACGATTACATCATTTGCCTGCACTTTATTGGTTTTCCAGGCAGGGCTACCAGTAACTACACTGGCAATTTTTATCTGTCCGTCTTCTTCTTTCAGCAAAGCGCCAATACCATAAAAGCGTCCACTCATGTCTTCATCAAACGTGCGCTTGGCAACTGGCGGATAGTAGTTAGTGTGCGGGTCCATTACGTCAGTTATCACGTTAATGAAGTCACTAAACTGATCTTCTTCATTGAATGTTTTTTGCTGGCGTTCGTAGATCCTGTCCATAATCTTCAGCACCGTTCCACGAGCATCTTTTTCCAGTTGTGCATCTGTTTTGCCCCGTAGGCTGTCTTTGGGACCAGCTTTATCACGTTGGTTCTCCAGGTCTACTAAGCGATCGAGTGTATAATATTTTAAGCGCTTACGCCATACCTCTTTGCGCGTAGTTTCATCGGCAGGATAGTTTGTTTTATCAGCATCCATCTGCACTTTTTCATCTGCTGTAAAGGTGAACGGCTTGGAAAGAATTTCTTTGTAAATGGCAGGAGACTCTTTCAAGCGCTGCTGATACAACGCTGTAGCTACCGGATAAAATTCCAATGGGGCACCATGAATTTCATCATCGATAGTAGTTTCGTATTTTTTTAAGGAAGCTATATCTGACTGCAGTAATAGATCTTTATCCTGGTCAAGACTGCTGAGGTACTGCTTGAATACCTGTTTTGAAAAATTATCATCTATCTTTTTAGGATCATAGTGCCGCTTCTCTAATAAAGCACCTATAGTTACCAGTAGTTGCTGTTGTTTTGTTTTTACATCATCTCCAGGAGTTTTTCCACTACTCTTGAAAGCCCACAGTATTCCACCCAACAGCACGATTGCTATTACAGGCAGCACTTTTTTACTCATAATAAACTTTTGTATTTTTTGTAACATGCGTCTCAAAATTAATTGAAAAAAAAAGAGCACTAACAATCATTATTCTAATTAACATTGAATTGTGTTAAGCGGCATGGCTCGGTTTTTAACGTAATTAAGCTTATTCTCATGGCATCCTCCTCTGCCTGAATAGCAAAACACCAATGTATATTTAAAATAATGTATACAAACAACTATCTTTTTCTTTATATCGCACACGCAATAGTATTATTAAAGAACTTTATACCAACCTGTTTTTAGAATTCTTTAAACGTTTTTACTTTTTACTATTCTCAGACTGTTATAAAAATCAATGATTAGTATAAAATTACCTTTTGTGCAAATCTTATGCAAGTATTTAAATGAAAAACTCTTTTTGCCAAAAACAAAAAGAGTTCTCAAAGAAGATGAATATAGTTTATTGAAAAAGTTACTGTTTAAAAACTATTCCTCACTGCATCTTAAAAGTCTCTAAAAACTTGGTAGTAAAGTTACCAGTGCGGAAATCTTCGTTCTGCATTAGTTGCAGGTGAAACGGAATAGTAGTTTTTACACCTTCTATCACATACTCGCTCAATGCACGATACATAGTAGCTATTGCCTCTTCGCGGGTGCGTGCAGTGGTAATTAATTTACCAATCATCGAATCGTAATAAGGTGGAATAACATACCCTGTGTAAACGTGGCTATCTACGCGCACACCATGGCCACCAGGAGTATGTAATACTGTGATTCTGCCTGGTGAAGGTCTAAAATCATTGTAAGGGTCTTCAGCATTGATACGGCACTCGATAGCGTGTCCTTGCGGCTCGTAATTTTTACCTGAAATTCTTTCACCCATTGCAATTTTTATCTGCTCTTTTACCAAATCGAAATTAATTACCTCTTCGGTCACACAGTGTTCTACCTGTATGCGGGTATTCATTTCCATAAAATAAAAGTTGCGATGCCTATCAACCAAAAATTCGATAGTACCCACACTCTCATAGCTGATAGCACTTGCTGCTTTAATAGCTGCATTACCCATTTTTTGGCGCAGCTCTGGCGTCATAAAAGGTGAAGGACTTTCTTCTACCAGCTTTTGGTGGCGACGTTGTATAGAACAATCTCGCTCACTTAAATGGCATACAGTGCCATATTGATCACCTGCTACCTGAATTTCAATATGCCGCGGCTCTTCTACAAATTTTTCCATGTAGATACCATCATTTTTAAATGAGGCAGCAGCTTCAGCTTTAGCTGTGTTAAATGCACGCTCTAATTTCACTTTCTTCCCATACCACGCGCATACCTTTACCACCACCACCGGCAGTAGCCTTTAAAATAACCGGATATCCCACTTCATTTTTTGCCAGATACTTTGCTTGTTCTAAGCTTTCCAGTAAACCACCACTTCCGGGTACTACAGGTACACCAGCCTTTACCATGGTTTCCTTAGCTGTTATTTTATCACCCATGCTGTTGATCATCTCTGCATTTGGACCTATGAATTTAATTCCATGGTCTTCACATATCTTGGAGAATTTAGCATTCTCTGCAAGGAAGCCATACCCCGGATGAATGGCATCAGCGTTGGTTATTTCTGCAGCCGCCATAATGTGTGGTATATTGAGATATGACTCGCTGCTCTGTGGTTTGCCAATGCAAACCGCTTCATCTGCAAAGCGTACATGCAGACTGTCTTTATCAGCAGTAGAATATACTGCTACTGTTTTAATACCCATTTCGCGGCAAGTGCGAATAACACGCAAGGCAATCTCGCCACGGTTGGCTATGAGTACTTTTCTAAACACTTATATTAAATTTGAAAATTATTAGAAAATAGTAAACTTTAGAGCTGATAGCGGAGGGTTTTTAAACCTATCTTATTTCAACTGACAAAAATGCCTTCTTTACACATTAAGAAGGGTCTACTAAATACAGTGGCTGATCATACTCAACTGGGCTCGCATCTTCCACCAATATCTTTACAATCCTGCCACTCACTTCACTTTCAATTTCGTTGAACAGCTTCATTGCTTCAATAATACATACTACTTTGCCCGGAGTTACTTCATCACCTACTTCTACAAAGAGTGGTTTATCAGGTGAAGGTCTGCGATAAAAAGTACCGATCATTGGACTTTTTATTGTGATATAATTATCTGCTTTAGCAGCAGTTGAAGCAGCTTGGTCTGTAACTGGCGCAACAGTCTCTCTTGATGTTGGTGTTGGGGGCATTGGAGCCGGCACTACTGTTTGTGGTTGCGAAGCTACCATTGGCATTGACTGTGGCGCTGCTATAAATGTTTGTACCGGTTCTTCTTTTTGTTTGATAGTAATTTTAAAGTCGTTTTGCTCAATACACAGTTCGCCAATATTGCTCCGGTTAACGAGCTTAATGAGTTCCTGAATCTGTTTGAAATCCATATAGCAAATATTTTTTGGTATCATGAATGTGATGCTAGCAATAGTCGCTTACAAGAGTGGAAAAGTAAAGCTTTTTATAAAGCAAAAATAGAAAACAATTTATCTGCCATATATTACATGCTTTAATGCAAAACACTTGTGTTATTTTCTATAAGATAGAATTATAGCTACTCTTTTACCCGCTCTACGTATTCACCTGTCTTTGTGTTTATACGAATAACTTCTCCTTCATTTACAAATAAAGGCACCTGCACAGTAGCACCAGTTTCGAGTGTAGCAGTTTTCAATGCACGGGTAGCCGTATCGCCTCTCAGACCTGGTTCACAATAAGTGATTTGCAATACAATTTTTTCAGGTAACTCGGCACCAATTGGCTGGTCTGTTTCAGTGTTTATAAAAACAAATACTTCAGCACCTTCTTTTAAAAATTGAGGGGCATCTATCATGTCTGGGGCTAAGGTAATTTGCTCAAATGTTTCATTGTCCATGAAATTATAGCCCGCTTCATCTTTATATAAAAATTGATATGTTTTCTTTTCTACACGTACCGGAAAAATATTTTCACCACTGTTCCAGGTTTTCTCAATGGTTCGGCTATTATCAACACCTTTTAATTTGGCCCATACTTTAGCAGCAGCACGGGCTGTTTTATTTTCTCCAAATTCTACTACAGAATACAAACTTCCATCAAGCTTCAAAATCATTCCTCTGCTGATATCTGTTGTTGTTGCCATAAGGTTTTATTTTAAAATAATTGGCGGCAAATGTAATGCGATATTATCAAATCTATAATGAATAAACAGATAAATAAGAGAAGGCACTGATTAGACTAAATCAATCCAATTAATTGAATGGCGAGACAGCAGTTATTTATGTAACAAAAAAGTCTGGCTTTCAACCAGACTTGTAAAATTATTTTGGGTACAATGATTCAGATTAGTAACGATTGTAACCACCGCCACCTTCACCACGGTTGCGGTTATAACCACCGCCGCCGCTATTACCACCACGAAAACCACCGCCACCGCCGCTAGTACCGCCACGGTATCCGCCACCTCCATTGTTACTGCCGCCGAAGCTTTTCTTCTTGTAACCACCGTTTCCACCTTCGCCTTGCTGACGAGGAGCAGATTCGTTTACAATAATTTTACGGCCAGTAATTTCTGTCTCGTTCAGGTTGCTGATTGCATTACGTGCAGCTTCATCATCATTCATCTCAACAAAGCCAAAACCTTTGCTGCGATTGTTGTTAAATTTGTCTGTGACAATTTTTGCAGAAGCTACTTCGCCGTAAGGAGCAAATAAATTGTACAAATCATCACTGGTCATTCCCCAATTTAGGTTTCCAACGTAAATGTTCATTTTTTAGAATATTAATTAACAAACTAAAACAGTGTACCAAAAGCCAAAAACATTTACGTCGAAACGTTCAGGGTATTATGGAGATAACTGTTGATTACTTAACGAAGAAAAGTAATTATGTTTATTTTTCCAATTAATTTTTAATTTATTTTTCATTATTTATATAAAAAGGTTGACTTAGGGGCAGAATGTTAGTAGTTTATGCACTATTTATGCGTAGCAGAAATACTACAGAGTATGTAAGTTGGAGTATTGCTTTAAAGGGGTGCATCCTTATAAGGGTAAATATTATAGTTAAAATATCGTGAGTTCGGGGGGTTCTTAATTACATATCAAAGTGTTAGAATTAAGCATTGCTTAAATTTTCGTTAAATTTGGTGTAATGGATATTTGTGGTGGTGATTTTATAGGAGGTTTATTGAAGTGGACAATGGTGGTGGTGTTTATTTTTGTTGTTTATGACTTGCTTACTGGATTGTACTGAGTTTTGCCTCATCAGGTGAAGCGGAAGCAGGCACTGCTGGAGAGCAACCTGCCAGGGATAAGCTGATGCCCGAAGTAAATACTTCAAAATAGCTGCCCTCACAAAGGCAGCTATTTACTTTGGGCTTATGCCTTCAAAAACTCATCTATAAACTTCTTTTTTCTCTCTGTTGACAGTCCGTTATGATTCCTCAGTTTGTTCTTCAGATCAGCAAAATGTCCATCAATAGCATTCGTTGTATTCGGTATTTTTAAGTCCATATTGCGCTGCCAGGTAAATAGCCATGGCAGATTTGTTTTCAGGCTTCTATAAGCACTTCCAAGCTTTTTGTGTACATATCTGCTCCTGCCATCAGCATCGGTCTTGCTTTCATTTAAGAAACTTTCCCATTTACTATACCAGGCTGCCAGACCACCCTCAAAACTTTGTTTATCTGTTTTGGGTAAAAGCAATACCTGTTCCCACAACTCCTTACTGGCGCCTATTTTAGGCTTTTTGGTCAGGTACCTTCTGAGGATAGCTATCTGATGAAAGTTGCACATCTGTGTAGGAATGCCTTCAAATAAGGTTAACAAGCCTTTACGTCCATCACAAATAATAGCTTGTATAATTATACCTCTTCTGCGTATTTCTTCTATGCCGCCGAAGTACAGCTTGTTTGTCTGCTGCTTTACATATTGTTTATATAAAATTTGTCCGCTCAGACTGTCTTTGAAGACCATTACACCAAACTTCCTTCCGAAATAGGTAGTGTCCATCAACACATTTGCAATACATGGAAATGTCGTTTCCCGGCTGACCTTAACAACATCTATTTTTCGCTGAATAGTTTTTATTGAGTAGTTGTACTTGTTGGCAAGCTGCTCGTAAGTTTGCTTGCCTGCCATGTAATCCTGCCAGATTTGATCCTGATTTAGTCTGTTGCCACCTTTAAACCGCTTACCACATGATGCACATTTGTAGCGTTGAACGCCCTTATGAAACCCCTCTTTTGTGATAATCTTGCAACCGCAATAAAAGCAGTTTTTTTATTCATCGCCTTTCATTTGCATAAACCTAAGCCTACTAAGCCTTTCAGCCATTTTTATCACCACAAATGTCCATTAACCTTAAAACTTCAATTATTGGTATTCAAAGTGCTAAAATAGCTTAGATAAATGACTCATTAACAGCTTTGAACCCAACTTGACTATTAAAAATCTATATTTAAATGCTCCGAACTCACATTAAAATATGCACATGAGTTTCGAAGTTGTGGATTGTAGAAGGTTTCTTCCTTACAGAAACAGGCTATATTGAAGCAGAGATATAGTGGAGAGTGTACACTGGTTTCTGGGCGGATGGGTAAGGCGATAATGGTGTATAAATGCAGTACTCAACGTCCGAATAACTGTCGAGAGGTATTTGCAAGTGGGGGGTAAGAGGATAGGTGAAGGGGGGGTAATAAAATACAAACGCCTTATCGTTGTGCGACAAGGCGTTTGTTTGTTTAAATAAGTATGGCAGCTACCTACTCTCCCAGGGGCATAGCCCAAGTACCATTGGCCATGAGGGGCTTAACTTCTCTGTTCGGGATGGGAAGAGGTGAACACCCTCGGCATAACCACCATAAAAAGATTGCCGGCTTTATCCCTCCCTATAGGGAGGTTAGGAGGGCTAATAAGATTGACATATCGGGAAAGAAGCGAACTAAAGATTATACAGATAAATAAAATTAAAGCTTACGGGTAATTAGTACTACTCGGCTTTGCTGTTACCAGCTGTAGACCTGTAGCCTATCAACGTCATCGTCTCTGACGACCCTTAAAAGTAAACTCATCTTGAGGAAGGTTTCACGCTTAGATGCTTTCAGCGTTTATCCTGGCTGTACATAGCTACTCAGCACTGCAGTTGGCACCACAACTGATTCACCAGCGGTACATGCGACCCGGTCCTCTCGTACTAAGGTCACGTCCTCTCAATTTACTAGCGCCCACCACAGATAGGGACCGAACTGTCTTGCGACGTTCTGAACCCAGTTCACGTGCCACTTTAATCGGCGAACAGCCGAACCCTTGGGACCTTCTCCAGCCCCAGGATGTGACGAACCGACATCGAGGTGCCAAACCTTACCGTCGATATGAGCTCTTGGGGAAGATCAGCCTGTTATCCCCGGAGTACCTTTTATCCTTTGAGCGATGGCCCTTCCATGCAGAACCACCGGATCACTTTAGCCGGCTTTCGCCCCTGCTCGGCTTGTCTGCCTCACAGTCAAGCACCCTTATACTAATGCGCTCTACGTACGATTACCAACCGTACTGAGGGTACCTTTGCAAGCCTCCGTTACTTTTTAGGAGGCGACCACCCCAGTCAAACTACCCACCATGCACTGTCTCCCGTTAAGGGATTAGACTCTAAACAAAGAAGGTTGGTATTTCAACGATGACTCCACCACCCCTGGCGAGGCAGCTTCATAGTCTCCCAACTATCCTACACATCCGTTGTTCAAAATCAATGCAAAGTTGTAGTGAAGGTTCACGGGGTCTTTCCGTCCCGTGGCGGGTAACCGGCATCTTCACCGATACTACAATTTCACCGGGCTCGTGGAGGAGACAGTGTTCAACTCATTAGACCATTCGTGCAGGTCGGAACTTACCCGACAAGGAATTTCGCTACCTTAGGACCGTTATAGTTACGGCCGCCGTTTACTGGGGCTTCAGTCAGGAGCTTTGGCTTGCGCCGAACACCCTTCCTTAACCTTCCAGCACCGGGCAGGTATCAGGCTCTATACGTCATCTTTCGATTTTGCAGGGCCCTGTGTTTTTGTTAAACAGTTGGTTGAACCATTTTACTGTGACCACATCACTGTGGTACGCTTTATCCCGAAGTTACAGCGTCAATTTGCCTAGTTCCTTCTCCACGGCTCACCCGAGCGCCTTAGAATACTCATCCCGTCTACCTGTGTCGGTTTGCGGTACGGGCTGCTATACTCGCTTTTCTTGGCAAGACCTTTTATCGTTTCGCTTCGCCCGAAGGCTTCAGCTCAACGCTACTTCCGTCAGTACGTAACCACCACGGCTCTCTGCGTCACTTTTAGTATATAGCAGGTGCAGGAATATTAACCTGCTTTCCATCAGATGCCCCTTTCGGGTTTTCCTAAGGACCAGACTAACCCTGATCCGATTAACGTTGATCAGGAACCCTTAGACTTTCGGCGATGGAGTTTTTCACTCCATTTATCGTTACTTATGCCTACATTTTCTTTTGAAACCGCTCCAGCATCGGTCGCCCACACCTTCGATGCTGTTTTCAATGCTCCCCTACCGATTAAACTTAAGTGCAATCATAGAGCTTCGGTTCGTAGTTTGATGCCCGATTATTTTCCGTGCAGGATCTCTCGACCAGTGAGCTGTTACGCACTCTTTAAATGAATGGCTGCTTCCAAGCAAACATCCTGGCTGTTATAGAAATCCCACCTCGTTTGATCAACTTAACTACGTATTAGGGACCTTAGCTGCTATTCTGGGTTATTTCCCTCTCGGCCACGGACCTTAGCGCCCGCAGCCTCACTCCCGGAGATATCTGTTAGCATTCGGAGTTTGTCAGGGTTTGGTAGGCGGTGAAGCCCCCTAGCCCAATCAGTAGCTCTACCTCTAACAGACTTCTATATATCCGAGGCTGTTCCTAAAAACATTTCGGGGAGAACGAGCTATCTCTCAGTTTGATTGGCCTTTCACCCCTATCCACAGGTCATCCCAGAACTTTTCAACGTTAACGGGTTCGGTCCTCCAGTGTGTGTTACCACACCTTCAACCTGCCCATGGATAGATCACAAAGTTTCGCGTCTACCCCCACTGACTAAGTCGCCCTATTTGGACTCGCTTTCGCTACGGCTCCGTTAAATTAAGAACTTAACCTCGCCAGTGAGGAGTAACTCGTAGGCTCATTATGCAAAAGGCACGCCGTCACCGCATATTGCATGGCTCCGACCGCTTGTAGGCGCACGGTTTCAGGTACTATTTCACTCCCCTGTTTAGGGTGCTTTTCACCTTTCCCTTACGGTACTGGTTCACTATCGGTCTCTGAGGAGTATTTAGCCTTACCAGATGGTGCTGGCAGATTCAGGCAGGATTCCTCCGGTCCCGCCTTACTCAGGATACTGCTCGTCCGTTAATTTGTGCCTACGGGGCTATCACCCTCTATGGCTCAACTTTCCAGACGATTCAACTTGATGACGTTTCTAAATGCAGTCCTACAACCCCCGAGCGGCACGCCGCCCAAGTTTGGGCTCTTCCCTGTTCGCTCGCCACTACTTGGGGAATCACTATTGTTTTCTTTTCCTCCGGGTACTTAGATGTTTCAGTTCTCGGGGTTGGCTTCCTTTCGGATAATACACCTTCAGTGTACTGGGTTGTCCCATTCGGAGATCTCGGATATAATGCTTGTGTGCAGCTCCCCGAAGCTTATCGCAGCTTACCACGTCCTTCATCGCCTCTTAGAGCCAAGGCATCCACCATGTGCCCTTATTTGCTTTAAAAATTTTTATATTTTGCAGTAGTGTTACCTACTATATTATTTTGCTACTCTCTGTAAATTGATTTTTCGCTTTCCCAATATGTCAAAGAACTTTTATCAATTTCTAATCACCATTGCTAATTTAGATATGTGATGTTAACGGACTTGAACCTTCGACCGGCCTCCTCCAGCTACATCTTTTATCATTACTAATTCTACTTTTTAACTAAAGTGGAGGATATCGGAGTCGAACCGATGACCCCCTGCGTGCAAGGCAGGTGCTCTAGCCAGCTGAGCTAACCCCCCACATCCCCCCCCCCCTTAAAGGTAGTCCGGGCCAGATTTGAACTGCCCATCCCTACATTCTCAGTGTAGTGCTCTAACCAACTGAGCTACGGGTCTTTGTAGGTCTCTTGTAACTCCGGGTCACTCTGACTAAACCAGCA
The DNA here is from genome assembly GCA_963819045.1 of uncultured Chitinophagaceae bacterium. Taxonomy (GTDB): domain Bacteria; phylum Bacteroidota; class Bacteroidia; order Chitinophagales; family Chitinophagaceae; genus Ilyomonas. Next base: position 77 of record CAWFUV010000019.1, on the reverse strand, counting down.
CCATGATAAAGAACTTCTGAATAAGTTTAAAAGAAATGGAAACAACAGAGTATTGATAAGCGTAATAAACAAAGCGC
>CAWFUV010000018.1:0-19328 GCA_963819045.1 uncultured Chitinophagaceae bacterium | reverse complement strand
TAGAAGTAAGGCAAACTCCCGATTAAAGATAAATAAATACACTCTAAACTCAGGTTGATCAATGTGCCCGTCTTTGGACAATTTACAATTTATTTCAGTGGAATTCTTTAATTCAACTCATCTAAAATTAACAAACCTTATGAGAATATTATTCCTGTTAATGCTCGCTGCAACTATAACATTCGCTGCAGAAGCACAAAAAGATAACAAGATTGTGATCGGAAAAATTGATAGTGTTTACTCCAAGATCCTGAATGAGCAAAGAAAGGTATGGATATACACTCCTGGTATCACTTCGGGTTACCATGACTCCAGCCGGCGCTATCCTGTACTTTATTTACTGGATGGTGATGCGCATTTTCATTCTGTAGTAGGTTTGATTCAACAATTAAGCCAGGTAAATGGCAATACTGTTTTTCCGGAGATGATCGTAGTTGGAATTCCAAATACTGACAGAACAAGAGATCTTACACCAACACATGTAGCAAGTGATCCACCTATGATGGACAGTAATTCCTCAAGAACCACTGGTGGCGGAGAAAATTTTATTGCATTCCTTGAAAAAGAGCTGATGCCGCATATCGATTCAGCTTATCCGACTGCGCCATATAAAATATTAGTCGGACATTCGTTTGGCGGCTTAATGGTTATGGATGTGCTCACCAATCATACAAAACTATTCAATGCTTATATTGCCATTGACCCAAGCATGTGGTATGACCAAGAACATTTTCTAGCTGCTACTGAAAAGAAATTCTCAGAGAAAAAATATGATGGCATACGACTGTATGTTGGCATTGCTAATACAATGCCGGAGGGAATGACAGTAGCACAAATGAAAAAAGATACCACTTCTGACACAAGGCATATCCGCTCCATTTTTGAGCTTGATAAATTTCTAAAGGCAAATCCTCAAAACGGCTTGAAATATGCAAGCCGGTATTATAGTGATGATAACCATGGCTCTGTTCCCCTTGCAAGCGAATACGATGGATTACGATTTATTTTTGACTACTACCAGTTCAATTTAACGATGAAAGATTTTTCAGATTCTTCTGATGCTTTAGCAACCAAGTTAAAAAGCATTATGAAACTGTTTCCAAAGAAATGGGATATAAAATTGCCCCACCCGAATTATATATAAATATTGGGATATGATGCATTGAGTAAAAAATATTACACAAGAGCTGCAGCTTTTTTTAAAATGAATATTGCCAATTATCCTAACAGCAGCCATGTGTATGACGCTTATGGCGATTTGCTTGCAGCGGAAAAAGATACCTTGAATGCGATCGCAAATTATAAAAAAGCCCTTGCCATAAACGACAATGCCGATACCAAACAAAAATTGAATGCACTGGAAGGTAAGGAAGTTGTTAAACTTACAGAACAGGAGCTGCAGAAATATGCAGGTGTGTTCGATATTGAAGGATTTTCGGTTGCAGCCACATTACAGGTAAAGGATGGTGTGCTTTGGGCAAGTGTTCCGGGGCAAGAGGATTCCCAATTAATACCATTGTCTCCAGGCACCTTTACAGTAAAGGATAAAAGTGGTTATACCATTCATTTTGAAATGGAAGGAGATAAGGTTCTTGGTTTTACATCTGTTCAGCCAAATGGAACTTTTAAAGCGCATGTGAAGAAGTAATGTTTCTTAAGACATCTTGCTATTGTGATACTTAGCTTCTTTGCAATATACTCTTCAATACCTTATTTAGCTTGAGTATTTAGTGGTGGATATTGCGGTGGTTGATTCAAGTGTATCTCAACCTAAGGGAAATCCCTTCGCTCTATTAAGTGGCTCTTAGAAGTTATCTTTCATTAATGGCAGTCCACAGATTCCGGATAGCGCTGTAGCGCCACAGGCAAAGCCGCCACAGGTTGTCGCCTTTGGCGCCACAGGCTTCCGGGATGACGTGCTCCTTTGTGCTCTTACATTAGTAGTAAGTAAATTCTCTGAGGCACTTACATTAAAAAGACTATTGTAACGAGGATACGAGTTCAACAGATACTTTGTCTGCAAACGCAATTACAAACTTTTTCACAGCATCCCAGTTGGTGTATTCGTAATCATGGGAAGTGTTGGTAGTGCGCCCTTCCCGTTTAGCAATCATTTTCATGATAAAGCGCTTAAAAAAGTCATATTGTGTATATTTCAGAGCGCCTGCAATTTGTGTAGTCAATAGCGGCTTCCATCCCGTTTGCTCAAGAAAATCGCTGGTTATTTTTTCTGCTTCACGATGTTCTTCTTGCATATCAGAGGCCACTGCAAGGCACACCGAAAAAAAAGCTCCCGGCATTTTATTTAGTACAGCAACATGAGTGGTTATATAATGTGTTACTGCAGATTGATATTTATGTATGTGTATGGAGCCGCCTATCAAAACGGCATCGTAATCATCTGGTACAGGCGGTACTTCTGTAGCATCAGCTATTGTTACTTTGTGACCAGCATCCTGTAAAACATCTTCCATGTAACGGGCGATCTTACGGGTTTGTCCTTCCGTAGTGCCATAAACAATTAAGAGCTTCATATTTTTCTTTTGGTACAAAGAAAAATACAATAAATGTCAGCACTGATGATTTAGGTCATTCATAGCACTAATTGAGATCACCTTTTGCTTGTCTGTAACTTATTATTTCTTTTGGATAGAGATCTGCACTTGTCCGTAAGTAGGAATTTGCTGCATAATGGAAGCCCTGACCTGGGTGATCAGGTAAACTTCTGCCTGGTAAAACTGAAAAGCTACTGTTGCATTGGTAGCAGCCTTGATCTTCTTGTAATATTCTTCCAGCATCTGCTCCTGGGTATCCCGGTTTTCAAAATATTTAAGTGCTAAGGAGTCGGCTATCGAAGGTGTTAAATTACGGTAGGAGATAGCCGTTTGCTCGTATAGTTTGATTCTCGATTTTGTTATAGCACGGTTCTTTTGTTGGTAATCGTCATAGATTTTCCAGAAAGCGGTGGAATCCTTTTCAGTGAGGTACACTAGTTTATGAACTGCTTCTTTTTTCTGTACCATCAGCAGGTTAGCCATAGCATCTGCTTCAGCATCGGAGGTTTGGGCAACAGCAGCAGTTGTGATATACGCACAAAATAGGGTTATAATGATAGATTTCATGTTGATGCATTTTCATGAAAGGAAGTCCATTATTTTGGAATAAAAAAACTATCAGGGCAGTTTACGGTTAAACGAATAGTATTTAAGAAGAAGGTTGTACAGGACTAATAGCAGTTCCACTTCTCTTCTCCATGCCTCCATCAAATGCCTAAAGTGCATTAGCTGTGGCATATTGCGGTGGTTGATCAAAGTACATATTTAGAAGTACCTAATTGAATCTGGTATTATACCAATTTCATTTCAGTGCAGAAACGCTTACTGAATACACCGGTACAAACTCAAATGCCCGTTAAATTACTCCTTTAACCAAGAAATGCCTGAAGCCGAATTTACCTACTTCAAAATCAAGTCCTGTAGTATTCAACTGCTGTTTTATTTCGGTTATTGTAAAAGCTGCCAGAAGCGAATTATAAAAATCTTCTTTTAAAACCTCAGCCTCATTACCTGAAACCATCTGAACAATTTTCTCTGCCACACTTTCCTGTTCCGGTCTTATCAGGTCCATTACATATATCAATGTTCCTTTTCCGGATAAACATTTTATTTCCTCCCAGAACACAAGGGGATCGGGCAAGTGATGCAACAGGTCTTTTGAAATAATGATATCAAACCTCTCATCTTTAAGAATTTCCTTCAGGCCTGGAATGGCACCATGAACCAATTTAATCTGTTTATGGAGATTTCGTTGTTGGATGTGTTCACTTGCAACATTCAGCATTTCCAGCGACGCGTCCACCGCTGTAATATGAATTCCATTATATCTATCTGCCAAGCCAATTGGAATAGTTGAAGGACCACACCCCAAATCCAGAATCCGGTTTAGCTTCGAAAGATTATTGTAGTTTATTTCATTTATCAAAAGATTATTTGATGAGCAAAAATCAGCTTTAGCATAAGCAAGAACCTGGTCTTTACTATCCATTACTTCTTTTTCAAGTTTTCTTTCCATATATTTTTGTTTACTAGACTTTATGTCAGTTAAATTACGGGTAAGAAATTAGCCATACTAAGCCCTTGATTTCCAATAATGGTAAAATTAACTAACATAAACTCTATTGATTGATTGAATCGGTTACAGCCAAAGTTTAAATATAAAGTGTAATCCCTGTCTGCCGAACAGCTTGCGGGTAAAGGCAGGGCAGGTGTGAGCGCATCAATAGGTTACTTGTGTTGAAAGGATGTGTTCTAATTGTTTATCTATTTGCGGGATAGCATTGCACAATTGCTCAAATGAATGAATGAAAAAATACCTGGACTGAAAGTTATTATAGTTGTGTTCTGTAGCAAACATTTCTCTGATGTTAAAGGGCATTTTCGGGGTCTCTTCTTTAAATACATTATTCATTTCACCACGGGAAGATATAATGGCTGCGCCGAATATCTTATTCTTCCCATTTTCATGCAGCAACCCAAACTCAATAGTAAACCAATACACCCTTGCTAAGATAAGTAACGCTTCAGGCGTATCCACCCACTTCATTGCAAGCTTACCAAATTCTTGCATAAAGGTGGCATACGAACTGTTTATCAGCAATGGCACATGACCTAACACATCATGAAACATGTCCGGCTCTTCTATATAATCCATTTCTTTCAATGTACGCAGCCAGCAGGCAGCCGGAAAAGTTTTATTGGCCAGCATTTCGAAAAACACGGGCTCCGACACTAGTCCGGGCACTACGGCCAGTTGCCAGCCCGTATGCTGCTGCAGCCGCTTAGTAGTGTCTTCATAATTTGGAATCTCATCTGCATTAAATCCAATCTTATCTAAAGCATCCAGGTATAACTGACTGGTATTCGCTTGTACAAAAGGCAGTTGACGCTCAAATAGAAAGCGCCATACATAAAAATCTTCTGCTGTGTAGGTGCTATAATCCTGTACCGTAGGTTTTTTACGTTGCATGGTTTAGAGTGCTTTATAGTGGTTGTTTATAGATAATGATTATAAAATGAATTGTCATTAGTTACGTTTTCTAAAGCTTGTGGGGGGCGTTAGTTATGGTAGCGTAAAAATAAGGATATCTCTGTAATATCTGCCATGCAATATATATAATTTTTATTTAACTATGATTTAGTTAAAAAATGTAATACATAATTTCCTTTCTACGGATTGTTGTGGTACACATTTAAAATAAAAATAAGGGCTGCTTAAATACTAAGGTTCAGCTAAGTTATTCCTAATGCCAGATTCAAACAGGCAGGCAGACAGCAGAGAAGCCAACCCTGACCCCTAAAGGGGAGAAAGGCGGGTGCAAAGTGATGGGAGTTGCATACGAGTTGGTAGGATGTTAACAAGGAGTTACTCAGGAGTAAATACCCAGGAGATAGGGAGGAGATTAAGTATAAGTTAGGTATAACTTAACTATAAGTTAGGTATAACTTAGGTATAACTCTGACGTGTCAAATATGGGGAATGAAGATTCTTAGATGTAAAAGAGGGCTGTTTAACCAGAAAAGCTAAAGGAGCGCTCTCGTGAACGGTTAATAGCTGATTCAGACAGATAAATTAATCAAACAGCAAGCAGCTGCCATTTCGACCTAAAGCGAAGTGTATATCATACCACTTAATTGAACCTGGTATAATTTCTTCCTTATTTACTCCGGGTACGTTCAGCGTAACTCCCCGCATATTCTTACCTGGCCTAACCCAAGGCTGAAGCCATGGGACTAAATCCTGAAAACACAACAGGCTTTAGCCAGAGTCCATAATCTGGCCAAAGCCTGTCACATACTTATTAACTAATTTTATGCGCCCCTACGAGCCTTTGTGATTTATACTTTGTGGCTCCATGTCTTTATGGCTCAAATAATCATTCTTCCTTTTCCTTTGGTGGTTCCTCTGGCGGCTGCCCCCTCTTTCCACAACGTTTCTGCCATTCATTTCTAAACTGCGTCTTCTCCTCATTACTCATATTCATCCATTTCTCTCTCAGATGATTTGATGGTCCAAATGACCTCCCTGGCGGCGAGCCAAACCGAAAGCCCCCAAATAATATCCGGCAAAGAATAAGCAACCCCATGGATTGTCCATAACTAATATTACCCACATGCAGCAACGGCGGCAATATAGCATTCCACAGCAGCATCACTATACCGCTTAAGAGCAACAGCATGAGTAGAAAGAATAAAAGAAAAACGGGCGGACGTCCTCTTCTTTTTCTATAACGGTTGTTGTACATAAGCGTTGATCTTAATAGTTTAAAAAATCATTATACAGGTCTTGCAGCCGCTTGCGCAAATGCTTTACTGCATAGCCCTTACGCGAAATAATGGTCTTCAGGTTCTCACCCTTAGCATCAGCAATCTCCTGCAGCGTTTTATCTTCCAGTTCATTCCATATAAATACCTGCCGCTGGTTCTCAGGCAGTTCTTCCAGTGCAGCAAATAATTCCTGCCAAAACAATTCACGAATGTATTCGGTTTCAGGGTTGGTTGTATCGGCAAGCAAAATGTCTTTAAAGTTAAATTCCCCTTCCTCATTCCCGTAGCTGTAGTCATCCAACAGTTCCGGCGTTTTCTTGCGATACTTATCCGTTATTTTATTACGCGCCACCTGGTGCAGCCAGCCGCTCATCTGTTCTATCTCTTCCACATTCACTGCATTGCTCAACTGATACCAAACATCCTGCAAAATATCCTCCGCATCCTCGTCATTACGAACCCTGCCACGTATAAAGCCAAACAGCCGCTTGCCGTACGCTTTTATCGTGTTTACAATGGTATCGGCAGCGGTTGTATCTGGCATTAATATCTGTGCTGGTTTGTTCAAGTTAACAAGGAAGACGAGCATCTATGCAAATTACTTTAAAATGATAGCCCTGGCGCAAGCATCCGCTTATATCAAGCCGCTATCAAGTTGACAGATGATAGTTGAAAGATGACAGAAGGGATTGCCACTTAATACATTGTCAAGTAAGTTAGTTTTAGTTTAGAACAAGTCTATTTGGGTGCTGTGAACACAGCAGATGTTTTAAGTACAAGTTCTTACAGATAGTTCTTGTCTTTCTTTTTTCTCTTGAAAGAAAAAAGAAACAAAAAAGTTATGAATAGAATAATGATTATTCAACGGTATTCATGAGATCGCTTCGCTAAGTTCAAGCACGGCATGATCGCTCCGCGCATTACTTCGTGAATAATGTTTTTTATTGGTCTCAGTGAGAATAGTTCGTGCAGGCCAGCGCCGCCCCATTGCCTAAGGGGCAGCTTTATTACCGGGTGGCACTGTTGGGCTAACATGGTGCTGCTTGTTTTTTAACAGGTACCTGATGAACAGGTTGGTTGCCTTTGGCCTTAAACTTTGAACAGCGGAGGCATACTTAGCAGAGATTGGAAAGGGGGATACGTAGCTCATTGCAGGTAGGAGGATTTATGTTTACCGGTGGGGACGATATGTTTGGGCTAGATTCTATTAGAGAAGCTTTATTTATTTGATAGTAGATGGCTATTGTAAAGTTATTTAGTTGGCAGTGTGCTTAAGCAATTTAGAGTTTATAGTTAGAGATTTATCTTCCTGTACTGCTCTGTAGTGAAAACCCTCATCTTGATAACCAGTTGGTATTACTTCATTCCATGTGGCTAACCTTCAGCCAATGCCCTATCTTCCTTCACATCCTATATCATAAATTGTAAACCGTAACTCGTATATCATAAATTCCATCCTACATCGTACATTCATCCGTGAGAGCTATCAATGTTTTAATTTTGACCTATGAATGAGAAAAAAGAAAAGCTGCGGATAGATAAATATTTATGGGCAATACGCCTCTTTAAAACACGCACCCTGGCGGCAGAAGCCTGCGACAAAGGGAAGGTAAAGCAAAACGGTACTTCTGTAAAAGCTGCTAAAGCAGTGAATACAGGCGATGAATACGAAGTGAAAACCGAAGCCCGCAAGTGGGTAATAAAAGTTAACGGACTACTTGACCGCCGCGTTCAATATAGCGAAGCGGTGAACTATTATATAGACCTTACACCGGCAGAAGAACTGGAAAGACTATCTTCCACAACTTCCTCCTTCCATACCGGCAAGCGCCTGAGCAAGATAGGGCGACCTACTAAAAAAGAAAGAAGAAACCTGGATGATTATTTAGAAAGCTAAGCAAAGTGTATTATGAAGATTGATATTATAACGGTACTGCCCGAATTGCTGGAAAGCCCTTTCAACCACAGCATTATGAAGCGGGCGCAGGACAAAGGTTTACTGGTAGTAAAAACACATAACCTACGCCAATGGGCAGTGAATAAATACGGACAGGTAGATGATTACCAATATGGTGGGGGTGCAGGCATGGTGATGATGTGTGAGCCACTGGCAAATGCCATTGACACCCTGCAAGGGGAAACCAGATACGATGAGATCATTTATCTCACACCCGATGGAGTTACGCTGAACCAAAAGATCGCCAACAGCTTATCCCTCAAAGGAAACCTGCTCCTGATTTGCGGACACTACAAAGGCATTGACGAGCGAATACGCCAGCAATACGTAACTATGGAAATATCCATCGGCGACTATGTACTAAGCGGGGGAGAACTTGCCGCTGCCGTACTTGTAGATGCAGTAGGCAGATTGCTACCGGGTGTACTGAATGATGAGACCTCTGCTTTATTCGATTCTTTCCAGGACGATTTACTGGCACCGCCGGTATATACACGCCCGGCAGACTTCAGAGGTATGAAAGTTCCGGAAGTGCTGCTCAACGGCAATCCAAAAATCATAGATGAATGGCGCTATGAACAGTCTGTAGAAAGAACAAGCCAGCGACGCCCCGATATGCTGGATAAAGCATGAACTGCTATCTTGTAAATAAGGTTTTACTCTCAATTTTAAAGAGTTGCATATAGGCCAGGAGTGGATTATCGTTTACATTTGTTTAGCAATTGAATCAATTCCATTTTAAATGCAATATCCTTTAGTACAGTGTAATATAAATATGTTTTAGTTTAGAACAAGTCTATTTGGGTGCTATGAAAACAGCAGATGTTTTAAGTACAAGTTCTTACAGATAGTTCTAGTCTTATCTTTTTTCTTCATGCCTTGCATGACAGGCATTGGAAGAAAAAAGAAACAAAAAAGTTATGAATAGAATAATGATTATTCAACGGTATTCATGAGATCGCTTCGCTAAGTTCAAGCACGGCATGATCGCTCCGCGCATTACTTCGTGAATAATAGTTTTTTATTGGTCTCAGTGAGAATTAGTTCGTGCTGGCCAGCGCCTCCCCATTGCCTAAGGGGCAGCTTTATTACTGGGTGGCACTGTTGGGCTAACATGGTGCTGCTTGTTTTTTGACAGGTATTTGATGAATAGGCTGGTTGCCTTTGGCCTTAAACTTTGAACAGCGTAGTCTTACTTAGCAGAGATTGGAAAGGAAGATACGTAGCTCATTGCAGGTTAGATCAGTAGGATATTTAACCGATAACTATTGTAATTTATGTAACAAGGTATTTAGTTGAAAAGCTATTATAATTCTTTAAGATTCAATGTTATTAGAGGTCATCCAGAGTGAGGACCTTTTTTTATGGCTTTTTCCGCTCGTTCTTTTGCGACTTATCCTGCAATATCTTCTCATTGGAGTTGCCAACATCATCTTTTATAGGCTCTGGTACCGGTGCCTGGCCATCCTGTAGTTTATAGTCAAATACTTTTTCTACATAATTCCATTTGCCATCTTTCCACTTGAAACCTTCATAATCCCCATCAGGTATCAGTGTATATTTCTCACTCTGGTGGTTGGATTCGCTTACCAGGTGGTCAAAGATGATCATGTCCATCTCAGGATCATAATTGATACGAGCCCGGGCATCTTTTTTATATTCTATACAAAAACGAAAAGCAGGCTGTGCCGGTTTAAGACTGTCTTCCGGGTAATTAAAATATTTACCGCCAAAGTGTGGGTTGCCGGCATTATCAAATGTTAGTATATCAACCCACTTACGCGTGGTAGCAATATCATTATCGTCGTAGCCAAAAAGTGTATAGTATTTTTTGCCCTGATATTGTTTCTCTATCATATTATAATAGATGGCACCGATCCAGTTGGTATTGCTACGTACAGAGTCAGTTAAGTTAGAAGTAAACTGAGAGGCATCGATCAATGGAAATAACTTTAAACTACCATCTTTGGTCTTCATTTGTATAGCGCCACGCTGACGGAAGTAGCTTTCGTCCCGCTCAAACTGCCAGGTAAATATCCGGAAAGAACTATCGGGCGCATATAATTTAGATACGGTAATGACACTATCAAAAGGGAAATTGAACGAGTAAGGTGTACGTAATGCATTTACAAACATCCTTGTAAAGGTGCTGTCGGCAGTAATCCGGTCTTCTGCCTGATCTGCAAAGATCATTTCTTTTGCATAAGGCGCCATTGCTGTTTCCTGCTGTTGCAGGCTTTTCAAATCGGCAGCAGACTGTGCCATGGCAGAAGAGGTAATAATTAGAGAAAGGGCGACTAATAATCTGTACATAGTACAAAGTACTACGTTGTAGCGGAGTAATTATTTTATAGGGTGGAAATTTAAGGTTTTGTTGACGGGGGTATACCGCAAAGACGGGAAGACGCAAAGATGTTTACATAAGTGCTTCCTGAACTTTATACTATTGTAAGAGTACAAAGGAGCCCGTCATTCCGGAATTGGCACCTATACGCACTTACTTTACTTTGGACTATCGGCGGCTTTGTCGGGGATGCAGGGTAATAATTTAATCAAAGCTAATGTCTAATAGCTACTTATATGACGTGTTGGATTTTAATTAATTGAATAGCAAACCTCCTTAGATTACCTCTTAAACCTCCCACTCACTACCAAATCCTTACTCCCCACGCTATAAGTATAAAATCCTTCACCACTCTTTACACCCAACTTTCCGGCAGTAACCATATTAACCAGCAAGGGGCAGGGCGCATATTTAGGATTGCCAAATCCCTGTTGCAACACCTTCAAAATGCACAGGCAAACATCCAGTCCAATAAAATCTGCCAATTGCAAAGGCCCCATCGGGTGGGCCATACCCAGTTTCATAACGGTATCAATTTCCTCTACGCCGGCAATACCTTCGTACAGGCTGTAAATGGCTTCATTGATCATTGGCATTAATATCCGGTTGGCAATAAAGCCAGGATAATCATTCACCACGCAGGGCATTTTACCAAGTTGTTTTGTTAACTCAACAATGGTATCTGGTAACTTCTTTTTTGGTTGTATAGCCATTGATGATCTCTACCAGTTTCATTACCGGCACCGGGTTCATAAAATGCATGCCGATCACTTTATCGGGTCGTTTGGTGACTGCTGCTATCTTTGTAATGGAAATAGAAGAAGTGTTGGTAGCCAGTATGCAATCCGCTGGCGCAGCCTCATCTAATTGTTTAAATATTTTTAGTTTCAGGTCTGTGTTTTCTGTAGCTGCTTCTATTACCAATTGTGCTTGCTTTACCCCTTCCGCTATATTGGAGTAGATGTTTTAATATTGTTAAGTGCCTGCTGCTTTCTGCTCTTCAGTAATAGTTCCTTTGCTAATCTGGCGATCAAGGTTTTTGGTGATGGTTGCCAATGGCTTTGTCAAGCTGCGCCTGCGATTTACATCTACCAGGTTTACTGTAAAACCATTCTGCGCAAATACATGTGCAATGCCATTGCCCATAGTGCCTGCGCCAATTACTGCTATTGTTGTATCATTCTTTATAGTTTTAAAAGCTAATAAAGTCGGGAAGTCAGGAAGTAAGCGAAATAGTATAGCTGGTAAGTCTGTATCCCTTGAAAGGACGCTCTTTTAACTTCCCGGCCTAAATTCTAATCCTCATCTTCGGTGTACCTAATCCCTGCTTTCTTTCTGATAGTATCCAGCATTTCCATTAGTAGCAGGCTGTCTGCATGCGTCATTACCGGGCTTTCTATCAGTCCTTGTTGCAGGCATTCGCATACGTGCCTTGCTTCGTGCTGGTAGCCATGTCCTGCTTCTTTTTCTACATGAATGATCTCACGACTGTCCGGTGAGCCGCTGTTATATTCTATGATCGTATCGGGTGAGTAGAAGCGGTGGGTGAGCCGGATGCGACCATTAGTGCCACATATCTCTGCTTCGGTGGGCATGTTGGTGGCAAAGGAAGAGAACAGTTGCGCCATGGCGCCATTGTTATAGCGAAACAAAACTGCACACTGTTCATCCACGCCGGTGTGGGCTGGTGTCATCCAGGCATCTATCTGGTCAGGTTTGCCTAAGATACTTAGTGCCATAAACACATTATAAATGCCAATATCCAACAGGGAACCACCAGCCAGCGCAGGATCGAACATGCGTGCCGGTATAGGCTCCTGGGGGCGAAAGCCAAAGTTGATTTGCACTGCCTTGATATCACCCAGCAATCCTTCGCGCAGAATAGTTTGGAGTTTTTGGTACTGCGGCAGAAATTTAGTCCATACCGCTTCCATAAGGAATACCTTTTGAGCTTTGGCCAGGTCAATCATTTCCTGTGCCTGCCAACTATTCACGGCAAATGCTTTCTCACACAGCACGGCTTTCTTGTTTTTCAGGCAAAGCAATGTGTTTTGGTAATGCTCACTATGGGGCGTAGCTATGTAAATGACATCTACCAGTTCATTTTGCACTAATGCTTCATAGCTGCCATGTGTGTACAATACCGGGAAATCTTTGGCAAATGCATTCGCATTGTCAATGCTGCGACTGCCTACAGCAATGAGTTCAGCCTCATCTACTAACTTAAGGTCGTTGGCAAACTTACGGGCAATGCGGCCACAGCCTAAGATGCCCCATCGTATTTTTCTTTGCATAATAAGCGAAGATAAAGGAAGAAGGTTTTCATTATGTATAGTATTAGACCTGCCTGGCCGATGGGTAATGTGAACGATATGGGATATAAGTGCTCTTAACAAAAAAAGGCTGCCCTTGTGAGACAGCCTCCTTCTTTATCACAAATCAATCCTCTCTATTCTAATAATCCCACTAATCCCAAAAATCCCGGTTCAGACAATTCCCTTCTCACTCAAATACCTTTCTGCATCCAAAGCTGCCATGCAACCGCTGCCTGCTGCAGTAACAGCCTGCCGGTAAATTTTATCCTGCACATCACCGGCAGCAAATACACCTTCAATATTGGTTCTGGAGGTGCCGGGAATAGTTTGGATATAACCCGCTTCATCCATATCAAGAATGTCTTTGAATATATCACTGTTAGGGTGATGACCAATAGCTACAAAGAACGCACTCACCGGAATGGTTTGCAGATCTCCTGATTGTCAGTGTTTTTTATTCTTACTCCCTCCACTTTATGTTCGCCAAGCACTTCATCAGTTTCACTGTTCCAGTAAATTTTTATGTTGGGTGCGCTCTTTACACGATCCTGCATTACCTTGGTGGCACGCATACTATGCTCGCCCTTACGCACAATCATGTGCACGGTGGTTGCAAGTTTAGATAGATAAATAGCTTCTTCGCATGCAGTATCTCCGGCGCCTACTATTGCCACTTCCTTACCACGGAAGAAAAAGCCATCGCACACGGCACAGGCACTTACGCCATAGCCGTTGAGGCGCTGCTCACTTTCAATATTGAGCCATTTGGCAGAGGCACCGGTAGAGATAATAACAGCTATCCGCCTCTATCCATTTATGCTCATCTATTTCCACACGCTTCACTTCACCACTAAAGTCCACTTTAGTTGCTAAGCCATAGCGGATATCGGCACCCATTCGCTATGCCTGCTTTTCAAAATGGATCATCATCTCCGGTCCCTGTATGCCCTCCGGATAGCCGGGATAATTTTCTACTTCTGTAGTAATGGTTAATTGCCCGCCTGGCTGAATGCCCTGGTATAACACCGGTTTCAAATTGGCGCGTGCTGCATAAATAGCTGCCGTATAACCTGCGGGGCCAGAACCTATAATTAAACAATGTATTCTTTCTGTTGCTGTATTTTCCATATTAATAACCTCATCCTCTCTTAATTCCTTCTTCTCAGAGAAGGATTAATGAAGTATCATAAAACGTGAACTACTAAATTAGAGATTGCCGGATGTACTCTTTCTTTCGACTGTCATCTTTCTTCTGTCAACTACTGAAACATCCAACATCTTTCAACTACTAAAACAATCCTTCAATACTCAAATATCTTTCGCCGGTATCATAATTAAATACCAGCACCCGGCTGCCGGCTGGTATTTCAGGCAATTTCTTAGCAAGGGCAGCCAGTGCTGCTCCGCTGGAAATGCCGCCGAAAAGACCTTCTTCTCTGGCTGCACGCTGTGCATATTCAAAAGACTCTTCTTTGTTTACCAGTATTACGCCATCCAGTACGGATGTGTCAAGATTCTTGGGAATAAAGCCGGCGCCAAGCCCTTGTATCGGGTGAGGACCTGGTGCCCCACCACTAATAACCGCTGATAGCTCAGGCTCTACTGCAAATACCTTTATATTAGGAAAATGCTGTTTCAAAACCCTGCCTACTGCTGTTATATGTCCGCCGGTACCAACTCCGGTAATAAGATAATCAAAACCTTCGGGGAAGTCGTTGAGTACTTCCTGGGCAGTTGTCCGGGCATGTATTTCTATATTGGCGGGATTATCAAACTGCTGCGGTATCCATGCATTACCCATTTCTCTTTGCAATTCGTGTGCTCTTTCTATAGCGCCCTTCATGCCTTTTTCCCGTGGTGTCAGTTCAAATGTAGCACCGTAGGCACTCATCAGTTTTCTTCTTTCCACACTCATGCTTTCGGGCATTACCAATATCAGCTTATATCCTTTTACTGCTGCTACCAGCGCAAGACCAATACCGGTATTACCAGATGTTGGCTCAATAATAACACTGTCGGGCTTAAGTATGCCTTTCTGTTCGGCATCTTCTACCATTGACAAAGCGATACGGTCTTTGATACTGCCGCCGGGGTTGGCGCGTTCCAGTTTTGTCCATACTTCTATATTAGGCGGAAAAAGCTTATTTACACGCACATGCGGTGTATTGCCAATAAGTCGCAAGTATATTTTGTGCTTTCATGTTTGTTGAAAATGAATATGTGGTTATAGGATAATTTTATGCCTCTGTTTTGACAACAAAATTTGTCAAAGATAACTGAATGCATTTAAGTGAGCAAAGCTACTATTCCCTGCAGCGGGCAATGCCTGCTTTAGCTTTTTGGTCTATCGCATCTTTATAATCATGGTCTTTCATGTTGAGACATTTCTGGTAATATCTGATAGCATGTTCTTTGTTGCCGGTCTGCTCATACAAAAGACCCGTTTGCCAGGCAGCACGCGCAGCATAATATTCCTTGCTGTTTTCTCCCATTTTAATAGTTGCATTGTAGGCCTGTATGGCATCGGTGTCCTTACCCAACTCATCATAAATGCGTGCTAACACGATAATTAAACTCTAATTGTTCTTCGGGCTTGCTAAAGCTTGAGTTGTTTTTCCAATCAATATGAAATGCTTCATTGTTATAGCCGCCATCATTCAACAAGTCTTGCTTTCAGCAATAATCACATTGGGATATGCATCAGTTTTGGCTTCCCTGTTGGCCTGCTTATCTGCATCCGAAATAGTATTCCCCTTTTGGAGTAACAGCTTTCGTGCGTTTTCTGCAGCAGCCATATTGCCCTGTAAATAATAGCACCAGCTCAATTTCTGGTAAGCATCCTTTACATAAAAGTTTCCCTTAAAACGTTCAGAAAACGTTCAAAATAAGTAGATGGCTTCTGTCATCCGCAGTTGATGAAGCTTTACAAATGCCATCTCATAATCCCACACGGGCGTTTCTAAATAACCTGCTGCCAGGCTCCGGTTCCTGATGATGCTCTCTGCATAATCCGTTTGTTTGTTATTCAGTGCTAGATTGGCTGCCATGTAGGCAAACAGGTGATTGTTCACTACATCCAGTTGTTTTGTTTGAATGAACTGAAATGCCTCCTGCGGTTCATTCTGAATATAAAAGAGCAGGTAGCAATAATAGAATGCTGCCTCATTAAAAAAGAACCGTGCCGTAGGATCATTGCTGTTTACAAAACCCTGCATTTGCTTCATACCTTCCTTTACCGAGCCTTTTATTCCAAAAAAGCCTGCTATGCCTTTATAGCCGTCCGGTATCACCCCTGCAATTACCTGCATCGGCGCATAAATCATGGTATTAGGTAAGAAAGTTGGGAAATGCTTTCCGGTTGTCTTTGATGTAGGAAAATGCTTTTTTAAAAGCCAAAAATGCCGTGAACCGCTCATTGAACTTGATAGCTATCATTGCCTTTTGCAGGTAAGCCACGGAAAGACAATAATTGTAATAAGGTGAACTTTCGTCACCATCTTTAAAGTTGCTCGATGCTGTCTTCCATTTGCGGTTTATAGTTCTGTACTCATCCGGATCTTCATTGAAGAAAAGCACAAAGAAATCTATATAGCCCTGCAATAAATCAGGTACCAGGTTGTCGCCATTCTGCTGTTTTGGCTAGATTGACTAACTGCTGCCCGCTGCCCAGTTTAAGGCTGGTAATATCGCGGTAAGCCTGCTGGCAGGTAGCATTAAAATCGTACACCTTTTCGGCACGGGCAAAAAGCGAAAGAATAGTAAAACATAAGAAGCAGCCATTTTTTCATTGCGGTGCAAAAATAAAAAAGGGTGCTCATTAAGCACCCTTTCCTCAAAGTATTTACAATATCATGTATTTATGCAATTTCTACAGTGTTGTTCAGATCGTCATCCACCAGGATACGTCCGCAGTTTTCGCAAACCATTACTTTCTTGCGCTGTTTGATTTCGCTTTGCTTTTGCGGCGGAATGGCATTGTAGCAACCACCACAGGCATCACGATCAACCGGCACTACAGCCAGGCCATTGCGGTAGCTTTTGCGGATACGGTCGTAAGAATACAGCAATCTTTCATCCATGCCTTTGCGGGCATCCTGCAGCCAATTCGTTGATATGCTGTTCTTCTTTTTCTGTTTCAGTAATGATCTTTTCCAGATCGCCTTTCTTGCCGTTCAGCACAGTTTCTTTGTTAGCGATCTGCTTATTGGCATGCTCAAGTTGTTTTGCTTTTTCAGCAAGCTCTTCATTCGCATCGCGGATGTGCTTTTCAGCCAGCTTACCTTCCAGCTGCTGCATTTCTATTTCCTTATTGATCGCTTCAAACTCACGGCTGTTCTTTACCGCTTCGCTTTGCTTTTCGTATTTCTTTACCAGCTCAGCAGCTTCTTTGATAGTATTTTTCTTTTGCTCAATGAAATCGTTAATGCCATTGATTTCTTCTTCAATGCGGTTTTTGCGGCTGGTAAGCCCCTGAATCTCATCTTCAAGGTCGCTTACTTCCATTGGCAATTCGCCTTTGAGTATCTGTATCTGATCCAGTTTAGAATCAATTTTTTGCAATTTTACCAGTGAAGACAATTTTTCTTCTACTGAATACTCTTTAACTGCAGGCATATTTGTATTTAAGATTTATGTAAGATGTAATATTTATTGCTTTTCCCATCTCCCCTTTAGGGGATGGGGGCTCCATAATAAAATACCGGATTTGTCCTGACTCCGGTTTTAAGGATGGCAAAGTTACGAAATTTAGACTGTAAAATATCAAACAGTAAATCAATGGTAAACTGCTCACTTTCCCAATGCCCGATGTCCGCAAACACAATACGCCCGTCGGCATCAAAAAATTCGTGGTATTTTACATCGGAAGTAATGTAAAAATCAGCACTGGCAGCTATGGCTTTGGACAGCAAGAAACTACCTGCACCACCGCAAAGTGCTACTTTTTTAACGTTTTTATTAAGCAAGGGGGTGTGCTTTATCACCTGCAAATGGAAGATTTCTTTAATTTGTTGTAGCAAATCTTCTTCACTCATTGCCTCCGGCAGTTCGCCAATCATACCGCTGCCTACCTGCTGAAACTCGTTTGCCAGCGTAATCACATCATATGCTACTTCCTCGTAAGGGTGCGCTTGTTCATGGCTGCAATTACCTGCCGCTGACGTGCGCGGGAAAGATGATCTCCAGTTTTATTTCTTTTGTTTCTGCACGCTTGCCTATTTCGCCGATATATGGGTCGGCGCCTTCCTGCGGGCGATAAGTGCCAATGCCTTCTATGTTAAAACTGCACTCGCCATAGTTGCCAATATCTCCTGCGCCGGCTTTAAAAATGGCCGCACGGACTTTCTCTGCATCATTAACCGGCACATAGGTGTACAGCTTTTTCAGCAAGCCGGCTTTAGGATCAAATACTTTGCAATTTTGCAAGCCCAACTTTTCTGCCATGCGCCGGCTTACGCCATTATGTACATTATCGAGGTTGGTATGAATGGCATAGATAGCAATATTGTTTTTGATGGCAGCAATGATGGTCCGCTCTACATAATTCTTACCTGTGATCTTCTTTAACCCACTAAAGATGATAGGATGATGCGCCACAATCAGGTTGCAGTTTTTTTGTACTGCTTCATTTACCACTGCTTCTGTAGCATCCAGGGTGCAGAGGATGCCGGTGCATTCCCAGCTATTGCTACCCGTGAGCAAGCCTGCATTATCGTAGCTTTCCTGGTAAGGCAATGGCGCAAATGCCTCGAGTGTTTGAATAACTTCGCTGATCTTCATAGAAAGTAAAGATAGAAGATAGTTAGGGATAGCATATTGCTCAAAAACTTAAAAGGACATTCTTAGCTTAATGTTAGTACACTGTTACAGAACTAAGTTTATAAATAAGATCTACTATTAAACATAAATACACGCTTACAATTAAGAAGCTAACCAGCCCAAATATCCTTCCCACTAAGAAACAGCAATACTCTAACCTGCAATGAGCTACGTATCTCCCTTTCCAATCTCTGCTAAGTAAGGCTCCGCTGTTTAAAGTTAAGGCCAAAGGCAACCAACCTATTCATCAAATACCTGTCAAAAAACAAGCAGCACCATGTTAGCCCAACAGTACCACCCAGTAATAAAGCTGCACCTTAGGCAATGGGGCGGCGCTGGCCAGCACGGATGCGCGGAGCGATCATGCCGTGCTTGATTTTTTTGGTTCCTTTTTTTTCAAGAAAAAAAGTAAAAAAAAAAAATATATGTAAGAACCTGTACTTAAAACATCTGCTGTGTTCATAGCACCCAAATAGTCTTGTTCTAAACTAAAACATATTTGTTTTACAATGTAGTTAGTTTGGGATGTATTAAGGATGTTCACTGGCTGAGTTTACCTTATTTTAAATAAA
>CAWFUV010000017.1:0-29539 GCA_963819045.1 uncultured Chitinophagaceae bacterium | reverse complement strand
TATAAAAAAAATTGGATACATTGAAGGCTAATTATGCCAGAAGCCTTGTATTTGCCTACCGTAACCGGAGCAACTACGATTATCTCAACTTTATTTTTTCGGCTAATTCTTTTAACGATGCCATGAAGCGGTGGCTTATCTTAAAAGCTATCGCCAGTACCGGGAGACACAGGTGGATAATATTTTAAAGACACAAAACCTGCTGCAAACCAAAATGAATAACCTGCAATCCAGCAAGACCGAAAAAAGCAGTACGCTGCAGGAGCAAGGTAAGCAGTTACAGCAAATGGAGTGGACCGTAAAGAAAAGGACGAAGCAGTAGAAGATTTAAAAGGGCAGGAAAAGAACTGGCTTCGCAAATACAGGACAGGGGAGAAAACAAGAAGAAACTAAACAACCAATTACAGGACATCATTCGCCGGGAAATAGCTGAAGCAAGACGTAAGGAAGCAGAGCGCCAGGCAGCAATTAGCTAGCCAGAACGAAGAGGAACGGAAACGTAAACTGGCAGAGCAGCAGGCTGCACAGCAGGCACAGGCAAATAGCGCTGGCAGCGGAAGCAATAGCTGCGACTGCGCCAAACAATACAACGGCTGCATGCAACACCTCCACCCACGTCTTCGGCACCTGCAAGTAACAGCGATCGTACTTACAGTCCGTTGGAGTCAACAAGGAAAGTTTGACTGCTTCAGTAAATTTTGAAAATGGTCGCAAGTGAATTTACCTTGGCCAGTGAGTAGCGGGACAATCATAGCCCATTTGGATCTATGAAATTCCTGGTACAAAGTTGCATGCTACCAGTGATGGTATAGACATTGCCGTTGCCAACCGGTACTGTGGTAAAAGCCGTTGCTGATGGAGAGGTAGCTCAAGTAGTAGATTTAGGTGATGAATTAATGGTAGTAGTTCGTCATGGTAAATATTTTACCACCTATAGCCATTTGTCAAGTGTGAGTGTCAGTCGTAAGGATGTAGTACATGCCGGTACTGTTGTAGGAAGAGCTGCCAATAGTGATGATGGTGGTGGTATGGTGACTTTTATGGTATCTAATGAGCAAGGTAATTTCTTAAATCCTACAAGTTGGCTGAGAAGGCAGATAAGATAGGTATAAGGAACAAAAGACGACATTCAAAATAACAGGCACAAGATATAATAAGGAAACAAAAGAACCTGCAAGTAACTTGCAGGTCTTTTGTTTAAATTAATATCCAGCTTACTCAATCCATTAATTATTTAATCCTCTGCCGGTCTTGTGTTGCAATTCTTCTATTCGCTTTGAGGCTTCTGCCTTAGTAAGATTTTCATCAAACTCTTCTTTTGCCTCATCGGATAAAGTTTTCAAATAACTTTTTTGTGCGCCGGTCATCGGCTCATCGCCGGTTACCCATTCATCAGGATCTTTCTCTGTATTAGAGTTGGAGACCATCGGATCAGGTTGTGGTACATGCTTGTTTGGGTTGTGATCTTCGATTCTTTGATTGTTACTCATGCTACATTTTTTAGCAATTAATAGAACAAAAAGTAAACCAATCCCGGTCAGTAAACCAATATTAGTCTGTTAACTTAATATTATTTGTTGTGTAGAATGTACACGATGTAAAATTGCCACTATCTTTGTCTCGAAATAAAACACAACCTTACACACCAAAGCCAGATAGTTATTACCCGCCGTAAGGTTCTACCATTTTCTCCATATTTTGCTTGTTTCATTTACCGGATTGCCGCTATAACACAATTGCTTCGCCCCGCGAGATCTTGCTGTAATTAAAGTTTTTCCGGTTGTTGCCTTTTATTAATTAACAATTAAAAAAGCAATGTTATGAAAAAGCAAGTATTGAACTTCAGAAAAGCAATGTTAGTAGCCGCATTAGTAAGCGCCGTATCCGTTAGTGCAATGGCAGCACCTGCTACCAGTAAGAACGACAAAACGACAAGACTGCGCAAAGCAACATCCAGTATGTAGGAACTACGGATAATGGCATCGTATTTAACGTGAAATACGACAATGTGGATTTGCAAAGTTTGACCTGATTATTAAAAATGAATATGGCGATGTTGTGTATCAGCAATCTTTCAACGACAGAAACTTTGATAAGAAAGTGGTGCTGGTAAAAGAGCCAGGCGATGCGCGCCTGACTTTTGTTATCAAAGGTGCGGAGCTTATAAGCAATCATTTGACATTACTACCGTTACCAGAACTGTAGAAGATGTAGTAGTTAAAAATTCAAAATAATTAGCTAGGCCGGAATTCGGAGATTTTAGGGTTCATCCAGATTACCGTCGTAAAAATGAAATCAAGTACAAGGTTCCGGACACTATAAACGTTTGGAACCTTTTTTATTTACATTATCTGAACCAGGATTTTATAAGATATTAAGATGAGTAGGAGAGAAAGCTACTCTTTTTTGCTCTAAATAAAACAGCCGGAGGTAATTATTACTCCGGCTGTTTTATATTTAATAGTATAAAAACTACTTCTTTTATTTCTCAGTACTCACTGTTCTTTTATCACGCTTATAAAATAAGGTAATAAGGCTGGGCTTGCGCTCAGTATCTTCAATGATGATATTACCTGCTTCGCCTTTGTGCACTCGTACACGAACGGGTTGGTATGCCGATAATACATACACCACAGCAAAGAAAGCGATAGCCTGCAGGATGATTAACACTGTAGGATTGAACGATGCACATACAAAAGATAGCAATGAAAAGATAAGACTAAGGCTTGCTAAGATAAGCGTAGTGGCACGTGATGAAAAACCTTTATCTAAAAAAAGGTGATGGATATGGTTCCTGTCAGGAAAGAAAGGGGATCTTTTCTGTGATAACCGGATGCAAAATACCCGCAAGGTGTCCATGAGTGGTATCAACAATAATCCGAAACCTACTGCTGGTGATGCAGTGGCAGCGAATTTACTGCTGTGGGTGCTGAATTAATAAAACGGATCACCAGAATTGCATTAATCAACCCGAGCATGAGCGAACCGGCATCACCCATAAATATTTTTGCCGGATTGAAGTTATAATATAAGAAAGCAACAATGCTGCCTGCTAGTGTAAATGCAATGAGTGAATAAGACAAATCGCCGTTTACATAAAACCAGGTGCCAAAAAGAAGTGTTGAAATAAGACTAAGGCTACCTGCCAGGCCATCCACCCCATCTATAAGGTTGATAGCATTGATTATAACAACAATGGTAAAATAAGTAAGTATGTAACTGATAAATATTGGTATTTGCCTGAATACCCAAGAAACCATGCAGATTACTAATTAGTAAATGCCCCTTTACGATAAGAATAAAAGAAGCCGCTAACTGACCTATGAATTTTTTTTGTGGTGAAAGAATCATAATATCATCACCCACCCCCAAAAAAAACACGATCAGAAAAGCTGCTATGAGGTACTGAAACTCTAAAAAGCTACTATTAATACTGGCACCCAGCAGCAAACTGAACAAGAAACCTGCAAATATGCCAATACCACCAAAACGCGGAACAGGATCTGTATGAATCTTACGTGCATCAGGGACATCTACCAATTGCTTAGACTTAGCCAACTCTATAAGAATAGGTATAAAATAAAAACTTATAAAAAATGCTACTACCCCACCTACTATAATCTGCTGCATGAAATTATTTTAAGAGTTAGTTCAACAGTAATGCCCCAAAGTGCATAATTGGTGCAAATTTATTGGTTTTTACCTATTGTGAGCATAGGTAAAAGATTTTAATTATCATGCAAGATGCCTTATATATTGATTTGTAAGGATGTCAGACTTTTAAATAGATAAATTTAAAGTAATTATATTTATATCAAATCCAATTAGCCAAGTATAATTAGTTTTTTCCGGTTATATGTGTTTTGCATATACCGCTCTGCATTGATTAGTTAAGTATAAGATGGAGGTATCCTGCTCCGATAAGAGCTTCCTGTTTATAGAAGAATATTGCGCAAGTACACCTGGCTTCATAGGATCTTCCTTGTAGGTAGCAGCAGGTGGGTCCTATGGAGCCAGGTAGCAATAACAAATATTAATGCTATAAACAGGAAGCCTCTACGAGGCTCTTTCCACTACTATCACCTCCCTCTCAACTTATCAATGCAGAAAGGTAAAAGCAAAAATAAAACGAAGTAACTTTTGTTATCTGCTATCTTAGATAATGGTAAACTGTGCTTTTTTATTCAAGGTGTCTGCTAAAACTTTCGGCTAATCTAATTACGTATAATTATAAAAAAGAGGTCCTTGGCAGCACCCGTCACTTGCTGCGACTGAATAAGTATCTTTAAATATGGAACCGGAAGTACTAGCTTTTCTTAAGCGCGTGGCGCTTTTAATATTCCTGACCTTCTGTTGGCTGGCTATTAATGTGATCCTTGGTGTCAAGTTCGATCTGGCTGAAGTGGAAGGTCATATTACTATTGGCAACGTACTGTATTATATCTGGGTGGCAGGCAGCCTTATTTTAATGCTATTCTTCTTCCGTCGTTTATGGCGCCAGATCCCAAGATTCTAATGTTTTGTTGCCCGCAGCATCTCTCTTTTCCCCGGTGGACCCGCCAACTTTTCTACTTTAAAGCCCGCAGTCAGCATATTTCTACGTACATCGCCTTTACTGCAATAGGTTACCAGAACACCTCTATCTGTAAGCATGGCATATAACTGCTCAAATATTTGCTGAGTCCATAATTCAGGCTGGGCAGCAGGTGCAAAGGCATCGTAATAAATCAGATGAAAAGGTGCTTCTGCTTTAAACTCCTGCAACGATATCCAACTTTTATATAAGGTAAAGAATGGGTGTATCGCTACAGGCTCTTCCCAGTTGCACTGGTGTAATGTTGTAAAATATTCATCCGGCAGTATTTGTTTATAGTTCAATAGTTTTATTTCCTTCCCGTTCAATGGATATTTCTCAACAGCCTGGTAATAAATGAATTGATCCCTGGCTATTGCCTGTTCTAAAGTAAGTAAAGCATTTAACCCGGTTCCAAATCCCATTTCAAAAACACGTAACATAGTATACTGTTTCAGCAACGGCTGCAAACCAGCCTGTATAAATACATGCCTGCTTTCCTGTACAGCACCATGACGGCTATGATAGGTTACCTGCATATCGGGAATAGCAATTGTGGGAGAGCCGTCCGCAGTATCTTGTACAATACGTTCCATAGGTGTGTAAAATAAAATGAAATTGTGAATTGTCAATTGTGAATGGTGGTTATTGTGAGTGGTGAGTTTCAATTTGGTAACCCAAAGGGTTCTGCGGGCAGTATATACTCAGCTTGCGGCTCACAGCTTTTAGGTATTATACTTAATTTGCCCCTATGGATTATGTTGCCCATTTATCAAAAGATAAAAAGTTAGCTACTATTATTCGCGAACCATTGGAGCCATTGCATACACGGCATAATATCCCCTTACGGCTGATGGCCAGCATCATGGGGCAACAGTTAAGCACCAAAGTGGCTAAGGTGATTTATCACCGGTTTTTAACCTTATTCAATGGCGAAGAGCCTGCTCCGCAACAGGTATTGGCTACACCTGCCGAAACATTGCGGGCTATAGGGCTAAGTAATGCCAAGGTAGGATATGTACACAATGTAGCCCGCTTTTGTATAGAGCACAATATAGAAGACCATACCTTGCTATCAATGAGTAATGAAGACATTATAGCATTGCTTACCCAAATAAAAGGCGTGGGCAGGTGGACCGTAGAAATGCTCCTGATGTTTACGCTTGGGCGTGAAGATGTTTTTGCACCGGACGACTTAGGTATACAACAAGCTATGATAAAGTTGTATAACATTAAACTGACTGATAAAAAGGGCATAAGGGAAAGAATGTTAAAGCTATCTGGCAAATGGAAACCCTACCGTACCTACGCCTGTATGCACCTATGGCGATGGAAGGATAATGTGCCGGAAGCGGAGGAAGTGTTTTGAAGCACCTGTATATACAGCTATTGGGGGGACTGGTAGGGAGTAATACGATGTACGATGTACGATTGTAGATGTACGATGTACGATTGTAGATGTACGACACCTGCCTACCAACTATTACAGGTTTAGGAGTATTTAGGACGTTGCTTAGGAGTTACTATAGAGCAGATAGGGAGGAGATTGGGTATAAGTTAGGTATATGTTAGGTATAAGTTAGGTATAACTTAAGTATAACTCTGGCCTTCGGATGTTGGGAATGGGTGTTTATAGTAGTATAGAGGGTATGATCACTGCGCAAGTATTAGCAAAACTTTTGATAATAGGCTTTCCCAGACACTAAGTTTTTAATCCGCATCTTTTGCTATTGCTTAGATTTGCGCCTGTTTTAAACAAAATAATATATTATGACCGAGGAACTGGAATTGCTGTTAGATGATGCTGAATCGTCTATGAAAAAGGCAATTAGTCATTTAGAATCAGAACTCGTTAAAATACGCGCCGGCAAAGCTAATCCTTCTATGCTTGATGGCATAACTGTAGAATATTATGGTGCCCCAACACCCATCAACCAGGTTGCTAATGTATCTGTTTTAGATGCACGCACCATTAGCATACAACCATGGGAGAAGAAAATGCTGCAGGCAATAGAGAGATCTATTATGGCTGCTAATATTGGCATTACCCCGCAAAGCGACGGTAACCAGATCCGTATGTTTATGCCACCACTTACCGAAGAGCGCCGCCGCGAATTGTTCAGAAAAGCAAGTGGCGAAGGCGAGCAGTCTAAAGTAGTGATTCGCGGCATACGCCGTGAAACCATAGAGGAAATAAAGAAATTGCAAAAGGATGGCGACCTGAGCGAAGATGCAGGCAAAGAAGCAGAGAACAGCGTACAGGAGTTGACCGACCGCTTTATTGCGCTGGTAGATAAGCACCTGGCTGCTAAAGAGAAGGAAATGACAACGATATAATAAGTAATGAAGTTTTAGTAAGTTATTAAATTCCATAACTTTATTATTATTTAATAATCTCTAAAACAATCTACTTATGGGCTTCGTTAAAGAATTCAAAGAATTTGCATTAAAAGGCAATGTACTTGACCTGGCAGTTGGTGTTATTATAGGTGCTGCTTTCGGAAAGATAGTAACTTCTTTGGTTGAAGATATTATTACGCCGGGCCTCCTGACACCTGCACTGAAAAGAGCCAATCTTTCCAATCTCCAGGATCTGGTAATTCCGGGCACAGCTATCAAATATGGTAGCTTTTTGTCGAATGCCCTTTCTTTTCTCATTATTGCTATTGGCTTTGTTTCTCATTGTGAAAGGCATTAATTCTTTAAACCGAAAGAAAGAAGTTGCGGCAGATACACCTACACCTCCCCAGCTTACAGTATCGGAACAGTTATTAACTGAAATTCGTGACGAGCTAAAAACCAAGGCTACTGTCTAATGCTATTTTTCCAATTATAATTTTTAGGTATTGAGTTCGACTTCTTATCAAATAAAGCTTGATCAGTTTGAAGGTCCTTTTGATTTACTTCTCTTTTTTATAGAAAGAGACGAACTTGATATTTACAACATTCCGATCACCAGAATCACCAATGATTTTCTGACATATATCCATGCGCAGGAGAAGCTGAATATTGAGTTGAGCAGTGAGTTCATTTTATTTATTTCTACATTAATGCGTATCAAGGCAAAGATGCTCCTGCCGCGCAAAGAAGTAGATGCAGCGGGTAATGAGATTGACCCCCGTATGGAGCTCGTGGATAAAATACTGGAGTACAAGCGCTATAAAGAGGCTGCAGCAGAACTGGCTGAAAAAGAAGCGCTGCGGTTGCTAATGGTGAAGCGAGGCAATTTGCAGCAGGATCTCGCTGCTATAGGCGAACAGGCTGCTGAGGGAACCGAAATACAAACGGTTACGCTCTTTAAACTGATGAAGACGTTTGAGAAAGTGATGCAGCGCCTGCACGACAAGAACAACAAACCGGTGCATACTGTAGTGCGCTACAACTACAGCATGGAGGAAAGCAGAGAGCGGATGCTATCGGTGGTGAAGAAAGAGAAAACCGTTGCATTTGAAAAGGTATTTGCTACCTGCGAAAACCGCATCCATGCTATATTTCTGTTTCTTTCATTACTTGAATTGGTACAACTGAATTATATGAGTATCCAGGTGGGAGAGGGGCGCAACAACTTTATACTGGAATGGAATGAAGAGCAGCAGGAGGATGATGCGGCTGCTGTTACTGACAGTACCATTCAATAAAGCACTCTCAAATATAAACCGGCTTGCTCTGCATATTCGTACCATTACCTTTTTACACTGATTAGAGTTAAGAAGGAAATGAGATAGAGTGAAAGCCTCGAAGAGGCTTCCTGTTTATAGCAATAATAGCATAGGAGTGCACCCTGCTCCGTTAGGAGCCTCCTTGTAGGTAGCAGCAGGAGGCTCCTAACGGAGCAGGGTGCGCCTTGGGTAATAATGTTCTATAAACAGGAAGCCCCTAGCGGAGCAAAATACCATTTTTAAGATACATCTATTAAGTAATAATAACATTCTCTTCTTTCAGCAGTGGCATATTATTGAAGCGCAGGAGTACATTGGCTACCACCACTACATCGCGCTGACAGTATTCTACTATACGCGATAAATCGTTATCTTTATAATATACTTCCTGCACCATACTGCCATCCATATCTGTTTTTGAAGTAGGGACACCTAATACGCTAGCCAGGAGATCAAGTGTGATATAATTCTTAAAATCGCCAAACCGCCAGTACTGCAGCGTATCTATCATATTAACTTCCCAGGGTTTAGCATTGTGTAGGCACAAATATTGAGGTAGTGATATGTTGTTGATAATCATTCTACGGCATATATAAGGAATATCAAATTCTTTGATATTGTGACCGGCGAACTGAAAATCACTGTTTAGTTGGCACATTTTATTACTAATTGGTAAAAACTTGTGCAGCAGCTCTTTTTCATTATGGCTATAGATACTTTTAATTTTAAGGAAATTTTCATTATTCCTGGTTTGAAAGCAACCTATTGATATACAGATAATTTTACCGAATTCAGCAAGTATGCCGGCTCTTTGATGATAGCTGTCTTCGGGAAGCATGTCTTCTGGTGTAGTTTTTGATATTTTGTGCCGCCAGCGATTTTGCCATTCTGTAGTAAGTTGTTGATAGGCAGGTTGTTGAGGTACCGTTTCTATATCAAGTAAAAACAATTTATGTAGCGGTAGTGCGTTATTCACGAAAGAAGTCCTTTTGGTTTATAAAACACAATAATATATGAGTTATACTAATTATCCAAGTACCGGTAATACACCCACCGGGCAATCTAATGATTCTAAGAAAGACAACCGTAAACTAATATACGGCGTCCTTATCGTCGCCCTGCTGGGTACGTGGGGGTATATTATCTACGATAAAAACAAAACCAACGAGAACATTGCGCAACTGCAAACACAAACACGGTCTACTGAAACTTCCAGGGATTCTATCCAGGAGCAGTACAACAATATAGCCCAGCAGTTTGATACACTCAAAAGCAATAACCTGCAGTTGCAAGGGAAGTTGTCTAAAAAGGATGAGGACATTAAAGGCCTGAGAAGCCAGATTGAAACTGAGCTTAAAAAAGGCAAACGTGACAATGCCAAGCTGCAAAGCCTTATTAACCAACTGCGTGGAAAGGTGAATGATTATGAAACACAGATTTCTCAATTGAAAGCTGAAAACGAGCAGTTGACAACCAGCAACAAGCAGCTTACGGTACAAAGAGACTCGCTCAATACCAGCAATCAATCATTGACACAGAACCTTACCACTACCCAGGCAGCGAAAGCCCAGGTAGAAGATGTGGCTTCTACCTTGCACGCTTCTAACATCAATATAGCAGCCTTACAAGTAAAAGGCAATGGTAAAGAAAAGGCTACTTCTACCGCCAAGCGTGCAGACTTATTCCGTATTTCTTTTCAGCTTGATGAAAACCGTATTGCATCCAGTGGTGACAAAGAATTGTATGTAGTGGTTACCGGCCCTGATGGCAAGCCTATCACTACCGCTGCTAATGGCAGTGGTACTTTTACCACCCGTGATGACGGGGAAAAGGTGTTTACTAACAAAGTTGATGTACAGTATGTTCAGGGGCAGGTGCTGCCGGTAAGCTTTGACTGGAAGATAGAAAACGGGCGCTACCAGACGGGTAATTATACCATACAGATTTATCACAATGGCTACAAGATTGGTGAAGGTACCAAGAGCCTGAAGAAAGGTGGTTTGTTTAGTTAAATATTACAAGCTGCAGGCTTCGCGCAGTACGATATTCAGATATCACCATTAGAAAATAAATTTATCAAACAGTAACGCCCCGCTTAGCGGGGCGTTACTGTTTGCTTTGATGAATACTTACCGTCTTTAAGCTAAAACGCTGACAGGGTTTTGAACCCTGTCAGCGTTGTTTTATACGGTTTCAAATTTATTATAACTACTCTAATGCTTTAAATACATAGCCTTCTTTACTAAAATGCTCCAGAACCCTTGGCAGGGCATAGCTCATGCGGCTCCATGCTTTGGTGCTATCGTGAAAGACAACAATGGAGCCTTTTTCTGCATTCTTCAATACATTATCCAGGCATTGTTGCGGTGATAGTTTTATATCAAAGTCGCCACACAAAACATCCCACATAATGATCTTGAATAAAGGTCGTTGCGGGTCTTCTTTGCGCATTAATAACTTGCTTTGAAACTTCTTGATACGCCCATAGGGCGGGCGAAATAGATTACTATCGATGTACTTTGTGGTCTCTACAATATTGTTAATGTAGGTGGTATCATCCGTTTTCCAGCCGTTTAAATGATTATAAGTATGATTGCCGGCCTTATGTCCTTCATTCAGCATGCGATTGTATATGGAAGGAAGGTTAGCGACATTTTTACCAATACAAAAGAAAGTAGCTTTTGCATTATATTTCTTTAATTCATCTAATACAAACGGTGTAGCAGTTTCGTGCGGACCATCATCAAAAGTGAGATACAGTACTTTCTCTTTGGTAGGTATCTTCCATATAAAGGATGAATATAACCTCTTTAACCACCATGGTGCTTTTATAAAATACATACCTGCTTTATTTTAATTCTATCACTACTACCTGGTCTGGTTCTTCCGCAGTTACAGATGGCAAGTTAGTAAGCATAAGTGTGCCATTTTGCAACCGGGCTGTTACTGCATTTTTATTCTTTATCAGGTACACCTTACCAATCTTCTTTACAGGAAAGTTAGTTAGTGATAAGCTATCTCTGCTTTGCTGTAAAATGTGTACATACATTTTGTTATCCGTTTGGGTAATACAGCCCCATTCCTGCGGGCGCATGTAGCCACTTTTGGTGTTGTATATGCTTTCACCGTAAGTCTGCATCCAGTTGCCCATCCAATGCAGCCGCTCAACAAACTCCGGTTGAATTTCACCATTAGGCATTGGCCCTATGTTCAATAAAAGATTAGCCCCATATCCGGCAGCTTTTGCCAATAAGTCTATTAATTGTTCGTGAGATTTGTAAGTTGTATCTGTAATATTGAAGCCCCAGCTATTGTTCATGGTTACACAGGATTCAAGTGGCAGGTCAGATGGCTTCTGAAAGTTTAAGCCCCCTTTATTTTCACCTGGCAAATCCTGTTCAAACATCTGAAAATCTTCGCCCGGCAAAGGTGTGAGATGATGGTTGTTGCCTATTAAACATTGCGGCTGCAACTTATGGATCAGTCCATAAATTTCATCCAGGTGCCAGTCAATTTTGGGTGTTCTGTCGGCAGCGCCTTCCGGTGCTGTCTGGTCCCAATAACCATCAAACCAAATACCTCCGATCTCTCCATAATTGGTAAGCAACTCGGTAAGCTGGTTTTTCATGAACTGAATATAATCATTCCAATTGCCTTTTACAGTGCGGCCTGTGCCCTGACCGGTGCGCCCTGTCCACCAGCTATAATCATCACGGCGCCAATCGAGCAGGGAGTAATACAGAAACAACTTAATGCCTTGCTTATGGCATTCATCCGCCATCATCTTTACAATGTCCTTCTTATATGGCGTGTGCATGATATTAAAGTCGGAATACTTAGTATCCCACATGCTAAAGCCATCGTGATGGCGGGTAATAAGGGTAATATATTTCATGCCTGCACTCTTAGCCAGGCCTACCCATTGGGCAGCATCAAAATCGATAGGGTTAAAAAACTTCTCCAGCCTTGTATAATTAGCAACGGTAATATTACGGTTGTTCATTACCCATTCGCCATCACCAGGAATACTGAAAGGACCCCAATGGATGAACATGCCAAAGCGGGCATCATTAAACCATTCGCGGTTCTTTCAAATTAGCGGCTGCAGGCTGATAGGTAGTTTGTGCATGTACGAATGCAAGGCATAATAATGATACAATAAAAAGAAGTTGTTTCTTCATGCTAAGTGGCTTTTTGCAATAAAGCTAATTACAAAAGCGGTATATAGGGAATT
Source organism: uncultured Chitinophagaceae bacterium (assembly GCA_963819045.1). Classification (GTDB taxonomy): domain Bacteria; phylum Bacteroidota; class Bacteroidia; order Chitinophagales; family Chitinophagaceae; genus Ilyomonas. Next base: position 17,073 of record CAWFUV010000017.1, on the reverse strand, counting down.
TGGTAATAATGGACAAGTAAGTGTATATAATATGTACGATGTGGAAGCGTTCGGGAGTATACGTGTTAATGAGTTCGCGTGTTAGACAAGTTTAAGGTACAGAAGTTCAATGTTTAAAGACTCACAAATTAGTTATGAGGTGGAATGCGGGTAAATAAGGAGTAAGCTATGAAGTAGGTAAGAAGTATATACAGAGGAGACATGGAGGAAGTTAGGTATAAGTTAGGTATAACATTAGGTATAAGTTAGGTATAACTTAAGTATAACAAGGGGCTGTTCAAGGGAGGGAAAGGAGCATCAGGCGCAGAAAAGTAGATATGATAGCCCTATTCTGAGGCTAAGTGTAATGATGAGTTATATTACTTTAAATTAGAATAGTGCTAATTGATTCTTAGGACGCACTTAAGTATAAGTAGAAAATGCTGTTTATCTTTATCTAATTGTATAATCCTTTTTTATCTGCTATTTATGATTAGTTGTAAGATAATAACTATTTATACACTATAACAGAGCTATCAAACTATGCGATAGCCGAAAAAAAAAGGCGTTATCATTGTTGATTGCACAAAAAGTATATTTTTGCGGCTGTAACTAAAACCATTTTACAATGTCAGACATAGCTACACGCGTAAAAAAGATTATTGTTGACAAATTAGGCGTTGATGAAACTGAAGTAACTAATGATGCTTCTTTCACCAACGACTTAGGTGCTGATTCATTAGATACAGTAGAACTCATCATGGAGTTTGAAAAAGAATTCAATATTTCTATTCCGGACGAGCAGGCAGAGACGATTACTACTGTAGGCCAGGCTGTTACCTACCTGGAAGAACACGCAAAGTAAGCGCTTAACTGCTTTACCTGTATATTTAATCCGCCTTTTGCAGTAGGTATTTTGCCGCGAAAGGCGGATTTGTAACTTTCAAAAAAAGGCTTGCACTATGGAGTTAAAAAGAGTTGTAATAACTGGTATCGGAGCACTAACACCGATAGGAAATAGCTTACATGATTATTGGGAAGGCTTAAAGAACGGTGTTTCCGGTGCTGATTACATTACTCAATTTGATGCATCCAAGTTTAAGACACGTTTTGCCTGCGAGGTAAAAAACTTTGATCCCATCGGGTTTCTTGACAGAAAAGAAGCCCGTAAGATTGACCGCTTTACCCAGTTAGCATTAGCAGCAAGCGATATGGCTATGGCAGATGCCGGGTTGAATAAAGAGAATACTGACCCTGACAGGGCAGGTGTTGTATTTGGCAGTGGCATTGGGGGTATTAATACCTTTCAGCAGGAAGTAAGTGACTTTGCCAGGGGCGATGGTACACCCCGCTTCAATCCTTTCTTCATACCTAAAATGATATTGGATATTGCTGCAGGGCAAATATCTATGCGGCACAACCTGCGGGGCCCTAATTATGCCGTAGTGAGCGCCTGCGCTACCAGCACCAATGCTATTATAGATGCTTTTGACCTGATACGTTTGGGTAAAGCAGATATCGTATTAAGTGGTGGTTCGTGAAGCCGTTGTTACTGAAGCTGGTGTGGGTGGCTTTAACGCCATGAAAGCCATGAGTGAAAGAAATGACGACCCGAAGACAGCCAGCCGTCCGTATGATAAAGACCGTGATGGTTTTGTAATGGGAGAGGCTGCCGGTGTAGTTGTACTAGAATCTCTGGAACATGCACTGCGCAGAGGTGCAAAGATCTATTGTGAAGTAGCAGGGGGTGGCGCAACCGCCGACGCGCATCATATTACAGCACCGCACCCCGAAGGTTTGGGAGCACGTAATGTAATGCTGGCAGCCCTTAAGAGATGCTAACCTGCTTCCGGAAGATATTGATTACATTAATACGCATGGTACTTCTACACCGCTGGGTGATGGCGCGGAAGTAAAAGCTATACTCGATGTATTTGGGGAACATGCCTATGAACTCAACATCAGTTCTACCAAATCCATGACGGGACACTGTCTTGGCGCTGCCGGTGTAATAGAAGCTATCGCTGCTATCATGGCTGTAATGCACGATATTGTTCCGCCTACCATTAATCATTTTACAGACGACCCTATACTCGATCCGAAACTCAACTTTACTTTCAATAAAGCGCAGCACCGCACAGTAGATGCTGCACTAAGTAATACTTTTGGTTTTGGCGGACATAATGCTGCTGTGATTGTAAAGAAATATGTAGCTTAACATTGTGGAGATACTTCGTAGATTTTTCAGGAAAAAGGGACAACCGGTTTTGAGCAACAGCTACGCAACCTGTTGGGTATAAGCCCTGGCAAAATTTCGTTGTACCAAACAGCACTTAGCCACCGCTCGGTAAAGGAAGGTGCTGATGAAAACAATGAACGCTTAGAGTATTTAGGCGATGCTGTACTAAGCACCATTGTTGCAGATTATCTTTTTAAGCGCTACCCGTACAAAGGTGAAGGCTTTCTTACCGAGATGCGCAGCAAAATGGTGAACCGCCAGAAGATGAATGATGTAGCCTTAAAGATGGGGCTGAAAAAGATCACTATCTACAACAGGTTTGATAATGCACTTAAAGGCAGCCAGATATTCGGCAATACACTGGAAGCCTTAGTAGGCGCTATTTACCTCGATAAAGGCTATAAGAAAACGCAACAATGGGTGCTACACCGTATGGTCATTCCGCATTTGTATGTAGATGACCTGGAGCTAATTGATATAAACCTCAAGAACAAACTAATAGGCTGGGCTACGAAAAACGGTAAAGCGCTGGAGTTTGAAACTGTAGAAGAAAAAATGGAAAACGGCCGTCGTATTTTTACGATTGCTGCCGTGCTTGATGGTGAGCCTTTGCACAAGGCAGAGGCTTTAATAAAAAAGATGCCAGCCAGATAGCCGCTCAACTGGCTATTGAGAAGTTGAAACTGTGATCTAAATTCTTCTGATTTTTACAGATTAAACTGATTAAGGAATTTGACTGTTATTCTATTTTGTGAACCACAAAGGCACAAAGTATAAAAGTCGCACAAAGGATTTCTGTTTAGTTAATCACTTCCGTTGTGCATCTCCGTGTTCTCTGTGTCTCTGTGGTTCAAACTGCTTATGCTGCTGCCTGCTGATACTGCTTAATTACATTAATAAGTGCATTTGCCTGCACTACACCACTCTGCCGCCACAGCACTTTGCCATTTTTAAAGACTATTAAGGTAGGGACACCTTGTATTCCATAGGCGCTGGCTGCCTCCGGGTTTTTGTCAACATCTACTTTTATAATAGTCACAGTGTCGCCAAGTGATTGTTTTACCTGCTCTAAAATGGGCGACATCGTTTTGCAGGGGCCACACCAGGTAGCAAAAAAATCTACCAGCACCGGCTTATCTGAATGTATTACCTCTTGAAAAGAACTCATAGCTATATATTTTAAAATGAATTAATTACCAAATTTATTGAGCCACAAAGACAAGAAGGCGCAAAGTTGTATAAGTGGCTTATATCCTGATGCTTGTAACTTGTCTCTTGTAACTTGTTTCTTATATCTTATCTTGTGTAGCTTCCTAAAAGTATTTATCCAATGTTATTCCAAAAGTGAATAGCAGGTTTTGGCTGTCAGTACGGCTTATTTTGTTATAACTGATGGCAGTTGTAAGACTGAGCCATTCACGCAACTTGAAAGACAAACTGTTGTTGAATTTAAAAATATAATCTTTAAAATCAAGAAGTGAAGGTTGCCAGAAGTTTATACCGTCAATAGTGATGAGTTTGCCTATTACAAAATGATAACTTATCCTCAGAGAATTGCGGACGGTTTGATACTTTTCGTGGGCTAATGATGTATCTATAATGTTGGACATTTCGAACAAAAGACCATCGCTTACTGATAAATGGGCGTTGGCTGTATCTATAAAGCGGTAACTGACGCCCGCACCAGGCTGAAAACGGTATATTGTTTTTAAGGAATAACTGGTTTCGTAATTGAGCAAGCCCCAGTAGTACAGTTTACTTACTTTCTTTAAGAAGTCCATGTCGGTTGTAGCAATAAAATCGTTGTTGGTAAGTGTATTGTTAAGCTGTCCCCATACCCAGCTGGCGTTTGTGTTAAAGGTTGCCTTACGTTTATTGATATTGAAGCCTAAGCCATTGTTGAGGAGGTAAGCGTCCCCATCAACTGTTCTGTTGAGCGAGCCGGTGGTTAGGAACCGCAGGTGATAATTGATAGTATCATTGAACTGAGCCGATACAGATAAAAAAGGTACAATGCATAGGAAAAGTAAGAGGAGCCTGGTGAAAATATTCATTCGGTTAGTGCTGTTTTGCTTGCAGCCAAACCGCAATTACTATGCCTCACACAGAAGCATATATTTCTGTCCTGTTGAATACTATTAAATCAAAAAGGTGAAGTACCAATTACTTCACCTTTTTGATTTAATCAGGCTCAATAGTTTTATTTAAGCTCATTAATCAGGAAAGTTACCATTGTCAAGCTTATAACTACCGGCGGATGCTACTTCTTTTTTGTTGTAAATGCTTGCTTCTTTATTACCGGCCAGGGCTTTAAAATAGTCCCAATTCCACTTAGTATATGCCAGCTAGCCTTTTGCCAGATTTCTAAACATTAACGGTATCTGCGGTTCATAATATTTTAGTTTAAATTCTTCAGAGGTTATATCATTCATTACATCAATTGGCTGCAGTTGCATTTGGATATATTTTTGCAAATGTAAAATAAGGTCATAGTTGACATATTCTTATTTGCAAATGGTAAAGCATTTAAAAATCATTAACGATGTTATTACATGTTCATCCTGATAATCCTAATCCGCGCCATATTAAAACAATTGTGGAATGCCTGCAGGACGGGGGTGTTATCATTTATCCCACTGATACGATCTATGGTTTGGGATGTAATATTTTTCAGCATAAAGCTATAGAGCGTATTGCTCTTATTAAACACATAGAGCCCGAAAAGGCACAGTTGAGCTTTGTATGTTATGACCTGAGTGATTTAAGCAAATACACCGGTAGTATCTCTACCCCGCTGTACCGTTTATTGAAAAATCATTTGCCTGGGCCATATACATTTATCCTGCCCGCCAGCCGTGAGGTGCCAAGAATGCTTCAAAGTAAAAAAAGCACCATTGGCCTGCGTATTCCGGATAATAATATTGCAAGAACGATTGTACATGAGTTGGGTTCGCCAATATTATCTGCTTCCTTACCCGGAGAGATGGTAGAAGAATATACCGATCCGGAATTGATTTACGAGAACTTCAAAAAGCGGGTGGATATTGTAGTGGATGGTGGCACCGGCAGCATGATACCCTCAACCATTGTAGACTGTACTACAGATGAATATAAGATTATAAGACAAGGCGCCGGTGAGTGGAATGAGACGGAAGCGTGATTATTGAATATTGTCAATTGAATATTGACTAATTGAGGAAATGCTATTTGGGATTTCAATGGGGAGATATTGTTTGATGTTAATGTGGGTTCGGGGTGTAGAGTTGCAAACCAATCTATTAGATAAATCAGTTCCCGGCCCTTAAAGGGGAGCACATAGGGAGTACACCAGGAGCAAGTACCGGGGAGATAAGGAGGAGATCAGGTATAAGATAGGTATATGTTAGGTATAAGTTAGGTATAACTTAAGTATAACTCCGGGATGTCCAGGGTTGAAAATAAAACAAACTCAGCCAGTGAAAATCAATTAATATACACTCCAAACTCTCGTTAGTATTATCATTTAAAATATTCGATATGCAATCTTGAACATTAAATATTGAAGCTCTTCCTGTGGTACTTGCATAAGCCATGCACTTCTATGGCTGTGCGGTGCTCTTTGGTGCCATAGCCTTTGTTCTTTTTCCAGTTGTAATGCGGGTGTTCCTCATGCAGGCGGGCCATGTAATCGTCGCGGTAAGTTTTGGCTAAAATACTGGCGGCAGCTATATTGGCATACATGCCATCTCCTTCTACAATACAATGATGCGGTATGTTCTTGTATGGCGTAAAGCGGTTGCCATCTATTAGCAGTAATTCTGGAATTACCTGCAGCTCATCCAATGCTACATGCATCGCTTTAAAAGACGCATGCAGAATATTGATGCGGTCTATTTCTTCCTCACCAATCATTGCTACTGCATATGCAATGGCCTGCTCTTCTATCACTTTTCTAAGTTCATTACGTTGCTTTGCTGATAACTTCTTACTGTCGTTTAACACCGGGTGCTTAAACTTTTTGGATAAGATAACTGCTGATGCAAACACAGGCCCTGCATAGCAGCCACGGCCAGCTTCATCACAGCCGGCTTCAACAAGTTGTTTATGGTAAAAAGATCGGAGCACTTTTATTCTTTGTACGAATATAAAAAGCCGTTTGCAATAGTATTCTTCATGTGCCAATCTTCTCAAAACTTTAAAGCAAGCCTGCCCATCGTGTTCTATTTTTGCGCAGCTTATTTAATTGTTTCTATTTCATGCAATACGAGCGTTATTTGTCCTTTACAAGATTGTTATTGGTGTTTGTGTTTTTAGTAATACTTGCCGGTAGCATTGTGCGCACTACCCAAAGTGGCATGGGCTGTCCGGACTGGCCTACCTGCTTTGGTAATGCTATACCGCCAACAGAGGAATACCAGGTCCATTTTCAAGCCAGCCATTCATACAAAGCCGGCCAATTTATTATCTACAACGACAGCCTGAAGTACGCTAAACAAGCTTTTACCAGTGGCGCAACCTACAACCCTGCCGACTGGCAACAATACGAGAAGAACAACTACGCTAAGTTCAATGTATACCAAACATGGATTGAATACATCAACCGGTTGACCACCGGTGTATTGGGTTTCCTGATCATTGCACATATTGTATGGAGCTGGCGGTTATTTGGTAAGGGGAGAAGGTCTGTTTTCTATTGGTCGTTATCCCTGTTACTGCTTACTGCCTTTGAAGCATGGCTGGGGAAGATAGTGGTGGATACCAACCTGGCAGTAGTAAAAATAACGCTGCACATGCTTTTTGCCCTGCTGATAGCTGCCGTGGCAGTGATCATAATTCAAAAGGTGCAGCGGGATGCAAAAGTGGAAAGCGCGGGGTTGAAATGGTTAAGCACTATTACGCTTTTGGTAGTGCTTGCACAAATTGTATTAGGGACTGATGTGCGCGAACAGATAGATGAGATATCGCTGGCATTGAGCTATGCCGGCCGTGAGTTATGGATAGGACGGCTTAATCATTGGTTTGATGTACACCGCAGTGTAGCATGGGTGGCAGCAGTGCTTGGCATTGTTCTGTTTTGGCAGTCCCTGGGCTTTAAGAAGCTTCAACGGACAGCGTTTATCATATTAGGCTGTGTGGTTGCTACTGTATTGCTGGGCTTGATATTGATGTATGTAAATATCCCTGCTGCGATACAGCCATTCCACTTACTGCTCTCCAGTATTTTGATTATTGCTTTGTTTGCGTATAGGTTGAAGGTAAAGTAAGCTGTGCAGTGCGAAGTGTTCAGGCTATGTAATTTATAATGTAAAAGCATTTCGTAAATTTGACAAAATGGATGTTATGGATAGCGCACAACAACCTTCTGTTTTTGCCCAGGTAATAGATAAGCTTCGTACTAAGAGCGAGGCAGAACTTAAAATGATATACCTCCAATTATCTGCAGATGATCTAGCAGAGGAATGGAAGAATATTACGGAGGAAGCAGACTTTAGAAATGCTACGGAAGTAGATATTATAGAAGCCATCCAAAAAAATCGCTATCCCGGGCAGCATGTATAAAATAATTATCGATGCCAATGTATGGGTTAAGTATGCAAGGGCGAAAGATATCGCTCCACTCTTAAACCGCTTACTTACTTATCGCATTGTTCCTATTGTAAACAACTATCTTCTTTCAGAAGTATTTGATGCAATTGTTGAAAATAAGTGGATGCATGAAAGAGGGGCAAATAGGATTATAGATTTTATCGTTAAAATTACTGTTACGGATATTGAAACAGCAGTGTACGCTATAAGTCCTGATCCTAAGGATAATTATCTCTTCGATTTAGCTATTCAAAATAATTGTGTTTTTATAATCAGTGATGATGCCCTCTTACTAAATTTTACGATAACTCCTGTTCCGGTATACTCCAGTAATTGGTTTTTGAAAAAGTTTCCGGTATAGCTTACTTCTTTATTAATGCTGAATGAGTTTATTTACTCCTAAGCATAAGCTTATCTTTTACTTCAAGATGCACGGTATTAACACCTTGAAGTAAAAGAGTAAGAATAAGGGGAACAGTGAAAACTTTAAGAATGCACTACCTCGCAGGTATAAGCTCAGTATAAGCAAAATTGCCATGGCTATAGTGGCCTATAGATTTCTTATAACTCAATTGATTAACATTCAAGGAAATAACGCTGTTTACATCAGTTCCCCAAGTGTATGCCATGGATAATGCTGTATCAGCGGCGTCTGTAAATTTCCAGGTGCCTGGATAAGTAAATCCGCCATCCAGTTCCACAAAAGTACCGTTCGTTTTATACGTGATACGGGTACCATCGAGATTGAGAATGTTATTACTGCTACCACGTACATACTGCGGATCGCCTTTGTGCTGTTGATCCAGATAATGAAAGTAAAAGCCCTGGTACATCCACGGATGTGCCGTTAGTACAGAAGCCGGACTTAATGCCTGTGCTGAAGAGGTCACCTCTGAAGATGACGTAGTGTTAAGCGCAGCAGGTGCCTGGAGGTTATCTTTATTACAGGCCAAAAGGAAGAGTGAGCCAATAATGGCAGAAGCAAATAGTTTTTTCATAATGATTAATTTTAAAGGGGTAATAAATTGTTTGTAAGAATTAAGAACGGAGATGTCTAATGATCCGTTGCCTGTGGAGTCAACCACAAACCGATAATACTTTGTTAAGGCTGCTATTTGCTTTCATTCTACAAACTGTGCAATACTTTTATATTCATCGCGATAGTAATAATGGCAAAGAGTAAGGGGACACGCTCTTTTTTAAGGTTATTGTAGTGCAGGAATCTAGGATAAAGATGATTCTTCGCAATCATCCAAATGCAAGATGGTTATACTGTTTGCAAAATAGCATTCAACAGTATTCACTTTATCTTCTTACATACCTCATCCTTACCATTTACATGCGATATCAATTGCGTCACATTGCCATTGTCATCCTTTACAAACTCTATAATACCATCAATGATCTTTAAATAAAAGAATGTATCGCTTTCTGCATACAAAGGAGATTTGGGCAAGCCCCCTGCAGGCGCTGCTATCTGTAAACGGTTATCTTCGAGTGTAACAAAGGCTTTGTGTGTTCTATCGAATGCATACACCCCGGTATATTTCTTAAGCGAGCTCCTGGATATAGTCACTTCTTTATGCGCGGTAAGAAGCTGGTAAGGCTGGTGGAACATAATAGCAGCAAGACCGGTGCTGATGCCTGCAAGTCCTTCACCATAATACCCTTTATTGTTTAATAAAATAATAGTAAGGTCTTCTGAAGGGTAATAAGTAAAGTAAGATACAAAGCCGGGCAGACCACCGCTATGCCTGATACTTTGCTTGCCAAATGAACTATCTATAAAAAGTCCATAACCATAATGCTGTAAATGTGGTGTAAAAGCCTGCTGCCAGGAAGTGAGTGATAGGATTTGCCTTTTGGCTATTGTATTTGCCCATTTGTATAAATCACTGCAGGTACTGTAGATAGCTCCTGCACTATAGGTAACTGTACTATCCCAGCGCTGTGCAACAATGTGCTCATTTGCATTAAGTGCGCGGTAGCCAACTGTTTTATTAGAATCTGTAAGGTGTATAAAATCGAAGCCGGAATGCTGCATTTGTAAGGGGTCGAATATCATTTTTCTAACCACTGTTTCATAAGGCTGACCGGTCACTTTCTCTATGATCAGGCCAAGCAGGTAATATCCTGAATTGCTATAGCGGAATTGGGTGCCGGGCGGGAAATCAAGCGGTTTATTAAATATAATATCCAATACCACATACTTGCTTACCGGGTTACTCACAATAGCTGAATCATTCTCGTCTATATCATTGGTGTAGTTATAGATGCCTGAAGTATGCGTTAGCAAATGCTCAATCGTTATGTCATTACCATATATAAACTGGGGAAAGTATTTATCAAGCTTGTCATTAATGGAGAGCTTGCCTTCCTCCTGTAGTTTTAAAATAACAGTAGCTGTAAACTGCTTGGTAATGGAGCCAATTTGAAATATTCCGTTCGAATCATTTAGTACTTTGGTATCGGCATCCTTATAACCATAGCCTTTTTCTAATATAATCTTACCGTGCTGTGCAACCAATGCTGAACCATTGAACTTATAAACGCTGTTGGCAGCATTCAGGTATTCATCCATTTTGAAGTAAAGAGAATCGTCTGCTGATTGCGCATGCAGCATGCGGGTACCGGATATGAAAGTTACAAGGAGGAGGAGCAATTTATAGTGTGTCATCTATTTAGGGGTAGTGAACAGATACCTACCGAAGTAAATATACTGTGCGAAGCTTGAATACCTCGCACAGTAAAGCAACTATTTCATTGCATTTGCATTATTTTCACTATTGGTGTAAGGGGTGGTAAAATGATATTTCCCCGAACCCACCTCTACCACCACATACTCATCCTCTTTCCCTGAAACCTTAATACCAGTTACTTTAGAAAGCATATTATTACCTTCCTTTACTACATCAGCACTGGATGCAGGAATATAGATGGTAGCAGTGGTATTGGAAGGTATTTCTACATCCAACTTCAGGTTGCTACTATCCACTTTCCAGTTGGAGCTTAGTGTACCATAATTGGTTTTGTAATCAGCATTCACATACGAGAAGTTGCCACCAATATGCGGCATAATGCGGATGTGCTTGTAGCCGGGCGCATCATCATAAGTATCTATACCAGCCATTACACGGTACATCCAATCGCCAATGGCGCCATAAGAATAATGGTTGAAGGAGTTCATGCCCGGTGTTTGAAAAGTGCTGTCGGGTTTCTCACCATCCCACCTTTCCCAAATGGTGGTAGCACCCATTTTTACCGGGTATAGCCAGGAAGGATAGCTGTCTTGCAGTAAAAGGGTATAAGCTACATCAGAGTGCCCAAAACGGGTAAGCACATGACATAAATAAGGCGTACCAAGGAAACCTGTGGTTAAATGGTTGCCGTAGTCTTTTACGTTTGCTACAAGCCTGTCTGCCGCTTGTGTACGCAGGTTTTCGGGCAGCATATCAAAGTTGAGTGCCAGCACATAAGCTGTTTGTGAGGAAGATACCAGGCGACCACTTGGTGTCATATATTCCTTTACAAATGCATCTTTAATATTGCGCAGCAAATCACTGTATTTGTTCACGTCATCCTGCTTTGCCCAACACCTTGGCTGCATTGATAAGCAATTGTGTAGAGTGCGCATAGAAGCATTGTGCAATGAGGTATTTATCGGTAATAGCACTTCTGCCATCATTGTCATCTTCAGGACGGTAAAAGAGCCAGTCGCCAAAATGAAAGCCGGTATTCCAGAGGTTATTGGTGCTTTTGCTTTGCATATAGCTCACCCACTTCTTCATGCTTTCATATTGCTGCTTCAGCACCATCGTATCGCCATAAGCCAGGTACATATTCCATGGAATGATGGTAGCTACATCTGCCCAGCCGGCAGAGCCTGCAGAACCTTCACCTAATACATTCGGGACAACGAAAGGTACACTGCCATTGTCCAATTGGTCGGCAGCTACATCTTTCAGCCATTTATTAAAGAAGTTGTTAACATTCATATTGAAAGTAGCCGTGCGCGAGAATACCTGTGCATCACCGGTCCAGCCAAGGCGCTCATCGCGTTGCGGACAATCAGTAGGTACATCTAAGAAATTGCCATTTTGTCCCCATTGGATGTTGTGTTGTAGTTGATTGATTAAAGGATTGGAGGTGGCAAATGTTCCTGTTGGCTGCATGTCGGAATACATTGCAACAGCCGTAAAATTTTCCGGCTTCAAGTCATTGATAGCACCCTCTATTTTGATATAACGGAAACCCTGGAAAGTAAAATGCGGGTGAAACTCTTCTTCACCTTTGCCACTTAAGACATAGATATCCTGTTGCTTTGCAGCACGCAGGTTGTCTGTATAAAAATTGCCTTCTTTATCCAGTACTTCGGCATGATGCAATATGATGGAATCTCCAGCCTTGCCGCTCAGTTTTACCTGCACAAAGCCTACGAGGTTCTGACCAAAGTCTATTACATGCTCTCCTTTTGGAGTAGTAATAAACTTGACCGGCTTAAAGGTTTCATGCATTAGTAACAGGCTCGTTATAATTCGCTACGAGTATATCTTTTGGGTAATCATGCGTAGTTACGCCGCTCCAGTTGGCATCATCGTATTGTGCAGTTGTCCAGCCCGTTTTATCATCCCGTGCATCACAGGTTTCGCCATGATAGATCTCCGAGTATTTAATAGCGCCGGTAGAGGATTTCCAGGAGCCATCGGAAACGATAGTTGCTGTAGTGCCATCGGTATATAGTGATGTTTAACTGCAGCAGCAAAGCCAGCTTTTTGCCATAGATATTATGCTGGTCGCCCCAGGCAAGATAGCCGCGATACCAGCCGCTGCCGAGCATTACACCAATAGCATTGTTGCCTTGATTAAGTAAATTGGTTACATCGTAGGTTTGATATTGCAGGTGCTTGTTGTAGCTTGTCCAGCCCGGCGTTAAGCAATACATCGCCTATGCGTTTGCCATTAATATAGCCTTCATATAAGCCATGCGCAGTAATAAAGGCGGTAGCAGACTGTATCTTTTTGTTCATTGCAAATTCCTTTCTTAATAACGGACTTGGGCGCATCATAGAGTCTTCTACATAGCCCGGTTCTATCCATTGTGCCTGCCAATCGGATGGCTGTAATAAACCCATTTGCCAGTAAGAGGGCTGGCTCCAGTTAGATGCTTTACCGCTATTATCCCATACCCGTACCTCCCAGTAATATTTCTTGCCGCTTTGTAGTTGATTGCCTGCATATGGCACATGTACAGATTGATCGCTATTCACTCTACCACTGCTCCATACAGCATTGCCTTTGAAAGCGGGGTTGTCGCCCACTCTTACTTCGTAAGCCGACTGCATTACGTTACGTTGTGTTGATTGCAACTGCCAGCTAAGATGTGGTTGCTGCCGGTCTATACCTAAAGGATTGGAAAGGTTCTCTACTTTTAAATTGGTGACTTGTACCTGTGCTGTAGCAATCATGCAAGCCAACAGCAGTGGCGAAAGAAAGCCGGTTTTCTTCATAAGGACAAAAGTTTGTACCGTTTAAGAATGAGCGTAATTATTTACCAACTAAAAGTAAGGAGATTTGAATTAGTGGGTGTATTCATTTGTTTGGTAATAATTATCAGGACCGGGAGTTTATGCGGTTGGAATGATTCACCGGATAGAGGAAAAGGGTGCTGAGTTTAATTCTATGTGGTTCTATGTACTGTATATTTACAGCCCTGCACCCTATCTGTTGCTTAAGACTACTTTTTACCCCTGTTTTTTACTACAGCCATATTGAAAAGACGCAGGATATACGGCTCAGATACGGCGCAGGTACGGAGGAGATAGGGAGGAGGTAGGGGGATTGAATGTTTAAAGACTGGGGAGTTCACGGGTTTACGAGTCGCGTGAGTCACAAGCGTAAACACTAAACAGCTCCTAAGGATTGTTTTTTGTTGCTGACCCTCATTCTAACAATCATCATTCTTCAGTTTTGAATTGCTATTGGTAAAAAGCTGTAAGGGTCTATTGATAGATGTCTTTCTGTAAACTGTGGGGCATCGCATAACTCAAGTCCGACAAAAGATGCTCTTTGTTGTGTATGCCAGAGACAAAGCCTTTTTCCAGAGGCTGTTTTTTCAAGGAGATTGTCAAGCAATTCATCAAGCAAGCCATTCCAGCAGGCTGCTTCTAATTGATCTGCATACGACTGATTGCTAAGGTTACTGAGGGGATTCTTTTCGCATAATTCTTTTTTGGAAAAGGGATTGATTAGTAACAGGATTTCCTGTTTAATAATAGTTGTTTTCATAACCTTCCATTTTAGTAAAGAACAACATTATTGTTCTAACAAGTGCAATTTAGGATCACTAAAACCCCGTTTGTGTTGGCGTTTTCCTATAGGTTGTATTTTTCTTCCAAATGGCTTTAGTATGGCTTTGGTGGGAGGGAGGTTGATTGTAACGCCCCATTCAAATAGGTTAGCGCATAGTTGTAGCTACTTGGGCACTTTGATGGCTGAGATGTAACTTTGCACAACCGCCCGCAATGTTCCTTGGCTAACGCACATCAAGCCCGTTGAAGGAGACATTTCGGAGAAGGAGAGAAAACAGTTCCCCCTAAAGACAAGGATCTGTCTTCTTCTCCTGACGCGCATACCAATGTCTTCTGCTTTAAGAATAAAGCTAACCAATTGAAGCTCACCTTTGCTTCAGGCCGTGGCGTCACGGGCCACACGTCGGTCGTGATCGCGGGCCATGACGTCGAGCGGACCGCTTGTGGCGCCGGCGTCCGGACCTACCACGTCGAAGATCCCTGGCACCGGCCTGCTCGTCTCGATCAGCGATCTCGGCAGCGCGAACTTCGGCGAGCAGGAGATCGCCGCGCTCCACATGTGACGGCCGGGCGCACAATCGGCGATGAGCGCCGTGTCGGCAGCGCGTGTCGTCCGGGCCCCGCGTGGGCCGGAACTGACCTGTCGCGGCTGGGGCCAGGAAGCCGCGCTCCGCATGCTGATGAACAACCTCGACCCCGAGGTCGCCGAGCGTCCCGACGACCTGGTCGTCTACGGCGGCACCGGCAAGGCGGCGCGCACCTGGGAGCGCCTTCGACGCGATCGTGCGCGCGCTGCGGACGCTCGACGACGACGAGACGCTGCTGGTGCAGTCCGGCAAGCCGGTCGGCGTCCTTGCGCACCCACGAGACGCGCCGCGCGTGCTGATCGCCAACTCCAACCTCGTCGGCCGCCTGGGCGACCTGGGACGAGTTCCGCCGAGCTGGAAGCGCATGGGCCTGACGATGTACGGCCAGATGACCGCCGGCTCGCTGGATCTACATCGGCACGCAGGGCATTCTGCAGGGCACCTACGAGACGTTCGCGGCGCTGCGCCGCCAGCACTTCGGCGGCACGCTGCCGGGGCGCGCTCGTGCTCACGGCGGGGCTGGGCGGCATGGGCGGCGCGCAGCCGCTGGCCGTCGACCATGAACGGCGGCGTCTGCCCTGGTGCATCGAGGTCGACCCGCACCCGCATCGAGCGGCGCCTGGAGACCCGCTACCTCGACCGATGTCGCCGACGACCTCGACGAGGCGCTGCGTGGGCTCGAGAAAGCGCCGCAGCGACGGCAAGCCGCTCTCCGATCGCGCCTGCTCGGCAACGCCGCCGAAGTCTGCCCGAGCTGGTCGCGCCGCGGCATCGTGCCCGACATGCGTGACCGACCAGACCTCCGCGCACGACCCGCTGAACGGCTACGTCCCGCCGGGCCTCATCGCTGGCGAGGCGGCCGAGCTTCGCGCGAGCCGACCCGGAGGAATACGTCCGGCGCGCGCTCGACGTCGATGGCCGACCACGTCCGCGCGATGCTCGCGTTGCAGGCGGCGGGCGCCGATCACCTTCGACTACGGCAACAACATCCGCGCCCAGGCCGACGAGCGCGGCGTCAGCGAACGCCTTCGACTTCCCCGGCTTCGTGCCCGCCTACATCCGCCCGCTGTTCTGCGAAGGCAAGGGCCCGTTCCGCTGGGTCGCGCTCTCCGGCGATCCCGAAGACATCTACGCGCACCGACGAGGCGATGCTCGAGCTCTTCCCCGAAACGAGCGCTGCACCGCTGGATCCGGCTGGCCCAGCGAGCGCGTCGCCGTTCCAGGGCCTGCCGGCGCGCATCTGCTGGCTGGGCTACGGCGAGCGCGCCAAGGCCGGGCTCGCGCTTCAACGAGCTGGTCGCGCAGGGCGAGGTCAAGGCGCCCATCGTCATCGGGCGCGACCACCTGGACTGCGGCTCGGTGGCCTCGCCCAACCGCGAGACCGAGGCGATGAAGGACGGCTCCGACGCCATCGCCGACTGGCCGATCCTCAACGCGCTCGTCAACGCGGCCGGCGGCGCGACCTGGGTCAGCTTCCACCACGGCGGCGGCGTCGGCATCGGCTACTCGCTGCACGCCGGGCATGGTCGATCGTGGCCGACGGCACGGCGCCGCGCCGCGCACGCACTCGAGCGCGTGCTCACCACCGACCCCGGATGGGCGTCGTGCGCCACGCCGACGCGGGCTACCCGCGCGCGATCGAGGTCGCCCGCGAACGCGGCGTCCACATCCCGATGCTGCGCGCCGTGACTGTCTGATTCCTGCGGACTGCGACGCGGGCCGGGGCCGGCGGATCCCCGCGCAGCTCGTCCGTCGAGGCTTCGTCCCTGGGCCGGGCAAGCGGTGCCGATAGTCCCGCACCCTGCCTCCGACGTCTCGTCCAGCGCCGGCGCCCGATGACCTCGGCTGCGGTGCCGCGGCACCGACGACGTTGTTCGCTCCACGGGATCGGCATCTCGCGCAGCGTTCGGACCGGCGAGAAGAGCAACGAAGAAGATCGGCCACGATTGCCCCCGAAGCGCGCCAACCCAGATCGCCCCGTGGAGATCCCGAACGTCGCCGCCGATGACGCCGCCCAGGATCTGGCCGGGTGGCATCGTGCCCCAGACGATGAACCGCATGGACGCGTTCATCCGGCCCTGCATCCGCGGCGGTGGCGCGATCGCCTGGCTCGGAAGCTCACCTGGTTGATGTTGTAGACCATGCCGGAGAAGCCGGCCAGGGGCGCTGCCGGCGATGAGCAGCGGAATTGCGGTCTGGTTGGGCGGCGCGATGGCGAGGAGGAGGCTCGCCGGGAAGCCCAGGCTCACCGATGCCACGATCGTCGGGCCCACACCGATGACATTGGCAATCCGATTCGCGATCAGCGCGCCGACGAGTGGGCCGATGCTGCCGAGCGCGAAGACGAAGCCGATCTGCGCCGGCGTCATCAGCAACGTCCGCACCATGTAGAGCA
>CAWFUV010000016.1:0-43725 GCA_963819045.1 uncultured Chitinophagaceae bacterium | reverse complement strand
GTTACCAATGATGGAGACATTGCAGGGAAGGAAAGAAGGAAGCCCATGCAGCAGCTATGGTTTGGCTGAGCTTATTTATCAAACAGTACAATTCTCAATTAAATGATCTGTATTCATTTGGTGATTGCCCAACATGCTGTTTAAACAACCGGGTAAAATGGGGAGGATACTTAAAGCCAATTTCATAAGCAACCTCGCTGATCGATTTGCTGAGATCCAGCACTTTTTCTTTAGCGACTCTATTACTTTTTCCTGTATAATTTCTTGGGCTGATTTTCCTGTTTCCTTTTTCACCAGGTCCCCAAAATACTTTGGAGATAAATGAAGCTGGCCGGCACAATATCCTACGGAGGTAATCCTACAATTTGCGGCTTATCTGAGCCGAAATAGTCATTCAATAAGCCCTCCAACCGGGCTAATATATCTTTATGAACATGGTCTCTTGTGATGAACTGCCGGTCATAAAAACGAACACAATAATTCAAAAACAATTCAATATTGCTTACAATCAAAGTCCTGCTATGTTTATCAATAACGTGCTCTAACTCATACCGGATTTTCTTAAAGCATTCCAGCACAATTTCCCTTTCGCGGTCTGAAAGATGCAATGCTTCGTTGACATCATAAGAGAAGAAACTATAGTCGTTAATGTGCCTGCCAAGATGAGTTCCCCTTATCAAATCGGGGTGAAACACTAATGCCCATCCTGTGGGCTGCACATTTTTCCATTCTCCTCAAATCCAAATACCTGCCCCGGTGCAATGAAAAGCAGCGTTCCATCCTGGTAGTCGTAATGCTTACGACCATATTTCAGTTCTCCGCACTTTTCGTCTTTTAAAAAGATGATATACAACTCCGAAATATAACGTGCTTCCTGTATGGGCTTTGATAGGGACTGATCCAGCACGCTTGTCAGCGGGTGCAAAGTCTTTTGCCCCCGTTCAGTATTGAACTGGGTAACACTTTCTATTTTAGTAATCTTTTCCATAACCTATTTGGTCTGCTACTTCAAAATTAGCATAACCATGTTACCTATTTTCCATTAATAACCACAAACAGGAATAATGGTAAGCAATTCAGGAATGCGTATAACAGTCCGCCGAAAACAAGCAATGAACTTTGCATTCTTAAATCATTCATCCTTCTTGTTTGAATAAGATAAAGTAGAACAGGAAGGATAAATTAATAAATAAAATCAAACGAGCTATCGAGCTATGAAAGCAAACAGTATAGTCCTGCCACTTTTAACCATTCTGATTTTTACTAACAGTGTACATGCACAGTCCACTGCTGATACTACAGGAAAAACAAAAGCAAAGAAATATCAGGCTACAGCACCCCCAACACAACCTTTCGGTGCGGAAGCATTTGCGACCTCCAATAACACAACAATACGCTGGTTAGGCATGGCAGGATTTCTCGTCAATAGCCGTGGTACAACGTTTATGATTGACCCCCTGCTGGAAGGCTATGATATGCCTCTATTAAGGGATTTTCCAATTAAGCCAAAAGACGTTCCGCACCTTGATGCCGTGTTCGCTACACACAGCGACAACGACCACTACAGTGTTCCAACGTTTAAAGATTTAGCGCCTGTTACAAGAGAATTTCATTCTACTGTTTATGTAGATTCTTTGATGAAGAATGAAGGCTTTCATTCATTTGGACATTATATAGGAGACACATTTCATTTTGGAAAGGTGACAGCGAGGCTGACACTTGCAGACCATGCTTGGCAGAATAATTTTCCCAGACAAGGTCAGCGATATTTTTCGCCCGGTGATGCATGCGGTTTTTGGTTCAATACACCGGATGGCTCCATTTGGGCTACTGGTGACTCTAAGTTTATGGAGGAACAATTACATATGCCTACACCTGATTTAATACTGTTTGATTATTCTGAAGATGCTGCTTTCCATTCAGGTTTGGAAGGAGCCGTAAAAATTGTAAATGCTTACCCAAACACACCGGTTATATTAGGTCATTGGGGTTTTGTAGATGCGCCTGATTTCATGCCTTTTAATGGTGACCCAAAGCATTTATCTGACAGGGTCATTAATCCGAAACGAATACTTGTTTTAGCGCCAGGCAGGGCTTTCACACTTAAACGGTTGAAAAATAAATAACCAGAATTATGAAACATCTTCTCTTAACATTCGCGCTTGTTACATTATCACTGTCGCAGCTAACGGCACAAAAGCTAAACAATCAATCAAATAAAATGGATACGATGAATAGAATAGAAAGAGCTAAACAGAAGTATGAAGAGCTTTTCAAACAAGTTCAGTCGGTGTCGAGTTCCGATGACCCTGAATTAATGACCATTTTGCAGCGCTTCATTTTCGGAGAAGTGTTTTATATCGGCAATCTTAACGACACAACCCGTGAATTGATCACTATTACAGCCCTTGCAACAAATCAAACCTTGCCACAACTAAAAGCGCATACTGCTGCAGCCTTAAATATTGGCGTAAAGCCAATTGCAATCAGGGAGATTGTTTATCAATTGGCTCCATTCATTGGCTATCCCAAAGTGTTAAATGCGTGATACTATCAATGGTGGTTTTAAAAGCAGAGGCATTAAGCTGCCATTAGAAAACGAATCAACAATCGCAGATAGCAAAGATTGAATAAAGGGAAAGAAATACAAAGCCGCTATATGGAGAAGGGATGAAACAAAACATGAAAGATCTACCCGGTGAGTTTGCCGAGGCTATACCGAGGATATTAACAGAGTCGTGCTTTGGAGATTTCTACACGAGAGGAGGTCTGGATACCAAAACAAGGGAACTCATGATCTTCTGTGCTTTAGCAACATTAGGAGCTGACAGACAACTGGCTTCGCATGCTATTGGCAATATGAAGGTGGGTAATGATAAAGAAACACTTATTTCTGCTATGGTTCAATGTTATCCATACATCGGATTTCCGCGGATTGCAAATGTATGTATGCTATCAAAGAAGCGAAGATGGAAAAGGATGTTCAGTAGGATCATCCTGGATGGAGTTACAAGATATATGGCAGGTGATGCTCACCGCGGAGAACATGAGTTAACAGAGGTTTCGCAGAGATTCTCATGTTCAAATGGAATTATTCATCTAATAACAGCAGAGAATATGAGTTAATAGAGGTTTTATAGAGTTATTCACGGGAAAATCTCTGTTTTCTTCGCCCCTTTGCAGTGAGAAAAACTTCTATTGTAATCATCACACATTTAATCCGCGGTCACCGACTTTGTGATATCCTGGAGGATAACATAACCTCATCTTGTTATAACAGCAATACTATTTAATTAAAAGAAAATATCAGAAAATGAAAACAATACAAAAAAGAATACTTGGGAAGAGCGGATTGGAAGTATCTGCTCTTGGGCTTGGCTGTATGGGAATGAGCTGGGCATGGACCTCCCAAAGACAAGCAGGAGATGATTTCCCTACTCCGTGCCGCCGTAGAAAGGGGTGTCACCTTCTTTGATACTGCCGAAGTGTACGGACCTTATCACAACGAAGAGCTGTTGGGGGAAGCATTAGCGCCTTTCAAAGGCCGGGTAGTGATTGCAACCAAGTTCGGATGGGCACCTGCTAACGAAAGCGAAGCTAATGCAAGATGGAATGCTTTGAACAGCCAACCTGAACATATAAAGAAGGTAGTTGAAGGCTCATTAAAGCGGCTGAAAGTAGAGGTAATTGACCTATACTACCAACATCGTGTTGATCCGAATGTACCCATTGAAGATGTAGCCGGCGCGGTAAAGGATTTGATTCAGGAAGGGAAAGTGAAACATTTTGGTCTTTCAGAGGCAGGCGCTCAAACTATCCGGCGGGCACATGCCGTTCAGCCTGTTGCTGCTCTGCAAAGCGAGTATTCCCTTTGGACAAGGGAACCTGAAAAGGAGATCATACCAACATTGGAAGAACTCCAAATTGGCTTTGTTCCATTCAGTCCGCTTGGGAAAGGCTTTTTAACGGGCAAGATTGATGAAAACACGAAACTGGACAGTACGGATTTCCGAAGCAGTGTGCCCCGCTTTAGTCCGGAAAACCGCAAAGCCAACCAGGCTTTGGTTGACCTGCTTAGTGCAATTGCAGTACGTAAGCAGGCAACGCCTGGCCAGATAGCATTGGCCTGGTTACTTGCGCAGAAGTCATGGATCGTTCCTATTCCAGGCACTACGAAGCTGAACAGGCTGGAAGAAAATATTGGAGCAGCAGATGTGGTACTTACCGCTGATGATCTCCGCCAGATTGAAGAGGCTGCCTCAAAGATTACTATTCAAGGTGCCCGTTATCCAGAAAGTATGGAGCGACTGAGCGGTAAGTAAGTAACTATATGCAGGTTCAATCAGGTAGTCTTATAAAGAACTGCGGGCCGTGAGCTTTGAGCAGGGCATACAGTGTAATAAAATTGAAGATGATATAAAACCGGTGAGAATTGCTGTTCCTATAGGTTGATCAGGACACTACCTGCTGGCAAAGGGTACTGTTTACAATCTCATTTTTTACCTCCCCTATACAGAACAAGGCGAAGGATGGACGTAAGGTCGTTGAAGGATATCCGAGTTTAGGAATAGCTCAGGTAGAGAGCAGCATAGGCATTACCATGGCTTTCTCATGGACTATCCATGACTTTACCATGGCTTTGCTATGACTTTAGTATGGCTTTGATATGGACCAGGCAGGAAGGAAATTGCGCTTTAATACACCAGCAACTATCCGGATGATAGTTGATGGTTGGATGGTTGTATTAGGTTGATATTGCTATAATATTAATATTGTTGATTGCTTTTAAGGTATAATGGAATGGAAGATATTTATTTAACCGGCTGATGTAATGGTTAGGGCATTGCAGTGGCGAGATGATTCTTTTGATGTCGGAGGGGCACTTTGGGGAACAGTCGCAATGTTCCATGGCTATCTGCACATAAGCTTTAGAAGGAGACATTGCGGAGAAAGAGAAACTCTAAATAGATGTATTAATATTTATCTATATTTGATCCCAAACCAAAACCTCTTAACGATGTTAAACAATCAAACGCAAATTACCCAAATTCAATTGGATCACAGCGGCAGCCAACCGCACCATGTAGCAGCATTAATAGCTGATGAATACCCAGGTTGTAAAGGATATTTAATTACACACAACGAAGAACAGCGTAAAGATGATTGTTGTACAATCAATGTGCTTTATGATAATGAAGCTGTTATTATTGTTTGTGCTCCTACAGAGCAACTGCTGGAGGGAGAAATTCACTACTGCAAAAGCCTGAACGGACACGCGACTTGTACCAGTATCAACAGTAAAGGAATATTCGGACAAATCAATGATGGATACAATGCAGTATTGCACTTTACTTTTTAGATATCAAACCTATTAAATTAGTTTAAACTGGCTTTCCTGGACAGGAAAGCCTCGCTTTGCCGAGTGTTGATATGGGACATTGCGGGAGGTAACAGATGTAAGCTGAATAAGTGTTGCCCCGTACTTTATTCTCTTTATCTTTCCTGCATGCCTGTTAGAAGAGCAATAACTGAAACAGAAGGGGAGTTGGAGGATATTCATTTGACCGGGATGCTGTACTGGTTAAGGCGTTGTAGTGGTGAGATAACTTCTGGGATGGCAAGGATGTACTTGGCACTACTGCCGCAATGTCCAATGGCTTTCGCACAGGAAGCTATTGATGGAGCCATTGCGGAGAAGGAGGAAATTTCGAGTTGAATTAAATAACAATTAAATGTAATAGAGCAGCTATACATCCGCTCTTTTTCATCTATGCTTTTTTTACTTTCATCGCCTAAACCAAAATTCTTATGTCAGAAAAAACGACCTGCCCTAATTGCTATACGCAATTTAAAAGTAGCTTTTTCGGAAGTAATGTTCAACCATTAGATAAAGCTGAAAATGAATTGATAAATTTATACAGTGGGAAACAACCAACAGCATTTTGCACAAAGTGCGGAACAGATGAATTAAACAATTCAAAAACCAAAATGAGCGATGAACAGCAAACCTTAATAAAGAACTTAAGAGAATTGCTTCACTACATACCAGTCATTACAATTCAATTGCCTTTAAATTGGGATTACAACGTTATAGGCATGGTTACCGGACAATCTATAACTGGAACAGGTGTAATATCAGAGTTAACATCTTCGTTCACGGATTTGTTTGGTCTGCAATCAGAAAGATATAATACTAAGCTGAGAAATGGTGAGAACTTATGTTTACACCAATTAAGGGTACAGGCATTAGAAATGAATGCAAATGCAGTAATAGGGACCGACATAGATTATTCCGAAGTTGGAGGTGATAAAGGAATGCTCATGGTTTGCATGTCAGGTACTGCAGTGTATTTGAGAAATATAGGGGATGTTTTACCTAGTGAGGTTGCCGAAAAGATCAACGATGCAAAAAAGCTTAATGAGCAATTGAAATACTTAAATGGATTAGCCAAGAAAGTTGAAACAGCGATAGCAGCTCAGTTTAAAAATTAAAGAAAGATACTGCCAAAGGGATAAAAGACACCTGTAATTAGTATATACTAATTTTATTAGTATTGTAGAATGCCGGTGCAACCTATTCCTATAAATCACCGTTCACTTTGCCGCAATGTTCCATCAATAGCTTATTATGTGTTAGCTATGGGACATTGCGGAAGGGAGCAGGTGTATGCTGAAATAAGCATTGCTCCTTACTTTATTCACCAACTCAGTGAAGTTTTCAAAACTTAACTAACTTTTAATTGAAGTTTATAGCTTCATAATTTAAAAATTTCCTCATTCTGAACATGGGGCTACTTAATCTGTACAATCTGCGAAACTTCCAACCCACGTCATCAAGCAAGGGCATCATACCAGTTCATAACAGTTAGTAAATCCTACCCTTTAATTTAGTGCTGTTAAAGAGGTATTTGATTAATGCTTGTCGTGTTATAACCTGCTGCTCAAATATTCAATAATTTAAACAGTCAAATTGCTTGTTATGAACATGCTGTCAACTGCTTTCCGTTACAATAGAAGGAAGCTTTTGTTTTAATCTTTATGTGGTGCTCGTCGTTCATACTTATTCTGTTATTTCGGCGAACAAACTTGCTATAATGAAAACAAATCTCTCTTTTAATCAGATTAACATCTCTATGAAGAAAAATCGTGTAAAGTATTGTAATGGCTCCATGCAAACAGATAGGTTTTACTTATTACTTTGTCTTTTAATTGTTGCATTGCAGGCTACAGCTCAACAAACTATTCCCCTTTACCCGGATTCTATTCCCAACTCAACCGGCTATAAAATGAAAGAAATACCGGTGGAGTGGAATGGTAAAGTAACAGGCTACAGGAATGTATCACAGCCATCGCTTTCTGTTTATCTGCCTGCTGCCGGAACAGCTACCGGAAGTGCAGTGGTTATCTGCCCGGGTGGGGGATATTGGTTTGAGAATGCTGTACCGGAAGGGCAAACCATTGCTGAAACATTTATTAAACATGGGGTAACTGCTTTTGTGCTGAAATACCGCCTGCCTTCTGATTCTATCATGAAGGATAAAAGCATAGGGCCTTTGCAGGATGCACAGCAGGCTATTAAACTGGTTCGTAAAAGAGCTAAAGAATGGAACCTGGACCCTAACAAAATAGGCATCATGGGCTTCTCCGCAGGTGGTCACTTAGCATCTACCGCAGCAACGCATTTCAATACTGCTTATATACCCAATAAAGAAGGGATCAGCCTTCGTCCTGACTTTGCCATATTGATCTACCCCGTTATCAGTTTTACAGAAGGGTTAATGCATAAAGGATCAAGAGATTTTTTGATAGGGGAACATCCAACAGAGGAGCAAACAAAACTGTTTTCCAATGAGCAGCAGATCACCAAAGAAACACCGCCTACATGGCTCACGCATGCAGGAGATGATACGGTGGTACCAGTTGGCAATAGCATCCAGTTTTATGAGGCTTTAGTAAAAAACAATGTGCCTGCTGAGATGCATCTCTATCCGAAAGGAGGGCATGGGTTTGTTTTAGGGCAACCAACAGAAGAATGGATGCAGCCTTTGTTTTTGTGGATGCGAAAGAACGGGTGGATGAAGTAGGAGTCTTATTAACCACACAATTAAATAATATACACTTTATCTCAACTGCCAGCATAATCACCATGAAAAAATTGATTTCTCTTTCAGCAGCATTATTGGCATCTGCTGTAACGATTGCCCAGCCAAAGCAACCTGCACCAAATGATAGCTTGTACGCAGGCTTTACTACGCCTCCTAACTCTGCAAAGCCCCGTGTATGGTGGCATTGGATGCAGGGGAATATTACCAAAGATGGCATCCGAAAAGACCTGATGTGGATGTATCGCTCCGGCATTGGTGGCTTCCAGAACTTTGATGCGAACCTGGCAACACCACAAGTAGTAGAGAAGCGGTTAATCTACATGACACCTGAATGGAAAGATGCCTACCGGTTTATGACAAAACTTACTGATTCGCTACACTTAGAGATGGGCATTGCCGGTTCGCCAGGATGGAGTGAAAGTGGTGGTCCATGGGTAAAGCCGGAAGACGGTATGAAGAAGATCGTATGGACGGAAACACGGGTGAAGGGCGGTGCAACTAACATCAATGTTCCGAAACCTTCAGATATAACCGGACCTTTCCAAAACATTCCAAAGCTACCCGAGTTTGGCATGTGTGATGCTACAGAGCAACCACCCAGTTATTATAAGGATGTTGCGGTAATTGCCTATAAATTACCCGATAATGATAAGTCGCAAAGTGAATTAGGTGCAGTAGTTACTTCCAGTGGTGGCAATTTCACTTTGCAGCAATTAACTGATGGTGATCTTGGAAAAACAAGCCTGTTACCACCTGATACAACTAAAGGTTTTGCATGGATACAGTTTGCCTTTCCACAACCGCAAACCATTCGCGCAATCACTATGGTAGGTGGGGGCAATGCAGGAAACTTTGGCTTTGGAGGAGATGCAAAAGATGCACGTACATTAGAAGCCAGTGATGATGGTGCTAATTTCAGAACTATTTGTACTATACCTATAGGTGCCGTGTTGCAGCAAACCATTACTATACCCGAAACAACTGCTAAATATTTCCGGATTACGGTGAAGAACCCACCACCAATTATGGATATGGCTGCAATGTTTATGGGTACCAAACCTGCACCTCCCAAACCATCTCCCGGAACAGAGATAGCAGAGATTGTATTGCATCCGATAGTACACGTCAATATGTTTGAGGAGAAGGATGCGTTTTCACCTGCAACAGGGCTATATCAAAAGGCAACTCCATCTACCAATGATGTTATCAACACAACAGATGTTATTGACCTTACTGATAAATTGAATGCTGATGGCACACTCAACTGGACTCCTCCTGCCGGTAATTGGAATGTGGTGCGTTTTGGATATTCATTAACCGGCATTACCAACCATCCTGCTACGCCAGAAGCTACAGGATTGGAAGTAGATAAGCTGGATCCGGTAGCTGTAAAGAACTATTTTACTACCTATATAGACAGCTATAAAGATGCTACCGGTGGCTTGATGGGTAATAAAGGTGGACTGCAGTACATGGTAACAGATAGCTGGGAAGCCGGTGCACAAAACTGGACACCCAACTTTATGCAGGAGTTCCAGAAGCGCCGTGGCTATAGTATGTTGACCTGGATGCCGGTACTAACAGGACATGTAGTAAAGAGTGCTGAAGCAAGTGATAACTTCTTATGGGACTATCGTAAAACATTAAGTGATCTGGTTGCCGAATACCACTACGATGCATTAACCAACATCCTGGCGCAGTATGGCATGAAGCGTTATACAGAGTCTCATGAATCCGGGCGTGCATTGATTGCTGATGGTATGGAAGTAAAGCGCAAAGCAGCTGTACCAATGTCTGCTATGTGGACACCCAACCTTATGATGAATGGGGGTGACCAAACCGGTTACCAGGCAGATGACAGAGAGTCTGCTTCTGTGGCACACCTCTATGGACAAAACATAGCAGCGGCAGAGTCCATGACTGCTTTTGGACTCGGTGGTGCTGCTTATTCCTATGCACCGGAAAACTTAAAGCCGACTGCTGACCTGGAATTTGCCAGTGGTATCAACCGCTTTATGATTCACTCTTCGGTGCATCAACCTGTGGATGATAAAATACCAGGTCTTAGTCTTGGACCATTCGGTCAGTGGTTCAACCGTCACGAAACATGGGCAGATAATGCTAAAGCATGGACTACCTACATTGCACGTACAGCTTATATGCTGCAGCAAGGCAAGTTTGTAGCAGATATATTGTACTACTATGGCGAAGACAATAATATCACTGCCTTGTTTGGCAGGAAGCTGCCTGATATTCCGGAAGGCTATAACTACGACTTTATCAATGCCGATGCACTGATCAACCTGTTATCTGTAAAAGATGGCAAGCTGGTTACAGGGAGTGGCATGAGTTACCAGGTGTTGGTGTTAGACAGTAATGCAAGTAAGATGTCCTTACCTGTTTTACGCAAGATCAGAGACCTTGTAAAAGCAGGTGCAACTGTTACCGGCATCAAGCCGGAAAGCACACCGAGCCTGGAGGATGACCAGCAGGAGTTTCAAGGCTTAGTTAATGAAGTATGGGGTGCAGGCAATGCGAAAGTGACTACAGGCAAAGCCTTAAGCGAAGTATTACCGGCACAGAACATTACTCCTGATTTTACCTATACCAATCCGCAGCAAACCACCAAACTGATGTATGTGCATCGCAAGTTAGCTGATGGTGATTTGTATTGGGTAAATAACCGTACTGATAAAGCTAATACAGTTGAAGCATCCTTCCGGGTAACAGGTAAAGCACCTCAGATATGGCATGCTGAAACGGGTAAAACAGAAGATGCTACTTATACCATTGCCAATGGCATTACCAGGGTAACACTACCATTAACTCCTAACGATGCAGTATTTGTAGTATTCAGGAATAACACCACCCAAACATCCTTTATAGTACCAGCAACTACGGAAAAAGAGTTGAGTACTGCAGAGGGCAATTGGAATGTAGCATTCCAGCCTGACCGTGGTGCGCCTGCCAGTGCTACATTTGATAAGTTAGCTTCTTATACAGATAACACTGATGCAGGTATCAAATACTTCTCCGGTACTGCTACTTATACTAAAACTATTAACGCACCTGCAAGCTGGTTCAGCAATAAGGGACAGATATGGTTAGACCTTGGCGATGTAAAGAATCTGGCAGAAGTGATTGTAAATGGAAAGTCATTGGGTGTAGTCTGGAAGCATCCATTTAGAGTGGAGGTAACCAATGCATTAAAACAAGGCTCCAATAAAGTAGAGATAAAAGTAACCAACCTGTGGGTTAACCGCATTATTGGTGATGCGCAGCCGGATGTTACGAATAAGATTACATATACCTCCATGCCGTTCTACCAGGCTAATTCGCCTTTGTTGCCGTCGGGATTGCTGGGACCTGTGAGGGTAGTGTTGGTGGGTAGATAGTAAGAAGTATTCAAAATAAGAGATGCAAGGTGTTGCCGTCATTACGCATGTGGCAGCGTGCATCTTTTATTTTGGGATACACTTATACCTTTGATGCCATGCGTAAGTACAAACTATCACTCAGATTTAGTCTTTTAGCGGGAGTCTGTGCATTAGCCAGCTTTGTATTTGGCAATGGATACGGAGTTGCTCCCTTTTTAATTTCTGCTTTCATCATGGCTGCTTTTGGGGTGCAGGGATATCCGAAGTTTAAAGGATTCTCTTTTACGCTGGTTATTTTTGCAGCAACAGCCTGTGCACTGTATTTCCCGGCAACATTCACCACATTCCAGGGATACCCGCTTAAAAATGGGATCATTCCCCTGCTCATTATTATCATGTTTGGAATGGGTACGCACATGAGTGCCAAAGACTTTATTGGTATTATCAAAACACCTAAATCTGTTTTGGTAGGTATTGTGTGCCATTACATCATTATGCCGGGAGTTGGCTTTTTGCTGGCTTATGTTTCCCATCTTCCGCCCGCCATTGCAGCAGGTATTATCCTGGTGGGTTGCTCACCAAGTGGGACAGCCTCCAATGTGATGGCTTATCTTTCGGGTGGAAACCTGCCTTTGTCTGTTACTGTTACCGCCTTGTCAACCCTTATTGCACCGCTCATGACACCGTTGCTGATGAAGTTGCTGGCTGGTCAACTGGTGCCGGTTAATTTCTGGGATATGCTGTGGCATATTACGCAAATAGTGATCTTGCCTGTATTGGCCGGACTGATATATAACTGGCTTGCCCATGGACGTTTTCCGTGGCTGGATAAGATATTGCCGGGTATATCCATGGCTGCAATAGCACTTATCATTATGCTGATTGTAGCGGCAGGGCGGGATGCCTTGCTGTCCATCGGGCCTATCCTTATTCTGCTTGTACTGATTCATAATCTTGTCGGGTATTTGTTAGGTTACCGGCTCAGCCGGTTGGTTGGCTTAAAGGAAGATGAAGCCAGGACCATTGCTTTTGAAGTAGGCATGCAAAACTCAGGACTGGCATCAGGGATAGCATTAACCATGGGAAGAGTAGCAACGATGGGCCTTGCTCCGGCAGTGTTTAGTTCCTTACAAAATATAACTGCATCGGTGCTTGCTACCTGGTGGCGGAATAAGAAGACTATCTCTAATGAGAAAATAATACCCATTCAACAAGGAGAAGCATTTTATAACCACTCTTCTTAAAAGCTATCTGAACATCATTTATCATCTATAAACAAAACAACATGCGTCAGCTCTTATTCTTTTGTTTCCTGTTTGTATGGATTACAACAAACGTACATGCCCAGCAAAAGGTTATTCCTTTATACAACGGTTTGCCACCCGGTTCTGAAAAATGGAGCTGGCAGGAAGGGGATAATGATAATAACATGTTTAAAACACGGGTGGTGTACAATGTAGTAAAGCCCACGCTTACCGTTTATCAGCCCGATGCTGCTGTGGCTAATGGTACGGCGGTTATTATTTGTCCGGGTGGCGCTTTCCATACCCTTTCTATTGAGAGCGAGGGCAGTGATGTAGCCAAATGGCTCAACCAAAAAGGGGTGACTGCCTTTGTGTTGAAATACCGGCTGGTGCATAGTCTTACGGATGACCCGGTAAAAGAGTTGTCGGCAAAAATGACTGACTTTAAAAAGCTGGACCAGGAAAATGATTCGGTAGTAACGATGGCCATTGCAGATGGTAAGAGAGCCATTGAATATGTGCGTCAACATGCTGCTGAATATGGAGTGAACCCACATCGAATTGGCATTATGGGCTTCTCTGCAGGTGGTACTGTTACTATGGGTGTGGGCTTTACCTATACGCCAGAAAATCGCCCTGATTTTTTAGCGCCTATTTACTTTTATAAAACTGCATTGGGTACTCCGGCTGTTCCTAAAGATGCGCCACCTATTTTTATTTGTGCTGCATCAGATGACCAGTTGGGACTGGCAACACACAGCACTAATCTCTATAATGACTGGCTGGCAGCAGGTAAATCTGCAGAGCTGCACATGTATTTAAAAGGTGGTCATGGCTTTGGTATGCGCAAGCAGAATATACCTACGGACACGTGGATTGACCGCTTTGGTGACTGGCTGCAGTTGCAGGGATTGTTGAGTGCTGCGGGTAAATAATACCAGATTCAAATAGGTTAGCTGATACCAGTTACCGGTTGCCGGAAATGAGCTATGAGCTTTGGGAAGTGCATATAATACTACCCAAATGAAAATGGTATCAGATACGGAGGAGGTACGGCTCAGCCAGGGAGGAAATTGGGCTTTAGCATGGCTTTGTCATGAACTATCCATGGCTTTGATATGGCTTTACTATGACTTTGGCAGGGAGGAGACCGGGCTTTATTTAGTACCTCATTGATACAAACAGCAGGTGGGAAAACCTGTCGCTGTCTTTTACTTCGAGGTGCGCTGCGCTAACACCGCGAAGAGCGTGGGAAGATATTCATTTAACCGGTATTCTGTAATAGATAGAGCGTGGTAGCAGGATATAACTACTCTGACAGAGGAGGGGCACTTAATATAGTCGCCCCAATATCCCAAGGCTAAGTACAATGGGCTATTGATGGAGACATTGCGGAGAAGGAGGAGAAGCCATTCAACAGAAACGCTATTGACCAATTTAATTACATTTGAACAGACGAAAACTAATGCTGTTACTTCAGCAAGCAGTAGTACATCAGATAATATTTGTTTGAAACGGACTTAAATCAGAAAGTAATTAATACAATTATGGAAGTACATCATCATCCACATGTTGAAAATAAAAAACTTAAAGAATACCTGCTGGAAGGAATGATGATCTTTATCGCTGTTACTTTGAGTTTCTTTGCGGAAAGTTTGCGTGAGCATATTAACAGCAAAGAAAAAGAAAATGAATATATCATTGGCCTTATCAACAATTTAGAACAAGACGAGCAAGACTTAAATAATACTATCCAGGATAACCAAAGGAAACTGAGTGGCCTGGACAGTTTACTTTCTTTAGCATCCAAAGATGTATCGAAGCCGGTAAATAAGCAGTTGCTATACAAATACTCCCGTTTGGTTTCGTTTTATTCTGCCTTTTCCAGCAATGATGCTACCATGATACAATTAGAAAATGCAGGTGGACTTCAATATATAAGGCATGACCATATTGCCGACAGCATTGCAAGGTATGATGAGGTAATACGGGGTATCAATGCAGCCGAAACCCCATATGCAAAAGCTATAGACGGTGCAATGGATGCCATGAGCCAACTACTACTCTTTAAAGTATGGCATGATACTACGTATTTAAGAAGTAAGATTTTTACCAATAAAGACTTTCCTTTACTGACTAATGACCCTGAGAAAATAGACCTGTTCTTTAATAAAATATTTATAGAACGTGGGTGGACGCAGAACTATTTAAATAATCTGCAGGATAAACTCCCTTATACCATAAGATTGATCCGGATTTTAAAGAAAGAATATGCTGTGGATTAAAAAGTGCTTTACGTAAAACAGGTATAGAAGAGGTGGGTTTGGCATCTTATACCAGATTAAAACAGGTAGCCTGATGCCGGTTACAGGTTGCCAGTTACCGGATATGAGATGTGAGCTTTGGGCAGCGTATGCTATGCTACTAAACTGAAAATGGTATTATACATACCATCAGGGAGAGACCTGCTACCATCTTTTACTTCGAGGGTTGCGCTACACTAATACTGAAGAGCGTGGTAGGGTTATAAAAAAAGGAATATGCTACCTGAAGCCTGATGGTTATGTTTGATGCAGAATGTGACCGCGTAAGCAACCAGGTAAAATAAAAGGATGGAAATGTTTCCACCCTTTTTGTTTACTTGTACCTGTTTGCATAGCAGGTTATTATATCCTATTGCTTAATCAGTTTCACTACTTCTTTCTTATTCCCTTGTACTATTTGGGCAAAGTAAATACCCGGAGGATAGTTGTGCCCTAATTGCAAAGTAGCTGTTGGCGTTTACATTTGTTTTCATTTCTATCAATCTTCCCGCCGCATCTGTAATGCTTACCGTAACTGTACTGGTGCTTTCACTGCTTTGCAGCTTTAGGGTAAAATACCGGGTTGATGGGTTAGGCAATACGCTTACTGTAAGTTTTTGGGTTATTGGCTGCGGAACTTTGAGAGGAGCTATACTGGTAATTGGAGGTGCTGCCAGCGATGTTGTGCCGGTTTGGTAAGCCGCCACAATTCCTCTATTTGCAGCAGCTTGCTGAATAGCCGGCTATATAGATCCGGTTATTACGAATAGCTACAGCATTAGCATAATCATTACCGCCGTTGAAATCGGTGGTTAGCTTTCCATCCCCATCGAAGCTGTTATCCAACGACCCATTGCTGTTGTAGCGGGCCAGGGCAAAATCGTAATTGCCTGTGTTAGTGATTATCAGTCTGTCCTGCCACCACTATTTTCCCATTTGTTTGAATAGCCAGGGAATAAGCAATATCATAGGAACCGAAGAAATCGGTGGTTAGCTTTCCATCCCCATCGAAGCTGTTATCCAAAGTGCCATTGCTGTTGTAGCGGGCCAGGGCAAAATCAGAATTGCCAGTGATAGTATTATAAGTCTGTCCTGCCACCACTATTTTCCCATTTGTTTGAATAGCCAGGGAATGAGCAATATCATCAGGAACCGAAGAAATCGGTGGTTAGCTTTCCATCGCCATCGAAGCTGTTATCCAAAGTGCCATTGCTGTTGTAGCGGGCCAGGGCAAAATCGAATTGCCAGTATTAGCTTATAGCCTGTCCTGCCACCACTATTTTCCCATTTGTTTGAATAGCCAGAGAAGTAGCAACAGTCATAATCGCCGAAGAAATCGGTGGTTAGCTTTCCATCCCCATCGAAGCTGTTATCCAAAGTGCCATTGCTGTTGTAGCGGGCCAGGGCAAAATCAGTAACTGCCGGTATTAGATTATAAGCCTGTCCTGCCACCACTATTTTCCCATCTGTTTGAATAGCCAGGGAAGTAGCAATAGTCATCACTGCCGACGAAATCGGTGGTTAGCTTTCCATCCCCATCGAAGCTGTTATCCAAAGTGCCATTGCTGTTGTAGCGGGCCAGGGCAAAATCGGAATAACCCGTGTTATTATTATGAGCCTGTCCTGCTACCACTATTTTTCCATTTGTTTGAATAGCCAGGGAAGTAGCATAATCATCATAGCCGTTGAAATCGGTGGTTAGCTTTCCATCCCCATCGAAGCTGTTATCCAAAGAGCCATTGCTGTTGTAGCGGGCCAGGGCAAAATCATAATTACCAGTATTGGGATTATAAGCCTGTCCTGCTACTACTATTTTTCCATCCGTTTGAAGGGCTATGGCAGTAAATTTGGTGTTGCCAGCTAAATAAAAACCGGTTAGCTTTCCATCCCCATCGAAGCTGTTATCCAAAGTACCATTGCTGTTGTAGCGGGCCAGGGCAAAATCGGAATTGAAGGTATTAGGATTATAAGTCTGTCCTGCCACCACTATTTTCCCATTTGGTTGAATAGCCAGGGAAGAAGCATAATCATCAGAACCGAAGAAATCGGTGGTTAGCTTTCCATCCCCATCGAAGCTGTTATCCAAAGAACCATTGCTGTTGTAGCGGGCCAAGGCAAAATCAGTATTGCCAGTATTAGGATTATAAGCCTGTCCTGCCACCACTATTTTCCCATTTGGTTGAATAGCCAGGGAAGTAAGCAATATCATTATTGCCGAAGAAGTCGGTGGTTAGCTTTCCATCCCCATCGAAGCTGTTATCCAACGAACCATTGCTGTTGTAGCGGGCCAGGGCAAAATCTAACCGGTAGTATTGATTATCAGCCCGTCCTGCCACCACTATTTTCCCATCTGTTTGAATAGCCAGGGAAGAAGCATAATCATCAGAGCCGAAGAAATCGGTGGTTAGCTTTCCATCCCCATCGAAGCTGTTATCCAAAGAACCATTGCTGTTGTAGCGGGCCAGGGCAAAATCAGAATTGCCAGTATTAGGATTAATAGCCTGTCCTGCCACCACTATTTTCCCATCCGTTTGAATAGCCAGGGAATAAGCAACAGCATCACTGAACCGAAGAAATCGGTGGTTTGCTTTCCATCCCCATCGAAGCTGTTATCCAAAGACCCATTGCTGTTGTAGCGGGCCAGGGCAAAATCGGAATTGCAGTATTAGGATTATAGCCTGTCCTGCCACCACTATTTTCCCATCTGTTTGAATAGCCAGGGAATAAGCAACATCATCACAGCCGAAGAAATCGGTGGTTAGCTTTCCATCCCCATCGAAGCTGTTATCCAAAGAACCATTGCTGTTGTAGCGGGCCAGGGCAAAATCGTAATTACCCGTGTTATTATTATAAGCCTGTCCTGCTACCACTATTTTTCCATCACTCTGAAGAACAGCTTTCGATTGAAATATTGGTACGGGATCGGAATACCCCCCTGTTCCGAATTTGGTATCCATAGCGCCATTCCTGCAATAACGAGCCAGCACAGTATAGCCGTTTACTTCAAAGACCACGATATAGTTGCCGTCTTTCTGCACCAATACCTGCCCGTTAGTTTCATCATATAAGATTGCCTTTTAGGATATCCGTGGCAGTCCAGCCTTTTCCGGCAAAAGAAGGGTCGAGGCTGCCCGCCTGGCTATAGGCATGTAGTAAAGCAAAGGAGGCCATAAAGCATAAGAGTATCTTTTTCATAAAAAAGTATTTGATTAAGTGAATAATGAATAGCATCAATGACCGATGCTGATTTGCAGTTCAGTGGCTACCTGGGGAGACAGATGCTGGTTGATCCACGGACCCTGGCTGCCCTGTAGCTGGAGCTTTTGTGCCAGTGCAGGCGGCAGCTTCATATCCCTTCCCTGAATGGCAGGGCTTCCCGATGACGTCGGGGACTTCCCTGCTTTGAGTTGATTGATCTGCCATTTAGCCAGTTTATAGACATCCTCTTTATTGCTTAGCCCCATAGGGGAGTTTGTAAAAGGGTTGTAGCCCTGGTGCACCACCAGCTCCTTTCCCTTTGTAATGTAGTACCCATAAGTGCCGCCCATGGCAGGCATCAGCCGGATGGTGTAGCCTTCAAACTCCAGCTTATCTTTCTGAGGATTGACAGGCTCGTGTCTTTGTGCCAGTGTGGCTATTGCAATACAGCAACAGACCAATGGCAATGGTAATTTTCTTCATTGTTGAAGTGATTAAATGTGGAAGTAAATTGTTTATGCTGAGATGCCGGTTTTGCAGTGTCGTAATCTATAAATTCCTGCATGCTTTCATAAGCAATCGTGCAAGTCCTGTTCAGTATGATTGTAAAAGGGTACTAAGAGAAATAAGAACAAAGTGTGTATCAAGAAATGCAGGACATCTAAAGTACTTAAAATACTCTGCATTATTGATAACAGCTTTTGTATAATGCAAACCATAAGAAGCCGTAAACAGGTTGTATACAGCTATATCCTGCATGCAACCTGTTTACGCTTTTATTATATCAATCTGTTTACATATCATACCAGCTTCTTAATTCTATTCTGTCAACTCTCAACCGTCATCTTCCCGTATCCTATTGCTTAATCAGTTTCACTACTTCTTTCTTATTCCCTTGTACTATTTGGGCAAAGTAAATACCCGGAGGATAGTTGTGCCCCAATTGCAAAGAGCTGTTGGCGTTTACATTGGTTTTCATTTCTATCAATCTTCCCGCCGCATCCGTAATGCTTACCGTAACTGTACTGGTGCTTTCACTGC
The DNA here is from genome assembly GCA_963819045.1 of uncultured Chitinophagaceae bacterium. Classification (GTDB taxonomy): domain Bacteria; phylum Bacteroidota; class Bacteroidia; order Chitinophagales; family Chitinophagaceae; genus Ilyomonas. The sequence continues at coordinate 24,457 of CAWFUV010000016.1, read as the reverse complement.
TTTGCAGCTTTAGGGTAAAATACTGGGTTGATGGGTTAGGCAATACGCTTACTGTAAGTTTTTGGGTTAAAGGCTGCGGAACTTTGAGAGGAGCTATACTTGTAATTGGAGGTGCTGCCAGCGATGTTGTGCCGGTTTGGTAAGCCGCCACAATTCCTCTGGTTGCAGCAGCTACTGAATAGCCGGCTATATAGATCCGGTTATTGCGAATAGCTACAGCAGCAGCATAATCATTACCGCCGTTGAAATCGGTGGTTAGCTTTCCATCCCCATCGAAGCTGTTATCCAAAGTACCATTGCTGTTGTAGCGGGCCAGGGCAAAATCATAATTGCCGGTATTAGATTATAAGCCTGTCCTGCCACCACTATTTTCCCATCTGTTTGAATAGCCAGGGAATAAGCATAATCATAGGAAGCCGAAGAAATCGGTGGTTAGCTTTCCATCCCCATCGAAGCTGTTATCCAACGAACCATTGCTGTTGTAGCGGGCCAGGGCAAAATCAGCATTGCCAGTATTAGGATTATAAGCCTTCCTGCCACCACTATTTTCCCATCTGTTTGAATAGCCAGGGAATAAGCATATCATCATCGCCGAACCGAAATCGGTGGTTAGCTTTCCATCCCCATCGAAGCTGTTATCCAAAGTCCATTGCTGTTGTAGCGGGCCAAGGCAAAATCATAATGCCGGTATTAGGATTAAAAGCCTGTCCTGCCACTACTATTTTCCCATCTGTTTGAATAGCCAGGGAATAAGCATAATCATAACAGCCGAAGAAATCGGTGGTTAGCTTTCCATCCCCATCGAAGCTGTTATCCAACGAGCCATTGCTGTTGTAGCGGGCCAGGGCAAAATCGTAATTGCCAGTATTAGATTATAAGTCTGTCCTGCCACCACTATTTTCCCATCCCTTTGAATAGCCAGGGAAGTAAGCAATAGTCATCACTGCCGAAGAAATCGGTGGTTAGCTTTCCATCCCCATCGAAGCTGTTATCCAAAGAACCATTGCTGTTGTAGCGGGCCAGGGCAAAATCGTAATTGCCAGTATTAGGATTATAAGTCTGTCCTGCCACCACTATTTTCCCATCTGTTTGAATAGCCAGGGAATAAGCATAATCATCAGAGCCGATGAAATCGGTGGTTAGCTTGCCATCCCCATCGAAGCTGTTATCCAATGAGCCATTGCTGTTGTAGCGGGCCAGGGCAAAATCGTAATTACCCGTGTTAGGATTAAAAGCCTGTCCTGCCACCACTATTTTTCCATCCGTTTGAATGGCTATGGCAGTAAATCTGGTGTTGCCGGCTAAATAAAAACCGGTTAGCTTTCCATCCCCATCGAAGCTGTTATCCAAAGAACCATTGCTGTTGTAGCGGGCCAGGGCAAAATCAGTATTGTCGGTATTAGGATTATAAGCCTGTCCTGCTACCACTATTTTCCCATCTGTTTGAATAGCCAGGGAATTAGCAATATCATCACTGCCGTTGAAATCGGTGGTTTGCTTTCCATCCCCATCGAAGCTGTTATCCAACGACCCATTGCTGTTGTAGCGGGCCAGGGCAAAATCAGTTACCCGTATTAGGATTATAAGCCTGTCCTGCCACCACTATTTTCCCATCTGTTTGAATAGCCAGGGAATAAGCAATATCATCATTGCCGAAGAAATCGGTGGTTAGCTTTCCATCCCCATCGAAGCTGTTATCCAAAGTACCATTGCTGTTGTAGCGGGCCAGGGCAAAATCATAATTGCCGGTATTAGTATTATAAGCCTGTCCTGCCACCACTATTTTTCCATCTGTTTGAATAGCCAGGGAAGAAGCAATAATCATTGAAGCCGTAGAAATCGGTGGTTAGCTTTCCATCCCCATCGAAGCTGTTATCCAATGAACCATTGCTGTTGTAGCGCGCCAGGGCAAAATCAGTATTGCTGGTATTAGTATTATAAGCATGTCCTGCCACCACTATTTTCCCATCTGTTTGAATAGCCACGGAATAAGCATAATCATCACCGCCGAAGAAATCGGTGGTTTGCTTTCCATCCCCATCGAAGCTGTTATCCAAAGTACCATTGCTGTTGTAGCGGGCCAGGGCAAAATCGTAATTGCCTGTATTAGGATTATAAGTCTGTCCTGCTACCACTATTTTTCCATCCGGTTGAATAGCCAGGGAAGTAAGCAATATCATCACCGCCGAAGAAATCGGTGGTTTGCTTTCCATCCCCATCGAAGCTGTTATCCAATGTGCCATTGCTGTTGTAGCGGGCCAGGGCAAAATCGTAATTGCCAGTATTATTATTATAAGTCTGTCCTGCTACCACTATTTTTCCATCACTCTGAAGAACAGCTTTCGATTGAAATATTGGTACGGGATCGGAATACCCTCCTGTTCCGAATTTGGTATCCATAGCGCCATTACTGCAATAACGAGCCAGCACAGTATATCCGTTTACTTCAAAGACCACGATATAGTGGCCGTCACTCTGCACCAATACCTGCCCGTTATTTTCACTATATAAGATTGCCTTTTAGAATATCCGTGGCGGTCCAGCCTTTCCCGGCAAAAGAAGGGTCGAGGCTGCCCGCCTGGCTATAGGCATGTAGTAAAGCAAAGGATGCCATAAAGCATAAGAGTATCTTTTTCATAAAGAAGTATTTGATTAAGTAAATAATAAATAGCATCAATGACCGATGCTGATTTGCAGTTCAGTGGCTACCTGGGGAGACAGGTGCTGGTTGATCCACGGACCCCGGCTGCCCTGTAGCTGGAGCTTTTGTGCCAGGGCAGGCGGCAGCTTTATATCCCTTCCCTGAATGGCAGGGCTTCCCGATGACGTCGGGGACTTGCCTGCTTTGAGTTGATTGATCTGCCATTTAGCCAGTTTATAGACATCCTCTTTATTACTTAAGCCCATAGGGGAGTTTGTAAAAGGGTTGTAGCCCTGGTGCACCACCAGCTCCTTTCCCTTTATAATGTAGTACCCATAAGTGCCGCCCATGGCAGGCATCAGCCGGATGGTGTAGCCTTCAAACTCCAGCTTATCTTTCTGAGGATTGACAGGCTCGTGTCTTTGTGCCTGTGTGGCTATTGCAAACAGCAACAGACCAAGGGCAATGGTAATTTTTTTCATTGTTGAAGTGATTAAATGTGTGGTAAGAATTGTTTGTGTCGAGATACTGATTTTGCAGGGGAGTATAGGATAGGCGGGGCTTTGCCGGTAATCCTTAAAAGATTGAAGAAACTATACCGGTATGTTTTTCCTGTTTTGTGTTGTAGTAAGCTGAACTGTTGGAAAAGTAGAATGCAGATAGAAAAGTAATGACATAGCAGTGATAAAGAGTAGTTATGATACATACACTTTACAGCAGGGGTAATCAGTAAACCCGACCTGCTCTTTAGGAAAAAGTAACAGAGATTCAAACAGAGATTCATAAACAGTGTTTTATAAGGTGAACCTTGCCTAACTTATACGGTGTGCCCTTTGTTCCATCTGTAGTAGCTGTTGACCTGCCTTCGTGATCTCCTGCTCAAACCCTCGCTTTTGAGAAAAGCTGTTGTTAGTAAACAACAACATTACCAGTTGACCAATAAACCCGTCGATTGTTTTATTTGGATGTTCAATAATGTACCTATAAGAGTAATCTGTTTTAGAAGCAAAAAAGGAAACAATAAATGCTGTTTTTTTTAAAATATTTGAAGCGTCCCCTTTATCATCCTCCATTAGGTACTGCGAAAGACTGCCAGGCATTCTGAGGCGTCGCGGCGGAACTGCCAATGCGCACCTACACTACTTTGAACTGGCAGGGGAAGGATATACGGCTCAGATACGGGGGAGCCAGATATAATGTTTAAAGTGTAATGTTCAAAGTTGTGGAGCTTAACTTGTCCGATAATTTTTATTATTGATCTCGGGAGCATTGTAAGCTATACTCAACATATACCTAAGTTATACTTAACATATACCTAAGTTATACTTAACTTATACCGAATCTCTTCCGTATCTGCGTCATATCTCTTTCCTGTCAACTCCCTATCTTGCCCGTTGAAATCTGCCTTTTGAATCTTGTCTCTTTTCCTTTATGAATATTCGTCCGCTTATATCTTATAGGACATGTTAAGCCTTTAGCTGGGATACAAGCAGGCAGTTTGGGAGGTGTGCCGGCTAACTTTTACTTCGGGGTGCGCTGAGCTAATACCGTGAAGAGCCTGGTACACTAACATATTATACTATTTTCAATTGGGTAGTATTATATGCACTGCCCAAAACTTACAGCTCATAACCGGCAACTGGCAATCGGTAACTGGTATCATGCTACCTATTTGAATCTGGTATTAAACTATGCTCGTAAGCATAATGCATAAATATGGTGCTGAACAGATCGTATCCCGGCAACCGAATAAATTAAAGTAAATACAATTGCCCGCTGTAATTCTTTTACCTGTAGTTTTATCACCTCTCTTTTAAGAACATTTGCCTATGCAGAAAACTATTGCCTGTTGGTTCTTGCTATTCCTATTGTTTCAACTATTATGCTTAGGTGTAAAAGCACAAAATGAAGCTGACTCAAAAAGCCAGAACTTAACGCTCAATAAGATACAAGGTGCTCACCCAAGGAATGTAGTATTCATTCTAACGGATGATCACCGTTATGACTTCATGGGCTTTACAGGCAGGCTGCCGTGGCTGAGAACGCCTAATATGGAACGCCTGTATAAAGAAGGTGCATGGTTCAGAAATGCCTTTGTTACCACCTCTTTATGCTCACCCAGCAGGGCATCTATTCTTACAGGAGCTTACTCGCATGTGCATACTATTGTAGACAATGCGGCACCTGAACCGCCCGGCAATATTTACTTTCCGCAGTACCTGCAAAAGGCAGGTTACCAGACTGCTTTCTTTGGTAAATGGCATATGGGGGAAGAAGCAGCATCAGATAATCCCCGACCGGGTTTTAACCATTGGGAGAGCTTTAAGGGACAGGGGGTATATTACAATCCTACGCTGAATATTGATGGCAAACAGGTGCATTATAGCGACTCTACTTATATCACCGACCTGCTTACCGAGCATGCTATTAACTGGCTGAAAGGAAGAGATAAGTCGAAGCCTTTCTTTTTATACTTATCGCACAAAGCAGTGCATGCGCCGGTAACGCCTGCCAAACGGCATGTGGGCATGTATAAAAACCAGCCTTATCCTTTACCTCCCACTTATTACCAGACACTTTCGGATGACTATAAAAAGCTTAACTGGCCGGAATGGGTAAAGCAGCAACGCTATAGCTGGCATGGCGTGGATTATCCTTATCATACGCACCAGAATATTGAAGAACTGGTACAAACCTATTGCGAAACGCTGATGGGGGTAGATGAAAGCATTGGTGCGGTGATGGACTATCTGAAGAGTGAAGGACTGGATAAAAGTACGCTTATTATTTACATGGGCGATAATGGCTTTAGCTTTGGGGAGCATGGCTTGATAGATAAACGCCATTTCTATGAGGAGTCTGTAAAAGTGCCTTTCTTAGTGTATTGTCCGGAGATCTTTAGTGGTGGCAAAACTGTTACTAAAATGGTACAGAATATTGATGTGGCGCCCACCATACTATCTGCTGCCGGTTTGCAACCTCCTGCTACTATGCCCGGCAAGTCGTTTATACCACTGCTAAAAGGGGACTCTACCAACTGGCGGGATAAAATATTTTATGAGTACTATTGGGAGTACGATTTTCCTATGACGCCAACGGTCTTCGGGGTACGTACAGATAAATTCAAATACATCCGGTACTATGGGGTGTGGGACACCAATGAATTGTATGACCTGGAGAATGATCCAAACGAAACAACCAACCTCATCTACAAGCCAGGATATGCTGATACTGCCAAAAAGATGGCAAATGAACTGTATGATTGGCTGGAACAGACCAAGGGCATGCAAATACCTTTGAAAAGGATTACCAGGCCTCCTTTTGGCGATTACCGGCATGCCGGAATGAATTAATTGATAGAAAGGATTAAACGAATGTTCTGCTATTAAGTTATTATATATTCCATGGTTTTTTTCACCACAGAGAGCAGAGAAAACAGAGTTTACGCAGAGAATAGCTCTGCGAATCCTCTGTAAACTCTTTTCTCTGCGGTGAGAATCTTTGAAACACTACCATTATATCTTTAGAAGTTGTTTCTTTATACAATATTTCTTTACCTCAAAAACATACATATGAAAAGCCGTAGAAGATTTTTACAGGATGCCGGTGCGCTTGCATTAGGAGGTTTGATTGTACCTCGTTTAGCTAATGCAGGTTTTTTGTTTAAAAAGAATTACAGTCAATCCATTGGTCTTCAACTCTACACGCTGGGCGATTTAATGACTACTGACCCAAAGGGTACATTAAAGCAGTTGGCAGCAATTGGCTATAAGGAACTGGAAAGTGCAGGATCTGGAAAGGGGAATTTCTACGGCTTTAAGCCAAAGGAATTTGCTGCCATGATAAAAGACGCAGGTATGACCTGGCGTTCAGCGCATGTGGGTGGAGCGCCTTTCAGGATGGACCAGGTTATGAAGATGGCTAAAACAGCAGAAGATTCAGCCAGGATAAAAGGCTATATGGAACGCATGAAGAATGCACCTAAGACGCTTAACCTGAAAGATAACTACCAGGAACTGGCAGATAATGCGGCTGAGGGGGGGATAAGCTACCTGGTGTGTTCCAGCATACCGGTGAATACTTTAGATGAGATAAAGACAGCAGTGGACGTGTTCAATAAGAGTGGTGAAGCCGCCAAAAAGAACGGTGTGCAGTTTGCCTATCACAATCATACTACAGAGTTTGACCAGGTGGAAGGGCATCGTCCTTTCGACTATATTTTATCTAATACAGATAAAGACCTGGTAAAAATGGAACTCGACCTTGCATGGGCGACTAAAGCAGGCCAGGACCCGGCAGCGCTGTTTAAATTGCATCCGGGACGCTTCCCGCTATGGCATGTAAAAGACCTGGATAAAACCAATAAGAACCCTGCAGAGGTAGGCACAGGCATTGTTGACTTCAAGCATGCTTTTGACAATGCAGAACTATCGGGTATGAAATACTTCTTTGTAGAGCAGGATGGCGCGCCACAGCCTATCCAGAATGTAACGAACAGCTATAACTATCTGAAGAAGATGCTGGCGTAAGTAAGTCTTATACCAGCTTCAGGCAGGTAGTCTTATAAAAAGCTGTGAGCTTGGAGCAGCGTATATTATGCCACCAAACCGGAAATGGTATTAACCAAATACAGCCGTTAAAAGCGGCTGTTTTTTTTGCGTATAATCATACAGGAGCAGCAATGATGAACGCAATATGATGATAATCATCTCTTCAGTATCCAACTACGTTTACTTTTACTTTACTTTTAGTTTGTAATTATTTGTGCTATCTGATCAGAATACCTTTAAAATGCAGGCATCCCCCTCTCATACAATTCTTTACACTGTTCTGAGTATGCTTCTCTTATTTAACTCCTGTAAACCTAAGCAGGAAAAAACACAGCCTGTAGTACAAGACATTACAGAATCGGTGTATGCATCAGGTATTGTGAAAAGCGAAAACCAATACCAGGTATTCGCAACTGTTAACGGACTGATACAACAAGTGCTGGTAACAGAAGGAGATTTGGTGAAGAAAGACCAGCCGATCATAAGAGTCATTAACGAGACTTCAGAACTGACCAGGCAAAATGCTCAATTAGCAGCCGAATATGCCGATGTAAATGCCAATAAGGATAAACTGAATGAACTGCGGATGAATATAGATCTGGCTAAGACAAAAATGCAAAACGATTCCACTTTGCTGGAGCGGCAGCGCAGCCTCTGGTCTCAGCAAATTGGCACCCGTAACGACCTGGAGCAGCGGGAACTGGCTTACCAAAATTCGGTGACCTCTTACAAGGCTGCCATACTGCGCTACAGCGACATGGAAAAACAGTTGAACTTTGCAGCCAGGCAAGCCCGTAAGAATTTAGAGATTAGTACAACACTTTCCGGTGATTATATCATCAGGAGCAAAACAGATGGTAAAGTATATAGTATTTTAAAAGAAAGGGGCGAAATGGTCAACCCGCAAAGTCCCGTGGCAGTAATAGGTGATGCAGATCATTTCTTGCTGGAACTGCAGGTGGATGAATACGATATTGCTAAGATAAGATTGGAGCAACAGGTACTGATTGATATGGACAGTTATAAGGGGCAGGTATTTAAAGGTAAGATAACGAAGATCGACCCGATCATGGACCAGCGGTCAAGGTCATTTAAAGTTGAGGCTGTTTATACTGCAAAGCCTCCTGTTTTATACCCTAATTTAACCGTAGAAGCAAACATTATTATACAAGCAAAGAAGAACGCATTAACTATACCCCGTAGCTACCTGGCAGATGACGATTATGTTATAACAGCGGATAAAAAAAGGAAGAAAGTAACTACGGGTTTAAAGGATTACCAGCGGGTAGAAATAACAAGTGGTTTAAACAAGAATGATGTAATACTTAAACCGGCACCATGAACTACAAATTACTCATCAATATTGCCCGGTCCATGCTGCTTGCCCGGTGGAGGCAAACACTGGTTGCAGCTATTGGTGTTACTTTCAGCATCACCATGTTCATTACTTTATTAAGCTTTATGACAGGGCTCAATAAATTGCTGGATGGATTGATAGTAAACCGCACACCACATGTGCGGTTATATAATGAACCAAACCCCAGCAATAACCAGCCTGTAAATGCTTATGAGGCATTTAAAAATGCTTATAACTTCATTAGTTCCATTAAATCAAACAACAGCCGGCAGGAGATTTATAATAGTGAGGCAATAATGCAGGCAATACAGCATGATAGCAGGGTAGTAGGCATTGCCCCCCGCCTTAACACACAGGTGTTTTTTAACGAAGGCTCTATTGATATTACCGGTATAGTAAGCGGTATAGATGTGCAGGCGGAGAGCAGGCTTTTCCATTTTACCGACTATATTATTGCCGGTAATGCCATAGATTTAAAAAATGTTGCCAACAGCATCATCCTCGGCAAAGCATTAGCTGATAAATTACTGGCAAATGTAGGTGACGTAATACAGGTAACTACTTCAACAGGAGAACGCTTTTCACTAAAAGTGGTAGGCTTCTTCCAATCAGGCATACAGGATTTTGATAAAACCCAGAGCTATGCTTCTATTGCTATGGTGCAAAAACTGCTGGGCAAGCCAGGCAATTATATTACCGACATCCAGGTAGAACTTAAAGACCTTAATCAGGCACCCGCAGTAGCCAAAGAATATAGTCAATTGTTCAATATTCAGGCACAAGACATTCAAACGGCTAACTCTCAATTTGAAACCGGTACTACTATACGTACCACGATATCTTTTAGTGTAGGCATTGTATTACTAACCGTTGCTGGCTTTGGCATTTATAATATCCTGAACATGATGATCTATGAGAAAATGGATGCTATTGCTATTCTAAAAGCAACAGGCTTTTCGGGCAGGGATGTAAAGATGATATTCTTGATTATTGCATTGAGTATTGGCTTTTTTGGAGGACTTGCCGGCTTGCTCTTCGGATTTGGTTTATCCTCTATGATCAACCAAATACCTTTTAATACTTCAGCACTTCCCACTGTAAAGACCTATCCTATTAACTACGATCCGGTCTATTATCTTATTGCCGGTTCTTTCTCATTGCTCTCTACTTATATGGCGGGTTTCTTTCCGGCAAGAAAAGCCAGTAAAATAGATCCCGTGGTCATAATTCGGGGCAAATAACATGAGTAATATTATTCTGGAAGCAAAACACATCAACAAAAGTTTTTACGACCCTGTCACTGTGCCTGTATTGAAAGATGTGAGCTTTGCGGTAAGACGGGGTGAGTTTGTTGCAGTTGTTGGCAAATCTGGCTGTGGCAAATCCACCCTGTTGTATGTACTTTCTACTATGGATACCGATTATCAAGGAGAGCTATGGATAGATGGTGAGTTGGCAACAAAACAGAAGGCTTTTAAACTGTCCGGCATACGTAGTGAAAAGATTGGCTTTGTGTTTCAGTTTCATTACCTGCTGAATGAATTCTCTGTACTGCGTAATGTAATGCTGCCCGGATTAAAGCTGAATAAGTATTCGGAAAAAGAAGTAGAACAGCGTGCTATGGAACGGTTGAAGATGCTTGACATAGACTACCTGGCTGATAAAAATGCCAGCCAGATTTCGGGTGGCGAAAAACAAAGAGTAGCTATAGCCAGAGCCCTCATAAATGATCCGCTGATTATTATGGGTGATGAACCTACCGGCAACCTGGATAAAATGAATAGTCAACTGGTGTTTAATATTTTTAAGAAATTATCTCAGTCATTCAACCAAACCTTGTTGATGGTAACGCACGATCCGGAGTTCGCAGCAGGAACCGAACGCATTATAGAAATGGAAGACGGGCGGATTATTAAGCAGTAGAGATTTTTAGAAGTATCTATATTCAGACATACTTTTCTATTTAGCTTCTAATACAACTGGCATATTCCACACTTAAGTGCCACATAGAATTTAGTTCTGACTAATGCAAACTTCATATCCCCGACGACACACAACCTACACACTACCTAATACCAATTTCAGTTTGGTAGTATTGTATATGCTGCTCAAAGCTTGCAGTTCATATCCGGCAACTGGCAACCGGTAACTGGCATCAGGCTACCTATTCGAATCTGGTATAAGTCATAGCAAAGCCCTGTCTCCTCCATATTAAAGCCATGGTAAAGTCATGGTAAAGCCATGGATAGTTCATGGGAAGCGGTGCTAAAGCCCAACTCCTCCTTATTACCGGTATACCTGAGCTTATCTGTACTACTATCTGGTAACCGGTATCCGGCAACTGGTATCTGACACTTCCTCCTTTGCTGAGCCGTATCTAAGCCGTATCTAAGCCGTTCATCCTACGTCTTTTTCTGTATGATAGAGGTAAAAAGCAGGGATAAAGAGTTGTCGTTGGTAGCAGATGGCAGATAGAGCTGTAAATATATCGTGGCGCTCATAGCGCCATTGCATAGCCGCCAAAGCATAATTTCTTTTAAGCATTGATTATAAACTGATCCAATATAGCTTTGAGATGGAGATTTTTAAAGCGGTAGCTATGGTTGATTCAGGTAAAGATACATTATCTACACCCGCAAACTTCCTCCGCTAAGCTAAAAGGCAGAGCGTGTAAATACCTGAAATGAAAGATGAGCATGTATTACGGTACAATAACCTTAATACATATATTCTTTTACATCATGAAGTGGCTCATCGAGATAAGAACTTGTATAATTTACCAGTATTTTTTCAAAGCCAGGGTCTAAAGGCTTTTTGCCGCCAGACCTTACTTCCTTTACAAAAGTCACAAGTACTTCTACCGGCTGTGTTACTTCGGGGTTTTCCTCCAGTGTTATCTCACCGTTATTATAAATCCCTTTTATTGTTGCAAGCATAGCAATACAATTTATACGAATTCAAGCTGTAAGTTATAAAACATTTTTCTGCTCAATTCTCATGCAGCAAAAAGTATCGCACAATTTTTAAACAGCCTTGCAAAAATATTGTGCAAAAAATACCAAATTTTTTAGCTTTTCTGCATGTACCTTGTGATAGATTTTAGTGTTAAAAGACAGCTTTACAAAGTCCTGGAACGATAAATTTTAGTATGCAATTTTCTCATTTACACGTACATACACAATATTCACTGCTGGATGGTGCAGCAGGCATCAGTCAGTTGTATAAAAAGGCAGAAAAGTACAACATGCCCGCATTAGCCATTACTGACCATGGCAATATGTTCGGCGTTTTCGACTTTGTAAACCAGGCATGGAAGAATACCAAAGTGGTAGGTAAGGATGCAAATGGGAAGGATATTCTACAGCCTGTCATCAAGCCGATAGTGGGCTGTGAGTTTTATGTGGTAAAAGACCGTCATAAAAAAGTATTCAGCAAAGAGCAAAAGGATGAGCGGTATCACCAGGTGCTGCTGGCAAAGAATAAGACCGGTTATCAAAACCTTGTTAAGCTTACCTCGCTGGGGTTTATTGAAGGTATGTACAGTAAGTACCCGCGTATTGATAAGGAACTGATAGAGAAATACCACGAAGGTTTGATTGCTACCACTTGCTGCATTGGCGCTTATGTGCCGCAAACCATTCTGCATGGTACTGAGGAAGAGGCAGAGAAAGAATTTAAATGGTGGCTGGATTTGTTTGGCGATGACTATTATATAGAACTGCAACGCCACAGTATTCCGGAGCAGGAAAAGATAAACAATACATTACAGAAATTTGCCAAAAAGCATAATGTAAATGTTATTGCTACCAACGATAGCCATTATGTAGAAGAAAGGATTCCAATGCGCACGATATTTTGCTGTGTATTAATACCGGCGAAAAGCAAAGCACGCCTGGTTTTGATGATTTTGTGAATGATGAATTACAGGTAAAAAACAGGCGCTTTAAGTTCCCTAACAACCAGTTTTACTTTAAGATCGCCCGATGAAATGGCTAAGCTGTTTCACGATGTGCCCGAAAGCCTGGATAATACACAGGCAATTGTTGATAAGATAGAAGTGCTGAATCTGAAGAAGGATATTTTGCTGCCGGCTTCCCGATTCCTAAAGAGTTCCAGACATCAGAAGATAGTAACCTGAACCAATGGAATTACCTGCACATCTTACTTATGAAGGCGCAAAAAACCGCTACAGCGAGATAACGGAAGAAATACGGGAACGGATGGACTTTGAATTGTTTACCATTAAAACCATGGGATTTGCCGGTTACTTTCTTATTGTAAGTGATTTTATTAAAGCCGGTCGTGATATGGGCGTATTTATTGGTCCGGGCCGTGGCTCTGCTGCGGGTAGTGTGGTGGCTTATTGCATCGGTATTACCAATATTGACCCTATTAAATACAATTTGCTGTTTGAGCGTTTCCTGAATCCCGACCGTAAGTCCATGCCCGATATTGATACGGACTTTGATGACGAAGGCCGGCAGAAAGTGATTGACTATGTAGTAGAGAAATATGGCAAGAACCAGGTAGCGCAAATTTTACCTATGGTACCATGGCGGCCAAGATGAGCATTAAGGATGTAGCGCGTGTAATGGATTTGCCGCTGGCAGAAGCAATGCGATGGCCAAGCTGGTACCGGAAAAGCCAGGTACAGAATTAGGTCGTGTATTACAGGCACCTCTTACTACCAAAGATGGTGAGAAGTCGCTGGAAGAAAAAGAACAGTATGGCAGCGAAGACATAGAGAACATTAAGAAGCTGCGCGAGATATATGCCGGCACCGATATGCGGGCGCAGGTGCTTAAAGAAGCTGAGAAGTCTGGAAGGCTCGGTGCGCAATACGGGTATTCATGCGGCAGGTATCATCATTGCGCCGCAGCGATCTTAACCGATCTTATACCTGTTGCTACTGCTAAAGACTCCGACTTGTGGGTTACACAATTTGATGGCAATGTCATTGAAGATGCAGGCGTTATTAAGATGGACTTTTTGGGGTTGAAAACCCTTACCATTATTAAAGATGCTTTGGCGCTTATCAAGCAAAACCATGGCATTGAATTAGATATTGATAACATTCCGCTGGATGATGAAGTAACTTATGAGCTTTACCAGCGGGGCGAAACCAACGGTACGTTCCAGTTTGAAAGTCCGGGTATGCAAAAGTACCTGCGCGAACTGAAGCCCGATAAGTTTGATGACCTGATTGCCATGAACGCCTTGTACCGCCCGGGTCCGATGGCGTATATCCCGCAACTACATTAACGCGTAAACACGGCAGGGAAGAAGTAGTGTACGACCTGCCTGACATGGAGGAATACCTGGAAGAAACCTATGGTATTACGGTGTACCAGGAACAGGTGATGCTGCTGTCGCAAAAGCTGGCCGGCTTTAGCAAAGGCGATGCCGACGTACTGCGTAAGGCGATGGGTAAAAAGCAAATAGTCGGTGCTGGATAAAATGAAAGCACAGTTTATGGAGGGCGCCACTGCAAAAGGGCCACCCTGAAGATAAACTGGAAAAGATATGGACCGACTGGGAAGCCTTTGCGCAATACGCATTCAATAAATCGCACTCTACCTGTTATGCGTTTGTGGCTTATCAAACAGCTTATTTAAAAGCGCATTACCCGCCCGAATATATGGCCGCGGTACTTAACCATGCCGGCGCAATATGAAAAGATCACCTTCTTTATGGAAGAATGCAAGCGGATGGGCGTTAAAAGTGTTAGGTCCGGATATTAATGAATCGCTGCAAGGCTTTGCCGTAAACAAAAAAGGGGAGATACGCTTTGGGTTAGGCGGATTGAAAGGTGTAGGTGAAGCGGCTATTAAAAGTATTATTGAAGAGCGTAACGCTAATGGCAGCTTCACTAATATATTCGACTTTATCAGGCGCATCAACCAGCGTACCGTAAACAAAAAGTCTGTTGAAAGCTTGGTTTACTCTGGCGCATTTGATGGCTTTAAAGAAATGCATCGTGCGCAATACTTCAATATTCCGCAGGGCGATACCATTACTGCCCTTGAGCGTATTATCCGCTATGGAAATATCTATCAAAGCAATAAATCGCATTCCAGCAACAGTCTCTTTGGAGATGGTGTAATGCCGGAAATTGCTGTGCCTAAAATTACACCATGCGAGGAATGGTCGCTTACGGAGTTGCTTGAACATGAGAAGGAAGTGACAGGTATGTTCTTAAGCGGGCATCCGTTGAACCACTTTAAGTTTGAACTGAAGTATTATGGTATTATGCCTGTCAGTGATTTCAATGAGATCAAAGATTCGGATACACTTATTAGCAGCAATCTCAACAGGACTTTCCGTATAGCTGGGTTGATTACTGATGCACAGCACCGGATAACACGCACGGGTAAGAACTTTGGTGCTATCACCATTGAGGATTTTACCGGCAAAACAGAGATCATGCTTTGGAGCGAAGATTATATGCGCTTCAAGAACTATATAGAAGCAGGGAAGAATATCCTGGTAACCGGCTATTATAAATCGCGCTATAATAGTGACCAATATGAGTTTAAGGTAAGCAATCTCAGTTTGCTGGAAACTGCCAAGCAAACGCTTACCAAACAGGTAGATATAAATATGCAGCCAGCCGCCATAACACCTGACTTTGTAAGCTTTGTAGAGCAGAATATAAAGAGTAATCCGGGTAAGTCCTCTATCCGCTTTAATATATTAGAGCCACAGCATAATGTAAAGATTTGCATGCACATGAATGAAAGAGGCTTTTCAATGAATGAAGAAATGGCGAGCTTTTTATTAGACAACCCAGACATTGATGTGAAGGTGGAGATAGCAGCTAATTAATCGATAAGCTACAAGGAGCAAGCTACAAGATATAAGTGGCAGGCTGAAAGTGAAAGCAGTGCAGTATGACTTAGAGGCTTGAGTAGAGGGCTTTGCTTCCTGATTGAAAATAGTATAGACTTATAAAAAGAGGGGTTAGGAATAAATAAAAGGTGGCGGATGCATGCATCCGCCACCTTTTTGCTGTTATCCTGGATATTTGCAGTTGTACTTAATTCCTTTCTTTATTGTCTTTATTGTTGCTAAGCTCAAGTTTTTTACTTCACTGATTTTTGTATTGCCTGTGCAGAGTCTAAATGCCCTTGAAGTTTAGGCAAGGTGTTGGTAGCCCACGTTTTCAAATCATTGTTGTCGAGTTTTTGCGAACCTTTCTGGAATAATCCTACTGCTTCTTTGTGGTCTTTCACCATCATGTCCATATACTGCTTGTCAAAGTTCTTAGCGGATGTCTTACGCAATGCATCCAGTGCAGTATGTTGTTTGGGCATTACTGAATCAGGCAAGGTTACATTCATCCGGGTAGCCATTGACTTTAGTTCATTATTTGCATTTGTGTGGTCGTTAACCATCATATTGGCAAAGTTCTTCACCCGGTCGCTTTTTGCCATAGTGAGTGCCACCTGTGAAGCTGCTACCTCTGTATTGCCACCAGCAGCGGCTGCCATCATAAATTGTTTAGCTGAATCAC
Source organism: uncultured Chitinophagaceae bacterium (assembly GCA_963819045.1). GTDB lineage: Bacteria > Bacteroidota > Bacteroidia > Chitinophagales > Chitinophagaceae > Ilyomonas. Next base: position 8,396 of record CAWFUV010000016.1, on the reverse strand, counting down.
TTACCGGTTGTGCAGAAGCGCCGGCATTTGATGATGTACTGCTGGTATCCATCTGCCCCATAGTGGATTGATTGCTGGTATCATTATGAGTTGTTGAGTCTGCCGAACCAGAAGAAGTTCCTGAATTGCATGCAAAGAAAGTAGTTGTGGCAAATGCAATTGCTAAATAAGTCTTTTTCATAGTTGTGATTTGTTTATTGCTAAATACCACAAAATTTTGTGCCACAAGAAGAATTGAAGGTTTATTTACTGTTTACGTCCTTGAAAAAGCACAATAAATTCCACAAAACTAACTGATTACAAACACTTTTAGCTACCAGAAACAATTGAACCCAACTGCTTTGCAATAGATCTTAAATGCATTGATAGTAGCATTATGACATGCTGAATATCGTATTTTGAGATATTGATCCAAGCCTGATCATATCATTATTTTACGCTTTATTAACTAATTGGCAGCTATTTACAGATAATAGTTTTACGGCTATTTATATCAACTGGCGCAGTTATTGAATCGTATTGTGTCTAAAAGATTGCGTTATGAAAAAATCAATTAATGCCTCTTCCATCAAAGCCTTGTTTGCTGCTGTTTTGGTATTGTTAATAAATACAGCCGTACAGGCGCAGGAGAAAGTAACAACTGTTACACATACCGAAACCCATACCACTAGCTGGATAAGTAATCACTGGATGTGGGTAGCAGGTGGAGTGCTGTTGCTTATTATATTGATTGCCCTTGGCAGTTCGGGTAGCCGCAGAACTACAATTACAAGAGATAATATCACAGGTACTACCACTACCACAGTAGAAGAGTAGAGTTGTTTTTACATCCTGGAGTTATCAACATGGTACAGAACATGCGTATGCTTTTAAGTGCGCATGTTTTGTTTTGCGTACAACTTTTATATTTACCGCAAATAATACTTGCTTAATGGACGAAAAGAAGAACCCATGGATTATTACAGGCGAGCAATCTATTTATGATAATCCATGGATTAATGTTACAGAATATAAAGTCATCAACCCAAATGGTGGTAATGGCATTTATGGTAAAGTGCACTTTAAGAACTATGCAATTGCTGTTGTGCCGTTGGATGAGCAATTGAATACATACTTAGTTGGGCAATACCGCTTTACGATAGACCAATATAGCTGGGAGATACCTGAAGGTGGCTGCCCCTTTGGAGAAGACATCTTGCAGGGTGCACAACGTGAACTGCTGGAAGAGACCGGCTTGAAAGCACAGCATTGGAGCCATATAGCAGATGTACACTTATCCAACTCGGTAAGCGATGAGGAGGGTAGCATTTATGTAGCACAAGGGCTATCGCAAGAGACTGCTATGCCGGAAGAAACTGAGCAACTGGTAGTTAGAAAAGTGCCGTTTGAAGAAGTGTACCAAATGGTTTGTGAGGGTAAGATTACCGATATGCTTTCAGTAGCTGCTATCTTAAGAGTAAAGCTGATGTTGCTCAATGGAGATCTGCAGGTAAGGTATGTTTCGGTGGAATAGTTTTTAACCGCGAAGACGCAAAGACGCGAAGATTAAGTAAATTAAATACAGCTCATCCTGCAATCCGGCACTTACCCGCAAGCAAGAGCAGTAATGTACAATGTTTGCCAACTAAGTTCCTTAAAAATCTTCGTCTTTGTGGTGTATAAAATAAATAACCCCTCTAAGAATAGAGGGGTTGATATTTACTAACCCATCCATGAACAAGCCATGTTACATGGATAATTTTAACTGCTTTAGCAATATTCTTCAAAAGCAGCAATAAGATTGCGAGCGATAACTTGTGCAGGACGTCCTTCTATCTGATGGCGCTCTACCATGTGTACCAGTTGCCCGTCTTTAAACAAAGCGATGGCCGGTGAAGAAGGTGGATAAGGCAGTAAATGCTCACGCATTTTGTTTACTGCTGCAATATCAAATCCTGCAAAAACTGTCTTTAAATTGTCTGGACGCTTTTGGCTATTATAAATAGCCATTAAAACGCCGGGTCTTGCTGCACCTGCAGCGCAACCGCATACTGAGTTTACCATCACCAATGTAGTGCCTTCAGCCTGCAAGCTGTTATCTACTTCTTCCGGTGTAATCAACTCATCAAAACCATTATCTGTAAGTTCTGCCTTCATGGGCATTACTATTTGTGCCGGATACATGTCTTTTTCGTGTTTTAATTGTTCGAATGCAAAAATAAGCAAACCTGCAAAAAGAACCAAAGGAAAGAAAAATAAGACATTTTGGCTACCTTAAAAGCTATTTAGTGCCATTATGTCACTATATTATACTATATTATGTCAAAATGATACCATTTTGTGCATGGTACATCCTTTGAACAATACCAGGTAATCAAATAAAAAAATAAAAAGCATATAACTATGACACTTGTAAATCACAACTACCGTAACCTGAACAACCTGTTCGACGAGTTTTTCAATGCTGTTCCTGCTACATGGAGCAAAGACTTGAATGTACCTCCGGTGAATGTTTATGAATCAAAAGATGCCTTTCACCTGGAGTTGCAAGCTCCCGGTTTGAACAAGGAAGATTTTAAGATCAATGTAGAAAAGGAATTGTTGACCATCAGCTATGAACACAAGGCTGAAACAGAGAACAAGGACTTGAAAACTTACCGTAAAGAATTTTCAACCCGCAGCTTTAAAAGAACTTTCTCAGTAGATGACAAGATCAATGCTGAAGAAATAACAGCGAAGTATGATGCCGGCGTACTGAAACTTGCTCTTCCTAAGAAAGAAGAAGTGAAAGTGCAGCCTAAGCAGATAGCAATACAATAAGTGTTTTCATAAGAGTTGGTTTTTGGTTTATACCCCACGTATTCACGTGGGGTATTTTATTTGCCTCACGCGTGAGCGCCTCTGCCACAGTGTGGAGTAGAATTGAATCTTGAAATTTAGCAATAGATGTCTGGTACTGTGATCGCTTTAACAAGCACTTAGAATTTGTACACTTTATTAGACCATCCTGATTAGGTAAGAGTCTATCTTATGATATTATTCAGAGCTTCGATCTTTTCCCATAAGGCTTCGGCTACGAGGTGGTTGCCGAGGTCGTTTAAGTGTACTCCATCTGTTGTAAGGATACCACTGTCTGTGTCATTTATGTTGTTTTCCTGAATATAGTCTTGGAACAATTCTCTCATATCACATACGGGTAGCTGAAGATCGTTGCCGATGCTCCTGATGATAGCGGCATAATTGTTTAAATCATCGTCTTGCCGGTTAGCATTGTTTTTCTTTTCGCCAATAACAGGCGGTGTGCAAAGAATTACTTTTGCGTGCGCTGACTGTAGCTTAAAGATTATGGCCCGATAGAACTTTTCAAACTTATCCGGATCTGTACCGGTGCCATGTGTGCTTTTGTGCCATACGTCATTGACACCAATAAATATTACAACTATATCCGGTGATCTGTTAATTACATCTTGTTCTATACGCAGGTATAGATCATAAACTTTGTTGCCCCCAATGCCTGCACCTATCAATTCATAATTATCCATGTCTTGCTTTTGGAGCATATTCTTTATCATAGTGATATAGCCTTTCGGCTCTATGCCTTGTTGCGTGAGAGAATCTCCGAAGAATACCAGTTTCTTTTTCCGGTCTCTCCTGAAGGAGGAGAAAAGGATCAGTATGCCGAAGAAGACAAAGAGAAGGATGAGTTTGTAGGACATGGATGTGCATTGTTTGTGTTGCCGCGGATGCACGAATATATATGAATAGTTTAGCTTGAATGAAGACAAACTTATAGCAGATTCAATTAGGTTAGCTGATTCCAGTTGCCGGTTGCCAGTTACCGGATATGAACTGTGGTCTTTGGGCAGTGCATATAATACTACCCAACTGAAAATGGTATTATATCCAGCTTTAGGTGGGCTTTGGTATGGAGTAGGGTAGGAGGAGATTAGGTATAACTTAAGTATAAGTTAGGTATAAGTTAAGTATAACTTAGGTATAACTTGTGGATGTCAAAGATTGGGAATGGGATTTTAGGCATTACGATTTATCATGTACGATGTTAGATATACGACCTTGTCTGTCAGCCAGGCGGGTGTGGGGCGTCGCGCATCATTTATGCAAAAACTTTTAGTGACCCGTTGGGTTTTAGCTATAGCTAGTAAAATCTCTTACAACCCCGGAGTCTCAGTAAAGCTTCAAAAGCTGTGAGTTGAAGACCCCAGGGCAATAAAGGCATCTGCTAACTGATCGCATTACTATCCGCTATTTCTATCATGCATTTAGCAGATGAGGCTTTTCGCGGTACACTTTCCAGATGAACTCGCCGAATAAGGTATTTGCCCATGCAAACCATTTGCGGGTAAAGTTTGCAGGATTGTCTTTGTTAAAAGACTCGTGCATAAAGCCGGTGCCTGCATGGGTGGTTTGCAGCGTATCCAGGCAGTATTTTATTTCCTTATCATCAGTTGATGTTAAGCCACGCATGATTATGCTCAGGGGCCAGATCATGTCCATATCCAGCATGAGGTCCGCCTATACCTTCAGCCGTATTTCCCTTAAAGAAGAAGGGATTGTTTAGCGAGAGCACATACTTGCGGGTGTTTTGATAAACAGGATCAGCTAGTTTAACGGCATTAAGATAAGGCAAGCCAAGAGTGAAGGTACATTAGCATCATCCATCAGGTTGTAAGCTGCCATAGCCATTTACTTCGTAAGCATAGATATTTCCATATTGCGGATGCTTGATTGTCGCATGTTCATCTAATGCTTTTTTTACTACGCCTGCTAATGCAGCCGCTTCTTTGGCGACATCGCCGGTATTGCTTACTACTTTGCACAAGTCCTGCAAATTGGTGAGTGCCTCAACAGCAAAGAAGTTGCTGGTATCAAATAAGGATAAACGGTAGCATCGTCACTTGGGCGGAACATAGAACAGATAAGCCCATCGGGCTTTACCGGATAGCCATAGCCACTCAGTGGTACACCATCGGTTGCCCAGGCAGTTTTGCGCTGAAAAGAGTAAGGCCCTTTGCCTTCGAATGCGTTGCTGCTCTTTAAATGTTTTAATAATTAACTGCATAGCATTTACCCATCCGGCATCAAATGGTGAGGTATCGCCGGTAGTTTGCCAATAACCATGTGCAAGGCGAATAGGGTAGCAAAGGCTATCTATTTCCCATTTGCGCTCGTGGATGCCGGGCTTCATATCGGTTATGTCTGTTTCTTTCCATTCGCTTATTTTGTTTTCATCTTTATAAAAGGCATTGGCATAAGGGTCTTTCAGTACGCATTTTACCTGCCGGTTGATAACACCTTTTATCAGTTGCTGCAGGTCTTTGTCTTCTTTACAAAGCCTTATATATGGCCATACCTGGGCACTGCTGTCGCGCAGCCACATGGCATCAATATCCCCGGTGATCACATAGGTATCCGGCTTGCCATTTATCATTTCAAAGTCAACCGTAGTATCGAGCGTATTGGGAAAACTATTTTCAAACATCCACGCCAACTCTTTGTTGCCAATCTTTTGCTTTATTTCGGTAATGATGTTTTCTACTGCCTTGCTGGTGAACTTGCGGCTGGCGGGGGCTGTTCTTACTACGGGAAAATCTTTTAGTGTGCCGGCTGCAGCGAGTTTGGATATGCTTAATGCAGCGCCTGCGAGTGCTGTTTGTTTAATGAATACTCTTCTTTGCATGGTGTAAATATAAAATCATTTGTGAGTTGATAGAATTTAGATGAGCCCCCGACCCCTAAAGGGGAGTAGAGAAGCCCCAATCAGGCGGCTGGCGGGAGTATAAGGCAGATAGAGAGTATATAAGGAGTTGCTGAGGAGTACATATGGAGGAGATGGCGGGGAGTGAGGTGTAAGTTTGGTATAAGTTATATCAGATTCAATTTGGTAGCCTGATACCAGTTACCGGTTGGCAGTTGCCGGATATGAACTGCGAACTTTGGGTAAATAATTTTATGCTGCCTAACTGAACATGGTATATAGGTATAACTCCGAATTTCCCAAGATCAGGAGGGAGGAATTTATGTATTTAGGATTTGAAACCTTGCCTGTGGGCCAGGCAGGTTTGGAGAGTATAGTTTACGATATGCGGATTAAAGGTATGTGGCGCGCCACATACCTTTTCATTATAAAGATCTTTTATAGCTGATTGGGGGTTACCTGAGGCAAGAGTGATCTCTGCCGGCTTTGTGGTCTCAGCTAAGCTGCAAAGGCTGTGAGTTGAAGACTGCAGGGCGACAAAAGTTGAGCGGGTGGATTCCTCAAAGCTTAAAGGGGATTTGTTTGATGTAAAAGCATTGCACCTTTGGCTTACGGAATGAAGACTCCGGATTGCCTAGCGCTAATTTCTTCGGTACTCCGGTACACCTGGTTATGTATTGTTTCTAAATTTATATAGTAAATTTATTTGTTCTATGCAGCAAAAAAATTAACAATACTGTCTTTATGGCCTGAATATGGATGCTATTTTATTTGCTTGTAGCCTGTGATGTTTGCCATGTTGAGTTGTAGATTCAAACTACATTCTTTTATTTTGTTTTAATCTATTGGAATCATATTGGATATTTTTTTGAGCTTATATATTTGTGCCCATTTAACTGAACTAAACGAGCTTGTTTTATTGCTTGCAAATCAAAATGCTGATTTTTTGAATGTTCGATAGTAACTTTTTAATTTAAACATTACATTTATGAACAGACATGTACGTAAAGGCATGTGGTTTATCAGGGTTTTTACCTTGTGGCTGCTTGCTGTTTTATTGAGTGCGCAGTATGGGGTGTATGCGCAGAACGTTATAGCAATAACGGGTAAGGTGACAGGGGAGAATAACCAAGCGTTGGCCGGAGTAGCAGTGCAGGTGCAAAAATCAAAGACCGGCACAACTACTAATGCTGCCGGAAACTTTAGCATCAATGCGCCAAGTAACGCGATGCTGCTATTTACGTATGTTGGCTATGAGGATACCACGATTGCTGTTGGTGGCAGGACATCATTGGATGTTCACCTTTCTGCCGGTTCGACACAGCTTAACCAGGTGGTAGTAATTGGTTATGGTACCGCAAACAAGAGGGACCTGACAGGGTCTATAGCTAGAGTATCCGGTAAGGATATTGCGGATAAGCCAAATGCAAACCCTGTTTCTTCTTTACAAGGTAAGGTAGCGGGTTTGCAGGTAGTAAACAGCGGCACCCCTGGTGCGCAGCCAGATGTACGTATCCGTGGTACTATCTCCATCGGCTCGGTACATCCTGTATATGTAGTGGATGGTATTTTGAATGACAATATTGATTTTATTAATCCTAATGACATAGAATCAATCGAAGTCTTAAAAGATCCTTCTTCGCTGGCCATCTTTGGTGTACGTGGTGCTGCAGGTGCTATTGTAATTACTACCAAGAGGGCTAAAGCCGGACAAACATTGGTGAACTTTAATACCAATACCGGTATTAAAAAGCTGGTAGATAAGATAAAGCTGACCAATGCTGAACAATTTAAAATGTTGTATAACGAGCAGTTAAAGAATGAAGGTTCTCCCGCTTTTGATTTTACTCCCTGGACTGCCAATACCGACTGGATTGATGCTTTAACCCAAACCGGTTTATTCACGACCAATAATATCAGCATTACCGGAAGCTCGGAGCGCAACCAGTTTTACATGAACGTGGGATATACACACGATGAAGGTGTTGTAAAGCATGAGCAGTTGGATAAAATATATCTTACTGCCAATGATGAATACCGTATAAGTAAAGCATTTAAGGTTGGCTTTAATATCAATGCCATACGCCAGGATCTGCCTTACATTGGTGAAAACGCGAGCTATGAGGACTATTTGACTAATGCACGCCGTATAGCGCCGGTTGCTTCTGCAGAGACAATTAATGGGGTATATTCTATTTTACCGCCATTCCAGAGCGCTCAAATACAAAACCCAATGCTGGAACTTGAAAACAAGTACAATGCTAACCAGAAGATTGAGTACAGAACGGTAGGTAGTATTTTTGCGGAAATCTCTTTCCTTAAAAATTTCACTTTCAGGGCTACCGGCTATGGTGATATTACTAATGGCAATAGAACTTCTTACTCGCCTATTATCAACTATTATCTTCCTCAAAACAATGACTCCGTAATAGTTAATCCAGGCTATCAGTACACCAGTTTGGATATTGGTGATTACCGTATTTATAAATGGCAACAGGATAATATCCTTACATTCAGGAAGACCTTTGGTGATCATGGCCTTACTGCTACCGCAGGTACTACTATTTATTATGAAGGTCAGTTCTTTAATTCATCAACCGGCAAGCAAAGCACAACCGGCGACCCGATACCGAATGATAAAAGAATGTGGTATATCAGTAATGCACTGGTTGATCAAAATTCAGTACGTGCCAGTTCGAGC
>CAWFUV010000015.1:0-96420 GCA_963819045.1 uncultured Chitinophagaceae bacterium | reverse complement strand
GGTAATTGCGCGCTGTATTCACCTACCAGGTGTTTTATTCTTCTGTCATACACATCTATAGAGCCACTTAGCCAGCCATCTTTAAAGAAAGCAAAATCAACCCCAATGTTTGTTTCTGCTTTTGTTTCCCATTCCAGCAAAGGATTAGGGTTTGTAGTGGTCCATAAGCCATTATCCATGTGCCACCATCCGGCGATCCCAGGTAGCCACTCTGTGTGGCTCCTAAAGGAAGCCCTATTCTTGCCAGTGATTGGTAAGGCGATAAGCTTTCCTGATTGCCCGTTACGCCATAGCCGGCACGTAGCTTAAGGAACTTAACAGCATTTGAATCTGCTAAGAAATTTTCTTTGTTTATTACCCATCCTGCCGAAACACCGGGAAAATTGCCCCATTTATTATTGGCACCTAATACAGATGCACCTTCTCTGCGGATACTTACATTCAATAAATATTTTTGTTTATAATCATAAATAGCCCTGCCAAAATAAGCAAGTATTGTTCTTTCATTGGCATAGCTGCCTATAGCGTAAATACCGTTTCGGTTGGATTGGATCTAGTGTGAACAGGGCTGAACCTGCTGCTAGATTATTGTAGCCATATACATTTGTTATAAAGTTATTGTTGCCTGCACTAAAACCTTCATTGAAAATGTCCTGGTAAGAATAACCGGCTATTACATTCAGGTGATGATCATTGAATGTTTTATCATACCCCAGTGTTGTTTCGAGTATATTATTAGTTGTATTATTTTCAGACCGGGACGCTTGCCCGTTACTACCTGATTAACTGGAAAAAATCGTTTATATCCGAAAATGATCCGTCCAATACATCATTTTTTATCAATGAATAAGTAACAGATGCCGTTAAAGAAGGCAAAATATGATAGGCTGCGTTGGCTGTCCCTAAAAACCGCTTCTCTTTGGTGTTGTACGTATTCTGGTAAATATTTGCTACCGGGTTCCACATTAAATGGAATCCTGAAGGATCATCCTTATGTTGGAAAAAGGTCCCGTCAGGATTATAGATTGGATAAGTCGGGTTCATATTCAACGATTGTGCTATGGCGCCATAGTTCGCAAAGTCTCTTTTATCAAATGAATTTACTATAGTTAACCCGAAATCCAGTTTATCATTTAACGCTTTTGTGTTTAAGCGGAAAGTACCATTTACAAACTCTCTTTTAGATCGGAGATCAATGCCCTGATTATTACGGTAATTAACAGATGCGTAATAATTGGTTTTTTCATTGCCCCCGCTTACAGAAAGGTTATGCGAGTGACTAACCGGCGTTCTGGTTACAGCATCAAACCAATCGGTGTTGCCGCCCTGGTCATCAATAAAATATTAGTATCCTGCTGCCATAAGTTTTGCCCCAATGCTTTATACTGTGTCGCATCGAGTACATCATATTTTTTAGCTATGGATGATGTAGTGACATACCCACTATAGTTAACTTTTATTGCACCAGGACTTCCTCTCTTTGTAGTAATAATAATTACACCTGCCGATGCACGTGAGCCATAAATAGATGCTGCCGAGCCGTCTTTCAATACGTCTATAGAAGCGATATCACTTGGAGCAATAGTTTGAAGATCACCGCCCGGAATGCCATCAATTACAACTAAAGGCTGTGAATTACCTGTAATCGTCGCCGGTCCTCTTAACGAAAAGTCTGCCACGGCATTCGGATTTCCTCGGTCTGTATTACTTATAGTTAACCCAGCCACCTTACCAGCAATCAACGTAAGCGGATCATTGATCTGTCCGCTGTTGAAATCTTTTGCAGTAACCGTAGCAATAGCACCCGTCACAGTCTCCCGCTTCTGCGTGCCATAGCCAATCACTACTACCTGGTCTAGTACATTGTTATTAGCAGTCATTTTTACAAGCAAAGAATTGTTACCGGCTTTTACAGTAAATGTGCTGACCACATTATTCTCATAACCTACATAAGAAGAAGTGAATGAGTAATTACTACCCACTTTTAACCGCTGAAAACTGAACATACCCTGGTCATTGGTAGTGGTAGTAAAGCGTTCATTACCCGAAGTACTGGCAGCTATCACGCTTACGCCTGCTAAAGGGCCACCCTTCTCATTAAGTACTGTTCCGGTAAGTGATGCTGTACCCTCCTGTGCTAAAACAGGAAGCTGGATTAGCAATACGAATACAAATAGTAGCCACTTGAGTTTTTGGTTAATTAATGTGTCTGGTCGTTTCATAAAGCATAGTGTTTTGTTTGTCTATAGATGTGTATCGTCAGGCTTTGGCTTTGAAATAATAAAGCTGCTGTCTCTTTCTTCAAGAGACAGCCCGTTCATTTTTGTTATTACCTTCAGTATATTCTCAACAGGATCTTTCTTAGCAATAATACCTGTAAAACTGATATCCTTAAGTTCGGATTCAGTAAACAGGATATTTACATGATAATAGTTGCTAAGCTTTTGCAATACAGCAGATATGCAACTACCGTTGAAAATGAGGCTATCTGCCGTTTCAGATAGCTTGTTATTCAGTACTGCATGTGTAGCCGTGCCGTTTTTTTTATCCTGTATAAGATTTACCTTAGGTAGCTTGTCATTTTCATTAAATAGCATTTCTTGTCCGGGCAGTAAGTAAACATCCTTCCAGTTTTTAATTGCAACATCAGTAGCTTTTATTACAACCCTGCCATGTAGCAATTGCACTTTTATATCATTATTCTGTTGTTTAACTATAAACTCCGTTCCCAATGCAGTAGTAGCAAAAGCACCTGCATACACAGTAAATGGTTGCTGTTTGTTCTTTGCTACTTCAAATCTGGCTTCCCCCCTCAGGTGAATACCCCGTTGCTTTCTTGCAAAAGGTGTATCAAACCAAACAACAGCTTTAGGTAATAATGATATTTCAGAGCCATCATCCAGCAGAATACGGCGGCTTTTATTTGTATTATTATATTCCGTATCAGCCAGTACAACAGTAGTTGCTGGTATTGTATGATATGCAATTGCCGGAGAAACAGATATATTCTTATTAAGATAAAGCAAGCCGGTTATAATACATCCGGCCACACAAGCAGCAACAGCACAACGCTTTAGTAATAAGACAGTCTTTTCCCTTCTGATTTTCCTGTTGATCTGCTGCCATACGTCATGATATACTTCTTCAGGCAAGCTGCCATCATCCTCTGTATGCTGCCATTCAGCCTCATCCAGGTAGGCGCTTGCCAGCTCCGGATGGGCCATAAGCCAGTCAGCTACCTTCCTGGCCTCCTCCGGGGTGCATTGTTTTTTAAAGAACCGTTCTATTTGTTCCTCTGATATCATACAAGCAATCGTATACAAGCATAATACGCAGCAGAGAAGCAAACTCCTTTTCCTGAATAAAAATATTTTTAACTACAAGTCAGGAGAGACTCACCATTCACAATTGGCAGTTGACAATTCACAAAAGGCATTCATGTATTATACTATTTTCAGTTGGGTAGTATTATATGCACTACCCAAAGCTCACAGCTCATATCCGGCAACTGGCAACCGGTAACTGGTATCAGCTAACCTATTTGAATCTGGTATTAGGTGTACATAAAAAAGATTAACACAATAAACAGGATAATACTTATAAACTGCTTCCTTAGCTCCTTCAAAGCTTTCGCCAGGTTATTATCAACTGCTTTTACAGAAATAGAGAGCAACTCAGCAGTTTCTTTGTAAGAATAGCCATATAAGCGGTTTAGCTCAAAAACCCTGCGCCGCACTTCAGGCATTAAGGATAATGCGGCACTTAACTGGGAAGTAACCTGGTAATATGCAGAAGGATTACTGTGATCAGCAATCTCGGTCTTGGCAAGCATCTCTTCGTGTAAATAAGTACGCTTATTCTGTTTACGTAAATAATCTATAAAAACTGTTTTGGAGATCTGGAATAAATGCTGCTCCGGTAAGTAGTCCTCAGACAACGAATTACGGTATTGCCAGAGTTTAAGAAACGTTGTTTGCAACAAATCTCGGGCATCTTCATCCGAGTTTGTTTTCCTTTTAAAATAAGAATAAACCTTATTGGAATATTGTGTATAAACCTGCTGAAATGCAAATAAATCACCTCTTTTTAAAGCGTCGATCATAGCAGAATAGTTATGGCAATGGAATCGTTATCGGCAATCATAGCGTCCTAAACAAATCTATATAAAAGATTTTAGAACGGCAACAGTTTTATTGTCAGCTTTTATGCTAAAAAATTTACTAAATAAGTGTATCCGGGAATGGGTTTAAGATTATACAGAAACTAAAATTCAGCAATCTTGTGGTGGCTTCGCTATGCTTGCTAATTTATTCGTCATATCTTCTGCTGATAACCGGGATGCCCGAAAAAGAGGCTGTCTCAAAATTCTAAAATAGCCTCTTTAAAATTAGCTTTATCTGCAATACATCCCCGCCTGAACGATGCTGGTCGGCAGCAGTAGTATCATTATCCCCAAACCCCGCTCCCACTCTTACACAGCACCGGGCTATACCTGGGTTATACTTAACTTATACTTAAGTTATACCTAACTTATACCTAACTTATACCTAACTTATACCGAATCTACTCCCTATCTCCGCAGTACTAACTCCTCAGTAACCCCCTGAATAACCCCTGGCTGCCCCCATTTGCATGCACTATAAAGGATACAGAGGAAAATGCCCGCCCACATTGATAAATGATTAAATAGATAATGTTATAATGTGTATAAAACTTACAAAAAAATAACTAACTTTATGCTATACAAAAAAACCTAATACACTATGACAACACCTTTACTCTCTGAGAATATTAAAAAGGCAAAAGCAAGATACGAGATCATCTCCCAGGAGATTGACGAAGGCAGGAATTTACAGGAGGTACTTCAGGAATTAGACGAATCAATAATGCAGGCAGATGATTTAATTGTAAAAGCGATCTTGAAGGAAGGCCCGCATTCCGGCTTAGATGCTTTGAGAGATGAGCTTTGGTATCTCAAATTCCAGATACTTGAAAGGACATCATAATAGCTTTTTAAATAGTGCTGTTATATTGTCCTTACAGCAAGGTACAGGCTTTTTATGCAATTCTAATATCCGGCAGTCATTACTGTAAGTAATACTATTTCCGTTTTAATACCCTGAAGGGCATTCGGGCACCGTATGCGCTGCCCCTCGTTATTAATTTATAATAACAGTTCCATTCGCGGCATTGCAGTAATTCACAATCCCATATTGTTTTATAACACTATTTAAGCATTCCGTACTGAAGCAGATTCTGAATATTAGTGTTTTATTTCTTGGTATAATAAACTGATTATTACCTGCGTCCAATTGCTTCCAAAACCTCCTGATCTGGCATTCATGAGAGGCATTTACAACATCTTCAGCATACCAATAATATAACCATAGCGGTTGAGAGGAATTGTCAACAAAAGTCACAATTCCATTTCCATTACATGGCGGCGCGTTATTACCACTATATCCGGCGCCTGCTTGTAAAGGTTTGTTCAATTTCCTGTTTAATGTATCGGAGTATGCAGCCTCGTATTTAAGTAACTTATTTGCTAACGCAAATTGTTGACTGTCGGCAGCTATTGAAAAGATCAAACATAAAACAAATGGTGTTTTCATGTTACCTTTCTTTTGGTAATACAATTTAACAAGCAATAAAATCTTCTTACCTTAATTATTACAAATGGTTATTTTTGGTGTTCTATGGTCAATTTACGTTTTCTCCGTTCCGGATAAGCCAGGTAAGCATCATTAAAAGCCAATGCAGTTAAGAGGGGTCGAAAACAGGACTTAACCATTAAAAGCAAAAACATTAGTAGAGCAGGTAGCTAACCAGTAGAATTCTCATTATTAGCAGGAAACAAGACCTTAAGTTCGGTGCCTTTGCCCGGCTGTGAGTTCAATTCTACCTGACCGCCAAAAAGATTGGCACGGCTGGTAATATTGCGAAGTCCTAAACCAAAAGCTTTCCTCAGAGGATCGAAGCCTATACCATTATCTTCAATGCAAACCAAAAGCATGTCTTCTTTATGTTCCAGGCGCACAACAATATTTGTAGCTCTCGCATGCCTGAAAACATTATTTAAACCTTCCTGTACAATCCTGAAAATAGCAAGCTTTAGATCATTGGAGATATTTTTTTCGTTGGTTAGCAGAAATTCAAACCTGAATTTAAACTCACTCAGATACTTCAGGTGTAAGAATAATTCTTCCAGATTCTGCTTTAAGCTTATATCACTTAAAGATGGCGGCATTAACCTGTGCGAAAGCTCCCGTATTTCTCCAACAGCTTTGCTAATGTATTCACGGCTATGTTGAAGCAGTTCTATCTGCTTTTCTTTTTTGTTTAAAGAATGTTCTATATACATACGGGCAGTCGTAAGTATCTGGCTGATATTATCATGCAGTTCCCTTCCAAGTTCTGCCCGTTCATTTTCCTGCGCAGCGATTACTGCTTCCGTAATTTCTTTTTGCCTTTTCTGTTCTTTCTCTTCCAGTTTTTTCTGCAGAAGTATTTTGTCAGTTACATTGGTGCCTAAGGTTAACACTGCATTCATGCCACTATAATTGATCTTATGGAAAGAAAAATCCATGTAAATAATATCACCTCCTTTTGTTTTGTGCTGCCATATACCTTGCTCAAAAACGTTTTCCAGTTTAAATGTGGGTTCAAAGCCTGGTGCCCCAGGTTGCTGTTCTACAGCTTTAAGATCTAAAAAAGTTTTACTTAAAAATTCCATACGGGTATGTCCATATTGCAAACAGGCAGCTTCGTTTACTTCTCTTATCCAGTAGTCCTCCGGGGTCCAGATAATGATAGCAGCCGGGTTATTTTGAAAAAGATAGCGGTACTTCTCTTCGGATGCCTGTAGTTGCTGCTCCTGTATGCGGCGGCTGGTAATATCACGAAAAGTAAATACGATAGCTTTGATTGTTTCTTCGTGAAGCAGGTTATGAAAAGTACCCTCTAACCATCTGATGCCCCCTCCCTCCCTTATAAACCTGAATTGAACTGTTGCACTTGCAGTATTATAATGCACAGTAGGGTAAGCCGAAATGCCAAAATGGGCATAAAATTCCCGGATATTTTCAACTTCTAATGTGTCTTTAAAAGCCTTTTCTACACTTGGCAGGTCGTCAGGAAAAAATAAATACTTAAAGCTCTGACCTTTAAAATATTTAAAATCATAGCCTAATATTTTTTGTGCCGAATTACTCAACTCCTTTATGATACCAGTTGGTGAGATAACAACTAGCCCGTCTGATATATTTTCAATTAATGCCCTGAAACGCTGTTCATTCTTCCGTGTTTCTTCTTCCCTTTTCTTCTTTTCCGTAACATTTACCAAAACAGCACTCAACCCATCTACAGAAGGATATGCATTTGCCTGCAACCATATATCCCTGGGAGCATAATACTCCTCAAAATGTGCCGGCTTGTTGCTCTCCATTGCCTTTTGGAAGGATTCATGTATTTTGCCATCCCCCTCTATCTTTATAATGTCCCACAAGCTTTGTCCTAAAGCCTCTTGTCGTTCAGTATCAAAAAAAGTTTCAGCCTGTTTATTCCAGTATTTTACTATCCAGTTCTTGTCGGTAGAGATAAAAGCGTCTTCAATACTTTCCAGTATATCAAACTGTACTTTATGCAGATAAGTGAGTTCCTGTTCAGTTTGTTTTCCCTTTTCCTGGAGTAAGACCTTATCGGTAACGTCTTCTACTGCATGGATAATATACTTGACATTTTCTTCTTTATCCAGTACCGGTATATTTATAGGGTTCCAATATTTTTCTTCAAACTGGCTGGTTTGCGGATTGAGCAGATCAAAACGCTGCATTGCCATCCTATGTGGCTTTTTCGTTTCAATTGCCGTCATGAGAGAGGCACTTAAATTGGCAACTATAGTAGCTTCAGGATTATTAATATTATCTGTAAATACCTCAAATAGTTTTTTCCCCTTTATAGGTTCAGACGACATCTTAGCCTGTACCAGTGCCTTATTATAACCCAGAATAGTAAAGTCGGGTGCATCAGGTTTTAAGATCACGTATATGCCCGGAAGATGATCAAATATTAAACGGCTATCACTTTCCATTATCATTCGCTTTAATTTATAATTTTTCAGTTGCTACATTCGGCACCAGCAACAGGAGTAGTTTTAGCTCGGTATTTCACAATAATGTATATATAGTATGCTAATCTTATTATACAATTATTTTATCTCATATAGAAAATGATTAACTTTATGTGGAAATTAACCTAAAAGCCCGGGAATTGTACCTCAAACTTATTGCCATAGCATTTTTTTCGATTCTATCTATTAGTAAGTTATACCTGATTTTATGCTGAATACCTTTTTGATTGCTGATGACCATGAAATTGTAAGGCAGGGATTGAAATTACTGATTGCCGATTTTTATCCGGGGGCACAGATTGTGGAGGCACAAAATGGAGATACCACTATAGCACAACTTAAACAACATAAGTGTACACTGATTATATTAGACGTCCAAATGCCCAATACTAATAGTTTAGATCTGGTAGAATATATTACCGCTTTTCACCCCGATACAAGAATCCTTATTTTTTCTATGAGTTCTGAAACACTATATGGTAAGCGGTTTATTAAAGCCGGAGCCCAGGGTTATTTATCTAAAGATGCCTCTGTAGAAGAAGTAAAAAAAGCCATTGAAACAGTATTAAACGGCAGGCGCTATTTGAGTGCCGATTTGATGGATGCTTTTGTAGGAGAAGAACAAAACAATCCGTTTACTACTTTATCAGACCGGGAATTTGAGATTGCCAAACTGCTGCTAACCGGACTTACTATCAATGAAATTGCCAACCAGATACATCTGCAGCCATCTACTGTAGGTACTTATAAAGCCCGAATCTTTGAAAAGCTACAGGTTTCCAATATCCTGCAGTTGAAAGAGTTGGCAGCCTTGTACAACTTTTCCTGATTAACTAATTGTTTGTAGTTAAAAAACTACAAACAATTGTCTGCTTTATGTACATAGCAGGTGAACTACACATTTTATTTTTACACTATCCATTAATTAGTTTATAAATTATTATTATTTCATGGCAATGAGCATGGGGTCCAATAATAGAAACGTAATATTGAAGTTTAGGTATCCAACTAAGGCATTTTTGATGCTAAAGCAATATCCGATATTAAGGTTCCGCACTATTCAATTTTACCTGCTACAACAACAAGAGAGGTGTGAGTGAATGAAGGAAAGCGTTATTTAATGATTCAGAAAACCAATGAATCATAATATTATAATTTATTGCATTTACAATATTTATAACTCGCGACCCTTGTAACTCTAAACCCTTGTAAAGACGACTGAGACAAGTTTAATGTCGTCCTTGACCTGCTATTTAGTGTTTATACAATAAAAAGAATCAAAATAATCCTGTGAAGATGGAATTAACTTCGAAATATAGAACTAATAGAAGCAAGATGAGTAGTACCAATACGGAACAAAAGAATTATAAGCTTTTGGTTGAGAGCATAAAAGATTACGCTATCATCATGCTTGATGCTTGTGGTCGTATCATTAGCTGGAACAAAGGCGCTGAACAGATGAAGGGTTATTCAGCTCAGGAAGTTTTGGGTAATCCTATTTCTATCTGTTATACGGAGGAGGATAAGGAAAAAGAGATCCCACAGCGAAACCTGAAGCTTGCCGCAGAATGGGGCCGTTTCGACGAGGAAGGCTGGAGAGTACGCAAAGATGGCTCTCTTTTCTGGGCCTATGTAACGATAACAGCACTTCATGATGAGAATGGTAAGCTGGTAGGCTTTGGTAAAGTGACCAAAGACCTCACAGCCCGAAGATCTGCAGAAGCAGAGATCAAACGCCTCAATACAGAACTGGAAATCCAGTTAGAAAAAAGCCAGACCGAAATGCTGGATTATAAATTGGCTTTTGACGAAGCTGCTATTGTAGCTATTACTGATCAAAAAGGCATTATCAAACATGCCAACGATAACTTCTGTAAAATATCTAAGTACTCAAGAGAGGAACTACTTGGACAAGACCACCGGATTATTAACTCCGGTTACCACTCTAAAGAATTCATCCGCAATCTTTGGGCGACGATTGCAAATGGCAAAATATGGCATGGAGAACTGAAGAATAAGGCAAAAGACGGAGCCTGCTACTGGGTGGATACCACTATTATTCCCTTTCTTGATAGCAACGGCAAGCCCTACCAGTATCTTGCCATTCGCACTGATATTACTGCCCGCAAGCAGGCGGAAGAGGAAATTCAAAGAATAAACCAGAAACTGGAACAAAAAGTAAAAGACCGAACCTTAGAACTTACGCATGCACTGGAAAGGGAGAGAGGATTAAGTGAAATGAAGTCAAGGTTTGTCTCCACTGCATCCCATGAGTTCCGTACGCCTTTAAGCACCATTCTATCCAGCCTTGCGCTCCTGGAACATTATACTGCTCCGGAGTATGAAGCTAAAAGGCAGAAGCATTTTGAACGTATCCAATCATCCGTAAAAAACCTTACAGATATACTGGATAGATTTCTTTCGCTTGAAAAACTGGAACAAGGAATAGTAGAAGCTAATGCAGTTAACTTTAACTTGTGTGAATTTGCCAAGGAAATTGTAGAAGAGATGGAGGAAACGGCAAAGAACAAAAATCAGCATATCCGTTTTTCTTATACAGGAGCAAAGGAAGTATACCAGGATAAAAAGATACTGCGCAACGTACTGCTCAATCTTATTTCCAATGCACTAAAATATTCTAAAAAGGACAAAGAAATATATGTTGACGTAGCAGAAAGAG
Source organism: uncultured Chitinophagaceae bacterium (assembly GCA_963819045.1). Classification (GTDB taxonomy): domain Bacteria; phylum Bacteroidota; class Bacteroidia; order Chitinophagales; family Chitinophagaceae; genus Ilyomonas. Next base: position 85,612 of record CAWFUV010000015.1, on the reverse strand, counting down.
ACGGACAGGTAACCATAAGTGTAAAAGATAAAGGCATCGGGATACCAGAAGATGCACAAAAGGAGCTGTTTGGTAAGTTTTTCAGAGCCAGCAATGCTATGAATGTACAAGGCACAGGCCTCGGATTGAGTATTGTAAAAAAGTATGTGGAACTACTTAACGGAACTATTCACTTTGCAAGTAAAGTAAATGAGGGAACTACCTTCGTAGTATCTTTTCCCGGAAATATGCAGAAAGAAGCCTGAGTACCTTCCTGTTTACAATCTAAAGATGGATACCGTTGCTATACTACTACTTAACAAGCTGTTGAGAATAGTAAACATATTAGATTGTAAATTTGAACAGTAAAACATTAAAAATGGTATTAACTACTGCTAAGCCAAAACTAAATAACATCTTTCGCACCAATAATTTTGATTTATTAAGAATACTTGCTGCTACAGAAGTTTTACTCCACCATTCGTATTGGCACCTGGAAGTACCTGTTTCAATTTTGTACACTTATATCCAGTATTTTACCGGTGTTCCCATGTTCTTTGTGATCAGTGGATTTTTGATTTCTGCTTCATACGAAAGGAATCCTGATTTGAAAAGTTATTTTAGGAACAGAGCACTTCGTATCTATCCGGCCCTTTGGTGTTGTATTATTTTAACTATTTGTACAATAGCAATAGTCTCAAAAGTAAACTTCTTCAATAAAGAATTTGTTCCCTGGTTCTTCAGTAACTGCATAGGAATCATTTACACTCCTCATTTCTTATCTCATTTTGGATTCGGCTCTTATAATGGTAGCTTATGGACGATTCCATTAGAACTCCAGTTTTATATTTTATTGCCTGTTATATATTTTTTCATATCCGCAATGGCAGACAATGAAGTAAAAAAAACAAGAGTATTTATCCTTGTGTTTCTTCTTTTTACCGTTGCAGCATATTTTATTTTGCGCTATGCTACAGGTACTCCTGAAAAAGAGACAACATTTGAGAAAATGTTGCGATATACTTTTGCGCCCCGTTTCTTTTTATTCTTATTAGGAGTGGTATTTCAGAGGATAAAGATCTATGAATCAAAACTGGTTGCCGGGAAAGCAATATACTATTTGATAGCTTACTTTATATTTCAATCTAATGTTCCTTCTACTCCTTTCTTTAATATTATCGGACAGCTATTTCTTGGTTTAGTTACCATTTCACTTGCTTATACTTTACCTGGTCTGGCAAAGAAAATACTAAAAGGCAATGATATTTCATATGGAGTTTATATTTATCACGGATTAGTATTAGGGGTAATAGTGGAGATGAATATTCTTCACAATCCACTTTACATTTTGGTGGTTTTATGCATTGCTTATTTACTTGCTTATGCTTCATGGAATTTAATTGAAAAGCCATTTCTACATAAAAAGAAAACATCCGATCATAAAAAGGTTTTACAACATTCGCTCGTTGATGATAGGCTTTAATAATCGGGCAAACAACGTACAGAGGATTAACACTCCTTTAAACTGTCCATTGTTACCTTATATGCTGACGATGGTCATATGAAGGTTATAGTTGCAGATGTAGTTTTACTACATGAAGGAAACAATATTGATCATTGAGGGCCATAGGGAAAATACAGCAGAATTGCTCGGGATCAAGAATTATAATGTACTTACAGCAGAAAACGGAAGCATCGGCTTTAAGACAGCAAAGCAATACCAGCCCGATCTAATTATATGTGATTTAGCAATACCTGATACTCATGGATATACCTTTTTACAATTAGCTAAAGCAAATGCTGCCACTTGCAGTATTCCACTTATTTTCTTTTTAGACAGCGATGCTTACCCTGATGTAAATGATGAATGGATGAACATAGTTAAGGGATATGTATGCAAGCCTTTTACAGCACAAGACCTTTCTGCAGGTGTGGCTTTGGGTTTAAGTGTAAAAAAACACTACCGCTTGTTATGCATATAGCACATGATCGGGATGATCATTTTTAAAGATGAAGGGCAACTCATTTATCAACTATTTAATTGAACATTATGGAACAGACAACACAACAAATAACTAATTCTTTGCACGTTACTAATCTTTCTACGGTCCTTGTTAATGTGCCTTACCGGCAGCCAGGAAATGTAGTTAAACATATTCCTGTAGTATTTACGGTTTGGAAGCATGGGAATTACTTCAAAGCATTTGCATTATGCAATGAAGAAACCCAAAGAATCCTTAATCTGCCAGATGCATTAACATTCCAGTTGAAGCATGGCAAAGCAACAGCACTCAAACAAGCCTATGAAAGAATAGTCTGGGAAATTGCAGAGGAATTGACTAAAATAAAGGCCATACCACAAATAAGCTGAAAGCCTCAGGCTTCAGGCGGTAAGTGATAAGCCACGAGCTTTGGGCGGTGAGCGGCGAGCCGAAGTATGCTGTGCTACCTGGTTGAAAATAGCTTATTACTTAAGGTTGAGGTGCCTGAAAATTCCTACATCCCTGTTGTAGACAGCCTCGAACTATACCTCTGTTATAAGTTAGATATAAATGCTAATCAAGGATTGGAATTAAGTAAAATAGAGCACCAGGTAGGGGTGGTCAGGTGATATTCTTACAAGCTGGCTGCTATACAAGGCAATAGCACTTCCTGCGCTTTGAGGTATGGATTTTAACGGACAGTAAAGTCACTTAGGTGATGTAAAAATAATGGTTCTTTTTAAAGATGATGAGTAATAGCTAAAGCTTATCAGCTAACCTTTCTCCAGCATATTTTTCCTGCAATCCCCTCCTACAAACCCATAGAGGGGTTGCAGGGAAAATATGCGCCTGTAAGCGATCATCCGCACTCCCATTTTGATGCAAGGTCCTGAGCTGATCCATACTTACTATAATAGTTCTTTTCATAGTTCATGGGACTTTCATAATTCAGTACGGAATGCCTTCTGATCGTATTGTAATACATCTCTATATACTCAAAGATCCCGGTATGGGCATCCTGCAGATTATCAAAAGTACCGTCCCGCAGCAGTTCTGCTTTAAAGCGGCTGAAACAAGACTCCATAAAAGCATTATCATACGGGTTATCAGCCCGGCTCATGCTTTGGATGATCTGCGGTTTTGAATGCAGGAGCTTTCTGAACTTATTACCTGCATACTGACCACCACGGTCGGAATGAATAATCAGTTCCTCTGTAATACGGCGGTTCATCAGTGCTTTTTTAAATGCCTCCACTATCAACGCTTCTTTCAGGTGGTTATCCAGCTACCAGCCGATGATCTTTCGGGAATACAGATCCATCCACACCGCCAAATAACCGTAAGTGCCGCCGGAGAGTGGAATGTAGGTGATGTCACCCACCCACACTTCATCAGGTCTTATTGGCAAAGAGCGCTCCAACAGCAGGTTGGGACTGATAGGATAAGGATGGCGGCTGTCCGTAGTCTTTGGCACGAAGCTGCGGGGCTGAATAGCTTTTAAACCATGCTCCTTTAATACCTGACGTACCTGGTATGCACCAGCCTTAAGCTTTCCGGCTGCTTTGAGTTCTGCCACTATCCTGCGTACGCCATAGCGCCTGCGGTGCTTCATAAAGACGCTGATAATACTTTGTTCCATTTCCTTTTTCTTTTCACCGGCCCTACTTTGCTTTTGCTCCTTCCAACTGTAGTAAGCACTGCGGCTGACCTTGAGCACACGGCATTGTGTTTCTACGGGATATTGCGCTGCATGCAATGCAATAAAGCCGTACAATTGCTTCAGGTCTGACGGCTGAAAATGCCCAAAGCTTTTTTTAAAATATCACGCTCCTGCTCCAACTCCCGGATGCGTTTGAGCAAGAGTGCCTGCGGGTCTTCTCTTAGCGGAACAACGGGGCTGTTCCCCTTACTAACTGCTGCTGGCTGTTGGCTGCTGTTAGTACTGCGGCTCTTCCACTTGTAAATCAGGTTCTCTCCAATGCCCAGGCTTTGGGCTATTTGCCATGCTATCTTTCATTAATAGAGTCTACATGATAATTGGGGAAGTAATATACTGCTACTTCGTAATCTTGTGCATTGGTTGATTGTGCGGATGCATAGTTAGAGATAAAGGGTAATATGGCTATAAGAGGTGGATAGTGTTTGGCTGTATTCATCTGGCAAGTTTAGATTTTGGGTGAACAAGATACAAGAGACAAGATTCAAGAGATAAGAAATAAGATTCAAGGTAAAGCAGGTAAGGTGAAGGATTCAAGGGAGGCAGGTACGGTGTTAGTACGGAGTACCTTAGGAGTTAAACAGGAGGAGACAGGGAGTAGATCCGGTATAAGTTAGGTATAAGTTAGGTATAAGTTAAGTATAACTTAGGTATAGCCCGGGGTGTGTTTACAATTATGAAGGCTCTTGATATGGAATTGCTTAGTACAGTGACAACTAAGTATTTTTAGTTCGGAGCAAATGTGTTTTGGATGCTGTATAGATATTAGTTGTTGTAGGTGTACTTGCTGACAGCAAGTCGTTGTCTTTCTTTTTTCTCTTGAAAGAAAAAAGAAACAAAAAAGTTCAAGCACGGCATGATCGCTCCGCGCATTTTCGTGCTGGCCAGCGCCGCCCCATTGCCTAAGGGGCAGCTTTATTACCGGGTGGCACTGTTGGGCTAACATGGTGCTGCTTGTTAATGGACAGGTAGTTGATGATTAGGTTGGTTGCCTTTGGCCTTAAACTTTGAACAGCGGAGGCATACTTAGCAGAGATTGGAAAGGTGGATACGTAGCTCATTGCAGGTTGGAAGATTTATGTTTACCGGGGAAGGATATTCTTTTGCTTAGCTTCTATTAGCAAAGCTTGATTTATTTGATAGTAGATGCTGATTGTACATTTATTTAGTTGACAGCGTACTGAGTACCATCTTATTTAGTGGACGGAATACTAATTTCCCTTTATACTCCCTCCCCCTTTTGAATTGAGCTTCCCAAAAATGGACAAACACTCAAAAGCGTTGTTTACTAAATGCCTGATTATCAATCGAGCCGTTTAATGGCATTAATGTTGGCAATAGAGATAAACAAAAAATATCCTGAGGCCATGCAAATTTATCTACCTGAAATAATTGATTTGTGTATCTCCAATATCCCTCATATTGACCTTGCCATCACTATAACAGTGCTTATATTTATTCTATATGCCAGAGATAAAGAAATCCATTATGCGAAAGACTATAAGCATTCTATAGCCATCAGTTGGCATTGGAGAATTGTGGGATCTATTGTTCTCTGGAGCCTCTTTGTTTTGGCTACTATATTGTACTATCTCAGCTTCTAACCAGATCCAACATATAGGCTTTGGTATCCATTTTAAGCCTTGCTCATACTGTAGTTATTCCCTTCTCTTTTCATGAATGATCATTCTAGCGTAAAGCGCAATAAAATATTGGTTATTAAAACTAAATCGCTATATTTACTAAATATTTTAGCAATATAATTACTCAATACATTAAGTTTGATTGCTAACCTCACCAGACTTAAATATCATCGCATGAATACAAGGAATTCGAATGAAGCAATTATGCAAGCCAGCAGTCCAGACACTTACCATAAATACCTGTTTGGGATGTTTGCTACTGAAGGTGCCCTGCAGCTTGCAATAACCTACCGTTGCTTCTGGTTCTTAGACATGATAGCATCCTATCAGCAGGTAATCAGCAAAGAAGATTTTCAAATATGGATGTTAAGAAAGAATGCTGATTCAAGTGCCTGGATCACAGCAGAAGATGGCAATGGGAAGGTATTGGTGAAGCAGGAAATAAAGTACACCAATTTCAAAATGGAACAAGCAACTGTTTGGGTGGAAGGCAAAGTCATCTTACTTAGCAGCGAACATTAAAACAACCTGTAACCCATAAGTTCAGAGAGGGCGTTGCACATGTGTGACGCCCTTTTTATGTTAGAGTCATCCCGTACAACAATAAAGAATTATAAACTGCATAAAAACCGGCAAGGCTAAAGCGCTCGCCGGGTAAGCTATCCTGAAAATGCAAATCCATACTTATTGGACCTTGAAATTAATAGTAATTAAAGTAGAGTCATTATTTATGTGATGCTGTCCATGGTTACCCTCCGTAACAGCAATAACCACCTGTTGACTCAAAGGAGCTTTAAGATCGGATACTGCTGAAAAGTGATAAACAGAAGAAAAGCCAGTTCCGGTATTCACAATTTCGCTGGTAGTATAATTTGCAGCCTGCGTTTTGATGGCAGCAACATCATCTGCATCACCGTAGGGTTGTAAATCAAGCTGGTATGTTGTACCCGAAGCAATGGTCGTATCAATCGTAACCGAACGGGAGCCATGATAACCGCCCGGATTATCTCCTTGTTTATAACAGGAAAACAAAGCAAGTGATACAACAAGGGTAGAGAATAAAAGTTTCTTCATAAATGGATTTTGTGTTTTTTAATAAGGATGTACTTACCGGAATGATGGTTGGGTAATAGTTAAAAATTATTTATAATCAGCTGGTAACAAGAAGCCAGGGATATCATCAGGCACGTTAGAATCACTTACATCACAGCAAATCACCTGAAGCCCTGCAATACCCCTGGAAGGGAACTCGGTTGATTTGTTGTTTCTTGATATTAATATGCCTGCTATATCGGGTTGACAGAGTAGTTTAAGGTGGCGTAAACAGAAGGCGGTGTTTAGTACACTGCACCCTGAAACTTATTTAATTGCCAATGTAAATAGCAAAAAATAATATTTTACCACAATTCCCCTCTTTCACCCAACCATCAGCAACCATTCTGTCATCAATAAAGAGACAACACCGGGTGCCTGGTTAAAGCAATTAGTTCCATGTATACCTCTCGGTAAAAATTGTATTACAAATGAGAAAAGTACTATTTATTGTAGTTGCACTTATATTATGTGCCTTTACAAGCTGGCATAACAATCTTGATGAAGCCAAACAACTCGCTTCACAAGAACACAAGTATATCTTATTAAACTTTTCAGGCTCCGACTGGTGTGGCCCCTGCATCCGCATGCACAAAGAGATATTTGATGATGCAAGCTTCCAGCAGTTTGCTGATTCTTCATTGATAATGGCAAATGCCGACTTCCCGCGCAACAAGAAGAACCAACTCCCAAAGGAACAACAAGCTTTGAACGATAAAATGGCTGATGCTTACAACAGGCAGGGCTCTTTTCCCTATACGGTTTTACTTGATCCGAATGGAAAGGTTATAAAAGCATGGGACGGTTATCCTAAAGAAGACGTTCCATCATTTATAGAAGACATAAAACAAGCTATGAATGCCAGCAATAATGAATAAAGCTGCTGTGCTTATCGCTTATAAAAAGTCATTTCATTTAATGGGCAACCATTTTGAAATCACCGCAGTTGGTGACGATCCGTTACTTGCCGATACAAGCATTGAAGCAGCAGCAGAGGAAATCAGGAGAATTGAAAGACTGCTCACAACATTCAAAGACGACAGCGAAACCAATCTCATCAACCGCAATGCAGGCATTGCCCCGGTAACAGTTAGTGATGAAACATTTGGCATTATAGAACGCGCCATCAAAATCTCTACAGTTACACAAGGGGCGTTCGACATTACTTATGGTTCAATAGATAAACGCCTCTGGAATTTCGATATTACCATGAAAGCACTACCATCAAAAAGTATTGCACGCAGAATGGTAAAGCTGATTGATTACAGGAACATCATTCTCGACAGAACCCATAAAACGGTTATGCTGAAACACGAAGGCATGCGCATTGGCTTTGGTGGGATCGGCAAAGGCTATGCTGCTGAGAAAGCCAGGCAAGTGATGCAGCAAATGGGGATAACCAGTGGTGTTGTAAACGCATCGGGAGATCTTACTGCATGGGGATTTCAGCCTAATGGCAGCCCGTGGACCATCGGCATTGTAAAGCCCGATGGCTCAGGTGAAGTTTTCTCCCATCTCAATGTTACCAACATGGCAGTTGCCACTTCAGGTAATTATGAGAAGTTTATCCTGATTGATGGCAAACGTTATTCCCACACTATTGATCCGCGAACAGGCTTTCCTGTCAGGGGTATTAAAAGTGTAACCATTATCACTCCCAATGCAGAACTCGCCGATGCAATGGCAACCCCTGTTATGATCATGGGCATAGAAGCGGGACTGTATATGATCAATCAAATGAAAGATATAGAAGCTGTTTTGATTGATGATAACAACAGTATCTATACCTCAAGAAACATCCACTTTGTATAAAACAGAACCAGTATATGAGAAGAAATCTTTTGATAGTAATTGTTGCAAGTACAATACTCTTTACTACGTCTTGCAAAGAAGTAAAGGAATACCAGAAGAGCAGGATAAACGACTCGGAAATGTCGCTCTCCGGCAGAAAAGCAGAAAAGAATGAACTCAACTTTCAAACCTACCGCGAAGGATCATCAGGCGCTAATGGTGGTAAGAATGGCGGCGGATGCGGCTGTAATTGATTTTTTATTGAACCACAATGGCACGAAGAGCACAAAGCAGCACAAAGAATACCGAGATAATTAAGTGAATACTTCGCGTCTTTGCGCCTTTGCAGTTCAGATAATCCTGCTGCACACTCATACATCATTTATTTCCCTACTTATTTACAACACATGAAAAAAATCAGCCTTACAGTAATTGGCTTATATCTCCTATTTGTTCATCTGTTTGCACAATCCACTAAGGACACAACGGTTTACCAGCCTAAAAAGCTGGCAGTGGAAGAAGTGAACCTGGTTTCAAGTTTATATGGTCAGGACGGGAATCACTCTGCCGTAACCGGAGGAATCGGTACAGAAAAAGTGACTGACCTTTCAAACGGTCTTGAACTAAAATTAGTTGGACAGGATGCAACAGCACATAAGCATACACTTACCCTGGGCCTTGGCTTAGACCATCATACTGCTGCTTCCTCAGCTTATGTATCTAAAACAGGAGCTTCCAGTACAGATGGAACAAGAATATATCCATCTGTCAACTGGTCGGTAGAAAACCTTAAGCGCAAAACAAGCTTTGGTACCGGATTATATTACTCCAGTGAGTATAATTACAAATCATTTGGCTTAGATGCAGAGTTCAGCAAAAAGACCAACAGCAATGGTGAGTTCGATGCAAAAGCATCTGCTTTCTTTGATAAAGTAAAGTTGATTTACCCATCTGAATTAGTTCCTGGTACTTCTACAAGTTCTTCAAATAGCGGAACAACCGTTTACACTACAGCAAGTGGAAGAACAGTATCGTTAAGTGGAGGCAGACATGGAGAATCAAGTGCAGACAATATACCATCCAGCCCGAGGAATACCTATTCAGTTTCTCTTTCCTTCTCGCAGGTCTTCAGCCAGCGTTTGCAGGGAAGTATAACAACCGATCTTGTTGAGCAAACAGGCTATCTTGGCTTGCCTTTCCACCGTGTGTATTTCACAGACGGCTCGGTACAAGTAGAAAAACTGCCGGATACGAGATATAAACTGCCGGTTGGCATACGGTTGAATTATTTCCTGGGAGATAAAATCATCATCCGCAGTTATTATCGCTATTACATTGATAACTGGGGAATACAATCCCATACAGCAGGTATAGAAGTGCCGGTTAAGATAACGCCGTTCTTCTCTATATCGCCTTTCTACAGGTATTATACACAAACTGCAGCGAATTATTTTGCTCCTTACGAACAACATGTAACAACCGATACTTACTATACGAGCAATTATGCACTCTCCGCATTCGATAGTCACTTCTTTGGTGTTGGCTTTAGAATAGCTCCTCCGGGTGGCATCTTTAACAGTAAGCTGAATAGTATGGAAATACGGTACGGGCATTATACACAAACAACCGATCTTGTATCAAATGTTATTTCAGTAGCAATGAAATTTAAATAGGGAGGATAGCAATCCGGAATAATTATTCAGGTATTCCGATGCGGCTTTTTTTGAAAGCAGGGTTTCCTTTTGGAGACCCTGTATTTGTTTATAAGGTGGTGGCAACTACATATGTGCAGTCTAAGAAACAGGTAACCAGGTACCTTGTGCCGATTACTTGTGTGTATGACTGAGGAGTAAATGAAGAGGAGGATAGGAAGCTATTATATGTACGATTTTAGATGTACGATGTACAACCTTGCCTTTGGCCAGGCAGGCTTTGGGAGTAGATGGGGAGATAGTACGGCGTTGATGAAGAGTTAGATAGAGAGAGACAGGGAGGAAATATGGAGGAGATTCGGTATAAGTTCAGTATAACTTAAGTATAACTTAAGTATAACTTAGGTATAACTTAAGTATAACTCAGGTATATGTCAGCTATAACTCATCACCAACAGATCTATAAATTTGCCGAATTCACCACAAACTTTCCCCCTATTCACCCCATTTCTAAAACTTATCTAATGATATCAATAACTTTATACGTTAAATAGATCCTTATCATCTTAAGGATTCAACAGCAATAAAATCATTAGTAACTTAGTCTATGAAAAAAGTAAAAAACCACTTACTCCGACTGCTTGCAGTAAACGCTTTCCTGGGGATATTATCTTGTTTTGTAACAGCATGTAATGCCCAATCCACACCACGCCAGGCATTGCTTGCGCTATCAAAAGCAAGTCATACGCTGGCGATTGTAGATCCCGCTACACTAAAGGTGTTGGCCCGTATTCCTGTTGGCAGTGATCCCCACGAAGTGATCGCCTCTTCGGATGGAAAGACTGCCTATGTTACCATTTATGGTGGCGGCAGCTTACATGAACTGAACGTAATTGATCTTGTTAAGCAAAAGCCCTTAACAAACATTGACACAAGACCGCTGTATGGTCCCCACGGATTAACGTTCGTTAACGGGAAAGTGTGGTTCACTGCGGAAGGCTCCAAAGCTGTTGGCCGCTACGATCCTGCAACTGGCAAGCTTGACTGGAGCATGGGAACAGGTCAGGACAGAACACACATGCTCTATGTTACTGCCGACGGGAAGAAGATCTACACGACCAATGTTTCTTCCGGAACAGTCAGTATTCTTGTAGATACGTTGATGCCGCCTGGCAATTTTCCACCACCGCCCCCTAATGCTATGCCTCCCGGCAATGCAGCACCTGCAAATAGACTTCCACCTCCCGGTGCTCAGCCACATGAGAACTGGATGCAAACAATTATTCCTACTGCAAGGGGCTCAGAAGGATTTGATGTATCCCCTGATGGCAGCCAGTTATGGACCGCATCCAGTGAAGACGGCACCATATCCATCATTGACCTGGGAGCGAAACAACTGGCCGCCAAAGTTGATGCAAAGGTGCAGGGTGCCAACCGGGTGAAGTTTACACAGGATGGCAGCCTGGTGTTCATTTCAAGCCTTCAATCCGGCGACCTGACCATCTTTGATACCCAATCACGTACAGAAAAGAAACGACTAAAAATTGGTAATGGTGCAGCAGGGATTTTGATGGACCCTAATGGCTCGCGTGCATTTGTTGCCTGTTCGGCAGATAACTATATAGCGATAATTGATCTCAAAACTTTAGAAGTTACTGGTCATCTCGATGTAGGCGGGGTGCCTGATGGGCTGGCGTGGGCGGTGCAACCTTAGCACCTTACTTTAATGCAGCAGGACTTCCAACGAAGTCCTGCTCTGTTAATAGAACAACAACATCCAACTTCTACTCAGCAAAGTGTCCCACTTCCCAACCTTCTCTCTGAAGTTTACAACTTCATTATTGTAAGAACAAGAACTCACATGCTTTCTAATCTATTAGCATGTATTCACTTAAAAGAAGAGAATAGTGAAAATGGAAATACTTTTAAATACTCTGTCCACAGGACTCTGTGAGTGCTCTTCTTTGCCCTCGTGTGCCTCTGTGGTTCAATAATCCTTTACTTTATAGAATATTTAATCAAAATAATGAATCAACCCAACCTTTTTTGTGTTTCCTTCATCTTGTAAAGAGAACACAATTGCCTGAACATTTGCAGCAAATCATCAATGGGTGCATTAAAGGGGAAAGGTCTGCACAGGCAGAGCTATACCGCTTGTATTGCACTAAGATGATGGGTGTATGTATGTGGTATGCAAAAAACAAAGAAGAAGCTGAAGAGATACTGCAGGACGGGTTTATGAATGTATTCACTTACATTCACAACTATAAGGGAGAAGGCTCACTCGAAGGCTGGATACGTAAGATCATGGTGAATGCAGCACTGGCAAAGTACCGCAGCAAAAAAAGCAACAGCATGCGGATTGTAACAGAGTACGATGCCGGGGTACACGATGTTGCACAGGAATCATCCATCCTGGCAGGTCTGGAAGAAAAGGAAATAGTTTTGCTTATTCAGTCTTTATCTCCCGTTTACCGCATGGTGTTTAACTTGTATGTATTTGAAGGAATGAAGCACAAAGAAATAGCGCAATACCTCGGTATTTCGGAAGGCACTTCCAAATCAAACCTCGCAGATGCCCGGCAGATATTACAGCAAAAGATCATTAAACAACGAAAAGCCTTTTTGAAGTAACCACATCGCCTATGAGTGAAAATATACACAATGATGATGAACTTTACCGGAAGGCTTATAACAACTTTGAAGAAGAGCCTTCACCAGAGGTATGGGAGAAGCTGAATGCCCGGCTGGACCAAAAAGATGCTATCCTATACCGGGCTAAATTTACCTGGTGGAAGCGCATCGCCGTTGTTTTGATATTTCTACTAGGCACAGCACTGGCTTATGAACTTTTCTTTAAACCAGGCGACACCTCTTCTATCCCAACTGCAGAAGAGAAACAAGTAAAACCTGCTACAGATAGTGCTTTGCAACAACCTTCTTCCAATCAAATTCAACACCCGGATCACGTTACTGATTCACTGAACCAGGCTGAAGCAAGTATTCATTTTTCTCCCAAACAGGATAACCAACAAGAGATACAGCACTCAGACAAAAACACTATAGCTACATCTTTGCCTGCCGAGACTAAAGAACAACAGCACATCACAACACATAATACAAAGGCAGCTAACAAAATAGCCGAAGAAAAGAAAGAGGTAACTAACAAACAAGATTATCAATCTGCTGCACATAAAGATGCTTCTGTAAATGCAGAACAAAGCAACAAACAGGAGAAATTAAATCCCTCTTCAAAAGAAAAACCTGCAGTTACAGATAATGGGGGTAGACAACAAGATAAAACCGCCTTGTTAAATGATAGTAATGGTAAAAACAGCGACTCTATTACCACAAATCAACATAACGGCAGTGCATTAGCTATACACAACAAGCCTGATTCAACAGAAAATAATACAGCAGCAAACAATAAAAAGTCACCTGTCAGGATAAAGAGTCTGTTCAAGCCTCACTTTAGTTTTTCACCTTATATAGCTGCCGACTTTACAGGTGACCAAATTGATAACGATGAGCAACACCGTGATCCGGATAGGCGAGATGAACGGCATGAAATAGAAGACCGGGAAAACACCCAACTTTCCTTCTCTGCCGGCGCATTGGTGCGGTACCAGTTTAGCAAAAGGCTTTCTCTTAAATCGGGATTGGTTTACTCAAACACTGCTATTCACGCCGGTCCCGGAACATTATATGCTGCTCTAGATAATAACCAAAGCACATCCTACAAGTATGTTTCATCTTTAGGCTATGCCTATGTAAAACCTTCATTTGACCAGTCACCAGCTATAGGCGATAGTATTCGCTGTGAGCAGGTAGAGCAACACGCAAGCTATCTTAGCATTCCGCTGATGGCAGGCTATACTATTAATGCAGGAAAGAAGTTGACCATAATGCCTGGTATCGGTTTTACAACCAACCTGCTGCTCAGTTCTAAAGCGCAAGCAGAACTGCACAAGGATAATGAACAAAGCAAAGTAACTATCAAAAACATGCAAGGTCTGGCGCCAGTGTATTTTTCTTTCGTAACAGATGTTGAACTGCATTATCAACTCAACAATAACTTTAGTTTGATGCTGCTACCTTCTTTCAAACATGCCATTGTACCCAATACTTCCAATCATGTAGTAAAGACTTATCCTTACAACTTTGGAATAGGTATTGGACTTACTTATGGCTTGTAGAGCATATCGTGAGGTCTAAACCAGATTTTAATAGGTAGCCTGATACCTGTTACCGGTTGCCAGTTGCGGATATGAACTGCGAGCTTAGAGCACTGTATACTATGCTACCATACTGGAAACGGTATTACACCTGATAAGAGTTGATAATATTATTCAACTCGTCTTTATATCCTTCACTCAGTGGAATATTTACATCATTGCTCAACACAATCTGATTACGACTAATCATCTTGATTTTCTTAATAGCAATGATATAAGAACGGTGGACTCTTATAAACTCATCCGCAGGTAGCATTTTCTCAATTGCCTTCAGGCTTTTGAGAGTAAGAATATTACCGGTATTGGTATATACTTTAGCGTAGTCTTTCAAGCCTTCTATGTAAATGATATCATCTACATTTACCTTAAATGTTTTGTATTCCGATTTAATAAATAAAAAATCCTTTCTTGGCTGTACCAAGGCTATGCCCGCAGATGTTTGCATCTGGCTGACTGCCTTATGTACTGTTTTCAGGAAACGCTCAAATGCTATTGGCTTCATTAAATAATCCAGCACGTTCAGGTCAAACCCTTCCAGGGCATATTCATGATATGCAGTAGTAAATACTACCATCGGGCGATGGTATAGCTTCAACGATTTAAGGAAAGTAATGCCATTCATACCTGGCATTTGAATATCCAGAAACATAAGGTCTATTTGCTGCCCGCTCAATACCTCAGATGCTTGCGCGGCACTGCTGCAACTGGCTACAAGCGTAAGCATTGGCATTTGCTTTATGAAGTCTTCCAGCAATTCCAATGCAAGTGGTTCATCATCTACAATCAGGCACTTAATCATGTTGGAGTATTATTTTGAGGTTTACTGTATAGATATTGTCTTCATTTTTTATTACTAACCCGTACCTGCCTGCATAAGCAAGTTCCAAACGTTTCCTGACATTCTCTAAACCAATACCAGTGCGGCTTTCAGCAGTATTATCAGTATTAAAGGTATTACTTACCTGCATAGATAACTCATTGCCGGCTGTTATTATTTTTACAATTATGAAAGCGCCTTCTTTATAACTTGCGCCATGCTTAAAGGCATTTTCAATAAAGGGTATCAGCAGCATGGGCTCTATCTGCAATCCATCCGCATCTCCTTCGCAGCTGTAGCTTGCATTGAAGTTTTTATCTAACCGGTATTGTTGCAGCTCAAAATAGTTTTTTAGATAAGTAAGCTCTTTGCTGAGCAATACTTTTTGTGCAGAAGACTCATAAATCACATAACGCAGTATTTCCGATAGCTTCAGGATAACAGTTTCCGTTTGTGGCGATTGCCGGTGCGCAAGCGCATATACCGTATTTAAAGTATTGAATAAGAAATGTGGATTGATCTGTGCCTTTAGCAAATCCAGCTCTACATTCAATCTTTTAATTTCTAACTTTTCATTTCGCTTCTCCGAATCATACCATTGTATGGCTATGCGAATAAAACCACTGGTAAATAAGATGGTTAATACCGAGAGTAATGCATTTCTAAAACTTTCAATCCAAAAGAAAGTAGGCCTACCCAGTATAAGATCCCGTGGCGGGCGGTGGTCATCTCCACCCATATACATAGGCGGAAAATGCATAGTATCGCCACTAGCTGGCGATATGTTAGAAGCTAACAAGGAATCTCTATAATACCTGTTAGTTCCCGGTATGAATAAATGGTGCGGGCGCCTGGCATGGGGCGGCATAAAGCTATATTCGGTAAACACCTGCTGGCAGGAAAATAAAATAAGACAGCCCGTTACCAAAGTAAAGTATATACCAAACTTTCGCCTGGCAAAATAGAGCGGTATCAGCACATAAAAGTTGAAGTAAAAGAGCAATATCAGAAAGACATTGTTGATTAAATCTCTTTTGAAGAAAGGTACATTGAAGAAATCAACTTTGTAAATGAGCAATGGAAAAAACAAAAAGCATATCCATAGTATTACATGCAGTAATACCAGCCGGCTACGGGGAATATTAGTAATTCTCTCCAAGAATCTCGATTGTGAATTGTGAATTGTGAGTTGTGAGTGTTAGGGCAGCTTATTTTCTTTTGCCCCTGATCACAAACAAACTTCCAGTTATAATCAACACTCCGGCAATTAAGGCAATGCCACTCCTAATGCTTGCAGCTCCTGCCTGGTAACTACCGGAAATCTTTGCTGCTGTCTCATTTTATTCAACACCAAATTACCAGTTCTCTGTGCATCTATTTCGGATGCAAAACCATGTGTTCCCGGAATGCCGGGAATGAAAGCCTGCTGGATATACAATTTACCATCCGCATAAATGGCATAGCCCCAGCCATTGGAGGTTTGAAATGTTTTTACAGCTACATACATTTTATCTTTTGCGGCAGGCGCAACTGCTTCCTTTTTATTATCTGCCCGCTGCTGGCAGGCAGATAATAAAAGTATCAAAGTGAAAACAGTTATATATTTAATTGTTAGCGACCTCATCAACATTCGGATTGAATTCATATACATCATCAAAATAAGTAGTACTGCTTTTCCCGGTAGTTATAAACCCTCTGTTCTGGACTGCAAATCCAACAGCGCCTGTTCTGGCAGCACCTTCAAAAGCAGTTCTCCGCTCCCATTGGTCGTTGGCAAAATCATATCTCCATGTATTGCTGATGTAACTGCCGTTTTCGCCGGTGGATAAATAAGCATAGTTGCCCATTACAAAAGCCACTGCATTGGAGCGCACAATATCACTATAGTCATCATCGAACGTTTGATCTGTAACATTGGTGATTTTACGTAGTTCAGTCCAGATATCAGTAGATGGGTCATAGCTCCAGAAGTCATTTACGGTCTGACCATTATTGGTGCCTGTAACAATGTATGCTTTATTATTATAAACAAAAGCAACGGCAGCACTCCGCTTAGAGCCAATCCCGTTTGGCTTTTCAGTCCACTGGTCTGCTGCCGGGTCGTATTCCCATACATCTTTTAAATATTCCCCATCAAAACCGGTAGCTATATAGCCTTTATTATTAAGGGCAAATGCTACAGCATCGTAGCGGGCGCTGCCAGCAAAGTCCTGCTTTTGTGTCCATTGATTGGTAGCAGGGTCGTACTGCCAAAAGTCTTTCAGTTTGTTCACGCCATCATAGCCGGTACCTACATAGCCTTTGTTATTTGCAGCGAATGCCACTGCAGAGTTTCGGGCCACACCCGGAAAGTTTGCACATTGATACCAGGAGTTGGTAGCGGGATTGTATGCCCAAAAGTCCTGCAAGCGCGCAGAACCGTCATAACCGGTACCTACATAGGCGGTATCGCCAATCACAAAGTTTACTGCTTCGGCACGTACGTCGCCGTTCATTTCATAGCGGTTAATCCAGTCGCCGGTAGTACTGGTTGAAGTACTGGAAGAGTTTTTGGTGCACGATACAGCCAGCAGCATTGTACCCGCCAGCGCCCACGAGCAGTTCTTTCTATTAAATATCATCTGAAGTAAAATTTGCTGACCAAATTATTCACCCGCATTTGGGTGGTTTCGTTAAAATGGATTATCTATTGGTTTTTGCAGATGAAAGCGGCAATTTTACCGGTTATTAAGGGGTAATGATATTTCTATTTGGAGCAATTTATCAGAAGCGCTTATATAATATGTCAACAGTTTCCCTGCTGTATATTTACACTCTTCCTGCCCACCACCTGCTGCCAAGGAATACTCTTTACTGCGGTTTTTTACTGCATATATATTAAAAAAGATATAAGATGAACGGCTCAGGTACGGCTTAGATAGAGAGGAAGCAGGGCCTTAGCATGGCTTTATCATGAACTATCCATGACTTTACCATGGCTTTGTTATGACTTTAATAGGAAGGAGGCAGGATAGAGGCTGGGGTTCTCATCCGTGCTCATCTGTGTAATCCCAGTCTCTATTGTCGGGCAGTTGTGAGACACCCTACATTGTACATCCCAATATCTATACATTTCCATTAATCATAGACAAAAACTACAGTCTTATACATACTAACAAAGCTGTAACATGGCTGCATTCTAACATTGTGCCATGCAGTTGATAAAACCATGCTGGAATGATATAAAAAGGACGATTAGCTTTCTGCTGTTGGCAGGGGCGGTAGCCGCTGTGGGTTGTACAAAGGCTGATATAAACTACGGCAGCCAGTTTGCCGGCGACCAATACACCAACCTCGTGATGGTTGATTCGCTCACCATCGAAACAGGTACTGTACTGTTAGACTCCTTTGTCAGCAGTGGTTCAGGTGCGGCAGTACTGGGATCGTACAAAGATGCAAAGTTTGGACAAATTAATGCAGCATCCTATTTTCAACTGCAGGCGCCTTCCTTCACCGATAAATATGTTTCTTATGATTCATTGGAACTGGTGCTTAAATCTAATAACACCTGGTATGGCGATACCACTCAGCCTTTACAGTTGAGTGCTTACCAGCTTTCTGCAAATATTCTCAACGGCACCAACACCTATTTCTTTAATAATGAACAAATTGCGCACGAAGCAACTGCATTAGGCTCTAAGTCGTTTATCTTTTACCCGCATAACACTGATACTATTGCAATAAGACTGGATGATAATCTGGGCAGGCAACTGTTTAATAAATTATTAAATAATGATGCGAATGTAGCCACTACCGATGCCTTTCTGGCTTACTTCAAGGGTATTTGCATTGCTGCCAAACAAACCAACGCTTTTGTATTTGGATGCAAAGACAGTATAGAAATGCGGCTGCATTATAAAGAGACATCAGGTATTGTTCCTCAAAACAAAACTGCTGTGTTCACCTTATACAACAATGCCAAGCAGTTTAACCATATCAGCATTGACCGCAGTGGTACAGCACTGGAAGGACTCGATTCAAAAACAAAGTACTTAAGCAGTACAGCCACCGGCAACCAGGCATTTATGCAGTATATCACCGGTACCATGGTCAAAATAAGAATACCTTATATACGCAACCTGCTGCAGTTGCCGGACTTTGTAAAGATCACCAAAGCCTCACTCATTGTGAAGCCTGTTGTGGGTACCTATGAAGGGTACTATTTATTGCCTGATAGCCTGCTACTCTCGGAGACTGATAAAAATAATCAACTTAGTTATACCGATCTAACGTATAGCGGTGGTTCTACTCAGTATGGCGAGTTTAACAGAGATTATTTATATGAAGAAAATACCGGCTATACCTACGATTTAAGTACTTATCTCACGCAGCAACTGGCTATTACAGAAAACAACGAAAACGGTTTACTCATTGTTCCGCCGGCTGGCGTGCTCAATACTACGTTTAACCGTGCCGTTTTTGGAAGTCAGGGCTATACATCCGGTAGTGGCATTAAGATGCAGTTGTATTACCTGTCGGTCCAATAAAATATCATTCATGAAAGAGATACTTACTATACTTCTTTGTTCACTATTTATAACTGCTTCGGCACAAACCAATACTTCGCCATATTCCATTGTAGGTATCGGGGATATTGAGCCCGGTTATAACGACCACGGAACCGGCATGGCCGATGCCAGCGTAAGCTTATCATCGCCCAGGTATATTTATAATGCAAACCCTGCTTCATTAGGTTCATTGGACGAGCATTTCTATTCCTTTGAACTAGGCACACGGTTTAAGGGCGTTAAATACAGCGGGAAATATGTATCATTAACCAGTAATTCCTCTACTGATCTGCAGTTTTCGCGGCTGGCAATGGCTATTAAAATAAAGAAGTTCTGGGGTGCATCTGTTGGTTTAGCACCTTACAGTTCCAGCAACTACTCTTTTTATAACGACAAATATATTGTTGGTACTACAACCAGTGTTAATACACATTACACCGGCACCGGCGGGCTCAACCAGTTTTACTTTGCCAATGGTTTCAGGATAAACAAACATCTTTCTATTGGCGTGCAGGCTTCTGTGCTGTTTGGTTCGTTAATGCAGAACGAAGTACTGAATACCACTTTGACCACCGATTCCATAACAACAACAAGGGACCTGTATTTGAGTAAGTTGCTGCCAAAAGCAGGCATTCAATACCATACAAAGATCAGCAAGAACCTGCAACTCAATCTTGGCGCAGCAGCTACTGCTAAAGCCAGTCTAAACGCCAACTATGCACTAACGGTACAAGAAGGCAGCACTGTATTGGTTAACGACTCTACTATCAAGCAAAGCTATTTTGCTATGCCGCTCAACTATACTGCAGGAGCATCGCTGGTGTATAAAAATGCTTTTACATTGAGTGCCGACTACCAGGCACAAAAATGGGGCGATGTGCAGTATAAAGGGTTAGGCTACTCGCTTACCAACAGCAACCGTATTTCCGCAGGTGTACAATATACTCAGCAGGGGAAATATTATAATTATACTTATGACAAATACTACCTGCAGGCAGGTGGTTACTACAGCAACAGTTATCTGGTTGTAAATGGTTACCAGCTTAAGGATGCAGGTTTTACATTAGGCGCAGGTGCCACCACCAAGATAGGATTAGGATCCAGGTAAACCTGCAGTTTGGTCAGCGTGGCACTACCAACTACGGCTTGCTGAAAGAGCAATATACCCAGGTTGGTATCTCCCTGTTTTACCGTGATTTCTGGCGCACCAAAGCAAAGATTTATGATTAATTAGTTAAGGCAATGCATGTTTTTTATGTATAGATTAATAAGGACAAAGCGGGGGAGTATTCTTACTCCCCCAAGTTTTTTATTAGAAGTCTATTCGAAATGTTAAAATGTATACGATCATTATCAATTATCACTGTTAGTTGTGTTATCCTCAGATCCTGCGGATTAAATGTATGATGATTATGATGGGAGGATTCATTTCACTGAGAAGAAGCGAAGAGAACGACTCTGCGAAACCTCTCTAAACTCTTGTTCTCTGCGGTGAATACATCACTGCAGCCCCACCACCTGGTAACAAACCCTCGTATGCTCACCCGCACTTTGCGTATAAGCTATAATTGCCTGCTCATTATTAAGCGTTTTAATCACCGGAAAGGCAGCACTGATGCTATCCCCGGTAATGAATTGTGTGATCAATCTTGCACCATCATCACTACGCTGCTGCAGCCCGATGGCATTATGCATTTTGTCCTGCGCCTTAACAGATTGGTCCCACACAACAGCAATATCATTATTGGTAGTGTTGCCATTTGCGCATGCTTTGCAGATGCACCGAAGCTCACCGTATCTTTTGCTGAAAAGCTGTTTCCGTTGTCCGTGGAGTTACAATAAAAGACCCCCTTTCCTCCACCCATACTGTACCATGCGCAGTGCAGGCCCTTATTGTTCTTTGTGATTGCAGGGCCTGAATGCGGACAGCCATTAATTACCCAGTTATCATTACTAATGCGCTTTGGTGCCGAAAAATGGTTCCCCTCATCAGCCAGAAACAATATGCACAATATCACGGATACTGTCCTTAACAATACCGCGATAGAGGATATGGATATCATTGCCATCCACCAGCATAGCAGTACGGCAGCATTCGCAGCAGGATTGTGCGATATGCTGGCGCTGACTAAAGCCCCCGCTTCCTTCTGTCTTAGCAAAATACAGGTCGGAGCCATCCATTGTTTGCTTGTTGCTGTTATCCAGCCATACAATAGCCGCTTCACCGCCGGGCAGTAAAGCCATATCAAAATACCGTTGGTCATAGCTGGAGGTATCACTCACTAATCTTTTTGCAGCACTCCATGTTTTTCCATTATCAAAAGACTGTGCATAGCAGATCAACCCGGTATAAGCGTTCTTAGGGCTGGGATTACTGGCGCCCCATGCTGCAATGATCTCCCCTGAAGGCTTGAACAGTAGCTTAGGCAGATTCTCTGCATGAGGATGGATATTGGTGCTTGAAGTAACTTCAACCGGCTGACTAAAAGTTTTCCCTTCATCCGTTGAAATGGAATAGCATAAGATATGTTGCGAATCGCTTATGTTCTTTATCCAGCTCATTACCACATTGCCTTTTGCATCTTTGGTAAAGGCAGGACATGATCCTGCCGTATCTATGATCTTTGCTTCTTCCATTAAGATGGAAGGGGTTTTCTGTTGCTGGTTGCCGCATGAAATAAATATCCCGGCAAAGAGTATAAAAAAGAAGCTTCCAATTCTCATGTTTATTGATTTTAAATAAGCAGCAGTAATGCTCATGCTACCACTTTCATTTAACGTGTTTGATTGAAATGATAAGCTACGCCTACATTAATAGTTCTTAGATCACCCGGACGGTAAGTAGTACCCCAGGCACTTTTCTCAACGGTAGTAGCATAAATGGCATCAGTAACATTGATGCAGTTTGCCCATACTTCAAAAGATTTATAGGCATAACCCGCGCGGAGATTGAACAGGTTAAATCCTTTGTATTTGGCAGTATTGGCAGGATCGGTAAAATAGCTTCCTACACGCTGCCATTCCAGTGCTACTCTTAGTCCTTTTACAAAAGAAGGCTTGTATGTTATCTCCGAATTCATGATCAAATGTGGTGCCTGGCTCATTTCATTGCCTGCATAATTCTTTGTATCCGAAACAAAGTCAATGTATTTATGCTCTGCATAAGTACCGCCTATGCGGATCATTACATCATTAACCGGTGTATATTTCAAAGACACCTCAACACCTTTGTGGGATGTTTTTCCTGCATTCTGATTTTGATAAGTACCATCAGCCAAACGGACATTTACAATCTCATTGGTCCCATCCATTTTATACAGTGACGCTTCCGCATATGCCTTATTATTCAGGAATGCAACCCATCCGCCCACTTCATAATTCCGGTAAGAAGAAGGTTGCAGCACCGGAACTTTTACCCCGGTGTATAAATCGGTGATGTTTGGTGGCGCAAAGCCTACACTATAGTTCGCATACACGCCCCGGTTCTTGTCAAGGTCGTAGGTGACTCCTGCTTTCGGTGTAAAATGGTCAAAATGGTTACTTGCATCCGGCGCACCTGAGTATGCGCCTGGAGGCAACTGATTATCGAACTTATAGTGCATATTGTCGTACCTGCCGGCAAGTACCAGCTTTAGCTTTTCCACCGGGTTCAGTTCAAATTGGGTATAGGCGGCAGTATTTACCAATTGCACGTTATAATCCGTCAGCAAGGAGTCGGTTAATGTATAATCATAATACACATTTTCCCCATTCACATCAATGCTGATATACTTTGCATTGTACGTAGCAGGGCTCACATCTGCACTTACACCAGTGATCCACTTAGCATTTAAAAAATGGAATGTTTTGGTGTGTTGAAGGATCGCACCGAGGCTGTGAAAGGCATCTACATTCACCTGACCGTTTGCTTTGGAAGGATCATTAGGATCGTTAGCGATGTAGTAGAAAGGGTTCTGCCCTATTGCACTATGCCTGTAATAAGCAGTAAAACTGGTAGTATTATCCTCATTCCACTGATGTGTAAGGGATGCTTTTATCCGTAATGCATCTACTTTGCGATAGGTAAAGCGATAGAAGCTTGTGTAATCTTTGCTGTAAAAATGAGCACTGTCCAGGCCACCCTTTTGGTCTGTCTTATAGTTTATATAATCAGCCGTAGTAGTCAGTTTGGTTTTATCACTGAAGGTATAATCTGCTCGTAAAGTAACAGCAGCTTTATGAAAGTCGTTATGCAGGTTATCGCTTTGATCTCTCAGTGCATAATACCCCCCAAGGTATATCCCCAGCTTTTTATAAGTATTTGAAAGGGCGATATCACTTCTTTTATAACCGAAACTTCCTGCCTCTGCCTGCAACTTCACAAAAGGTGTAACCGAAGGAGCCTGCGTGATAAAATTGATGGCTCCACCTACTGCCTCGCTGCCATACAAAGACGAGGCGGGACCCTTAATCACCTCAATTCTTGACAAAGAAGCCTGGTTAATTTCTATCAGGGCATTGTGATTAAAGTCGCCGATGGTGCGGATAGGAATGCCATCTTCGAGATACAGGAACAGGTTATTATACCCTAATGGCTGGCGCATACTCATGCTGTGTTGCTCATTGCCAAGGTCAACCATAAACACGCCGGGAACTTTGTTAAGCAGCATATCCAGCCTGGTTGCCTTGGTATCATTGATAGTGATTTTAGAAATCACGTTGATTGCCACGGGCACTTCCTGCCTTGCCTGTGCTTCTCTTGCTGCCGATACTACTACTTCATTCAGATTGATAAATGAAGGTTGCAAAGCAATGGTGAGGTTATTATGATTAACAGCCACTTTTTTGTCCGCATAACCGGCATACGATACAATAAGGCTGTCAATACCTGTACTTGAATGGATGATGAATTGTCCCTGCGAATTAGTAATTACCGGTGCTGCCCCTGTTGATGTTTTTACAGTCGCGCCTGTTAACGCCGCATTGGTAGTGGCATCAGTTACAATACCTTTGATAGAGTTTTGGGCGTAAGCTAAGCCTTGCGCACAGCAAAGCAGCACGGCGAAGCATGCATTTTTATACATAATGATTTTTTAAGTTTTGGTAAAAGAATAATAGGATAACAGGTAATAAGCGAACTGCCTGAATGTATAGCAGTGACCTCCACAAAGCATTTTCACTTCTACCTTGCGTATATTTATTGGTAATGTCTATACAAATTCAAGTAACAGTCTCTGGAATTGCAGAAAAAGTCATTATGCAAGCGGTGGATGAAAAACAGAATTCCCGGTACCGCGTAATAAAGAAGCTATATATTGTTCGTACTGAGGAGGGGCATAATTAATAAATGCACTGAAGTGCTCCGTTGTTTCCTGGAGTAAAAAAGCAACGCTTTCAATCTTAACTTTCACACCATCGGAAGAGTCATTGTCCTGCTTACTTTCTTTCGATAACTGTTTATGCAAATAGCATTTACCATCGCAGTGCATATGCGGTTTACTCCTGTTCACACACAATTTCTCAGCTACAAAACTTTTGTTCAGCCAGTAATCAGCTATCAGACAATAACTGCTAAAGTTTTGTATCAAAAAGAGAGAGAACAATAATATCGTTACAAACTGCTTCAAATGGTACTTCTTTCCGCGGTAAAGATATAGTTCATTACGTATATATCAGAGCTTTGGTTGCCTTGCAGTTTGAATATTGCAATTTGCTGCTCTACAAATTATCAGCTACAAACTCCTGGCTATAATTCTTTATCATATCCCTTACTTCCCTGAACTGTTGCATAACTTGTTCTTCTGTTCCTGTCGCCTTGGCAGGATCGGGAAAGTTGTGGTGGAACTTCTTTGCTTTGCCTGGGAAAAATGGGCATCTTTCTTTCGCATTGTCGCATACAGTAATAACATAATCAAAATCAATATCCCTGTACTCATTTATATTGTTTGATGTATGTTTCGATATATCAATACCATCCTTTTTCATTATCTCGATAGCTCTTGGATTTACTCCGTGCGTTTCTACACCTGCACTGTACACTTCTGCTTTATCACCTGCAAAATGCCTCAGATAACCTTCTGCTATCTGGCTTCTGCAACTGTTGCCGGTACATAACACTAAAATGCGTTTCATTATATTTGATTTGATGATGGTTTATTATGATTAATAAATTGCCACACAGGAATTGCAGCAGATGCACCAAGCGTTGGTGCAATTACATATATCCAAAGGTGTTCTGTATGAGCTGAGATAAGTGCCGGCGAAATGCTTCGTATAGGATTCATGCTTGCGCCACATATTGGACCTGCAAACATAGCTTCCAATAGCACTGTTGAACCAATTGCCAGCCCTGCAAACATGCCTTGTTCTTTACTGCCGGTTGCTACATTAATAATAACAAGCATCAGAAAAAAGGTAAGTATGAACTCTAAAATGAAAGACTGCATTTCAGAACCGGCCGGAAGTGTTGCACCTAAAGTTTGATTAGCCGGAAACAAGTATTTGAGTGTGCTGCTTGCTAATAAAGCTCCTGCTGCCTGGCTAATGATGTAAGGTAAAACTTGTTTTAGCGGAAATCGTTTTGCAATAGTAAAAGCAATTGTTACTGCAGGGTTCATGTGCGCCCCTGAAATATTACCTAAAGCATAAATCATTGCCATTACAATTAGCCCGAATGTGATCGCAATACCAACGTGGGTGACCTCACCGCCAGACTGCTGGTTGATGACTATTGCACCTGTGCCACAAAACACTAATGCAAATGTTCCTAAAAGTCTGCTATGTATTTGTTCATGTTGTTGCAACAGTCTTTTTCATAACAATAGCACTTACCGGGCATACATGGCTGAACTCAGATGAGCCTTTTACTTCATAAGGCACTTCATCCCGTGTTATTGTATTGTAACCTTTATTCCTGAAATATTTATCTGCTGTCTCTGTTAAGAAATACATGGCTGTAATACCGGAAGAAATTGCTTGTTCTTCCAGCATTTTTACTAAGTGTTGCTGCAATCTGTTTGTTCCTGTAACTGGGTATGAACGACCATATGAGCGTAGTAAGCCGTAATGCCATAACGCTCCATACCTATCAGCCCAATTACTTTACCATCATCTTCCATTGCTATAAAAATCAGTAAGTATAGACTGGTCAATCCTCTGATGGTAACTTTTGAGATTGTAGCAAGCTTATTATCTCATCACGGTTTTGGTCCGTTGCCTTTGTCATCTGCATAAATTTGAGGTTAAATGTGTATCATATCATTGATAATTTTAATTGCAGCAATCAGGGCCACAGCAAGCCTTTGCTTCTTCCATAGGCTTTTCTGCATACACGGTTATGCTTCTAATACCTGTTCCAGATTGTTTAAATGCAGCATATTTGTTCTGCCGATCAATATTGACTTAATATATCATCAGGAATAATAATTGCTTTATCTTTTTGAACAGTGATATTTTTAAAGCCATTTGTTTCTATCAGTTCTAAATATACTTGCTTTTGAATGGCACCTGCAACACAACCTGCATACATTTCAGCAGCTTCCTTTATCTGCTTTGGCAATTCACCTTCCAATACAATATCAGAAATAGAAAAATGACCGCCTGGCTTTAGTACCCGGTATATTTCTTTAATTACGCCATCTTTATTTGGAACAAGATTCAACACGCAATTGCTTACAATTACATCCGCAGTATTTGCGGTAACCGGCATTTTCTCAATATCTCCCTGCCTGAACTCTACATTATTAAATCCTCTTACTTCGCATTCTGTCTTGCTCTTTCAATCATGGCCGGAGTAAAATCAATGCCTATTACTTTACCGGTTTCACCGGTTTCATGCCTTGCAATAAATGCATCATTGCCTGCACCGCTGCCAAGGTCAATTACTACATCACCTTTTTTTATTTTTGCAAATTGTGTTGGTAAGCCGCAGCCTAAACCCAAATCGGCATCAGGATTATAACCTTCCAATTGTGTATAATCATCAGTCATAATGTTATACACTTCTGTACTGCAACAACCGGAACCACAGCATGAAGCTTTGATTGGTTTCTTTATCCTGTAAGGCAATCTCTGAGTATTTCTGCCTTACCAGTTCTTTTACTTGTTCTGTGTTTCCATTGTTTTTATTATTTTAATTAGTTATCGAAATATTACGATGTATTTAGTCAAAAAAAAGGTCAGCAACAATCTGTTGCCGCCTTTGTAAGTTTCAAATAACTGGTTAATGCATTGCCTGTGCTGCCTTCCATTCTTTTGCATCTATGCAATAGCAAACCTTTGCGCCTTCTATTTCCCCTGTTATTAATCCTGCTTCTTTCAATTCTTTTAAATGCTGGGAAACTGTACTTTGAGAAAGCGGCAATTCATCTACTATATCACCACAAACACAAGTTTGCTTTTTGGCTAATAGGTTTAAAATCGCAATTCTTGCAGGATGCGCCTAAAGCCTTTGCATATTTGGCCAACTTATTTTCCTTTACACTAAACTCGTATGATTTTGTTGCTCCCATATCTTATCGCAATATTACGATAAACCTTTCCCGGAATCCAAATTTATTTTGCATATACAGGAAATTAGTTCAAAGTAACAGGGAGCTATCCTTTTAGGGACTGTGGATAGCCTTACTAAAACACTCTGTAAGAATTACCCGGCTTACCTTCACTATGTACATCCATTCATGCCATCCCTTCCAATATTGGAACCTTCAGAGTTATACCTAACTTATACCTAACTTATACTTAAGTTATACCTAACTTATACCTGATCTCCGCCCCATCTCCTCCTAAATAACTTCGAGGGAAATTCTTATATACTCCCTTCCTTTCCCCTGCACGACCCGGGAAATAGCCGGAAACAAAGATGGAATAGAAGTAAAGCTATGCCGCCACTTTGCAATATTGCTATACTATTTATGAAAGCCAAAAGACTGCTATCGGTGTACATTTGTGTTACCAGCCGTTTTTGAGCGACAAAGAATAACAAAAGCTTCAGCATGTACATACCCAACTTAAACTTAATGACCGACAAAACGGAGATAGTTGACTTTATGCAACGATTCAGTTTTGCCACCATCATCACTGCTAAAGACAATTATCCTGTTGGCACACATTTACCATTTCTTGTAACCCTTAAAGATGACAATATTCTACTGACTGCTCATTTTGCAAAAGCAAACGAACAATGGAAAGACATACAGAACAATAAAGTATTAGTTATATTCACGGAACCACACGCCTATATTTCACCTAAGAACTACGACAAAGAATTGAATGTACCCACCTGGAACTATATTGCTGTCCATGCATACGGGCAGGCAACCATTGTTACTGAACAAAACAAAGTATTACACATACTTGAAAATACAATTGAGTACTATGATAACTCATACAAACAACAATGGGACAATCTACCAGAAGACTATAAATCAGGAATGATAAAAGGCATTGTAGCATTTGAGATGGTAGTAACTGATATACAAGGCAAGAAGAAATTAAGCCAGAATAAGGCTATCAACGAACAGAAGAAAATCATCAATACGCTTTCAGATAGCAAGGATAATAATGCAAGAATGATTGCAGATTATATGAAAATGAATGTAGAAAGATAACCAGCAAGTGGCATTGGCCCCATTACAAACATGATTATATAAAACTATGTTGACCATGAATAACATCCTGACAGAAAAACTAAAAATACAATTCCCCATCATTCAGGCACCCATGTTAGGGGTATCTACACCTGAAATGGCAGCTACCGTTTCTAATCTTGGTGGTCTTGGCTCATTACCTGTGGGCAGTCTATCGGCAGAGATTACACAACAGCTTATCCGCAAAACAAAAAGCCTTACCGATAAGCCCTTTGCCGTAAATCTGTTTGCACACAACCTACCCGCGTATAATGAAGATGACCTGGAGCCGATGAAACAATTGCTGATGCAATTAGCCGCCGAAAGGGGATACGAACTCAACGAAGCCGACCTAACCAATTTCCGGTTCTATACCTACCACGACCAGATAGATATACTCATCCAGGAAAGTATTCCTGTAGTGAGCTTCACATTTGGGTGTTTAGATAACAAAAATATCAAAGTACTCAAAGATAACGGCTGTACCCTTATTGGTACGGCAACCTGCCTGGACGAGGCATTGATTCTGGAAGCGAATAACATAGATATGATTTGCCTGCAGGGCATAGAAGCAGGTGGACACAGAGGCACCTTTATAGAAAATTTGCCCTTGCCCGAATTGAATCTTTCTTCATTATTAACACAAGTTGTAAACAAGGTTAAAGTACCTGTAATAGCCGCTGGAGGCATCAATAACGCACAAACCATGCATGCAGCATTCAACTTAGGCGCTAAGGCTGTACAAGTGGGTACTGCATTCATTGGAACAGCAGAAAGTGCCGCAATTCCGTCATACAAGGCAATGCTGGGTACAGCCACAGGTAATAATACTGTGTTAACAAGAGCCTTTTCTGGCAGGTGGGCAAGAGGGTTTAGAAATGAGTTGATGACCAGGATTGAGGACTCAGGGATTGTCATACCACCTTTCCCAATACAAGTTGGCCTTACTACTACACTCAGAAAACTGGCACAGCAAAATGACGATAACCAATACACCACCCTGTGGGCAGGGCAGTCTACTCAGGCAACTAACTTCAGGCAAACAGATGAGGTATTTGCATACCTGGTACAACAATTGTCACTAACAAGTTCATAAACATCAATCAACCTCACGGCTCAGCGAAGTGTCACACTATTACTGTTCAAAACCTGATTGCTCGAGCTATTTATATTTAATTCAGTAATCAATGGTGCTTTTGTCATCCCGACGAAGGAGGGATCTGTGGATTATAGATAAATTACTATCCGAATCAGACTTTGATGTATTGCATTGTACAGATTCCGTCCTTCATATGGACGGACAAACGCCGGATGGTGATTGAAAAATTTATTCTTTTTACAAACTCTGTTCCCCAACTTAGCAGTGTTCCATTTCACTGGCTTTTCTTCAAAGTTTACAACTTCATTATTAGTTTATTAGCCACTCTACCTCCCATACAGTACATTCATCTGTGCTCATCCCTGAGAGTTATCCCTCATTTTAAATGAGTCGTAATAAAAAAGCCTAAAGCAATGCCTGCCCTGAAAAAGAAGTAGCTGTTACCATAATAAATATTGTAAGGATCACTCCCGTAATATCCTGTACTGGCAAATAAGGAGGCATTGGGCGAGCCTTTAATTCGCCAATAGTAGCTTAACCCGGCATTTATTCTTTTATCCAAACCAGATAAGCCATGGTCTCTGTCTCCCGCTATATAAGTGAAATCGAAAACAAACCGGTAGTTCTCA
The DNA here is from genome assembly GCA_963819045.1 of uncultured Chitinophagaceae bacterium. Lineage (GTDB taxonomy): Bacteria > Bacteroidota > Bacteroidia > Chitinophagales > Chitinophagaceae > Ilyomonas. Next base: position 54,824 of record CAWFUV010000015.1, on the reverse strand, counting down.
CCATAAAAATAATTACTCAATCTATGGCCATGATATGTATCCCAATCTTTAATAACACTGATGTATCCTAATTCCAGGTTTATTCTTTGATTACCATAGCTTGATTTTAGTGAATCTGCCGTCCGAAAGTGTAGTTCCAACCCTGCACTCCCATAAAAATCTCTGTAATTTGGTTTAGTATTTTGTGCTTCTTCAGTAACCGGTTGCGTCAAATATTTTCTTCTGCGGAAGTGAAAAGCAGGTGTAACATAATTTGTTGAGAAGTTCCCGTCATATAAATTAAAACTTCCGTCGTGGTTAAATTCATTACCATCCTGCCCGTTTGAGTGGTGAAAAATAGAAATACTCCAGTATTTGATATTACGGACTTCATCATCCACATAACCAATGGGAAAATAAAGGATCGCGCCAGGCCTGAAACTAGGGGTTCGCACAGAATATGATGAATCGCCGGCCTCTGGATTATCATGCATAATTCTAACCATGTATCTCGCTACTAAATGTATAGTGAAAGGAAGCCGCCCACTGGAAATAATAAATTCAGGGCTGATATCTGCAGAAAATATGTACCATGTTTTAGGCGACCCCAGGTCAAAATAGGGTGGGCTTGCCCAGCTTCGCGGTGAGTAGTTTAAGGTCTGGTTTGAAAAAGCAATACCTTTTACTCTTCTTGCATTTAACTCATTATACTTTGCCTGTTCTTCCTGAGAAGTAAAAGGTAATGTATCTTTTTGTGCTGCTGCCTTCTGAATCCAAAAGGCAAGGAATAATGTAATAATTAAGCCCTTCATAATGATTGTATTTAGTTTCAGGTTATTCTTTTCAGAATCCTGTACATGCATAAATGTCGAAACAAATTCAAACAACAGAATGAGTGGTCAGAATGGGAGGTTCACTGGAATGGTTTCATTCTCAAAGTTCGAGAATTACGTAGCCTTTACCTGCAATATTTAACTGTTAAATGAATAGCTCAGGTGATGCCCTTCTTTTGGGAAAGTAATGGCTTGTGAAAGTATCTCCCAACCAACTAACCCAAAGGTAACTACTTACCAAAAGTATACTACTTACTTTTTACCAGTAATATAGAGTAACTTTGTGCTATCAAATTAAAACAATCAGAAAATATATAATTATGGCAATAACTAAATGGGTACTAGACTCAACGCACAGTGAATTAGGATTTAAGATCAAACACCTGATGATAACCAATGTGTCTGGTTCTATTACAAACTTTCAGGGAGAAGTAGCAACAGCAGAAAATGATTTCAGTACTGCACAAGTTAATCTTACTGCAGATATGGCTTCCATTTCTACTAATAATGAGCAAAGAGATGCGCACTTACGTAATTCAGACTTCTTTGAAGTAGAGAAACATCCTGAGCTGGTATTCAAATCAACAAAGATTGAACAGAAAGACAGTGATGAATTCACGCTATACGGAGAATTAACAATAAAAGGTATAACCAGGCCTGTTAAGCTGAATGTAGAGTACAATGGCGTAGCAAAAGACCCTTGGGGTGGCGAAAGAGCTGGCTTTGTGATAACAGGTAAGATCAATCGCTCTGAGTGGGGTATAAACTTCAACGGAGTACTGGAAACAGGTGGTTTGATGCTGGGAGAAGAAGTTAAGATACATAGCGAAATCCAGTTAGTAAAACAAGCTGCCACAGTAGCTGCTTAATCCTGATAAATCAATCAATGATCATAACAAAAGGAGAGTAAGTTATGACGATCAAAAGAAAATTGGTAAAGATAGAAACACCGGAACGTCAACGAGGCTTTTTGGGTCCTGACCATACAGCTCGTCCGGTGGTGAGAGGTAATTACTCGGAAAGTGACCCATTCATCGTACTGATGGATGACTTTTTAGATAAAAAGGACAATGAGCCTGTTGGCGGACCTCATCCCCATGCTGGCTTTGAAACCGTGTCTCTACTCCTGGAAGGCGAGATAGGAGATGCCGCTCATACAATGAAAGGTGGCGACTTCCAGATAATGACTGCCGGTAGTGGCATTGTGCATACAGAAACAATTGACAAGGCCGCCAGGATGCGTTTACTGCAGCTATGGGTCAATCTACCCGGAAAAGACCGGGCAGCAACCCCAAGAGTACAGGATCTGCCTTTAGAGCATGTGCCTTCTTCATTGCAAGATGGAGTTTATATCAAATTATACAGTGGTTCTCTTGCAGGTTTAGCCTCTCCTGTTCAAAACCATGTCCCGATGATTATCGCTGACATAACTATCAACCCGGGTGTAACAACCGTCCAGGAGATACCTGCAAACTTCAATACCTTCATTTATGTGATTAAAGGAAGCGTAAAGGTGGGCACAGATAAACAGCAATTAAATCAGGAGCAGGTAGGCTGGCTAGATCTTTCCGATGACAATGCATCAAGCGAATTAAAGCTAAAAGCAGGCGAAGAAGGCGTTCGCTTTGTACTATATGGTGGCAAACCTGTAAAGGAACATATAGTTGCTTACGGGCCTTTTATTGCAGACAGCTCCGAAGATATTAAACGCTTATACCAGGAATACAGGCAAGGAAAGATGAAGCATATTTCCACAGTACCAGAAAGTCAAAGGATACTGTTATAGGCTGTGAATAAACAATAAAACACACGAAGATATTGGAGAGGTAATAGTTTACAGAAAAGGAAATGCCTTGGCTACATGCAGTAGTCAAGGCATTATTTTTTAGTAGACATATAGAATCAAGCCTGACAATTTACAAATTCCACTAATTCATCCACCATGCTTTTACATCTAATATACAAAGGCGAACGTTCATGAATAGTTGCAGGCGTTATATCCGGATTATTCATTTCACCGTTAATAGCTACACCTGCGGCCTTCGTGTAGATGTCCCATTGGGACATCTCGTCGTAAAAAGGTGTTAGAAAGCAATGCGTGCCGGAGGTACGCCTGATTGGACACCCCAAAATCAAACGTTCCGGTAGAATGTGGATAGCTTTAAAATTATTTATTTAAAATAAACACTGTCATCGTCTTTGGTCCATGAGCCCCAACACCAACGATTGTTCTATATCAGCAGTTTTTGAAGGACCGGCAATAAACGTAGCAAAGCCATAGTCCTTGTCTGCAATAATATTATAAGCATCGTGCATAGTAGGCACAATGTTGTCTTTATTAACAACCACCACTAAACTTTGGGTAATAAAAGGCAGTACTCTTTCCGGCATTTCTTTATCAGAAACCCATACGGCACTATTTTCAGCTACAGCCAATGGCGAGGTCATAATACATACATCTACATCCTCATAGGTGTGCGGGTCACTACTATAACTGAGTATATCAGCAACAGCAGCAAACGTATCTTCGAATGAAACAATCCGCTTTGCACCTGCAAAATCATCTTCAAGCTGAGCTATGATTTCATCATAACTATTTACCAGGTACACGCGCCCACCAATACCCTTTAATATATCTGCATACTTCTGTAGCACATCATCAAAATAAGGTGCAATAGCTGGTATAGGTGGCGCTTCCACAAAACGGGGCTGGTTTTGCTGAATCCTTTTCAGCATGGCATCCCGGCTACTGGTCACACCTGCTGCTTTCAATTCTACATAATGCTCACGTGCATCCTGCTTTGCTGCTTCCATGTACTATAATTTAAATGTCCTTACTGAATTGCTTTTGCTGTAAAAGAGTCTGTATCCCTTTACTCCCCTTTAGGGGCTGGGGGCTTGCGCTCCTCTCCCCTATTCTTCTTATACCATTCTCCAAAAGACGCTTTCGGAGGTTCCGGCAGTTCCCTTTCTCTATACCAGGGATTAAGATTGTTATTGACTACAAAGGGTACATTCTTAATAAACCATCTTCCGGTTTTTCCTGCCGTCCGGTATACTGTGGGATGAGATAAAGTAAAAGCCATCCCTTTCATACTCATCTCTTTACCCTTGCCGGTATAACCATCTTTGCCCAGCACCTGCCGCCACTTATATAGCTGCTCATGGATATTGATCTTCACAGGGCATACATTGCTGCAACTACCGCAAAGTGTAGAGGCAAAAGGCAGGTCTGCAAACTGCTTCATATCCAGGTTAGGCGCCAGTATAGAGCCGATAGGACCGGCAATAGCGGTATGATAACTATGTCCGCCACTACGCCTGTACACCGGGCATGTATTAAAGCAGGCAGCACAACGGATACACTTCAATGAGTTCCGGAAATCCTCTCTGCCCAACTGTGTACTGCGACCGTTATCCACAATTACGATATGCATTTCCTGGCCATCACGCGGACGTTTAAAATGACTGCTATAGGTAGTAACAGGCTGCCCGGTTGCGCTCCTTGCCAGCAGTCGCAAAAACACACTTAAATGCTTGCGTTGCGGAATGATTTTTTCAAAGCCCATACTGGCAATATGCACATCGGCTAAATGTGCACCCATATCTGCATTGCCTTCATTAGTGCACACCACAAACTCGCCTGTCTCTGCAATAGCAAAGTTGACACCCGTAAGTGCGGCTCTCCTGGTCAGGAACTTATCACGCAAATGCACTCTTGCTGCAGCCGCTAAAAAGTTAGGATCATTATTGCCTTTCTCTGTATGTAAATGTTCATGGAAAGTATTGCTTACATCTTCCTTCTTCAGGTGAATAGCAGGCATCACAATGTGGCTCGGCGGCTCCTCCCGCATCTGTACAATACGTTCACCTAAGTCCGTATCAATTACTTCAACACCATGGTTCTGCAGGTAAGGGTTCAGGTGGCATTCTTCAGTAAGCATACTTTTACTCTTCACCATCCTGTCTATACGGTGCCGCTGAAGAATACTATAAATGATCTCATTATGCTCCTTTGCATCAGCAGCCCAGTGAACAATGATCCCGTTTTGCTTAGCCTTCTCTTCAAATTGAGTTAAATAGGCACTCATATTAGAGAGCACATTATTCTTTATTCCCGAAGCTAACTCTCTCAATTGTTCCCACTCCGGCAGTGCATGTGCCGCTATATCCCGCTTGGTGCGCACCCACCAAAGTGTCTCATCATGCCAGTCTACCCGCGGCTCATCCTTATTAAACTGCGCCGCCAATGTTGCATGATCTTGTTCCTGCTGATGCATAATTCTTCCTTTTGATGGAACCATAAGACTCTAAGAACACAAGTTGCACGAAGGCAATATTACTCTGTGCACCTTCTGTTCATTAGTGCCTCTGTGGTTCAAAAACTACCCTCACTATTCAATATCTCCGCAATATGCTTTACCCGCACATTACTCTTTTGCCGTTTCAAAATTCCTTCCATGTGCATCAGGCAACTCATATCCGCACCGGTGATGTATTCCGCACCATGCACTACATGATCCTGCACACGGTCTTTACCCATTTTAGCACTCACTGCTTCTTCAGCCACGCAAAAAGTACCGCCAAAGCCACAGCATTCATCCTTGCGGCTGAGTTCAATAAGTTCTAAACCCTTTACCATACTCAACAGCTTTCCCGGCTTGGAGAAAGGCTGGAGCTACCAACTCACTCATCTGTGAAAGATGCAAGCCACGCTGTCCATGACAGCTTTGGTGCATCCCTACCTTGTATGGGAATGAGGCATTGAGTTGTTCTACTTTCAACACATCCGTTAAGAACTCCGTCAGCTCATATATTTTATTGTGAATAACGGCAGCTTGCTTTTTAAGTTTATCATTATGCCAGTGCTCCTTAATATGCAGCACACAACTGCCGGACGGACATACGATATAATCAAACTGGCTAAAGTTCTCTGCAAATAACTTGTTGCATCCATCTGTAAGATGCTCAAAGCCGGAGTTGGCCATAGGCTGCCCGCAACAAGTTTGATTAGGCGGGTAATACACTGTACAACCTAACTTCTCCAACAACTCCAATGTAGCAATTGCCACCTGCGGATAAAACTGATCTATATAACAAGGAATAAAAAGTCCTACGGTCATAATACTATATCATAAGTAGGTTCATAACGCTTAACAGTAATTAAGTTGGATGGCAATTCATTATCATTGCACGCTTTCCTGATGGCTATGGCAGCTCCCAATGCGGATGCCTGTGCCACTTTAGCCGAATATACTTCTATATGCGGAAAAGCAGCAGCTAATAAATTCATATACACATCGTTCTTGCTAAAGCCCCCATCCACAAATATCTCCTTTACAGGCTTACCGTTCATGACCAGCCTGGTAGATTTAACCTGCTGTTTAATAATATCCAGCATAAACTGGTGATATGCCTCTTCACAGGTTTCAAAGTCGTGCAGGTTGCGCTTGCCAAAAGGAGACTGCCCTACCATTGCTGAACTTCCTTTCTCTCCTTCTTCGGGCTGCACTCTATGTAGCTTATTACAAATAGAAGCATTATAGAGCATTGTTTTGTAATAATCTGCTGAAGTATCATAATGCCCTGCAATTCTCTTCACTTGTTGCTCATGCTCATAGCCTGCAAATAGCCTGGAAGCCTTTACTGCATCGCCCTGGTAAGAAAGGAAACTTAAACAATCCTGCCTTAGTTCTTCACTCGTCAGCAAGGAATGATTAAATGGATTGATACTGATACTCCATGTACCGGTAGACAACAGGACAAAAGGCTCATTAAAGGAAGTAAAGTAAGGGATCAAGGCTGCAGAACTATCGTGCATACCACAGCCCACCGGTATATTGCCACTCATATTTCCTGCTATTTCAGTACAGGAAATAACAGGCGCTAATTTCTTATTAATGCCTTCCTGGTACACCCAATCATGGTAATCCCCTTCTTTAAAGTTCCATAGAGCAGTATGACAGCCAATGCTTGTAATATCACTATATAATGCATTGCACAAAACAAAGGCAATGTATTGAGGCAAATGCAGTGAATAGCTTACCTGGGCATACTGTTCCGGACGCTTATGTTTTAACCAATACAGTTGCATTCCGGAGTTAAGATTGCCCAGCACCGGCGAAGCAGTCTCCTTAGCTATCTTCTCTTCTCCGCCATATGTATTGTAAAACTGCTCCTTCAACTCCTCATCGTATGGCTTCAAATAGTTACATAATGGAAGAAAAGGCTGATTGTTATAATTGAGGTGGACAAAAGAAGCACCATAGGCAGAGACATTTATAGCCTCTATCTTAAAGCGGTTGTCCCACTGTATGTTTTCGTATGATTCCTTAACCCATGCAGTTAAAGCATGCACATCTTCACAGGGATAGCCGTCCTCATCAGTTGTTTCTTCCAACTGCTTAGACGCTTCATACACCAACTGGTATTGCTTGTCAAACAGCAATACTTTCTTGTTGGTTTTACCAATATCGAATATGAGGGTAACAGGTACTGGCATTGTAATCTATTGCTGTTTTAATTATTTAATAAGCTGTGCAAACAGAAACAGGCTTACAATCCTGTAGCCACAGTCTTCAGCCCTCTTTGCCTGATTAAGTTCTCTCTTATTTTCTCTTTGCGATAGGCAGCCAGTGGATCTAAAGCACCACCTGCACGCAGCCTTGCTTCTGCTACCAGCGCACGTACATCAGTACGGAAAGCTGTTTGCAATACTTCCTGTGCTGCTATTACATCGTTTTGCTGTTGCGCTTCGATTAGCTTCTTTCTATCTACCAGCAGCGCCTGTGCATAGGTGAGCATGATAGCTTCTACCGATTGAAGCAGGTCTTCCAATGGGTCTTTTACATTATGGCTTGCATCTATCATCCACCCCAGATCAGTGGTATGATTCATACCTCTTGCATCCATACCTTCCACCAGCTCGTTAAAGATGAGGAATAACTGGTAAGGCTTAATGCTGCCTACAGTTAAGTCATCATCTCCATACTTACTGTCGTTAAAATGGAAACCGCCGAGCTTACCTTCCATTAAGAGTAAGGCAACTATTTGTTCTATATTGGCATTAGGCAAATGATGACCTAAATCTACCAGGGTATAAGCTTTCTTACCCAGCTTGGTTGCATACAGTAATGACTGCCCCCAATCTCCAACTGTAGTGGAGTAGAAATTAGGTTCAGATGCTTTGTATTCTACAAACATTTTCCAGTCATCAGGCAGGGCTGCATATACCTGCTGCAGACTATCTAAAGTGTTTTGGAATGCCCTTCTGAAGTTCAACTGACCGGGGAAATTAGAACCATCGCTTAACCACACTGTAAGTGCTGTAGAGCCCAATTCCACACCATACCTGATCACTTCTATATTATGCTCAATAGCCTGGTCGCGCACGGCTTTGTCCACGTGCTGCATAGAGCCAAACTTATAGCTGAGTTTCTGATCTGGCTGGTCCTGGAAAGTATTGGAGTTCATCGCATCAAAGCGCAACCCGTTCTGTGCAGCCAGTGCTTTAATATTAGCAGCATTCTCGGGTATATCCCATGGAATGTGCAGCGATATAGCACCGCTGGATTGATTCAATGCATGCAATAAACCAATATCTTCTATTTTCTCTTCCAGGCTGCGGGGTTCACCACCACCACCAAAACGTCCGAAGCGTGTACCACCGGTACCCAACGCCCAGCTTGGAATAGCCACCTGGAAAAGGATCAGCTTTTGCAGAATCTCTTCTGCATTGCTTATCTCTTCGTTAATATAATTCACCTTCCGTTGATGCCCCTGCAGCAACTGGTGGTTGTGTTCGTCTATTTTATATTTTTCTATGAGCATGGCAAAAATCGTTTTGTAGTAAAAGAATGTTTGTGGTGTGGGACAGGTCGCGATGTTCTAGAAATTAATGCATTTACGGTCGTGACCTGTCCCATAAGATTTCAACGCCTAAGGCTGTAAAATTCAACGCAGTTGCAGCCAAACAAAACACCATAAGACATATCAAATAATTAACTCAAACAGCTTCTTAAGGCAAATAAAACACCTGTTGTAAAGGTAAACTTACAGGTGAATTGTCTTCATTGGCTTCCATAATATCTTTCATGTAAGCCCACCAGCGTTGCATTGCCGGGTGTTGAGGTAATTCTTCAAGTCTTTGTTCATCTTCAATCTTTAAAGTACCGAACAAAGTGCTGGTTTCTTCATCCAGAAAAATGGAGTAATCCTTTATCCCTTTTGAATAAAGCAAATCCTTAAGCTCGGGCCATATCTCATCATGCCTTCGCTTGTATTCTTCTTTAAAGCCTTTATGCAGCTTCATTTTAAAAGCAATCTGCTTCATGGTTCCGTTGCCAGTTACCAGTTGCTGGTTACCGGTAACTGGCAACCGGCAACCCGTAACAAATATTTATCTCTGGAATGCCATGGCTACGCCGCCATCTACATTCAGGGCATTGCCGGTAGATTTGTTGAGCAAGCCACCTACAAATGCAAAGCAGGCATTGGCAATATCTTCCGGTAATATAATTTCATTCAGTAAGGTACGCTTTGCATAATATGCCGGCAGTTCTTCAACCGTAATACCATATGCTTTGGCTCTGCCTTCTGCCCAGCCGCCTGCCCAGATGTTAGAGTCAGAAATCACTGCATCCGGATTCACCGTATTTACACGGATCTTATCTGCTCCCAATTCAGCAGCCATTAACCTTGTTAAATGCGCCTGTGCTGCCTTGGCAGAACCATAGCCCGGATTGTTCGGACCGGCTACTACTGCATTCTTGGAAACAATATTAATGATATCTCCACCTATATTTTGCTTACGCATAATGTTGATACCGGCTTTAGATACAATGAATTGTCCTTTTACCAGTATATCATACAGTCTGTCCCATTCTTCCAGGGTATGCTCGGCAATAGATTTGGAAATACTGATACCGGCGTTGTTCACTATAATATCTACACCACCGAAAGCAAGGCAGGCAGCTTCAAAAGCACTGGCAGCACTTTCTTCATTAGTTACATCCAGCTTTGCAGAAGCTACTGCATCTTTACCATATTGCTTTTTAAACTCTTCCATCGCACCCTGCATTCTTTCTTCATTGATGTCATTGATAATAACGCAGGCGCCTTCTTCGGCAAACTTCTTAGCGATAGCTTTACCTATACCACCGGCACTGCCTGTTATCAGGGCTATTCTTCCACTCAATGCTTTGGGCTTTGGCATGCGCTGCAGCTTAGCTTCTTCCAAAAGCCAGTACTCTATATCAAAAGCTTCTTGCCTGGGGAGTGAAGTATATTCAGAAACTGCTTCTGAACCACGCATTACATTAATGGCGTTGATGTAAAACTCAGCAGCTACACGTGCGGTTTGCTTGTCCTTTGCAAAGGTGAACATGCCTACACCGGGATATAAGATCACTACCGGGTTAGTATCGCGTATAGCAGGACTATTGGGGTGCTTACAGTTGTTATAATAGCCGGTGTACATCTGCCGGTATTCTTCAAACTGTGGCTGTATCTTTTCTTTTATACCAGCTACATTGTTTACGTCTTCATCAGTAGTAAGGTTCAATACCAGCGGACTGATCTTGGTACGTAAGAAATGGTCCGGACAAGAAGTGCCCATTGGAGCTAACCTTTCCTGATCATTGGAATTGATATATTCCAGTACACGGTCGTCATCAGTAAAATGACCAATCATTCTTGTTTGAGAAGAACAATAGCCACGCAATACAGGCGCTAATGCGGCTGCTTTTTTTAGCCTTTCTTCTTTGGGCAATGATTGAATTTTGGCGCCCCCAAATGTTGATCTTCTTTTCTCCCCTTTAGGGGCGGGGGCATCTTCTAAGTATTGTGCGCAACGCTCAATCACTTCCAATGTGTTAATGTAGCTTTCATAAGCCGTATCCCCCCAGGTAAACAAGCCATGCGAGCCCAGCATAATACCGCGTATGCCGGGATTAGCATCCAGGCAGGCTTTCATTTTTAATCCTAGATCAAAGCCCGGACGCTGCCATTCTACCCAGCCAAGTGTGCCATTGAACAGTTCTTCCACAATGCGTTTACCGTCTTTAGCGGCAGCAATCGCAATAGCTGCATCGGGATGCAGGTGATCTATGTGTTTGAAAGGTAAAAAGCCGTGTAGCGGCGTATCAATAGATGGCGCCTTAGAATTCAGGTCGTAAATACAATGGTTGAACAGTTCTACCATTTCATCCTCGTGCTCAATACCACGATATACATTGGCAAGACTGCGAAGTTTATCAACATACAGAGCAGCCAGACCGCTTCTTTTAAGCGTGCCCAAATCGCCGCCACTCCCTTTGACCCACATTACTTCCACCTCTTTGCCGGTGAGCGGATCGGGTGCCATCGCTTTGCACGAGGTATTGCCGCCGCCATAGTTAGTGAGTCTCAAATCGGCCCCCAACAAATTAGAGCGGTAAATAAGCAGGCCCACCTCATCACCTTCCAGAGCGGCTGCTTTTGTGTCATCCCACAGATAGCTTACATGCTTAAAGCCCCCAACTCCGCCTGTTGTCGGAGAACTCTGAGTAGAATTGATATTTTCTGTTTTCATGCTTTAATTTTAATCATTTTTATATTAAGAGTGCTATTACGTGTCTTTGTGTATTCATTCCTCTTTAGGGGCAGGGGCATTATTATTTCATTGAGTTACCTATACCTACCAGAATTACTGATATAAAAATAGCAACTATACCGGCTGTAATTGTAGTAGCCGTTTTTTTGCTCACGCCTTTCCATTCTTTTAAAACAATACCCCATATATTGGCAACTAATATAATGAATGCCATGTGCAATATCCAGGAAGAAGCTCCATTACCCAGTTTACTCTCGCCCATTCCATAGAAGAAAAACTGCAGGAACCAGATGGTGCCGGCAATGGCTGCAAACAATACGTTGCGTGCAATAGGTGTACTTCCATCGGTAAAGTCCTGGTACGATTTATTGCGGATACTTAAAAATAAACACCAGATAAGGTTAGTAGTTAATCCGCCCCACAATAACACTACATAAATCACATTATTCTGATACAAGAACTCTGTTGTAGCACCCGGGTGAGCCAATTTCCATAGTTCATTTGCTTTTTCTGCCATAGGTGTTCCGGCTTCTATACCATAGTTAAAACAAGCACTTAAGATGCCGGAAACAATACAAACAAACAGCCCTTTACTTAGGTTGAATTCTTTAACGCTCTCCTTTCTTTGTTCTTCTGTCATTTCCCTTTCTTTCAATACACCCGCTCTGCCACAGATATAAATACCTATCAGGCAAATAATAGTGCCGGTAAGTACTACACGCCCCCAGGAGGTGGTTATTAAATCATTGAATGTTGTTTTACCTGCTGTAGGTACAAGATTGTAGTATATAGAGGGCACCAGGGCTCCAAAGGCCGATGTTAATCCCAGCAGCACCGAGTTGCCCAAAGACATACCAAGATAACGCATGCCTAAACCGTAGGTTAAACCGCCTATGCCCCAGAGTAAGCCCCACATAAAGGTCCATGCCAGGGTGGACGTGGAGGTTTGTGAGATGATAGCGCCAAAGTTGGGAATGGTAAGCCAGGCTGCCAGTGGTGGAATAATAAGCCAGGAAAAAAGCCCCCCAATGATCCAGTAGCTTTCCCACGACCATTTCTTTACACTTTTAAAAGGAACATAAAAGCTACCGGAAGCAAAACCGCCTACAAAATGAAAAATGATACCGAGTATGACTTGCATGGTTGATTTCTATATGGCTAAATAATCTTTGGTAAAAATAGAAACTCCAAATAAACAAACTGTTATGTACTGTTGGGGTCGGCAGCAAAGGAGGTGGAGTTGAGGTTGTTTGTTAAAAAGGATTCGATATAGATATTTTACAGTAGAAAATAACAATTGTTGATTTTTGCATTAACGCTGACAGGGTTTAGAACCCTGTTACGGAACTAAGTTTATAAATATCTATTATTAAACATATACGCTTTACAATTGGGGAATAACCAGCGCCTATCCTTCCCACTAAAGAACAGAAATCACCTGACCTACAATGAGCTACGTATCTTCCTTTCGGTTTTACGCTAAGTAAGACTACGCTGTTCAAAGTATAAGGCCAAAGGCAACCAACCTATTCATCGTGTACCTGTCAGTGAACAAGTAACACCATGTTAGCCCAACAGAACATACAACCATGATGCTGCCTCTCAGGCAATGGGGCGGCGCTGGCCTGCACGAACTATTCTCACTGAGACCTAATAAAAAACCATTATTCACGAAGTAATGCGCGGAGCGATCATGCCGTGCTTGAACTTAGCGAAGCGATTTCATGAATACCATTGAAAAGACATCCCTTCCATTCATATTTTTTGGTTACCTTTTTTATCAAGAAAAAAGGTAAAAGAAGAACTATATGTAAGAACATGTACTTAAAACATCTGCTATGTTCATAGCACCCCAATAGACTTGTTCTAAACTAAACCATATTTATGTTACAATGTATTTAGAACCCTGTCAGCATTCAGAAAAAAGCCAAAGGCAACCTCCGGCTACGACTCAGCGAAATTTTCAACCACTATTGTTCACAATCAGTAATCTTGCTCCATTTAATTCAGCAATTAAAGATGCTTTTGTCATCACGCCACAGCCGTGATCTGTGCTTTGCTATAGATCAAAGCCTAATTCACAGAGTGTTTATCTATAACCTACAGATGCTCCAACTCAGCGAAGTTTTCAACTTCGCTGTCTTTTCTTTGAAGTTTATAACTTCATTATTACATAGCTTTATAGTTTATCAGCTCCGAAAAATTCTACCCTAAAACACCCATTCCCAACATCGGAAGGTCGGAGTTATAGCTAACTTATACTTAAGTTATACCTAACTTATACCTAAGTTATACCTATTCTCCTCCCTGTCTCCGCTATATTAACTCCTCAGCAACTCCCAATATACGCTGTACATCTACCTGTATATATGCCCATACCATCCAACCCGACAGGTTAAACAACTGAATGTGCCCTTTGGGAGGTTAAGACGGAATTGCTTTACCTGGTAGGCTTCGCCCTACTGCTTAATGGCTGTGCGATTTTAAACTATAGGATGACCAGTTAATAGAATTAATCCTAACTTTAATTCTATAGTATGTTACAAAAATTTACGGCGCTCCTCTTCCTATTGCTCTTTGCATTTGTTTTTGTGAATGGCCAGCGTTCAAGCGCAGTCAAACCCAACAAGGAAAAAAGCAGCATTGCCGCCATTCCTATGATCAATTATAATCGCACACAGGGAGTTATTGTGGGTGCAATCGTATCCAAGTACTATAAATTCAATAAGAAAGATACCGTCTCACCTACTTCCAGCACTGGTATCTTTGGTATGTACACCGGGCAAAAAAGCTATGCGGTCTTCGGCACGTCGCGGTTGTATTTTGCAATGGACCGCTGGCGTGTGACGGCAGCGGTAGGTACCATGGATATCAACTCCCAGTTCTACATCGAAGATGAAGCTGTTTCGACAGGCAATTTTTATGATTATTCAACAAAAGCAAACCTTTTGGTGCTACAGGTGCAACGCAATCTTTTCAAACGTATATACCTCGGTCCCACAGGCTCCTTTATTAAATCAACCACCACCTTTGGTTTCCCCGGCGCATCGGGCAAAGATTCGGTATCCATAAGCAACCTGAACAATATCGGTTATATTATCACCAATGATACCAGAGACCATGTTCAATATCCTACACGGGGAATGTTCCTGAATTTCAAGAACCAGTTTTACAGAAGCTGGGTCGGCAGCGATTATAAGTTTGAAAGATATATAGTTACCTATAATCAATTCTTTAAGCTTACCAAAAAAGATGATAAGCAAATATTAGCTGTGCGTGCCACCATCAATGTCGCAGCGGGTGATGTACCTTTTGAGGGCCAAACCACTGTAGGTGGCGATGACATTCGCGGATATTCTCAAGGAAAATACCGCAACGACCAGGTATATACCTTGCAGGCAGAGTATCGCTGGAATTTTTATAAACGCTGGGGTATGGTGGCCTTTGCAGGCGTTGCCAGTGCGGTTGAAAAACTTTCTGACATTCCCAATAATGATATCCTCCCCGGAGTGGGGGCTGGCATTCGTTTCAAAATGCTGCCTGCACAAAAAATAAATGTCGGTATTGATGGTGCCGTGGGCAAAGGTGACTACAGTATTACGTTTCGTATAGGCGAAGCATTCGGCAGATGAGCAAACAATTCGCTGAGTCGGAATAATTAGAATCCTCCACTACACTTATACTCTGGAGAAGTCTCAGCTACTAAATAATCATACCATACATTTGACAACACAACCTAACTTAGTATGGCAAAAGTGATACTTATAAAATAATGGATCCCAATAACTCTTTACATATAACTCCGACTGCTTCCATATCATAAATTGTACAGTACATGCCTTCAGAAAATCTATATAGCCTCATTATTATTGATGGACATTCTGCAACCCCCAAGTACTTACAGGTAATCAATTCTATTGTAAAAGCTATAGAAGATGGCAAGATCTCTACCGGCTATTTCATGCCATCCATAAACGACTTAAGCTATGAGTTGGATATTTCAAGAGATACCTGCATACGCATTTATAAAGAACTGAAGAAGCTGAATATTATCACTTCTTTTCCGGGTAAAGGATACTTTATAAGCGAAACACAGGTAGGGAAGAGAATAAAAATATTCCTCTTATTCAATAAACTGAGTACGCACAAGAAAATTATTTACGACTCGTTTGTTGCAGCCTTAGGTACCAATGCTGCTATTGACTTTTATATTTATAACAACAACCTACAACTCTTTAAAGAACTACTGAATAACCGGAAAAAGGATTACTCTTATTATGTCATCATCCCTCATTTTACAGAAGGTGGTGAGCAGGCGCATGACATTATCAATGAGCTTCCAAAGGATAAGATTATCATTATGGATAAGTTATTGCCGGGTGTAGAAGGCAAGTATGGTGCTGTGTACGAAAACTTCGAGAAGGATATTTACAATGCACTGCAGAAGGCATTGCCGCAATTAAGCAAGTATCAGGGCATCAATATTATTTTCCCGGATTACACTTATCACCCAAAAGAAATATTGACAGGCTTTTACAACTTCTGTTATGATTATGCTTTTACTCCCAAAGTCATTTCCAATATCCATAAGGAAGAAATAAAGAAAGGTGATGTATATATTAACCTGATGGAAGATGATCTAGTGATACTGATAGAAAAGATACTATCGCAGCATTTAAAAATAGGCGAAGAGGTAGGTGTTATTTCTTATAACGAAACAGCTATAAAGAAAATAATCCTGAATGGCATAACCACTATTTCCACTGATTTTAAGATGATTGGAGAAAAGGCAGCCGGGCTTATTTTAAAGAATTCAACGGAGCATATTGAGGCAGATTTTCATTTGACGTTGAGACCTTCTTTGTAAATAAATTGGCGCACAGTTTTAAGGCAAACAGCAGGTAGCATTTGGTAATTATGATCTCAAAAGAAAAAGCGGCAAGGAAAGTATATCCCCTGCATCTGCGGTATCTCAGCCAGGCTGCAAAGTCCTGGAGTTAAATACCCCCACGGCTACGTTTTAAATAAGCTCTGTCATATTAACCCGGTCAGGTCTGAGTTCATAACAGCGGTTCTTAACTAATTGTAGCATTAGTTTAGCAGATGCTGTCCACGGCTGTTGCCCAACAGGTAGGAGCGCCATTCAGGTGGGCTTAGATGGACAGTTATGAATTTTGCAGGAGGGGCAGGAAGTATATTTATACCCTTCATTACAGTGCTTCATCGTTAAGCCTTCCACAACAACTGGGTAGCAACTTAGCCCGGCATTACCCGGAAGTTTCGCAGTAGTATTTTTTGCATAATCCTTTGTAGCTGTTAGTCTTTTGTTGCATTTTCAATTCGTTAATCACTCTCCTATTTTATGGCATTATTATTTCGGGATATTATTGTAATTTTAAAAAGTTTGATTGCTTGTTGGCAACAGTCAATAACTATATTTATTAATAAACTTTTTAATATAACAATAAACTATTACAAGCATGGATAATGTTAATAAGAAAATAGCCGGTGCTACATTAGCTGGTTTATTTGCAGGTATTATAGTAGGCTATTTGTTAGGAATAAACAGAACTGATAGCGATAATAATTTTCTATCGCAGTGGATTAAAGATTCCGGAAGCTACGAAGATGGCAATATCTATGGTTACGAAACAGGATTGCCTGATGAATACTTTTCTAAACCAGGTAAACATTCTAAGGCTTTTAAACAGCAACGCCAAAACTTTAAATAAAAAATTTGTTTGTTTCTTAATTCTATCTTTATATTCGCAACGCAAATGAAAAAGCAAATTTTAAATAACAATTGGTGGTGGCACGCAAACCTCAGTCGGGGCTTGTAGTGGCATTGCCGGTACGTTATTCAAATTATATTGAAGCCTCGACAAATAGTCGGGGCTTCTTGTTTTACCAGGATTGTAAAGGATTGAGATCCTGCCCTACTAAGTCATTCAGGCGGGGATTCGCCTGATTACCTATTCAGCATTGGCTTTCTTCATTAGCGTGGTAAAATAATAAGTAGAAAAAGTAAATCAGCTTAATCAGAAAAATCGTTTATAATCTTGGTCAATGAAAAAGATACACATACGCACTACTTACAAGAAAATGCTCTCTGATGTATATACGCCGGTTGGCATTTATCTCCGGTTGCGCGACCGCTTTAGAGATACCATACTGCTGGAAAGTGCCGACTACAGCGCTGCCGATAATAGCTTTTCTTTCATTGGTGTGAATGCTATAGGCGGTATTGAGATTACCAATTACAAGAGCATTGAGTTTAAATATCCGGCTCAAAAACCACAACTGCAAGCATTACAGGAGGCACAGGACGTGCCTTCTATCGTATGGAACTTTATGCAGCGGTTTGAAGTGGAAGAAGTTGAGGATAAAGCAGTAAAGATTGCACAGGGCTTATTTGGTTATTCTACTTACGATGCTGTGCAGTTTTTTGAAACCATCACCCTTAAATCGCAGCAATCAACTCCTCCGATACCATTGATGCGGTATCGTTTATACCAGTACGTGATTGCTATTAACCATTTTAAGGATGAAATGTACTTATGCGAAAATGTGATACCGGGTTTGCAAAGTGATTTACAGGCTGTAGAATCGTTAATCAAGAGTAAGGATATTCCGCTTTTTCCTTTTAAAGTTACTTCAGGCGAAACTACCAACATGACCGATGAGGAGTACATCGCAATGGTGCGCAAAGGCATACAAAGCTGCTACCGTGGCGATGTATTTCAGATAGTACTCAGCAGGCGCTATCAGCAGCAGTTTACCGGCGATGAGTTTAATGTGTATCGTGCCTTGCGCAGCGTTAATCCTTCTCCTTATTTATTCTATTTCGATTATGGCAATTATAAGCTGATGGGCAGCAGCCCCGAGGCAGAAATAATTATCAGAAATCACAGAGCTATCATTCACCCGATTGCAGGTACTACCAAACGTACCGGCAATGATGAACAAGACCAGCAGTTGACCGCTATTTTATTAGCGGATGCAAAAGAAAATGCGGAGCATACGATGCTGGTTGACCTTGCCCGCAACGACCTTAGCCGGCTTTGCGAAGATGTAAAAGTAGACCATTACCGGCAGGTACAATATTACTCGCATGTAATACACCTGGTAAGTGAGGTAAGCGGTGCTGTGCCGGAAGTACTAATCCGTTTATGTTGCTGGCAAAGACATTCCCGGCAGGCACATTGAGTGGCGCACCAAAATATAAAGCTATGCAGTTGATTGACAGTTATGAGCCCACTGCGCGTAGTTACTATGGCGGTTGTATTGGCTTTATGGGTTTTGATGGAAGCTGCAACCAGGCCATTATGATACGCACCTTTTTGAGCAGAGAAAATACGCTTACTTACCAGGCAGGTGGTGGCATTGTAGCTGCCGGCAATCCCGCAGGAGAAATGCAGGAAGTGAAGAATAAACTTGGTGCTTTAAAGAAAGCCATAGAACTGGCAGAAACTATTTGCTAAAACAACTATCAAAGTAATTAACAATATTCAATCATTATAAAACACTCTTTAGGGTAGAGGCATGAAAATATTAGTCTTCGATAATTATGATTCGTTTACTTACAACCTGGTTCATCTTGGTGGAAAAAATACTGCACGAGAAGCGTGGATGTGTATCGTAATGATGAGATACCGCTGGAAAAGGTAAAGGAGTATGATAAAATCATTCTTTCGCCGGTCCCGGCATACCGGAAGAAGCAGGCTTGCTGCTGCCGTTAATAAAAGAATATGCCGCCAGCAAAAGCATATTGGGTGTGTGTCTGGGGCACCAGGCTATCGGACAGGCATTTGGCGGTACGCTTACCAATTTATCAAGTGTGTACCATGGCGTAGCAACTACCTGTCAACTGTCAGCTGTCAACTCACCACTTTTTAAAGGTTTGCCGCAATGCCTGGAGATCGGGCGTTATCATTCGTGGGTAGTGGATAAAGAATGGTTTTCCTGAACATTGGAAATAACTGCCGAAGATGATAACGGATACATCATGGGACTGCAACATAAAACGTATGATGTACAAGGTGTGCAGTTTCATCCGGAAAGTATATTGACGCCGGATGGAGAGAAGATATTGCGGAACTGGTTAAATGTCTGAACTGGGATTAGTGGGATAATTGGATGAATATGGATAGTTGATAAATATACTTATGTACAAAATATTAGATAATGCCAGACCTTAAACATAGTAATATAACAGAAAAGATTATTGGTGCAGCATTGAAAGTACATAATACATTAGGAAATGGATTTCAGGAAGTAATTTATCAAAGGTGCACTTAGCTATAGAATTTGGTATAGCGAAACTGTAATTTTATGCGTGAATTTGAATATGCCTATATTTTATTTAGAATGTAGCATATTGGCACAAGAAGAGTTGATTTTTTAGTAGAAGATAATATTATGCGTTGAATTGAAAGCAATTATTAATTTAGAAAGATGTACATCTTGCGCAAGCAATAAATTACCTAGAAGCATATAATTTAGAAATTGGTCTTGCTAATTAATTTTGGAAGTCAAGCGTCTTCAGAATTTCATCGGCTTTACAAATAAAAAATATAACGCTTCCCTTATTAACCATCCTTTTTTATCCAATCAATCCTAAACATCTCAATAATCCCAGTTCAGACAATGAAAAAATTACTAGCATACCTCTTCGAGCATAAAACACTCACCTACGAGCAGGCAAAAGAAACATTGCTTACTATTTCTAAAGGCTTATATAATGATACAGAAGTAACGGCTTTTATTACTGTCTTTCTGATGCGCAGCATTACAATTGAGGAGCTCCGTGGCTTTCGGGATGCACTGCTGGAACTATGCGTAAAGGTTGACCTGAATGGTTA
This sequence comes from uncultured Chitinophagaceae bacterium, assembly GCA_963819045.1. Lineage (GTDB taxonomy): Bacteria > Bacteroidota > Bacteroidia > Chitinophagales > Chitinophagaceae > Ilyomonas. The sequence goes on along the minus strand of CAWFUV010000015.1, from coordinate 34,560 downwards.
TAAAACTATAGATATTGTAGGTACCGGCGGCGATGGAAAAAATACCTTTAATATCTCTACATTGGCTTGCTTTATTGTAGCGGGTGCAGGACAAAAAGTAGCAAAGCATGGTAATTATGGTGCAACATCGGTAAGTGGCGCCAGTAATGTAATGGAGCAGCTTGGGCTATAAGCTTTCATCGGACAATGCTAAGCTAAAGAGAGAGGTAGAAGAAGCAAATATCTGCTTTATGCATGCTCCGCTGTTTCATCCGGCATTAAAAACAGTAGCACCTATACGCAAAAACTTTGGTTTGCGCACTTTCTTCAATATGCTTGGGCCAATGGTGAACCCTGCTTCACCGAGTTATCAGTTGGTAGGCGTATATAACCTGGAAATGGCCACGTATCTATAACTATTTATTACAGAAAGTGGTAAACCGTTTACCATTATTCACAGCCTTGATGGTTATGATGAAATATCACTAACCAACGATACTAAGGTGATTCTAACAAAGGTGAATTTTTATATACGCCGGAACAATTCGGAAAACGTATGGTAGAACAACATGATTTATATGGTGGCAATACACCCGAAGAAGCGGCAAAAATTGTTTACAGAAAATTATTAATGGGTGAAGGCACATGGGCACAAAATGCGGTTGTACTTGCAAATGCAGCTATGGCACTTAATTGTACCGGTAACTATAACCATTATAATGAGGCCTATGAGGCCGCTGTTGACAGTTTAGAAAGTGGCAAAGCATATCAGTGCCTGCAAACTTTAGTAATGCAATAAGGCATATAATTGTAATGAATACGAAACGTCAAATTGTGTTTTATAAAATTAAAACAAAAGCCCGCTCTTTGAGCGGGTTGTTCAAAATATTGCCATGAATATACTTGAACAAATAATTGCGGATAAATACAGGGAAGTAGCTTTGAAAAAAAGCCGGATTCCGGTAGAGGCATATACAAAATGCCTTTATTTGAAAAGGATAGAAATCATTAAAGGAATCATTGCAGATAGAAGACTCTACCGGCATTATTGCAGAGTTTAAACGACGGTCACCATCTAAAGGTATCATTAATAGCAATGCGGATGTGGCGGAGGTTACAGCTGCTTACAGCCAGTATGCAGCAGGCATTTCGGTACTTACAGATGAGCCTTATTTTGGAGGAACAAATGATGATTTGATACTTGCACGGGAAACCGTACACATACCATTGTTGCGTAAAGATTTTATAGTAGATGAATACCAGTTGTACGAAGCCCGCAGCATTGGTGCTGATGTTATTTTATTGATTGCCGCATGTTTATCTAAGCAGCAGGTAAACACTTGCACAAGCCGCCAACAGCCTGCAATTGGAAGTGCTATTGGAAGTACATAATGAAGAAGAATTGGAATCATGTCTGTGATGAAGTGGATATGGTAGGTGTAAATAACCGTAATCTTAAAACTTTTGAAGTAAATATTAATACTTCACTCCGGTTAATTAATAAAATACCAAAAACAAGCCTGCAGTTGCAGAAAGTGGTATCAGCAATATAGATACCATTGTAACTTTACGCCATGCTGGCTTTAAAGGTTTTCTGATTGGTGAGAATTTTATGAAACATGCCAACCCTTCGGTTGCTTTTACTGATTTTATGAATGAGTTAAAAGCAAAAATAACACCATGAGAGTAAAAGTTTGTGGCATTACCAGGCAAAGCAGGCAATACAGATATACGAAGCCGGCGCCGACTTTAGAGGTTTTATATTTTATCCGCCTTCTGTAAGGTATGTGTATAAAAGTATGCCCTCCGCAAGAAATAAAGAAACTGCGTAACATAAATAAAGTAGGTGTATTTGTAAATGCAGACATCGAGGATGTATTGCGCACGGTAGATAATTGTGGATTGTACCTGGTGCAGTTGCATGGTGACGAATCACCACGCTATTGCGAGAAGATTTCTCAATATATTACTGTTATTAAAGCATTTCGCATTAATCCTGATGACAATATTCCCTGGAAAGTAAAAGATTACCATGATGTTGCCGATATGTTCCTGTTTGATACGGAAGGCGCAGGCTATGGCGGCACCGGCAAGAAGTTCGACTGGCAGTTACTGAAAGATGTTGTAGCATGCAAACCATTCTTCTTAAGCGGCGGTATTGCACCCGATGATGTAGAAAGTATCCGGTTATTTATGCAATATCCGGTAGCCAAAGATTTATTTGCAATAGACATCAACAGTAAATTTGAAACAGCGCCGGGCGTGAAGGATATAGGAAAAGTAAGTGCTTTTATAAAAAGTCTGAAAAGCACATAAGTAATACTGAATGGCAACTACCGGCAGACGTTGTTCCGTTTTTCTTTGCAATGGGGAAAGATACCTGAAGGAAGATAAGGTTTGTATTACTTATTTATGCGTTTTGCTTACTGTTCAATAAATAGCAGGACTTAGGTTTTTTACTTAAAATTTTAATGTTGTTCAATGGTTATTATAAGAGAAGCATACTGGAAGATGTACCGCAGATGCTGGAGATATACAATGATGTTATTCTTAACACTACCGCTGTTTATAATTACGATCCGCATACATTAGCCATGCGTACGGAATGGTTCGGACCAAGCAGCAGCAAGGCTTCCCGGTATTTGTAGCAGAAGAAGACAATATAATTGTTGGTTTTAGTTCCATTGGCCCCTTCCGTGCCTGGCAGGCGTATCAATATACGGTGGAGAATTCTGTTTATGTAAAAGCGGATTGCCGGGGTAAGGGAATCAGCAAATTATTGATGCCGCCATTAATACAGGCTGCAAAAGATTTGAATTGCATGCTATTGTCGCCGGTATAGATGCTACGAATGAAGTCAGTATTCACCTGCACAAGCAATTTGGTTTTACAGAAGTAGCGCATTTTAAAGAAGTGGGTTACAAGTTTGACCGCTGGCTGGACTTGAAGTTTATGGAGTTGATAGTATGACGGAGATTTGGGGAGATTGTTGAGATTTGGGGATGAGTAGAATTAAATCTAAACAGCTATAATATGATTTCTATGCTTGCTAATACTGCGATTGTAAACGAAATCAAAAACATTATTGCCGGTGCTAAGGAAAGAGCTATCCGGGCAGTAGACCATGAGCGGGTACTGATGTACTGGCATATTGGCAAAGTCATATTTGAAGAGGAACAGCAGGGGAAAGACCGTGCTGATTATGGTACTTACCTGATTAAGTATTTATCGGAACAATTGCAGCCGGAGTTTGGAAGTAGCTTTTCATTTCGCAATCTCAATCTCTTTCGCCAATTTTACCGTGATTTCCAATTGTGAACGCACTGCGTGCACAATTGAGTTGGACGCATTACAAGTTACTCTTACGAATTGATAATCAGGATAAAAGAGAATACTACATAGCTGAAGCATTAAAAAACATATGGACATCCCGCCAATTGGAACGCCAAATTAACAGCCAGTTATTTGACCGCTTATTATTGAGTAATGAAAAAGAATAAGTGTGCTTTCATGTTAGCAGGAGACGAAAACAGCCAGCAGATGCAAGGAAATCATTAAAGATCCGCATGGTACTGGAGTTTTTAGGGTTTAAGATAGAAGCAGCTTACTATGAAAAAGTTTGGAATCAGCTTATTACTCATTTGCAAGATTTCTTATTAGAATTAGGTATGGGTTTTCCTTCGTTGCCCGGCAAAGAAGAATTCATATTAGATGGTGATGAATTTTTGTTGACCTGGTGTTTTACAATCACTCTGCAGCAATACTTTGTTATAATTGAAATAAAAACACATAAGCTAACGCATCAGAATTTAGGTCAGTTGCAGATTTAAGTCAAACTATTTTGACCGTACCAAAAATTGCCAGCATGAGAATAAGACAATCGGGATTTGGCTTTGTGCTGATAAAAACAATGCAGTAGTCAATATTCTCTGCCTGAAAATAATCAACAGATATTTGCCAGCAAGTACGAGTTGTATTTGCCATCAGAACAACAATTAATAGCAGAAATGAAAAAGGAAATGGAGCGGCTCGCAGAGCAATAATGTTACTCAATAGATACAATTAAATATCTCACTTATATCAACAATTTCATCAATCTAATTCCATGATAAACATCACTTCTTTTAATCAAAAGGGCACTTATAAGCAACCTAATATATTTGGGTATTATGGCGATTTTGGTGGCGCTTATATTCCTGAAATGCTGCACCGCAATGTGGAAGAACTAAAGTCACGCTACCTGGAAATTATGTATGAAAGGTTTTCAACAGGAATTTCAGGCATTGCTGAAAGATTATGTAGGCAGACCTACACCGCTGTTTTTTGCAGAACGGTTAAGTAAAAAATACAATACCAATATTTACTTAAAACGTGAAGACCTTAATCATACCGGTGCACATAAAATCAACAATACCATTGGGCAGATACTGCTGGCGCAACGATTAGGCAAAAAACGCATCATTGCAGAAACCGGCGCTGGTCAGCATGGTGTGGCAACTGCAACTGTATGTGCGTTAAAGGGTATTGAATGTATTGTGTATATGGGCGAAATAGATATTGAACGCCAGGCACCCAATGTAGCCCGCATGAAAATGCTGGGTGCAACAGTTATTCCTGCAACCAGCGGCAGCAAAACATTAAAAGATGCTACCAATGAAGCCATCCGCGATGGATCAATAATCCCGTTGATACACATTATGTTATTGGCAGTGTTGTAGGGCCGCATCCTTATCCCGATATGGTTGCACGCTTTCAAAGTGTGATCAGCGAAGAAATAAGATGGCAGTTAAAGGAGAAAACAGGCAGCGAATTGCCTACCCATGTGATTGCTTGTGTGGGTGGCGGCAGTAATGCAGCCGGTGCTTTCTATCATTTTCTGGATGAAGACAGTGTGCAGATTATTGCGGTAGAAGCTGCCGGTCATGGCGTTAACAGCGGCATGAGTGCTGCTACTACACAGCTTGGCAAGCCAGGTGTGTTGCATGGCAGCAAAAGTCTTGTGATGCAAACAGCAGATGGACAGGTGGTAGAGCCGCACAGTATTTCAGCAGGATTGGATTATCCCGGTATTGGACCGATGCATGCACATTTATATGACTAGCGGACGAGGTAAGTTTTTAAGTGCAACAGATGAAGAAGCTTTAGCAGCAGCTTTTCAATTGGCAAAGCTGGAAGGTATTATTCCTGCATTGGAAAGCGCCCATGCATTATGCGCTTTAGACCAGTTGAAACTGGAGTCCCAAAGATATTGTGATCATGTGCTTAAGTGGAAGAGGTGATAAAGATCTGGCACCTATATGAAGGCGATGGATAAAGACAAACAACAGTGTAATTAAAAGGATTTTTAATCACTGTACAGTCATAATAAAGATATTGTTATAATTGTCAATTTAAATCTCATGAGTCTGATCAAAAACTTCTTTCAACATAAAAGCAGAATATATTCAATGTGTATTGCACGGCGGGCTATCCGCAATTGAACAGTACAATAGAAGTAATGAAAGCACTTACAGGATAATGGTGCGGATATTATCGAACTAGGCATGCCCTACAGTGATCCTTTAGCCGACGGACCTACCATACAGGCAAGCAACAGCATTGCCTTGCACAATGGCATGACGATAGAAAAACTGTTTGAGCAATTAAAGGATTTTCGTAATACACCGGATGACGAAAGATGCTATAAAAATACCTGTTATTACTGATGGGTTATATGAACCCGATTCTGCAATACGGTTTTGAAAAATTCTGCAGACAGGCCGCCGAATTACCTGTTGATGGACTGATATTGCCCGATCTGCCGGAATATGAATTTGAAACGATATACGGCGATATTATCAAGGCGCTATGGCCTGGATTTTATTTTCCTTGTTACACCTGAAACATCGGAAGAGCGTAGTCAGGAAATTAGATGCATTAAGCACTGGCTTTTTATATGCTGTTTCTTCCTCTTCTATCACCGGCAAGAGATAAAGATTTTTCAGCGGTTGAAACGTATTTGCAACGGCTGCAAAACATGCAATTGAAAAATCCGGTACTGGTTGGTTTTGGTATTAAAGACAAGCAAACGTTTCAATCTGCCTGCAGGTATGCAAACGGCGCTATTATTGGTACGGCTTATATTAAAGGCGCTGGAAGCGCAATGGATATGAATGAAGCAACTCAAAGGAATTTTTGGGAAGCATTTTGCAATAGCCTTGGATGTGGCTGCTAGTAAAAGAGCGGAAAACGGGGCTCGAACCCGCGGCCTTTAGTTTGGGAAACTAATGCTCTGCCAACTGAGCTATTTCCGCTGGTAAATCAAATGTACAAATGAATATAGTAATTGTAAAATATAATGCCGGCAATATACAATCGGTGCTGTATGCACTGGAGCGGATTGGCGCGGAGGCTGTTGTAACGGATAATGTAGAGGAAATACAGGCTGCCGATAAAGTAATTTTCCCGGGTGTGGGTGAAGCAAGTACTGCTATGAATTATTTGCGGGAGCGAAAACTGGATGAAGTTATTAAAAACCTTCGTCAGCCGGTGTTGGGGGTATGTTTGGGTATGCAACTGATGTGCTCTTATAGTGAAGAAAATGATACAGAATGTATAGGCATCTTCAGTGAAAGAGTACAGCGCTTTGCACCTACAACGCCCGATATAAAAGTGCCACAGATTGGCTGGAATAATATTTACGACTTAAAATCAAATCTCTTCAGCAACCTGAAAGATAATAGGTACTGTTATTTTGTGCATAGCTATTTTGCATCACTAGGGAATGAAACCATTGCTACCGCTGACTATGTACAGCCTTATAGCGCGGCATTGCACAAAAATAATTTCTACGGAGTACAATTCCACCCGGAGAAGAGTGCAGAAGCTGGCGAGCAGATCTTGAAGAATTTTATCAATATGTAATAAAATAAACGCTGACAGGGTTTATAGACTCGCGCCATAAATTGTTATAAATAGCTTAGAAGCCTAATGAAATTCAACCTCTTAAATAATTCAACCCCTTCAGGGTTGTATTACACACATACCTTTGTACCCGGGTTTCAACCAAGCTATTCACATTGAAGCCCTTCAGGCTTCTGCTTAAATTATAACTATTTAAAGCGCGATTGTAAAAACCCTATTAGCGTTGTAGCAATACAAGAATGGAAAATCAGATTAAAAATAAACAGCAAGCTTTAAACACTCCCTCTAAGGATTCGGGTTTTATAATTCCTGCAATTGATATTATTGAAGGTAAATGTGTGCGGCTTTCGCAGGGGGATTATGCACAGAAGAAAGTATATAACGAGCACCCACTGGAAATAGCCAAACAATTTGAAGATGCAGGCTTAAAGCGTTTGCATTTAGTAGATCTGGATGGAGCCAAAGCTGGCAGCGTAAGAAACTGGAAAGTACTGGAAACCATTGCCGGTAAAACCAACCTGATCATAGATTTTGGCGGAGGCATTAAGCAGGAAAAAGATGTAGAGATTGTCTTTAATTCCGGTGCTGCTATGGCTACAATCGGCAGCTTAGCAGTAAAAGATAAAGATACTTTTAGTGCATGGCTGGAACAATTTGGTACAGATAAATTCTTATTGGGCGCCGATGTTAAAGACGAAAAGATTGCTGTAAGCGGCTGGCTTGAAACCACCGATATCTGGATATATGATTTTATTGAAGGCTATATACAGAAAGGCATTCAACAGGTATTTTGTACTGACGTAAGTAAAGATGGTATGCTGGCAGGACCATCTATTGATTTATACAAAAACATTATTAAAAAATTCCCGGAATTATATTTTATAGCAAGCGGCGGAGTAAGTTCACTAAGCGACCTGGAGCAATTGCAGGAGATTGGATGCAAAGGAGCTATAGTAGGAAAAGCCATTTATGAAGGGAAGATTCAATTGCACGAATTGACCAGGTTTAGTTTCCATTAAAGTGTTATTATTTATTCCAAACAATGGTATGCTTTCATTCATGAATGGCATACATTTTAAATGAACAACAAGCATGAGCCATCACCACCATGACCACGACCATTCGCATAGCCACAGCCACATGCCGGTGCTTACTAATGTAAACTCAGCGTTTATCATTGGTATTGTACTTAACCTGCTGTTTGTGATTATTGAAGCTGCTGTTGGCTTTTATATCCATTCATTGTCACTGCTGGGAGATGCAGGTCATAATCTTACTGATGTGGGTGCATTGGCTATTTCACTACTGGCTTTTAAGCTGATGCAGAAAAAGCCGAGTAAAGAATACACCTATGGTTATCGCAAAACCTCTATACTCGCGGCTTTACTGAATGCCGTGTTGCTGCTCGTTACTATAGGCGCTATTGCTTACGAGGCTATTCGACGTCTGTTTCATCCAGAGCATGTAGCAGGTACAGATATAGCTATTGTTGCGGGTATTGGCATTGTGGTGAATGCTACTACTGCTTTTTTATTCATGCGCAATAAAGAACATGACATTAATGTGAAAGGAGCTTACCTGCATATGATGGCTGATGCTGCAGTATCTCTGGCTATTGTGGTGGCAGGTATTATTATTCATTATACCAACTGGTACTGGCTCGACCCTGCTTTTAGTATTATAATCGTTGTAGTTATTTTGGTAAGTACATGGTCTTTATTGAAAGACAGTGTGCGGCTGGCACTCGATGGCGTGCCGACAGATATTGATGTAGATACCATTCAAGCTGCTGCCGAGCAAACAAAGGGTGTAGTGCGCATCCATCACCTGCACGTATGGGCTATGAGTACTACACAAAATGCACTCACCCTGCACGTAGTAGTGCAGAACCAATTAACGATGCAGGAAATCCAGTGCATTAAAGAAGAATTAAAACATACATTTCTGCATCACAATGTTCAGCACAGCACCATAGAAACCGAAACCGACGAGGTATTCTGTAAAGAAGTGGAACATTGCTAAAACAGCTATGGAGCATGCTGCCCTATAAATGCCTGCATTGGGTGAAGCTCATACGTATGCAGCGACAGCTTTAATAGTAGGATCGTTGGTGCAAATAGCTTGTGCGTCTGCTTCGTTATCAGCTTCTATTATTGCCAATCCGTAAGTTCCTTTAGGGTCAAGTACCGGACCATATACCAGGGCTGTTCCTTTTGCCAGCAAATCATTCCAGAAAATAGCATGCTGCTGCATTAATTTTCTTTCCTCTTTATTCATATCCATAGCAAATGTGGGACGCGGAGCTATCAGCCTGAACATAAAGTGTGGCATATAGCAGTTATTATTTGCTGTAAATATAATACTGAGTGGCTATCAAGTTGGCAGATGACGGTTGAGAGATGACAGAAGTAGTACAGATAGGCTCTGGTGCATCTTTAAAGAGGAGCGAGGAACTTATACTAGATTCAAATAGGTAGCCTGATACCAGTTACTGGTTGCCAGTTGCTGGATATGAACTGTGATCTTTGAGCAGTGTATACCATGCTACCAAACTGAAAATGGTATTATACTAGATTCAAATAGGTTAGCTAGTCCACAGGATCCTGCGGACTAGCTAACTGAACATGATATTAGTACCACTTATTGCGCCAGAGGTGATATGGCTTTCCATGAACTATCCATGGCTTTGCTACGGCTTTGATACGGCTTTGCTATGGAGGAGGCAGGGCTTTACTACCTCTTTTAGCAACAATTTGAACTGCCACACAGCAAGAAATGCAGCGAATAGAACAGTTTACCCCCTATTCATTTTAGAGATATGGAGCAGGTAGCCAGGGTTTTACTTAATGCAAGAACAGTGTACTCACATTATTGCAGAATATTCATTTGCTGTGCCTCCTGAACAGCTTTGGTGCGGGAGTTTACTTCCAGTTTGAAGAAAATGGAGGAGATATGGTGATCAACGGTTTTTGGAGAAACAAAAAGGCGGTCTGCAATTTCTTTGTTTTGCAAGCCTTCTTTCATTAATTGGAGCACATCCAATTCCCGTTCTGTAAGATTGGCGGGGTTAGCTCTTGTAGTTTTCCGTATTCCTTTTGGCAGACTTTTAATGCCCCCGGCACGCATCAGGAACTTCATTTTTTCAAATACTGCAGTGGCGCCTAACTTATCCATTATCTCCAGCGCTTTTCTTTTATCTTCCTCATTGCCTTCAAACAAAGTCAACGCCTGCTCATAAGGACATCCCAACTGTTTCCATATCTCTGCCGCCATTCTTGCCTTTTTAGGAGTTTCAACCTGATATCCTTCAAAAATGTTCTCCACATTCAAGATTGGTTCCTTGCTTTTAATAACCAAAAGGCAAATTCACCGGACTGGAACATATTGCCTCTCTGCTCTATCAGGCTGGTAACCTTATTAAGAACAGTGTTTTCAATTATACGTTTACCGGTTATCCATTCATATTCCAGGAAAGAGACCAAGACAGGGAAGAGACTGCCCAGTTCCATAATACCCAACGCTAAGGTTTTTGCTTCTTGTAAGAACGGTAAAACATCCGGGCTCCCAATTCTCATATTGATTTTAGCTACTACTGCCAGTGCATCGATCTTACCCATATGGATCTGGTATTCATTGCTAATCAGACAATTGGCAAACTGAGCAGCTTTCGGCCAGTCTCCCGCACTCAGGTACAAAATGGCTTTAACCGCTTGCAGAAACTGTGCCCATACATTCAAATCCCGTTCCTCACAATACAGCAATCCTGTTTCTACTATCTTCCTGGCATAAGAGTAATCTTTCACAATTACCGCACTGCTAGCCAAATTGATATAGGCGCGCCCTGCATGCTCCTGATAGCAATTCCGTAAAGCGATACCGAGACTTTGTTCCATTAGTTCTATCCCTTCTTCCTTTGAGGACAGCGTTTTTACCATAATAGTACCCACTGTAGTTAACGCATGACAAAGATCCTCTTCATCCTGTAGTTCCCGGGCCATAGCAATCGCCTTCTCTCCCCAAAGCAAACCCTCCTCAAATTGATCAGATAACATTTCTAACTGAGCCATAGTACTCATTGCCATAGCCTTTGCTTTTGAAGCAGGCTGGTCAATAAACAAATCAATTACCTGATGAGCATACATCTCTGCATGCTTTTTATTGCCATCAAACCACCAAAGCCGGGATAAGAAACGCATGCAGTTGCCTATTCTTTCCAGGTCATTCTTTTCCCTTAACAAGCGAAGCAATCTTTCAGCATAAATAATAGCTTCCCTGATCTGACCAGTTAAATAGCATTCATATATATATGGTTCATAGAACTGAATTAATAAGTCTGCATCATGTCCCTGGTAAAACTCTATAGCTGTATAATACAGCTTGGAAGCCTCGATGTGGGCACCTAATGAAGATGCTTTTATTGCTGCTATGGGTGCATACTTCACCACTACATCATATTCATTAGCATTTTTTGCATGGTGAACAATTCGCTCGATCTCTCCTTTCTGTTCAAAGCTTTCAGTAAGAAAATGAAGAATATCCTTATTCAGGTTTATTCTTTGAAAGGGCGATAATGAAGATTCAATAGTTCGCCTGTATAATTCGTGTTTAAAATATAAAACATCATTTTCTATTACAATAATCCTTAGCTGAAGACAATTTTGAATACATTCCAATAAAGAAGGATCTATCTTCTGCAGGTATTTTATTTCAAAGCCGGTTGGAAGTATTGACATTAAACTCCAAACCCTTTTTGTTTTTTCGTTCAAATGATTATAGACCGATAGAATAGAATCTTTAATAGTATCGGGTATTCCATAACTATAATTGGCTAAAATTTCGTTTACATAAAAAGGATTACCTCCTGTAATCCGGTAAATCTCTTCTCCACTGTAGCCCTTTTCCGTAGCCAGTTCATTAACAGCTATCCTGGATAATGGCGTCAGTTGCAAGCGTGTAAAAGAATCGGGAGGGAGTTGCCCCAAAACACTTCTTAGAGGATGCTGGGCGTGTATTTCATTGTCGCGATAAGTAAGTATAAAAAGACAGGGCAGACGGGTAATACGTCTTGCCAGGAACTTTATAAAATCCAGGGTAGCTTCATCAGCCCAGTGGACATCCTCTATTACTATCAGTGTTGTTCCTGTTTGTTTTTCCAACTCTTGTAAAAAAATAGCAAATAGTTCGGTCCTGTCTTTGGCGTTCAGACTGTCTTTCAAGACGGTATTTCCCATTTGCAAGGCAATGTCGTACAGTGGAGCCAGTGGACGTGGGGTAAATAAAGCATCACAGGTGCCCTGAAGTATTTTGCCGCTATATTTTATTTCCTGGCTGAACGTTTTTATGAGTGATGTTTTCCCGAAGCCGGATTCACCACTCACCAACACACAATGCCCCTCTCCTTCCGAGGCAATGGAAAACATATCATGCAGTGAACTTAGAAACTCAGTTCTTTCAATTAGCTTCATAATACATGGATTAAAAATGAAGGGTTGTTGATTAATAATCAGGTAATAACCTTATAAGTGCATAAAAGCTGTTTGCATTAATTACCTGGTATTGTTTATTGTAAAAAGTGAATCGCTGCATGTGAAGCGGCGACATCAACCGGGCTTTCCGCCAATATGTGTATAAAGGATTATCCTTATTGCATTTACGACATAGTTATTATCAAAGCGCTAATGTATATTGTAAGAAAGTGTTTCCTTAATTCCTTTTCCAAACGGTGAGAAGTATTCTACTACCGGCAGCAAAATACTTTTAAACATCCATCCTCTTCCAAACTGAACTTTAGTTTCAGTTTATCAGACTTTATAGAAAAGCTGCTTACTATTTCATGCCATACATTAAACACACCTGATCCATTCTAAACAATCAACTCAATCAACTTCCAAACAAAATAAAATGTACTCTTTGCTATCATTTAAACGTAAAACAAATGATGTTGGTTGCTTCTGATTTTATCTGTAGGATACCAGATCTGTAAAATATTAACAATTACAAATAATATTTTCTATATTAACTTATTGTAAAGCAAAGCCTACCTATGGAGAATTGGTGGAGCAATATCAAATTAACCATATTAAAGTTAAAGAAATCTTTTTCTATTAAACCTATAAATTAAAAATGACCAACGCTCAAGAAGGTTGCTCTTTACAAAACACCTGACGTTTGGAAGGGGGTGCAAATAAACAGGTTCTTTAGATTTTAGAGTAACAACCATTTTAAGGTAAATAGAAAAGCCTCATAATTCCGAATAGTTAATTAATCAGAATTATGAGGCTGTATTCCTTTATTAGTGTATCTAAAAACGTTTGTTTTGTTTCTCCCTGTTAACCTTTAAGATGGTACCAGAGGGGGTAACCTGAACACGCATTGTTTTGTCCGGAGCTATAACTGATAGCCAGTAACTGTCTCCGTCAGCATTGGAAACCTCCCAAATGTTATCGAAGTCACCGACATCTTTAAAGTGATTTTTTAATGATATTACTACATTTAACGGCAACTCCTCCTTCAGGATATTCCTGCCGTAACCTTCTAATTGGCCATCTGTATTGTAGTAAGCATTTACCAGGTGACCATCAATTAAAAAGGCCGCTTTCTGATAATCTCCAAGATTTTCCCACACAACAGATTCAGCACCTTCGAATTTTTTTGAGAAAGACTCTTTTACTCTATTATCTATGGTAGCTACTTTTGCTTTACCAGTGAAAGCCATGGTTGATCCAAGTGAAAATATTAATAAGAATGATATGAATACTCTTTTCATGATTTATTGTTGATTGATAACTTTTGCTTATGATTTTATAACGATTTTCTTATAGAACGGGGTTCAGTAATTTGAGATCTGTATTACTTACCGGGGGGCTTCTTTCAATAAAAAACTTTTTCATATACCTACTGTTTAAAAATGAATCTGCGATATCAAATTTCCTATCAAAAGGAAGATTTGATATCAGTGTATTTCCCTATTTTAAATCGCAGGATACCCTATTTTATAATCGTAAATACTGAGATTGATGAGGAACCAGGTATAAGGTGGAAGGCACACGCTACGAACAACAAGGGTGTTTGCTTACTATTTTGATAAAGTATATATGAAAGAATGGCTTTACGCATCCAGAATACTTGTTCCATCGGGTAATGTCATTAGGGAGGCTGGCCTGCTTAGAGTTCAATTTTCGAGCCTTCAATAGCCAGTTCATAGGGAAGGGGACAAGAAATATTTTCTTTCAACCGCTGAAATATGTTATGCAGTTGTGCATCGGAATGCATAGGATCGTGATGAGAGAGCAGCAGCCGCTTTACGCCCAGCAAGGCTGCGTATTGTATTGTATCTTCCATGGCACTATGCCCCCAGCCTACTCTGTCCTGGTATTCTTCCACTGTATATTGTGCGTCATGCAATAACAGATCGGCATCTAATGCCAAGATCACTTCCGGATAACCACTTAACATCTTTAAACAACCCATCCGGACCTAAAGCAGGCTCGTGGTCGGGAATATAAGTAAATACTCCACTCCTATCCTGAATACGGAAACCAACGGTAGGACCTGGATGTATAACGTAACGGGATTGTATAGAGAAAGGACCTATAGTGAAAGAGCTGTTTTCAATTTCATGAAGGAACAGTTTGCAGGTAAGATTGCGGAAATAAACCGGGAAAAGCGGCGGAGAAAAATAGCGCCCAAGCCGGGCACGCAGGCTTTGTGTAGTGCTGGCTGGCCCCCAAATATGCACTTCCACCGAAGAGTTAAAAAGTGGCCTGAAAAAGCCAAGCCCCTGTATATGGTCCATGTGCAGATGCGTTAATAAGATATCTATCCGGCTTTTATTTATATTGTCACTAAAGTTTAAGCTTTGTATGCCACTGCCTGCATCAAGCACCAGCAGCCCGCCTTCAGACTCCACTTCAATGCAGGATGTATTACCTCCATACTCTTTTGTATCGGGGCTGGTAGTAGGTATGGAACCACGTACACCCCATAAAGTAATGTTCATTCTTCAGTTGGTCTCCAGAAAATGGCAACTGCTCCTAAGAAACTTCCCGCCCTGCCAATAATCGGGTAAGATGTTACGGATATTTTTTCAGCCTTTCCCTGAAGGCTTTCTATCCAAAATGTTTTAAAGTAGGGCAGATGATTCTTTAATGTTTTAACCAGTGGAAGTTCATCGGGTGGTAAAGGCTCCCCGTCTTCTTCTTTGGTTCTAAAAACAGTAGACCATTGCTCAACGGGCATTTCTCCGGTGTCTTCATACCGTTTACCTAATATTTCTTCTGCAGGTTCATTATAAAAAAGCAGATTACCAATTGTGTCGGTTATAAAGACAGGTATAGCAAGGCAGTCCGCAAGCTGACGATTAAGAATTAGTTCAATTGCATATGCCATATGCTGTTTAATTAAATCAGGTACTGCAATTAATGGTAATCAAATGTAAAACATTAATGCAAATGGGATGAGGATATCTATGTTTCTTGTGTGATGGAATTATACAGTTGCTGATGGTATTATACTATGTTCAGTTAGGTAGCATAATCGCTTTACCCGAAGTTCGCAGTTCATACCTGGCAACTGGCAACCGGTAACTGGTATTAGCTAACCTATTTGAATCTGGTACCAATCATATCTATAGCTGGTAATACATTATATGAAATAAGGATTACACTATATTAATGCACGCTATAAGAAACAGCTAAAAACAGAGAAGATCAGGAAGATATATAGCTTTTATAACTTTTGTTCTACAGGAATTTAAAATCTCATTACTTTTCCTTACATTCAGTCCCTGTTTGAAACATTTTTCCCATACTTGGATAACTTAGTGATAATATTATGTAAGTAAACCATTGGCTTTCATTTGCTTGGTTCAATGGCATTAATGTTGGCAATAAGGTGTAGATATTGAGTTTCGAGGGCGCGTGTCTACGCATCCCTTTCAATTTTTTCCTGTACAGTGAACCAATTAACTGCTGTAGAAAAGGAATAAAAGTAAATTAAGCATTATCATTTCTGATATAAAGTTGGTGTTTTTCATAGGTTAGCAACGCCTGCAGTTTCCACTGTGGGCTTTTTTGTTTTTAGCACCCGGAAATACCGATTGAATGTACAGATTACTTTAGTGTACTGTTTTTAAATGGATGAAGTGCCTACACTCACCACATAGTATAAAGCCTATGTAAATCTTACATTTGAATACCCCCTCATGTTTATATTACGTTTACCTCTTCATCTCACTCCTTTTTTCAGTTTCTCTTTGTATGGCTCCAATTTATCTGTTATACAAATTGTTGCTGCTATCTGCACAAGTATCCGTTCTACTTCTAAAGGCTTACAGATAGATCCAAAAGCTTCTCTTTTTGAAACTATTTTATCCAACATTGAAACAATTAATGAATCATTAATAATGTAAGTTATTTATAATGAGACTAAAAGATTATTGGCATTTCGATTGACTGCTTTAATAAAGAACAATTAAGATCCTGAATATTTTATTAATCAATTGACAAGAGTTCTCATTTTTATCTAAAATCCTTTATCAAAGCAAAACTATCCTACAATGCTTGACCAAATTAATGTTCCCTACAGAAGGGGTAACACTTTTCAGGTAAATGCGTTATTAAGAGACCGCTTTCCAGATCACAAGGGCTTCTTAATAACCCTCAACGAAGAACAGCGCCTAAGAGATATATGCACTATTAATGTCCTTTATGAGAATGAAGGCGAAATGGTTGTTTTTGCTCCTACGGAACTCCAGTTAAACGGGCAAATCCAATACTTTAAAAGCTTAAACAACCATGCAAAATGCACAACTAAAGCTCCCGAAATAGTACATGGACATGTTTATAAGGGGTATAGCGCAGTATTACGCTTTACTTTTTAATAGTAAAATCCGTATGGCAATGCAATATGGCAATTACTATAAGTTGGATAAGAATATATAATACCAGATTCAAACAGGCAGCCCTAAGGGGCCTGTGGGCCTTAAAAAGTGCTGCGAGCTACGAGCTGTGAACCTTAACTGGTCCCATAAGTTTTATGATTGATCTCCGGAACCTTCAAAGTTATACCTGAGTTATACTTAAGTTATACCTAACTTATACCTAACTTATACCTAATTATACCTATTTCCTCCCTGTTTCCTTCGTATCTGCGCCGTATCTCCTCCGTATTGCCTCCATATTGCCTCCATATCTTGCCCATGCAAACCTGCCCCTTTAATCTTTACTCTTTCTCCTGAGAATATTCGTCCGCTTATACTTTATGGGACAAGTTAAGGCTGTGAGCTTCGGGCAGAGAGCATCTAATGCCTGCAGTATCCTTCGGGCTACCAATCTGGAAATATTATAATCGTAGTGTTAAGTAAACCGGATGAGGTAAAAAGAGCAAAGCAAGCCTCTCTAATAAAAGAGGCTGTCTTCACCTATTGAGACAGCCTCTTTGCCAGTTTAATCATCCCCATAATAGATTAAAGCTGCTTTAAGAATATACGAGATATTTAGCGCTTTAGTTGCCCTGCCAACTATAATTTTCCTTTAGATAGCAGCGTATATTTCTGCGCTAAGATTACTACCCCGTAACTCACAGCTTTTTATTAGCATCTCCGGCACTGCATCTTCTTTTTTGCTGGTGTATTTTAACAATTAATACTAATCAAATACATTAAAACAACCACTTCCAACTTCAGATAAGAAAAATCATACTTCAGGCGTTGATTTTCCCACTTCACTATTTTAGCCATCTACGAAACCTATCGCATTCATCCAGTGTATTTTCCGCTCACGTAGAAAAGCAATCTACTTTTGTTAAAGAAGTTAATTTCACAATATGAACAGTTGACCAGCTTTCCCTGGTAAGAATGCCTGTTAATAGAAGAAGGTCTTGAAGAGAACAACAGAAACGTGGTAAAGTAGATAGAACTTAAAACATTAAAGAAAATGGTGACCACTCTGATGAATGAGAAAGACACAAAGAAACGTACCCGTATTGTGGTGAAGAAAGGCGTGGAATATATTTCACTCAGGCTGGAAGAAGTTGTCCTTTTTTATACTGAAGAAAAACTGGTATTTGCCATAGATAAGGGCAGGCAGAAATATGTAGTAGATAAAAATCTGAGTACACTGGAAGTAGAACTCGATGGTACAATATTTTTCAGGGCTAACAGGAAGTATATTGTCAATATAGATTTTTTGAAGGGATATAAGCCGTACCAAAAGGTAAAACTTATAGTGGATATGACTTTACCTGATTTTAATCACTCTATTATTGTGAGCCAGGAAACGGCGCCATTTTTCAGGAAATGGATTGCTGAGATGTAAGGAATAAAAAAAGTAAGAACAAATGTTCTTACTCTTATATAATTCTCATGTGCTTTTAAATAAGTACAACGGCTGCTATTTCTATAGTGGCCTTTTTATTTTAAAACGCTACTGCAATATACAAAAAGGTAAATAGAAAAATAAAGTTGTTAAGAAGGAGTCACATCACTTAATTGCTTTTGGCATCCATACTTTAGAGCATTTCATTTTGCTTGTATTATTTTTATTTATTTTGTAGTTTCCATTACTACAGGCTTATGCCTTCGCATTTCACTTGCCATATTCGTAAAATGTATCTTGCCTGCATTTTACTCCTGTCTTCTTTGTTAAGTTGGCAATCAGGAGCTGCGCAATGTAACGGCACCATAGCCACCTATCCTTACATGGATGATTTTGAAACTTCTACTACAGGATGGACAACTAGTGGGTTGAATTCTGATTGGGCCTGGGGTACACCCAATAAAAAAATCATAAAGAGTGCTGCCAGTGGTACCAAATGCTGGATTACCGGTGGACTTACTAAAAACACGTACAACAATAAAGAACGCTCCTATTTGCAAAGCCCCTGCTTCAACCTGGCTGCATTACACTATCCATATATCCGCTTTAAACTCTTTTGTGATACTGAACGGGATTGGGATGGCGCAAACCTGCAATACTCACCCGATAATGCCCGGACATGGATAAAAATTGGTTATTTCGGCCAGCCGGAAGATTGCTTCAACAGTGATTGGTACAACACCCGGAGTGTTTACTATTTAGCTGAGGAGGATGGCTGGAGCGACGCTAATACCAATGGTGGCAAATGGATGACCGCCCAGATAAAACTACCATTTACAGGCGGCACAGGCAAGACAATAATGTTTCGTTTCTATTTTGGCTCAGGTGACACCAACAATGACTTCGATGGCTTTGCCATTGATGATTTTTACATGGGCGAAGCGCCTGATAGTGTAAGTGCATCATTCAACTATATGTGTATAAGTGCATCAGTAGTAAACTTTACTGCCGAGGCATCTCCCTGCCTGACAAACCTGCAATGGGATTTTGGTGATGCAGCCTCGGGCAATGCTAACAAAGCAAGTGGAGTCACTGCATTACACAAGTTCTCTGCTACTGGCAAGTACCAGGTAAACCTCACAGCAAGTGACAACAATGGGAATAATATTATAAAAACAAGTGAGATCAATATTATTGCAGCCTCTATAAATATTTCAACTCCTGTTCAATGTGCCGGCGGCACTGCTACAGTACAAGCTGTTGTACAGGGAGCAGATATACCTTATCTGTATAGATGGAATACTACTCCTGAAATTACCACTGCTAAAGCTGCTTTACACGCCGGCAATTATACAATAGAAGTAAGTGCTGAAAATACTTGTACCGCTCAGGTACCGTTAGTTATTGGAGAACCTCCACCATTACTGACAAGCATGACGGTGGTACAGCCCAATTGCAACAAAAGCAATGGAAGTATGTTTATTAATGTTTCAGGTGGTACAGCACCTTACACCTATAATTGGCAGCCGGTTGTAAGTAATACTAATGGTGCTGATAACCTACAGAGTGGCAATTACAATATAACAGTTACAGACCATAATGGTTGTACAGCACCGATCCGTGCAGTGCTTCAACCTAAAGGAGTACAGGTAAGCCTGGGAAATGATACCTCTATCTGTTATGGACAAACGCTTACTTTATATGCCGGGAATTTTGCTTCTTATCTATGGGATGATCTAAGTAATCTGCCCCAAAGAACAATTAATAAAGCAGGAGTGTATTTTGTAAAAGTAACCACCACCGATGGCTGCAGCGCAAACGACACCATAAAAGTTATCGGAGACTGTGGCGATGTTTATTTTCCATCGGCATTTACGCCCAATGGAGATTTGATAAATGATGCTTTTGGTCCTGCAGGAAATGTCAGTCTACTAAAAAATTATACACTCCATATTTATGACCGTTTGGGCAATCTTGTTTTTAAAAGCAGTACGCCTTTGCAAAAATGGAGTGGCGAATATAAAAATGGAGTTATAGCTGGTACTTATGTTTACATTGCCATCTATGAATATAATGGTGTGAAGAAAATAAAGAAGGGTAATATTGTGCTTCTTCTTTAATAAATCAACCTATATGCCTGTTAATTCTGAATTTGAATCCCGTAAAATATATTACAGCTTTATGGAAAGCCGTTTTGAAACAAGATTTGAAAGCATAACCACCCAGAAGACAATAAGAAAAGAAAAGCCCTGGGAGAGGTATTTTGCTGGTAATGATACAGTTAATTGAAATGGGAATGCAGTAGATGTTGTAAAGCATAATGTGAGTAATGCTATACAAACAAGTATAAATAAGCCAAGTAAGATTTGCATCAGTCTCTGTTTTAATAGTGGCGATGTGTGAGCATTAGCAACAGAAGCTGATGTGATGCGTTGCATCACCTGGCTGGTAAAATCACCAGAGGGGCTTTCTACTCCCCATTTCATTAGTAATTCTTTTAGGTGCTTATCGTGCTGCATACACTTTATCTTAAATGACTTAATTCGGTTTTTAGTAATTCATTCAGTTTATCGTATAAATGCTTTCTGCCACGGTGTAAAAGCACTTTGATATTAGCTGTGGTTATTCCGGTTAGTTCACAAATCTCATGTACTGATAGCTCATTGAGGTAAAACAAGGTTATGCAAATACGCTCATTATCCGGTAATGTACTAACTGCACTTTGTACAAATTGCTTCATATCCTTACTTTCATACTGTGGTAAAGAATAAGCAAAAGCCAACTCTTCTTCAGTTGCTATCTGCTCTGTTATATCTAATGTTACAAGCTTGTGCAGCTTCTTTTTATTCAGGGCTGTATTTACCACAATCCGGTACAGCCATGTAGAGAACTTAGATTGTTGTTTAAAAGACTGCAAAGAAGTAAATGCTTTTACAAAGGCATCCTGCGCCACTTCTTCTGCATCCTCCCTGTTAAGAATAATATTATAAGCCAGTGTGAATACCATACTGCTATACCTGCTAACCAGCACGTTGTAAGCAGACACTTCGCCTGCTAACACTTTATGGATGATTACCTGGTCTGTTAGATGATTCACTATTGGTTTGACAACTATGTTGTTGATATGGTTACAAAATAATTATAACTATTGTTGTAACCACTTTTTATATCCTCTTGTCAAAAAGAAAACACACAACATGAATGCACAATCTGTAGGTTCTGTTTTCCTTCTACTGCTTATTGTACTGGTATTACTTACCATTTTTGGTATTATGTATCTCTATATTACTTCTAAAAGTAAAGAACGACTGGCTTTGATTGAGAGAGGTATGGACCCCAACCTTGCAAAAAGTGATTTCTGGGTGCAGATTGGGATTATAGGCGGTGGTGCTGCATTAGGATTGATGGTAGGAGATAAAATACCGGGTGGGTATGGTCCTTTGGTAGCGATATTCTTTGCGGGGGGTGGTTTGATAGTGTATAATATCGTTATGAAGAATAAAGCCAGGCGCAATAGGTAGCACCTGGCTCATTGATTATTTATCTATTATCTATCTATATCTTATTTGCTATTACTCTATAATCCTCAGCTTCGCATAGTTCAGCATTATCTTCTTCTCTCCATTATGCTCAAACTTTACAGTAGCAACAGGATTATGTGCACTACCTTCTACCTTCACTACTTCCCCAAAGCCAAACTTCTGATGCTCCACTTTCTGTCCCTGCTGCAAGCCGCTGGTGTCACTCGGTGTAAAGTCTGGTGAGGGAACATGATTCACTGTTTGCGGTTTAGGTGCAGCGGGCATATAGGAAGGCTTGCTGCTTTCCGACTTACGCTCCGGCGCAGGGCCCATGCCACGGTGCATACGCTGGAAAGCTGAACCCATATTGTTTAAGCCGCTGCTGTTGCGTGCACCACCACCTGCATAGGTGCGGTCAAGGAAGGATTCGGGCAACTCATCCAGGAAGCGGCTCGGTTCGTTCTGTACCAGGTTGCCAAAACGGTAGCGGCTGTTGGCATAGGTAAGAAAGAGGCGTTCTTTAGCACGGGTAACAGCTACATAAAACAACCTTCTTTCTTCCTCCAGCTCTTCACGCGTATTGATACTCATGGCACTGGGGAAAAGCGTTTCTTCAATACCGCCTACAAACACACAACCAAACTCCAAACCTTTGGCGGCATGAATAGTCATCAGCTTTACTACATCTGCATTTTCTTTATCCTCATCAGCATCAGTAAGTAAAGTAATTTGTTGCAGGTAAGCACCCAGGCCTTTATCACCTACTTCCCCTTCTTCATTAGAGGGGCTTTCGGTCCATTCCTTTATAGAGTTTAGCAATTCCTGGATATTTTCATAGCGGGCAAGTCCTTCTGTGGTTTTATCGTTGAATAACTCCTTTACAATTCCGGTATGTTTACCAATCTGTTGCGCTACTGTGTATGCATCATTGGTTTGCAGCATGCTCTGGAAGTACTTGATCATGGTGATGAAGTTCTGTACTACTTCCAGTGTGCCAGCTTTAATGCCAAATGCGTACGCCTGCTCCAGCGCCTCAAACATGCTGATGTTTTTTTCATTGGCATAAATAACAGACTTCTCAATGCTGGTTTTACCAATACCACGAACAGGATAGTTAATAATCCGCTTTAAAGCTTCTTCATCTTTAGTATTGGCAATGACTCTCAGGTAAGCCAGGAAATCTTTAATTTCTTTTCTCTGGTAGAAGGAAACACCGCCATATATACGGTAGGGAATACCCATTTTACGCAGACTTTCTTCAAAAGAGCGGCTCTGTGCATTGGTGCGATAGAGAATAGCAAAGTCAGCGTTGCGGTAATGATTGCGGAGCCGTTGTTCCTGGATGCTGTCGGCTACAAATTTGCCTTCATCATTATCGGTCATGGTGCGCACCAGCTTTATCTTTTCCCCTTCTTTATTATCAGTCCAAAGTACCTTTGGTATCTGTCCCTTATTGTTTTTAATTACTTCATTCGCCACATTCAAAATGCTCTGGCTGCTGCGATAGTTCTGCTCCAGCTTTACCACTTTTACATCATCGTAGTCCTTTTGGAACTGGAGTATGTTTTCTATCGTAGCTCCACGAAAGCTGTAAATACTTTGCGCATCATCTCCCACCACGCAAATGTTTTCATGCACTGCCGCTAATAGTTTACTTATCTGGTACTGCACCGGGTTGGTATCCTGGTACTCATCTATCAGCAGGTATTTAAACTTGTGCTGGTACTTATGCAATACTTCGGGAACCCCCTTGAGCAGATCATACATCTTCAGTAATAAATCGTCAAAGTCCATGGCACCATTCTTAAAACAACGTGCTGCATACGCCTTATAGACCATGCCTATAGCCGGGCGGTTGGTGCGTGCATCTTCCTGCTGCAGGTAGTAATCTGTTGCATATTCTGTAGGACCAACCAAGGCATTTTTAGCCGCTGAGATACGGTTGTGCACTACATTGGGCTTATAATGTTTATCATCCAAGTTCAATTCATTAATTACTGTCTTCAATACCGAGCGGCTGTCATCCGTATCATAAATTGTAAAGCTGCGCGGATAACCAAGTTTGTCTGCCTCACTGCGTAGAATACGCGCAAATACACTATGGAAAGTGCCGATGTATAAATTACGTGCTTCGTTGCTGCCCAGCATGCGCCCGATGCGCTCTTTCATTTCGGCAGCAGCCTTATTGGTAAAAGTGAGTGCGAGTATATTAAAAGCATCTACCTGGTGCTTGCCCATGAGCCAGGCAATCCGTGTAGTAAGCACTTTTGTTTTGCCGCTGCCCGCGCCGGCAACAATCATCAGCGGACCGTTTACATGTATTACCGCCTCACGCTGCGGCTCATTCAATCCCTTCAGTAAATCATCAATGTTTTGCATAAGAGAACAAAGGTAAGGGGGCAGCATTAGTAAAGGAAAGAGAATATTGAGGTAAAGTTTTGCGAATATTCATCTGCGTTTCGCCTGTTAAAAATATGCTTTAAAGGATAAGATTTCCCAATTTGTCTATAATAACAAAATGCTTTTGGAGGCTGCTTATATTTTCACATATCACCGTTAAAAGAATTGTTTATGTACATCCGTATCGCACTATTTGCCACCGTTATTTCGCTTTGTTTTCAGTTAAAAGCACAGTCTGTTCATTATGGGATAACAGCCGATGTTAATGTGAATATGATGAATGGAAATGGATTATCCTCTAAATCCCTTGTAGGTTATAATGGCGGGGCATTTGCTACAGTGGATATCAGCAAAAAATGGAGCTTACAACCTGAAGTACTGTACACATTAAAGAACCTTAAGAAGGGGGATGATTTTATGACCTATTACGTCAATGCAGGAAACAGTTTTGCTAATAGCGACATTAGCCTCCATTATATCAGTTTACCGGTATTACTCAATTATCATCTCTCGAAGCTGCTTACTGTAAATGCCGGTCCTGAGTACAGCTTTTTAGTTTATCATAATGATGATCTGCTGTATAGTGGTAAAAGTGCTTTTAAAAACAATGAAGTAGGGGTAGATGCAGGCCTCCAACTGGCATTTTCGCCAGATTTCAATCTGTTTGGGAGTTATTATTATGGCTTATCCAATATAAACAATATAGATAGCCGCTATAATTGGTACAGCAGACAGGTTCGCATAGGTATCAACTGCAGGATATTTTAGATAATATCGGATTGAAACAGGCAGGAAGATACTATGGGGTAAACAGGGAACTCCTTAGGTGCAAATACGGAGGAGATACGGCGCAAATACGGCGGAGACAGGGAGGAGATTAGGTATAAGTTAAGTATAACATAGGTATAAGTTAGGTATATGTCAGGTATAGCCCGGATTGTTACAATGTTGATATCATCCCGGTTCAGGCATAAAAAAAGCCACTGTAAAAACAGCGGCCGTGCTAACCTATGAAAAAACACCTAAAAATCATTTGCCTAACAAAGAAATAAACACAGTGTAAAAGTAAGCTGCCCTTTTATCTTATCATACTGCTCCACCTGATTCTAATCAGCATTTAAATGTTTTTCTATGCTGTTTTAATCTTTAAGCTTGTTTGCAGGTTTTTTTAATATCAGTCTTAAAAAAAGGAGATGTTGTTTGTTGCTGGTTGCTTCTTTCTTTACAAAAACACACAACAAAAAAGCCCCAACAATGTTGGAGCTTTTGTTTATAAATGAGGTGAATGATTACGCTTCCTGCATAAAAGCATATTGATAATCCGTTGCCGGAGTAAATGTTTCCTTAATAGACCTTGCACTCAACCAACGATACAAATTAAGCTGACTACCAGCTTTATCATTGGTACCACTTGCACGTGCACCGCCAAATGGCTGCTGACCTACTACCGCGCCGGTCGGCTTATCATTGATATAAAAATTACCGGCTGCATTGCGCAGTTTTTCAGTAGCCAATGCAATTGCAGTTCTATCCTGTGCTATTACGGCACCGGTAAGTGCATAGGGCGAAGTTGTATTTACCAGTTGCATCGTTTCTTCAAACTTGTCTGCATCATACACATGAATAGTGAGTACGGGTCCAAATATCTCTTCACACATGCTTACATAGCGCGGGTCTTTGGTTTCTATTACTGTAGGTTCAATGAAGTATCCTTTAGATTTATCATAGCTTCCTCCGGCAATGATAGTTACCTCCGGATTGTTCCTGGCATCGTCGATATACTTGCTTATTTTATCAAAGCTGCGCTCATCTATTACCGCATTAATGAAGTTGGTAAAATCTTCTACCGTGCCCATCTTCATCGTTCCTATCTGTGCGATCAGTTTTTCTTTTATAGCATCTGCAATATTGGATGGCAGATAAGCACGTGAGGCGGCAGAACATTTCTGTCCCTGGAACTCAAAGGCACCACGTGCCAATGCAGTAGCGGCTGTATCTACATCAGCACTTTTATGGATGAGTACAAAGTCTTTACCACCTGTTTCCCCTACTATGCGCGGGTAACTTTTGTATTTGCCGGTATCCTGGCCTACCGTCTGCCACATTTGGTTGAACACACCCGTAGAGCCGGTAAAGTGTACGCCTCCAAAATCAGGATGGCTAAAGCAAATCTCACCCATCATTGGCCCATCTACGTAAATAAGATTGATAACACCGGCAGGCAAGCCGGCTTCTATCAATATTCGCATAAACATTTGCGCACTAAAGATCTGTGTATGTGCCGGTTTCCAGATGATTGTATTGCCGCACATAGCTGGTGCAGTTGGTAAATTGCCACCAATAGCCGTAAAGTTGAAAGGTGTTACTGCAAGTACAAAGCCCTCCAGCGGGCGCCATTCCATACGGTTGTGTACGCCGGGCGCACTCATTGGTTGCTGCTTGTATATTTCACTTAAAAAGTGCACATTATAACGCAGGAAATCTGCCAGTTCGCATGCGCTGTCAATCTCTGCCTGGTACACATTCTTGCTTTGCCCCAGCATGGTAGTTCCATTCATGTAAGGGCGGTATTTGCCACTTACCAGATCTGCTGCTTTCAGGAAGATATGCGCACGTTCTTCCCAAGGCATATTCGCCCATGCTTCTTTTGCCTGCATAGCGGCATTTATTGCCTGGTGCACATGTTCTGCCCTACCTTCATAAAAATAGCCAAGTGTATGTTGTATTTCGTGCGGAGGATGGATCGCTATTTTGTTGCTGGTTCTTACTTCCTGTCCGCCAATATACATGGGTATATCTGCCTCCTGTCCTTTCAATTCTGCCAATACTTTCTTTAGTGCCAGCTTCTCTGGTGAGCCGGGTGCATAATTCAGCACAGGTTCATTAGCCGGCATTGGATAGTTGAAATATCCTAAGTTCATTATACTTTACATTTTAATAGCTGCAAAAGTAGTTTTATAATAATGATTAAGAAAGCTGCTTTTTACAAGGGTGCATACCGTAACCTGTTTATCAGGCAAATTGGATATTGACCAAAGACATGCTTCGCTGGTTATGATTATATTTGAATATTGGAAGAAGTTTAAATAGTATGAGAGCAAAATACATTAACCCGTTTACAGACTTTGGGTTTAAAAAGATCTTTGGAGAAGAAGCGAGCAAGCCATTGCTACTTGATTTCCTGAATAGCCTGTTGCCAATTTCTGCTAGTATTAGTAACCTTTCGTTTAAAAATACAGAGCAGTTAGGGATAACGGAAAGGGATAGAAAAGCAGTATATGATATTTATTGTGAAGCCGAAAACGGTGAAAAATTTATTGTAGAACTGCAAAAAGCAAAACAGAATTATTTCAAGGAACGGACTATTTATTATTCTACGTTTCCAATAAGAGAGCAGGCTGAGAAAGGCGAATGGAACTATAATTTAAATGCTGTTTTTTGCATAGGTATTTTAGATTTTACATTTGATGATTATGAAAGCGAGCCGGAAAGGAGCGAAGTAGTGCATGTTATTAAATTGAAAAACCAGAACGGTAAAGTATTCTACGATAAGCTTACCTACATCTACCTGGAAATGCCCAATTTTAAAAAGACAGAAGACGAATTACATACGAGATTAGATAAGTGGCTATACTTTATTAAACATTTGGAAGATTTTCAAAATATCCCTCAGATATTTAAGGGTGAAGTAGTATTTGAAAGCGCTTTTGAAAAAGCTGAATTAGCTAAGCTGGATGCTAGTGAGCAAGACCAGTATGAATATAGCCTGAAGATATTCAGGGATCTGAAAAACACTTACGATTATGCAGTGCAAACTGCAAGAGAAGAAGGCCTCGCACAAGGAAAGCAGGAGGGCATGCTGCAAGGCTTGTCACGAGGCTTGTCACAAGGCTTGTCACAAGGCAAGGAGCAAGGCAAGATTGAAGGTAAGACTGAAGGTAAGATTGAAGTTGCGCGTTCTTTAAAAGAAGCTGGCATTGCTGTAGAAATAATTAGTCGATCAACCGGGCTTAGTATAGAAGAAATAAACAGGCTTTAAACATAAAAGCTGTTGGAGGTATGCCCCCAACAGCTTTTATATCAAACCAAAAAACAATTACAACTTCTTGATCTCAATATTCCTGAACCATACTTCATTCCCATGGTTCTGCAAGGCAATATGCCCCTCTTTAAAAGTTCCAAAGTCTGGCCATTGCTTAAACTTGCTGCCAGCCACCATCTTTTTCCAGTTATTATCCCACAACTTGGTAGTAACTACCTGCGTTCCATTAAGCCATAAAGTAAGCGTGCTGTCCTGACTTTTTATTTCCACATCATTCCACTCACCAACAGGCTTTACTGTTTCAGGCTTGCTGGTGATCAAGTCGTACAGATCACCGGCACGGTGTTTAATGATTTTTGCATCTGGATGACCATTATTATCCAACACCTGCATTTCCGGCCCTGTAAAGTAAGTTTCCTTATACTTGGAAGTATCTTCCTGCACATAAAACAAAATACCACTATTACCACCTTTGGAAATCTTCCATTGCAGCTTCAGGTCAAAGCTGCCATATGCATCGTTACTTATCAGGTCGCCGCCCTCACCTTTTGTAGGCACCAGGTGAATAGCATTGCTATCCACACGCCAGGTACTATCCGGCGCCTTCTTTCCGTAGGCGTGCCAGTTGCTCAATGAGCTGCCATTAAATAGCGGAGTCCATCCATTATCAGATGTTGCAGCAGTTGCAGTAGAGCTGTCTCCACCCGTATTAGTACTGTCTGCAGTATTGTTTTGATTATTAGCATTGTTGCAGGCTGCTATAGCAAGTATGGCAGCAGCAAGGAGCAGTTGTTTCATGTAGGTAGTTAATTATTTGGTTTTAAGTAAAAGAACGTACTTCACCATTTGCTCTGCATCAGCTTCTGATATCTGTGGATGCGGTGTCATAACTGCATTATTCGTTACATCACCCCAGTTGGCTTTGTCTGTAGTAGGGTTTACACCATGTATTACTCTGTGTGCCAGGTAAGTAACAGCGGTATCTACGCCTGCATACTTATCGGCAACATCCTGGTAGGCGGGGCCCACTACTTTAGCAGTAGGTTGGTGACAGGTAAGACAGTCCGACGAACCTATTAATGCCAGCCCTTTCTGATAATCGGGATTTGAACTTAAGTCGGCAGTTCCGCCGTTACTAGCTCCTTCACTAGAATTGTTAGTGGCACTGTCACCATTATTGTTGCTAGAGGAGTTGCCACCGCAGGCAGCCAACAGGCTTACCATTGCAATTGTTACAATGTACTTTTTCACTTTGTTAGGTTTTAGTTTTAATTAATCAAAGAATAGACCTGTTTTTAAATGCTCATTGAGCTATAGGTTTTCCTGCTTCCAGCTTGCATCTTGTATCCTGCTCCTTGTTCCTTGTATCTTGTATCTTGTATCTTGTCTCTTATACTCCCAGGCTCCAGTTCCCCGCATAGTCCCGCTTTACAAACTGGTTAGCTTCATCAAAATTGGTGATCTTCATATTATCTCCATTCCACAATAGCTTTAATTACGGCCTGGATAATTAAACTCATCTGATTTGCCAGCTTGCTGTTTGCGTATATTGTAGCTGCGGATAGCCAGGTTACCCATCAATACCGATTCGGTAAGTGGTCCTGCCAGGTCAAATCGCGAGCTAAGCTCATTAGCCTCTTTGCTACCATACCCTGCCATGCAAGCTTCCACCCAGCGCCAGTAATGTCCATTCTCCGCATCTTTTACACGGGCTATGGTTTGTGGCACTTTCATTTCTGCAGTTTTGGAAGTCGGCAACAGTTGCGGGTTTACGCCATAAGTGCCGCACATCATTTTGCCTTTTGTGCCTGCAAATATAACCCCGTTGCCACCATCACCCATTTCTTCATTCGGGCCAAGTTCTTCCGGTCTTTGCGGTTGAATGCCACCATCCATCCAGTGCAGTTTGATGGTTTGTCCCGGCTTATTTCCTTTAAATGTAAGTATAATGTGCGCTGCAGTTGGACCGCTTTCAGGAAAATAACCCGGTGTCCAGTTACTGATATAGCGGTTGGCAACGCTGCACTCAGCACTTTCCGGATAACCAAGTCCTAATACCTGGAATGGCGGCTGCAATCAAATGGCAGCCCATATCGCCCAGCGCACCGGTACCATAATCCCACCAGCCACGCCAGTTGAAAGGAACTAAATTATCTACATACTCCTTGCGTGGTGCAGTGCCCTGCCATAGATCCCAATCGAGTTCCTTGGGTACGGTGGCTGTCTCTATTGGACCAGGGAACACCTTGTGGCCATACCGGTCGGTCGGTGTACACCCAAACTTCTGTTACATCACCTATTATACCTGCTTTATACCAATCTACCAATTGACGCACACCATCACCCGATGCCCCCTGGTTGCCCATTTGCGATACTACTTTATATCTTTGGCAGATTCTGTAAGTTTACGTACTTCATAAATATCATGTGCCATCGGTTTTTGCACATATACATGCTTACCCAGTTGCATAGCCGCCATAGCTGCTACAGCATGAGTATGGTCGGGGGTAGAAACAGATACCGCATCAATGCTTTTTGATTCTTTGTCAAACATTTCGCGGAAGTCTTTGTAACGCTTTGCCTGTGGGAATTTCTTTACAGCCTCAGCAGCCTGCCGGTCGTCTACATCACACAGGTAAGCAATATTAGC
This sequence comes from uncultured Chitinophagaceae bacterium, assembly GCA_963819045.1. GTDB lineage: Bacteria > Bacteroidota > Bacteroidia > Chitinophagales > Chitinophagaceae > Ilyomonas. The sequence goes on along the minus strand of CAWFUV010000015.1, from coordinate 3,750 downwards.
TTTACCGCCGGAGTAAAAATGATTAATGTCATCCCAGCCTTTGCCACCTACACCAACCCCTGCAATATTCAGCTTATCACTGGGCGCAATAAAGCCCTTACCCAATACATGGCGTGGTACAATGTACAAGCCTGCCAGTGCAGTAGCGCTATTGCGGATAAAATTGCGGCGGGAGTGGTCCGTTTTGTTCTGTTCTTCAGTATTGTTTTGCATCGTAATTCGTTAGAAGTGTTAAAGGTAATATTCAGGCAATGAATGTAAAGCACATTTGTTATACACAAAAGAAACAATTTTTTTGTGCTAATGAAAATTTAGGTGAATAATAAAGAATGTTTTGGTAATGAGGTTTGTAATAAATAAGATATAAAGGATAAAGTTCAGGATTCAAGGTGCAAGCTTCTGCTGGATAGTATGGCCAGCGTCTTGTTGGCGTTTAAGATAGAGAGAGGGCTCGGTATCCATTACATAAACTCATTATCAAAGTAAAGCCAAATTGGAGTAAAACCCTCCATTTCTAACCCTGGAGCACCCCGTGTTATACCTAAGTTATACTTAACTTATACCTAAGTTACACTTAACTTATACTGATGTTCATTCCTGTCTTCTTCGTATTTAAGCCATACCTGAGCCGTATCTCCTCCATATCTAAGCCGCCCATCTTACGTCCTTTTAGTATATATTTGGGTAAAAAACAAAGGGTAAACAGTAGTCTTTGGCAGGAGGTAGGCAGCAGTAGTAGGATGTAAATATACAGCGGGCAGATAATGTGCATCGCTGCTATAGTATAGTAAACCTATCTCTTTAACACAACCTCCGGTATAGCTTCAGTATTCTAAAATTTGGATGGAAGAATTTAGGGGTAAATAGTGAGCCGAAGAGAACGGAGGTTTCACTGAGAATAGCTCTCCGCAGACCACAGGTTCTCCGCAGGATCTCACAGAGTCAGTGACCTTCAGGCAATGAAGATATTGGGATGTAATACTTCTATAAACTCCTGCTCTCCTTCGGTTATTAGACCAATAATTCCATATAGACAAGACAGTAAAAAACTCTGCGAAACCTCTCTAACTCATGTTCTCCGCGGTGAAAAGCGAAACCTCTATTAACCCCTGTTCTCCGCGGCGAACACCAGTATTCTAAATTATTTAGTTAAAATATGCTTTAAAATTAAACTTCTTACCGCTACATTCTATCTTTACTACATCAATTTATGCCAAATATGTTTTCCAAGACCTTGCGTCTTTACCAATTTACCCTTCTGCTTCTCTCCGTAAATTTTGTACTTGTAAGCTGCAACGGCACACCTGCAAACACATCCATTGCAGATACCACTAGTACAATAAAGACCGGAACTGTAACGGCTATCTCACCGGGGAAGGACAAAAATGTTGAAGCGGTGGTAGCACCTGTTTCAAACGGTGATGTTTACGACAGTACCAAGCAGTACATCTATCTCACTTTCGACGATGGTCCTCAGCCTGGCACTTTGGGGTGCTACCATACTATACAGCAGCTTGGTGTTAAAGCCACTTTTTTCATGATAGGTATTCACCAGTGGGATGCCTTTTTGAAAGGGATAGTGGATAGTATTAATAATGACTATCCTGCTATTTTGCTGGCAAATCATAGCTACTCGCATGCTTTCAGCGATAGATACAGATACTTTTACATGCATCCGCATGCCGCTTTGGCAGATTTTATAAGGGCACAGGATTCGCTACATGTACCGTACAAAATTGTTCGCCTGCCTGGCAATAGTAGTTGGGTACGCAATGGAGTTATCCGTTCATCTAAGCTTACCAGGCCGGTATCGGTGTTGTTGGATTCGGCTGGTTATAAAGTGATGGGTTGGGATGTAGAATGGAACTTCAAGCCGGAACCTGGCGGAGCAAAGCCGGTACAGAATGTAGAAACAATGCTAAAGCTGGTGGAGAATACACTGCAAAAAAATGAATGTTATAAAAAGAATAATATTGTACTGTTGGCGCACGACCGTATGTTTCATACCCCCGCTTACACAGATTCTTTGTATAAATTTGTATCAGTGTTGAAGCAAAATCCGCATTATGTATTTGAAACTGTTGACAAATACCCGATGCAGCAGCAACCTGGTAAATTATAATAGTAAAAAATAAAAAGGAATATAATTATGGCACTTTTTCAATCAGGTAATCCTACGCTATCTGAAAAGATTTTCGAGAGAAGCGCAGACCGTACCGAAACTGGCTTAATGACCGTGAGAGGCACTATTGTTAAGTTTGGCTTTTTGCTCATGATGGTGATAGTAGGTGCTGTGTATACATGGAATATGTATTACAACATGCAGCAAACCTCCATGAGCACCTTCTTGATGATCGGTCTCTTTGGCGGAATGATCACTGGTTTAGTTATCTCTTTCAAGCCTACACTCGCAAAGTACCTTGCACCGGCTTACGGCCTGCTCGAAGGCTTTGTATTAGGCGCTTTCTCTGCTATCATTAATGATATGTTTAAGGAAAAAAATCCTGACCTCGTTATCACAGCCGTAGGGCTTACGCTTGGTGTGGCAGTTGCAATGTTCTTGCTGTATAGCTTCCGTATTATCAAGCCTACGCAAAAGTTTAAGGCAGTAATTGTCTCTTCTATCATGGGTATTGGTATTTTCTACCTCATTACTATTGTATTGTCCTTATTTCATATTAACATACCATTTATGAATATAGGCAACAGCAGCCCGCTGGCAATTGGTATTAACCTGTTTATTGTAGCTATCGCTGCATTAAGCCTGATACTCGACTTTGAAATGATTGAAGTAGGAGCCAATACCGGCGCGCCCAAATACATGGAGTGGTACGGCGCATTTGGCTTACTGGTTACAATGGTTTGGTTGTACCTGGAAATACTGAAACTTCTCAGCCGTTTTGCAAACAGCAGACAATAGAAACTAAGCTTTTTACTTTTCTATAAACGAGTGATAATTAAAACAGCCGGTCTTTTATAAGAACCGGCTGTTTTTGTTTTGTCTCCCTCTTATACCATTTTCAATTAACTAGCATTATATATACTTTGCTCAAAGACGAAGCTCTTCATGTTTGCAACTTGCTTCTTGTCCCTTGTTTCTTGTGGCTTATATGGTGTAACCTATTTGAATCTGCAATTTTTACTCTTTATTATCTTCCTTTTTGTTGTTATAATCCCTGTTATAACGAGGCTGGTAGCTACCGTTATTATGCTGATTATTCAACTGTTCTTCTCCCTCTTTGTGATATGCCTTAATAATAGCCTTCACCAATCTGTGACGTACTACGTCTTCCTCATCCAATTCAATGTGTGCAATGCCATCTATGTTCCGTAGTATTCTTGCAGCCTTACTTAAACCGCTTTGCATATTACGTGGCAGGTCCACCTGCGTAGGGTCGCCTGTAATAATGGCCTTAGCATTGGCGCCAATACGGGTCAGGAACATCTTCAATTGCAGATCATTAGCATTCTGGGCTTCATCCAGGATAATAAATGCATTATCCAGTGTACGACCACGCATGTAAGCTAGTGGAGCAATCTCAATGGTGCGCGTACTCATATAATAACCTAGCTTGTCGGCAGGTATCATATCGTCCAGCGCATCATACAATGGACGCAGATATGGGTCAATCTTTTCCTTCAGGTCACCCGGTAAGAAGCCTAAGCTTTCACCTGCTTCTACAGCCGGACGGGTAAGAATGATCTTTTTTACCTGCTTGTTTTTGAGCGCACGTACCGCAATAGCCACTG
>CAWFUV010000014.1:0-72989 GCA_963819045.1 uncultured Chitinophagaceae bacterium | reverse complement strand
CCTATGCTGAAACCTGTGCCTCTATTGCTAATGTTTACTGGAACCTTCGCATGTTTCTGCTGCATGGTGATGCAAAGTATATGGATGTATTGGAACGCACGTTGTATAATGGCTTATTAAGCGGTATTTCTTTAAGTGGCAACCGCTTCTTTTATCCTAATCCATTAGCTTCGGTTGGTCAGCACCAGCGAAGTGCATGGTTTAGCTGCGCTTGTTGTATTACCAATATGACACGCTTTTTACCTTCGATGCCAGGTTATATCTATGCGCAGGACAAAAACGATCTGTTTGTAAATTTATTTGTAAGCAACAATGCTACTATCAAGCTGCCAGCTACAGATGTAAAGCTTACCCAGCAAACTGATTATCCATGGCAGGGTAAGGTGAACATTACTGTTGAGCCGTCTAAAAGTACCGCTTTTGCGCTGCATATTCGTATTCCCGGCTGGGCTGTTGATAAACCTATACCAAGTGATCTGTATTCTTTCATCAGCACAACCACTCCGGTTATACCCATATACGTAAATGGAAAGCAAACAGACTATACAACTGAGAAAGGTTATGCAGTAATCAACCGCACCTGGAAGAAAGGCGATAAGATAACAGTTGATTTTCCCATGGACGTGGAAAAGGTAACAGCCATAGACTCTGTGAAAGCTGATAAGGGCAGGTTTGCATTTCAACGCGGTCCAATCGTGTATTGCCTTGAAGGTGCCGATCAAAAAGACAGTACTGTACAAAGCATTGTTATTGATACCAGTGCAGCTATCAATGCAGTGTATAAACCGGATATGCTGAATGGTATAACGGTGCTTACTGCTCAAGGATATATAGCTACCAGGGAGCTAAAAGGCAATAATGCATTGAGTGCAAAGCAAGCTATTACTGCCATTCCTTACTATAGCTGGAACAATCGTGGGAGCGGTGAAATGGAAGTGTGGATACCTTATACCGCCCAGGTTGCCAGACCAAAGCCTGTACCTTCTATTGCATCCAAAGCTAAGGTGACCGCATCTGTACGCAGTAAACTGATGGTAAAAGCAGTAAATGACCAGTTTGAGCCGGCAGATAGTAAAGACCAAAGTACCAATTACCTGCATTGGTGGCCGGCGAAAGATACGACGGAATGGGTGCAGTATGATTTTGATAAAGCATATACTGTTTCGCAAAGCAAGGTGTATTGGTATGATGATAAACCATGGGGTGGTTGTGATCTGCCTGCATCGTGGCAGTTATTGTACAAAAAAGGAGATGAGTGGGTACCGGTAAAAAATACAACTGATTATGAGCTTGCAAAGGACAAATATGATACTGTTCAGTTTGAACCTGTAACGACTACAAGTTTAAGATTGGTAGTACAGTTGCCTAAGAATGATGCTTCGGGGATACATGAATGGATGGTGGAGTAGTACCAGATTCAAACAAGTTAGGGATGCTAATGAGTTGACAGATGACAGATGACCGTAGGTTAACTGCATAAGAGGAGTAAAATTTACCAGGCATATTTTATTCTTATGACTATATGCGTCTTCTTTTACCTACAGGAGAATTATCACATTACATAAATAAGTAAACATTGCCTTTACTACAAACTATGCAAACTACCAGCAAAAGAACTTCCCCGTTTATTTGCAAAAAGATTAAAGTAGCATTATTACTGTCCAGCATATTCAGCATTTATGCTGCATCTGCACAATCACCCTGGCAGGCATTATTGAAAAGCCCCTCCACACTGGGGCTTGAGCAAGGCGTTGTTTCATTTAAAACTCCCTCTTTCAAGTTACAACTGGTAAGTGCCTCTCAAACGGTTGCAGCTTTGCAGCCTACATCGGTTTCCAGCTTCGATTTTACACCAGGAGATAGTATTAAGGTGCGTAGCAGTAATGGAATGTATCATTTGGGGGACATTAACCTGAAACTGAAGATTGATAATGATAAAGAATGGACAATGTATTCAACGGCTGCTGACAGGCATCCGGTAAAGGCATTAACTGCAAATGGTAGTGTACTGGCTGCAGCCGACTTATCAGCTACCCTTCCTGCTAATATTCCTTTACAAATAAAACGATACTGGGAAGTATTGAATGGTAAACTTACCCTTCGTTTTGAATTAACCAATAAAACAAATCAGCCTGTAGAGATTGGATCATTGGGGATCCCAATGATTTTTAATAATCTGCTTGAGGGAAAGACGCTGGAGCAGGCGCACATCAGCAATGTGTTTTACGATCCGTATACAGGGCTTGATGCGGGTTATCTTCAGGTAACACGTCTTAATGGACATGCCCCTTCACTATTGGTAGTTCCGTATGGGAAAACTCCTTTTGAAGCTTACAACCCGTTGCTTGATGATCCAACACCACGGGGTATCGTATTTGAAGGGTTTTATGAATGGATGGTGTACAGTAAAGCGTATGCAGAAAACGAATGGAAGAATGTGCAGCCCTGGAATGAGCCAACCTCAATAGTGCTACAATCGGGTGAAACCCGTACGTATGGTGTACAGTTCATCTTGTCGGGCAAGCCAAAAGATATTGAAGCAACACTTGCAAGAAATGGTCGTCCTGTTGCCGTAGGCATACCTGGCTATGTATTGCCGCAGGATGTAAATGCCAAGTTGTTTTTACAATATAAAAAGAAAGTAAAATCCTTTGAAACGGAACCAAAGGACGCACTTAGAATCAGTGAAGCAGCACCTGGAAAAAATGACTGGAAAGCATATACCATTCACGGTAAAACATGGGGAAGAGCAAGACTAACCATAACGTATGAGGATGGCTTAACGCAAACTGTGCTTTATAAGGTTATTAAGCCGGAAAGTAAGGCTATTGCTGATTTTGGTCACTTTTTAACTACTAAGCAGTGGTACGAAAATGCAAATGATACTTTTAATCGCAGCCCGTCAGTAATCACCTACGACAATGAGAAAAAAGAAAAGGTAGTACAGGATAACCGCGCATGGATAGCAGGCTTAAGTGATGAAGGAGGTGCAGGAGGTTGGTTAGGTGCTTCCATGAAAGAATTGGTTTTGCCTGATAAGACAGAGGTTGAGAAACTCGAACGTTTCATTGACCAAACCTTGTGGGGACACATTCAGTACAACAGCGGTGAGCATAAATATGGTGTAAGAAAAAGCCTGTTTTATTATGAACCCGATTCTATGCCGCCAGGTACCTACAACAAAGATATTAACTTCCATACGTGGTCTGCATGGCCACGAAAGGAAGCTCAATCTGTAGGGCGCTCCTACAACTATCCGCATGTGGCAGCAGCTTATTGGGTTATGTACCGCCAGGCCCGTAATCATGTTGGAATGGTTAATGCCCACGAATGGAACTGGTATTTAAGCAATGCATATAACACAGCTATAGCAATGGTAGAGCAGGCACCCTATTATTCGCAGTTTGGACAAATGGAAGGTACTGTTTTTTACCTGATACTAAAAGATTTAAGAGCCGAAGGCATGTCAGCAATGGCTGATCAATTAGAGGCAGTAATGAAGAAACGTGCTCTTCATTGGGACAAACTGTCTTATCCATTTGGTAGTGAGATGCCGTGGGATTCTACAGGCCAGGAGGAGGTGTATATCTGGTCGCTTTTCTTTGGCTATTATGACAAGGCTGAAGTTACTATTGATGCTATTCTTGCATATATGCCAACTATTCCAAGCTGGGCATACAACGGTAATGCACGCCGCTACTGGGATTTCTTGTATGGTGGCAAATTACAACGTATCGAGCGTATGATTCATCATTATGGTTCTGAGTTGAACGCCATTCCTGTATTAACGCAATATCGTAGGCATCCGGATGATCTTTACTTGTTACGGGTAGGCTATGGTGGTGTATTAGGTGGTATTGCAAATATGACGGAAGAAGGTTTTGCACCTTGTGCTTTTCACTCCTTTCCTTCAACACTAAAAAATGATGGTATTAATGGGGATTATGGTTCCGGATTTTTTGGTTATGCTGTGAACACTGCTACTTATTTGACCAGACATAAAGACTTAGGCTGGCTCTCTTTTGGAGGAAATGTGAATGAAAAAGACAACTGGGTAACGGTGCAACCTACTACGGCTGCCAGATCGGCTGTTTACATAGCTCCGGCGGGCTTGTGGCTTACATTAAGTGCAGGGCAGTTTGATACTATCGCTTTCAATACTATTAACGGTCAGGTAAAAGTAGTATTAGCACCAAAGGACAACTTTACACCAACAGCCTATTTAAAAATAGAACAGCCTGCAGAAAAGGTCAACGTAGGGACTTACATAGTAAAGAACGGGGGTACTAAACAGAGGGGTATGTATGTAATCCCATTATCTGAAACAACAACACAGGTAATTTTATATCCTGTAAATAAGAAATGATAACAAGTATTTTCTAAAGCTATCTTAAGTAAAAGATTGTAGTTACAACAGCAATTGGGTTTAAATGATGAATATAAACAGGTGCATTATTATAGCAATATTATCTGCTATCGTCACTTCTACTTTAGCGCAGCAAAAAGCAACAATAACAATTGATGCAGGTAAAAAAGGTAATCCTGTTTCTCCTACTCTGCATGGTATATTTTTCGAAGAAATAAGCCATGCCGGCGAAGGTGGCCTGTATGCAGAACTGATACAAAACAGGGGTTTTGAGGATGCAAATATTCCTCCAGGCATGACACTAACAGATGGATTTATTGTGCCCCCACGCACCCCTCATTTCTCCATGCCAAACAATGGGGTAAGCGACTGGAAAATGGAGTGGCCAATCAAGAGCGATTATCCCGCCTGGAGCTATAAAGCGAATGGAAACGCCGTTTTGCAGGTATCGCGTACTACAATCACTCCATTGAATAATTCTACACCACATTCCTTACAAGTAGATATTTCCAGTGCTGATAACAACAATACAGCAACAATTATCAATGAAGGATTTTGGGGTATCAATGTAGTGGCAGGGAACAGTTATAAACTGAACTTTTACCTGCGCAGTAATGAATACAAAGGCAGTGTAACTGCTATGCTGCAAGGGGAGGATGGCAGCATATTGGCATCTTATACTTTCCAATCATTAACAGGCAGCAAGTGGAAAAAATACAGTACTACATTAAAAGCAAATAAGAGTGATAAGAAAGCCAGATTTATTTTGTCTTTTAATCAACCTGGTACTGTATGGGTGGACTTTGTATCTCTATTTCCAGCCAAAACATTTAAGAACCGTCCAAATGGTATGAGACAGGATCTGGCGCAATACATCGCTGATTTAAAACCTGCCTTTATCCGCTGGCCCGGGGGATGTTTTGTAGAAGGTATTACCATACAAACTGCGCCGGATTGGAAGAGTACCACTGGTTCCGTGGAGCAGCGTGTTGGTACTTACAGCCCATGGGGCTATTGGACCAGTAATGGTTTTGGGTATCATGAATACCTGCAGTATTGTGAAGACATTGGCGCCGCTGCTTTGTATGTGTTTAATGCAGGCGTATCCTGTGACTTCCGCAGTGGCACATTTGCACCTGATGACAGTTTGCAACCCTATATTCAAAGTGCGCTGGATGCTATTGAATATGCGATTGGTCCGGTTACCAGCAAGTGGGGTAAAGTACGCGCTGCAGCAGGTCATCCAAAACCCTTCCCATTGAAGTATGTTGAGATAGGCAATGAACAAGCAGGTCCACGTTATGCAGAGCGGTACAACGTCTTTTATAATGCAATAAAGGCAAAGTATCCGAAGATGAAAACAATTGCCAGCATGGGTATTGGTGATGTAAATGAATATACACTGAAGAATATGAACCATGTGGAGTATGCCGATGAGCATGCCTACAAAGCAGCAGGCTGGGCGATGACGCACTTTGATCATTTTGACAAATACAAGCGTAATGACTGGGATATGTATGTGGGTGAATATGCCACCAATGCAGGCGTGAGTGCAGGTAATATGGAAGCTTCGCTGAGTGATGCAGTATACATCATGAGCATGGAAAAGAACGGTGACCTGGTAAAGATGAGCAGCTATGCACCGTTGCTTGTCAATACCAATGATATTGACTGGCCAGTAAATCTTATTAACTTCGATAATGCAAACAGCTTTGCACGTATCTCATATTACACCATTAAAATGCTGAGTGATAACAGGGCTGATGTAAACATAGCAACCGATGTTAAGGTCATTCAACCTGCGGTTAAGAAGCCTGCTTTTGCAGGAGGTATTGGTTTAGCAACCTGGGATACTAAAACTGCTTATAAAGACATTGAAATCATACAGAATGGTAAAACAGTTTACAAAAGTGATTTTATTAATGACCTGAACAATTGGGCTTTGATACGCGGTAAATGGGATGTGCAGGATAGTGCATTAGCGCAAACAGCAGCAGGTGCACAGCAGTTTGCTATGCTGAAAGATAAGCGCTTTGATGCCTATACCTTGAAGTTGAAAGCAAAGAAGCTGGAAGGCTATAATGCTTTTATTATTCCTTTTGCGGTTAAAGACAGTAATACGTTTTACCGGGCACATATCGGTGCGTGGGTTAATAAGATTGGGGTGTTTGAAAAAGTAAGTAATGGCTATGATGTAAGTAATATTTCTTCTGCGGTTAATTTGCCAGATACTATTATAGCTAACCGTTGGTATGATATAGAATTGCAGGTAGGCATTGATACAGTAAAGTGTTTTCTGGATGGGAAATTGTTAATGAGCTATGCAGAGCCGGACAAGTTGTTTGCCATTGCCGGAAAAGACAATGCTAATGGTGACATGATTATAAAAGTGGTAAATGCTTATGGCAGTGAAGTGCCGGTAGATATTAATTTGCGGCATACAACAGCTACCGCAGAAAAAGCTTCTTTAATTACTTTATCTGCACCGGCACTAACAGATGAAAATTCATTTGAACTTCCAAGAAAGTATATACCAGTAAGCACAGCAGTTTCAACAAATGGCAATCATTTATTACTTTCATTGAAGCCTTATTCGGTCAATGTTGTTCGTGTACCAGCTGGTAAACATTAAATATTTACCAGCTTTGTGTTCTTTACTATGAATTATAACTTGTTTGATAAGGAAGTATATAGCAATCGCAAAAGGATACTTAAAGAGAAAGTAGGTAGTGGGCTCGTCATGTTGTTGGGCAACTAAGACAGTAGCATGAACTATGCGGATAACAGTTACCCATTCCGGCAGTACAGTACATTCTTATACTATTTCGGCTTGGATCTGCCTGGGCTTGCAGCTATCAGTGAAATAGATACCTGACATGAAGTGCTCTTTGGCAGAAAACCCAGTATGGATGATCTTATACAGACGGGACTATTACCTGATTTAGTTGTGTTGGCTGGTATATAAACTACTCGTCTTTACTTGCAGTTGGAGAGTGAGCAGCAGGCTGCAAAAAGCAAAGGTTTGCCTTTTTCTGTATGTTTTAGGTAGAAAACCAGTGCAATGAGCAGTGCTGGCAGTAAGGGGTAGTGTGAGAAGTGTAAATATGCGGCAGCCAACTATCAAGTGTACTTAGAATCTATGATGCTCAGTCAAAAGGCAGTCACTTTACAAGCATATTTATTGACTCTCTGTTAAATCTACTACGTTTATTAGTGCCTGTTCTTATCAGAATAATCATTCATTTAAAACTTCTCTAAAACAAAAAGCCTGCTGGTTATAAACCAGCAGGCAGATACCTAAAAACTATACGCTTTATTTCCTTATCGTTCTGCAGCCAAACATTCTGCCGGCAGTTTTACCATTAGTGGCTTGCACACGAACCACTATTTTGTTTTTGTCCTTTATCAGTTCGGCAGGTATGGGATATTCTTTATCGAAGAACTTGCCCGGTGTACCACCTGTCAGCTCTACAGAAGCGATCTTGACATCATCCACCAGTATATCGAAAGTTCTGTTCTTATCATCGCCAATATAGGTGCATAGCAAGGCGGTAGACAGGTTAGGCTCTACTTTCATATCGAATGAAAAAAAGCCATTGTTACGCGCTTCCCTTCCTGTTCTTCCAAATGCATCACTTGCATAGGACTGTTCACTTGACTGTAGGTTGTGATCGCGCTCCGGCTGCATCTCGCCAAGGCGCATAATATCAATGGTCTGGGCTTCCACTTCCTGTTGATGCTTTTTCTCTGCCTCATACTCCGACTGTCGTGCATTCCAGTCTGCATTGTTAAAGAAATCCCAGTACACACTATAATAGTTATCTAAATTCTTATAAAAAGGAGATAAGGTTACGTCAAAAGGCTTTCCTACAGCTTTCGTATGAAAGACTAATGGTTGATTACTATCCTGTACAGCCCAATCGCTTACGTTATGATTGTCAGTAAGCAATACCGGAGTGCCATAAACCGGATCGGGCATCGTATCGCCCAGGTTGCCTGCTAATACTAACGGGCCATATAACAGTGCTACGCGGCCTTTATTATCAGGCATACTTTCAGTGTACAGGCCAATAGGGAAGCTTACTTCTACCTTGTCGTTATTATTCCATTTACTGTTTATTACGAGATAACCTGTTGAGTCTTTTTGTGTTGCTACCTCTTTGTTATTCACCATTACTGTGGCACCCTTTGTTGCCCACCAGGGCTGCCTGATGCGTATAGCAAAAGAAGAAGATAAAGTTGTTGTAATGGTTAATGTAGTTGTGCCTTTTTCAGGATAAGCGGTACTTTGGGTAATGGTCATTTTCTTATCCCTCCAGTTTAGTTTGGAAGGAATGAACAGGTTTACATACAAGCTGCCATCTGCACCTTCAAAGTATATGTCTTCGGTGTATTTGGAGTGGTTTTCCATCCCGCTGCCCACACAACAGGTGAAAGTATTGAATGAATCGCTGAACTGCTTTTTGCCGCCCATGCGTAGTGGTTCAAAATAGAGCATCATTGCGGTGTTTGGATTTTGGGAAGCCAGTACATCATTATACAATGCCCGTTCGTAATAATCCATCAGGCTGCTATTGGGCTGCCAGCTAAACAAGTGACCGGTCAGCTTCAGCATGTTGTAAGCACAGCAACTCTCGGTTGTATTATCACTCAGCGCATTGCTCAGTTTGTCTGGTGCACCCAGGTATTCATAATTACCATTGCCTCCATTTACATAAGTATGATCATCTACCAAAATGTTCCAGCCTCTGGAGGCTATCGTTTCATCACTTTTGTTGGAAGTCAGTTCGTATTGCCTGGCACTGCCAATGAGCTTGGGAATATTGGTGTTGGAATGTTTGCCGGCTAAGGGATCTTCTTTTCCTTCAGCAAGCGGCTGCATTACAAAATCGTCATAGAATTTATAAGATAAATCAAGGTACTTCTTATCCCCCGTAAGGCTGTAAATATTTGCCAGTACATCATTCATACCACCATATTCGCACTTCAGCATTTTCTGACGCTGATCATCAGTCAATCCGTTTACAATACTGCCCGTCCAGTCAGCCATCTTTTTTACGACTGCGAGTGCTTCCTTGTTATCGCAGTAGAGATAGGCATCCACCAGGCCTGCCATTACTTTATGTACTGTGTACCAGGGACTCCACGCCCCGTTCAAATCAAAGCCTCCGGACTTAATAATCCCATGCTGTACTTTGTACCACAGAGAATCTTCCTTAGGAATAGCGCCTACATAACCTGTTTTACGGGCAGCCTGGCAACTGGCAAGTTCACCCACCATATAATCCACCCGGTCTTTAAATGCTGTGTTACCTGTAGAGGCATACATCATAGAGCAGGCAGAAAGGTAATGACCGAGTGTATGACCGGATAAGCCTTCACTTTCCCAACCACCGTAGATGGAATCTTTGGGAGTTAAGCCGGCATTTTTGTAAAAACGATAAAGCAACCTGTCCGGCTTTAATGCTAACATATAACCAGCATCTGCATCCATGGCGTGCTTGAAAGGGCTGCCATTCAGCAGTTGTACATCCTTCAAATTGAAAGCATAAGCTTTCAGCCCTATGGCTGGCTTTACTTTCATTTTAGCATTGTTCTTTTCGGGCAGATAAGATTGGGCAAAGCCTGTTAATTGCATCAGGCAACTGCCAATCAGTAGTACAGTTGATAATCTTTTCATAGTAAGGAACATACCTTTTTAAACGCCAATCATTTCAGGATTGTAAAGAGACAGAAGAAATAGCTGATAACCTAACCAAATATTAGCCATGTATAAACATAGATTAGCTGTTGTGAATTTGTTTTTTGTTTTTAGCGGAAGACAGCTGTTATTAAGGGCTTGCCACTACCAGGCCGCAGCGTAGGGGCTGCTATGCCCCAGCCCGGGAGTAGCTCAGGATCTACCTGAGCTTTCGCATGGCTTCCTATGGACTATCCATGACTTTGCCATGGCTTTACCATGACTTTGCTATGGCTTGGGTAGGGAGCAAGCCTGGATTAAATACCCCTGAAAACTTAAAGTTGTTTGGACTGTGTACTTTACATGAGTTGTTTATTTAATGTTTATTCCATCTTTGGGAATAATAGTATAATAATTGGAGAAGGGGAGACTTGTTGTTTTTATTATATATTGATTATCAATGTGCAACTATAGTCCATGGGCTTGGCAAACCATTTGCGAATACTTATCAACCAAAGCTTTATAATAAAATTCAATATATGGCCATGAGATTCTATTAAAAGGTTGGAAGTAATTATTACATTATAATAACGGGAATAGTAAACAGAAAAGCGGTGAACCAACAGCATTATTAATTATAATAATACTATTAAGAAAGTTATCTCTTAACTAATCCTACTTCCTGATAATTGCCGAGACTGGCAAGCAAAGTATTGTTTTCCCGCGCTTTGTCAGCACTGTCAATCTTTAATATGAAGGAGCATTAATAACCAAACGGATCAAACTGCTTTTTTCACAAGCGTTACGTTGAAATAATTATAGAGCAAACTTCAGACTGTGACTGAGGAAAGCGAAGCTTTGTTGCGATTATCAGGTGATTTATGCAGCAGGAGGAGTTGGAAGATGATGTTATCGCTACCGGTATTACCAGTGCTGTAAGGGGTCTTTTAAAAAGGTAATTGGAAGAAATAAGATTGGAAGTTAAGTGTAAAGGATAGGAAGGGGCAAGGCATTGTTAAATGGTGTACCCATAAGTACAATTTTATACCGGTGCAGGAAATAGTAAAAACAGAGTTGAAATATGTTGGCCCTGCTGAGTGGATGGGTTAATGCTGCTTCAGGATCAAGAGAGAAACCGGGATGGAGATGTAATGATACCTTAAAAGAGGTAATCCGCAAAATGGTTGCATCTGATTTTAGTGCCTCTGTAAAAAGAGAAATTATGAATGGATGCAGGTTTTTAAATCGCAATGCAATGCGAATAAACATTTGCCTTGTTATGTATGAAGCAGGAGTACAGGTTGTAAAATGAAGGACTTATAATAGCTTACTTAAAAAATCAACCCTTAAAAATTTAAAGAAAACTATGCTGCCGGAAAAAAATAATTTACAATTTAAGAAAGCGCCTTCAAACGACTTTTTTAACCAGAATATTTATTATGTCAACGATTTTTCAACACTAAGTATTTCTATTATTACCGTATGCTTTAATAGCGCTAATACAATACAGCACACCCTTGAAAGTATAAAAAATCAAACCCATTGCAACATTGAACATATAATCATAGATGGAGCTTCTACTGATAAAACTTTACAGATTGTTCAAAGCTTTCCGCATGTATCTAAAATTATTTCAGAGAAAGATGCTGGAATTTATGATGCGATGAATAAAGGTGTACAACATGCAACCGGCGATATAATAGGCATTTTGAATTCTGATGATGTGTATGCCGATAATGATATATTAAAGATAGTGGCAGGTCTGTTTGAAACAAGTGACGCAGATACTTTGTATGGTGATTTGCAATATGTTAATCCGAACAATACAAACAGGGTATTACGTCACTGGAAATCCGGGGAATTTCATCCCAATAAATTTAAGTATGGCTGGATGCCTCCGCATCCCACCTTTTTCGTTAGAAAAGAAGTTTATCATAAAGCAGGTGTTTTTGATACTACATTAAAAACAGCAGCAGATTATGAGTTTATGTTACGTACTCTTTATAAACATCAATTCAGCAGCATTTATGTACCTAAAGTTTTAGTGAAAATGGCTGCAGGAGGAGCCAGCAACGTTTCTTTAAGTGCACGATTGAGCGCAAACAGAGAAGACAGAAAAGCCTGGAGTATAAACGGGCTTACGCCGTATTTTTTTACCTTATATCTAAAGCCTGCAAGGAAAATATTTCAGTTTATCCACAAAGAGCAATTAAGAAAAGCCTTTTTTTAAACTGTCACATATAGTTATTTATCACACTAAGCCTTATTAAAACAATCCGTATGTACGATATTTTATGGTGTTTATGTCTTTCTTTTATAGTTACCCGCATTTCTATCCCGGTCATACTTACGATTGCGGAAGAAAAAAAATTAGTTGACGTACCAAACTACCGAAAGATTCATAAAACACCTATCCCTTCATTAGGCGGAGTAGGAATTTTTGGTGGTTTTACACTTGGGTGTCTTATAGTTACTTCATTCGCACATGCACAGGAATTCCAGTTTTTTATTGCTGCAGCACTCGTTGTTTTCTTTTTTGGGTTAAAAGATGATATCCTTATCATATCGCCTGTAAAAAAACTTTACGGACAATTAATGGCGGCATTCCTGATAGTATATAAAGGTGGTCTCAGGTTTTCAGATTTTTATGGTGTATTTGATCTAAACACCAGCAACCTTATTTATGGGATCATCTTCACTTTTTTAACGGTTATTGTTATTATGAATGCATTCAATCTTATTGATGGAATAGATGGTTTGGCTGCATCTTTAGGTTTAATGGTATCTGTTTTTTTAGGCATTTATTTTTTTAAAACAGGTTTTATTTCCTATGCTGTTTTGTCATTCTCGCTTACAGGTAGTTTAGCAGCTTTCTTATTTTTTAATTTTCACCCTGCCAAAATTTTTATGGGTGATGCAGGTTCGCAGTTAATTGGAATGGTAAGCGCTATTTTAGTAATAAAATTTATTATTGCAGCACCTGAAAGCCGTGTTTGGTCTATAAACAGTTCCCCTGCTCTTGGCTTTAGTGTTTTGCTTATTCCGTTACTGGATACTTTGCGTGTATTTGTGATCAGAATCATGTAAAGGAAAATCACCCTTCACGGCTGATAGAACTCATATTCATCATATTTTACTGGATAAAGGCCTTTCACAGCGTAATATCAGTTTTATACTTCTTGCGTTTAATGTTATAAATGTGACGCTGGTATATTTGAACCGAAATATTGGAAATAGCTGGCTGATCTTTTTTATGTCACTTTGTTATTTTGGTTCTGTAAAAATTTTGGATCTACTGCCTATGAGAAGAAATGTGCTACCAGTTGCCGAAATTTCTTTAGATACAGAAGAGGATAATATCAAAACAACAGTGATCATAAAACAAAAGCCTAGCGGAATAAAAATACTGAGCAAATGATGTTAAGTCTGCCTTATTTATAAATAACCGAAACTATAAAACCGCTTAAAGATGAGGAGGTTGAAATGGGAAAGCGGACAGCTTTTAAAATTGAATAAAAGGCAGCCATTATTAATCCAGCCTTGAATAAGTACGGTTTTTCTCCTGGTATAGAGTAAGTAGCAACCAAAGTAGTTATTACTGCTCCTAATTAATCAAGTATGCGGCCTAACCCTTATTAAATTAAGGGGGATTAGTAAGTAAAAATGAGTAAATAATATTTTTAGGATAAAGTTCAGCACCAAATACAATAACCCTTACCATGCAAATGATTAAAACCTGTTTTTCTTGTTTTCTGTTTATGAGTTTTATTTTTTTAACTGCATGCAGTTCGTCAAAAGCAAATAAAGATTTCCTGTATTTCCAGAATGGTAAAGAAAGCACGGGAGAAGAGCAGTTGAAGGAGCCTTTGATCCAGCCAAATGATCTTTTGAATATCCAGGTTTTTAGTAAAACTCTTAATCAGGAACAAGCCTCGCTTTTTAATATTCCTAATGGAAGTGGTGCTAATACAGGTGGCTACCATGTCAATACCCGTGGAATGATTGATGTGCCTCTTGTGGGATCTGTTCAATCTGCCGGACTTACCAGGGAAGAGCTTGAATCAACTTTAGCTGAGAGACTTGCACCTTATGTTAAAGACCCATCTGTTATCATCCGGTTTTTACAGTTTAAGGTTAATGTACTAGGGGAAGTACAATCTCCGGGAACAAAAAGTTTTGAAAAGGATGGTGTAACAATTATTGATGCATTAGGAGCTGCCGGCGATTTAACAGACTATGGTAACAGAAAGGATGTATTAATTATAAGAAATGAAGGTGGTAAAAGAGTTTATCATTCTATTGATCTCAGCGATAGAAATCTTTTTGAATCGCCTGTTTACCAGTTACAGCAAAACGATATAGTTTATGTTGCAGCTAATAAAAATAAAATGGCAACAATAAGTACGAATCCTGTTGCTCAAAAAAACCTACAGATAGGCTTAACTATAGTTTCATTAGCAGCAACTATCGTCGGTGTAGTTGCTTTACTTACAAAATAATTTTATATGTCTATTATACCAAAAGGCCTGGTAGTAAAAACCCAGAGTATAAGTAAGCCAACTTTAAAAGAAGTGATCTATAAATATCTTTCATACTATCCGCTTTTTGTCATCTCATTTGTAATTTGTCTTGGGCTGGCCTTGTTGTATGTTAATTTTACAGTACCAAAATACAATACTTCTGCTCTTATCCTGGTAAAAAGTGCTTCTGTTTCTTCTTCACAAGGCTCAAATGATTTGGTGGATAAAGCTTTAAGCGGTGGTGTTCCGAATCTTCAGAATGATATAATGCTTTTACGCTCTACGAGCCTTATGAAGAAAGTGGTACAAAAAAACAATCTCAATATCAGTTATTATAAGGCGGGAAAGTTTGTCCAAGCTGATATATATCATGATGCGCCTTTCCGGTTAATGCCTCAGTTTACAGGTGATATGAATAGCATGCTGGATTTATCTATTGCCAATACTACTACAGCAGGATGTGAAATAAGTTATGGTGCAGAAAACAATGAAAAATATGAATCGGTTAAATGGAATGTTCCTTTCCTGATGAATAGTAAAAAGTTTGTATTGGTACCCAATGGAAAAATTCAGCCTTCAAAGAATAAATATAAAGTGACAGTAAAACCGGTTGACCAAGCGGCTAACGAGCTTTCGAAATGGTTTTCTGTTACAATGAATGCTACTAATAATACCATTATTGAACTAAGCTTGTTGACAGAAAATTTAGAACGTGGAAAAGAAGTATTAGACGGAATAGTTTCTGAATTTATTGAAGCAAACATTGAGGATAAGAAAAAGATAGCAAAAAACACTATTAGCTTCATTGACGACCGTTTGAATGTGGTAAGCAAACAATTGGGAGGGGTTGAAGGTGACCTCGAAAGTTTTCAGGGCAAGAGTAAATTAATAATACCGGAACAACAATCTACTCAAGGTTTGAACAATTCCCAGGATGTTTCCAAATCTCTCAGCAGTCTGGAAATTCAGAAGAATGTAGTTTCAATGGTGCGTGATTATGTAAAGAATCCGTCAATTAATGGAAACTCAGTTCCTTCCACACTTGGATTGAATGATCCTACTTTGGCTTCTCTTGTCACAAAATATAATGAATTGCAATTGCGAAAAGAAAGAGAAGCTCCTTTAAATGCACCAAATAGCCTGGTGATAAAAGATTTGGATAATCAAAGCGCAACACTTAAGTCCAGCATATTGGAAAGTTTAGATAACATTACTAACAACTTAAACTTACAGGAAAACGGATTGCAAAAGCAAAACAGTAAGTACAATCAGTTTATCAACTCCTTACCAGGAAAAGAAAGAAATCTGCAGGAAATTAAACGCCAGCAAAACATAACAGAAGGACTGTATTTGTATTTATTACAGAAAAGAGAGGAAAGCGCTTTATCAACATCCTCTACCATATCAAATTATCAACAGGTTGATCCGGCAACTGGCTATGGTCCTGTGGATCCTGATTTTAAGACGATTCTTGAATTGGCCATCCTTTTGGGAATGCTCCTGCCTGTTGGAATAATTTATATCCGTGATGCTTTAAACGATAAAATAACAAGCAGAACAGACATTAATGAAAAGGTTCAGTTACCTATTACAGGCGAAGTAGGTCATATAAAGAACACTAAGAATTTAGAAGAATTTAAAAAGAACAAAAGATTGATAGAAGAACAATTTCAAATTATTCGTACCAACATATTTGCATTGCATAAAAAAAGAGACAGAAATATTTTTCTTGTTACTTCTACTGCCAGTGGGGAAGGTAAATCGTTGATAAGTTTAAATCTTGCTACGGTGTTGGCAAAATCAGGTAAAAAAGTGGCACTTCTTCAATTTGATCTAAGAAAACCTGATACTGTAATCCAGGAGATGAACAATGAAAAGGGATTGTCAGATTACTTATCGGGAGAAATTACTGAACTTTCAAAGTTATATACTGTTTCAGGAGATATTCCAACACTGCATATGTATTCTTCAGGTTCTGTTCATCAAAACCCTGCAGACCTATTAACGAATGAGCAGCTAGCTCCTTTATTTGAAACATTGAAATGTCAATATGATTGTGTGATAGTCAATTCTGCTCCTGTTGGCTATGTAGGCGATGCCTTGATACTAGGTGAATATAGTGATGCGGTTATATACGTTATACGTCAGCGCTATACCAATAAAAAGCATCTTTCTTTTATAGATGATATTGCCAAAACAGGAAAACTGAATAATATGTATTTGGTAGTGAATGATGTGAAGTTTGGTTCGAAATACGATTATTATGGCTATGGGCAGTATTATACAACGGGAAGATATCAAAGGAATTAATTAATAACAGAGTACAAATTAAGCTTTAGTTTCGAATGGAAAATATAAATATCAGCTCCCTTGTTTTAGAAAATACTTTTGTGGCTAATGGTAGTTCACAAGAAGAACAAGAACAAAAATGGGATCTTGAAGTCAAGC
Source organism: uncultured Chitinophagaceae bacterium (assembly GCA_963819045.1). Classification (GTDB taxonomy): domain Bacteria; phylum Bacteroidota; class Bacteroidia; order Chitinophagales; family Chitinophagaceae; genus Ilyomonas. The sequence goes on along the minus strand of CAWFUV010000014.1, from coordinate 55,975 downwards.
CTTACGACCATTTATTTAACCTGCACCTGAAAGATCTCTGGAATTACCGTGATCTGGTTTGGTTGTTTGTAAGACGCGATTTTGTGGCACAGTATAAACAAACCATACTTGGACCTGTATGGCAATTTGTACAACCCATTCTTACCACACTCATGTTTTTGCTGGTGTTTGGTCACTTTGCCAATTTCCCTACAGATGGTATTGCACCTGCAGCTTTTTATATGGCGGGCACTACCGTATGGAACTACTTTTCAGTTTGCTTAACCAATGTATCAGGCACCTTTGTAAACAATGCTTCTATTTTTGGTAAAGTATATTTTCCCAGGCTGGTGCTGCCTATATCAATCGTTATCTCTAATATGGTAAAGTTTGGAATTCAATTCCTGCTTCTGATAGCGGTGGTTGGCTATTATCATTTTAACGGCTATCCGCTTCACCTCACTTATCGTATCTTTTTTATTCCGCTTTTACTTATTGAAATGGCTGCTTTAGGACTTGGTCTTGGGATCCTTGTTTCATCGGTAACAACCAAATACAGGGATTTTACGGTTCTACTGACCTTTATTGTACAGTTATTAATGTATGCCACACCTGTAGTATATCCCTTATCTTTTTTAATGAATAAAAGCTATAAATGGCTGGTCGATATTAATCCGCTCACTTCTGTTATGGAATCTTTCCGGCTCGCATTATTTAATACAGGTACGGTTGAATGGAGGAGTGTTGTTTACAGTATTGTATTTACTGTTATGTCTTTATTATTTGGTATCGTATTGTTTAATAAAGTGGAGAAAACGTTTATGGATACGGTATAAACGGTTGAACTTCTGCATAAAATTCTAAATAAAAAAGTTATGGCTCAAGCCATTAAAGTAGAGAACGTTTCAAAGTTGTATAAATTAGGACAGGTAGGTACCGGTTCAATTGCGCATGACCTTAACAGGTTCTGGCATAAAATAAGACGAAAAGAAGATCCTTATTTGGTAATTGGGGAGACAAATGATCGTACAAAAGCAGGTAAAAGTGAGTATGTATGGTCTTTGAAGGATGTAAGTTTTGATATTGAACAAGGTGATGCAGTTGGAATTATTGGGAGGAATGGTGCAGGTAAAAGCACATTGCTTAAAATATTAAGCAGGGTTACTGCCCCCACGAAAGGCTCTTACAAAGCAAAGGGTCGTATTGCTTCTTTACTCGAAGTGGGAACGGGCTTTCATCCTGAACTCACAGGTAAGGAAAACATCTATCTCAATGGTGCTATTTTGGGTATGCGAAAAAGGGAGATAACTTCCAAATTTGATGAGATTGTAGATTTTGCCGGTGTAGAGAAGTATATAGATACACCTGTAAAAAGATATTCTTCCGGTATGTATGTTCGTCTTGCTTTTGCTGTGGCGGCACATCTTGAATCAGAAATATTGATTGTAGATGAAGTGTTGGCTGTTGGTGATGCAGAATTTCAAAAAAAGTGCCTTGGGAAAATGGGTGACGTAACCAAAGGGGAAGGCAGAACGGTTTTGTTTGTGAGTCATAATATGGCAGCGGTAAAACAACTTTGCAAACAAGGAATATTATTGGACAAGGGTAATATCAAATGTTACGGGCAAATAGAAAATGTTACAAAAGAATATCTTAAGGGAAGCTTAGATAATTCCTTTTATCATGCAGTAGAAGATGAAAAAAAGGAAACTCAGATATTGAATGCAGAAATTATAAATGATGAGGGTACTTCTACTAGTATTTTCAAATATGATGATAGTATCAACATTGTATTTTCTATAAAGAACCATTCCGATGAAAAGGGGATTATGTGTATTCTTGGAATTTGGGACGCAATGGATACCTTGATTCTTGTGGAACGTTTTGAACTAAATCCAAGAATGGGTTATAAGAAATTTAAAGCAAAAGTTCCCTCCAAATCGCTAGTGCCAAACAGATTTAAGATTAGCCTGGCTTTAGATATTCCGGGTGTAAGAAGTATTGAGATAATGCCCGAATATTTATATTTTGAAATTTCAGGCGTTGGGGCAGAAATAGGAAATAACTGGTACAAGGAAAACGGCATGGTGTATTCAAATCTTGATATTGTAAGTTTTTAAGGGTAAAGTTTTTCACATCTCTTTTTCTTACTCAAAAGTGTTTTGACCAAAACAAAGTAATTAAGCAAATATGACCGGAATATCTGTTGTTTTATGCTGTTACAATAGTGCGGAAAGATTGCCCGAAACCTTGCGACACCTGCTAAAACAATCATTAATAGAGTATGATCTCTGGGAGGTAATTATTGTTAATAATAACAGTAACGATGATACGTTAGGAGTTGCCAAAGAATATCTGGATACTTATTTTTATCCCGCAGGCATTTATTATAAAATAGTTGATGAACAGGTACCTGGTCTCAGCGCAGCCCGTGAAAGAGGGATTAAAGAAGCTAAATTTTCCTACGTTCTGTTTTGTGATGACGACAACTGGCTTTGCAATACTTATTTACAAAAAGTGTATGCATTCATTATTAATCATCCTGATGATAAAATCGGGGTGATTGGTGGATTAGGTGAACCCATTGGTGAAATTGAATTACCATCCTGGTTTAAATACTTTGAGTCATGGTATGCGACGGGTCCACAAAGTGAAACAAATGGTGATATAACTTATAAAAGGCCAACTGTATTCGGAGCCGCTTCCGTATTAAATAAAGAAGCCTATTATAGATTGAAGAAACAGGGCTTCCGTTCTTTTCTTACTGATCGTCTCGGTTCTAAATTATCTTCCGGAGGGGATATTGAACTTTGTATGTCTTTGGCTTTGATGGGTTATGAGATTTATTATTTTTCCGATTTACAATTCAGGCATTATTTAAATGCAAAGCGTTTAAGGAAAGACTATATCAGCAGAATGTCGAAGGAAGGCGCTTATTCATCTGTCAAAATTCTGCCTTACTCTTATTTATGGCGAGATATAAAAAGAGAGGCAAAACATTTCAGCATTTTATATCTTTCATCCATACATATTTTCCGGTTACCTAAACTGCTTAAGGAATATTTTATAAGCCTCTTTAAGAAAGATACAGACAAAAGATTTTTATGTAAAATAAGCTTGCTGGATGAATTGAATTTCTGGAAGGCTAAAATAGTAATGCGAGAGGAACTTAAAGAACAATATTTTTTTCTTACTAAGGCTTCATGGATCACGGCTAATCAACAATTTCATACAAATAACACAATAAATATAAAAGAGACTGCAGCGGTTATATAAGTGGTTTTAATTGTTCTTCTTATAGAATGATTGAATTTCATTTGTACTTGAATCAGGAATAACAGCTACAGTGTCACGCAAGAAATGGAAATGAACGTATTAATTAAAGAAAGGAAGCCTTCCTTTTCTTTACCGGACCTAATCATGCAGTTGAAGTTTAAAGTGAAAGTTCTGTATAAATCCATTATTTGCCGCGATCATCATTTGCCTTATAAACAAATTGAGTTTTCTGTTCTAGAATCCATTGCTCAAACAAAAAATACGATTGAAATTTATAACCGGTTTGAACATCCAGCTTTTAAATTATTACTTGAAAAAAGTAGTTTAATAGGATATGAAAAAAATAAAGTGTGGAATGCAAAGGTATTGCCATTAGAAGGAGAAGATACTAAAGCATACAGATTGAATACTTCTCACATTACCTATACGCCTGATGTATATTGTTATTCTTTATTAAATGCTGGTATTATAGGGACTGAAGGGTATATATATGATGTGCAGTCAAAAAAATATATATCTGAGACTTTAAGACAATGGTTTGTTTGGGATAGCCGTTTAAAAAATTCCTATCTATCCAGTTTGCGTTTTTTTGAATCTGTCTCTTTAAAAGGAGTTACTTTATGCATTGCAAAACCAGGATCGGATAGTTACTTTCATTTTTTGTATGAGTCCCTCACGATCTTTTTGTTGATGCAGGAACGATTTCCTCATGTAAAGTTTGATAATATTATTGTAAGTGGTTCCCGGCAACCTTATAAAGACGAATGGTTGAATTTTGCAGGTGCAAAGGATATCAATATTATTTATACTGAGTATAGTTCCCATTTTGTATGTGAACAACTCATCTTTCTTTCAGATCTGTGTTTTCAATATTCGCCTAATCTTCTTACGGTAAATCTTTTGACAGCTATGCAGAAAAAAAATAAAGCAATAGCTGATAAAAGATATCCTGAAATAATTATTGCAAGTCGCAAAGATGCGCATTACAGAAATATTTCCTGGGAAGTGGAACTTGCTGAAAAGTGCGGCGCTGCTGTTATTCAATTTTCAAAATTGACACCACAGGAAGTAATTGAAACCTGCAGTAACTGCAAAGTATTTATTGGTGCACATGGTGCTGCCTTTTCAAATATTGTCTTTTGTAAACCCGGAACTAAAATAATAGAAATTGTTTTCGGCCTCAATGAGGTGCTTTATAGCAGGCTTTCCGATGTTTGCCGGCTTGATCATTTAGTTTTTGATGTTTCTCAAAAAGAAGAGCTATTTGGCTTTCTGGATTCATCGATTAATTGTTTAAAGTAATGAATATCGCTTACATATCATACGAACATCCAGCCGGTATTTCCGGGGGAGGCATAGGAACTTACATTGGTCAGATAGCAAAAATAATGACTGAAAGAGGCCATAATGTGGATGTGTTTATAGCATCTGAAAAGGCAGCTTCATCATTTGAATATGATGGTTACACTATTCATCCTGTAGAAGCGAAAACTTTAGAAACGTTCAGAGTGAATGTGGTGGAGATTTTTACCAAGCAATATTTGTTGAAGCCGTTCGATATTATTGAATCACCAGAATATGGAGCAGATGCATTGGGAATAAGAAGAAAGTTTCCTTTCATTCCTCTTGCTATAAAATTGCATACACCTGCCTTTATTACAAAACGTTTAAACAACTATAAAACCTCTCATGCCAGTAAACTGCGTTTTATTGCCGGTAGTTTAGTAAGAGGCAAAAAAGTAGAACCCTACTGGATCTATGATAAACACGAAGATGCAGAATATGAATTATTCAAGCTAGCAGATGCTGTTTATAGTCCTTCCAATAGTCTTGCAGAAATTATAAGTAAAGAATGGCCATCCGAAAAAGTAATTGAGGTAATTCCTAATCCTTTTTCACCATCTACTGCGCTATTGAATGCTGGTATAACAGGATTTAAGGATTCGCCTTTAATAGTAACTTTCCTGGGAAGGTTAGAAAAGCGAAAGGGGATTTTGGATTTAATGAAAGCTATTCCCAAGGTGCTTTCTTATTCCCGTAAAGTAGTATTCCGATTTGTTGGTAAGTCACATCCTTCACCGGAGAAAGGGCTCAATATGGAGGAATACTTAAAAAAGCATTTGCAGAAATATACATCGAATCTCCAGTTTTACGGAGTGCAACCTTACCAAAATATTCCGGCTATTTTGTCAGATACGCATATCTGTGTTTTCCCAAGTGTGTGGGAGAATTTTCCAAATGTTTGTTTAGAGGCAATGGCAGCAGGCAGGGTTGTAATAGGAACAAACAACGGTGGAATGGCTGATATCATTACTCATAATGTAAGTGGATTGCATATTAACCCTTCTGCACCGCAAGAAATTGCAGAGGCTATTAAAACACTGCTTATAAATCCACATCGAATTGATCTGTTAGGTAAGGCAGCCCGGGAGAAAGTAATGTTGGAATATAATGCAGAAAAGATAGGTTCCTTAACAGAATCTTTTTATAAAAGGACCATAGCTAAGTGTTGTCCAGCATATGTGTAGTGATAAATAATACCAAACAGAAGCCCCCGACCCCTAAAGGGGTGTTAGGAGCCCCAGCCCTAAAGGGAGCAGGGCGATAGGGAATATATAGCGCGTTTCTTAGGAGGGGATATGAAGGAAACAGGAAGGAGATCAGGTATAAGTTAAGTATAACTTAGGTATAAGTTAGGTATAAGTTAAGTATAACTCAGGTATAGCTTGTAACTGTTCAAGATTGGAAAGGGAAGTTTTTGAGGTAGAAGAGGGGGTGCAGATAGAGAAACTTAGGGAGAGTTGCCATGAACGGTTAAAACCAGATGCTAATAGCTAAACTGACGTGAGTGGAAAGCCTTAAGGTGCAAGCACAAGAAACGTTTAGACTATGAACAAAGCATACCATCCTAATTTATTGATAAGGGTATATTATTTTTCGATTGTTTTAAAACTAATATAAAGACCCTTTAAAAGACAATTTATAAAATTTAACCTCTAAATCCGGAAAAGCAGAAGTGAAACTAAGTGTTGTAATTTGTACCTATAATCCTGTAAAAGTCATCTTTCATAAAGTTCTTCAGTCTCTCTGTTCACAAACACTTTCACAGAAAGAATGGGAATTGATCATCATAGATAACAAAAGCAATAAACCAATAAAAGATTCTTTTGATCTTTCATGGCATCAGCATTCAAAAATCGTAGTAGAGCAAAAGGCAGGATTATCTTATGCAAGGCTTGCGGGCGTGAATACTGCCAGATGTTCTCTTATTGTTTTTGTAGATGACGATAATCTGTTGGAAAAAGATTACCTGGAACAAGCCTTAAAATTTCATGAAAGCCATCCTCATGTAGGTTGTTTTGGTGGAAAATCTATTCCTGTATTTGAATCTGATCCGCCTACCTGGTTTTTTAGTACCGGTATCAATCTTGGCTGCCAAGATTATGGAAACGAGGTTTATGTTTCAGCATTTTATAAAAAGAGATTTAAAGTTACCGGTTATCCGGATAAAAGCTCCAATAGGTACCGGAATGGTTATTACCAAAGAAGCTTTCCTCACTTATGTTAATGATGTAAAAAGTAATCCTCAAAGATTAAGTTTAGGAAGGAAAGGAAATCAATTAACATCCGGCGAAGACAATGACATTATACTTACAATAGTTAAGAACGGCTATGAGATTGCTTATGTACCACAATTAATGGTGCATCATATTATACCAGAAAAAAGATATACTAAGGATTATTTAGAAAAGATGGCTTATGAGAGTGATTTATCCTGGATAAAGGTTTTGAATATGCATGGAATACATTATTGGAAGGCGATACCAACATGGAGTGCTGGTTTACGAAAAGTAAAATCATGGTTTGTACAAACACCCTGGCGTTCACCACTTCATGCTATTCGCTGGAAAAGCGCTTGTGGAAAGATAGATGGACTCTCCAAAATATCAAAACAGTAAGCAACGGAATACTAAACATTAATTTTCTTTCATTAAAAACTTTTGAATAAAAAAAGAAGAATGGTCAGTCCAGGCAAAATACTTTATGGAGCTTATTACAAACCAGTTTCCCATATAAGGAAGATAATGGGAACGGGTATCATTAATTCGTATAAAATGGAAAAAGCACGAAAGGAGATGGTCGTGGCTTCAAACCGGTTGAAAGAAATTAAATATAATGAAGCTTCAAATGTTGAAGTTTATTTCCTTACCGGTAAAAAATACTGGTATCAAACGGCTTTTTGTTTGTACAGTTTACAGAAGCAGTCACAGTTAAATATTCAAGCAGTTATTGTGGATGATGGTTCTTTTGATGAAGCGTTAGAGCAACAGGTAAAAGAGCAATTCCCTTCCAGTAAGTTGATCAGGAAAGAGCAAATTGAGACATTACTGGATGAACATTTGCCTGAAAGCCGCTATCCAACTTTGCGTGCAAGACGTGTGGAGTATCCACATCTAAGAAAATTAACAGATATACATATACTTCCGGGAAAAGACTGGAAAATGGTATTAGATTCAGATATGCTTTTCTTCCACAAGCCTAAACAGCTCATTCAACATCTGCAAAATCCTGGTAAAATGCTTTTTATGGAAGATGTGGAGGATGCTTATGGCTATCCTGTTTCCTTTTTGCAGGAACTTAGCCGGGTGAAAAGCTTCCCTGAAAGATTAAATGTAGGTATTACGTGGATGCCTTCTTCATCTATCAACTGGAATGAACTGGAAAACTGGAATAAGCTAACTATTGAAAAAATGGGGACGAGTTATTTGCAAGAACAGGCGTTAACAGCAATGATAGCCGCAGGAAATGAGTATGAAATATTACCAGCCCATAGGTATAAAGTAATGCCGCAGATAAATGAGTTGCACTGTCAATGAAATTTTGCATCATTATGTTGCTGATTCTAAATATGATTATTTTGTAAAAGGATGGAAAATAGCCCTTTAATTTCTATTTGTATACCGGCGTATAATGCGGCTGCATTTATAGAAACAACCCTTCATTGTCTTATAAATCAGACTTACAGAAACATAGAACTGATTGTTGTGGATGATCATTCAACTGATGAGACATTTACAAAAGCTTTAAACATACAAGACAAAAGAATTAAAGTTTTAGAAAACAAAAAAAGGGGAGCAGCGTCTGCCAGAAACCTGGCTTATGAAAATGCATCGGGAGAATATTTTGTTTTTTTTGATGCAGATGATATAATAAAGCCCGATTTTATAAAAACACAATACAATACTCTTGGTTCTTCCTGTTCAAATGTTGTTGTATCGTCGTGGGGGCGTTTTACAGGTAACTCTGTAGGCGCCTTGCAGATAGATCCTTTTATTATAAAACAAGATATGAGTTTCTATGAATGGATCATTAATTACTGGACCTTTTACAGGCATACCACTCCTCCGGGGAGAGTGATGATACCAAGAACGATATTAGAAAAGGCAGGATTATGGAACGAAAGCCTGAGCCTGAATGATGATTTTGAATTCTTCACCCGTATTTTCTTAAACAGTTCGATAATAAAATATAATGATAAAGGAACTTTTTATTACCGCTCCGGGATAGGAGGTTTATCTTCTCAAGTTTCAGCAACAGCTTATGAATCTTATTTTAAAACGTTAGAACTCAGCTTGCAGCGTGTTCAAGAAAGATTTCCGGATGATAAGAAGATAGCTTTGGCATGTGCCAATTTATGGCAAATGTTCATTTACCATATTTATCCTAATAATAAAACCTTATTGAAAAAAGCAGAGACTGAAGTAGAAAGATCAGGAGGTGCAAACATTTGTTTCCCCGCAGGAGGAAAAACTGAACTTCTATTGAAGGCTGTAGGATGGAAATTGACCAAGCGTATTAAAAGTATGATTTGAAGTTTTAGCTAAACAATCAAAAGAATTTCTAATAATTTATTGAATAAGTAAAATTCAAGATTTAACTCTGATTAAAAATTAAAATGCGAATAGCAGTAACAGCCGATCCTTTCATCCCTGTGCCTCCAATAAATTATGGCGGCATTGAGCGCATCATACATTTTATGGTAGAAGGGCTAGCTAAAAGAGGACATGAAGTGGTGCTCATTGCTCATGCAGAATCGAAGGTGAATGTGCCTTTAATTCCATACCCTCCTCTAAAAGGAAATATTACCGGGCATATTAAAAATGCACTTACTATAAACAGGTTAAAAGCATGGAAGCCTGAAGTGATACATAGTTTTAGTCGCCTTGCTTATTTGCTTCCTTTTTCCGGTTCGCAGGTGCCGAAATTAATGTCTTACCAGCGTGAGCCAACAATCACACAAATCAAAAGAGTAGCAAGATTTTTTAAAAAAGATACGATAGCATTTACTGGTTGTAGTGAGTATATAAGTAACCAGATAAAACCTTATGCTCCATCGTATGCTATTTTCAATGGAATAGATTTGAATATTTACACATTCAAGGCATTGGTTGAAAAAGATGCTCCTCTTGTTTTTCTAGGCCGGATTGAGCCTGTAAAGGGAACCCATATTGCAATTGAAGTAGCACAACGAACAAAAAAGCCTTTGATCATTGCCGGCAATATTCCCCAGGAACATCAAACTTATTTTGAGCAGAAAGTAAAGCCACATTTAGATGATAAAATTCAATATATCGGTCCGGTTAATGATGCACAGAAGAATGATATGCTGGGGAAAGCATCAGCCTTTTTAATGCCAATAGAATGGAATGAACCTTTTGGAATTGTGATGGCAGAAGCGATGGCCTGCGGTACACCTGTGATAGGACTAAAAAGAGGCGCAGTACCCGAAGTAGTTATCAACGGATATAACGGATTTGCATGTGATACAGTGGATGAATTGATACAGGCTGTAGGTAATATTTCATCAATAGACCGAAGGAAAGTGAGGGATGATGCAGAAAAACGCTTTTCTTCTGAGGTTATTATTGATCAGTATGAATCGTTATACAAAATATTAGTTACCAATAAAACATAGTAAAAAAGTCTGCTAACATTTAGGGAAATATAAGGGTTCTAAGAAGTTTTTGCCTATCATTTAAATACAGATTTAAAACATCAATTATGAAAATTAAACAGCTTTTTGCAACAGTTATTGTTGCCACCGCTTTGTTTGGCGCGCCTCAGTTTGTACATGCAGGTAGCAGCAGCCCTAGTAGTCCAAGTAGCCCTAGCAGCCCAAGTAGTCCCAGCAGTCCTTCTACAAGAGTTCCTTTTGACGGGGGATTATCATTATTGGTAGCTGCAGGAATTGGAATTGGGATAAAAAAAGGATATGATAAAAGGAAGAAACAACCTGTAACTTCTTTAGAAAATTAAGTGGTGGTTTTAAGTAATCTTCCTTTAAATCAAAGGATTCGAATTATTTAATTCGAATGAATTATGTACAGTATACTGTCAACTAAATAAGTTTACCTTACTGCAGCAGACATGTACATCCTCTTTCTGCAGTATATTTACATCCTTGCACATCACCTGCTACCAAAGGCTACTGTTTATACTAGTTTTTACTCCGGTTATACAAAAGACGAAAGATCATCGAAGGATATACGGCTTAGATAAGGAGGAGGTACGGAGGAAGCCAGGCTTAAACATGGCTTTAGTATGTACTGTTTATGGCTTTGTTAAAGGGAGCTACTCTTTAACGAATATCTATTGGCTAATATCCTCTATTAGGAGGATAAGGGATGCCAGCCTGTATACAACAATGATGGATGTTGACATTGAATTGCTCAGTATATACTTGTTTAGTTGGCAGTGTATTCAGTTTGAAGGAAGTTTTTTATGTTTCTTTTATTTCAATTAATGAGGAATAATTCAGTTGATTATTTTGATCTGCAATATTTTAAAAGATTTATTGCTATTTTTTTAGCCTTGTATTATTTTAATATTCTTTATATTGGAATAATAACCCCAGGCGGATTTTACTTTCCTTACTTTAAACAATATTTTAATTACCCTTCATGGTTAATAAATCTTATACTGCATTCTTCTAATATTATTACACATTTATTAGGACTAAACTCATATGTAATGGATAATACACTTTCTATACATAATGGTTCTACGGTCATTATGGAATGGGCATGTATTGGTCTTCAAATAATAAGTTTTTGGACAGCATTTGTGATTGCCCATGACGACAAATGGAAAAAGAAGATTTTCTGGCTAGTAGCAGGAACACTAGTTATTTTTTTAATTAATTGCTTTCGTGTTGCTTTATTATCACTGTCTATGGAAAAGGGATGGAGGATGAGCTATAGCATAGATAATCATACTATGTTTAATTTAATAGGATATTCAATAATTGCATTGATGATCTATTGTTATAACAGGTTAAGGATAAAAGAAATAGTATAAACGATACACTTTACATAGATTGAAATGAATCAAATAAAGGTTACAGTTAGCTGCGGAACAAAATTTCATTCGGATTATACAGCTTATCAATTAAGCAGACATGGTTTATTGGATAGAATATTAACTGCACATCCTGCAAAATATTACCTCAACCGGGTGCCATTGGCTAAACAAAAAGTAAAGTTTTTGCCACCGATCTTTCTTGCTTCTTATGGGATCAAGAAATTATTGGGTAATTCAAATAAATTAAGCCAATGGCTTGATTACAGGCTTCCTTTAGTTTTTGACCGGCTTGCGGCAGGTTCTTTAAACGGATCAAATGTTCTGTTAACCTGGGCCTGGTCTGGATTAAAAACCATAAAGGCAATGAAAAGGAAAGGTGGAAAGGTAATTGTTGAAGAATGCGGCTCCTGTAATAGCTTTCAAAATGAAATCCTGATGGAAGCTTATGCTGATCTTGGGTTACAATTTCAAAGTCCTACACCAGGTTTCATATTAAAAAGACAACTTGAAGAAGCAAGAATGGCTGATTATATATTATGCCCTTCTAAACACGTTGCACGTTCTTTTATAAGATATGGGATTGAAGAAAAAAAGTGTAGAGTAATTCCTTACGGAGTAAATATCGAACTCTTTAAGCCAAAGAATAAGGAGAAGAAAGAATTTGTAGTGTTATTTGTTGGTACTGTAGGTGTAAGAAAGGGGTTGGTTTATTTATTTAAGGCATTAGAACTTTTAAAAGAAAAATATGCTTTAAAATGCATTGTGATAGGAAAGCTGGAAGAGCAGTTTGAACCGATTTTTAATACGTATGCGCACCTGTTCACTTATATATCCCGTGTAGATCATCATGAATTGGGTAATTATTATAATGAAGCTTCGGTTTTTGTTTTTCCAAGTTTAGATGAAGGAATGGCTTTGGTGCAATTGGAAGCAATGGCTTGTGGCTTACCGGTTATATGTACATCTAACTCTGGCGGGGATTCGGTTATAGATGATGGAGAAGAGGGTTATATTGTGCCTGTTAAAGACTCTGTTGCTATTGCAACTTGCGTTGAGAAGCTTTTGAATAATAGAGAACTGCTGAAGCAAATGTCTGATAAAGCACAGAAAAAAGCAGTATTATATAATTGGGATAATTATGGAGAAAAACTTGCAAAATTTATAAATGAGATAGTATAATATTGAAAGAAATTTTTAGTTATTAATGAATCGCTTTATCTCTAAGAAAATCTGTTTAATTACTCCCGGTCACATAGCCACCAATCCCCGACTTGTGAAAGAGGCGGAAGTGTTGTTGAAATATGGTTATCAGGTCCATATTGTTTTTACCCAGTATGTAAATGAATTGTTGGCTGAAGATGAGCAGCTATTGTGCGCAAATGCTGAAATTACCTTTAATGTTCTTGACTGGACAAACAGAACATTCAAGTCAAAATTCATTCGTTATATCTCCGGCATTCAGGCAAAAATTGCTGCAGGTAATTAGTAAGTTAACTTCTATAAAAGCTTTTCACAATTACCTGATCAACAGGAATTATAACTGGCAATTGAAACAGGCGATAAAGAGCAAAGCGGATTTGTATATAGCACATAATCTTGGGGCTTTACCCGTTGCTTGTAATGCTGCAAAAAAGAATGGTTCGAAATGCGCATTTGATGCGGAAGATTTTCATCGCTTTGAAGTATCTGATAACCCGGATGAATATGAAGTTAAGCTGAAGGTTTTTATTGAAGAAGAATACATTCCTCTGGTAGATCATTTTACAGGAGCAAGCCCTTTAATTTCTACCGAGTATAAACAATTATTTCCGGTTTTGAAACCTATAACCATTTTAAATGTTTTTCCATCAGCGAAACATGTTTCTGTTAGCCAAACATCAACCGAAAAAAAAATAAAGTTATTCTGGTTTTCTCAAACAATAGGAGCAGGCAGAGGTATAGAAAATATTATAGAGGCACTAGGGAAATGTCGTCATCGCTCATTTGAACTACATCTTCTTGGAAGCTTTACTACGGTGATAACAGAAATTCTTGCGTCATTGGCTAAAAGGAATAATATAGATCCTGATCTTATCTATTTTTATCAACCAATATCTCCTGATAAGATCATTGCTTTTGCTACCCAGTTTGATATTGGAATGGCTTCCGAAACCGGTTATCCTTACAACAGGGATATATGTTTGACCAATAAAATATTTACTTACATACAAGCTGGTTTAGCGGTTGTGGCAAGTGATACAACAGCACAGTTTGACCTGCTTCAGCTTTATCCTTGTGTTGGAAAAGTGTATGAAAAAGAAAATGTTTTCTCTCTAGCCGGTGTGCTTGATTTTTATTACGAAAACAGAGATGCTTTGCAAAAAGCAAAACAGGATAGTTTTTTATTGGGTCAATCGAAATTGAACTGGGAAACAGAACATAAAGCGTTTGTTTCCAGCGTTCAAAATGTTTTAAGTTAATTAGGGTTACTTAAAATATAAAATCCTTATCCAGGACAGTTTCTTGGTAAACTTCTTTAGGTGACACTGTATAAAGTACAGTGTCACCTAAAGAAGTTTACACAATAACATTGCTTTGAATGAGTATCTTAGATTATAAGTACAATGGTACTCTGTTACCACATATTAGAATAAAGATTTTAATGCTATACTTAACTATGAAATTAAGACCTGCCACAATTATAGCAGCTTGCTTGTTATTACTTTCAGCGAGTCTGCTGCACGCACAAGACTCCACCTTTACCAACAGCATTGGAATGGAGTTCATCCGGATTCATCCGGGCAGCTTTATAATGGGAAGGTTTCAACCACCTTATCCAAAGCCACCCAATGACACCGTAAAAGCAACTACATCAAGCGCCGAAAGAGGCTACAATGCAGAAGAATATAAACTGGCTGAGCAACTGGCAAAACAGGATGCCCTTCCTGGTTTTACTGTCACCATTAAAAAGCCATTCTACATAGGCAAGTTTGAAGTAACCCAGGCACAGTGGAAAAAAGTAATAGGTTCCAATCCTTCCATTTTTGAGGGAGATAAGGTTATAGATGATGCGGCTGACCATCCTGTAGAGAATGTGACCTGGGAGGATGCACAGCGGTTTATAAACAAGCTGAACAAGATGGACAAAGGGAGAGCATACCGCCTGCCAACCGAAGCCGAGTGGGAATATGCAGCCCGTGCCGGAGCAACTGGTGATATACCCTGGTCTCAAATTCGAGAGACAGCACAAATAGGTACGCGTACTACCAATAGGGTAGGACAAAAGCAACCCAATGCCTGGGGATTATATGATATGCTGGGCAATGTTTGGGAGTGGGTACAGGATTATTACAATGAAAAGATATTTGCTGATTCTATTCCTGCTAAGACAGGCAAAGTGCATGTATTAAAGGGGGCCTCTTTTGTGGGCGATGTAAAGAACGCTACCTATAAGACACATGCTGCAGGCCCCGGTAATGGCTGGGATGTAGGATTCCGTGTTGTAATGGAAGTAAAAGAATGATTTGCCCTCAGTTATTAAAATACTCAGTTATGCTCATCAGAATATTTGCTATTACACTGCTTATAAGCACTGCTTTATCTTCCACTTCTCAAGACAGCATACCCAAAGGATTTACCCCGTTATTCAATGGGAAAGACCTTAATGGCTGGCATATCAGCCGTACCTCCCACCAGGGAACTACACCCGATTGCCATGTAGAAAATGGAGTGATTGTAATTAAGGAACATCCGTATGGTCAGGGTGGAATTTTGTTAAGTGATAAGAAATACAAAAGCTTTGAATTGTACCTCGAAGTAAAAGTAGATTCCTTTTGCAACAGTGGTATCTTTCTTCGTTCCACGGAGAGTGGCCAGGCTTACCAGATTGAATTGGCAGAGCCGGGCGGAACAGGTGCCTTGCTGGGTGAGATGCTCCGCGTCAGCAAAGGGGCAGAAGCTACCAATAAGGCGAAAGTATGGAAGCCGAATGACTGGAATAGTTTCCGTATAAGGATGGCTGGTGATACCCCTCATATTACGTTATGGATTAATGGCGTACAGATGTGGGATGTAGCGGAGCCTGTTAATGATTTTATTGCCGGCGCTACAGAAGGCATGATCGGCTTACAGGCACATTGGTCAGCTACTTTTGAGCCAAACGTTGCAGAGTTTGATATGTCGGGCTCTTGGCGACCAGGTGGGGCAATGCGGTTTAGGCATATAGCTATAAAGGAATTGTAGCTCTCACAAATGAGCACAGATGTTAACCTGTCAGGTTCAAGAACCTGACAGGTTAAGGACTGACACTTACATTGCTCTCCGGACTTGTTTATTGGAAGCTCTTAGCCTAAAGGAATTATACTTTGAAAGCTATGCCAACGGGGTAGCTGCCGTATATTTACACCTCTACACAATGGACTTATACCAGATTTAAATAGTAGCCTGATACCAGTTACCGGTCCACAGGATCCTGCGGATTGCCGGATATGAATTGCGAGTTTCGAGCAGCATATACCATGCTGCCGAACTGAAAATGGTATTATGTAAGATTCAGGCAGGGAGAAGGGAGGGTTTTAGCATGGCTTTACCATGAACTATCCATGACTTTACTATGGCTTTACTATGACTTTGGTACGGAAGAGATAGGGCTTAAGTGCACCGTATAAACTGCAGACAGGAAACCTGAAATACTGACCCCTGAATGATGTAATCATACTACCTCACCGTTAGTAAGTTTGAATACGTCTTACTTTACCATTTGCTACTCCTGGTTTCAGACTTTAAAATTATTTCTCCGATGTTAAGATGGTAGTATTTGCACAATCCCGTGATGCTTAAAAGTACTAGCAGCGGAATAAATCTGTTAATATTTCGTAGGAAAATTTGTTTATACAAATATTTTCCACTTCCTTTGTTGAAAGGAAAATATTTATGTTATAATATTTTCCAAAGCTTGCCCCAATATGAAAGAACAAATCTTACAAACCTCTCTGAAGCAATTTCTAAAACATGGCATTCGTGAAATGTCCATTCAGAAGCTTGTTGAACCATTAGGTATCTCCACCAAAACGGTCTATAAATACTTTAAGAACAAAGAGGAATTATTAGAAGAAGCTTTACAACTTCATTATACGCAGCAATTCCAAACGCTGGAAGAACGTATAGCAGATCAAAATGTGGTTCCCCTTTTACTCGATATATGGTATTTGGCATTTGAAAGAGAATACAAGGTGACGAATGCCTTTTATCAGGACCTGAATTATTATTATCCAGAACTGGAAAGAAAAATTCAGACAGCAATAGGCTCAAAGTTCACTAAACAATTTGTTCATATTATTCAGAAGGGTATTGATGAAGGTGTCTTAATGGAAAATATCAATCCCGAAGTTGTAATGGAAGGTATTTATGTTTTATATGATGCTGTCATCCGGACAGAACGGTTCAAACCCTTCCGTGTTTCCCCATTGGATGTACTGTTAAATACGATTGTTATTTATGTAAGAGGTTTTTGTACAACCAGGGGTATTCAGGAGTTAGAGGCGCACATCCAGGCTTTTCAGCCTTTTGGCAAAGGCAGGAAGGAAGAAAGTCGCAAACCAACTATAAATCATTAAGTATTACAAAATACAAATTTCAAACAAGCCAGTGCTCTTTATAAGGAAAAGAGAGTGTAGCAACTATTTTTATTACTCAAAAACAAACATCCAACATGAAAAAGGTAAGTCTATTATTTGCAGGATTATTCTTTCTGCTATTATCGCTTAATGTACATGCACAAACATCTGGTGCAGATTATTTTACAGGTAAATGGAGTGTGCTGGTAAAAGGTACTCCTAACGGAGATGCAAAAATGTTTGTTGTTCTTGACAAAAAAGACACTACGCTGACCGGGTCAGTGCAGGACTCTACTGGTAAAGAAATGTCTAAGATTGATAAGGTAGAGCTCAGTGGAGACAAGGCAACTGTTTATTTCAACACGCAAGGCTATGATGTAAATCTTGAGATGAATAAAAAAGATGATGACCATGTAACCGGAAGCATGATGGGCATGTTTGATGCTGAAGGTGACCGGGTTAAATCAACTAAGTAATTAAAAAAAGAGGATGACTATATAGCCATTCTCTTCTCTTCGCCCGTTATCCAATCTTAGGAAAATAACATTCATATCAATGAAATCAAGTCGCCTTCGCCAGGCTTTGCTTTGCATAGCTGTATTCCTCTCATTTAGCGCGCTTTCACAAAATCAATCAAACTTGTCTGCTTCTTCAGCCCGCACCATTTCTTTTGATAATGACTGGCTTTTTAAAAAAGACAGCAGTATCCATGCAGAAGGAATAAACTTCAATGATGCAACCTGGAGGAAACTTGACTTGCCGCACGACTGGAGCATCGAAGACCTGCCCAACCAAATTCCGGATAGTATTGTAGGTCCTTTTTCAAAAGCCGCCGTATCGCAGCGTGATGGTGGGTTTTTAGTAGGCGGTACTGCCTGGTATCGCAAGCATTTTGTTCTTGACAAAGCATCAGCCGGTAAAAAAGTTTATATACAGTTTGATGGTGTGTACATGAATGCTGATGTATGGATGAATGGCCATCATCTTGGCAATCATCCTTACGGGTACACGTCCTTTTATTATGATTTAACGCCTTTCCTGCTACCTCCTGGTCAATCCAATATTATAGCCGTTCAGGTAAAGAATGAAGGACGTAACAGCCGTTGGTATTCTGGTTCCGGCATTTACAGGCATGTATGGTTAACCACCGTTGCCCCTTTGCATATTGATACATGGGGCACCTACATCACAACGCCATCTGTTGCCGGCGATGCTGCTTCAGTTGCTGTTGAAACGACGGTACAAAACAGTTCGAACAAAGCGCCATTTACAGTATTGACTGAATTATATTCCCCTTCAGGTAAACTGGCTGGAAAAGATGAACAGATCATTGCTGCTTCAGGAGACAGTAATACAGATGTTAAGCAGACCATTGCTGTCTCCAATCCACAATTGTGGTCATTGGAAGAACCAGCATTGTACCGGGCAAAGGTGAAAATAATACAGGACGGAAAACTAATAGATGAAATAACTACTCCATTCGGCATTCGTACTATTCATTTTGATGCGCAAACAGGATTTACCTTAAACGGTAAGAGCATAAAATTACATGGGGGGTGTATCCATCATGATAACGGACCGCTGGGTACAGCAGCGATTGACAGAGCGGAAGTACGCAAAATTGAATTGCTCAGGCAACAGGGATATAATGCAATACGGTTGAGCCATAACCCACCTTCACCACAATTACTAAATGCCTGTGATAACCTCGGTATGCTGGTGATTGACGAAGCCTTTGATATGTGGGAGCAGGCTAAAACACCACAGGATTATCACCTTTATTTTAATGACTGGTGGCAACAGGATATTCAGTCAATGATACTTCGCGACCGTAACCATCCAAGTATTATCATGTGGAGTATCGGCAATGAAATACCGGAATCTGCTGATTCTTCGGGCTATACTATCGGAGGGCAGCTTGCAGCGGCTGTGCGCCATCTGGATACTACAAGACCAGTAACCCAGGCAATACCGCTTTTTGTTACACTCGGTAAAAAGGGCAAAACATGGGATGATACCGCTCCTTCCTATGCCAACCTTGGTGTAGCAGGCTACAACTATGCCTATATGAAATATGAGAGCGACCATGAAAAGTATCCAAACCGGGTAATGTATGCTTCGGAATATTTCCCAAACAAAGGCATTGATAACTGGCTGAAAGTGGAAAAGCTGCCGTATGTGATCGGGACATTCAGTTGGACAGCCATGGATTATTTGGGAGAAGCGGGTCTTGGAGTACCAAGATTGATTAAGCAAGAACCCAATAAAGTCACCGGGGGTGATTTGTTAGGTGCCTCTGGTGCTGATTTGTTTCTTGCCCCTTCCTGGCCAATCAATAATGCTTATACCGGTGAACTGGACCTGATTGGCGATAAAAAAGTAAACGCTTATTACCTGGATGTTGTTTGGAAAAGAAGTGAAGTGGAAATATTAGTGCATCCTCCTATACCGGAAGGATATAAAGAAGCTAACTTCTACTACAATTTTCCTGACCAGTTGAAGAGTTGGAGCTTCCCGGGAGAGGAAGGCAAAAGGCTGCAGGTGTTTGTTTATTCAAGAGCACAAAAAGTAACACTTGAACTGAACGGCAAAATGATAGGTGAACAAGTAGTTGCAACCCAATAATATTACCGCTCTGTTTGACGTGCCCTATGAACCGGGAGCGCTGATTGCCAAAAGCTACAATGACGGTAAGCAAACAGGAGCCGATACCCTAAGTACGGTAGGAAAGCCTGTTGCATTGCGATTAAGCGCTGATAGAAACACCATCAAAGCTGACCGGAATGATCTATCTTATATCCATGTAGAAGTTGTAGATGCGGAAGAAAATGTAGTGCCTTATGTTGATGATCTGCTTGTGAAATACAACGTTCAGGGCAATGGGGAGATTGCAGGTGTTGGTAATGGTAATCCAAGAGATGTATCAAGCTTTCAACAGCCGGAAAAGAAAGTATTTCATGGCAGAGGGTTGGTGATTGTCCGCCCTAAAGGTAGCGCTGGAAAGATTACCCTAAAAGCAGAGGCAGAAGGGCTGAAAGGGGCGCAGATTGTTATTGCCACACGCTAATGCATTCACTGCCAAAATGGAGATCTTAAAAATCATTCTTAAATAACTAACATAACTATTGTCAGATGTCATCTGTTAAGCTTCGCAACCTCTTGTTTTGTTTGGCTGTCTTTTATTCGTCCATCCTGCATGCACAAAACAATTTACCACAATTAAGTGGGGAACTGGCTAAACAATTTACAACAAAAGACACGCTGTTCAAAGAACCTTATGTAGATGTTGATGAATGGCGGGACAAGCCTGTACGGCATCGTTATGTGCATGGCGGATTCAAGGGAACCGATGCCCGCTTTTCTTTTTATTTCCCGCCTAAAGAAAAATACCAGGGACACTTTTTCCAATACATTACTCCTTTTCCTGACAATGAAAACTTATCGCAAGGTGCTTCCGGCGAGGAAGACAAGATTGGATTTTCCATTACCCACGGCGCCTATTTTATCGAAACGAACGAAGGCGGAAGAATAGACTTTTCAAAACCTACTGCAGGCGATCCTACCATTGGTGCCTACCGGGTGAATGCTGCCTCCGCACAATTTTCAAGGGTAGTAGCAACACAAATCTATGGAGGAAAGCGTCCGTATGGCTATGCTTTTGGAGGAAGTGGTGGTGCTTATCGTACGGTTGGTGGCATCGAAAATACCGAAGGTGTTTGGGACGGAGCTGTTCCGTATGTGCTGGGTTCACCGATGGCAATTCCCAGTGTGTTTACGGTTCGTATGTATGCCATGCGGGTATTGCAGGACAAGTTCCCCCAAATTATTGATGCACTGGAACCGGGAGGTAGCGGCGACCCCTATGCAGGACTGAATGAGGAAGAAAAGGAGGCGCTGCAGGAAGTAACGAAAATGGGCTTTCCACCCCAGTCCTGGTATGGTTATAAAAACATGGGCATTCATGGATTTTTGGTATTGTATCAAGGTGTAGTTGGGGCAGACAGAAAATATTTTGATAGTGATTTTTGGAACAAACCCGGCTATCTCGGTTACAATCCTCCTGCATCACTTTTAAAGGCTCGTATCCAACAGGCAAGCAGGATAAAAAAGGGTATAGCTATAGATGAGGCTGTTAACCTGGGATTAGCGAAGCCCATATCACCAACAGAACGTGGCACTGCTGATGCAGCCTGGAAAGCTATTGGTGGGGTTGGAAGGCTCAATGCCTGTTGCTTTTCAACTGCAGGACATGCTGCCGGATATTGATTTTATGGGTGGTGATTTAATCATCAAGAGCGGTGCTGCTGCCGGTAAAAGTATTACAAATAACCAAAATAGCCGGTGATAAAGTAGTGCTTGGTCCCGCTGATGCAGGCAGTGCTTGCTAAGGTAAAGGAAGGCGACACCGTGCAGGTGGACAATTCCAATTTTCTGGCAGTACAAACGTATCACCGTCACCAGGTACCCGGAAAAGAATATTATGTATGGGATCAGTTTCGTGATAAAGATGGCAAGCCGATTTATCCCCAACGTCCTATGCTGTTAGGTCCACTCTTTACCAGGGGAGCTGCCGGTGTATTACCTACCGGTAAGTTCAAGGGTAAGATGATTCTGCTGGAATCGCTTTGGGATAGAGAAGCCTTTCCCTGGCAGGCGGATTGGTATCGCTCCAGGGTAAAGGAAAATCTGGGTGACAGCACAGACAATTATTTCCGGCTTTGGTACACCGACCATGCACTGCATGGAGATATTGCCGTAGAAGATGATCCAACACATACCATAAGCTACCTTGGCGTATTGCAACAGGCACTGCTTGATTTAAGTGCCTGGGTTGAAAAAGGCATTCCTCCTGCAGCAACCACCAACTATAAAATAGTGGATGGACAGGTGGTTGTACCACCGACAGCAGATGAGCGCAAAGGTATACAGCCTGTAGTAATGGTGAAAGCAAATGGCAGCAAACGGGCTGATGTGAAAGTAGGTGAACCTGTTACCTTTACTGCAGAAGTAGAAGTGCCGAAAGGCATGGGCAAAGTGGTTGCCGCATCCTGGAACTTTGAAGGTTTGCCGGAAGATATTGGTAAAGACCAGTGGATGGAATTTTGAGACATCTAATGTCTTCCCGGTCAAAGCAACATTGACACCTTCTGATAATACGGGTTCTCGTGTTACGGTGAGAACAACCTACACGTTCACCAGGCCAGGAACTTATTTTCCGACGCTTAGAGTAGCATCGCAACGTGAAGGGGATGCAAAGACGCCTTTTACCCGTATTCAAAATCTTGACCGTGTAAGAATAGTAGTGAAGTAAATGTTTCTTGCACGTCGATACTTTCACAGTAGATGATACACAAAGTTTATACATTATGAAAAAAATCTCCTTGTTGTTTTTTCTTTTTGCTTTCCACTTTGCATTTTCACAAAGCTCTTCTTCACCTCATCTTGAAAAAAGAGGAAACGCTACTCAACTTATCGTAAATGGAAAGCCATTTCTCATATTAGGAGGTGAATTGCATAATTCAAGTACATCAGGAGCCGCCTATATGCAACCTATTTGGGAACAATTGAAGGAAAAAAATCTCAATACTGTTGTTGCACCTGTGTATTGGGAACTGTTAGAACCACAGGAAGGCAGGTTTGATTTTTCATTAGTAGACAGCATGATTTACGGGGCAAGAAAACAAAACCTGCGTCTTGTTATTTTATGGTTCGCTTCATGGAAAAATGGCTACTCAATGTATGTCCCGTCATGGATAAAAAATAACAGTGATAAATACCAAAGAGCAAAAGATAAGGATGGCAAAAGCCTCCAACAACTTTCTACATTTTGTGATGCAACAGCCGAAGCAGATGCCCGAGCTTTTAAGACTTTAATGAAACATATACATGATGTGGATGCAAAACAACAAACAGTTATCATGGCTCAGATTGAAAACGAAGTAGGGCTGTTTTATACACCACGGGATTACAGCGAAGCTGCAAATAAGGCATACAACAGCTCTGTTCCTGGTGACTTGATGCAGTACATGATTGCTCATAAAGAAAAGTTGCAACCTGAACTTGACAGTGTATGGAAAGCCAATGGATATAAAACTTCCGGAACATGGGAGGAAGTCTTCGGCAAAAGCATTGTTGATAAACAAAATTGGCGGGCACTCTCTTACTTAACGGAAGAATTGTTTACGGTTTATCATTATGCAAAATATATAGGAAAGGTTGCGGCGGCGGGAAAAGCGGAATACCCGGTTCCGATGTATGTGAACGCATGGCTAAAGCAACCACATTCTGCAATCCCGGGAAAATATCCCGCTGGTGGACCCACACCACATACTTTGGATGTCTGGAGAGCTGCTGCACCGTCGCTTGATTTAATCGAGCCCGACATTTATGTGCCTGATGTTACTTACACCATTGAGCAATACCATCGTGAAGGCAATGCCATATTTGTTCCTGAAATAAAACCGGGCATTCGTTCTGCCAATGAGGCTTTTTGGATATTCGGTCAGCATGATGCAATTGGAGTTTCTCCATTTGGTATTGATGGTAGTAAGCCTGAAGATGATCCGATTACCAAAACGTATGCAGCACTAACGCAGGTAAAGGATTTAATACTTCAGCACCAGGGAGACGGAACTATGAAAGGTATACTGGTTGATACGGTAAACCGCATTCAGGAGTTTGACCTTGGAGGTTATCATATCAAGGCTCAATTGAGCAGCGGCTCTTTTACAGAGACGGCAGGAGGATTTAGCATTGGAGAAAAGAAAGGCACTGTTGCTGGCGGAATACTTATCAGTACAGGTAAAGATGAGTTTATTGCTATCGGAAAAGATTACACACTCACATTTACTCCCTTACAACAAGATGGTAAAACCATAGATGTTGACTATTTGGATGAGGGAACATTTGAAAATGGAAAATGGGTAACCACAAGAAGATTAAATGGTGATGAAGGCACCGGTGGCGGTGATTACGGTTTTGGTTTTAAGCAAGGTAATTATGGAATGATAAGATTTCAACCATCACCTACAGGAAATTATAACATTGTAAGATTTAAGATGTACAGGTATTAGTAAAGTTATAATGAAGTAAAAAAATCAAATGAAAGTTCATAATAAAGTGCTTGTTGTAACCGGTGGTGGAAGCGGAATGGGACGTGAGTTGGTACTCCATCTTCTTTCAAAAGGTGCAAAAGTGATCGCCATTGATATTAATGAAAAGGCATTGCAGGAGATGGTAGTAAAGACAATGGATGCAAAGAGCCCTCTCTGCACCTTTGTGGTTGATATAACTAACAAAGCAGCCGTCGAAAAGCTTTTACATGATGCCCTTGCATGCTTTGGGTATGTGGATGGTATTATCAACAATGCTGGAATTATACAGCCTTTTGTAAAAGTAGCTGACCTTGGCTATGAAACCATTGAGCGGGTAATGAACGTAAACTTCTATGGTACGCTCTACATGGTAAAGACCTTCTTACCACACCTGCTTACCCGCCCCGAAGCTCATATTGTAAATATTTCCAGCATGGGTGGTTTTCTACCTGTACCTGGTCAAACCATCTATGGTGCATCCAAAGCAGCTGTAAAACTATTTACGGAGGGATTACATTCGGAACTGGCAAATACTAATGTAAAAGTTACAGTAGTGTTTCCGGGAGCTATTAATACCAACATTACAAAGAATTCAGGATTGGATACCCCCAGGCAAGCAAGCGCTGAAAATGGATCGGTTAAGATATTATCTCCTGTCAAAGCGGCTCAAAAGATCATTGAGGGAATTGAAAATAACCTTTACCGTGTATTAGTGGGTAACGATGCAAAAATGATGGACATCTTCTATCGGTTTAATCCGGGATCAGCAGCAAAAATGATTGCTGGCAAAATGAAAGGATTGCTCTCCAATTAAATTAATTTTGATAGAGAAGGCTCACTTAAATCAAACAATCCTTACAGTTAAAATATTAATTATGAAAAGTACAGCAGCCATCTTCTTAATCAGTATATCTATGGTATTGTGCTTTGTTGCCTGGAAGCCAGACGGCAGTCCATCTGTCAATAGCAATAGCGACACTATCATCGTTAATTTTAATGAAATGCAACGTATTGGCAGCGTAGATGAACGTTATCAATCTTATAATGTGGAGATGGCTGAAGTAGTTGGAGGTGAATTTTGGAGACCTTATAAAACGATGGACAGCTTGCCATCCTCAACATCATCCTTTGATTTTTCCAAAAGGAACGAACAAATGTTTCGGAAACTTCCTCCAATAAATCTTGCCGATAAAAGATTAATGAATTTAGCCAAAGCACTTGCTCCTGCTTATGTGCGTGTAAGTGGTACATGGACTAATACTGTTTACTTTCAGGACAATGATAGTTCTCAAACAAAAGCGCCGGAAGGCTTTGTAAATACATTAACCAGAAACCAATGGAAAGGAGTAATTGATTTTGTAAAGGCTACTAATTCTAAACTGGTTACTTCATTTGCTGTTTCTAAAGGCGTGAGAGATAATGATGGAGTTTGGACACCAAAAGAAGCACAGAAAATTGTAAACTATACGAAAAGTATTGGCGGAAAAATCGCGGGTGCAGAACTTTTTAATGAACCTACTATACCTATGGCAGGAGGTGTAGATACAAATTATAATGGACGCAACTTTGCAAAAGATGTAGCTGTTTTTAGAGCATGGGCAAAAAAAGAAGTACCCGATATGTTGCTCATTGGCCCTGGTTCAACTGCAGAGGGAATTCCCGGTGTATCCTTAGCAGGAGTAATGAAACACTTTATTTCAACAGATTCTTTAATGTCTGCCGAACCCAAACCGCTGTTTGATATTTTTTCTTATCATTATTACGGAGCAGTGTCAATGCGTGTGATGCGAAGTGGTCCGTTTTCAATTAAGGCGGAAAATGCACTCAATCCTGAATGGTTACAAAGAACAGATGTAGTAGCCGATTATTACATCCGGCTAAGAGATAAATACAATCCCGGTAAACCTGTATGGGTTACAGAAACAGCAGAAGCTTCCGGCGGCGGCGACCCTTTCGCTGCTACCTAGCTGGATTGTTTTCGCTATTTATACCAGCTTGGCTCCTTAGCTAAAAAAGGAGTACAGGTGGTGATGCACAATACTCTTGCCGCCAGTGAATACAGTCTTATTGACCAGGACACACATTTGCCCAAACCCAATTATTGGGCAGCATTGCTATGGGCAAGGCTGATGGGCACGGAAGTATATGAGGCAGGTAAAGGTGCACCGGGTGTCTATTTATTTGCTCATAACCTGAAAGGAAATAAGAACGGTAAAACTCTTTTAGTTATTAACACCAATAAACAGTCTGCCACCATCCATGTTCCTTCAGATGCGGAACAATACACGTTAACATCTGCCGAGTTGCAGGGCAATACCGTACTATTGAACGGACAGGAATTGAAATTAAATGACAATGACCTGTTGCCTGCTATTGCAGGCAGGAAAATAAAGGCTGGAAATGTAGAACTCCCGTCCACAAGTATCACCTTTATCACCTTCAAGGATATAGGAAATAAAAGTTCTAAATAGTCATTGAAGTTTCACAACAAAACAATACTTCACTCCAATTTGCATCTCATAAACTGACCTAACAACTGGAAGTAGCCATTCAGTTTTAATTCAAAGCTGGTATTATCAAGATAAAAGAATTGCAGTGTGAAAAAAGGTTGATCAATAGGAACAGGTTTAGTCATTAATTTTTTTGCAAGATCAGCCGGTATTGGCTTTTGTGTATGAAAAAAGAAGCTTACCTCCGAAACGGATGAACTTCTCACAAGTATCATATTGTTTGAATCTAATAAAGCTTTTTTATATTGAAGCAATCTTTCGTTAGTTGTTGTGTCCAGTACTTTGCCTAATCCATTATTTAGTTCCATATTCACCCAGGAACCTGCTTCTACCTCTGTAAAAACTGAACTCCTGACTACATCCATTAATTCATCATTCACCTTATTGTTTGAGCTGTCTATTTTAAAAAGAAATTGATGACTCATAAAGGAGTCTATCGGAACATCTATAGCTCTTTTGTCGTAGCAAGGCTGGGTTTCAAATGAGAATAATGATGAGAACTGATTTGATGATTCACTAAAAAAAGGTGAGCGATCAACCACTTTCATTGTTCTCCTATCTACAATACTGCCAATGGGAATAGTATCTCTTGTACGCATAAAGACTGCATTGGCAGCATAAGAACTTCCTATGCAACTGTCGTGTAGACGCTTTCTTTCATCCCACACTTTACCATGTGGAATTGCAAACGTGGTATCTGCAGGATAGTTCAATTCATTTTCACTGATTGGTATAAAATGGATTGTTTCTTTCTTACTTCCATTGCAGGCGCAAAGAAATAATAATGCAATAATTACTATTACATTTCTCATAATCGTTAGGTTTGCACTTTATGTATGCAATCCTCTAAGTTATTAAAAAACAAGGACTCTTTTGCATATCCCTGTTCTTTAGAGCCGGGGATAAATGTAAAATAATATAACAGGCTTTAGCCAAAGCATATTTGTACATTTCGTAGCCCGTGATCTTCACCTCTCAGCCTTTGCAGCTTAGTTAAGATTCCGGGGTTGATTGAGATCCTTCTCGCCTTATATAAAACCCCCAACCAGCCACTAATTGTACGTATACCATTTTCAGTTTGGTAGTATTGTATACGTTGCTTGAAGCTGGTAGTTCATATCCTGCAACTGGCAACTGGTAACTGGTATCAGCCTCCCTATTTGAAGCTGGTATTACATTAAAAGTGTATCCTGCACCACCCGCATCCTATCCCCCAAAATACCTGCTCCCAACCATGGAGTATCCGGAGTTATACCTAACTTATACCTAACTTATACCTAAGTTATACTTATCTTATACCTAATCTCCTCCCCATCTCCTCCTGGCTAAGTCCTCAGTAACCCCCTATTTACTCCACACATAAATGCCCATTACTTTGGGCTTTCCTTTACTCTCCTTTAAAGGCAGTGGGCAAAAAAAGGCAACCCAATATAGGTTGCCTTCACTAATTTCTTGTGCTATTTGCTTTTATACAGTAGCAGTACCACTTAATGAACCTTCCAAAGCACTTTCTTTTATAGCCTTCTTCTTCCCAAACCATCCATTCACTTTGATCCTCATTTTCTCAATGATCATATACATGGAAGGTACTAATACTAAGGTCAGTAATAAGGAGCTTGATAATCCACCAATAATTACCCAAGCCATCCCATTCTTTACTTCAGCACCGGCGCCATGTGCTAATGCTATAGGAAGCATACCTGCAATCATTGCAATAGTGGTCATTAATATAGGGCGTAAACGTTCCTTACCAGCTTCTACTAATGCTTCAGTCAAGGATAAACCTTCTGCCTTTAACTGGTTGGTA
Source organism: uncultured Chitinophagaceae bacterium (assembly GCA_963819045.1). Lineage (GTDB taxonomy): Bacteria > Bacteroidota > Bacteroidia > Chitinophagales > Chitinophagaceae > Ilyomonas. The sequence continues at coordinate 27,354 of CAWFUV010000014.1, read as the reverse complement.
AAGTCTACTATCAGGATACCATTCTTAGCCACTAATCCCAGCAGCATGATCAGACCCACAATAGCAAAGATGGTCAGTGACTTCATAGATAATGCAAGGGCTAACAGCGCACCAATAATAGCAACCGGGATAGAGAACAATACTACAAAAGGATAAACTACACTTTCGTATAAAGCTACCATGATCAGGTACACCAATAGGATACCTAACAGCATAGCTAATCCTAAACTGCCAAAGGCATCTTTCTGGTTCTTAGCATCACCTAAGTAATCTATGGTAATACCTTCGGGTAGTTTAACGGTTTGTAGCTTCTTTTGAATATCTGCAACGATAGTACCACTGGGTCTTCCAATAGCTGCAGAAGTTACTTTGATAGTATTCAATTTGTCCATCCGTTCCAATACCGATTGTCCCTGTGGTTTCCTTTACGTCAGCAACCTGGTCTAAACGTACAACAGCACCTTTACTGTTTTTGATGGTCAGGTTCCTTACACTCTCAATGTTCTGCTTATCGCTCTTTTCCAGGGTTAAGTTGATAGGATATTCTTCCCCATTGTCTTTATACTTGGTCTGGTCGTTACCTCTGAATGCTAACTGAACAGCATTACCTGCTTCCGGTATAGTTAAACCATATTGTGAGATCCTTTCCCTGTCGAGGTCAATAGATATTTCCGTCTTAGGACTCTTAGTACTCAATTGCACATAGTCGGTACCCGGTGTTGCAGCCACAATGTCCCTCACCATAGTTGCAGCTTTTTGGATGGCATCCATATCAGTACCTTTTACGGCAATTTGTATAGGTGCTTGAGTATTACCTGTAATGCTTACCGGCAATATGGTAACCTTTACGCCCGGTATATGCGAAATCTCATTCCTGATCTCTGTGCCAAAACCGTCAGTAGATATTTTACGTTTGTCTTTGTCAACCAGGGTAACTGCTATTTCAGCAAGGTTGCTGGTAGCAGAGGCAGTACCAATAACATTGCTTTGTGTACCCACATTAGAAAACACTTTGGTGACTTCCGGTTTGGAAAGCAATATATCCTCTACCTGCTTCACTGCCATGTTGGTCTGGTACAAAGGTGTTTCGGAAGCCATTTCAACCTGGAGGGAGAATTCCCCTCTGTCACCGTTTTCTGCGAAAGCAGTTCCGATAAATCCGGCAGGTATTAAAGCAAAAGCACTGATTAACAGAACGAATACGCCCCCTAATATCCATCTTTTATGTCCTAAAGCCCAGCGCAGTATTTGTCCGTAAGCTTCCTTTAGGTTGTTTAAGAATTTTTCGAAGCTCAGGTTTATCTTACCCCACAAAGAGTCTTTGCTCAGCACTTCTAATTTGCCCCAGCGGGAAGCCAATAATGGAGTGAGCGTAAAAGATACAAACAAACTCATCAGGGTAGAGAATACTACTACTAAAGAAAACTCACGCAATATATTTCCAATCAAACCGCCGGCTAATGCCAGGGGCACAAACACCACCACGTCCACAAGGGTAATAGCCATAGCGGTAAAACCTATTTCTTTTCTGCCTTCTACAGCAGCGGTACGCTTGTCTTTACCCATTTCCATGTGGCGGTAAATATTTTCCAATACCACTATACTGTCATCTACCAGGATACCTACCACAAGAGACAAGCCCATCAGGGTCATCAGGTTTAAGGAGAACCCAAATAAGTGCATCAGTATGAAGGTGGGGATCATGGCAGAAGGGATGGCTACCAACACAAACATAGAGCTGCGCAAACTATGCAGGAAGAACAGCATAACTGCACCCACAATCAAGATTGCCAGGAACAAATCGTGGGTAACCGCTTCAGCAGAAGCCAACGTATATACCGACTGGTCGGATGCGATCTGGTAATTAAAGCCCTGGGCTGCATACTGCTGTTTGATTTGCTCCAGCTTAGCCTGTACTCCCTGGCTTACAGCAACAGCATTTGCATCTGCTTGTTTGGATATTTGTATACCAATGCCGGTCTGCCCATTGATGCGGTTAATGGTAGTAGACTCCGTTTGAGCATCGGTAACAGTGGCTACATCTTTCAGCAATACCTTGCTTCCGTCTGCATTCTCCCGGATGATCAGGTTGCGTATGTCTTCAACCTTTGAGGTCTTGGCGTCCAGGCGCAATGAGAAACGGGTACTATTGGTTTCTACATCACCGGCAGGGTAGGAGCTATTGTTGTAAGCTACTATCTGGTTTACCTGGCTGGAGGAGATACCATATGCCTGTAGTTTGTCATTATCAAGCGTTACCTGGATTTCCCGCTCGTTACCACCCACCAGACTTACCTGGCCTACACCGGGTACATTCTGTAATAAGGGTTTTATCTTATTATCCACCAGGTCATACAATTCCGGCTCACTTAAGTTGCCGGTAGCACTGATACGCAAAACCGGAATTTCATCGGTACTAAACTTACGTACAACCGGGTCGTCTGCATCATCTGGCAGTGTAGATTTAATTTCATTGATTTTCCGTTCTGCATCTCTTTGGGCTATAGTTACATCGGCATTTGTCTTAAGCGTAATAGTTACTATAGATACTCCTTCCTGGGAGGTAGCTGTTACCTGGTCAACTCCTTCAATGGAGGATACGGCTTCCTCTACACGCTTGGTTACACTGTTCTGCACCTCATCGGACGAAGCTCCCCTGTAGGTAGTTTGAACCGATAGTACATTGGCTTCAAACTTTGGCAGCAGGTTATAATCCAGACTTTTATAACTGATCCACCCAAACAAAATCAGTGTAACAAAGATTACAGTGATAAGTAAAGGACGTTTTATGGATAATTCTGTAATTGACATTTTCTGTTGATTTATTTATTTGAGCCACGAAGGCACGAAGCACAAAGGATTACTCTCATAGTTTCGATAAAGAACACTGTATTCCTTAGCGTCTTTGCGTCTCAGCGGTTAATTATTCTCGTGTTTTGGTAATTAAGCTACCATCTTTCAGGTTGATTTGCCCGCTGGTAACCACTTCATCACCTTGCTTCAATCCGCTTAATACTTCTATATTTTCACCTATCTCACGACCAACGGTGATCTTGCGAACAAGGCCTGACCGCCATTCACTACATACACATAAGGATTCTTTGTACCCTCTACCAGGGCGATCTTTGGTATTTGCAGGGCAGTAAAATCGCTGCCTAAGTCAAAAGCAACCTTGATATAAGTACCGGCTTTCAGTTCGGCGGCTTTGTTGTTTACCGCAAGCTCTACGCGGTAGTTGTGGTTTTCATCACCTACAGGAGAGATAAACGATACTTTGCCGCTAAAGTCCTTACCGGGCAGTACATCGGCGGTAATAGTAGCGGCTTGGTTCAGTTTGAGCTGGTACACATCTTTCTCGCCTACAAACACAACCGCTTTCAGGTTATAAATATCTACGACTGTTGCGAGGGATGTTCCCGGGTTGGCATATTCGCCTGCTTCACCATTCTTAGCTGTTATAATGCCGCTGATGGGGGCTTTGATGGCGGCATCGCTTACCTGCCTGCCAGATTGCTGTACACGTATACGTGCAGCTTCCAGTGTATGCTGTGCATCCTTTACATTCTGTGCGGTACCGGCATTATGATCCAATAGTTCCTGGGCGAGCTGGTAATCCTTCTCAGCTTTGTTTAAAGCTTCCTGTGCATCAGCTACATTAAGTTGCTGCTGACGGGTATCAACCGAGCCAATTACCTGTCCGGCACTAACATTCGAGCCAAGCTGGATGCTAAGGCTGGTGATCTTGCCGGCTGTTGTGGCTGATATGTCTGCCTGTTTTGATGGCTCTAATGTAGCTGGTAGTTGCAGGTTGCCATCTACTGTTTGCAGCGTAACCTTGGTTACTGCAACAGCCACTGGCATTTTAGATCGGTCAGTCACTACGTTCTGTGTATCTATCTGCTTCTTATTGCTTGCCAGCACAAAGCCGATAGTAGCAATAAGTGCGACAACTACAGTAATAGCGATAATTCTTTGTTTCATTTTATTGCTTGATTTTTCGATTATAATTGGTTGATAAAATTGCTGATAGTGCCTCTTGCTCTTTCATATTCCAAACGGTTGGAAACCAGGTTGAGCGTAGAGTTCATATAATTGGATTGTGCCTGCTTGTAGGAGTAGTCAGCATTCAGCAGATCAGACATGGTGGAAACACCTTTGCTATATTCAAATTGGCTTGTCTCGTATACCGATTTCGCCAGGTCCATGTTGTTCTTGTTCGTGCTAAGTGTAGTAATGTTCTCCTGTAATTGGCGCGCTGCATTCTGAAACTGTAATTGCAATTGTGCTGTATTTAGTTCCAGGTTCTGTTTTTCATTTTCCAGTTCCAAACGGCTTTGCTTCAGTTGCGATTCCCTGCGTCTTCCACTGAAGATGGGAACATTCATCTTCAGTCCAACGGCTGAATAAGCGTGCCAGTCGGAAACAGATTTATCTATATCATTATTAAACGCCTGCCCGCCATAGCGGGCATAAGCTGCAACTGTAGGCAGGTATGCAGCCTGCTTGCGCTTTACATCAATTTGCTGAAGGGTAATGTTCTGCTCCTGCAACTGGTAGTCAATAAGGTCATCTACGTTCAGGCTGTCAGTCGCTAATTGGAGGTATTTGTTATAATCCAGGCTGTCTTCAATCTGGAGGGCGGCATTGAGTGGCAAACCCATAGCGTTCTTAAGCGAATTGTAGGCAACATCAATATCTGTTTGTATCTGCTTTTGTTGTGCCTGGATGTTGTTCAACTGTACTGTTACACGGTCGAGGTCTACCTTCTTGGCTACCCCTTTATCAAAGCGGAACTTAGTGATATTGTACAGTTCTTTATATTGCTTTTCGTTGGCTGCAAGCAGCTTCTGCTGTTCTTTTAGTATAAGGATCTGGGCGTATGCAGATGCAGTATTATAGATCAGTTCTTCATTGTTTTTCGCAATATTCAGCTCCGCGATCTTCTGCGAAGGCGCACCTGCTTTTAGGCCATATATGAGCGCCTGGTCATAAATAGTTTGATCTAATTGTAACACGGCACCGCTGTTATACTTGTTACCAAACTGTACCGGGATATCCTTAGGAGAACCGAACATTGCGCCCGGCAATATGGTGGTTTGTCTTTTTATATTATCGTCGTAAGTGAGGCTACCATTCACCTGTGGTAGATAAGCCGAAAGCGCTTCTTTTGATTGCAGCCTTACTTTCTCCAGTTCATTATTGTAAATCACATTGCTGCCGTGATTCTTAAGACTATAATTAATAGCTTCCTTCAGGTTGAAAGTTTCCTGGGAAAATGCCATTAGTCCGGGAAGGATGGCTGTGATAAAGAGTATTAAGCGTCTCATGTTGTTCTATATATTTTAATTAGTTCTTAACAAAGAGAACCAAATAGGTAAAAAAATTATCTTCTGCTATCTTCCCATTTTTGAAAGAGTACCGGGAGTTCCTTTATTATAAAATCAAGAAAGTCACATACCTGCTCTAAATTCATGTTGAATTCTTTGGTATTGTAAGGGCGCTGAGAGAGTACTTTTTTTATTATATCATTAAATGCACCTATGTTGGTTAATGATTTTTGAACACCTTCTTTCAGGCTTTGTAGTTTGCACCGGAAATAGCGCCGGCGTTCACCCGGATGAGTGATATATTCTACTTTGCCGGTACTCAATAAGTAATTAAGTGCATTACTGGTGGCACTTTTACTAAGGTGAAGAGTCTCGTAGATCTCTTCAAAGGTTAACTCTGTTTGATCAGATACCAACAGCAACGATGAAATACGGGCCGCTGCAGGTTGCATGCCGCTTTGCTCGTACAAAACACCAAGCTCTTCAATCAGCTTTAATTTAGTATCGGTTAATTGGATTGGCATGTTTGAAATCATGATGCAAAGGTAAGCAAGTTTTGTTAGTTCTTTAAATAGAGAACCAAATGATTTGTTAAAGGAGTAATTTGGTAATATGAAACCATCCAAAGCAGTATCGTGTCCTGTGCAGCAGGTCTCAACTTTCTGGCATCTTGCTTCTTCATCTGGCGCTTCCCTCAAATAATGGTATCAGTTAAACGTGAGTTTGGAGTGTATTGATTGATCTTTCGCGGCAGGTTTATCCTATTCCCAATCCTGTAACACATGGAGTTATACCTAACTTATACTAACTTATACTTAAGTTACACCTAACATATACCTACTCTACTCCCTATCTACTTGGTAGTAACTCCTCATCTGCTTCCTACACACTCGTATGCAAACCCCCATTACCTTGCACCTGCCTTTCTCCCCTTTAGGGGCTGGGGGCTTCTGCTATTAAAAAGTATAGGTCACATGTACCAGGCCTCTGGTTTTGTATTGGGTTTGTCCAAGCGAGTAATACTGTGCAAAAGGCATCTGCACATTAGTACCAATAGTGAGCTTTTTATAGTTCACATCAACACCTAGCGATGCATGCGCCGCATAACCACCCGTTTGCGCTACTTTGCTGTTGCTAAGTTGATTAGGCGAGACATATTCATATAACACACCAGCATTAGGCGCAATATAAACAACGTCTTTAATGCCAGCCTGGTAAAAAACAAAGGTGCTGGCAGAGAACCGGTTTCCATATTTAAAATTACTGCTGTTGTCAGTATTCATTTTATAGTTAGCCGTAGTATTGATTCCAAAACTGTTGATATGCACATTATACATTGCATTTATAATAAAGTCAAGGCTGCCAGTCCCCATTTGGCTATTTACATCGCCTAGTAAATCATCCAGTGCGCTGGTAGTACTATCAGCAAAGTTTACTTTATACTTTCCGGTAGGTAGTTTTATACCTCCGCCCAGCCACAACTCCTGTCTGAATGAAGTATGCTTTTTTGTGTTAAGATGGGAAGTTTGCAGCACCAAATGATTCAGCAATAAACTAATATCGCCCAGGCCATTGCTCTTTACTACACCATCATCGGTATTTTGATAATTGATATGATAAGGCACAAAGCCTAATAACTGCCACTTTTTGCCAATGCTGATTCCGCCATATAGTTCTGCAGTCCGGTAAAAATCATGGGAATATTGCGAAGGATCGTCCTTTAACCGTGTTTCATAGTGCGAATAATAGTAGCGGATACCAATAAACTGACCTTTGTAGGTTGGCAATAAGCCTACATAAAAACCACCAACGCCGCACCCGCATATAGGGCACGCAAAGCCTGCAGAAAAGATAAATAGTACAATAATTGAAAGGAATATCTTCTTCATGTAATGAAATGTTTAACTAATAGAATACACAGCAGCATGCTATAGCATACTGCATCCAAAAGAGAGAACTACTACACGAAAAAAGATCGGGGAGGATGAAAAAACCTGAATGAATGATTAATAACCAGGTTGATATTCCTTATAAAATATAGTTGTATTGACGATGCAATACAAGGAGAAGGTATTTCTGCAAAGGCAGTCACAGAACAAAGCACTTCATTGTAGCCCTCACTTTTCCTGTCAGGGATTTGCTTGTCTGTATTGGCTTCTTCGGTAAGTTTTTTATGCAACCGGCATTTGCCATTGCAATGCAATTGCGGTTTGTTGCGGTTTTCGCATAAAGTTGCGGCAATATTCTTTTGATTGGCGTAAAAATTAAGCGTAATAATGCTTCTGCTAAAGATCTGGCAGAGAAAAAGCAGAATATATAATGCAGCTATGGTACGCCTGTGCAACATATTATTAGCAAAAGTATCTCATTTTGCAGTTTCAATATTCTACGTCTTTTCTGTTGTTAGGGTTGCCTGCCTTAAAGAAAAGAACGCAGGAATATGATTGTCCCCTTTCCTTTAAGGCAGATGAAGTTTTTACCTCCAGTCTGTTACTTCCTGCATTTTTCCGGTGTGGTTTGCATATCATGCGTTTACATAAACAGCTTTTACAAACCGTACTCGGCAGATATTGGTACGTCTGGGAAAGGAAAAAACGGTAAGAGCTGCAACAACCGGAAAAGCAATTCATGAACAATTGGAGAGTTGAAGAAAGGTGGGTAGTCCCCACAGATTACAACACAGGTGATGTACACTGTGGTATTATAAGCACTACCCAAAACTTTCAGCTCATAACCGGCAACCGGTAACTGGTATCATGCTACCTATTTGAATCTGGTATTATATATTCCCACCCACATTCAAGCCACTGGGTACAGACGTTGGAACACTTTTATCAAAAGAGCCATCATTCAGCGCATTTAAAAACTGGATAATGGCATCTCTGTCTGCTTTGTTAAGGGGCTGCAGTTTGCTATCCAACTGGTCATTGCTTACATTTTTGTTTTGTGAATGGTGAGCTCCCGCCTGTTCATAAAAATCCAGTACATCATCAAGGGTACTTAACATACCACTGTGCATATAGGGAGCTGTAAAGGCAAGATTGCGCAGGCTGAGTGTACGGAAGGCAAAAGTGCCGTTAAAGCCCGGAGCATTTGCACGCTTGGGATTATCAGGTGCAGATGTAATATGCGACGCATAATCTGAAAACATAGGTCCACTGTGGCATTTAATGCACCCATTAGAGACAAAAGCGATCATACCCTGGATTTGTTCTTTTGTCATAGCCGATTTATCACCCCTTATATATTTATCATACGGAGATTGATTAGCTATTATGCTTCGCTCATACGAAGCAATTGCTCTTTCCATATTCTGAATAGTGACCGCATCTGTCCCCTGGAAGGCTTCCTCAAAAAGCTGCACATATTCAGGAATATTCTTTATGCGCAAAACAACTGTATCTAATGCATCTTTATCTGCAATTGCTGTTCCCAGCATTTCATCCAGTGTCTTTATTGGCTCAGCAACCTGCAACTCCAGGCTGCGGGTGCGACTGTCAACAAACATAATGGCAGTTTTGGGATCATAAACACCATTGGTATCAATGCTGTTGAAAGCGGTATTAATAACAGTGATGCAATTGCGTTTGGAAAAGGGAATATTATTGGGAGAGAGAAAGTGTCTTTCAGTGCCAAGTCCCTGTCCGTTTACACCAATGGATATATCACGTCCATCTCCAAAGCCCAGTGCAGGATGGTGACAGGTAGCACAGGCAACATCTTTATTACCCGACAGGATAGGGTCAAAAAACAACAGTTTACCCAGTACGATTTTTTGTGGTGTTTGTGGGTTATTGGCTGGCGTAGTTACAGTAAGTGGTAAAGCTTTAAAATGGATATTTATAATAGAGTCAAAATTAGTATTGGGAACAGAATCCGGGTTAGTGTTGGGAATAGAATCCAAATAGGTATTGGTACCTTCAATGCTACTTTCTTTAGAACAACAAACCAGCGCAACTACCAGGCATGCCATAGCAGTAATAACGCATAATTTTTTCATTAGAAATCGTTTTGTGGTTGCTTTTTTAAATTAAAGATGTATGGAATTTTGATGACTTTACCCCTGGAGGCTCATGAATAATAGACCAGAATAGCTACAAATGATCTACACTTTTTATACATGCTCCTCCAAAATATCACCAGCAATGCTGCCAGCTCTTGCTGAAATAGAATAACCCCAATGCTGACCCGACCTGAAGCGGTTGATTTTCTGAAAGTTAAGAGTATACATTTTTGTTGCCATTAGATAAATTATAATAAAGCTGCTGATATTTACCAGAAGTAAAATGCTTCGCTGTTGCTCTTTGGCTATGTGTGGGGAAAGAAGTGTGAAAGTAATATAAACAATTATATAAAAGAAATGTCGCTGAGCTTTTAACACGAAATAAGTCAAAGAACAGCATGTTTGCAGCGTTTAGGTTTGCCCTTTTCATGAGTGCGAATATACAGCTTTAGCTTGAATTGTATGATTTTTTTATGCAATTTGTTTTGTCTTGTTTTTCGTGTAGATGTATGCAGAACCGTTATTTTTGGTTCTGTAGAAAATCAGGCTTGTTAAGAGGCTGTTTGATATGAATAGTTACTGCTTCTGTTAATTCAATAATAGAGCTGTTGCAAAGAGACTATCAATAGCTTATGCCAAGTTGCAGATTGGTTAAAGATTAGCTTTATCTAAACTCTCTAATAAAACTAAGCTAGAGTAACAATGTATGCATTCCACCTTTCGTTTACCTTATAGTAAGACTACGTTGCTGCCATCGATTGCCGAAGGCAACTCGCTCACCTATTCTGTATCCATCAAAGCGCACCACACTATTGTTATCCCAACCATCACTTCAAATATAAATACACCTTAGGCAATGTGGAGGCGCTGGCATGCACGAACTATTCTCACTGAGACCAATAAAAAACATTATTCACGAAGTAACTATTCTCACTGAGTCCAATAAAAAAACATTATTCACGGAGTAATGCGCGGAGCGATTATGCCGTGCTTGAACCCGCAACGCGGCTCATTGAGACCTATAAAAATTTAATTATTCACGAAATAACTAGCGAAGCGATCTTATGAATACCATTAAATAAACATTATTCTATTCATATTTTTTGGTTACTTTTTTATCAAGGAAAACGGTAAAAACAAGAACTATCTGTAAGGGATTGCACTTAAAACACTACATCCTCAACAGCATCCAAAACAGATTTACTCCATCTTAAATTTATTTATGTTACACTGTACTAATTACTCTGTTACCGAACTAAGTTTATAAATAAGTGCTATCAAACATATGTGCATTACAATTGAGAGCTAACCATCCCAAAACATTCACACTAAGAAACAGCAACCACTTAGCCTGTAATGAGCTACGTATCCCCCTTTCCAATCTCTGCTAAGTAAGACTACGCTGTTCAAAGTTTAAGGCCAAAGGCAACCAGCCTGTTCATCAAATACCTGTCCATTAACCACTAGCACCATGTTAGCCCAACAGTGCCACCCAGTAATAAAGCTGCCCCTTAGGCAATGGGGCGGCGCTGGCCTGCACGGATGCGCGGAGCGATCATGCCGTGCTTGAACTTTTTTGTTTCTTTTTTCTTTCAAGAGAAAAAAGAAAGACAAGAACTATCTGTAAGAGATTGCACTTATAAACCTTACCATTCAAACAGCATCCAATATGCATTTGCTCCAAACTAAAAATACTTAGTTGACACTGTATTAATAGTTTAGAACTAAAGGCTATTTACAATCCTCTATTCCTTACCATTTCTGCTTACAACAACTCTAATAAACAAACTGTACCATTTCAGGGGTATTGTACCAGTACATGAATATTCACTTAGAGCGTTCTTATTACATATGTAGCTTCCATCTTTGTTAGTAATCCATCTGCTTAGCTATTCAGATGTTTTCTGCCAGGTGACATTAGTTAACAAGTTGCTGCCCGGCGGCATATATCGGGGTAGTAAAGCCCAACTTTCTACCTGCCTTCCTTACACTAAAGCCATAGCAAAGTCATAGTAAAGCCATGGTAAAGTCATGGATAGTCCATGGGAAGCCCTGCGAAAGCCCTTGTTACGCTGTACCTGAGCCCTGTCAAAAGCATATATTCAAACCAAACTGTTTCCCTCAAAACACTGATCATCCACCCAAAACACTTAACCTGCTTATCTTCTTAGTTTGTTTGTTTACTTTGCTGATAATTTTTAGGCTTTATACATATAATTGTGGCAATAAATCCGGTACGTCAGTTTACACTTCAGGATCTTATTACGTTGCGTGGTGATGAAACGCATGACAAAGATTTGTATGTTTTCTCCAGGAAGAGAGAAATTGCCGGTAAGGATGTAAATTATCCCTCCCGCTCCAATTTTTATACTTTGCTTTTGGTAACCAGGGGAAAGATACAAATTCGATTGAACCTCATTGATTATTCAGCAGAAAAGGACATGATTCTTTTTCTGTTTCCTAACGAGACTATACAATTTATCAGCGCCAGTGAAGATTTTTTATTTTATGGTATAGCCTTTACCCCGGATTTCCTGACCAGGGCTGGCGTTAATAAAAGATACCTGGATACTTTAGATTTCTTTTCTTCCTATCATAATCCTCAACTTCGGATAAAACACAGCGATGCCAATACTTTGTGCAGCAGTTTAGATGCGCTTTACAGGAGAACTGTAACTGAGAGAAACTATCCGTTTCGTACTGAGATTGTACAGCATTTGTTTACCGCTTTTTTGTATGAGCTGGCAGCGGTGTATCAAAATAATTACACAGGAAAACAGATACATGTATCGCGCAAAGAAGATATTTCTGTTCAGTTCTTAAAACTGTTGCCACAGCATTTTAAAGAAGAACGGGGTGTAAAGTTTTATGCCGATCATCTTTTCGTAACACCCAAATACCTCTCTGAAACCGTAAAGGAAGCCACCGGGAAAACTGCCGGAGATTTTATAGATGAGATGGTAATGCTGGAGGCAAAGGTGTTGCTTAAGAATGCCTCTTTGTCCATAGCGCAGATAGCTGAGGAGCTTCACTTTGGCGACCAGTTTTCCTTTAGTAAATTCTTCAAAAGAGAATCCGGGGTTACGCCTTCGGAGTACCGGAAATAGTGTTAAGTTGACGGATGACAGACAGAAGTTGCAAGCCTTAACTTGTCCCGTAAATTTATTATTGATTTCCGGAAACTTCAGAGCTATCCCTCACATATACTTAAGTTATACCTAACTTATACTTAAGTTATAGCTAACATATACCTGATCTCCTCCCTATTTCCTCCCTATCTCCGTCGTATCTGCGCCGTATCTCGCCCCTTGAAACCTACCTCCTGTCTCTGCTGAATATTCGTCCGGTTATATTTTATGGGATTGGGACAAGTTAAGGTTGCAAGCTTCAAGCCACTGGCTGCAAGTAAGAGGCTTTAAGTTCCGGGTTATGAACGCCTGCAGCTGCTCTGCTAGCTGGTAAATAGTGGGATTATTAGACAAAAGCATCATTTCCCCTGTTAACGTTTTGTGATGTATGTTACAAAGGGGAAAAAACGACATATTATACCGTGATTTAAACATGTGTTTAACTTTCTGGATTTATGACCTTTGCGTAGTTATTAATAAAGTTACAAGCTATGAAAAGGTTAAGCTGGTTATTAGCAATTCTTGTATACACGTTTTCTCTTTCTGCAAAGGCGCAGGACTATGCCTTTCAGCCCGGCGAAAAGATTACTTACTCCGTTGCTTATCACGTAATAGGCTTGTATGTAAATGCAGGTACAGCTTCATTTACCACTGCTAAAGCCAACTATGCAAATGGTGATGTTTACCACCTGGTAGGGGAGGGTGCAACTAATTCAGGCTACGATTGGATTTTTAAGGTGCGTGACCGCTATGAGAGCTATTATGATGCTTCCACTATGCAGCCTTTGAAGTCTGTACGGAATGTAAGCGAAGGCAAGTATAAGAAGTACGAAGAAGTGACTTTTGATACTCAGACCAATACAGCCGTAACGCCGAAGGGTTCCTACAAAGTTCCCGAAAAAGTACAGGATGTTATCAGCTCTATGTACTATGCCCGCAGCATTAATTTTTCCAATTACAAGCCCGGAGATAAGATCCCGTTTAATATGTTCCTTGGCAGGGATGTGTATAGCATGTACATCAAGTATATGGGTAAGGAGTCTGTTAAAACAAAATACGGCACCATTAACACTATCAAATTACAACCACTACTTTTAAAAGGGAACTCATTTAAAGGTGGCGATGATATGACAGTATGGGTTACAGATGATAATAATCATGTACCGGTGCGCATACAATCAAAGCTCAGTGTGGGCAGTATCAAAGTGGATCTGGTGCAATACGAAAACCTGAAATACCCACTTGCGATTGTTCAGAAGCAGCAAACCCAGAGTAATAGCATTTTTTAGATAGTTCTGCCGGTTTATTTTAGTCCCGTTTTAAATATCCAATTCCCTGCACGGCTTTTGATAAATAATTGGGCGTTAAGAATAGTTTAGTTCAATAATAATTTTTAAGATCAATGCACAGCTTATTTCTACAATATCAAAACAGTTTGCTAACACTCAAAAAACTATTTTCAAGTATCCTGAACTATTTTCTTCAGGATACAGACGTTCAAAATCTGTTTGTTGGTTGTATCATTATTTTACAAATAGCTGCTTTCATTATAAAGCAAGGTTATTTGCAGGCTTATTTAGCTGTGTTATCTCTCCGGCAAGCTGATGCTACGCCAATTTATGAAGGTGAAGTAGCTTGTATTTAAACTGCAGGCAGAAGCATTTGGTTGTTAGGAAGGCAAATTCCATATTATTTGTAGAAATTTTGTAGCACACAGTTAAATAAAAGAAAATAGCAGGTTTCCCCACCTGCTATTGTTAATTTAGGAAGTGTTGCCCCCTGGCTGGCTTCAATTAGAAATCATTTCACTGAGCAGGTCATTGCATCCTTTTTACCGTTTAGAAGTGGCTACAGCTTCGCTCAACCATTACTTTTACCTTAACTCCAACAGGTCGTTGTACTGATGCCAGCGATGCACCGCAGATGTAAATTACCTGTACTGTAGATGATCTTCAATCAGGAAAGTATGTTGTTAATTTCCCTTATGCCAGGTATCAGCTAAGTACTATACTTACAACAGCAGATAGCGTACAAAAGAACCTGCTACTTTCATTTATCCCTGGCAATAACGGAACACCACAAAGCTATTTGGATGTAACGTTTTCACCCGACCCTTCAAGCATGGATAATTATCCGCTAAATCCACAGGTCGCCGTTTGGGAGCAGCAGTAAGTGCTCGTCATTGTGGGCGTATCGAAGGAATTTATGGATAATAGCAGTAAGACATTTTATGATTTGATGTTTGAAGCTGTTTTACTGTACAAACCTATGTTGATGCAGCAAATCCAAAGCAAAAAGTATAGAAATGTGATTTTCTGAACCACAGGTAAGTAAAACAGCAGGTTTTTATTATAATAAAGCAGGTTGTTCAACCCTATTAATACAATAATAAAAAGCCCCATCCGGAACAGCCTTGTCCATTGAAGCTTTCTCAATCCCATAAAAGTACCTGTCAGTGCTACCAGTCCAAAAAGAGAAGCTACATTGATAATTATATCGTGAAGGCTAGTAAAAGAAACCAGCCAAAGATCATGGCTATGAAACCTGAGAGCTGAATAGTAAGCCTTTCCTTCTTTTTAAAACCAACCTGCACAGGAAAAAGATACCAAAATATACTAAGGGTTAGGCAAAGAACAGCCATTGCTGTAAGCGCAATAGGCCTTGCCGTATTGGGCAATCCATTAATTGCATTTTCATTCAGCAGATTACACCAATAGTTCTGAGTCCAGCTAAAGCCTTTGGTATTTTTATCAAACTGGTCGCCACCAGGATAATAAAGCGTTGCAATGAAGTATAGCAACAAAAAGAGAAGACTTCCTGATAGGGGTATTAGTTGCCAAAGAAATATTTTCTTATGCGGTATTGGGCTTGCCATCTTTTTGAATTCGGGAAAATGGTTGTATTAAACTATTTCGCTAATCACCTTTATTATACTGTCAACTAAGTTTCCTTAAGTTGCGGATCAAATTCGGAGTTTGTCATGCCGACGCAGTAGGCATCTGTAGATAGTAGATCAATCATTGTTTAAATATATTTTGATCTATAGCATATTCCTTAAATTATTTAGTTGACAGTGTATTGAATACTGTGTAACATAAATACATTTACAATAGCCATCTACTATCAAATAAATCAAACTTCACTAATAGAAGCTAACCCAAACGTATCGTCCCCACCGGTAAACATAAATCCTCCAACCTGCAATGAGCTACATATCCACCTTTCCAATCGCTGCTAAGTATGCCTACGTTGTTCTAAGTATAAGGCCAAAGGCAACCAACCTATTCATCAAATACCTGTCAATTAACAAGCAGCACCATGTTAGCCCAACAGAACATACAACCATGATGCTGCACCTTAGGCAATGGGGCGGCGCTGGCCTGCACGGATGCGCGGAGCGATTATGCCGTGCTTGATTTTTTGGTTACCTTTTTTATCAAGAAAAAAGGTAAAGACAAGAATTATCTGTAAGAGATTGCACCTATACTGCTCACCATCTAAACAGCACTCAAAACATAATTACTGTAGCTAAAACATATTTACGTTACACAGTATTTATTACCATCGTGCATTAATCTCATTTCGGCAACACCGTCACTATCACTCGCTTATATCTTGTTAGCGAAGGTGTCCCCTTATCCGTTACCTGTAAAATAAAATGTACAGTTTGCGGCTTTTCCACTTGCGGTGCAGTAACCGGCAGATTATACAAATTAGCAGCATAAGGTTTAAAGCTTACAACTCCCGGGTAACTTCCTGCTCCTTTGTATTGAAACCATAAATAGCTCATTGAATCTCCGTCAGGGTCATAACTACCATCAGCATTCAAATGAAATAGCTCGCCACTCTTTACACTAAAAGAATCAGGTGTAGCCAGTTTCGGCACCGGAGGATGGTTGCATTCATTATAAGGTTTCATACACCAGTCTATCCGGGCAGCAAAGTCATTCTGATAAGCCTGCCTCCATCTCCAGATAGTTGCCTGGGGGCTGGTGTACTCCTTGCCATCCGTTCCTGTTACAGAGTCGTCAGCGTTGGTCCAGATGGCGCGTGTTTCAGGTTCGTCTTTTGGCCAGTTGTCTCTTTTAAACATGCCTGTATTGGAATCATGAAATTGGGGCAGGTAATAATTATACCGTCCACCCCAGCCTCCATAATTAGGGTGTTCCGGATCACTAAGCCCATTATCAATAAGGTTTAAGAAAGACGGGGTATCTCCCTCCATTCCATAAGCCACATCTGGATAAGCAGCACCTAAGGGACCATGCCCTTGCTGTATATGTTGCGCCAGCCACTCATTAGATACTACTTCTGTATTGGAGCCCGGAAAACGAAATGACATGCCCAGCCAGGCGGCATACGCATAATTATAACCGGGTGTAACCACATAAAAAATGTCTGCAAAGTTCTTTCGTATCCACGGACCAGTATCATCCTGGTCGGAGATAGTATACACTCTTATTTTTTGGTACAACTTCTCGCCATCAGCAGTACTCATACGTGTGTTGTATCTTCCAGAGTGCCTGTGCCAACACATTAGTGCCGCCCCATGCACAAAACCATACAGGACGATTATCATTCTTCTTCAGCACCTGTACAATCCAGTCAGACCCTTCAGAGTCCTTGCCTTCACCCACACCTTCCATCCCATATACCGGAAGACCATGCTTTACTTTTGATAGCAGTTGTTCATAAGAAGGATATCCTTTTTCATGTCTCAGTAAGTTGGGTTGTACTTTTTGATAAGCAAGTAAGATCTTTTTGATACTCTCCGGAGCTACTCTTGTTTTCTGATGAATGGAAGTAGTGGCGATAAGCCCCTCAACATCCCATTCGTTAGCATAAGTAAGAAATCTTATCATCGATTCTGTATCATCAGGATCCGCTTCAATATCTGTTAAAACAATCACCCTTCTTTTAGGATTTTCCTGAGCATGGAGCGATTGGGAGAATTGTATGGATAGTAGGAGAGAAAGGATAATAAGAGTACGTTTCATAAGCATATATTACCGCAGTAGTGGTCTTGACTGTACTTATTTGATTGATGTTCTAAAGCTAAACAAAATATGCTATAGTTAATTCGGCTATTCCATGCTGCCTATCATTGATAATTGGTCATCCAAAATGAGTAATCACTTATCAATTCGTACTCCTTTGAGTTCTCGTCAGTGCATCCTAAATCCCACAACGGCAACTCAAACTGCTTCTTATCTGTTACTCTTCTCACTTTTGCAATAATGCCATACTCTTCGTCTATATCGTCCATTAATTCAATAAGTTCAAACTTATCACTAGAGCTGGCTTGTGTCTTTTTAAGGTTTTCATGTTCCTTATTACTCCCCCCACCAAACAAATACCTTTCTTCCCATGGAAAGGGTTCCGAGCCTGTCAGCATTACTCCCTTTTGAATATGCTTTTGCAGGTAGTCAAAGTAGATGTCTTGTTTTTCTTCTGTTACTTCCAGGTCATTATCTGATAGAATGGCAGCTATTCGTTTTTCTTCCTCGCCAAAAGCATAGTGTTGGTACTGCTCATTCGTTTTTGCCAACTGTTTCTCAACATCGGTTTGGCTGTCTCTTGGTTGAGCCAATTCTACATCTTCTTTACCCAAAAACATAGTAGCGTAATCATATCCCTCCTCTAAAGAATCCTTGATGAATTCTTCCGGCAACTGCTTCAACGTAATGCTGTCCCATTCAATTTCAATTATTTCTATTCCATCTTCGCGAGAAATTTTTATGATTCTACCTTGCCAGCCACTCATATCAAACTGATTGAGGTCAGGATCATGAATCCCTTTTTTCACTTTAACACTGTCACCTTTTTTCATATATAGTTATTGTTTTTGGTAAATGGTATCAGCAAACCTCTTGCTAAATATAGCACAAAAGTGTAACTAAAAATTATTGTTCAAATGCGCCTTCTCAGCTTCTATAACGCAAAATTTATTGTATGCCTTAATTACTGAATATAGTTTTTGGAAATGAAAAGCTTGGAGTGCAGGTCTTTTATACACGGGAATAACACCACTGGGGGCACACCTGCTGTCAGGCAAGTACTTGAATCATAGGTATAGTGTTGGAAGAGGCGCACCCGTTAACTATTACTCACTGACCCATCTGCTTTAATGCCCGTCCTTGCTTTCTGACGGGTTGTTTGCTTCTTCCTGCGTTCTTTCGATGCTTTAATAAATTCACTAATTGTTTTTTCTTTTTCTTTAGTCAGCGGTCCTGTACCGCCAATGAAGTCAACATCAAGTTCGTTCTTATTTTGTTTCATTATTCTAATTTTTAAAATATTTATCAATCAATTTTAGCGCCGCTTGTGGTTCTATAATCATGTTACGTCCGCCAACATGAACTGCTTCTAATGACTTAGTATAAAGGTCAATCAATTGAGCTTTTGAAATAAAAGAAACATTTCCTTCAAAACCTCTTTAAAAGGAGAGCCGGCATGCAAAAGCAACCATGTTTCCCGGCACACCGGCATATACTTTTGATTTGCCCTTGTTAAATGGTGCACTTTCAACCAGGTGCATGTAAATATGGTCGGTTTTGATTTCTATGCTGATAAGCCCTTGAATGATTGAAATATTATTCATGATAGTCAGCTTGTAAACTTCTCTTCCGGGTTGTTTAAGTTCTTACTTCCAGTCGAATTGCCAACCATTCTTCTTCGTTACAGTTTTTAGGTCAGCAGTTGTAAATAAGGTAATGTTTGTAGGGAAGGTGTCACCTGTTTTAACGTTTTCAATGGAATTGGTCAACTTGTCTATAATAAAATCCAGTGGTATTTGTTTGCGTTTTTTCACATCGCTAATTTACGGAATGTCTCTTCGTAAAATGAAAGTTTGAAGTGAGTGGTAGGTGTAATGCACCTCAATGAACATGATAAAAGACTTCTAAGAAATACCATTGCAGAATGGATCCCCAATAATATTATTTATCCAAAAATATTTCCTTACTCACTTTCAATCATTTAAGGTTTTTTTTTCAATGCTTTTCCAATTACAACAATACACCTCTCACCTATGTTTTTTAGGTATCCTAACGCACCTACAAGAACGTAATAGGAAATATCCTTTCCATCCACTCCAAACCACAACAAAACCCTCCTTCCCAGCACTGGAACACTGATACTTATACCTAACTTATACTGTACTTATACCTAACTTATACTGAATCTCCTCTTACTATACTCCTACTGAACTCCTGCTATACTCCCTACCAACCCTTCCTTAAGCCATACACTCTCAAACACTGGGGCTTCCTTTACTCCCTTTAGGGTTGGGGCACCTCCCATACTCCCCTTTAGGGGCTGGGGGCTTCACCCTCCCATTCTCCAACTTATACACTTCCCCCGTACCCCCACATACCCCAATCCCGTCACTATCAAACTCCAGCTTACTCCCATGCTCACTCATCCACCCCACCCGCCTTGCCGGGTTGCCCACCATCAATGCATAGGGCAACACATCTTTGGTAACAACAGCCCCCGCGCCCACAAAAGCATATTCCCCGATCGTATGTCCGCATACAATCGTCGCATTAGCACCAATCGTAGCACCCCGCTTTACCAGCGTAGGTCTAAATTCATGCTTACGGCTCACAGCACTGCGAGGATTAATCACATTAGTAAACACCATCGAAGGACCCAGGAACACATCATCCTCACAGGTCACCCCCTCATATACCGTTACATTGTTCTGCACTTTCACGTTGTTGCCCAGTGTCACACCCCTGCCAATCACTACATTCTGACCAATATTGCAGTTATCACCAATTACACTGTTTTGCATAATGTGGCAGAAATGCCAGATATGCACCCCTTTGCCAATCGTACAAGGCTCATCCACATAAGAAGACGGATGAACATAATAATCTTGAGTATTCATAATTCGTTATCAAATTTATACTTTACATTCATCCGCCCGTTCCTGGCAATATAGGTAGTGTAATTAAATGTATGATTAACATATAAAGGCACACATAAACACAGTAAGTGATAACATTGGTTTCATTCTATGTGTCATATCTATGTACCTATGTTACTATGTGGTGAATTAAGGAGTTGCAACAAATAAGTATATGAAAGAACGATATTATTCTTTGGATGTCTTCAGAGGTGCTACAGTCGCATTTATGATAATGGTAAACAATCAGGCAGGCACACCTTACACCCCGCTAGACCACGCACCATGGCATGGCTGTACCCCCACCGACCTTGTATTTCCCTTTTTCCTTTTTGCCGTTGGCAATGCAATGGCTTTTGTAATGCCCCGTTTACAGCAGGCTGGCACATCCGCTTTCC
The DNA here is from genome assembly GCA_963819045.1 of uncultured Chitinophagaceae bacterium. GTDB lineage: Bacteria > Bacteroidota > Bacteroidia > Chitinophagales > Chitinophagaceae > Ilyomonas. Next base: position 6,586 of record CAWFUV010000014.1, on the reverse strand, counting down.
TTGCTAAAGTATTCCGCCGCGCCCTGCTCATTTTCGGTATCGGATTATTCCTCAACTGGTGCCCCTTCGTCCGCTACGATGCTGCCGGTCATCTGGTAGGCAAGGGCTGGGAGTGGATAAACAATGACGGACAACTCGCTGGTGTTCGTGTAATGGGAGTGTTGCAACGCATTGCCTTGTGCTATTTGTTTGCCTCGCTCATGGTGTACTTCTTCAAAACCCGCGGTGCTTATGTCATCTCTTTCATATTGCTCATGATGTATTGGGTACTCTGTGCCATGCTGGGCGATAAAGCAGACCCATACAGCCTGCAAGGCTACTTCGGTACGGCGGTAGATAAAGCTGCCTTTGGCGCCGCCCACATGTATCATGGCGAGGGTGTCGCTTTCGATCCCGAAGGTCTCGCAAGTACTATCCCTGCTATTACCCAGGTTATCTTTGGCTACTTTGTAGGGCAGTATATTCAGCTCAAAGGCAAGAACTACGAAATGCTCAGCAACCTCTTTGTTGCTGGTTTGGTACTCATGTTTGCCGGCTATTGGTGGGATATGTTATTCCCTATCAACAAAAAGATCTGGACCAGCAGCTATGTAATATACACCACCGGCTTAGCTATCGCCATACTATCTGTAGTTATTTTCATTATAGAGTTCAAAGATAAGCGCGGCTGGCTCTCCCGGTATTTCAATGTCTTTGGTAAAAATCCCTTGTTCATTTTCTTCCTTAGTGGTTTCCTGCCCCGCCTGCTCGCACTCATTCGCATATCCAATGGCGTAAATGCCGCAGGTGCGCCAGCCTATACATCACCTTTCGGCTGGTTCTACCTCCACATCTGCCAACCTTTATGGGCTGATGAGCGCGCAGCCTCCCTCTTTTACTCCATCTGCCTCATTATCTTCTTTTGGCTCATTGGCTATATACTGGATAAAAGAAAGATTTATATAAGAGTGTAAGGGAATATATTAAACACAATATTTATTACACTGCCAAGTAAGTTTGTCTAAGTTGTGGATCAAAATCTAAGTTTGTCTTCCCAACGAAGAGGGATCGTGTCGATTGTAAATAAATCACTGTTTAATGATACTTTGATGTATGCCACAACTATTCAACTTATTTAGTTGACATTGTATTTATTACGCCGTAACCTAAATAAGCTAAAGTAGATTGCTTTATACCCTGGTTCTACTCTATGCAACAAAGAACTATCTGTAAGAGATTGCACCTAAACTGCTTACCATCTAAACAGCACCAAAGCAGATGTACTGTAGCTAAAACATATTTATTGTTACACATGTACCCAGAATACGACTGTTCTAAACTAAGATATATTTATGTTACAATCAGCATCTTACTACTCTAAATAAATCAAGCTTTACTAATAGAAGCTAACCAAAAGCTATCGTCCCCACGGTAAACATAAATCCTCCAACCTGCAATGAGCTACGTATCCACCTTTCCAATCTCTGCTAAGTATGCCTCCGCTGTTCAAAGTTTAAGGCCAAAGGCAACCAACCTTATCATCAAATACCTGTCAATTAACAAGTAGCACCATGTTAGCCCAACAGTGCCACCCAGTAATAAAGCTGCACCTCAGGCAATGGGGAGGCGCTGGCCAGCACGGATGCGCGGAGCGATCATGCCGTGCTTGAACTTTTTTGTTTACTTTTTTCTTTCAAGAGAAAAAAGTAAAGACAACAACTATCTGTAAGCAATTGCACCTAAACAACTTACCATCTAAACAGCACCCAAAACAGATGTACTGTAGCTAAAACATATTTATATTACACTGCATTTATAAGTAACTAAATAATATAGGTTCTATTAACCAAAGGCTTTGGCCTTGGGACTACATACAGGAGGCAACTGTCTTTAGCTAAAGCAAATACTTAGTAAATAGCAACTACCTGCCTGTATCAGTGAGGTACTAAAGCCCTACCTCCTCCGTACCAAAGCCCTGGTAAAGTCATGGCAAAGCCATGGATAGTTCATGGAAAGCCATACCTCAGCCGTACCAGATCAACTACTAACTTTTAATTTTGCAAGTACTAATTCCTTCTGTCTCTGTCATTTTCAACTGTCATCTTAATGGCGATTTAGTATTAGTGGTTACTGTACCTGCTTGTTCATAACTCACACCACCAACAAAAAATAACACACAAATTCCCTAAAACATCTGTGCACCTCCGTACCATCCCTAAGAAACAAACTTCAAATTCCCTTACTTTGCCGCCGTGAAAAAGCCCGTTGTCCACGTAATCAATCGCTCTTCCAATCCCTTGCCGCAGTATGCCACGCCAGGTGCTGCCGGTATGGATATTCGTGCGCATGTGCCTGCTCCCGTCACATTGCAGCCTTTGGAAAGGAATTTGATACCAACAGGCTTATATATACAGTTGCCCGATGGCTACGAAGCGCAGGTACGCCCACGTAGCGGCTTGGCTATCAATCATGGCATCACCTGTCTCAACAGTCCCGGCACTATTGATGCTGACTATCGTGGGGAGATAAAGGTGATATTGATCAATTTATCCAACGAGCCCCACACGATACAGCCCGGCGACCGTATTGCACAGATGGTACTACAAAAAGTGGAGCAGATAGAATGGATAGAAGTGAATGCAATAGAAGAAACCGGAAGAGGTGATGGTGGTTTTGGGCATACCGGGCGGGAATAAATAAAAGATTAAGAAATGTCAAAAGCAATAGCTTCTTTTTAAAAGAAGGTATTTCAATAACGCGAATGAAAAAACACTATAATATCAGCCGCATCGTATATGCAGGTTTGCTCTTTATGATTGCCATTGCTGCTTGCCGGCCAGCAAAGAAAGTGCAGCGCCTTGGTAATGTAATTACTACAAAAGACACCACATCTGCCGTTATCGTCACCCATCCTCCTGTTGCTAATGTAGTAGATTCAGCCACCTTCATCAGAAATGTGGTGCATACGTTGGATAGCCAGCGCATCCATTTCAAGACCTTTTCTGCCAAAGTAAAAATGGACTATGATGGCAGTGAAGGCAACGGGCAGGCTACCGTCTTTCTGCGTATGCAAAAAGACAGCATCATTTGGCTCTCCCTTACCGGGGCGTTGGGTATTGAAGGCTATAGAGTAATTATTACTAAAGACAGTGTGAAGCTGATGAACAAGCTGGATAAAGTAGTGCAGTTCAGAACCATACAATACCTGAACGATCTGACGCACGTGCCGGTGAACTTCTACGACATGCAGAATATCCTTATCGGCAATCCCATTTATCTCGACAGCAATATTGTCTCTTATAAATACAGTGATGATTACCTCTCCGTTTTAATGGCAGGTAGCGTCTTTAAAAACCTGCTTACCTTAGATAAAAACACGCTGCTTATGCAGCACAGTAAGCTGGATGATATTGATCCCAGTAAAAACCGGACTGCCGATATTACATTTAGCAATTATGATAAGATAAATAATTCTAATTTCTCTACTACACGCAGGATATCGGTAGCCGAGAAAGCCAAGCTGGATATCAATCTGGAGTTCAAGCAATACAACTTCGACCAGCCATTGACTTTTCCATTTAATATCCCCAAAAATTATAAAAGCAAATAATAATTAACAGCTATAAAACGTACTGTACACACTGCGGCAGTTAATTTTATTAATCCTAAAAGATGGGTTACATGTATAAGCAATTAGTAGTATTATTAATAGTGCTGGCAACCGCTGTTACAACAACATTTGCCCAGCAAACAAAGGAAGAGATACAAAAGAAGCAGCAACAGTTACAACGCGAGCTGGCTGACCTCAACAGCACACTTGCAGACATTAAAAAGAGCAAAAAGCAATCACTCAGCCAGTTAGCATTGGTAGAGCGCAAAATCAAGGCACGTGAAGAGCTGGTCAACAGTATTAATAAGCAACTGCGCAATATTGACGAGGAGATTTACCACAACAGCCTCGATATTTATCGCTATAAAAAGGAACTGGATACACTAAAGGCGAATTATGCCAAGAGCCTCGTGTTTGCCTACCGAAACCGCAGTAACTACGATTACCTCAACTTTATATTCTCTGCAAACTCATTTAATGATGCTGTAAAACGTGCTACTTACCTCAGAAGTTATCGCCAGTACCGCGAAACGCAGGTGGATAATATTTTGCAAACGCAGAACCTATTACAGACCAAAATGGATAACCTGAAGACAAGCAAGACAGAAAAAAGCAGTACGCTGCAGGAGCAAGGCAAGCAGCTACAACAAATGGAAGTTGACCGTAAAGAAAAGGACCAGGCTGTAGATGACTTAAAGGGACAAGAGAAAGAACTGGCTTCTCAAATACAGGATAGAGAGAAAACCCGTAAGAAACTAAACAACCAGTTGCAGGAGATCATCCGCCGCGAAATAGCCGAAGCCCGCCGCAAGGAAGCAGAACGCCAGGCAGCAATAGCCCGCCAGAAAGAGGAGGAGCGTAAGCGCAAGCTGGCAGAGCAGCAGGCGGCACAGCAAGCACAAGCTAATCAGGCTAAGAACAATGCCCCTGCCAATAATGCAAGCTCCGCACCTGCAAATAATACAACCGCTGCAGTAACAACTCCGGCAGCATCTGCGCCGGCACCCACAGCTTCAATCCCTGCACGCAATACCAACCGTACCTACAGCCCATTGGAATCAACTCCAGAAAACCTAACAGCTTCAGTAAACTTTGAAGAATGAACAAGGGCGTTTACCTTGGCCGGTGAGTAGTGGTACGATTATAGCTCCTTTTGGATCCATGAAATTCCTGGAACAAAGATGAAAGAACCAGTGATGGGATAGATATTGCAGTGCCAGCCGGTACATCCGTTAAAGCAGTAGCAGATGGTGAAGTGTCTGCAGTGGTAGATTTGGGTGATGAGCAAATGGTAGTGGTGCGTCATGGTAAATATTTTACTACCTACAGCCATTTGTCAAGTGTAAGCGTTAGTCGTAAGGATGCAGTTCATGCCGGTACCGTAGTAGGAAGGGCTGCAAATAGCGATGACGGCGGTGGTATGGTTACCTTTATGGTATCTAATGAACAAGGTAATTTCTTAAATCCCGCCAGTTGGCTGAGTGGCAGATAAGGCAGGAAAAGGAACAAGAAGAGGAAAGATTCAAATAACAGGCACAAGATATAATAAGATTAACAAAAGAACCCTGCAAGTATTCTTGCGGGGTTCTTTTGTTAAAATGAATATCCCAGCTATCTACTCAAATCCGTTAATTATTCAATCCTCTGCCGGTCTTGTGCTGCAATTCATCTATTCGCTTTGACGCTTCAGCCTTAGTAAGCTTTTCATCAAACTCTTCTTTAGCCTCATCTGATAAAGTTTTCAAATAGCTTTTCTGTGCACCGGTCATTGGCTCATCGCCGGTTACCCATTCATCCGGGTCTTTCTCTGTATTAGAGTTGGAGACAATCGGATCAGGTTGTGGTACATGCTTGTTTGGGTTGTGTTCTTCGTTTCTTTGATTATTACTCATGCTACATTTTTTAGCAATTGTAGAACAAAGAGTAGGCCAATACCCGGTAAGTAAACCAATATTAGTTTGTTAACTTAATATTATTTGTTGTGTAGAATGTACACAATATCAAAAATAGCCACTTATCTTTGTTCGATAATAAAACTACAGCCTTACACCAAAGCCAAATAGTTATTACCCGCCCGTAAGGCTCTGCCGCTTGCTCCAAATATTTTGCTTGTTTCATTTACCGGATTGCCGCTATAGCTCAATTGCTTCGCCTCGCGAGATCTTGCTGTAATTAAAGTTTTTCCGGTTGTTGCCTTTTATTAATTAACAATTAAAAAAGCAATGTTATGAAAAAGCAAGTATTGAACTTCAGAAAAGCAATGTTAGTAGCCGCATTAGTAAGCGCCGTATCCTTTAGTGCAATGGCAGCACCTGCTACCAATAAGAACGACAAAAGCGACAAGACTGCGCAAAACAACATCCAGTATGTAGGCAGTACGGATAATGGCCTCGTATTTAACGTGAAATACGACAATATCGATTTCGCAAAATTTGACCTGATTATCAAAAACGAATATGGCGAAGTAGTATATCAGCAAACTTTCAACGACAGAAACTTTGATAAGAAAGTGATGCTGGTAAAAGAGCCAGGTGATGCACGCCTTACTTTTATTATCAAAGGTGCGGAGACTTATAAGCAATCCTTTGACATCACTACCGTTACCAAAACAGTAGAAGATGTAGTAGTAAAAAATTCAAACTAATTATCTGAACCGGAATTCGGAGATTTCAGGGTTCATCCAACATGACCGTCGTAAAAATGAAATCAGTATACTTTTTGACACTATAAACGTTTGGAACCTTTTTTATTTACATTATCTGAACCAGGATTTTATAAGATATTAAGATGAGTAGGAGAGTAAAGCTACTCTTTTTTGCTCTAAATAAAACAGCCGGAGGTAATTATGACTCCGGCTGTTTTATATTCAATAATATAAAAACTACTTCTTTTATTTCTCAGTACTCACTGTTCTTTTATCACGCTTATAAAATAAGGTAATAAGGCTGGGCTTGCGCTCAGTATCTTCAATGATGATATTACCTGCTTCGCCTTTGT
>CAWFUV010000013.1:0-41503 GCA_963819045.1 uncultured Chitinophagaceae bacterium | reverse complement strand
CTTAATGAATCTACTTGTTGTAATGGCTGAGTACCTTTTGCTATTTCAAGCAACTCGGCAGGCTCTAATTCGCTGAGTGGTGGAAGTGGTATTTTGTTAACATCAGGCAAGCTTACTTCAAATGGTTGCGAGGCATCTAAATTGAGTAAGGCAATCATCTGAAGCTTGTTATTTTCCATAGTACTAACAGTAGTAATATGATTACGCTATCTAATGCCAGTTGCGATTCCAACTGTGCTACATTGAGTGGCGGCATGGCTCCTGCATTTACCTGCTTTTGGGTAATAACTCTTTGCAAATCGGTAAGGTGTATCTGTGCATTGGCAATATTCATTTGCTCAATAGATAGAAGTAATTGCAGGTAAGCGGCTACTACATTGAGTCCTACATCATTCCTTGCACGATCGACATCTATATGACTGGCTTCTTCATTTGCAAGTGCAGCTTTCTTTTGATTTTGTAAGTTTAAGAAATTAAAAAGTGTGACATTGGTCTGGAGACCGTAGCTCTGGAAAAATGTATTCTGGTTTACGTATAAGTTAGTGGTAGGATCAATGGTGCGCCCAAACTGAAAACCGGCTTGTGTGTTGAAGTTTAAGTTGGGGATAGAAGCCGCTTTTGCCAATTTTGTCTGTAATGCAGTAAGGCGTGCCTGTACATCACTTTGTTTTACAGAAATATTGTTTTGCATGGCATAATCTACAGCACGTTGAAGGTCCCATTTTTCCGATTGGGCAGTTAGTATGGCTGGTATGATAATGCAGAGCAGTATCAAAAAATGCTTTGTCATATGGACAAAAATAAAAGATACAAACCGATGATTCTACAAAAAATAGATAAATGGAAAAATTACAGCACAAAGCCGCTCCTTAAAAAGGATGAACGCAATAATATAAGGATGAACGGTGAACAACTCCTTCTGAAACATGAAATTAAGAGTATGAAGGTAGAATCTAATAAGATGTACGATGTGATTGGCAACTCTGAAAATTAAAATGCTCATTACTGCTTTAGGCTTCATTTTGGATAATAAAATATTGTTTGCAATAGCAATCAGCAATCAAGTTATAACTATATAAATATGCCTTACGAAAATATACCAATACACCTCAATAAGGATGAGCATCGCTTTGAGATGAATATTAATGGCGAATATGCAATTATTAATTACAGGCAGTCTGGCAATGTTTTCAATTTAATTCATACGGAGGTGGCAGAACCGATGGAGGGTCAAGGAGTAGCTGCTGCATTAGTAGAGAAAACATTGAAATACATAGAAGAACACCACCTTAAAATAATTCCTTCGTGCAGTTATGTGCAGCAGTATTTACAGAGACATCCGGAATGGAAAAGACTAGTAGCTGCAGAGTAACTTTATATAATCAATTGTATTGGCGACAAGTGCAACATCTAATTTTTCACATCTTTTTCTGAGAATTCAGTTAATAAAAATGGCTCATGAAAGAGCCATCATCATGTTTATAGCATTGTAAGTATATCTCAGGAATTAGCTTGTAAATAACAGTAGTGCCCATCATCCCGGATAACACTGTAGCGCCACAGGTTGTTGCCTTTGGCGCCATAGGCTTCCGGGATGACAGTGCGCCTTTGTTCTCTTACATTAGTATTGGCTAAATGCCAGGACACGCACCTATTATTTAATTACTGTAATGTAGACATATCAATAACAAATCGATAGCGTACATCCCCTTTAAGCATACGTTCATAAGCATTATTTATTTCGCTGATGGGGATGACTTCCACATCGGATGTGATGTGGTGCTCGGCACAATAGTCCAGCATTTCCTGTGTTTCGGGCAAGCCGCCAATGAGTGAGCCACCAATACTTCTCCTGTTGAAAATAAGATTGAAGCCAAGCACCTGTGCAGGTTCGGGCGGTGCGCCTACACATATCATTGTACCACCGGTATTCAACATATTCAGGTACAAGTTATAGTCGTGCGGTGCAGATACCGTATCAATAATAAAGTCAAAGTAATTATTAAGCCCTTTTAGCTGCTCAGGGTCTTTGGTTAGTGCAAAGTGGTGTGCCCCCAATCTCCTAGCATCAGCTTCTTTAGATGCTGAGGTACTCAGCATAGTTACTTCTGCGCCAAACGAAGCTGCAAACTTTACAGCCATGTGTCCGAGTCCACCTAAGCCAAGGATGCCTACTTTGTGCCCTTTGCCTACCTTCCAATGCCGTAAGGGTGAATAGGTGGTAATGCCTGCACATAGCAATGGCGCTACACCTTCGAGTGGCAACCTGTCTGATACTAACAATACAAAATCATCTTTGGTTATAATGGTGTTGGAGTAACCGCCAAGCGTATTTGTTCCATCTATTCTATCCGGGCTATTGTATGTGAAGGTAGCTCCTTGTTCGCAATATTGTTCTAAGCCTTGCTTACAATTACTGCACTCCTGACAGGAATCAACCAGGCAACCAATACCTGCGTAGTCGCCTACTTTAAACTTTTTGACATGTGCTCCAACAGCAGTTACGCGCCCAATAATTTCGTGACCAGGAACGCAAGGGTAAGCTGATGGACCCCATTCGCTGCGAACAGTGTGCAGGTCGGAATGGCAAACGCCACAATACAAAATTTCTAATTGAACATCGTGTGCTCTCAGGTCTCTTCTTTCAAATGTAAATGGTGCTAATGGCTCAGTTGCGCTTTGCGCTGCATAGCCTTTGGCTGTTATCATAGGTGTTGATTTTTAAGGATGCAAAGGTAAGTAAGTGATAAGCGATTTATGAATTACGATTAACGATTTAGGAAATACAGATTACAATAATGGTTTACTTTTACTAATGTAAACTGGTAACCAGATATTGGAGAAGCCCCATACCCTAAGTGGGTTTAATAGATTAAGAGAATCTAAGATGTTTATCAGGAATTGGATTGAAAGATATTAGGAGGAGATTCGGTGTAAGTTAGGTATAAGTTAAGTATAACTTAGGTATAAATTAGGTATAAGTTAGGTATAAGTTAAGTATAACTCTGTCATTTCAAATAGTGGAAATGAAGGGATATAAGAGTTAGAGGTTACTCCTTGTAATTTGAGAGTTGATAAAAAAAGCGCTGCTACTTAGGAACTTAAGCTTTGAATTAAATAGCAACAACAATACTATGGTTCTTTTTAAACCGGGATGGATTTTCACCGGTGATCTTCTTAAATAACTTATTGAAATAAGAGAGGCTATCGAAGCCAACTTCGTAGCATACTTCTGATACAGTTTTATCCTGTAGCAACATAGTTTTCGCCTGTGTAATACGGTACTGATTTACAAAATCGGTAAAGGTCATATTGGTTTGCTTTTTAAAATACCTGCAAAAAGCTGCGGTACTTAAGTGCACGCTGGCTGCTACTTTATTTACGTCTGGCGTTTCGTTATAGTTGGCATGGATGTATTTGTAAATAGAGCCCATGCGTATTTTATCATTCAGAAAGAGTTTGATACTGGTATCCTGATCATTCAGTTCCACTACTTCATCAGAACTGGCAAGCAACTGGAATATTTCTAATAGACAAAGCAGTTGCCGGAAGTGATTCAACTCCTGCATGTACTTTAGTTTTTCTGCTACTGTGGCTTTTGTTTTGCCACAAAATGATAAGCCTAGGTAAGCCTTATTAAAAAGCCTTTGAATGTCTTCAAATTCTGGTGTTTCCTTAAAGGCACCCCCCATAAAGTTTTCTTTCAACTGCACTACTATTTGCCTGTATTCTGTTTGTAAACCATAGTCGAAGTTGAGGTGGGGGATATTGGGACCAATCAATACCAGATCGCTATCCATAAAAGAAGAAATATGCTGCCCTACATGGCGGATACCTGTGGTCGCTTCCACATACACCAGTTCATATTCGGGATGGTAATGCCAGAAGAAAAAGTTTTTCAGGCTGGGCTTGAACAACTTGAATGATTGCCCGGGATCGGGCAATACAATCTCTTTCTGAATCTTCATAATGGCAGCATTATTTATCTATAAAGCTACTATTATTCTATTAAACCCTTAAAACATGTCAATACAGAGCAAATATTGGTCATTGCAGCTATTTGATTCGCCTATGTAGTAAATGAACTTTGTGTTATTCAATTAAAAACAAAATACGCTATATGGAAACAGCAACTATGACGCCTACAATGGCACCCACCATGGCAAACGCACACAAAGACATTCCGGGTAATCCGTCCACATCAAAGAGCAGTAAAGTAAAACTGAATGACCGCAGCAATGGCGAGCCGCTACGCGTGTTAAGTGAAGAAGACTGGCAGTTCTGGATACACAATGGATATGTTGTTATAAAGAATGCAGTGCCCAAAGAACAAGTAAAGCGCCTTGCCGATTTCCTGTGGGAGTTTGAAGAAAAAGACCCTAATAATCCTGAAACCTGGTATGCGCCACCACGTGCTGAAATGAAGATGAAAGAGCTGACCAATACCGGCATGGTGGAAGTATATAACCACCAATATTTATGGGATAACCGGCAATACCCCAAAGTACACCAGGCTTTTGCAGATATATGGGGTACTGAAAAGCTATGGGTGACCATTGATAGGGCAAACCTGAACTTTCCTATTCGTCCCGGTTTTGAATACAAAGGCTTTATCCATTGGGACTATGACCCTGAAACAAAGCCACAGAATGTACAAGGTGTTTTGGCATTGGCTGAACAAACAGATCCAAATATGGGTGGCTTTCAATGCATGCCTGAACTGTACAGAACTTATGATACCTGGAAGCTCACACAACCTGAAGACCGTGATCATTTTAAACCCGATGTAACCGGCTTTGAAATTGTAAAAGTAAAGATGGAAGCAGGTGATCTGCTCATCTTCAACAGCACTCAACCACATGGTATTCGTCCAAACACTGAGTGGTAACAAAGTACGCATGGCACAGTACATCTCTATGATGCCGGCAGAAGAAGATAATGAAGACCTGCGCGAGTGGAGAATCTCTTCCTGGATGGAAAGAAGGGCACCGGAAGGTTATGCTTTTCCGGGTGATCCACGTGGCTGGGAACGTACCAAATATCAGACAGCAGTTTTAACTAAACTGGGGAGAAAACTGTTGGGTATGGATAGATGGTAATCTTTTCTTTTACCGCAGAGAACAGGAGTTAATGGAGTTTTCTCTTTTCACCGCAGAGAACGGGAGTTAATAGAGTTTTCGCAGAGATTTTTACTTTATAAATAGATCTATTAATCTAATAACTGAAGGAGAGCAAGAGCTTATATAGATCTCTTTCACGGAGAACGGGAGTTAATGGAGTTTTCGCAGAGATTTTTACTTTATAAATAGATCTATTAATCTAATAACTGAAAGAGAATGAGAGTTTATAGAGTTTTCTCTTTTCACCGCAGAGAACGGGAGTTAATGGAGTTTTCGCAGAGATTTTCCCTTTATAAATAGATCTATTAATCTAATAACTGAAGGAGAGCAAGAGCTTATAGAGGTTGGGCAGAGCCGTTCTCTGCGTAAACTCCGTTTTCCCTGCAACTCTGCGGTGAAAGAAAGACTAACATATAATTATCATACATTTAAAAAGACATCTAAAAACTGTATTGTATGTGTTTAGTAGTAATGAACGGTGAAGTAAAAAAGAGTTGTTGCAAGTGTGGTGGCTTGTGCAAAAGAGAACAGAAATGGGCGGAGAAAATGAGCCAAATAACAGAGACGGCTGAAGCAGTTGACCTTACTGTATTTTTGCATGATGTACAGTCATTACAATATCAAACTGGTTTAGCGAATGTGGCACACTATGAAGAAAGCAATCATCTTAGACTTAGATAATACCATTTACGGAGTACCCACTATTGGTGAGGGATTATTTGCCGACCTATTTAAAGCTATCAAAGAAAGTGGAGAACACGATGAAGACTTTGAAGCCATCAAAAAGGATATTATGCGCAAGCCTTTCCAGGTAGTTGCAGCTAATTATGCTTTCAGTGAAGCATTGACCCGGCAGGGAATGGAAATGCTTTCCAATATCTCTTACAAAGGTCCCATCCAATACTTCAGTGATTACGAAGTAACGAGAGTGCTTCCCTTAGAAAAGTACTTAGTAACTACAGGCTTCGTACAATTGCAGCAAAGCAAGATTGACGGAATGAACATTAACAGGGACTTTAAAGAGATACATATCATTGATCCTGCTACTTCTGATAAAACAAAGAGGGACATCTTTGCAGATATTATTTACAGAAATGGCTATCGTATTGATGATGTGCTGGTAATTGGTGATGACCTTCATTCCGAAATAAAAGCTGCACAAGATTTGGGCATTGATGCAGTGGTATATGATAAGTACAACCTTCATCCGGATGATATTGGCATGCCGAAGATTAATGATTTCAGCCAGTTAGTAGCGTTTATTTAGATAAGGGTACTATAAGTGTTATATGCCCAAAAACTCCATACTTATATTATTCCGGTTGATACAAGCATTTCAACAATTGATACATATGAAGCTCCTGTAATCTGTCTTTGTTATTAACCTTTGTTATCTAAATCTTTAAAAAACCACAACAGCAATGACAAAGACTATCATCAACCCCTGGCAATGGCAGGATAATTTAGGTTATTCACAAGCCATTGAAGTAAAAAACAGTGAAGGCACTTTATATTGTGCAGGACAGGCATCTATGAATGCTGACGGGCAGCCCGTAGGCGGCAGCATGCCAGAGCAAATCAGACTCAGTCTTGAGAACGTGCATAAAGTGATCATTCAGGCAGGTTACCATCCGGCAAATATCATAAGACTTAATTTTTATACTACTTCTATTCCTTTATTCTTTGAAGCGTTTGGCGAAGCTATTATCTGGCTGCAACGGCACAATTGTAAACCAACAAGTACATTGATACAAGTAGAGGCGCTGGCTTTTCCGGAATTAAGTATTGAAATAGAAGCTACGGTGGTAAAGTAAGTCGGGCAATTAATAACCAGCTATTCACCACATAGGATCATAGGTACATAGGTTGGACACATAGGATAAAAAATATGTGCATCTAAGTTCTATGATCCAATGTGTTTTATCATATAATTGAATACACCAAGTTATTTACCAAGTGCTTACTTCAACACTTGCCTGCTGTTACAGCTATTCCTTAAATACTTTATCCTTCCCGACTCCTTGCACTTTCCGTTTTATTGAACAACTTTGCTACTCTACAACGATTGCAAAAGTTATTGCTTATGAAAAAGATACTTTTTCAGATCATCATTATAACGGGAATCATTCTTATGAGTAGATCGGGGCATGCTCAGGACAGCAGCAATAAAGAAAGTGAAAAACGCAAATGGTGGAAAGAAGCTATCGTTTACCAGATATATCCACGCAGTTTTAAGGACAGTAATGGCGATGGTATTGGGGACTTGAAGGGTATCATCTCCAAACTCGATTATATTAAAAGCCTTGGTGTTACTGCTGTTTGGCTCAATCCTATTTACAGCTCACCCAATGATGATAACGGTTATGATGTAAGCGACTACCGCAACATCATGACTGACTTTGGCACCATGGAAGACTTTGATGCACTGCTAAAAGGCTTGCACGACAGAAACATCAAACTAGTAATGGACCTGGTTGTGAACCATAGCAGTGATGAGCATGAATGGTTTAAGCAAAGCCGAAGCTCACGTACCAGCCCTTACCGTGAGTACTACCATTGGTGGAATGCGGAGAATGGGAAACCGCCTTACCGCTATAGTTTGTTTGATGTAAACCATGATGCATGGAAGTACGACTCGCTTACCAATGCCTATTACCTGCATTATTTCTCCCGCAAGCAACCCGACCTTAACTGGGAGAACCCAAAACTGCGGCAGGAAGTGTACGACATTATGAAGTTTTGGGCAGATAAGGGCATTGATGGTTTCAGGCTGGATGCTTTTGGGTTTGCAGCAAAAGACACTACGTTTCCTCATTTTCCTAAAGGCTTCGAGACAAACTTTATGAAGTATTATTCCATGCAGGGCAATATACATAGCTATCTGCAGGAGATGAATAAAGAAGTGTTCAGCAAGTATGATGTGATGAGTGTAGCAGAAGGTGCAGGCAACTCCTTTGAGGATGCGCATAACCTGGTAGATGAAGATCGCCATGAACTGAACATGGCGTATGCTTTTGATGCGGTGGATATTGCCAAACTGGGCGGCTATAGCCTACAGCATTTTAAAGAAGTGTTTACCAGGTGGGATAGCGCTTTTGCTGACAAAGGATGGCTCTCTATTTTTCTTTCCAACCACGACCAGGCAAGGCTGGTAAGTCGCTTTGGGAATGACAGTCCGCAGTTTCGCGAGCCATCTGCCAAGATGCTTGCCACCTTTATCATGACGATGCGTGGCACCCCTTACTGGTATAACGGTGATGAACTGGGCATGACGAATGCAGGCTTTACTTCTATAGAAGACTTTAGGGATGTGGCTACCCTGAATGAATATAAACGCTTACAAAATACCGGAGGCGATTTAAAGCAATACCTGAAAGAGATGCAGTTTGGCAGCCGTGATAATGGACGTACGCCTTTTCAATGGGATAATACTGCAAATGCTGGCTTTACTACCGGCACGCCGTGGATTGAAGTCAATAAAAACTATACTACTATTAATGCTGCAGCGCAGGAGCAGGATCCTAACTCTGTATTAAATTACTTCAGAAAGATTGTACAACTGCGTAAAGATAATGAGGCATTGGTGTATGGGAAGTACACCTTGCTGGATAAGAAGAACCCAAATGTATATGCTTATACCAGAGAACTGGATGGCACCAGGCTTTTTATCGCACTTAATTTTAGCAGCGAGCTTGCGACTTATCACAGTGGTATTGATATGAGCGGAGCGAAATTGTTGATTGATAACTATGAAACACCTTCAAAGGGAAATCAGTTGAAGGCATATGAGGCGGTGGTGTATCGGTTGAAGTAATATGGTTGGATCTGACGCAAGCGTCCGCTCAATGTCATTGAGTTAAGGAGAGGGGAGTTCAGAATCATAGAGTTAGTCAATGAGTAATGCAGTACCTTGTTATTAAAACAATGCTCTATGGTAGAAGCGAACATAAAGATCATCGAAGCACTGCAATGCTTTTTGAATACCGTGGTCAGGGAGGCTGATATCCGCTCCCTTTTTACTACTCATCACACTGACTTCAGCCGGGAACGTAAACTACCCTTAAATAAAGTGGTTGGTATGCTCATCAATCTTCCCAAACGCAGCCTCAGCATTGAACTGCAGGATTTCTTTGAGCGTGTAGGACAGCCGGCGGCGGATCTGGGCTGCACCAAAAGTGCCTTCAGTTTACAGCGCACCAAGCTCAAGCCGCTGTTCTTCAAACTCTGGAATCGGTTATTGACAGAGCGTTTCTATACCTACTATGGCGATCAGGTCAACCGCTGGCAAGGCTTTCGGCTACTGGCTGTAGATGGTTCCAATATAAGTATGGTCCATACAGCGGAAGTGATGGCACATTTTGGTTCAGCCGCTAATAAGTTCACAGCGGTGCCCATGGCAAGAGCCATGCAAGTGCATGATGTACTCAATGACATTAGGGTGTGGGGTGATATTTTTCCCCGCTCTGAGAGTGAGCTGTCTATCATCTGCCGTCATCTGCAGTACTTGCCGCCAGACAGTCTTACGCTCTTTGACAGAGGCTTTGCCAGCTATAGCCTGATGTATTTACTGCTCCATGAAGAAACTCCCCGGCATTTCCTGATCCGCTGTAAAACAGACTTCTGCCATGAGGTGAAGCAATTTGTGAACAGTCGTAAAAAGGAGGTGATCACCACGCTGTATCCTTCCCGGGAGTCTATAGAAAGGTTAAAGGAACAGCACTATAAAGTAAGCACCAAAACAGGTATACCCGTCAGGATGGTCAGGGTGCATTTGCCTAACGGGCAGGTGGAAGTACTGCTGACCAACCTCTATGACCAGGAACGCTTTACTGCCAAAATGATTGGGGAGTTATACTTCATGAGATGGAGAATAGAAGGCGCTTACAATACGCAAAAGAATCAACTGCAAATAGAGATCTTCAGTGGGCACCGGGTCATCTGTATAGAGCAGGATTATGCAGCCACTTTGTTTGTAGCCAATCTGCAAAGCATCATTGAAAAGCAATGTAGAGAGCACATAAGTGACAAAGTTAAGAACCGACGTTACCACTACAAGGTCAACCGTAATATAAGCTGGGCATTGTTGAAGAACAGGATTGTTAAGTTGTTTATGCGCTCAACTGACATCAGGGCAATACTGATGGAACTGGAATGTCTGTTCAGCAAATACATGGAACCGGTCAGACCAGGCAGAAAGTTGCCCAGAGGCGAGCCGAATAGAAAAAGAGGTAAGTATCAAACCTTTACCAATTACAGAAGAGCTGTATGATCCTTAACTCAATGACATTGAGCGGACGCTTGCGCCAGTGTACCTTTTGTCTCTTCTCCCTTATCTACCTATCTTCCCCTTTCAACAGTTGCTGTATGCTATCCTATTTTGAGCTTGCGAAAAACAAAACCACCTGGCAAACTGAAGTGTTGGCAGGTGCTTCCTCTTTTTTAGCTACTTCGTATATTATTGTCGTCAATCCTGCTATTCTTAGCCAGGCAGGATTGCCGTTTGCAGGGGTATTAACAGCTACAGTGCTGGTATCTTTCTTTAGCAGCCTGATGATGGGTTTGTATGCAAAGAATCCCATTATTGTAGCGCCCGGTATGGGGCTTAATGCCTTCTTTACTTTTACCGCTGTGCTGGGTATGAAAGTGCCATGGACTATTGCTTTAGGTGCAGTGTTTTGGGCTGGCATCCTGTTTTTGATATTATCTGTATTCAATATAAGAACTTATATTGTCAAAGCCATACCGCGGCCGCTTCGTTATGCAATTGCTGCCGGTATTGGCTTGTATATTACCCTTATTGGCTTTGCCAATGCCAAATTCATTGTATCCAATCCTGCTACTATTGTGGGTATTGGCAAGCTCTCTCCTGCCCTGCTTACCTTCCTGGCAGGCTTGGTGGTGACTGCTATTTTAGTTATTAAAGAAGTAAAAGGAGGCATTTTGCTGGGCATACTATTTACTACGCTTATGTCTTATCCCATAGGTCGCTGGTGGGCTTTAGATACTGCACCATTAATCAACTGGCAAGGACTTTTTGCAGCGCCTGATTTCTCACTCCTTTTCAAGCTCGACCTTATACATTCTCTCCAATGGGCTGTAGCCCCGGTCATCTTTGCTTTTGTGTTTACTGATATGTTCGACAGCCTCTCCACTTTTGTAGGGCTTGCCGAAGCAGCCGATTTATTGGATGAAAATGGAGAGCCAAGGAATGTAAAACAATCCCTGCTTACCGATGCTGTATCTACAACATTGGCGGGTTTAGTGGGCTCCAGTCCGGGCACTGCATATATAGAATCGGCAGTAGGTATAGAAGCAGGTGGCAGAACAGGATTAACAGCGGTTACCGGCGCCATACTCTTCCTGCCATTCTTATTTTTAGCACCTCTCCTATCCGTAGTACCCTCCATCGCAACTGCACCTGCTTTGGTGCTGGTAGGCGTGTTTATGATAAGACCTGTGGTGAAGATCAACTGGCTGCAGTTGGATGATGCCATACCTGCATTCTTAGCTATGGTGCTGATACCTTTTACTTATTCCATTACACAAGGGATCATCTGGGGCTTTTTGTCGTGGACGGCTATTAAATTAGCTGTAGGTAAAAGAGAGGAAGTAAGTATTGCATTAGTTGTAATAGATTTGTTTGCAATTGTTGCGCTGGTATTGGAGTGAGCGCTAGCGATCCTTCAAAAGTATGTTATGTTTAAAAGAATAGTATTCTTCATCCTTAGTCCTACCATATTATCAAAGCCTGTTTGCACAGGCACCTGTACAACCAACACTTACAAAAACTACTGCTACCAGGCATAATCCAATTACGGCTATACTAGGTGCTTTTCCTCCCGAAGTAGCAGTCATCCGTACACAAATTAAGGATAGGAAAGACTCCATTATTCAAAATATACATTTTAGTATAGGACTGTTAAATGGCAGAAATGTGGTACTGGCGCAAACTGGAATTGGGAAAGTAAATGCAGCCAGCATTACCTCACTTATATTGGATCATTTTAATCCCGAAGAAGTCATTTTTTCAGGCATAGCCGGTGGTATAAACATGGCTTTGCATCCCGGAGACCTGGTGGTTGCCACACGGGTAGCCTATCATGATTACGGAACGCTTACACCCGATAGTATGCTTATACGAAAAACCCGTAACCCTTTTACCATGCAGGAAAATCCGGAATATTTTCCCTGCGATACTAATCTTGTCAGGTTAGCAACAACAGCGGCTAACAGGGTAATACTTCATAAGATTTGGACAGGCACAGATAGCATTGCCCCTCAGGTAATAAAGGGTACTATCATAACAGGCGATGTGTTTGTAGCATCTGATAAAGCCACCGATTATTTAAGAACACGGTTCAACGCAGATGCTACAGAAATGGAAGGTGCTGCAGTCGGACAAATATGCTGGCAGCAAGGGATACCCTTTATAGTCATCCGCAGTTTAAGCGATAATGCTAATAATAATGCTTCATCCGATGTACAAACCTTTTATCTGATTGCGGCTCATAACTCCGCCACACTGGTGGTTGCAATAATAGGTTTGATTGCTACAACTCGATAATAGGTAGCACAATATACAATACCTGTATCTCACAGCTTTGACTTATAGCTTATATAGAAATTTCCGAATTCATAAAATCAGAATCCCATACTTTTATTCTTCTATAATCAAAACCAACCTCTATTTTATTATACTATGCGATTGCTTATTTGTTTACTCCTTATTATCGGCTCTTACACACAACTATTTGCACAATCCTTATTTACTCACGGGCGATTACAGGTAACCAAAGATGGACATTATCTCCGGTTTGCAGACGGCACGCCTTTCTTCTGGCTGGGCGATACCGGCTGGGAACTGTTTCACCGGCTCACTCTAGAAGAAGCAAAGCAATATTTAGATAACCGTGCCGCTAAAGGATTTACCGTTATACAAGCAGTAGCGTTTGCAGAATTTGATGGCTTGCGCAAGCCTGACCAATACGGCGAAGTACCGCTGAAGAACTTAGATCCTACACAACCTAATGACAAATATTTTACAGTAGTAGATAGTGTTGTGCATATGGCAAGGGAACGCAACTTATTTATCGGGCTATTGCCTACCTGGGGCGATAAGGTAACGAAGCTTTGGGGCGAAGGCCCGGTTGTGTTTGACAGTATAAATGCCTATACGTATGGCAAATGGATTGGTAACCGCTATAAGAATGAGCCGAATATTATATGGATATTAGGTGGCGACCGACCTGCAGTAAATGACAGCAACGATTGGCGACCCGTATGGCGTGCTATGGCAAAAGGCATTACAGAGGCTACTAATAATAACTGCCTCATTACCTATCACCCATCAGGTGGATCCAATTCTACTTCGCAATGGATACACCAGGAGCCCTGGCTGGATATCAATATGTTTCAGTCCGGGCATGGTGGCGGGCATGATGTGGCTTGCTGGGAACTGGTAAAAAGAGACCGCAGCTACACCCCTGCTAAGCCAACACTGGATGCTGAGCCCAACTATGAAGACCACCCGGTGAACCCCTGGCCTAAATGGAACCCTGATAATGGGTATTACCGTGCTTACGATGTGCGCAAGCAAACCTACAGGTCGGTGTTTGCAGGTGCCTGTGGAGTTACGTACGGTCATCATGCAGTCTGGCAGTTTATGAGTGCAAGGGAGGAGACCATCAATTATCCGGATCGTGGCTGGATCAATGCGATGGATCGGCCGGGGGCTTTCCAGGTAGGTTACCTGCGCAGGCTGCTACAATCAAGACCAATGTTGGGAAGAGTGCCGGATAGTACTTTGGTAGTAGGTGGCTTGGGCATTAAAGGTGAACATATTGAAGCTTTTCGAGGTGGAGATAACAGTTATGCCATGGTCTATCTTCCTATTGGAAAAACAATTACAATTAATACGGCTGCTTTGCCAAAGCGCCTGGCAGCATGGTGGTTTAACCCTAAAGATGGCACTGCACAAAAGGCTACTGCTACCAATGATAAAGGCACTCTTACCTCTACCCCTCCTACTACTGGCATAGAGAATGATTGGGTATTGGTGCTGGATGATGCAACAAAAGAATACGGAGAGCCGGGAAAGTGAGATATTGTTTTATGCCGTGATCAGATCGGGCGTGTTTACACTTTAAGGATTCTGAGATACTCAATTTTAGATTAAATAACAACTCCGGAGAGTGGATTTATGTTATTCGAGTAAGCTACATTAATCAGTTCGAAATTGAAATGATCCTTAAAATATTATTGGGACTTATCATTATACTCCTGCTTTACAAATACAGGTGGAGAACGTGAACCCGTAAACAAAGTACCCATTCCCACATCGTATATCTTATTATTCAGCCCTCCTTTCGCCTCTCCTGCAAAAAATAATTCATTATTACAGACTTATTTACTAACAATCAGTTATTACTTAGTTCATTTACATAAAGCTTTGGGATAAATCATTGCTGTTTGACTAAATTTGCAGTTTTACTATGACAGAAGTCCTGATAATTCTTGCGCTGATTATCCTGAATGGTCTCTTTGCCATGGGTGAAATAGCACTGGTTTCGGCACGTAGAGCAAGGCTTGAAAGCCAGGCCGCCAAAGGGGATGCTAAAGCGCGCGAAGCGCTCGAGTTGTCCATCCACCCTGATAAGTTCATTTCAACTGTTCAATTGGCTATCACCCTTATTACTTTGTTAAATGGTATTTTCTCCGGCAAAAATATAGAGCACAATATAGTTGATTTTCTCAACCGCTGGGAGTGGTTGCGGCCATACAGCAACAACATTGCTACTGTTCTGGTAATCATCATCATTACCTATTTCTCGCTTGTGCTGGGGGAGTTAGTGCCTAAAAGAATAGGGCTCAGCAATCCCGAAGGCATAGCCAAAAATATAGCCCGTCCGATGCGCTATATTTCCCGTTTTACTCATCCGTTCATCTGGCTGCTGGGTAAAAGCAGTGATATTATTATCCGGTTGATAAAAATCAAGCCGAACGATACCCCGGTAACGGAAGAAGAAATAAAAGCGATCATCAGCGAAGGTACCGAACATGGTGCTATAGAAGAAGCCGAACAGCAGATCATTGAGCGTGTGTTTCGCCTGGGCGACCGTAATATTACCTCGCTCATGACCCACCGTAGCGATATAGTGTGGCTGGATGTCAGCCTTACTGTAGCCGATGTAAAGAATAGATACGATATCCACTCGATATATCCGCTGTGCGATGGCAGTATAGACCAGATAAAGGGCATTATTTACCTCAAAGATCTATTTGTAGCCTCTCCCGAAACTTCATTAGCAGATATAGCACAAGTGGCTATGTATGTGCCTGAAAACAATACAGCCTACCATGTGTTGGAGAAGTTTCAAAGCTCCAAGATTCACTATGCTTTTATTGTGGATGAATATGGAACCTTACAGGGCATGTTAACACTCAATGACATACTGGAAGCTATCGTAGGCGATATAGCCCAGCCGCATGAAGAAGATTACGAGATTGTAGCACGCGAAGACGGCAGCTTCCTGGTTGATGCCCAGTTACCTTATTTTAACTTCCTTACACACTTTTATAAAACAAGCTGGCTGGAAAAGGATGACGAGGAAGAAGATGACTTTAATACCCTCGCCGGCTTTATCCTGTATCACCTTGAGCGTATTCCGGTAACCGGCGACAAACTGGAGTACCGTGGCTTTACCTTCGAAATTGTGGACATGGACGGGCAGCGTATAGACAAAGTGCTCATCACCCTATCGCCCGAAGAAATGGAAGAATATACAGCCAAGGTGAATGAAGAATAAGTATGATTTAGCTATTAAATTATTGAGTAAAAAGCATAGAAGCCAGAGGCGCACAAAGCAGTTCATACTTCAGTGCGCCTCTGGCTTTTAATACACAGTAATTCTCTTTTAAAGAAAGACGTGTGTACCCCTTTTCATTAAGCAGCAAGTATTCTCTATTCAAAGCTTGTGGCTAATAACCCGCAGCTTTTGCTTACGGCTTAATTCAGGTAACAGGTATCCGGCAACAGGTATCTGAAAGCTAATATTAATTCTTCGATGTATTCTTAGTATGCGGCTTCTTGCCTAGTTCATGCCAGTCTTTCTCCTGCACATCAATGCCATAGTGTTCAGCAGCCTTCTTAATATTAGCAAAAGCCATATCCCGGTCTTCATCCGACACTCCTTCTACCTGGTCAAAACGTGCCAGTGCATTCTTAACATGTGATGCATCTGTTAATGGCTCCTTGCGTTGCTTCGGAAATGCAAATACGCTTTCAGGTAAGTCATTTTTATCTTTAGAGCTCAATTCACCGTGTTCCGTATGCGGTTTCCATGTTGTTTTGGACATCTTACACCTCCCTTAGTTGATGATATAACATTATGGTCATCAATGCTCAAGAAATCTGCCAAAATCAAGTACTATAATATTGATGGGATTGTTGAAAGCCTGCTGGATACCTATTCTATTAATCCAACATCTTAATCAATTCTTCATTACCTTCTTTCAGGTAAAAAGCAATAAAAACTAAAGGCTCATCCGCAGAGGCATTGTCGAAGTGTAATATGGTTTTATTCTTAGGCTCATAAAACGCATCACCTGCCTTCAATAACTGCTGCCCCTTTCCCTCTTCCTGGAACAGCACATTCCCCGATACGATGTAACCTACAACAGGGCAAGGGTGTAAATGTTTACCAGCTCCCATTCCTTTGGATATGGTTACCTTTTTTATATCAACTATTGAAACTGTTTCTTGCTGTAGAACAGCTTGTAACAGATCTTCCCGGGTTACTTTTTCCTGCGACATAATAGTAGAGTAAATAAAGAGTAAAAGTAATGATGTACTTTATAACTGATTGCCGGACAAAAGTACAGCAGCTTTATTCCTGTTTACGGGATGTAGACCAGGACTTTTAGACTATTTATTACTCCCGTCCTAATTTAGTAAGGGTTAGACCTTAACTTGTCCCATAAAATATAACCGGATATAACCGGACGAATATTCAGCGGAGACGGGAGGTAGGTTTCAAGGGGCGAGATACGATGCAGATACGACGCAGATACGACGGAGATAGGGAGGAGGTTAGGTATAACTTAAGTATAAGTTAGGTATAAGTTAGGTATAAGTTAGGTATAAGTTAAGTATAACTCTGAAGGTTCCTGAAATCAATAATAAAATTACGGGACAAGTTAAGGGTTAGACTGCATACATGACCTAATATTACATACTCTAGCATCAAAAGAAAAACCTTACTAAATAAGAACTGAATTAATAAAAGGAAATCCCGCTATTTGTTTATTGCCTGCTGGTTAAGAATATCGCTTACAATCTGCCCCGGCAATATTCTGAATACCGGAATGTTGATGCCGTACTTATCACATAGCCTTATAATGCTGTTATCAATTTGCTCTGTTGTGTACCGCGAAGAAAAATGTCCTAATATCAATTGTTCAATATGTATGTTGCTTACCATTTCCATTACTTCTTCAAGGGTGCTGTGTTTATTACCATGCTTGCGTAGGGGTACATCCTCTTTTCCTCCCAGGAAAGTGGCTTCATGTATCAATAGCCTGCAATGGTTCCACCGCTCAGCATCTTCCACAGGTGTATCTCCGGAATACCCTACGATACAATCGTTTACTTCATAGGTCAGGAAATCTTTACCTTTTTCCATCGACAATTGCCTTATCTCTTCCCCCGTTAGATGGCTCCATTCTGGCTTTAGTTTCCTTTTTGTTTCAAATACTTTGTAGCTAAGGCTTTTGGTAATATCGGCTTTTACATCCACATGCCCGTTCCGTATTGCCTCCACGTACAAATTGTCTTTGATAAATACTCTTTCACCTGCAGCTAAAGGCTTCCACACTGTCCTGGAAACATGCCGGTCAAAAGCTTTGGAAAAAGCTTCCATTGCCGGAAAAGAAGCACTGTCTTTGGGGTAATGCATAATAGGATAGCCAGGTCTTGCATTAAGCTGGTTAAATTGAAACAGCCCGGTTAAATGGTCCCTGTCGGCATGAGAGATGAACACATGATTCACCTTCCTGCTCTTCTGGAGCAGTGCAGATATAAACCCATCGCCCGCATCCAGCAACAAGCCATATTCGTCTATAAAATACCAGGTGGCAAACAGCGCAGTAGAATACGCAGTTATGGTCAATTTCATATTTAGGGGCTTGCAAATGTGCAGCCAAGGTTAGTATTTCAATCATCTTAACAAAGTCAACGTACCCTTGCGCTCTATAAGCTTGCCGCTGAAGTCTATGCCTCTTGCCATCCAGATGAACACACCTGTACCTTGAGGTTGACCTTTAATCATACCATCCCAGCTCCCATTAGCATTAGAGGTGGCAAATACCAATTCTCCCCAGCGATTGAAAACTTTGAGATATTGAAACTCTTTTATGCCGACTGGAATGGCTTTCAACCGGTCGTTCAATCCATCGCCATTGGGAGTGAATGCAGTAGGAACAAATATGTCCGGCTGTGTTTTGAAGACTATTACTTTAATATTATCGCCTGAAGTACAGCCGCCCGGGTTACTTACCGTGACATGATAGACCATTGAATCGTAAGCTGCACTAAGTGTAACAATAGGATTTGCTATAAAAGGATTGCTTAAGCCGGTAGGTGGAGACCATACATAAGAGGTGCCGCCGGTTGCGTTGAGTTGTAATGGTTGATTAACAACTATGGCAGTATCGTCACCAGCATCTGCATTAATATGCGGATAAACAGTAACAAGAATAGTATCGCTAACTGGTTTAGGACAACCTTGAGTATTATTTACTGTAATCACATAGGCAGTAGTTGTATAAGGTTTTGCAACAGGCTTAAGCGTATTTGCCTGTAACAGGCTGCTGGTTGGGCTCCAGGCGAAGTTTGGTGCAGTGGTAGTGGCGGTAAGTTGCACTGTGTTGCCATAACAGATCGCAGTATCAGCGGCTGCAAGCACCTGTGGATAAGGTGCTACCTGTACATTAATACTATCCGATGTACTACAGTGCCCTACCATTCCTACTACTTTATACTGTGTATTTACAAGCGGCCTTACGAAAGGATCTTTTACAGATGGATCACTCATGCTTGCCGCAGGAGACCATGTAAAGTTTAAGGCATTGGTGTTTGGGAAAAGCTGAACGCTATCCGTTAAGCAAATCGCCGTATCTCTTCCTGCATCCATTGTTACAGAGGATATCACATTCACATTAACCGAATCTGTATTGGTACAACCATTATCATATACTGCAACATGATATACTGGTTGTTGAAGTGGGAGAGACTACCGGGTCGGGTACATTGGTATTGTTTATATTCAGTGAAGGTGTCCAGTTGAATGTGGTAGTACCGGTAGTGGTATTAGATACTTGTAATTGTAATTGGTCCCCTGCACAAATTAATGTATCTCTGAAAGGTAGTTGTATAGCAATTGAATTATTTACCTGTAGTACTTTATATACCGTATCGATACAACCTTTGGAGTTGCCTGCAATTAATCTTATCTGTGCCTGCTGGGTATCTGCATAAGTATAGGTCGGGCTTTGTATAATGGAGGTATCGGATGTTGTAGTAAGATCACCAAAGTCCCACTTCCAGCTATTGACCTTTCCGTATTTTGAGGTAGTAAGATCGGTAAACTGATAAGGTACATGTATGCAACCTCCTGAAACACTAAAGTTGGGTATAAAACCGGGATATACTTCTGCAAGTGCTGTTGCAGTATCCGAACATTCTTCTCCTTTATTAGTAATAAGTGTCACTACATAAGTTCCGGAGTCGGAATATGTATAAACAGGTGTAGGACTTACAGAAGTATCCTTATCATCTTTTGTATCACCGAAGTCCCAATAATAGGAATGAATAAGTGAAGAGATAGAGTTGTTTTCGAAGTTTAAATCAAATCCGTTGCAGGTAAGATAGGAGGGCGCTAATTCGGCCCGGGGTATATTGCAGTTTCCTACATGGATAATAAAATCCTTACGATGAGATGTAATTACCTGGTGGTTGCGCCATTCATACACTATTACATTTACAATATAATGCCCCGTAGATCCTTCTACTTTACCACTTATAAGACCCGTAACCGGATTAATGGTAACCTTATTGCCAAGTGGCGCTATACCAGAAAAACCATTATTAGTATTGTAAGTAATATCATTATAAGGTGGAGGACCTGCAGGTTGCGGTACATTGCAGCCCCCGCCCGGATTAAGGACTGGGTAAGTGCAGCCGGAAGACCAGAAATCTCCGCCGTCGTAAGCTGAACTAAAAGCGTAACTTAACGAATCTCCATCAGCATCCGTGGCGCTAAAGTCAATAGAGAATGAGCTGTTCAGACACACTAACGCCGTATCTTTTAGCTTGAATATGGCGCTGTTATTATGCCCTTTGGTAAATTGTTAGTTCCTGGTATGTTGGCTATATAGGTAGCTCCCGGTACACCACTCAAAGTATTGGCTGTACCAAATTGATTGACTGCTGCAGCACGGCAACAGTCCTGGAAAGCAATTGCATATCCAACATCATTATCCGGAAGTGAAATGGTAGTGGAATATGTTTTTACTTCATAACAAACCCGTGGCTTTTCAGAAATGCAGGATGGATAGGTAGTTAACGTAATGGATAAAGAACTATCCAGCGGAAGATTAAGTGTGCTAATGCGTGTATAAGGACTTGCAGCACTGAAGATACTCACACTTGCTTCTGTTGGCAGGCAAGCTACATTGGTACCACTACCACAATCTACAGTACAATCCCGGAATAGCCTGAGATATATTTGGTACTCACTTGTGCCGGCAGTACTGCCTGGCCCTACATATTTATAATAAACCTCTCCACCTACGATATGAGATGCAAAGACGTTGATTGAACAAACGCAGATTAATATTTGTAATAGTAGTGCTTTCACAGCCAGCTCACATTTATCTTAGAATGTTATTTAGCAGCAGTTTATTGTATAAGTGGACGGTACAAAGTTGAAATAATTTCTTTTAAAGGTAGGTGTTACAGTGTCAACTAAGTTAGTTTTAGTTTAGAACAAGTCTATTTAAGTGCTGTGAACACAGCAGATGTTTTAAGTACAAGCTCTTACAGATAGATCTTTCTTTTACCTTTTTTCTTGATAAAAAAGGTAACCAAAAAATCAAGGCAAACCTGATCGCTCCGCGCATTTTGCCGGGCCAGCGCCGCCCCATTGCCTAAGGGGCAGCTTTATTACTGGGTGGCACTGTTGGGCTAACATGGTGCTGCTTGTTTTTTGACAGGTATTTGATGAATAGGTTGGTTGCCTTTGGCCTTAAACTTTGAACAGCGGAGTCTTACTTAGCAGAGATTGGAAAGGTGGATACGTAGCTCATTGCAGGTTGGGGGATTGCTGTTCTTTAGTGGGAAGGATAGGCGCTTGTTATTCCCCAATTGTAAAGCTGTATATGTTTAATAATAGGTATTTATAAACTTAGTTCTGTAACAGGGGATTTATTCTACTCAGCGGAATCTTTGTTAAATAATTGAGGTGATGGAGATCTTCGGGGCTAATTGATGTGGGATGTAATAATTAAGGAGCTTACCAGGTGCGACAGTTTTGTGCACCAGAATGGGAGCAGGTAGCGGGTATGTAAGGATTTACTATGGATTAAATACGGAGGAAATAGGGAGGATATCAGGTATAACTTAAGTATAAGTTAGGTATAAGATAGGTATAAGTTAAGTATAACTCCGGGTGTTCGAAGATTAGGAAGAAGGCTTTGGAGAGCGGATAAGGTAACTTTTACAGGTTGTTCACAGGAAAAGTAAAGCCTCAGATTGCTGACAACCTCTAGAAACGTTTACCGGATGTCTCCAACTCCCAGGTATTACCTGTGAGATTATATTTCTCAAACATGTGTTTTGCCTGCTGCATAGTCCATTTTGTCCATTCAGGATTGAGATGGTTGCCATACCACTCTTTGGAAAATGCCCAGATGTTGATGATGGGTTGAATATCTCCTTTAGGAATGTTATGCTGTTTTGTCCATTCATTAATTTGGTCTTCATTCTCAAACACCAGCATGTTACTGCATGTATAGATCACATTATCCCAAGCCTTTTTCATGGGTATAGGAAAATGAATGTAAAGGTTCTTTTCCTGTACTTCCCCGTTCGTAATATGAATCACTACCTGCTTATCATAGGCACCGATCCTTGTAGTAATGGTTACATCTTCTTTTAAAAGAGCTGCGATACCTAATGAACACCACGCACAATTACCCCACCAAATGCCTTTGGAAGATTTCACCAGGAAGTTTGTAGGCGCTAAAGAGAAAGGGTGAATAACCCAGACTTTTGGTTCGTTAGGATGAAGCACAATACCATGATATTCCTGTAATGCATACAGCCCTTTTATTACTTCCCCGTTACCTGATTGAAGTATTTCAGCTAATATTTGTACATCCGGGGCAAAGCCGTTGTTGATGATGTACCGCATGATGGTATAGTGAAGGCTGCTGTTGGAGATCATTTATGTAGTTTTAGAAAGGTATTCAAATGTATTTAGAAAACCAAATACCGGCTGAGGCAGCATCAGCCGGTATTTTATACGGAAGGATCAGCAGTGCATCTTTTGCCCATTACTTTCGGGCAACAATATAGGCTTGCCGGTCTCCATGCTTGTAAGGCGATTTATCAAACCCGCTGTACTGTACTATTTCACTAAAGCCTGCCTCAGTAAGTAAGCGTCTTATTTCGGCAAGTGTAAATACATAATGGTAAGCAGTTTTGAGCTCTGTCTGCGTTTGTTTAATTATACGGTAGTTCGACTGTATAACACTGCTTTCTGCATGGTAAAGACGTTCGGATAAAAACAGGATGCCATCCACTTCTATCCAGTCTTTTTGCTGAATTGTTGGTAAGATACTTTCTGCTATAGCCCCTGTTTGCACAAGAAAAGTACCTCCTTTTTTTAAAACAATATTTATCTTCTTAGCAAATTCAAGTAGTGTGTAATAGCTGAAGTAACTAAAGCTGTTACCCATGCAAATAGCAAGGTCGAACTCGCCACTTAATTCGTATTCGAGGATGTCTGCCTGGATAGCGGTAACAGGTAGTTGCTCTTTATCAATCACATTCCTGAGACTACAGATGTATTCTTCTGCTATATCAATGCTGGTTACAGAAAAGCCTTCCTTTGCCAGCGCAATACTGTGCCTGCCATTACCGCACGGAACATCGAGTATGTTGCTGACGGTGGTGTTATTAATTAACTCTTTGATAAATTGTATTTCGGCATTCGTGTATTCAGGTGTCATCACCTTGGTCCAGACCTCTAAAGCAAGACCATTAAAAAAGGTTTTATACCAGTTTTGTTGACTGTTCATTTTGTAAATAATTTAAGTATTGAATAAGGAAGCTGAAGGCTATGAGCCGTAAGCTTCGGGCATAGGTTTGTAGTGCTATATAATTGGCAATTGAATTAATAGCTTAAAAGGCTCAGGCAATGCCAGGCAGAACAGTTGATGAGAATGTAAGTAAGCTTTTCAGCGGCGTTAATTGTTGTACAAAGATAGGAAATGGGTAATAAAATAGAACACAGAGGTGAGCTGTAAAAAAGACAAATGCCGGGGAATGTACGTAAATCTACATGCGAGATCTCTATTACATATCATATTGTGCAAGCTCACCACTTGCTTTTTGTATTTTGTCATTTATGTCTTTTGTTAATGCGTTAAAATAAACTGGTTCGTATCCTTTGTCAATTTTAAAACGCCTTGATAACAAGTAAGTTTTAAACGGAATATGTTTTTGCAAAGCATAAAAAATCCATGGCATTTTAGAGTGCCATGGATTTTTGCTACGTTTTTCATGCCAGAGATGTCTTTAGGGAGTAACTGTACCAGATATAGTAGTTCCCGACATAGTTGAGCCGGAAGCTGCCTGCTGGTTAATGCGCTGTTCTGCTAAACCGGTAAGTTCCTGGTCTGCCATGTATTCTTCATCCAAGGTTTGCTGGAACAGTTGAGCTACCTGCGTTAAGCCTAACTCCTGTGCAAACGTGCGGGCAGTACCATACGACGCAATTTCAAAATGCTCTACCTTTTGGCAAGCACCAATTAGAGCTGCATCCATTACTTCATCGCTAATGTTTTCCGCCATTAACTTTTGGCCTTCATCTATAATACCGTCCATACCTTTACATTTCACACCGCCCATCAGGTTGGCTAGTACACCTGAATACCGGGTCACATCCTCTTTACTCGCACCAAGTAATTCTTCTACCTGGTCTAAGCGCTGGCGCTGCCTCTTAGTAATATTAAAATGTTCATCCAGAGCCTTTTTTAACTGCGGATTACTTGCACGCGCAATCATAGCTGGAAGAGCTTCAATAATTTGGTCTTCCATTGATTCAAGCATTTGCACATCGTGCCTGAGCAATGCTTGTAAGTCATTCATTTTGTCCATAGTTGTTTTTGATTTTGAGGTGAATAGAAAAGGCCGCCAAAACTGTGCCCGTGCCACTACTTCATCCGGTTTCAAAATTATTTCACATAACAGATAATGAACAGGATCAGCGTACAAAAAAGGATATTCTATTATTGACAGTAACTATCATAAACTTCCAGATAATACATCTTGCAAATACGACCTTCCGGAGAGACATAGCAGGCAGTTGTATGGTAAGCAGGAAAGCCTAAAGATGGGAACTCAGGCTGCAAAACTGTGTTGTGAATGCCACAACTTTTAAGATGCTTATGAAAATAAACAAGGCTGGTAATTGCTATTATCGGCTTAATAATGTGTTTTACTATTTCATTTATTGAGTTCAATGGACTGATATAGAAGGTTGTCACTTAATTTTTTCAAAGCTACTGCTACTCCCTTTTCGTTGCTGTTTGTTGCTACGGTTACCTGATTGTTGTAAGTATTATTTTCGAGGGTAACTGAATTGTTATAGAGTAGCTTTATTAATTGGGGTTCCACTAAGTACAAATTTATTTTGCAACTCAACTCTATGAATTTGCGCATGTTATTTGTTCCCATTTATCAAAAAAATATATGACGCAGGTGAAGATCAATGATGTAAAAGTTCTGTCGGACAAGCATTATGTATTGAAGCAATATGACTACGAATTCCAGAAAAGGAAGGGAGAATGGCAAAACTATCAAAGAGAAGTGTTTGACCATGGCAATGCAGTAAGCGCGTTGCTATACAATAAAGAGAATAAAACGGTGATTCTTACCAGGCAGTTCAGGATTGCTACGTATGTAAATGGCAATGAAGATGGGATGCTGATTGAAGCCTGCGCGGGACTACTGGATAATGCAAATGAAACACCTGAAGAAGCTATTAAAAGAGAGATAAAAGAGGAAACAGGCTATGAAATAACTAATATTCAAAAGGCAGGTCAGGCATACACTTCGGCAGGCTCATTAACGGAATTGATTTACCTGTATGTAGCGCCATATACCAAAGAACAACAGGTGTCACAAGGCGGCGGACTGCAAAAAGAAGGTGAGGATGTGGAGGTGATGGAAATACCTTTTGAACAGGCAGTACAAATGCTGGAAAAGGGTGAGATACAGGATGCCAAGACTATTATGCTGCTGCAGTACGCGCAGTTGAAAGGGCTGCTGTAGAGGGGAATTAATAACTGCTCTTTAGTATGTTTTACAAGCACTTTACCATACCCCATTTGATTAACAATATCATTTTGTAATACATTACTATGCTCCAAACTAATAGTGAAATAGATTAGCTTTATACCGTAAACTTGCTGATTATGGCTTATACTTCTTACAATGTACCTCGCAAATCATCTCCCTGGAAAAAGATAGTAGCTATTGTTGTACTCATTCTCTTATTAATTATTGGCCTTTGGTTTTGGTGGAACTATTTGTACGTGTTTGGGGAAGGTGTAAAAAGTGGTCAACTAAATTATATTGTAAAAAAGGGAAACATCTATAAAACCTACGAAGGCAAACTGATACAAAGTGGTATTCGGTCGCAAATGCCGGGATCAATACAATCTTACGAGTTTGAGTTTTCGGTGGAAGATGACAGTCTTGCCAATTATATGATGAATAACAGTGGTGCTTACTATGATTTGCACTATAAAGAATACAAAAATACGCTGCCATGGCGTGGCTACAGCCGCTACATTGTAGACAAGATAGTGCGTATGGAACCCGCACGGTAGCTTGCGCTATTTACTAATCAGCACTAGTAATGGCTATACAAAGGAGTATAGCCATTATTATTAATAAAACTCAAGAAAATTATAAACAGCCAACTCTTTTATTATGTGAACAGTTATGAACTCTTATTGAGGTTCATTGAAAGCCCTGCGTGCGTCTTCATGAGGGGCCATTTTTATTGGGTTGCTATGTAACAGATCCAGGTTGTTAACTCCTATACAAGTTGTCAGTAAAGTTTGAGAAAGCTTTACAGAACTGCTTGCAATATTCATTTAAAGCTCTTCAATAACTGGCATAAAATTTACCCTCAATACTATAAAATATTACCTATGAGCACTCAGAATGATAAGAACGATGTAACAGGCGACAACCAATCCAGCTTTGCAGGCACCAACACCAATAAATATGGAGCGCCTAAGCCATTGGACGAACAAGACAATCCCGTCAATCCGCAGGAAGCACAAAATGTAATAGATGGAGATCAAAGATTATCTGGTGAAGAAGCTGAAAAGGCAAGGAGAAAAGCAAATGAAGGCGGAAGCCAGGGAAGAGGCAATCAGTCATAAGTAAATTTCTCACAAATGACACAGATAAACACCGATGACGAATGTATTATTTCATCTGGGTTCATCTGTGCCATTTGTGAGAAACTTATCCCTTGATACTAACCTGGTTATTACCTTCTTTCAACGTAAACGTTTTTCCCTTAAAATGCAAGGTACCTGTTGTTCCTTTAGGTAATTCAATATTTGCCTGCCAGGTTCCATTATTCAAGCTATAGCTGGCTGCTATAGTGCCCTTTGGATGAGGTATACTGCCCTTCACCTGCGTTAACTTACCCAGATGTGGTGTTATATCAATATGATTAAATCCCGGCACATCCGAATCAATCCCCAATACCGTTCTGAATAGTTCAATATTCGGACTGGCGCCCCAGGCATGACAGTCGGAGCGGGAAGCATCGATATTGCTGATCTCTGCCCAGGTGGTTAAACCATACTTCAGGTTATCTTTCCATATACCTAATTGGTCCAGGTACACATCACCAAAACCTGCTTTTGCCAGCGCCTGGTTTACATAGTAATTGAAGTAGATAGTCGCCTGTGTCAGTGAAGTATCCTTCAGAATTTTATTGGCAATTGCATTGGCTTTATTGCCCGTAACGGCATTGGTTAATATAGCCAGTGTATTGGCATGCTGAGAGAACAGGTTCTTCTCTTTTGTATCCCCATACAAACCTCTCCCCTCGTCCCAATACTTAGCATTAATGGTTTGCATCAGTTGGGCTGCTTTACTTTTATATAGTTGTGCATATTCTTTCATACCCAGGCTATCTTCCATCTGTGCCGCCAACTGGTAAGCCCATAACAGTTGAAAATCCAGATTAGAAGAAGAACCATCAGTTCCACTGGGCGGAATACCATTCTTCCAACCTCCTCCTTCGCTCCAGTCGGTAAATTCCCAGTAAGGCGCATTATGTAGTGAGCCATCTTTTGCCTGGTAGCGGGAGAAGAAAGTCAAGACCTGCCGCACACCTGGCATAAAGTTGCGCACGAATGCCTTATCATCTCTATACATCCAGTAGTCGTGCACCATACCTATCCACCACAATGAAAAAGGAGGTATTTGCTGCGGCGTAACAGAAGGATAACGGCTCGCTGTAATACCCTCAGCTAAACGTGAATAATCCAGTTGCGTAATAGCATTCCGCATCAATCTGTCATCTCCGCTATTATACAGCGATACCAATGCCTGTATGCGCGTATCACCCACATATTGCAATTGTTCATAGTAGGGACAGTCCATATACGTCTCCACCGCACAGTCCCTCGCTGTACGCCAGCCTACTTCCAGTATCTTATTCAACTGCGGATCACCTGCATCAAATGTTGCATTGTATTGAAACGGATAACCGGTATGAATGCCATACAGATCATCTATTGTTAATGCCTCTCCTTTTGTTTGAATATCCAGTTGTATATAACGGAAGGTGCGCCATGTTAAAGTAGTGAAGGTCTGCGCGTCTTTTCCATCAGCAGTTATCTGGTCAAAAACACCTATAAAAGCTTTTCCATCCACTTCATTTCTGTTGCCTTTAAGATACACTATTTTATCTCCTTCTTTCTTAAACAAAGCTTCTGCGTAGCCCATAGCAAGGGTAGCATCTTTTCCTTTACTGAACTGCAATACAGGATAGGCATTGGTTTCAAATCCCTGGTCCAGCAAAATACTTACCTGTGTATTGGCTGGTATAGTAAAAGATTGTTTGGTAGCAGGAAAGCTTTGGGGCAATGCTGCTCCATTGACGGTCCGTACAGCCTGGAGGCGTTGTGGCGTAAGTTCTACCTGCGGAATAGTTCTCGGCACCAGCATCCAGCCATAGGTATAGGCAAATACACCTTTTGGCAAACCGGGAAAGATAGGTGATGCATTTTGCCATCCTGCATCATTAAAGTCCGGCTGTTCCCATTGCTGCAGATAATTATTGAAGTTTACTTTTTCCCCCGGACCAGTAACAAAATAAGCATGAGGGATGTGTTCCTGCAGTGGACTGTAAGCCGTATCCTTCATACACTTCCACGAGGTATCGGTATTTACAACACTCTCCGTGGCAGTATTGCCTTGCAGTATAAATGCCGTTTGCAAAGACATTTGTGCCTCCTGCCTTAAGTACCCAAAGTTCCACACAACAGATGCCAGTACATTTTTCCCTTGCTTGAGGTATGGCGCAATATCTACCGTTTCAAAATTCCAATGATAAACGTCCGCTCTTGCAGGCCCAAGCGATACCATGGTCCCATTGACATACAGTTTGTACCTGTTATCGGCACTTACATGCACCACAAAATGCGCAGGTACAGCATCCAACTGAAAGGTCTTGCGGAAGTGATATACGCCATAGTTATATGGATTACTCGGGTCTGCCTGTATCCATTGCGCCTTCCATTGCATTTGGAGTATGGAAGAATCTATGGTTTGTGCAATAGATAGTAGGGAAAATAGTAGGGAAATACATAACACGAGTAGTATTTTTTTCATAAGGTGCGTGTCGTTTAATGGCAATATTTTTAAGTGAGTATATAGAGTAAAAATAAGGGTTGGAAGGGAAGAAATAAAGAGATATAGAACATTAAGAAATGTAGATACATACTTCAAAGGCTTAGAAAAGTGCCCTCCTATACTGAACTTATACCGAATCTTCCCCCTGTCTCCTCTACCGCTATAGTAACTCCTTATATATTCCCAATTTACTCCGCATCTCTCCTATTCCCCTTTAGGGCAAGTTCATTTTGTTAAGCATATTTCCTTTAGGTTTTAGCGTAATCCCGACGAGATGGCATTATTATAGTAAACATCCAAAATAGAAACCAAAA
This sequence comes from uncultured Chitinophagaceae bacterium, assembly GCA_963819045.1. Lineage (GTDB taxonomy): Bacteria > Bacteroidota > Bacteroidia > Chitinophagales > Chitinophagaceae > Ilyomonas. The sequence continues at coordinate 11,837 of CAWFUV010000013.1, read as the reverse complement.
CCCCGAAGGGGTGACATAGTGTTCTTAATTGCTTAACTTAATAGCATTGCCCTTTTAATGACTATCCGTTTGTCACCAACATCAATGTGAATGTGCCAATGATGCTTCAGGATGCAAAAGTTATTATTAGTGATGTAAGTGGCAAGGTCATGTATACTGCTACACAACATGCACTGTCTGGCAAGTTAACCATCGATGCTTCTAAATTTGCTAAGGGAGTGTATATTTTAAGCATTCAGTCGTCCGGGAATAAACAGGTATTCAAAATTGTTAAGTAATAATCACAAATGGAGCAGCCTTAACCCATCCATTAATTTATACTATAGATATTAGGTATGTGTTGATATTCAGAATAACTTTAAAGGGAAGCCCTATACGGTAAATGTAGTCCTTCCAATCAGTTCAATATCTATGTGTGTATTCCTATGCCCCTATGTTACTATGTGGTGAATTTTCGTCCGCTTATATTGTTATGGGACAAGTTAAGGCCTCAGTTTTTTATAAGATACCTAAGCAAAACCATATTTACCTTCAGATAGTAACAGTTGGTATATCCTGGTATAGAGGCGATTGAATATCTAATACCGTAAGTGGTTGAGGCGGATAATATTTACCCTGGATGGATACATAGAACCTCTTATTTTTATCATAATTCAAAAAATAATAGAAGCCCCCACTATCAGTTATTGCAAAAGCCCAATCTACCCACTCCGAACCATTCCATACATATAAATCCACTCTCATATTCGGCAAAGGTTTGGGTCCGCCTTGGTCATTATGTAATATCCGTCCTCTTAAGTTGGTTGCAGTTGCATTCAAACAGGCTAGCAGGCATATTGATATGATTAATACAATCTTTTTCATAACCATTTGATTTAATTAGATGTTAAAGGAGAAATTTTATCCAGTCCCTGAGACTTACTATACACTTTTAGCATCTCCTCCTTATTACCACTTAGATTTGGATCATTAGAATTTTTGCGGAACGTAGCTCTGATTAATACAGACTTAGTTACACTATCTTCCTTAGTTGGAGAAATTTGTAAATTGGAGCTTCCATAACCTCCCGGAAGAGTAATACTATAACTATGATTACGCTTTTGCAATACTTCATCATCTACATAAAAAGAAATCTCCCTGGTACTGGAATTTATGTTCATTGGTATCGGATATGTTTTAATAGAATCCGGGTTTAAGCAGGTATTATACTCCTTATTATCATTGATATCCTGGTTATCATTCTTAACAATCTGAATGATACAATCTAATTTCCACGGAATTCTTTTCTGTAAAGATTGAACCTGGTCATTAAGTATCTTAATTCTTTTATTATAAACTTCAATATTGTCAATAGATTTATTTACCTCGCTCATATTAATATATATGGAGGCAAACAGAAAAACAAATATTGCAACGGCACCAGTTGCGTTAATCTGAATTCCTCCAAAGGTACCCTTTGCTAAAACTTTATCCTTAGGAGCAATTCTATATAAGCACCATGCAGGTAACAGTGGTATTAATAAAATAATCGATACACACAAGATTTTATAAAGTGGTATTAAATCATATATATCCATGATTTACATTTTAAGGGTTAATACAGGTAGTTAATCTGTTACCTAAATAGTTTTAGCTAACAGGCAATGGGTAATTTGTATCGTTGTAAAGCCGTCTTATAATACTATCGTGATATAGTGGACGAAGGAAACAACCGGAAGAAAATAGAATCAATTCTGTATGGGCTAATATTTGCAGTTATAGGAGATGCCGCTCTTCTTATTAAAGAAAAACATGTATACAAAAACACCTTTATACATTTAAATTACGGTATCACTAAACCGATAATAAATACCCCGCGAAGCCAAAAGCATCACGGGGTATTTATAAATAAACAGCAGCAGGGATAAATAGTTTAAATAAGCTGTTACGAATTTAACCTGCTATCTGTGTCACCCGAAGATTCAGGTTTATCATTCTCCTTATCTTCCTGCAACGAAGCATTTTCATCATCTGTCCCCTCTTCTTTCGTATCCCAGCCAAAGCTTACCGAAGTACCGCTTTCATTTAAGATAATATCTCCGTCATGATTATCAACTAAACCTTTATTTTTCTTATCCATAATCGTTATTTTAAAAGAGATAAAGGCAATTATTGAGCCACTACAGTTGCACTATAAATTGGCCTCTAAAACCAATCAAAGACATGGTGAACATTTCCCATAAGTTTACTGCTGTAATAAATGTTATCCAACTAGTATCCAGAAACTGGCATCTGGAAACTGGTAACTTGTATCTCGCAACCCGTATGCATAGGGATACTAAACCCATGCTTCCTCCCTATCTTCTCCATACTAAAGCCATAGCAAAGTCATGCTAAAGCCATGGATAGTTCATGGGAAGCCATGCTAAACGCTGGCTCCACCTTATTGAAGGTGCATTTAAGACTATAATCAGTCAACTTTTTCGTTTAATACATAGCACATACAAACGTCTTTTAGTATATCATCCATGTCTAAAAACATAAACGTTTAATCATTATCCCCATTCATCTATACTATTTACTTTTGTCCCACTATGGATGTTGACGGACAAATACCGCAGGATGAACCACAGGATGAGCTATACGAACGGCGAACCTTTACTATAGACAGTGGACAAGAGCCAATGCGCATAGACAAATGGCTGCATCAGCGCATAGAAGGTGCTACTCGCAATAAACTGCAGCAAGCCATTGAATCAGGCTTTGTAACGGTGAATGGCTTTGGAGTAAAAAACAATTATAAGATAAAGCCTGCCGACTATATTGTTGTTATAAGCTTTACCAATCCCGAATATACGGAGATCATCCCAGAGCCGATCCCATTGAATATTGTGTATGAGGACAATGCTGTAATGGTGATCAACAAACCCCCCAATATGGTGGTGCATCCCGGTATTGGTAATTACACCGGTACACTACTGAATGGCATTGCATATTATTTACAGGAACAAAATCCCGACCTCACTGATGAAGAGTTACCACGCTATGGATTAGTGCATCGTATAGATAAGAATACCACAGGCTTGCTTGTACTGGCAAAAACAGCAGAAGCGGCGGCTAACCTCGCTAAGCAGTTTTTCCATCATACCGTAGAGCGGAAATATATTGCTTTGGTTTGGGGCGATATGCAACAGGATGAAGGTACAATTGTAGCCCATGTAGGGAGGCACCAGCGGTTCAGAAAAGTATTTGATGCTTACCCGGAAGGAGAACATGGCAAACATGCCATAACACATTATAAAGTAATAGAACGCTTCCACTATGTAACGCTGGTGGAATGCAGGCTGGAAACCGGGCGCACTCACCAGATACGCGTACACATGAAATATATCGGACACACCCTGTTTAACGATTGGGAATACGGTGGCGATAAGATATTGAAGGGAACGATCTATGCCAAATACAAGCAGTTTGTAGACAATTGCTTTGAGATTTGCCCGCGTGTTGCCCTTCATGCCGAAATATTAGGCTTTCAACACCCCGTAACGAAAGAAAGAATGTTTTTCCATGTGCCCCTGCCCGATGATATGCGCCTTGTAACCGAGAAATGGAGAAATTATGTAAAGCCCAATATATAGCCACGAAGACACGGAGGCACAAAGTTTTATACAAACCACAAGCTTAAGGAAGTGAAGGATACACGAAGCATCCTATTGCCCTTGTACCTTATCATCTTCTTTCTTGTTCCTTGTTCCTTGTCTCTTGTTCCTTTCCTCTTCATTAAACTTTGTGCCTCCGTGTCTTCGTGGCAAATAATAAGCATTTAGCTTTGCAACAATGATACAAGCACCCCGCATTTATTTTGATAACGCTGCCACTACCCCATTGGATGCAGATGTACTGGAAGCCATGATGCCTTACTTAACCACTTACTTTGGCAATCCGAGCTCCATATACAGCTATGGCAGAGAAACACGCTTAGCTATAGAAAATGCACGCAAGTCGGTAGCAAAGAATTTGAATGCACACCCCGCAGAGATATTCTTTACCAGCGGCGGCACCGAAAGCAGCAATATGGCTATCAATGCTGCTATAGATGACCTCCATTGCAGGCATATCATCACCTCTCCTATTGAGCACCATGCTACCTTATATACAGTAGAGCATTTAGAGAAAAGTGGTAAAGCAACAGTGAGTTATGTAAATCTTTTACCTGATGGTCATGTTGATTTGCAGCATTTAGAAGAGTTATTAGCAAATACCAAAGAGAAAACATTAGTTACCTTAATGCATGCCAATAATGAAATCGGCAACCTCTTAGACTTGCATGCAGCAAGTAATATATGCAAAAAATACGGCGCTGTTTTTCATAGCGATACTGTGCAAACGGTCGGTCATTTTCCATTCAATCTGCGCAATACGCCCGTGCATTTCATTACCGGCTCTGCACATAAATTTCACGGACCCAAAGGCGTAGGCATTATCTACATCAATGAAAACATCAAAATAAACCCCTTCATTAACGGTGGTTCCCAGGAGCGTAATATGCGTGCAGGTACCGAGAACGTATATGGCATTGTTGGCTTTGCCAAAGCGCTTGAAAAAGCAATGCAACATTTTGAAGAAGACAGCAAATACATTGGTGAGCTAAAGCAGTACATGGCTGATAAATTACAGCAGGAAATAGAAGGTGTTACTTTTAACGGCGATCCTTTTGGCAGTAGCCTTTATACAGTATTGAATGTCAGCTTTCCTAAAACCGATAAGAGTGAAATGCTCATATATAGTCTGGACATGCACCACATCTGCGTTTCGGGTGGTAGCGCCTGTACCAGCGGAACCAACATCGGCAGCCATGTAATTGGAGCTATATATAACAATCCTGATTCAGTAGCAATCCGTTTTTCCTTTAGCAAGTACAACACAAAACAAGAAATTGATACTGTAGTGAATACTTTGAAGGAGTTGATATGAATGGATTGATGAGTTTTATAACCAATAAGGTTAAAGAATTTGTCAGGTTTGCTGCATCCCTATCCCTGCCGCACCTGTTCCTAAACAAGTACCTTTATTTCACAGTACATATTAAGAGGCTGTTTAAATTTGCAAGAGCAAGGAGTCGTTAAGACACAAAGTGAAGAATCAACTATGAATGTATTATATTACGCTGTGCTGCTCTGTGTCTGCAACTGACTCTGTGGTTCAAATATTACCATCTCGCATCATTAAATATAAATTCCAATGAATAACTATTACCGCTTGCTTTTCCTGCTGCTTTTATTTGTTTTAAATATTGCTCATGCACAAAAAGACTCCATTATTGATGGTCATCCGGCATGGACAATACGAAGCAATATTTACGAGGTAAATGTGCGGCAATATACCCCCGAAGGCACCTTTAAAGCCTTCGCTAAAAACCTGGACCGGCTGAAAAGCATGGGTGTTGAAATACTTTGGTTTATGCCCATCAACCCAATCAGCAAAGTAGACCAGCAAAGGCGCTTTGGGCAGCTACTATGCTGTAGCAGACTTCAATGCCATCAATCCTGAGTTTGGCAATATGGATGATTGGAAAGCACTGGTAAATGAGGCACACAGCAAAGGCTTTAAAGTCATTATAGATTGGGTGCCCAACCATTCCGGCGCAGATAACAGATGGCTAAAAACACATCCTGATTTTTATGTAAAAGACAGTCTTGGCAATGCTAAAATTGAGTTTGACTGGACTGATACCCGCAAACTGAATTATAACAATCAGGAGTTAATAGATACCATGATCAACTGCATGAAGTTCTGGATAACAGAAACAGGCATAGATGGACTCCGTTGCGACCATGCCGATGGGCCTACACAGGCATTCTGGACACAGTGTATCAAGGAATTAAAGTCAGTAAAGAATGTGTTCATGCTTGCGGAAGCAGAACAACCTTGGATGTTTACAGCCGGCTTTGATGCCATTTATCCCTGGCCTATGTTTCATATCATGGTAGATGTTGCACAAGGCAGAAGAAATGCAATGGCAATAGATACTTTATTGCATTTTCAGGATAGTGTATATCCCCGTAATGGCTTGATGATGTATTTCACCAGCAACCACGACGAGAATAGCTGGAACAAAGCCGATTACGCAACTATGCCGGGCGAAAGTTCATGCACCGTTTGCGGTACTAACGCAAACCCTGCCACGCGGCATTCCCGAAATTTACAGCGGTCAGGAGGAACCTTTTCTGGACAGCATCAGCTTCTTTTATAAAGACACGATCACCTTTGGTAAATATGCACGGGCACCTTTTTACAAAGCGTTATTAATGCTCCGGAAAAGCAATCCCGCATTAGCTGCCGATGCTTCCTTTACTAAAATGCAAACAGGTAATGATGCTAATATTTTTGCGTTCAAAAGACAAAAGGATAATTACAAAATAATGGTCATTGTGAATCTAAGTAATGGGGCACAATCATTCAGATTTAAGGATACCATGCCTCCCCTGATGCGCGATGCCTTTACCCAAAAGTTAGATGAAGTACATAAAGGAGAAGCAATGACCTTACCAGCCTGGGGGTACAAAGTGTATAGTTATTAGAGACTATTTACTACCCTGTTGCTATCAGGATGGAGACAGTTGATAGATAACAGAATGGAAAAGTGCTTTCAGCAATTTATAGTTAACCGTTTAGGGCATCTCTTTCTGTACTGCGCTGTAACGAAAATGCTCATCTTGATAGCCAATAGGTATAAGCTAGACTGTTTAAGGGTAACTAAATTATATTGGTTTTTACACGAAAACTAATCACCTTATTTTTGGATTTTAAAGGCTGCTGTTATTTACAGCAGCCTTTATTTTTCACATTATTGCATATGCTTTTTACACGCTTTTTGATTAAGTTGTGATAATGATTTGCTATAATATTCATGCTGTACATTATACCATTTACGGTCTGGTAGCATAATATGGGTTTTAATATGCTTTACTCGAAGCTCAAGCCTTAACTTGTCCCATAAATTTATTATTAATATTTTCCCCACACCTGCCCGGCAGGCAAGCATATACATCATTCAGCCAGCCCCTTTATCATCACCTTACCGGTAACATCAGTAGCTCCATTTACAAGCCTGTCATCAGTATCATCATTATCCAAAAATCTCCTTTCAATCCTGGAACACTCGGTGTTATACTTAAGTTATACCTAACTTATACTTAACTTATACCTAACTTATACCTAATTTCCTCCCTATCTCCCCCCCTATCTTCTCTATATTTACTCCGGGGTACCTCCCTATATGTCTCCCTGCCGGCTCTATACTCCCTTTAGGGCTGGGGCAGCTACATATCCGGCAAACGGCAACCAGTAACTGGTATCTGGCTGCCTATTTGAATTTGGTATTAGCTACTTTTACAGTATGAAATCTATCGCCTGTTTTCTCATTTTATTATTCAGTTGTGTTTACTCATTCGCCCAGCCACAAGCTATTGTAGGCAACGAAGTAAATCCCTTTCTTTACTCTACTACCAAATCAAAATTATATTCAAAAGCCGCAGTAGTGTGCGCGCATCCACTGGCAAGCGAGATCGGAGTTGCTGTTATGAAAAGAGGTGGCAATGCCTTTGATGCAGCCATTGCTGTCAACTTTGCTTTAGCAGTAGTATATCCCGGTGCAGGCAATATAGGCGGTGGTGGTTTTTTAATGGCTCGCAAAAGCAATAGCCAGTTGATTGCATTGGATTACCGGGAAAAGGCGCCTGCTAAAGCAAGCCGTAATATGTACTTAGATAGTGCAGGTAATGTGATACCGGATTTATCTATTAATGGGCATTTGTCATCAGGCGTTCCCGGCACGGTGGCTGGTCTGTTTGCCATGCACCAATATGCAAAATTGCCCATGAAAGATTTAATACAGCCTGCTGTTGATTTAGCCCAAAAAGGCTTTGCAATTACTGAAGCTGAAGCCAATAGTTTAAATCATATTAAACAGGATTTTATTAACTTTAATACACGTCCTACTGCTTTTGTAAAAGACAGTTTATGGAAAGCTGGTGATACACTTATTCAGCCAGAACTTGCACAAACACTCATACGCATAAGAGATAGCGGCGCTGCCGGCTTTTATGAGGGAGAAACAGCACGCCTGATAGTAGAAGAAATACAGCGCGGAAAGGGGGTGGTAGATTATAATGATTTAAAAGAATACAAAGCAGTTGAAAGAAAACCTATACAATTTAAGTATCGGAGCTATACGATTGTAGGCTTCCCCCCGCCGAGTAGCGGTGGTGTGTTGCTGGCACAAATGCTGGGCATGATAGAGCCTTATCCAATGCACAGCTACGGCTTTGAAACACCCCGCAGCACCCAGTTGATGATAGAAGCCGAACGTCGTGCCTATGCAGACCGGGCTGCACATTTAGGCGACCCCGACTATTGGAAAGTGCCGCTAAAAACGCTTATCAGTAAAGCTTATCTGCAGGAGCGAATGAAAGATTATGATTCAATGCATGCTACTAAAAGCGAAAATATTGTGGCTGGTATAGTACATGAGAGCGAAGAAACCACTCACATAAGCATTATAGATAAAAATGGAGATATGGTAGCCATTACAACTACGCTTAATAATAGCTATGGCAGCAAAACCGTAGTGGGCGGTGCAGGTTTTTTGTTGAATGATGAAATGGATGATTTTAGTTCAAAACCCGGCGTACCTAATATGTATGGCGCTGTTGGTGGCGAAGCCAATGCCATTGCACCAGGTAAGCGGATGTTAAGTTCTATGACGCCAACTTTGGTATTGAAAAACAACCAACCTTACGTAGTTGTTGGAACACCCGGCGGCACTACAATCCCTACTTCAGTTTTTCAGACTATCGTTGACATTATTGACTTCAACATGACGGCAGCACAGGCAGTAAACAATCCAAAGTTCCACCACCAGTGGCTACCGGATGAAGTCTCCATTGAACCAGCTTTTCCTGCTAATACACAGCAAGTGTTGGCACAAATGGGATATATATTTAAAGAGCGTGGCGCAATAGGAAGAACAGAAGTGATTAAAATAAATAATGGTAAAATAGAAGCTGCTGCTGATATAAGAGGCAATGACAGCGCATCAGGATTTTAAGAAATAAGAATAACGGTACAAGAATACAAGGGATAAAATGTGTCCAATATAGCCACAGGTTCATCCTTAAAATGTTCCCTGTATTCAAATATTTGATTCACCAAATAAATATTAAGTTATGCAACTCGCAGAAGGTCTTTTGCGCCTACGCGTCATCGACAACGCTGTAGTCGCTCGCGTACTCACCGATGATGAGGGCCGCGCCAACGGCGTCCAGTACTTCGACCGGTATACCAAAGAGGAGCGGCGCGTGCGCGCGCGCGTCGTGATCGTCGCTGCCTCCTGCATCGACTCGACTCGCATCCTGCTGAACTCCAAATCTTCCCGTCATCCGAACGGCATCGGCAATTCGTCGGACGTAGTCGGCCGTTACCTGAGCGAGCAGGTGCGCCTGCACATGTTCGGGTTCGTCCCGGAGCTGCTCGCCGCCCCGGTCCAAAACGACGACGGAATCGGCGGTGAGCATGTTTACATGCCCCGATTCAATCATCGGGATGGCCGCAAGCGCGATTACCTGCGCGGCTTCGGCATGCAATTTGGGGCTGCGGGGCGGGTGACAACGCCGCTTGGCCAAAGAAGTGGCGGCTTCGGCATCGACTTCAAGTCCGCCGTCCGCAAGCGATACCCCGCGCTCGTAGCGCTGCACCCGTATGGCGAAGTGCTCCCCTACGCCGACAACCGGATCACGGTAGGCAAAGAGGCGTGGATCGCTACGGCGTTCCGATCGCTCGCATCGAATTCAAGTACCGAGAAAACGAGCGCAAGATGATGGCCGAAATGTACCGACTGCCGCCGCAATTCTGAAGGAAGCCAAAGCGGAAATTCTGCCTTACGACCCAACCTTCATGGGAATTCCGGGGCAGGCGATCCACGAACATTCACCTGCCGCATGGGCGCCGATCCCAAGCGCAGCGCGTTGAATGGCTTCTGCCAGATGCACGACGTCAGACGTCTTCGTCGTCGACGGCGCCGCCTTCACCTCCGCCTCGGAAAACCGACGCTGACCATACTCGCCCTGGCTTGGCGCGCCACCGATTATCTCGCATCCGAAATGAAGTCCGGCAGCCTGTAGGCGCCGCAGAGATCTACTTTTTTTTACGTCAGCGGACGTCCCCGGCATCACCGGAGGGGGTGGCACTACGCTCACGCCAGTAGTAGCATTAAGACCGTACAGTTCCTCACACTTTTGCGGAAAGAAAGGACTAGATGTCGTCGTCATTGAGTAAGCGTTTGAGTGCCGAGTTCCTCGGTACATTTTGGTTGGTTTTTGGCGGGTGCGGGAGTGCCGTGATGGCCGCCGCATTTCCGCACGTGGGCATCGGACTGTTAGGCGTCGCCTTCGCTTTCGGCCTGACTGTCATGACTATGGCTTTCGCCATTGGACACATCTCGGCTGCCACCTAAATCCCGCCGTCACCGTGGGCTTGGCTGTGGGCCGGCGTTTTCCCTGGAACAATGTGGTTGCCTACATCGCCGTACAGGTCCTCGGCGCGATCGTCGCCGCCGGCTTGCTGTATGGCATCGCTAGCGGTGCCCCCGATTTCGCGATCGGCGGTTTCGCGGCTAACGGGTTCGGTGAGCATTCGCCCGGTCATTACTCGATGCTCTCTGCCCTCCTTGCCGAGGGTACCCTCACCTTCATGTTCCTGATGATCATCCTGGGCGCCACCGACAAGCGCGCTCCGGCCGGCCTTGCACCCATCGCCATCGGTCTCGGACCTCACCCTGATCCACCTGATCGGAATTCCAGTCACCAACCTCTCGGTCAACCCGGCGCGCAGCACGGGACCGGCGCTGATCGTGGGTGGTTGGGCTCTCGAGCAACTCTGGCTATTTTGGGTGGTTCCGATCGTAGGTGCGGCGGTAGCGGGCCTGGCGTATCCTTGGCTCGCCGCCGAAGAACAGCCCTCGGCCAAGGCCGTCCACGCAGCGGCGTAGACCTCGCCTCCACAAGCACGATCGGAGTGATAAGGTAGGGCAGTGTGGCACAGTTCCCAAGGTGTTGGACTGTGCCTGCAGGAACTGCGCCTTGGAGGCATGATCTGATATGAAAACGACGATAGTACTTTCTACCCTTCTCCTCGCATCGATCGCGGCTGCCGCCAATGTGCCATCCCCGGAAGTTCAGATCGCTGCCGCGGTCCTTGCCGGGCCGGCAGAACTCCGTGAAGGCGCTGCCGTCCTCGGTTACAACGCCCAGGGCGACTGGTCAAGCTCCGCGAAGGGAAGAACGAACTGATCTGCCTCGCGAGCGACCCCGAATAAGACTGCTTTCAGTGTCGCCTGTTACCACAAAGACCTCGAGCCATACATGGCCCGCGGCCGCGAGCTCGTGGCCCAGAAAGTCACCGGCCAGCAACGCAACGATCTGCGCTGGAAAGAGGTCGCTGACGGCAAACTGTCCCTGCCGCGCGAGCCTCGAACGCTCTACGTCTCAACGGCAGCGGCTTCGACGCCGCCAGTGGAAAGGTGACCGACTCCTACCTCCGCTGGGTCATTTATGTGCCTTACGCCACGCCGGAATCCACAGGACTATCGACCAAGGCAGCGACAATGCTCCGTGGCTCATGTTCCCTGGAACCGCGGGCGCTCACATCATGATCAACCCGCCGAAGAAGTAAGGCCCGCCAAATTGCAGAAATGGCTGAAGCTGTCTTGTATGCTGGATATTGCCTTGCATAAAAGACAGTTCTGCAGCTCTTATCCTGTCCTTGCACTTACTCGTCTTCTCAGTGACGGGGGCGCTTGC
>CAWFUV010000012.1:0-43472 GCA_963819045.1 uncultured Chitinophagaceae bacterium | reverse complement strand
AAAGACATGATCAAACGGTTCAAAATGTACAAAGAGTTGGGTGATAAAACATTTGCACAATTGAGTGACGAAGACATTGTTTATCAGCCCAACGAACAAAGCAACAGTATTGCTATGATCGTGCAGCATTTACATGGCAATATGCTTAGCCGCTTTACCAACTTTCTCACTGAGGATGGTGAGAAGTCCTGGCGCAATCGTGATAAGGAATTCAATGAAGTATCATTGACAAAAGCTGATGTCATTAATCTGTGGAATGAAGGATGGGATTGCTTCTTTAATGCTGTGGAGTCATTACAACCAGATGATCTGATGAAAACCATATATATCCGGAACGAACAATTATTAGTGTATGATGCCCTGTTAAGGCAACTGGCACACTATCCAAATCACGTAGGGCAAATACAATATATTGGCAAAATGTGCAAAGGTGCTGCCTGGCAGTCTTTGAGCATCCCTAAAGGACAAAGCGGGCACTTCAACACTATTATGGCACAGCGGCAAAATAAATAAGACCAGGTTGCTATTAAGTTGGCAGATGACAGAAGGAGAAAGTACTGGCAGTAATTTATAGTATATAAGTGTGGGATCGCTCTTCCCGAACTATTCTGTAATGAAAATCCTCATCTTGATAACCAAGGAGGCATAAGACTTCCAATTCTAAAGTGTAATACTATTTTCAATTGGGTAGTATTATATGCACTGCCCAAAACTTACAGCTCATAACCGGCAACTGGCAACTAACTGGTATCATGCTACCTATTTGAATCTGGTATAATACTATCCGATTGCACTCTTTATCTCAAATAAATAAAGGGCTGCCCTGGCAGCCCTTTATTTATTGCGAAAACGAAGTATTACAATTATCAACCGCTTCTAAACAAGTATGTTCGTTTCTATATGGAAAAACCATCTGGCAATACAGCACCTTTTTTAACCACTACAACACCTTCTTTAATGGTATATAATACGTGGTCTGTATCTTCCAAATGCTTACCCCCATTAATACGAACATCATTACCTATGCGGCAGTTCTTATCAATAATAGCATTCTTAATGAAGCAACGCTCACCTATACCCAGTTCAGGAATACCGCGACTACGATTAGACTCCATCACACCCAATGTTTCATAAAAGTCGTTACCCATGACATAAGTGGATATAACAGTACTGCCATAACCTATACGCGAACGTACACCTATCAATGATTGCTCTATACGGCTTGCAAGAATAATGGAGCCATCGGCAATCATTGTTTTATCCATAAAGGTGCCGCTTATTTTTGCCGGTGGCAGCATACGGGCACGGGTATAAATTGTCTTATCCCGGTCAAATAAATTAAATGGTGGGATATCCTGCGTTAATGCAATATTGGCCTCAAAAAAGGCAGGTACATTTCCAATATCTGTCCAATAACCTTCATATTGATAAGAAACAACTTTATAATCGGAAATGGAGTTGGGAATGATTTCCTTACCAAAGTCTTTTGCTTCAGGGTACACATCTTTCAGCAAGTCTTCCATTACATTGCGATTGAAGATATAAATCCCCATTGAAGCAAGATATTCTTTACCTGCTCTGCGCATTTCTTCACCGGTATCGCTTACCCAGTCTTTATGCAACTCTTTAGCCGGTTTTTCTATAAAGGACGTAATGTTACTATCATTATCTGTTTTCAATATACCAAAATCAATAGCATCATCAGAAGTAACCGGTATAGTAGCAATGGTGATATGAGCATCTTTCTCCCGGTGATTATTGATCATCTCAGCAAAATCGATCTGGTAAAGTTGGTCACCGCTAAGTATTAATACATACTCATAATCGTTGTTGCCAATATGACGCAGGCTTTGGCGCACAGCATCAGCTGTCCCCTGAAACCAGCCTGGGTTGTCGGGCGTTTGTTCAGCCGCCAGTATATCAACAAAGCCACGGCTAAAGTTACTGAAGATGTACGTGTTCTTGATATGCTTATTAAGCGAAGCCGAGTTGAACTGTGTAAGTACAAACATGCGGCTGATGTTGGAATTAATACAATTGCTGATAGGAATATCCACCAGGCGATATTTACCGGCAATTGGTACAGCAGGTTTGGAACGGCTGGCTGTTAATGGATATAAACGGGTACCAGCACCACCGCCCAGTATTACGGCTACAACGGAGTTAGAGAGTGAAAACATGTTCATGTTTTATTTAGTAGTTGAGAAATATGGTGTCCTAATTTTAATGAACGTACTTTAAGTATGCCTCTCATAAAAGACAGCAAACGAGAAATATTGAACCAAATTAAGTAATTATCTTACAGCTATATCAAACTGCTGTACAAATCAATGTATTGCTGTACTGCGTGTTCCCAACTATTATCAATCTGCATCATGCGCTTACGCATCCAGTTGAGATGTACTTTGTCCTGATATACTTCAAAAGCCCTGCCAACAGCATGCATGGCATCAGGTGCAGTTGGATGGTTAAATCTAATGCCCCAACCTTCCGGATCACCCATGTCTGTCACTGTATCCTTTAGCCCTCCGGTGCTTCTCACTACTGGCACTGTACCATATTGCATGGCATACATCTGGTTCAATCCACACGGTTCTACACGGCTTGGCATTATTAAAAAGTCGGCACCGGAATACATCAGATGGCTCAATGCTTCATTATAACCTATCATAACATTATAGCTGCCCGGGAAATGCGGAATCAATTGCCTTAACTGCCATTCTATGTGTGTTTCTCCGCTGCCCAGTATCAAAAAAGCCATGCCATTATTAAAAGCATACATTGCTGATAAAATCACATCTGGTAAAATCTCAGCAGCTTTCTCTCCTACCAATCTACCTATAAAAACCATTAATGGTTTATTGACATCGAGTCCAAACTGTGTACATAATAGCTTTTTATTTTTTTCCTTTCCTTGCTCTACCGTATCAAAATTGTAATGGTTAGTAAGATAAGTATCAGTATAGGGATTCCACACTTCGGCATCTATACCATTTAATATACCAGAGCATTTACCACGTTCGAATTCAAAGAGAGCTTCTAGCCCATTAGAGTTATAGCGTAATTCATCCAAATAACTCGGGCTTACGGTTGTCACTTTCCATGCGCACTTAACTGCCGAAGCCAGTGGATTGATGGTATTCTTCCATTCAAGCATGCCTGATTTCCATTCATCAAAATGTGGTATCAGATAGCTTTTATCCCATCCAATCCAACCCTGGTACTGTGCATTATGGATGGTAAGCACTGTAGGTACATTGGCGAGATTATTAAATTGATAACAGTATTTGAACATAAATGGTATGAATCCTGAATGGTAATCATGCACATGCACTATATCAGGATGGTGCTGCCAATGGCTGATATAATCACAAACAGCTATCTGAAAACCTACGAAACGTTGTATATCGTCATCATATCCGTAAATGCGTTCACGATCGAGCAGTCCATGGATATCAACTAAGTAAAGATCGAAACCCAATTTGGAAGTTGCTTCTTTGATAATAGTGTAATCAAAGTACCAGTTGCCCATATGAGCACGACCTTTAAAGTCTACAACCCACTGATTATCGTATAAAAACTTGGTGCGGTACATGGGCATTAGTACTTTGGCATAATGTCCCATATTTGTTTGATACTTAGGTAAAGCGCCAACTACATCTCCGAGTCCGCCGGCTTTGGCCATAGGATAGCATTCTGCGCTCACGTGAACTATTTCCATAAACGGTGGTTATGAAATTGATTAATGATTGCTTTATTTTATCAGCAAATATTAAATGAATTTAATTAGCTTAAAAAAATTCTTTTACTTTTATTTTTTAAATTCCTACTTCTATGGCTGGTGCAACGATGAACTTGTCATCTATTCAGAAAACTAAGTCTTCCGGTATTCCTACTAATTATGGTGCATTAAGTACACTGGTAACAGTATTCTTCTTTTGGGGTTTTATAGCTGCAGGCAACAGTGTCTTTATACCTTTCTGTAAACACTACTTCAGGTTAGACCAGTTTCAAAGTCAGCTTATTGATTTTGCATTCTATGGTGCTTATTACTTAGGTGCTTTAGCTTTCTTTGTTTATGGATCTTTCGGCGGAAAAGATCTGGTAGGTAAATGGGGATATAAAAGAAGTATTGTATATGGTCTTTTGTTTTCTGCTGTAGGTGCAGCCGTAATGATTACTACCGTTAATGCCAACAGTTTTACAGGTATGCTTATAGGCTTGTTTATAGTAGCTTTGGGCTTTTCCTTACAACAAACGGCTGCTCAGCCATTTGCTATTGCACTAGGTGATCCTTCCACCGGAACCAGTAGAGTTAATCTCGGTGGCGGTATTAATTCTTTCGGAACAATGATAGGACCTATTATAGTTGCCATAGCCCTCTTTGGTACTACTGCTGCATTAACCGAAGAACAGATAGCAGCACTAACATTAGATAAAGTTATTATGCTTTATATTGCTGTAGGTGCACTGTTTATAGGAGCATCCGCCCTTTTTTATTTTTCCAGGAAGGTGCCTTCAGGCATTATTATCGAAAAGACAGAAAAAGCGAACAAGGCTTTAAGTACTTTTTTAGTGATTACCGGTTTGCTGATTGTTATGTTTACACCGGTATTCAGCAGTTATAAAAGCGATAAAGCCCAAAGATTAGAAACACTTACAACACAAGTTGCACCGGTAGAAAAACAAATTGAATCTTTACAATCTGGTAATAGTACCGGAAATACTTCTATAAGCCAACTGACTGAAAGCATCCAACCACAAACAACCGAAATCAATAGCTTAAAACTTGATTTGGAAACCCACCGAATGAAATGGCTGTTTGGTGCATTAGCTGTTGTTGTTTTAGGGCTGCTTTTCTCTTATACCAGTGCCAGGAGAAATGCTACTGGCTGGGGAGCCATGCAATATCCGCAGTTGGTACTTGGCATGCTTGCTCTTTTCCTGTATGTAGGTACAGAAGTAACTATTGTAAGTAATCTAAGTGAATTACTTAAGCAAAAAGCTTTTGGAAGCTTTCAATCTTCACAGGTTGCACCATTTATTTCCATGTATTGGGGCGGTTTGATGATTGGACGGTGGGTTGGCTCTATATCCGCCTTTGACTTTAGTAATAAAACAAAGAAAATCCTGATAACTGTTGTTCCTCTGGTAGCATTTACAATTGTTATTGGTGTAAATGCACTGGCAAAGAATGATATGTCACCTTTGTATGCTTATATTATTTGTGTACTGGTACAGATAATTGCATTTTATATCAGTAAAGACAACCCTGCCAAAACACTGCTTATATTCAGTATTCTTGGTGCTATAGCTATGATCATAGGTGTACTGTCAACTGGCATTGTGGGTATTTATGCCTTTTTGAGCGGCGGTCTTTTTTGCTCTATTATGTGGCCTTGTATATTTGCCCTGTCTGTAGCCGGACTTGGTAAATATGAGAGCCAGGGTTCTGCATTTCTGATTATGATGATACTAGGGGGCAGCATAATTCCTCCATTGCAAGGGAAGCTTGCAGATTACCTGCAATCTCAAAGTGACATACCAGGTATTGGTATTCATCATTCTTATTGGATACCTGTATTCAGCTTTATATATGTTGCCATATTTGCGTTTGCCGTAAAGGGGATATTGAGAAAGCAAGGCATAGATTACGATAGACCAGTTGAAGTTCCGGCAACTATTGCCGGAGAAGGAGTGATCTGATATTCCAAGGCTTAGCGAACACTTCAATGTAAACTCATTATATTGATAAAATTGTATAACTGTTTATTATAAAAAACAACGAATAAAGATCCATGATTCCTGTTTCCCAACAACTTGCCGTAGGTATAGATATTGGCGGCACCAATACCGTGTTTGGAATAGTTGACCATCGCGGCGAGATAAAATACAGAGGTGCTATCTCTACCAAAAAACACCAAACTGTTAACACCTTTATAGAAGAATTATATGGCGCTATTGCACCTGCTATTGATCATGTGGGTACTACTGAACATATAAAAGGCATAGGTATAGGTGCTCCGAATGGTAACTATTATACCGGCACAATAGATTATGCCCCCAATCTCAACTGGAAAGGCATAGTACCCCTTGCTCAAATTATAACTGATAAATTTGGCTTACCTGCCGCACTTACTAATGATGCCAATGCAGCAGCAGTAGGCGAAATGATGTATGGTGCAGCTAAAGGTATGCGCGATTTTATTATGATCACTTTGGGCACCGGTGTGGGCAGTGGTATTGTGATCAACGGACAGGTAGTGTACGGACACGATGGCTTTGCGGGTGAATTAGGACATACTATTATTATCCCGGGTGGCCGCAAGCACTGGAGTACAGGCGTGCATGGTTGCTTAGAGGCATATGCCTCAGCTACAGGTGTAAGGCTGACCGCTTTGGAGTTAATGGAGAAAAATCCTGATAGCACCACGTTGTTAAGAAACTATCCCTTGAATGATATTGACAGCCGCGTGGTATATGACTGTGCCATACAGGGTGATGAAATGGCTAAAGAAGTATATCGCTATACCGGTGAGATTTTGGGAATGGCATTAGCAAATGCTGTGATGTTTTCTTCGCCTGCAGTTATTATTTTATTTGGAGGCTTATGCAAGGCAGGCGACTTAATAATGAAACCAACTAAGGAGCATATGGAGAAAAACCTGCTGAGTATTTTCCAAAATAAAGTAAAACTTATATATAGTGAATTGAAGGAAGCCGATGCAGCCATTCTAGGCGCAAGCGCATTAGTGTGGGAGTTGAAATAGTTTATATACTTATAATAAAAGAGCCGCATGTCATTAGTACATACGGCTCTTTTATTATAGGCTTACAGTTTGTTTCTTGCGCCTTGTAACTCATCACCTTTTATCCCTTCAACCTCACTTCTACAGCCTTTGCGTGTCCTTGCAAACCTTCTGCCTCAGCCATCGTCATCACAGCAGAAGCTATTGCCTCCAAACCTTTTTCCGAAAGCTTTTGATAAGTAATTTTCTTAACAAAGCTATCTACACTTACACCACTGTAGGCTTTAGCAAAGCCATGTGTTGGCAATGTATGATTAGTACCGCTGGCATAGTCACCAACACTTTCCGGTGAAAAGTTGCCGATAAAAACAGAACCGGCATTAACAATTTTCTCTGCAATAATATCTGCATCGTTGCATGCAAGTATTAAATGTTCGGCAGCATATTCATTTACCATTTCAATGGCGTCTTCTACGTTATCCAGCAAAATCATTCTGCTACTCTCTAGTGCCTGTGCAGCAATTACTTTACGTGGCAAATCCCCCAATTGTCTTCCTAACTCCACTGTTGTTTCATTTATTAAAGCTTCGCTTGTAGTTACCAGTAAAACCTGGCTATCGATACCATGCTCTGCCTGCGATAATAGATCGGCTGCTACATAGGCGGCATTAGCTGTTTCATCCGCCAGCACACATACTTCACTTGGGCCGGCAGGCATATCTATGGCAATGCCTTCCTGCTGTACTAATTGTTTCGCACAGGTTACATACTGGTTACCCGGTCCTAATATCTTATATACTTTTGGAACACTTGCTGTGCCATAGGCCATAGCACCAATAGCCTGTACTCCCCCGGCTTTAATAATAGTAGTTACACCGGTAACCTCTGCTGCAAATAGAATAGCCGGATGTATACTGCCATCCTTTGCAGGAGGCGTACATAATACAATCTCCTTACAACCCGCTAACTGCGCCGGAATTGCAAGCATTAATACTGTTGAAAACAGTGGTGCACTACCCCCGGGAATATACAAGCCTACCTTTTCAATTGCCACAGGTTTGCGCCAGCAGGTAACGCCAGGCATTGTTTCTATTATCTCCTCTTTCGAAGTAAGCTGCCTCGCATGAAAAGCTCCTATATTGTTTACTGCTAACTCTATAGCTTTCTTTAAATCAATACTTACTTGTTTACTGGCATCAGCAATTTCCTCCTGAGATACAATTAAATTATCTGATTGCACTCCATCGTACATTGCTGTATATTTCAATACAGCTTTATCACCATTTGCTTTAACATCATTCAATATAGCACTTACTTTCTCCTGTAACGAAGCAGCATCGAAAGCAGGGCGCTGCAATAGTCCCCGCCACGCCTCTCTCGGAGGGTTCTTAACAACAATCATAATCTGATTTATATCAAATAATAAATGGAAATTATATAATCATCTTTTCAATTGGAATAACGAGAATTCCCTGTGCACCGGCATCCTTCAACTTCTCAATAATATCCCAAAACGTATCTTCACTCAATACACTATGAACACTGTGCCAACCTTTTTCTGCTAATGGTAAAATAGTAGGGCTTTTCATGCCAGGAAGCAAAGCAATGATTTCATCTAATTTATCATCTGGTGCATTCAGTAAAATATATTTATTGTTTTTTGCTCTCTTTACAGCCTGGATGCGGAAAAGTAATTTGTTTAAAATTGCCTGCTGTTGCTCATTTAAATCTTTGTTTTTAATAAGCACTGCTTGCGATTGGAGGATAGTCTCCGCCTCTTTCAATCCGTTCATGAACAAAGTAGAACCACTGCTTACCAGGTCACAAATGGCATGTGCAAGACCGATACCTGGCGCTATTTCCACACTGCCGCTGATCTCATGTATTTCGGCGTCTATCTTATTCCTTTGTAAGAAATCATTCAGGATCAAAGGATAACTGGTTGCAATACGCTTACCTTGCAGATACTGCGCTCCGTCATAGACTTCGTTTTTATTAACAGCAATGCTAAGGCGGCATCTGCCAAATCCTAATTTATGCTCCACCTGTACGTTCTTATTTTTCTCGTACACTACATTTTCGCCCACAAAACCAATGTCAGCCACCGCATCTTCCACGTATTGCGGAATATCATCATCACGAAGGAAAAATACTTCCAGGGGAAAGTTGGAAGCTTCACTTTTCAATTTATTTACACCATTACTGATGTCAATACCACATTCCTTTAGAAGCTTCATAGAATCCTCATGCAGGCGACCCGATTTTTGCACCGCCAGTTTAAGAATGGCATCTGAGTTTGTCATTGCAATTATTTAAATACAATAAAAAAGGCTTACCAAAAGTAAGCCCAATGTTTTTGAAGAATATACCAAACACACCAGCTTACCGGTATAGTAAGAGATGGTGATGTACATGTATATTACTGTTCATGCCAGCAAAAATAAAGCGCAGTTTCATTTAAGCAAATTTATTTGCAGGTAATAAGGAGAATGGAAACAATTTATTAACGAACATTGTAAAAGCATAATGCGAAACCTATGTTTAGATTTAACATCAGAGTATATGGTATTTTAAGAGATAGTAAGAATCGCGTACTGGTAAGTGATGAATTTATACGCGGAGATTATTATACCAAGTTTCCTGGTGGCGGATTGGAGTTTGGCGAAGGCACCCGTGATTGCCTGGCACGTGAGTTTATGGAAGAAACCGGGCTTACAGTCACAATAGGCGACCATATTTATACAACCGACCATTTTCAGCTTTCTGCTTTCAATAAAGACCACCAGATATTTTCTATATACTATTTTGTACATGCAGAGGAGCCCATTGCTTTAGAAACAAAGACCAAAGTGTTTGACTTTTTACCTGAACAGGTTGCAGACAAAACAGCGCAGTGTGAAGTGTTCCGCTGGATAGAATGGAATGATCTGACAACAGACACGGTGTCATTGCCCTTAGACAAGATCGTAGTGAATATATTAAAAGAAAAACACGGAAATACTCCTGATGGTAATACAATGCTGGTAAGGAGTTTTCAATGATTTATCACATTTAAACCTGGGCCACAGCCTTAAAAACGAAATATAAACACGAAAGGCTTTAGCCTAAGCACATAACATACTTATAATCCAGTCCTGAATTAGTAAGGTTTTTCTTTTTGTGTAAGAGTATGAAGTATTAGACTTAGCATGCTGTCCCCTAAATAAATGTAAAATAAGCAACTACTATCAAATAAAGTAAGCTTCCCTAATAGAAGCTAACCAAAAGAGTATTCTCCCCACTGGAAAACATAAATCCTCTAGCCTGCAATGAGCTACGTATCTACCTTTCGGTTTTCCGTTAAGTAAGACTACGCTGTTCAAAGTTTAAGGCCAAAGGCAACCAAGCTGTTCATTAAATACCTATCAAAATCGAATCAGCACCATGTTAGCCCAACAGTGCCACCCAGTAATAAAGCTGCCCCTTAGGCAATGGGGCGGCGCTGGCCAGCACGTATGCGCGGAGCGATCATGCCGTGCTTGAACTTAGCGAAGCGATCTCATGAATACCATTGAATAAACATTATTCTATTCATACACTTTTTTGTTTCTTTTTTCTTTCAAGAGAAAAAAGAAAGACAAGAAATATCTGTAAGAGATTCATTTACAATACCCTCGATGTACACAGCATTTAAACATTTGTTTACGCTAACCATATTTATTTGACAATGTACTAAGTATGCAGTCTTACCCTTACTAAACTAGGACGGAATTAATAAGCTAAAGCCCCTTTTCAATTGAAAATGCCACTAGGTCAAAGCTTGCGGCTTTAGCCTTGTAGTTTTATCAACTTACTTCAACACCTCTTTCAACTTAGCAACCAATGCTTCACCACGCAGGTTTTTGGCTATGATCACCCCGTTCGGGTCTATCAAATAGTTTTGCGGTATAGATTGAATATTGTATTGCCTGGCCGCATCATTGCTCCAGTATTTTAAGTCGCTTACATGCGTCCAGTTAAGTCCATCCATCTTTATTGCATGCAGCCACGATTCGCGTTTTTCATCCAGCGATACACTCAGAACTGTAAAGTTCTTGTCTTTAAAATTATTATAAGCAGCTACTACATTCGGACTCTCCATACGGCAGGGGCGGCACCAGCTTGCCCAAAAATCAAGCAGCACATACTTACCCCTAAACTGCGAGAGTGACACATTGTTGCCTGCAGTGTCTGTTTGCGTAAAATCTATAGCAGGACTGCCAATTGCCCCTACCTTATCCCGTGCGATAACCGTACTCAGGTTCTTTGCGAATTGACTTTCTAAAGCTTCACCGGTTAGCAGGTTATAGCGTTTTTGTACCAAAGCAATATCTTTATTGGGATCGGTATCGTAGCTATAAGCTAATACCAGCGAAGAAACCGGCGAACTTCTTTTACGACTTATAAAGCGGTCTATACTTTCCTGGTAAATATTATAGGCTGTATTTAGTGAAATCATGATGCTGTCTTTAGCAGCTTGTGTAGGCGCAGCCTGCAGCATACTACGGTAATAATCTACATAATCATTCAACGGCTTAATATGGTAAATAAATTCCTCGTAATCATAGTTTGCATCAGATCCGGTGATATTAATATCATTAAAATTGGTGCTATCTCCTTTGATAGTAATATGATCATTACCCATAAATAATACCAGCCTCCGGCTGAGTGACGGGATATTCAGGATACGCGCGTCTGTATTATCTAATTTGCCTTTCATCACAAATCGGCCATCATGCGCCGTTGTTTTTGCAAGTGTATCAGTGCCGCTAAACCCTGCTAAAAACACTACACTATTATCCGGAACTCCTTTAAGATTGCCATTGATTTCAAAGCCATCGTTATAAGCTGTAGCAGACATAGCCTGGCTACCAGACTGAGCAATTGTATTCTTTGCTTTTTGTGCGTATATCAGAGCCGGTAACAGCAAAAACACGATTAATATTCGCTTCATAGTTTTATTTTGAATGACGCTTTTGTAGAACGTCTATTACATTTTGTAAATTATAGCCCTTTGCGTTTAACAAAATTAAATAATGAAACAGCAAATCTGCCGCCTCTCCTAAAAACAACTCCTCATTATTGTCTTTTGCTTCTATCACCAGTTCTACCGCTTCTTCACCCACCTTTTGGGCTATTTTATTCATGCCTTTATGCATCAGGCGCGATACATACGACTCCTCGGGATTTGCTTGCCGCCGCAGCCGTATGATTTCTTCTAAATACAGTAAAAAGTCCTGGCTATGGTTTTTCTCACTAAAGCAAGTATCGGCACCAGTATGGCACACGGGGCCCACAGGTGTAGCCTTTATAAGCAATGTATCCTTATCACAGTCTGCCATTATTTGTTTCAGCAGCAAATGGTTACCGCTTTCTTCCCCTTTTGTCCAGAGCCGTTTTTTGCTGCGACTGTAAAAAGTAACCATGCCGGTGCGCTCAGTTACTTCCAGCGCATCTGCATTCATAAACCCTAGCATCAGCACCCGGCCGGTATTATAGTCCTGAATAATTGCCGGCGCCAATCCATCGGCATATTTTTTAAAATCAATATCCATGTATATTAATAGCTGCTTTATTTGAAATCTTGTGGCAAAATGAAGAACTTATTTTTAGAACTTAAGTATCTGAGTTTAATACTCACATCATAGATAAAATCCAGCCTGTCTGTGCCTGCCCCGCCAAAGGCGGTGGTCATCCGTGTTCCAATACTCACATTCTCACACTCACATCCTTTTCTTTCAGATATGCTTTTAAATCCTGAATACCTATCTCTCTAAAGTGAAATATACTTGCTGCCAGAGCTGCATCCGCTTGTCCATGCTCAAACACTTCAGCAAAATGTTGCATAGTGCCACCTCCGCCCGATGCTATAACAGGAACCGGCAAAGTAGTAGCTAACAGCTGGGTAATATCAATAGCAAAGCCTTGCTTTGTTCCATCATTATTCATTGAGGTTAGCAATATTTCACCAGCGCCACGCTCCACTCCTTCTTTCGCCCAGTCCAGGCACTTCGTATTTGTTTTTACTCTGCCACCATTGAGATATACATACCATTCGCCATCCTCTTCCTTTCTTGTGTCAATAGCCAATACCACACACTGACTGCCAAACTCTTTACTTAAATCATTTATAAGCTGTGTATTTTTAAATGCAGCCGTGTTTACTGATATTTTATCGGCACCATTTTGCAGCAGTACCTGTACATCCGCCACACTGCTAATGCCACCACCTACTGTAAAAGGAATATTGATGCGATGTGCAATTTTATTCACCAGTTCACTCAATGTTTTACGTTTTTCATTGGTGGCGGTTATATCCAGGAACACCAGTTCATCGGCGCCTTGTTGGGCATATAAAGCACCCAGTTCTACCGCGTCGCCCGCATCACGCAGGTTCTCAAAATTGACCCCTTTTACTGTTCTGCCGTTTTTAATATCAAGGCATGGAATGATTCTCTTTGTCAACATTTCAGCACAAATTAACAGCGAAGCTGCCAAATAGCATAAGAATATTATGCTTGCTACTGTTAAAAGGGATTGGGATTCCCATTTTTGAGAGCGGGTATGCTAATAGCTTATCTGCTGTCTATATACTGTTCCTGTACGGTGCACCACCCGGAGTTATACCTAACTTATACCTAAGTTATACTTAACTTATACCTAATTTATACCGTATCTCCTCCCTATCTCTTCCGTATTTACTCCTCAGTAACGCCCTACCTGCTCCGTTCTTATAGCATTCACACCGGTAATTGCCCATCCGTAGGTCACTCACCCCGTGAGATCTTCCAGGTCCGAAGAATCTCAGGGGCATATGTGGTCTGGTATATGCGTAACTAATTTCAATTTGGTAGGAGTTATTAAATAGTAAATCTCTAATTAAATATCATATAATTAAATTTACATTATGAATTTGCTAGTCCTTTAATTAATATGCACTTAAAACTATTACTCAAACATGATCAGTTCATCTTTTTGTATGTATTTTGCATCATCAATGTCATTTATTGCTTTACTTTATTGCTTAAAATCCAAAACAAGTCTTATATATTAATGCACACCATAGATTATTTAAGGAATTAAGTCAATCATAAAATACCCCTGTACGAATATATACTACACTTATATGAACTAAGTGTAGTATGTTTGAGCAATCTTGATTGATAATATTTAAGCAGTTTGCTGGTTTAAGGTAGTTTTTAAACAACCATCATAAATAGTAATAATATAAGAATAGGTAATAACTGAAGTATATGGAAATAATATTAGTTGACGATGAGCAAATAAGCAATTTTATCAATAAAAAATTAATATCATATATTGATTCCTCCGTAAATGCCATGGAGTTTAACGATCCGGAAGAAGCTTTTGATAAGTTAGACTATATTAAGCCTGATTTAATATTTCTGGACATCAATATGCCTGTTATGAATGGCTGGGATTTTTTAAATAAAATGGCTGCGGAAGCAAAAGATTATAAAGTAGTTGTTCTTACTTCTTCTGTAAACGCTATTGATTACAAAAGGGCTATGAAATACATGAATGTCATAGGCTATGTAGAAAAGCCGGCTACCATCGCCACCTTTACTCCATACATTACAGAGGTATTGGTTGCAGTGGCATAAACGCAGTTGTTTAATCAGCCTCAAAGAAGTTCAGCCTTCTAAATAATTCAATCCGCCAGCCGGCAGATGGAGGTTTGCAATAATACGTTTACTCCCGGGTTTTAAAACTCTGGGCTATTCATATTGAAGCCAGCCTTTCATGCTTCTACCTGAATCACAACTATTTTGCGCAGCATCTCGAGGAAATGCGCGAGTCTAAAAACTCATAACATAAAATGAACGAAATTCAGAGACTTCGTTCTGCATTGCAGAGGATTTAGCATTACAGCTAAGCCGTTTTAGCAACTTTTTCATTTCCTGTTATGGGCTTTATTTAAACTTGTTCTTCTTGTCAGCATTTTGTAAAAACCCCAATCTGCTGACCAATAACTGCTGTTTTACTTTACATCGTATACATCTAACCCGCTAAAGAATCATTTACTATAAGGCACGATTAGTGATAAAACTTTGGCACAAACTCTTTTCTGTTTTAATTTTACATTTTAATCTACCAAACTGGTGGACTAATTGTATTGAAAAACATGCAGCAACCGCATAAGGTGTACTTTATTGGTGCCGGTCCCGGCGATCCTGGTTTGCTTACAGTAAAAGCTACCAAAATTTTGCAAAAGGCAGATGTAGTGATTACCGATAGACTGGTGAGCGAAGAGATTTTACAGGAATACATTTCTTTCTCCGCTCAGGTGATTGCTGTGGGTAAACAGGGAGGTAGTAACACTTCTACCACCCAGCAGGAAATTAATGAGTTGCTGGTAGAAAAAGCAACAACGCACCAACTTGTGGTACGCCTGAAAGGTGGTGATACCTCTATATTCTCAAATATACTGGATGAACTGCTGGCACTAAAGGCAGCAGGTATTGCTTACGAGATCATTCCGGGCATAACGGCGCTTTCCGGCGCGGCTGCTTATACCGGTATTCCACTTACAGCCAGGGAGCATGCAACCGGCGTACGGATACTTACCTATTATAAAAACACTGCTATTGCACCTGAGGCATGGCGTGAACTGGCAGCTATGAAAGACACGCTGGTGCTGTACATGTCTGTTGCTGCTTTACCCGAAGTAGTAAACAATTTATTGCAGCATGGCGCTGACGAAACTACACCGTTTGTAGTGGTAGAGCAGGCTACTACTCCTAATCAGTATGTATATAGTGCCAGCTTGCAGCAGTACAAAAATGAACCACCACAGGAGGACTTCATTAGTCCCTCACTGGTAATAATTGGTAAAGTAGCGGGCTTGTACCAGCAGTTTGCCTGGCTGCCCAACGATAAGGAGCGCATTCCATATTTTACGCCCCTGGATACATTGACAGAATTATTCAACGATATAAAAAATGGCAATAATGTTAGCAGAGCCTAAGCTAAAATTGTTTCGTGAACTCATAACAGGAATTTCTAAAGAAGAATTGATCTGGATCAATGGCTATGTAAGTGCCTTAATGGAAGGCAATGGTAATGGTTATGCTACTGCCACAGAAACGCTCCCTGCTGCTGCACCGGCAAAGTGCACTGTCAGCCTGCACCGTTGTGTACGGCTCTGAAAGCGGCAACTCTAAAAAAGTAGCCGTAGAGATGACCACCAAGCTTAAAAAGCAGGGCATACAGGTAAAAACCAAGAGCCTTGACCAGTATAAGATAGCTGATTTACAAAAAGAAAACTGCTTGTTTGTAGTCATGAGCACACAAGGCGATGGCGAACCACCTGCCACTGCCAAAAAGTTTTACGATTACATTCTACAGAATGAGGTAGAACTCAACCAGTTGAAATATGGTGTGCTGGCATTAGGTGACTCTTCCTATCCCCTGTTTTGCAAAGCGGGGGAAGATGTAGATGAAAGATTAGCGCAATTAGGCGCCGAGCGCATTATTCCTATGCGTAAATGCGACACAGACTTTGAACCGGAAGCGCATGCATGGATTGATGAACTCATCAATTCAACATTAAAGACTGCTGCACCTGCGGCACAGGCTGCAGTAGTAAAAGCAAAGCCGGCTTCTTCCGGGAAGAAAATAGTTCAGGGAAAAGTAGTTACCAGCATCAACCTTAACGATATTGACAGCAATAAGGAAACTTATCATTTAGAGATCGCTGTCGAGGATCCCATCATGTATGAGCCGGGCGATTCGATTGGCGTGGTTGCAAAGAACTGCAATAATGCGGTAATGAAGATAATAGAATTGCTGGATGCATCCCCCGGGCAAACAGTAATGTTTAGGAATAACAATGATACTCTGTTTAACCTGTTTAGGAACAAGATCAACATCCAGTATTTACCGGAGCGCATTATCCAGAAATATTCAGCTTTAGCTCAAAAAGATGTACCGGGTATCCGTATGGACCTGCTTGACTTGTTGCGTATTTATCCACTTGAAAGTGTAAATGTGCAACAGTTGATTGATATAATGGAACCTGTTACGCCGAGATTATACTCTGTTTCTTCTTCACCTGCAGCGCATGGTGAAAACGAAGTGCATATTACCGTGGGCAGAAGTACATTTGAAATAGATAATCAAAGGCGTTTTGGCTTGTGTAGTGATTACCTGTCGTGCATGAATGAGGATGATACTCTGGAAATTTATGTACAAAGGAATAGCTCTTTCAAGCTACCACACCCGGATACAGATATAATTATGATTGGACCGGGTACCGGCATTGCACCATTCCGTTCATTCCTTTTTGAGCGGGATGCAACCGGCGCACAGGGACGCAACTGGCTGTTCTTTGGCGACCAGCATTTTACATCTGACTTCCTGTATCAGACGGAGCTGCTTACTTTCTTTGAAACCGGGCTGCTTACACGCTTAAATACAGCCTTCTCCAGGGACCAGAAGGAAAAAGTTTATGTGCAGCACCGGATGATGCAGCAAGCTACAGAACTGTATGAATGGATAAAGAGTGGTGCAAGTATTTATGTTTGCGGCGCCAAGTATCCTATGAGCACCGATGTAGAGAATACATTGCTGCAAATTATACAAACAAAAGGTGATATGAGCGAGGATCATGCTATGCATTACTTAAATGAATTAAGTGAGCACGGCAAGTACCATAAGGATGTGTATTAAGAAAGCTATGAGCGGTAAGCTACGAGTAAAGGAAATACAGGTTCATTATGAATGCTCAAAGCCAGCAGTTAATAGGCTCGTAGCCACATGACATTAAATTAATTTCTTCAACAAGCCTGCAGTTATAACTGCGGGCTAATAGCTATACAATATGAACGAATCATCTACTGAACGTATAAAAAAACAAAGTGAAGGCTTACGTGGCACACTAAAAGAAAGCCTTCTGGATGAACATACCGGCGCTATACGCGAAGATGACCAGGCTTTGGTAAAGTTCCATGGAATGTATTTACAGGACGACCGTGACCGCCGTGAAGAGCGGGCAGCAAAAAAGCTGGATCGCCTGTACTCTTTTATGGTAAGACTTAGGCTGCCTGGTGGTTTTATGACTGCAGAACAGTATGAAGCCATGCACCATATAGCGGGCGAGCATTCCACCGGCACTATCAAGATCACCACCAGGCAAACGATACAGTTGCATGGTGTGTTAAAGAATCATGCTAAGGATGCAATGAAGGCATTTAATACGGTACACTTAGACAGTATAGCTGCCTGTGGTGATGTAAACCGTAATGTAGTTGCTACGGCCCATCCCAGTGCATCGCCGCTGCATGAGGAAGTGTTTAGCTTAGCTAATAAACTAAGCTTGCTGCTTAAACCAAAAACAAGGGCATTTTATGAGGTATGGCTGGATGATGAGAAGCTGGTTGAAAAAACAGAAGAAGATCCACTGTACCAGGACAGGTACTTACCACGTAAATTCAAAATAGGCATTGCTATACCGCCTTATAATGATGTAGATGTTTTTGCCAATGATCTGGGACTGGTAGCTATCATAAAAGATGGCAAGCTTACCGGCTTTAATGTAGCTGCAGGCGGTGGCATGGGCACTACGCATGGCAATCCGGATACTTATCCTCGTCTCTGTACTGTATTAGGCTATGTAGATAAGAAGGATATAGAAACAGTCGTGTACAACTTAATAACTGTTCAGCGGGACTTTGGTAACCGTAGTGACCGCAAATTGGCACGTCTTAAATACACCATAGACCGCATGGGCGTTGAGGCATTTAAAGAAGAGGTAGAAAAAAGGGCTGGCCTTACTTTTCAACCAGCAAAGCCTTTTAAGTTTAAAGACCGCAGCGATGATTTTGGCTGGAGACAAAACCACAACGGAAACTGGTATTATACCGCTTTTATAGAAAATGGGCGGGTGCTGGATGAGAATAATCTATTGCTTAAAACTGCGTTCTTAGAAATTGCACAGTCCCGCAAAGCCAACTTCCGTTTTACCTGCAATCAGAACTTAATGATTGCTGACGTAGCTGATGAGGACAAGGCTTTTGTGAACGATATTTTAGAGAAGTATGACATTATTGCGCATACTATCAACGCATCCAATATCCGCAAGCTATCAGTGGCTTGTGTAGCATTTAATACCTGTCCACTAGCTTTAGCAGAAGCACAGCGCTATATGCCACACCTGATGACCCGTATTGAAGAGTTGATGGCAAAGCATGGTATTGCGGATGAACGTATTGTGATCAGAATGACTGGTTGTCCCAACGGTTGTGCAAGACCCTATAATGCAGAAATTGGATTTATCGGCACCTCCTACGGACATTATAACCTGATGATTGGCAGTGATGTGGAAGGCTTGAGACTAAATAAACTATACAAGGAAAACCTGGATGAAGAAGGAATTGTAAGCGAGCTGGATAACTTATTTGGCAGATACGTGACAGAAAGAGCCTCTGGAGAACCATTCGGCGACTTCACTATGCGGAAGGTATTTGGAATTGCAGATTATAATTACTCTATCTGATGCTCCTGCTTCCATATTCATCAGTTTCACCGGTTTATTCTACCAGTACAATCATTATCAACAATGAAAGAAACTAACAATTTGTTCCCTGTTTTTCTAAAGCTTGAAGATATGCGTGTGCTGCTTATTGGCGCAGGTAATGTAGGTGTAGAAAAGCTGAACGCTATATTAAACAATTCACCGGCTACGCAAATACTGGTGATTGCAAAGGAAATCAATAATGAGTTCCATGATCTTGCAATACTGCATCCTAATGTGCACATTAAGCAGACTGAATATAAGGCTGAGTATTTAAATGATTGTGATATAGTAATTGCAGCGGTAAACGACATTGCACTAAGCACCACCATCCGCAATGATGCCAAAGTAAGGGGTAAGTTGATAAACGTGGCAGACAAGCCTTATCTATGTGACTTTTATTTAGGTTCTGTAGTTACCAAAGGCAATCTGAAATTAGCTATTTCCACAAACGGTAAATCACCTACAGTTGCCAAGCGCCTCCGCGAGGTATTCAGTGAGATGTTACCTGATGAGTTGGATGATGTTATCAATAATCTGCAAGTATTGCGTAATAGCTTACAAGGTGACTTTAAAAATAAAGTGGAAGAGTTGAATAAGATTACTCAGAAACTAGTAGAAAAGCCATTAAGTGATGCTGAAAAATATGAGCAGTATTGGTTTTTATAGAGGTTGAGCTACTTTTATATTATTACAAGAGGCTGTCTGTTGACAACAGACAGCCTCTTGTGTTTTAAATACTACTAAGAGAATTATAAGTATAGCGTTGATACTATTAGGCGTTTGAATGTGAGTTGTAATACAAACACCTTATCTCCAATGTATTATGATGCCTTCAACCGGTAACTTGTAGGACAATAGCCGGTATTTTCTTTGAATACTTTATTAAAATTAGATACTGTTTTAAAGCCACTCATGTAGGCAATTTCCGAAATACTGCAATCTGTATCCATGAGATAGCGGCAGGCATGTGATATACGCACTTCGTTAAGGTACTCCATAAAGTGCTTATTCATTCTTTTCTTGAACAAGCGGCAGAATGATTGTGGTGTAAGATTAGCTTTCTTTGCCACATCATTCAATGTGATATCAGTGCCAAATGAAGTATTAATGAATTTGAACACTTCAGCAAGCCGGTCAGTATCCCTGTTATAAACAACACCTGAATAGGTTTCGCTGTTGATGAATTCAGTATCATTGGAAATGGAAAGGATATGTAAAACTTCCATTAGACCGAGCACGCGTTCAAAGCCGGTTTTATTCACCAGTTCTTCCAACAGGTCAATTACTTTATTCCGGGTCTCACGCACTATTTTAAGTCCGCGTTGTGCATTTCTAAAGAGCGTATTAATCTTTTCTACATCGCGCAAGCTGTAAAAGCCTTCGCCAAAAATCTCTTTATTGAAGTACATCACAATAGACCTTGCACGATCAGTTTCTATACCATGGTGAAAGCTTTCATCACTAAGCCAGACGTGGGGCAGGTTGGAACCCACCAGTACTAAGTCGCCTACGTAAAAAGGCTCAATTTTGTCGCCTATTACGCGTTTCCCAAAGCTTTCTTTAATGTACACCAACTCTATCTCCGGATGATAGTGGAATGGAGATTTAAAATAAGGTTCATTACGTTCAATAACAGAGATATAGCTGTTATTCGCCGGAGTGATCTCAGTTTGTAAAATTTTCATAGAAACAATTCATAAAAGAAGTTAAGCAATCGCAATAAGTGTATACAGGACAATTCTAAGGAAAATAATCAAATATAACCAAATTTTTATTAAAAGATGTTATTGCTGCGGCTCTAAACTAGTGTACCTACATAAAATAGTTAACCGTTTTAGCATGGAAGTAATACCAGATCCAAACAGGTAGCCAGATACCAGTTACCGGCTGCCAGTTGCCGGATATAAACTATAAGCTTCGAGCAGCGTATATGATGCCACCAAACTGAAAGTGGGATAATACCAGATTCAAACAGGCGGGCTAATATTGGAGAAGCCAACCCCTATGCCCCTAAAAGGGAGTATGGCAAACCCAGGGAGTAAGTATGAGGTTGATGAGGAAGTACCCAGCAGTATACCAGAAGGAGATAGCAAGGAGATCAGGTATAACTTAGGTAATAAGTATATGTTCAGTATAACTTAAGTATATACTTAAGTATATGTTAGGTATAGCTCAGGGCTATCCAAGATTTGGGAGGAGGAATTTTGAGGATAGAAGAGAGTCGTCGTCAACAGTTAATGCCAGATTCAAATAAATTAACTGATATAAGCGATAAACACCAAGGCGCAAGCACAAGAACCGTTTAGACTTTAAGCAAAGCACATCATACTACTTAACGGAATACAAAAGCCTGAGGTAAGCAGAAATATGGGAGGTGGCTATTGCCTTTTGCCTGACTGTATGCTCTTTGTTTCAGCAGTTCTACCGGCAAACTGATGGCATTGTCTGCCGTTTAGCGGAGCTGATGGCATTGTCCTTACCCCCACCTTCTTATACCCGGTTCAACAGACGTATACCACAGACAATCGTCACCCCTCCAGGAAATTTATGAACGGTACTATACCCACATTTAAATACCTTATTTTGCAGTAATTGACTACTGTATGCGCGACAAAAAACAAGCTGCACTCGGCTTTATTTTCGTAACTCTTTTCATTGATGTAATAGGGTGGGGAATCATCATTCCGGTAATGCCTACCCTGATTGAACAATTGATTCATGGCAACGTAAGCCAGGCTGCTACTTATGGTGGCTTACTGAATGCTTCTTATGCAGTAATGCAATTACTGTTTGCACCGGTACTCGGCAATTTAAGTGACCGTTACGGCCGAAGACCTGTATTATTGATCTCCCTTTTTGGCTTTGCCATGGATTATATCTTCCAGGCACGCTCTACTACTATTGCATGGTTGTTCATCGGTCGTGTGATTGCCGGTGTCACAGGCTCCAGTTTTACTACTGCCGCTGCCTATATTGCTGACATCAGCAATGAAGAAAACAGAGCAAAAAACTTTGGATTGATTGGTGCTGCATTCGGTTTAGGCTTTATCATAGGACCGGTAATAGGCGGGTTATTAGGCCAATTCGGACCAAGAGTGCCGTTTTATGCCGCCGCTGTTTTGTGCCTGCTTAACTGGCTATATGGTTATTTTATTCTCCCCGAATCTTTGGACAAACAACACCGCAGACCATTTGACTGGAAGCGGGCTAATCCAATCGGATCTTTTAAACTGTTTGAAAGATATACTTCACTAGGTCCGCTGGTTACTGCATTAACCTTAATTTACATAGCTGCACATGCCGTGCAAAGCAACTGGAACTTTTACACCATGTACAAGTTTAGCTGGAACGAAAAACTGATTGGTATTTCACTCGGTGTTATTGGTGTACTGGTTGCACTGGTACAAGGCTGGCTGATAAGATACATCAACCCAAGGCTCGGTAACGAAAAAAGCGTGTATGCAGGCTTAGGATTGTATGCAATCGGAATGCTTTTATTTGGCTTTGCCAATCAATCGTGGATGATGTTTGCCTTTTGTGTCCCCTACTGTTTAGGTGGCATTGCCGGTCCTGCCTTGCAGTCTATTATTTCGAGACAGGTATTGCCAAGTGAGCAAGGAGAACTGCAAGGAGCATTGACCAGTTTAATGAGCGCCACTTCTATTGTAGGACCTCTTGTTATGACTAATTTGTTTTCTTTCTTTACCAATAAAAATGCGCCGGTACAATTTGCAGGCGCACCATTTATATTAGGCGCTATACTAATGGTGATCAGCACCTTCCTGGCAAGGAGGAGCTTTCATCCTGCGATGCCTGTGAGCCAACCTCTATAGTGGCTCTGTAAGTACACGCGCGGTTACCAATAACTGCCCGGTATGCCGCATAGTATGTTCTGCAGCATGAAATAACAAGCCTATTACAGTGGAAGGAAGCCGCTTGCGACCTACATATCTTGCTTGTGTAAGCGTATCCTCATTGACAGTTTTTAAATATGTAATGGAGGTATCAATTTGCCGTTGTAATGCGGTAGCTATATCCTGTGGTGAAAGGGCATCATTTTCCTTTCCTTCATTGTCCAGGTAATGCAATTGAGCCTCTGTAAGGCTCTCCCCTTTACTATAGGTAAATAACCTGTCCAGGAAGCCGACAATATGCTGCAGGTGAAAGCCAACAGATGCCACACCCGCCGGCTTTAGCCATAAGTTCTCTTTAGGAAAGTCTTTAATAATGTCCCGGATCTCGGAATTAGCTTGCAGGAGTGCATGGGCTACAGGTTGGAGCAACGGGGGAATGTTTTCCAGTGGTCCGCGAAGCCAGTATTCTAATTTGTTATTTTGCATAGGTGATATTTTATGGAAGTGTATTATTTATACAGAAATAGTAGCTGTAGTTTTCAAAATTAAATAGAGTTGGTTCTTTCCAGAAAATAATTAGCCTTTATATTAAATACAGTGTCAACTAAATAGGTTTAGGATAGTGTAAGCTGTTTTACATGCTGTATACTTCTAAGGTGTTGTAGGTGTACTTGCTGACAGCAAGTGGTTGTTTTTACCTTTTTTCTTGATAAAAAAGGTAACCAAAAAATCAAGCACGGCATGATCGCTCCGCGCATCCGTGCCGGCCAGCGCCGCCCCATTGCCTAAGGGGCAGCTTTATTACTGGGTGGCACTGTTGGGCTAACATGGTGCTACTTGTTAATTGACAGGTATTTGATGAATAGGTTGGTTGCCTTTGGCCTTATACTTTGAACAGCGGAGGCATACTTAGCAGAGATTGGAAAGGTGGATACGTAGCTCATTGCAGGTTGGAGGATTTATGTTTACCGGGGGACGATACGTTTGGGTTAGCTTCTATTAGTGAAGTTTGCTTTATTTGATAGTAGATGTCTATTGTAAAGTTATTTAGTTAATAGCGTAATAAGTATCAAAACTCTATCTCCAGTTTATATTGTGTTCTTTCTGCATACTCGCAAAGTGGAATGAATTGCTGGTAAAATTCTTTCCAACCCTCCTGTTTTGTGAGCAGACATTTTGCAGGCTCAAGGTCTGCATACTGTTCATAGCTTAATTCTAAAACAATGGTATATCCACGACCAGTAATATCAGTTAGTAATCTTACATGAATATCCTGATTGCCGCTTTGTACTTTCCGGAGATATTCTTTCCATAATGCAAGGGCGCTCTTTGCCATACCAAATTTTAAATGGAAGATATTTCGTTCAACAAACATGGTAAGTAGTCTTTCATTAAAGTTAGTAAATGAATAACAATGCTGCTACATACAAAAGCTGCAAGCCAATTACAAAATGATTTGTGTAACTTTAGTACATCGATCCGCTGCTGCTATTGCCAGTTACTTAGCCAAACCACCCCAAGTTTTGGCTGCAAGTAGATTTAAGTGTTCTCAGTTGAATGAAGACAAGCGTGTAACAGAATAACCTGACTTTACGCTTTAACAATACTCCAAACCCGAACCTGATGACTTGAGGTTGACAGTAACAATAATAAACCAGAACAGTAAGACCATATAAAGTATGTACTATTTAAAACTACATCCATATGAGCAGAGAACAAAACATTGCAACCGTAAAGCAACTCTATGCAGACGTTGCTACCAAAAACTTTAATGGTGTTTTTAATGTATTAACCGATGATATTCGATGGGAGCCTCCATTTGTACCCGAGATCCACCACACCAAATTGCTGAATGGGATTACTGAAGTGAAAGACTGGGTAATAGAAATGGCTGCTGAAGTTTTTTATGCGTTGTTTACCCCTCAGACAATTTATGCTGATAATGATGCTGTAATTGTAAAAGGCTTTTTTGAGGGAAGAGCAAACAACACGGGAAAACCATTTGCATCTGACTGGGTGCATATCTGGAGGTTCCGTGGTGATAAAATTTGCGGCTACCAGGCATTCTGGAACACTTATACGGTAGCGGCTGCTTTGAAATAAGTTAGGTTAAAATATTCCGGAAGTTTACAGTTGCTTAAGACTCTTTCCCTTAATACAGCAACATATATTTATTCATAAATAATGATTCCCGTATTCACAAAATAATAGCCCATGAATATTTATTGCAGGAAGAAAGAGGCCTTTTAGACTCGTACCTTGATAAGTATCATCCTTAGATATGGACCGTGCCTACGACACTCGGGCATGTCGGTGCAGGTTCTGGTCAATATAGGGATTTGATTTTTATAATTCCCTATAGCTCAAGTCTACCAAGCTTCAATATGAATAGCCTTAGTTTCACCCCCATAGCCGTCGGAACAAGCAGGAAAAGAGTGGAAATCAGTGATCTATCTCCTTGTGTCTTGAACTTAATGTCTTAAATCTTAATCTTTTATCCGTCTCCTCTGTGTCACTGTGAGTTTAACTCAAACTTCCTTCAATCGCCGGAAACTTGTTTAACAGCCCCTTTACAGATTTCTTCAGAATTGCTTCATAAGTGCCTTTCAAATTTGGGATACAAAAGAAAAACTACTAGAAATATGACATTCAAACAAATGATTGCTGTATCCATGATAAGTGCAGCCACTGCTGTAACCGGCGTATGGGTATATGGCAAATATGAACACGGAGACTTGCTGGCTGCCGATAAATCTGCGGCTAACTATGTTTTTCATTCCGCAAAGTACGCAGATGATAATGCTGCGGTACCGGGTGTAGATTTTGAGAACGCTGCTGCAAATGCTGCTCCTGCGGTAGTGCACATTAAAGTAATGCAAAAACCAAAGCAATTAGGCGCTAATCCTTTTTCGCAGTTTGGTGACGGTTTCGGCGGCATGTCTTACAACGATGATGATGACAATAGCAATACCGGCAGTACGCCAAGGCAGGTTGCTTCCGGATCCGGCGTGCTAATCAGTGCAGATGGCTATATCGTAACCAATAACCACGTGGTTGAGAAAGCTGACGGATTGCTGGTAACCTTGAACGATAAAAAAGACTATAAAGCCAAAGTAATTGGCACGGATCCCAGTACCGACCTGGCAGTTATTAAGATCGAAGGAAATAGCTTCCCTTATCTCTCTATTGCCAATTCTGATGATGTGCGTGTTGGACAATGGGTGCTGGCAATTGGTTATCCATTAAACCTTGAGACAACAGTTACGTCTGGTATAGTAAGCGCTAAGTCGAGAAGTATTGGTATTAACGGTCGCAACAGCGAAGCACCTATTGAGTCTTTTATTCAAACGGATGCTGCTGTTAACCCCGGCAACAGTGGTGGTGCATTGGTAAACACCAATGGTGAGTTGATTGGTATTAACAGCGCTATTGCCTCACCCACCGGTTCTTATGCAGGTTATGCTTATGCTATTCCTTCCAATCTGGTAAGTCGTGTAGCAAATGATATTGTGAAGTACGGCAGTGCCAAAAGAGCTTACTTAGGGATACAGTTTGGCAGCGACCAGATGAGTGATGCAGACCGTAAGAAGAACAATATTCCTGATGGGAATGGCGTATATGTGATGGTTGTAGCCGAAGGTAGTGCAGCCGAAAAAGCAGGTATACAGAAAGGAGATTTCATTACTGCTATTAATGGCACAACTATTAATACCGGTACTGAAATGGTAGAAAAGATTTCTTCTCTTCGCCCGGGTGATAAGATAGAAGTTACTTATACCCATGATGGCGCAGAGAGAACTACAACTGTTACATTGCAAGGTTCTGCAGGCAAATATCAGCAAGAGCAGCAACAGCAGGAACAGCAGGAACAGCAACAAGATTCAGATGATAATAATTAATTCAATAAGCAGTAGTATAGTTTGTTAAGGCTTTAACAATAGTACAATGTATAGGTAAAATATAGCAATATTTGGCTCTCCTGTCTAAACAAGCATACTGCAGTACAAAGCCCGCCTCATAAAAGGCGGGTTTTTTGTTATTTAGAACCGGAATGCTTTAACAATGAAAATTCTGATAATAGAGGATGATAAAGCCTTACGGGAATCCATGGTACAATATTTAGAGCACCAGGGTTTTGTATGTGAGGCCGTAAACGATTTTAAGGCCGGAAGAGAAAAGGTAAATGAGTTTGCGTATGACTGTATTGTTGTAGATATAGGCTTGCCTTATGGCAGTGGTTTGGACATAGTGAAAGAATTGAAATACATGGAATCGAAAGCCGGAATTATCATTGTTTCTGCTAAGAATTCATTGGAGGACAAATTGAACGGATTAGACCTGGGCGCTGATGATTATCTCCCGAAACCCTTCTATCTTTCGGAGCTTACTGCCCGCATCAATGCTATTATCAGAAGAAGAACCTTCAGTGGCAGTAAAGCCATTAAGTTTAATGAAATTAAGCTGGAACCGGAAGCAAGACGGGTGACGGTAAACGACAGACCTGTTGACCTTACTGATAAAGAATACCAGTTGCTGGAGTATTTTATTGCCAACCAGCGACGCCTGCTTACCAAGGGAGCTATTGCTGAGCATGTATGGGGTGATGAGTATCTGCATGTAGGTAATTATGATTTCATATATACACACATCAAAAACCTGAGGAAGAAACTGATAGATGCGGGTAGCGGGGATTATATAAAAACAGCGTATGGTGCAGGTTACCGGTTTACGGATATTTAGTGGCACCTGCCTGCCGGCTGGCGGGAGTATAGGGCTGGTATAGAGGGAGATAGGGAGATACCCGGGAGTAGATATAGAGGAGATGGCAGGGAGATTAGGTATAACTTAGGTATAACTTAAGTATAAGTTAGGTATAAGTTAAGTATAACTCGGGATGGCCCAGGATCAGGAAGGGGATTTATGAGGGCAGGTACGAAAATGAGACAGTTATTATTCACCACATAGGAACATAGGTATATAGGTTGGACCACCGCCTTTAGCGGGACAGGCACATAGAATACCACTGATTTGAATTATTGCTTTTACCGACAGGACTTCTCTTTAAGGCCATTCTGATAATCAATACATCTTGAATATTTTATAATAAAAATTATGAGACAAGATAAGATATGAAGCTCCTTACAAAAACAACATTATACTTTTTAGCTGCCATGATCTCTTTGCTGGCATTGACTGGCTTTTATCTGTTTAATCAGTTTAGTAAAGAAATCAACAGCAGGAGTGATAAAGAGCTTGTCAATAATGAATATGAGTGGATAAAATACCTGGAATCTGCAACGGAGAACGGTACGAGCTTCATTTTAAGATCGCCTGACATAATTATTTACCCCACAGATGCTGCAGTTACTCCTTATGCAACACTTGCCAATGTGTATGGTTACAATGCTCAGGGTGAAAGAATTCCATTCCGGCAATTATCGCAAATAGTATCCATTGATGATATTCCTTATCAAATCACTATCCGGCAATCACAGGAGCAAAGGGCTGCATTGGTAGCCAACATTACCCGTATTATGCTCTTTGTTTTTGCAGGACTATTTATTACTACATTGATCTTCAACTGGGTTATCAGCAAACAATTGTGGGCGCCATTCAGGCGTTCACTCAATAAAATAAGAGGCGCCGAATTGCAGAGAATGCAAACAATGCATTTTGAGGAAACCAACACACAGGAGTTTAATGAATTGAATGCTGCACTGAATTATATGACCGGCAGAATATACCGGGATTATGTAAACATGAAAGAATTTACAGAGAATGCTGCCCATGAAATGCAAACACCCATAGCAGGTGTGCAAAGCAAGCTGGAACTGTTACTGCAGGATCCTGATTTAAAGGAGGAACAGGTGCAATCTATATTGCAGGCAACCGAGGCCCTAAACCGTTTAAGTAAACTAAATCTAAGTCTGTTACTGTTGGCCAAAATTGAAAACAGCCAATATAAAACAAATGAAGTCCTATCTTTTAAAAAGGCAAGCGAGAAATATTTATCGTTGTTTGATGCTTTTATCAGAGACAAGCAATTAATTGTAAGAACTGACTTTACAGAAGATTTCCAAACAATCCTACATCCTTTTTTAGCAGATTCTCTGATATCCAATTTACTAGGGAATGCTATCAAATACAATTATGTTACCGGCACAATTGAAATTAATACTTCTGCCGACAGCTATACCATCAGCAACACCAGTATGCAACCACCTATACCTGCTGAGAAGCTGTTCACCCGTTTTAGCAGCTCCGGCAATGACGAAGTACCTTCGAATGGACTTGGACTGGCTATTGTAAAAAAGATTGCAGACACTAACCATCTGCAGATTAACTACCATGCACAAGACGGGAAACATAGTTTTACGATCAGCAAAGCACTTATTCACCACATAGGATCATAGGTATATAGGTTTGACACATAGAATAATTGAGGTGAATTACTACATTTACTGAAGAGAGCATTTCTTTAAAGTCATTCTGAAAACCAACACATATCCAATGTCTATTATAAAAATATGAGGCAAGTTAAGGCTGTAAGCTGCGGGCAGCGTATATAATACCAGATTCAAAAAGGTAGCCTGATACCGGTTGCCAGTTGCTGGGTATGAACTGTGATCTTTGGGCAGTGTATACCATGCTACCAAACTGAAATTGGTATAATACCAGATTCAAATAGTTGCAAGCAGCCTCAGAAGAATGCGTAATATTTTTATTTCACTTATGACCAGGAAATATAATTTGAACTAACTTTATACAGAATTGGACCTTCATACTTATAAGCTAATATATCAGTCTGCTGCCGGGTGCATGAGAAAAGGAAGTAAAGACAACTGCTATATATTTTGGAATTAATATTCTTACTGTCAGGCATTATCTTCCAGATTGTTTTACCATTTAGTATTAAGCACTATGTACAGTTACCAACGTTTGCTTTGTGCTATCATCCTTCAGTTACCACCCTAACTGTAAATTATCTTATTACTTTAAACTCCATTACCAAACCAAATAGACTGTGCTTTCCGTAACTGTTTAAAATAACATTCCAACTATGCTTTCCTTTATACGCTCAAAAACAGCTTTCTTAATCAGCAGAATTACACGTTATGATGCATGGAGACATTTGCATTTGCTGTTGTTCACTGTTACCTGTTCAATGGCTTCGAGAGCCTCACCGCAGTGTTAACTGACTCAAGGCTTCCACCTCCGGTTAATATAATTAGCACTTACCACTTAGTTTATTAAATAGTATTTGTCCTGCTTATATGTACCCCGATATTGCTTTGCCATAGACTTTTAATTAATGATACACTCCCCCTCTGCTGCTTACCTGTACTAAATCAATGAATACCCGACCATGAAAAAGAATACTATCTATATTATTTGTATTGTACTGTTCTGCCTGGCTGTAGCCGGTATTATTATCCGATACAACAACCAACAAAAAGAAGAAGCTAATAAAGTATATACTTTATTGCCGCGTAAGGGCGCTGCCGATACCACAAAGGAATGGCGCGATGTGCAGTCCCATGCCACCAGTTTGCTGCAGCAAATAAAAGAAGATACATCTGATACCAAATCTATGCTGCGACTAGCGGCTCTGTTTATACAGGAAGCGCGTGTAACCGGCAACTATATGTATTACGATATGGCTGCTATGAAATACACTAACGATGTGCTAAGACAAGAACCGGAGAACTTTAATGCACTTGTTTTTAAATCCTTGATCTATATGTCGCAGCATCACTTTGCTGATGGATTGAAATATGCGCATGCGGCACAACAGGTAAATCCCTACAATGCTTATGTATATGGACTTATGGTGGATGGCAATGTAGAAATGGGGCAATATGACAGTGCGGTAGCTTATGCAGGTAAGATGGTGTCCATACGGCCAGACCTTACCTCCTATTCCAGGGTTTCTTACCTGCGCGAGATTTATGGCGATTACAAGGGAGCCATCCAGGCTATGAAAATGGCAGTAGAAGCGGGTGGCGCAGGTGATGAACATACAGAATGGACACGCATACAATTAGCCGGTTTATATGAGAAAACAGGCGACTATAATATAGCAGCCCAATTGTATCAAATGTCATTGAACCTGCGACCACAATATGCTTATGCAATAGCAGGACTAGGGCGTGTGGCTATGGCAAATAAAGATTATAATAAAGCAATTGCTTACCTCATGCAGGCAGACTCCCTGGTTAATGACAACTCCATAAAAGAGCAATTGTCGGATGTTTACCGTGCAGCTGGACAAACAAAGAAAGCTGACGATATATTAAAAACAGTAGTTGAACAGTTGAATAAAGATGCGGAGGCCAGCAATAAAAATGACAACATAGGTCACTATGCCGACCGTGAGCTGGCATATGATTACCTGAAAATAAAAGATTACGATAAGGCACTGGACCACGCAATAATGGAGTGGAACCGCCGGCCCGAAAACATAGACGTCAATGAAACAGTAGCCTGGGTGTACTATTGCAAAGGTGATTATGCTAAA
The DNA here is from genome assembly GCA_963819045.1 of uncultured Chitinophagaceae bacterium. GTDB lineage: Bacteria > Bacteroidota > Bacteroidia > Chitinophagales > Chitinophagaceae > Ilyomonas. The sequence goes on along the minus strand of CAWFUV010000012.1, from coordinate 11,795 downwards.
GCTTTGCCTTACATAAAAACAGCTTTGAAAACAAAATCTAAGAACCCGGTTTTGCTAAGCAGGGCTGCACTTATTTATTACAAAGCTGGTGATATGCAGTTAGCCAAAGCAACAATGTCAGAAACATCGCCGGCAAACCCATATGTAGAACCAGATTTGCAAACAGAGACAGCAGCTATGATGAGTAAACTGTAAGTATTAACTGTACAACGAATGATCATAGAACCACGCAAATACTATCGCTATATTTCTTTTGCAGCATTGATGTTAATGCTATTGCAGGCAAATGTAGCTGCGGCGCATACCATTAATTACGCGTTAGAAAAAGCACCTGCCCAGCATGTAATCGCCTTCTATTTAAAGCTCGGCTATACGCATATACTACCTGAAGGCTTTGACCATATATTGTTTGTTATTGGCTTGTGTTTGCTAAGCCGCAAAATGAGCGTGATACTATGGCAGGCAACGGCTTTTACAATAGCGCACTCCATTACGCTTGCATTAAGTATGCAAAACATTATTGTTGCGCCTAGTGCTGTGGTAGAGCCCATCATTGCTTTATCTATTTTGTTTGTAGCAGTTGAGAACATGTTGATAGATCAGTTGAAACCATGGCGCATAGCATTGGTGTTTATGTTTGGTTTGGTACATGGGATGGGCTTTGCCAGCTCGCTGAATGAGATTGGTTTGCCACGTAACAAGTTCCTGACTTCTATTCTTTCGTTTAATGTGGGTGTAGAACTGGGACAAATAACAGTGATATTGTTAGTATTTGGATTAGTAGTATTTCCGCTGGGCAAGATTCCAAAGTATAAGACAAGAGTGGTGTATCCTTTATCAATGATTATTGCAGCTATCGCAGCTTACTGGACGGTAGAACGCGTGTTTTTTGTGTAATACAATTGCTCTTTATAGAATAAAGCACGTAATCTACAATAGATGCATTTGAATGTGAACCTTCTGCAAAACTGCACTGTTTAGGATGCTATTCTCCCCTGTTTTCCTTGAGTATACCACATTTAGCATACGGCGTGTACCATACTGTTTTTATTTGCTGACACAACTTACTTATCAATTGATCTGTAATAAAGGATATAAGAAATGTACCCGTATGCTTAAAACTCAATTATTATGTATACTCTTATTCTTTGTGCTGCCAGCCATTTGCCAGCAACCCATTGAAGGCACCGTGGTAGATAGCAGTACCAACCTGCCCATAGAAGGTGCCACTGTTACTTTGTTGCCTACACAGATTTCTACTATTACTAATGCTAGTGGTCGTTTTATTTTTAAACGCAACATCAATAATTCTACTGCAATTACTGTATCTGATATCGGCTATGCAGAGCAAATAGTGGATATTGCTGACGTACAAAAAAACAAGCGTATAGTTATTACACAAAGACAGGTAACCTTACAGGATGTAACTGTGATCGCAAATGCAGGCGACCAGTACAAGCCAATTAGCCGCACCGATATTGCAATGCGTGGTGTAAATAACTCACAGGAAGTATTGCGCATTATCCCGGGCATTGTGATTGGTCAGCACCAGGGAGGTGGTAAGGCAGAGCAGATTTTCCTCCGTGGTTTTGATGCTGACCATGGTACTGATTTCAGGATGGATGTAGATGGTTTACCAATTAATATGGTTTCGCATGCACATGGACAAGGCTTTGCAGATAGCCATTTTATTATACCGGAAACAATAGAAGGTGTGGACTTTAAAAAAGGTCCTTATACAGCCAGCAAAGGTGATTTTGCCACTACCGGCTTTGTAGACTATAATACCTTAAATGCGCTCACTACCAATACTCTAAAAGTGGAAGGGGGTATGTTTGATACCTATCGTTTATTGGGTATGTTCAATCTACTAAACGAGAAAGCTAAGGTTAAAGAGCAGTCCTGGTATGTGGCTTCGGAATACCGCTATTCCAACAGTTATTTTGACAATCCGCAGCATTTTAACCGCTTTAATTTATTTACTAAATACAACGGTAAGATATCTACACATAGCTATTTAACTGCATCACTTACTACCTTTTGGAGCAAGTGGGATGCGTCTGGACAAATACCTGAGCGTGCAGTGAAAGAAAGGATTATTGGTTTTTATGGTGCAATAGATCCTTTTGAAGGTGGGCTTACATACCGTACCAATGCCAATGTAGCCTTAACCACTACGCTTAACAATGGAGGTATTATTAAGAATCAATTATATTACTCCCGCTCGCATTTCGACTTGCATACTAACTTCACTTTTTACCTTGTTGATACAGTAAACGGTGACGAGATTCGACAGAAGGAAGATCGTGACCTGGCAGGTTATAATGGTAGTTATAACTATGTAGGCTTTGCAGGTAATACTAAAATCACTACTGATGCCGGTGTACAGGTACGTTATGATAAAACACACAATTCCGAATTGTCGCATACTGTGGACCGGTACACCACACTGCAACAGATTAAGTTGGGTGATATAACCGAATTAGATATTGCACCGTATCTAAGTGAGACATTTAGTCTTGGTAATCATTTCAGCATCAATGCAGCTTTGCGGTTTGATCAGTTTTACTTTAAATACCATAATAAACTCCCAAACGATACTACACTTCCAGGAGTGGGTGTGTATAAAGCCAATGCCAATACCTTTAGCCCCAAACTCAATTTCTATTATCACGTAAATAATGGGTTGCAGTTTTATTTAACTAGCGGTAAAGGCTTTCATTCCAATGATGCCCGCTCGGTAGTGGTAGAGCATGGTTATCAATCGTTGCCTTCTGCTTACAGTGCAGATCTGGGCACTGTTTTCAAGCCGGCTAAAAATGTGCTGATCAATGCAGCCCTTTGGTATATTTATTTACAACAGGAATTTGTGTATAGTGGCGATGGTGGCTTTGTAGAATTTAGCGGTAAAACACGCCGTCTTGGCTTTGATTTCTCAGGACGATATCAGCCTGTTCGCTCCTTATATTTTGATGTAGACGTAAACTACGCACACGGGCGTGCCATTGGCGAAGCAAAGGGAGAAGATTATATACCATTAGCACCAATATGGACGAGTAGCGGAGGTATTACTTATCTTAATCGTAATGGCTTGAATGGCAGCCTGCGCTACCGCTATGTTGCAGACCGTCCGGCAAATGAGGATTACAGCCTTACGGCTGAAGGTTATTTTATTACAGATGCGGTATTCAACTATACTAAGCCAAAGTATGAGATAGGACTGGTGATTAATAACATCTTCAACACTAAGTGGAAAGAGACCCAGTTTGCAACAGAAACACGCCTGAAAAATGAGCCTGCGCCGGTAGACGAGATTTGTTTTACCCCCGGTACACCTTTCAGTGCGAAGATTAGTTTTACTTATTTCTTTAAGTAACAACTTGGTGTTTACTAATAAGCCTCAAACCTATGCTGTACGAAGTCCTCCGGACTTCGTACTTTTTATGTAATGAGTCTCCTGCTCATAAAGGTTCAATACCTCGCCTCAGGGAAGTGTTCCACTTTGCTGGCTTTGCTTTGAAGTTTGTAACTTTATCATTTACGGGTTTCAAATTCAAATAATCAGCTAAACATCAGTAACATTATTAGCTAAAAATGGCACTATCAGTCTTGGAAGTCCCCGGGTTATACTTGAGTTATACCTGAGTTATACCTGATCTCCTCCGTATCTCCTCTATATTAACACCTGATCAACGCTCAGTTAACTACCCGTTATTCCATATACAAACGCCCCTTACCTTGAACTTGCCTTTACTCCCCTTCAGGGGTCGGGGGCTTACTACAACCATTTCTGCATTAGCTTGCACGCCATATTACCAATAGCAACATAACATGCCATCATCATTCCATATTACCGCTAATCTTGTCAACATTACTCAGCAAACCATTTATCCTGTTCACCTCACAGTAGAAGGAAACAGGATACAAAGTATTGTTGAAGCAAAAGATGTAGATAAGAGTACATTCCCCTTTTTACTACCCGGCTTCATAGACAGCCATGTGCATATTGAAAGCAGCATGCTGGTACCTCAGCAGTTTGCCCGCCTTGCGGTAGTACATGGTACGGTGGCAACGGTAAGCGACCCGCACGAGATAGCTAATGTATGCGGCATGGCTGGTGTACAATACATGATTGAAGATGGAAATAAAGTGCCCTTCAAATTTTACTTCGGGGCACCGAGTTGTGTGCCTGCAACAACATTTGAAACAGCAGGTGCTATGCTTGACAGCGAAGACGTAAAGCAGTTATTACAGCAGGATGACATTAAGTACCTAAGCGAGATGATGAACTTCCCCGGTGTCCTGCATAAAGATGAAGAGGTAATGAAGAAGATAGCTGCTGCCAGGACGCTGAATAAACCTGTAGATGGACACGCCCCCGGTTTGCGTGGCACCATGGCGAAGCAATATATTGAAGCAGGCATGAGTACTGACCATGAATGTTTTACGGCTGAAGAAGCGTTGGATAAGCTGCAATATGGCATGAAGATCCTCATACGCGAAGGCAGTGCTGCCCGCAACTTTGAAGCACTGGCTTCTTTGCTGCACGAGCATTACAACAATATAATGTTTTGCAGCGATGATAAGCATCCCGACAGTTTGGTGCAGGGACATATCAATACACTTTGCGCAAGAGCAGTAGCAAAAGGCATTGATGTGTTTAAAGTGCTTAAAGCAGCTTGTATCAACCCTGTACTACATTATAAATTAGATGTTGGCTTACTGCGCGAAGGTGATAAGGCAGACTTTATTTTGGTAAAAGACCTTAACCAATTTGAAGTAACGGCAACCTATATCAATGGGCAACAAGTAGCTGAAGACGGCAAGAGTTTAATTACTACCACTCCTTCAGACATTATCAACCAATTTAACTGTACACCTATTGATGTTGCTGCCTTGCAAATAACAGCTTCTGATTACCTGAATAATGATGGATTAATACCTGTAATAGAAGCACTGGATGGACAATTGATAACCAATAAACTCTGGCTGCAACCAACAAAAGAAAACAACGTACTGGTAAGTGATACTGCCAATGACATCTTGAAAATGGTGGTTGTCAACCGCTACCATGATGCCCCACCTGCCATTTGCTTCATTAAGAACTTTGGTTTGAAAAGCGGTGCTATTGCATCCTCAGTTGCACACGATAGCCATAATATTATTGCAGTTGGTGTAAGTGATACCGACCTCTTAAAAGCTATCAACGTAGTTATTGCACATAAGGGTGGCATTAGCTGTGTTGCCGGCAACCAGGAAATGGTGTTGCCCTTACCCGTTGCAGGATTAATGAGTACCGACGATGGCTATGCAGTAGCAGACAGCTATACAAAGATTACCACTATGGCAAGGCAACTGGGCAGTCACGCTACAGGCGCCTTTTATGACGCTTAGCTTTATGGCACTACTTGTTATCCCCCATTTAAAACTAAGCGACAAAGGCTTGTTTGACGGGGATAGTTTTTCTTTTGTATAAAGCAATGCAATATATAAGAGTGTTGATCGCTGCCCAATGCTCACAGCTCATATCCGGCTACTGGCAACCGGCAACTGGTATCAGGCTACCTATTTGAACCTGGTCTTATTATCTGCCGGCATTTTTCTTTATAATTTGACTGCTATAAGATCTGGCAGAATTCCAGTCGTTCACCATCTGGACCTATAATGTAAAAATACTTGCATCCCTTCTCCCAAAAGTTTAAGAAAACAGGCTCCGCTTCCGGAATAGAAAAGCCCTCATTTTTAAGTAATGCAAATGTTTCATTAATGTCATCCACATCAAAAGCAATATGATCAATACGCCCGTTTGTTCTTTGTTTTACATTGCTCAGCTCCGGCTCAGGCATTTGGTACAACTCAATAATGATATCATCCCGTTTCATCATTGAAACTTTACCCTCCGCTCCCTGGTGCATAAAAGTAGATTGCATGACATTCGTAAAACCTAACCGTTCGTAGAATGCCTGGGAAATTTCAATATCAATGATTGGCAGCCCAATATGTTGCAGATGATTTATTTTTAGGTTCATAGCTAAAGGATATTACAATTACTAATTAACAAGCTCTTTTGTGCAGTTGCTGGTAACGTTCAGGAATGCTGTAGGTGGGATATTCTATGACTGTCGGCCAGGAACTGCAGCTTGGCTTTGTTTATTGATGAAATTAAGAACTTTTGCTGGTCCTTATTCATCTAGCCTGAGCTACTGCTGATATATTGATGATAAACCTGTAAACCAATGATGAGTGCAACACCCATTCCCGTTGCCAAACCAAGAATATTTAACGCACTCTATGCTTTGTTTTTTATAAGATGGCGCCATGCAATTTTGAAATAGTTTCTAAACATTGTCTAAACCTGATTTATATGATTTAATAATGTCTGGTTTATCTATTCACCATTGACTATTCATCTCTTCACTCCGTTCTCAAACTCTTCACCGGGTTCGCTATTGCTGCTTTAATTGCCTGGAAGCTTATCGTTAGTAGTGCAATGATTATTGCAACAAGTCCGCCTGTAGCAAATAACCACCAGCTGATGTTGATACGATAAGCATAATCTTGCAACCATTGGTGCATAAAATACCATGACATGGGTGTAGCAATCAGGAAGGCAATTGCAATGAGTATGATAAATTCTTTTGAAAACAAATAAACGATATTGCCTGCAGTAGCACCAAGTACTTTACGAATACCCACTTCTTTTATCCGCTGCACTGCCATGAATGAGGCTAAACCATACAACCCAAGACAGCTAAGGAATATCGCGATGGCTGCAAAAATTTTATACAACTGCGATAATTGAGCCTCCTGTTTGTAAAAACTTGCAATCTTATCATCCAAAAACTTATATTCATAAACATAATTAGGAAATGTTTGCTGCCATATTTTTTTAATGGATTCCATGGTAGAAGAAATGTTTGTTGTTGCCAGTTTTATTGCAACCTGGCGGTACATAGTGGCGTTAGTGGCAATAAGCAGTGGTGCCAGGTTATTGCGTAAAGACCTGTCATTAAAATCTTTCAATACACCAACAACAGGGCATGTTATCAGACCATCCATTATGCTTATCTCTTTGTTCAATATATCTTCCGGTTTTTTAAGTCCTAAACTTTTCACGAATGATTCATTCACTAAAAATTCTGTTGTAGGGCCTGAAGGTTGCAAATTTCTTCCGGCTACCAGTTGTAATTTATAAGTCGGCACATATTGGTTATCGGCAAATTTGGCAATAGCCTTAAAATCTGCTTCTTTTATTGCATGGTCAAACTTGATTGTGGTAAACATATTATTATCATCTTCAACCGGAGTGGTGGAACTGAAGCTAACTGCCTGCACGCCGTTTACTCCTAATAACTGTTGCCTTAAATAATCCGTGCCGGTACTATCCGGACGGTAAGGAACATTAACAATGGCATCTTTATCGAAGCCCAACGGCTGATTCATAAAATAATCCATCTGCTCTACAATGATGAGTGTTCCGATGATGAGTGCCTGGGCAATGATGAATTGAAACACTACCAAGCCTCTTCTTAATGATATTCCCTTTGCAGTATTTACTGCCTGTTTACTCTTTAAAGCTGCAACAGGATTGAAAGAGGATAAAACAATAGAAGGATAGAAACCGGCGAGTGCCGTTACAACAATTGTTACAGCCAAAAGAAATAAAATAATTGTGGGATTGCTTAGTACGTTGAATGAAAGTGAAAGTTCTAATAGTTGATTTACATAGGGCAAAAGGAGCATTGTAATAACCGCTGCAAGTATTACAGCAATTGTAACGATCAAAAATGTTTCAACGATGAATTGTACTTGCAATTGCCATTTATTACTCCCCAATACTTTTCTTACGCCAACCTCCTTTGCACGATTAACAGCTTGTGCAGTGGAGAGATTGATAAAGTTTACGCAGGCAATTAACAGGATGAATGCTGCAATGAGCCACAATACATTGAGCAGTTCATGGCTGATTGTTTTGTTGCTGTAATTACCTGTTTGTGTGTCATAATGCACCGCACTTAATGGTTGTACAATATGACTATCCTTATTGTCTGGAGGTAGTACCTTTCGTGAGTATGCTCTTAGCTGTTGATTAAAATCGCCAACAGAAATATTGGGCGGCAACAAAACATAACAACCGAAATCAGCTGATGTTCCATTCCAACTGGGTTGTTGAAACCCGTATTCTTTATCTCCGGTAAAATCTGTTCCCCATGCAACCACCAGTTTTAGCTGGAAGTCAGTATTAGCCGGTATGGTTGCGAGAATACCTGACACTTTCAGCGCCACTGGCGGAAACTGAAACAATCCTGCACCCATGTTATAATATCCTGTTAGCTTAATGGTTTTACCCATTGCAGTTTTCCAGTCACCGAAATAGGTCTCTGCAATCTCTTTTGTAAGCAATACATTGTTTGGATCTTTTAATGAAGCATACGAACCTGCGAGCAGCGGGAAATCAAACATGTTGAAGAATGATGGCTCTGTATAAAATACACCGCTCTGCTCTTTAAAATTCTTTACAGGGGTTCCATTGCCATCAAGTACCTGTAACTCATCATTGTGGCTTGCATAAACCGGAGCTACTTGTTCTAACTGGGGAAAAGCCGTTTTCAATCCTGTGGGCATTGGGAAAGGAACGTTTTTCCCATAAGAAATAGTTGCTGCATCTGCATGGTGATATTCGGTTAACACACGATAGATGCGATCTTTCTTTGAGTGAAAGGCATCGAAGCTTGTTTGAAATTGTATAATGATAAAGATCACCATACAAACGGCAATACCAACAGCCAGTCCGGCGATGTTGATAATAGTGTAATTCCTGTTACGGATCAAACTCCTGAATGCGGTTTTGAAATAGTTCTTAAACATAAACAGGTTGTATTGAGTTTCAAATGCACTATTGAAATGCCGGTTTACTATTTATATGAGCATCAATCAATTGGCACCATCCGAAAGGATTGAAGTGCACGCTTTTGATACAGTAGTGTTCGTTTTTCTTACAGGGTAAATTAAACCTGAGCAACCCACAAAGTAGTTAGGGTATGTCCAACAAAATTGCCACCAACGTTCAGCGTATTACTTGCAGGCGGGATAATAGCGCCGTGTCAGCCGATTCCCCCTGCCTGACTGCACCACGCAGGCAGGGAAGCTAAATTATTGTTTTATCCGCAGGATGTCCATAGGACTCTGTGAGTTGCACATTGCTGATGTTTACTTTCTGCTGCTCACCTGCGTTCTGTCACGATTGGAATCCAGTTGATTAGTGGAATTAATGCTGAAGTTGGGTTGGTTCGCCTCACTATAGCGCCAAACCCAATGTTGAACCGAACCCGGCTAAGCCGGAATATTTCTGTAACTCACAAACAATTTGATATGATTACTAAAAAACTCGGTGTTAATGTTTTAAAAGATCTTTTATTCATTTTCAATAACTTAAACTAAAAACAGCTCTACTTTTCTCCCTATATAAAAACCGGGAATTGGTCAACACGGAGTATAACAAAAAACCCGATAGAACATTACTATTGGTGCTTTTTGTCTACTCTTTATGTTAGCGCTAGGCTTTTTGTCAGGCAGCCCGATTTTGGCAATGGTTTTCCTAGCCTTTTCTACTTTTTCAGGGAAAAGTACCTTATTGTCAAGTTCCGCCAACTTCGGGTCTATAATAACTATTGGCACTTTGCTGCTATTCAACTCCTGTATCGTTTTCATGTTTCAAATTTAAGCATTTTTCCGTCTGGTTAAAAAAGCCTCATACGTTTGGTTCCGTTCAAAGGGGTACCATTGGTCTCCAATCTGACCATAAATCTCAAGGTCTTCATTTATGTCGTTAAAGAAACGGGAAATACCTATTTGATAAAGTCTTGTTCTGGCGGTGGTACTGCCTGATGCGTAAATCCACGCATCGGGATGTTGGTCAAGAAAGGCAAATACTGCGCTTACAACTGTCGCTAAAACCTTTTCACTATCACCGTTATTACTTACAGTTTTATCGTCAATTTCGCCGGTCAGAGGGTCTTTGTCACCAAAAGCAAGGTTATAAACACCTTGTCGGTTGACAAGAGTAAACTGAATGCGTTTAGTAATCAGTCCTTTTTGTCCTTCGCTAATGAATTCATAGCTGAAAAGTTCCGGGCTGGATGAAAGTTGGTATGTCGATAGATTCATATTGACTATCCAAAGTTAATCAGTTTGTCTATCCACCGAATAGCGAATTGATGTTGAGTTAGCATAGCCGCTAACGAATCAATATTGCTGATGGCATAATATTAGTATTCCTGTCAACCCACAACTGAAATCGATTGAAAAATAACTTCCCTTTAGCCGCACCCGAAGTCGGTCAACACGGAGTAAACAAAAAGCTCCGACAGCCCATAACTATCGGAGCTTTCTCTTGAGGATTTTTGGCTACTCCTCTTTATGTTGGCTGTAGGCTTTCTTCTGTCGGCATTTGAAATCTTCCATTGCTTTCTTCAAGTCGTTCATGTATTGCTCTTTATTCTGCAAATATTTTTCTGATAACTCCTCCCGCACTTTACGCATAAAGTCAACAGCATCAAATCCATTTCGATTTCTTTATTCTTCGTCTGCATATGTTACTTCTTTAGGTGTTCTAATATCAATAGTCTGATACCCAAATTTAAGATTTATTGAGTTATACTGTTTGATGCGAAAGAAATTTACCATGTGTCTGAAATTCCAACTTACCAAACTGTCCACTTTTAAAATGTTGCAATGGCAATATGTTGGGCGTCTGAATAATATTTTGGTGTCAATGCACCTTCTTTAATATAGTGTCCGGCAAGTGTTAACTGTTCATCAGTTAATTGTAACCGTTCAATAAATTTTGGAGGAATTGTCGTCGGTAAATCTCGTACTTTTTCAGGTGCGTCTTGCAGTTCTTCAAGCGTTACGTCTGATAAAACAATTGTAAATTTCCCTTGTCTTGCTTGCTCAATAAATGGAACTGTCCACTCGGAAAATTCTTTGTCGTAATAACCGCCCCAAACTGATGTGTCAACATAAAATTTCATTCTCAAACTTACAGAAATTATTATACTTGATGAATTGAAGGGCTGTGTCCAAATAAGCTTACAGCCAACGTTCGGTGTATTGCTTGCAGGCGGAATAATAGCGCCATGTCAGCCCCGCTTGCAGCAAACTTTTGTTGGAGTAAAACTTAACATCAGGCTCCGTAAATGCCCCTGTTGCCAAACAAACAAAAAGTTGATGCTGCGTTGTGTCAGCCAACATAGCAGCAAACCGATTGTTGTGTGTTTTCGTCCTTTGTCGCTTAATGTTTAGGTCAAAGTCAACGATTAAAGGTTTATGGTCGCTATACTTTGTCCAGGCTTCGTAAGTGCCAATTTCTACATTTTTAACCCTGTCAATTAGATTCTGCGATGCAAAGCAATAGTCAATATGATAAGGTCTGTCGAACTTTCTATGCATAAAGAGCGTGCTGTCTTTTTCTTTGCCTTGTGTCTGATTATGATAGTGATGGTATGTACTCAAAATATTCTTTGTCTTCAAAAGTTCTACAAGGTTTGTGTGATTATAAACACGGTTTGGCTTGTCCCAAATTGAATTGCTATTGAAGTCACCTGCAAGAATTACATTCTCCTTTATTGAGCATGTTGCTGTAAAAATGTACGGCATTCCAAATTTGCTCCGTGTAGCAGTCGTGATACTCTGGTTTCTGTGCCCAAATTGCGAATACTGTCCAATTGGTTTTGTCGTTGTAAATGTTAAGAGGTAAAATAAACCTGAATGTTGGGTCATGGTTGTCAAGTAAT
>CAWFUV010000011.1:0-95892 GCA_963819045.1 uncultured Chitinophagaceae bacterium | reverse complement strand
TCGCCGCCTTCACCGCCGCGACGTCGCCGCGCACGATGGCGGTGACGAACTCGCTGCCGATCTTCTCGTAGCCGAACGAACTCGCCACCTTGGCCGCCTTGACCATGGCGTCGGCCGCTTCGACCATCGCCACGAATCCCTTGGTTTCAATCATTCCGAGCGCGTCTGCCATGACCGGCCTTTCTCAGTTGGTTTATCGATCGACGAACTTTTCGCCGGCGCGGCCCGCCAGCCCCTCGATGGCGGCGATCGCCGCGCCCGCCGCCGCGTCGATCTCCGCCTCCGACCCCGACAGCCAGAGCCGCCCGAAGGCGCCGTAGGGCTGGACCTGCACCAGCGAGACGTGCGCCGACTTCTCGGTTCTGATTATAAACAAAAGTACCTTTTGAATGTAAGTATCCGCAGAGAAGGTGCATCTGTATTAGGTGCCAGTAATAAATGGGGCAATTTTCCCGGTGTTTCGGCAGGATGGGTAATCAACAAAGAAAATTTTTTAGCAGGTTCAAATGCTGTTAAGTTCCTTAAGCTACGGGCCGGCTATGGCGTAACCGGCAATCAGGAAAGCTTATCGCCTTACCAATCACTGGCAAGAATAGGGCTTCCTTTAGGAGCCACACAGAGTGGCTACCTGGGATCGCCGGATGGTGGCACATGGATAATGGCTTATGGACCTACTACAAACCCTAATCCTTTGCTGGAATGGGAAACAAAAGCAGAAACAAACATTGGGGTTGATTTTGCTTTCTTTAAAGATGGCTGGCTAAGTGGCTCTATAGATGTGTATGACAGAAGAATAAAACACCTGGTAGGTGAATACAGCGCGCAATTACCTTCACAGATATATCCAACCATTTTTGCCAATGCAGGTACCATGCAAAATAAAGGCATTGAGCTGCTATTAAATGCAAAGCTGGTATCAGGCAAAAGGTTCAACTGGAACCTGATTGCAACGGCTGCGTATAACAAAAACGAAATCCTGTCTGTAACCAGCAACCAGTTTTATGGATCGGCACATGATATCACACGTGTATCGGAAGATGTGTATATACAAAGACTGGCGCCAGGCCAACCAGTGGCAGTGTTTTACGGACTTCAGTTTGCGGGTATAGACAGAGATGGCAAATGGCAGTTTGAAAACAAAGACGGCAATGCTGTTTCACGTGACCAAACAAGCCCTGAAGATTATAGATATCTCGGCAATAGCATACCTAAATATACTTATGGACTTACTAACAATTTCAGTTTTGGAAAGCTGGATATTTCACTCTTGCTGAAAGGCGCTGCCGGCTATAAAGCGGTGAATGGCAAAAGAATGTTTCATGAAAACCAGTCATTCTACTCACGAAATAATCTGTTCACTTCTGTGTTAAATAGTCCACTAAAGGATGTAGCTCAATTCTCAAGTTATTATGTTGAGAACGGGGCTTATCTGAAAGTTGAGAACCTGAATATTGGCTATACCATTCCTGTGAAAGTCATCTGCCTATGTGCAAAGCTTTCATCTCTATTTTACAGCAGCTAACCTGCTAACATTTACTAAATTTTCAGGTACTGACCCGGAATTACAGGTAACCTATTATGGTCAGGATCCAAATTCAGAAACAGATAGCGGGCCTGGACTGGAGCAGAACTACAGCTACTATCCGAGTGTTCGTACTTATACGTTTGGTGTAGATATTAATTTTTAATCCTTTTAAACATGGTTATGAAAAGAGTTAATTATAAATCGTTAGTGTTTTTTCTAATTGCTATAGCAGGCTTTAGTAACTGCACCAAAAAGCTGAATGAAACTGTTTTTAGTGAGGACACGCCTGGTAATTTTTATCAGACTGCCGACCAGGTAGTCGCTGCATATGTATTACCATACAGCTTTATTCAAACGCATATATACCAGGTGCATTTCAAGGTAACGGAATTTACAACTGATGAGGCCTGCGTGCCTGTTTTATATGGTTATGTAGACCAGGAAGGGCAATGGATACGGTTGCACCAGCATACATGGTCTTCATCTGATCCATGGATCCTTGGCGAATGGCAGAATATGTACCAGGCAATTGGCTACTGCAATAGCTTTATTGATAATATTCAGAAAGTAGATGTAAGTAAAATGAATTTGCCTGTAAGCAGAGAACAGATGATTGCCGAAGTAAGAATGGTAAGAGCCTTGCATTATTATTGGGCATGGAGTGATTTTGGCAATATTCCGATTGTTGAGCATATTGGTGAGCCAAATCCTACGAATGGTACTGCTGCAGATGCATTTAAATATATAGAAAAAGAAATCAAAGAATGTATTCCGACATTAAGTGAAAAAGGCGATGATAACTGGTATGGGCATTTTACAAAAACTGCCGCTTATGCGTTACTCGCCAAATTGTATCTGAATGCAAAAGCTATTATGGGTGAAGATCATTACCAGGATTGTATAGACGCCTGTGATTATATCATTAATTCGGGAAAATATGCGCTTGATGCGCATTGGCAGGATCCATTTCTTGTGCATAACGAAAACAGCAATGAAAATATTTATGTAGTTCCTTTCGATGCCAGTAATGCACAACAGTTCAATTTTATAGAACAGAATATCCATCCCAATATAGCGCAATATAAATACTCTGATGATTATTCAATCAATTATGGCTGGCGCAAAATCAGCACGCAGGAATCCTTTTATGACTTGTATAAATCTAATGACTATCGTATCAATCAATGGATAGTTGGGCCGCAAACTTATGTGGATGCAGATGGAAATACACAACCCGTCCTTAAACTGGGAGGATGAGCCAATGGTGATTACACCACAAATAGACGACCTGCAAAGTGCAGATGATAACCAAGGCGTAATGAATATAAAGTATGAGATCGAACGTAACTTAAATTATGGCAATAATGGTTATGTAAACATGAATAATGATATGGTTGTTTTCAGGTATGCTGATATCTTATACATGAAGGCAGAGTGCTTAATGCGCCTGAATGGCGGCAATGCTACGCAAGATGCAGTTGGTCTGGTTAACCAGGTTAGGAAAAGGAACTTTTCTGCAAGTGATTTTAACAAAGAGAAATATACCGTTGCTACATTAACGTTGGATGAACTACTGAATGAACGTGGACGTGAATTTGCTTATGAAATGTTCCGCAGGGAAGATATGATCCGTTTTGGAAAGTTTCAGGATGCATGGTGGGAAAAAGAGCAAGAAAATGATAAGCATAATGAAATATTCCCAATACCATTTAATGTTATAACAGCTAATCCGGCGTTAAAACAAAATCCGGGTTATTAAGCTTGCAATTAGTACCAGGTTGCTATAGAGTTGACAGATGACAGTTGAGAGATGACAGAAGATACAAGTTACAAGGTACAAGATACAAGATACAAGATACAAGGTGCAGGGTACAAGGTGTAAGGTACAAGTTACAAGTTGTGATCTGTTAAGATAAACCACAAATCATCAGAACGAAGGCTTTTATTACAAGCCGGTGTTCGTGGTGGCTTGTGGTTTTGTTTGTCTTGTTAGTACTCCATTGCTATCCTGACTTTCTTGCGAAGTATTGATCAGCAAGATGCGGGTACTATAACCGTTCATGGGCACTTTTACTTTCGCCAGATTAACATCTTTATAGTTAAAGACTTCTTTGGTTACAAGGTCGGTAAGTGTAAAGGTGTTCATCTCCTTGTGCAGTACTGAGTGAAGATTCAATACAGCATTTTGGGCAGATACATCCATATTGATAACGGTTATAATATCCTCCTGCTCATCTCCGCGATGAAAAGCAACCATAGTAGCAGCCGGTGAAAGCTTGATATCCTTTATTGCACTATTACGAAGTGAAGAATGAGCAGCACGAACAGCGATAAGCTGCTGATGATATGGAAAGAGGCTATCCTTGTCAATTGATTGAATAGATTCATTCGCTTTAAATGTTGGATTCCTATTAGAGGGCAGTGATGTTATACCTGCTTCCTGACCATTGTAAATAAGCGGAATGCCCGGCAATGCAAAAGTGAGTGCTGCTGCCATCTTTGTCCGGGCTAACCGGAGTGAAGCTATAAAACGTGGTAAATCATTGTTCTCAATAAAGTGCATTCGCGGGTGTATGGTATCTCCGTTGTGGAATAATGCCTTCCTGAGCATCTTGCCGCGCTTGTTAGTATTGGGAAAGTTAAAGATAACGGGGTTTGCATGAGGGGTGTACTTATACTGCCAGGACCAGTGAGATACCCAGCTTGTATCGGCAGCCCAGTCGTAGGCGGCATCAAAACCTTTGGTGTAAGTGCTGCTAAGAGCACCTTTATCTTCAGCTAATAGCAGGAGGTCAGGCTTAATTGCTTTCAGTTCTAATTGCAGCCTTTTTCCAAAGCCGGGTTGCCTTGCATTTACCCCCCATACTGCATCGAACCGGTAGCCATCAATATCAAATTTCTTGACCCAATACTTACAAGCCTCGATTATCCATTGTTGCACTTCTGCATTATCATAGTTTAGGTTTACCAGATCTTTCCAGAAATAATAAATAAAGCCCGCACTGTCTTTATGATAATCAGATGAATACATTACGCCATCATTTGTATGCTGGTAAAAGTTGTAGTAATGAGATTCTTTTTTGTAGGCTGCACAGTCCTGTGCATAAGGATGATAAATGGAAGTGTGATTGGGTACAAAATCAAACAATACCCTTAGTCCTAATGATTTGGCTGTTTGTATCAATTGTTGCAACTGCGCTTCATTACCCAGGTCATCGCGTAAGGAAAAATAATCGATAATATCATAGCCTTGTCCGCCACCATGTGTTTTAAAGACCGGCTGCAGCCAGATGGTATTTACCCCTAATGTTTTTATCTCCGGCAGTTTGGCAGTAATATCATTATACGATGCATTACTTACAAATGCAAATGGGGTTATTTCGTAAATAACAGCACTATCTATCCATGCAGCGTACATAGAGTCCATGTTGAAAGCCTGCAGTCCTTTTAGATTCCTGGTAACAAGGGTTTGAAAACGGGCTGTATCGTTGCCTGATACAGCAATAAGATGAAAATAATAGCTGCCATTAGCATCCGGTATTTGCACCTGGGCAAGTGAATCATTCGCATTACTAATTTCTATGGGTGCAGGATTTATGGGATCACTTGTCCAATGATATTGCAGTTCTTTCCAGGGGTTGGAAATAACAGAAGCATGCAGTGTTGCCGTGTTGCCGTTGATAATAGCATAGGGCTTTATTAAGGGCGTTGGGTGATACCCTAATTGCAGTGTTATTGTATCGGATGAGACGATAGTACCATGATCGGTTGTATGTGCCCAGATGCGGTTATTATTATCATGAAGTGTAAGCGAAAATGAGAATGCATTCTTTTGGTTTACAGTAACTGTAAAGACATTGGTATCCTGGTGAATAGTTATTGTGTTTGCTTTGAAGCCGATTAATGTTCCCTCTATTGTTTGCTGTGGGAGCCAGGCAACAGCATTGCGCGTGTGCAGTATGATAGAGCCCGCTTTTAATCCTGAAAGGCATAATAAGTAAGCAGTAGTAAAAAGTAGTACTAATCTTGTTCTTGCACTCATGATTGTATTATATGTTAATATCAGGTGTAGGAATGGATCCCTTTAGTAAGGAAAGGTAAGCATCGTTATGTAAGAACAAATGTATTGTATTCATGGTGTTTATCAGCACTCTTCCTGATTGATTTTTATGTAGCGTAGTGAAGCAGTATTGTATGAAGCAGGGATGGAATATATAGGGATTTGCTGAGGTGTTACATAGGAGGAGATAGGGAGGAGATTCGGTATAAGTTAAGTATAACTTAGGTATAAGTTAGGTATAACTTAAGTATAACCCGGGCTTTTCTAAGTTTAAGAAAGCCTGTTTTTGGAGGTATGTATGATGTGGATGCAGGGACAGGACCTGACCTATGATGGCAGCTTGCATACTCTTGCATTACATTAAACTGATTTATCTGGAATGATTAGTACGTTGTCAACTTAATAAACTTGGGATAATGTAAGTTCTTTTATGTGCTGTATGTTTCTAAGGTGTTGTAGGTGTGCTTGCTGACAGCAAGTTCTTGTCTTTCTTTTTTCTCTTGAAAGAAAAAAGAAACAAAAAAGTTCAAGCACGGCATGATCGCTCCGCGCATCCGTGCAGGCCAGCGCCGCCCCATTGCCTAAGGTGCAGCTATTATTTCCGGGTGGCTTACTGTTTGGCTAACTATGGTGCAGCTGTGGAGTAATGGATACAGGTACTGTTGATGGACAGGCTGTAGCCTTTGGCATCAGACTTGGCAGACTGCGTACTCTTACTTAAGCAGAAATTGGAAAGGTGGGGTGTAGTACATGGTTTAGCTTAATACGTTTAGGAGTAGTGGCTCCAGCCAGGATAGAAACAGCCCCGCATAAATCTTAAGTAATTTAGGTAGACAATGTACTTAGTAGCTATTTATCAACATAATCAGTGTAATCGCTTAGAATACGGGCTCAGACTACCTGCTTTTTCATAACAGCTTTTAGTTCCATAACAAAGAAATGATGGCTGCAAAAGCTTCACTGCCGTGGGCTTTACAGTTTTGGAATGATTATGAAAGTTGGTTATAAAGAGGAGACGCGCTTAGATAAATGCGCTCTTAGCAAACCTACTAATGCTAAAAGGAGTTACATCAAAATGCAAGGGCTCTCCAATAGCCATATCGGTCAATATCTTCCCCGTTAAAGAAGAAAACTTAAAGCCATGCCCCGAGCAAGGACTGCCAATAACAATGTTCTTATACTGAGGATGATAGTCAATAATAAAGTGCTCATCCGGGGTGTTGGTGTACATACAAACATCTGAATAATGGAATACAGCCTCTATATCAAAATACTGCTCAGCAAGGACCTTCATGTCATTGATCTCTTCATCACTCACATGCTTCGTTAATAGATCGGGATGTGTTGGTTGCCCTTCGTGGTGTGGTGCAATCTTAAGACCATCACCTAAGTCGGGAAAGCCGTAGAACATTCTTTCCTTAGTATATTCCCAAATGAATATGGGCAGATGACCAGGTAATAAATAAGCTTGTGAATGCTGGTTGGTATTGTTGAACCAGAATAATACTTGTCTTTTTACGCTGAGCGGTAAATGTAAACCGGGCATCAAATCGTTGAGCCAGGCACCTGCACTTACAATCAGTTTAGAAGTATGATAGCTGCCTTTATCAGTAACGATTTCTACTGTATTGTTGTTTGGAATAATAGCCGTAACCACTTCATTATATTGCAGCGTAGCGCCGTTATGAGCTGCGAGGTTCAGATTGGTCTGGATACATTTTTCAGGGAATAAGATACCTGCATTTTGTTCCACCACAGCAACTGTTTCCTCAGTTGGCTTGAGTGCAGGGAATCGTTGCTTTATCTCTTTGCTGTGCAGGTATTCATAAGGCACGCCATGTGTCTCCGCACTCAGCCTGGCGCCATGTATTACCATGCCATCTTCCATTCCTAATATAAGTCCTCCGGTTTGTAACAGAAGCTCCTCTCCGGAAACCTGCTCCAGTTCATGCCATAGGTTATAGGCTTCTTTTACAAGCGGTACATACATCGGGCTTTCATGGTATGCCTGCCTTATAATACGGCTCTGTCCATGTGAAGAACCAAATGTATGCGGTGGCGTAAACCTGTCAATACCACATACCGTATATTTTGTTTTGGAAAGATGATACAGTGCCGAGCTGCCGTTAGCGCCAAGTCCTAATACAATAACATCAAAGTGCTTATTCATACTTGCTTATATATTGGGATGTGTGCAAGCTAATTTTATTTTACTACGACTTACAAAAAATAAGGTTTGGTAAAGCTGGCACTGTAAATTTATTCTTTCTAACATAACCATAAATAGCTATAAGCAAATTTCAATAGCCAACAATTCCATTCTACATGCAACAGACGATACCAACAAAAACAGATCAACCCACAGAATCACAGCCACACTTTAAACCCCGTTTAGGCTTATTAGATGCTACTATGATTGTTGCCGGTAGCATGGTTGGCTCCGGGATCTTTATTGTGAGCTCTTATATGGTGCAGGATGTTGGCAGTGCGGGGTGGCTCATCTTTGCATGGGTACTCACCGCTTTAATGACAGTAGCTGCTGCACTCAGCTTTGTAGAGTTGAGTGCATTGTTCCCCAAAGCCGGCGGAATCTATATCTATTTGAAAGAAGCCTATAATCCTCTGATTGGCTTTTTATATGGCTGGAGTTTCTTCACAGTCATACAGACTGGTATGATCGCCGCTGTAGGGGTATCCTTCAGTAAATTTGCTGCTTATCTGTTTCCTGCTTTGAGTGAGAGCAATATTGTATTGCATACCGGCTTCCTTGATGTTTCGGCAGCGCAGTTGTTTGGTATTGTACAGATTGTTGTATTAAGTTACATCAATACCCGCGGCATTCAAACGGGCAAGATTGTGCAGGATATTCTGACTATCATCAAACTGCTCACGCTACTAGGAATCATTGTTTGTGGATTTGCATTAGCTTTCAACAAAGAAGTATGGCATGCCAACTGGCAACACCCGTTTACCCTTATGCGGCATTCTGCCAGCCTGCCCGGCTACGATGGTAAAACCAACTTCTGGACGCATGTTACCGGCTTTGCTGTATTCGGTGCTATTGCTGCGGCTATGGTGGGTGCTATCTTAACCAGCGATTCCTGGTACAATATCACCTTTATTGCGGGAGAAGTAAAGAATCCAAAGCGTAATGTTGGCTTAAGTCTATTCTTAGGCACACTCATCGTTACCACTTTGTATTGCTTGTGCAATGTGATGTACCTCGCTGTACTGCCTTTAGGCAATCAGCCAAGCGACACACAAAGTATAGCCTTCGCTGCCGAGAACAGAGTAGGAGTTGCGGCTGCGTTGCAAATATTCGGGGCTAAATCAGCCCTGGTAGTGGCGTTCTTAATCATGCTTTCCAATCTTGGCTGTAATAATGGTTTGGTATTATCCGGTGCAAGGGTGTATTATGCTATGGCGAAAGATGGCTTGTTCTTCAAAGAGCATTGGTACACTTAACAAAGCGGCAGTACCTGCCAATGGCATCTGGATACAATGTATGGTAGCTGTTTTATTATGCCTTAGTGGTAAATACGGTGATTTGCTGGATTATATCTCATTTGTGGTAATGCTCTTCTATGTAATTACCATTGCAGGTGTCTTTATTCTCCGCAGAAAGAGACCCGATGCAGACCGTCCCTATAAAGCTTTTGGGTATCCTGTAGTGCCGTTTGTCTATATGGTGCTGGCGGCTACCTTTTGTATATCATTAATCATCTATCGTCCTGATTTTACAGTTCGGGGATTGATCATTGTATTATCAGGAATACCGGTGTATTATTTAGCAGTTGCGGGTAAGAAAGGTAAGGTGGGTGAAGCATGATTTTGATTACAGGTCCTTCCCCATCCTTCCTGGATGCTGCCATGTATTAAAAAAGTGAAGGAGCTCTATCTCTCCTTTACGTGGCTTATAACGATAGATAAGGAGTATCCGCTTGCCAATAAGTGTTTTCCGGATATGAAGCCTTTTGTTGGTTAATGCGCCTATGGTTGGTTGTAGTTTAAGTAATGCTAATTTTCTTTCAGTCGCATCAATAAAGTTGTCTATTTCCCTTTGAGTCCATTCTTGTTGTAAATAATTGATATTACCAATGTATGTTTTGATAGCAAGATCTGACCATATTATTTTTTGAACCATTGCGGGTATAATTCTTTCATCTTCTCATGTGGTATGCCTTTGCCTTCATCCAATTCCTTTATTGCTTCATCAATTTCCTGCTGAACATTTTCCGGCAGTTCATCCCACCAGTCTGATTCCTCTTTCGCTTCAAGCATAGCACAAACCATTTGTACTGTGGTATCATCAGCCTCATCAATATATCTCTTTACTTTCTCCCTCAATTCTTTTCCTGCATTCATGATATGAAGTTTTACAGTAAACAAATTTAGTTCTTATTTCAATAGTTGAATTAACTATTAAGCATTCCCAATTAACAATCAACCATTCACAATCACTTCATCCACTTCTCAAACCACTCAATGGTCCTAGCGCTCACATCAATCATATCCTCGAACTTCTCAAAGCTATGCCCTTCATCGGCATACACCACCAATTGAGCAGGCACACCCAATTCTTTCAAGGCATGCCAAAACTGAAAAGACTGCGGCGATGGCGCTTCACCATCACGCTCACCAACCAGTACCAGTGTGGGTGTTTTTGCTTTACTGATATACGTCATGGCAGATACCTTCTGGTAAGCCGCCGGATCATCATACGGCGAAGCACCAAAGTAAGAGCCCATCCATTTATCAATCCTGTTCTGTCCATAATAGCTCAGCCAGTCGGCAGCACCCGCACCTGCAACCGCCGCTTTAAACTTGTCCGTTTGTGTAATAGCCATCATCGCCATAGAGCCGCCATAACTCCAGCCTAAGATACCCACCCGGTTACTATCTACCGGCAGGCGGGCAATAAGCGTATCTACGCCACTGGTGATATCCCGCAGGTCACCAAAGCCCCAGTCGCGACGGTTAGCCTTTGTAAATTGTTCACCTTGTCCATGACTTCCACGTGGGTTAGGAAAGAAAACAAAATAGCCTAACTGCGTATATACGGTAGTGTTAAAGTCAGGCGCACTCCAGGTAGGGGTGCTTATCCACGCAGGTCCGCCATGCACACATACCAGCATAGGGTATTTTTTGGTAGAGTCGTACTGTTGCGGATACAACAACCAGCCTTGTACAGACAGATGTTCATTTGTCCAGGTGATGTTTTGTGCTCTTATTACCGGCTTATTAATATCCTTATTAAGATGAGTGAGTTGGCGTTAATTTCTTTGTATTGCCATACCACACTTCAGGCAGTTGATTCCAGGAACTGCGGATAACGGCAAAAGACCATCCGGCCTTACCTTCACTTACAGACAAACTCATTTCTTCATTACCTGCACGTAAGTATTCATCACCTTTCCATAACGTTTGTGTAGCACTATTGCTAACATTCAAAGTACTAATTGCAACAGAGCCACCCACAAATTCTGTAAACAGTATACTCCCATCCTTTTGCCAGCGAAACCATGATGGGCTGGAGTTACGGTTGGGTGTAAGATTCTTCGGCTGTTCATTGCCGGTGGCAGCTACGTATAAATCTCTCCGCCTGTACCACCCTGGTCACTCATCAATCCTTCAATATAGGCAATATGTTTACCATCCGGCGACCAGCGTGGTAAGGCAATTTGGAAAGTTGGTTTATAAATAAGCGTAGTGTCGTTGTTGAGGATAGATTGCTTATAAAG
Organism: uncultured Chitinophagaceae bacterium; assembly: GCA_963819045.1. Taxonomy (GTDB): domain Bacteria; phylum Bacteroidota; class Bacteroidia; order Chitinophagales; family Chitinophagaceae; genus Ilyomonas. The sequence continues at coordinate 84,566 of CAWFUV010000011.1, read as the reverse complement.
CTTTGCAATGTACCAGTTATCATCACCCGGTGGAGGAGCGGCTGTATAAGCAAATTGCTTACTATCCGGCGACCAGTCATATTCAAAAATGTAAAGCCCTTCCGGTGTGATTGTCCTGCATCGTTCCTGTATGCCTGTCAACAACAGCAATACGCTGTACATTGTTATTGACCATAGAATCAATGATGCCGGTTGCCCTGTTCTCTGCAGCCATGGGCGAAGGTTCGCGGCTTGCTTTTTCTACATACAGTACACTCAAATACTTGCCATCAGGCGACCAGCGCAAGTGCGACACATAGCCATTAAAATGGGTAAGAGGCTGTTTGGTAAGCAAAGCACCGGTAGCACCATCCGCAATAAATATTTGCAACTGGTCGGGCGTTTGCGCATTACTAAGAAAAGCAATTTCCTTTCCATCCGGCGACCATTGCGGCTCTGTTTCATTGCAGGACGAATCGGATGTAGAAGCGGATACTTTAATCACCTTATCACGGTTAGATAAAGTAACAAAAGAAATAGCTTGCCCTTTCTCACCGTCAGCACTCCATGCAATAGCTGTTCCTTGTGGGTTAAGCGTGGTTTGATATACATATCGCACACTTGCCTGCAGGTTGAAGAAATCGGTGATAATACTTCTGTAGTTTTCTGCTTTGCTTTTAGAAGAGCCCCCAGCGGTCTGTGCGGCAGCAGTAAAAGGAAAAGAAAGGATGATCGCTAAAAGCGAAAGCATTTTTGTAAAGCAGGAAAATCGTATTGGTTTGTCAAAAGAAAGATTGACTTTATTTGCATCCGTCATTAGGAAATAAATTTAGTGAAATCTCAGTACAGACCAAATCGTTCAATCTGGTTTTACTTCTGAAATATAGCTGAAACTAACACTAACTATAAAACCAAAACTGTGCAGCCATCAGATATAGGATATTTGAAAGGATTGATAAAGGAAATAAAGCTTGCTGGCAAGGCTGACAGGCTTGAAAAAATAGCAAAGCTTCTTTCAATGAATGGTTGGATAACACATCATCAGGATAGGAAAACAAAGTGTGTTGTATTAGCAACTTGTGAAGAATTTGAATATCCACATGAGCATCATACCTGTAAAAAGCTAACAGCCGCAGATTACAATGTTATTTTAGTCCCTAAAGGATACTTTAAACGTAATGAAAAGAAATTTGATGTGTTTTTATGTCGGGAACATATTTTCTTAGAGTCTGATTTGAAATGTATAACAACTGCTAATGTGGATACAATCGGCAAAAGAATTAAAGAAGGAAGTGAGCAATCCTCAAGACTTGTATTAGATATTATATCACCGGTAAAGAAAACGGAGTTGATTGATGGATTAAAAACAGGATGCGAAAGAAATAAAGCACTGACAGAAATAATGCTGTTCTATAATTCCTGTTTCTACCGCTTAAAGAAAGACCTGGTATTAAGCAGGAATATTTATAAAGTAATAAAATAAAACAAGCCCCAAACGTGAGGGGCTTGAAGAATCTTCGTCGTTGGGGGGCTTTCGCCCAGCCGCCGATAGTGCAAAATTACATTCTAAAACGAATAAAAGTTCATTTTTACTCTGTTTTTCTTCAAATGCTACCAAACAGAAGTAAAAATTTACTTAAAAGGAAAAATACTTTATCTGCATAGGGGGCTGTACTTGCGCTTCAGCGATGTGTCCCGCTTCGCTGACTTTTCTTTAAAGTTTATAATTTTATTATTGACATGCTTCATTACCCCTAAAACACCCCCAGTTATACCTAAGTTATACCTAACTTATACTTAAGTTATACCTAACATATACTTAAGTTATACCTAACATATACCTAATCTCCTCCATATTAACTCCTTAGTTGCACACTATCTCCTCCATACCTGCACCCTATCAAAGCCCATGTCTGTACCTGCAAGTACTTATTTCTTATTCCAATTTCATAACAGCCTGGTTTTAGCCTGCATTTATTATTTGATCAAACAATATCTTTGAACAACGGTCTGAACGGTGTTTACCATCTCCCCAGGCAATTGTTAACTGCTATAACCCACCCCGCTCAGGACTATAAGATGTATAGACATTGTGAAATGGAGTGCATTTACATAGACTTTTTTAATAATGAATAACCCGGAATAAATCTTATTTTTAAAGATGAACCGACTATTTCAATACGGCACCGAATCACTGAGTATATCTGGGGCAATAGCCATCAGTAAAGGAGATATTAAGGGCATCATTAACCACGAAGCACGTGAAAAGGTACGCCGCAGCAGCGCCATAGTATATAAGATTGCTGCCGCAGATGTGGCTGTCTATGGCATCAATACCGGCTTTGGTCCGTTATGCACTACTATGATCTCTGCAGAAGACACTAAGAAGCTGCAGGAGAACCTGTTAAAAAGCCATGCAGTAGGCTTGGGAGAGCCTATCAGTAAGTCGCTTACACGTCTTATGCTGGTACTCAAACTACATGCACTTGCGCAGGGTTATTCCGGTATTCGCGAAGCCACATTGGACCGCATTATCTGGCACCTGGAGGAAGATGTAATTCCGGTAGTGCCCAGCCAGGGTTCAGTGGGGGCATCCGGTGATCTGGCGCCACTTGCACACTTGTTTCTTCCGCTTATTGGTTTAGGCAATGTGTATTATAAAAATAAGATTATGCCTGCTGCTGAAGTGCTGCAGCAAAAAGGGGCAGAGCCACTCCAATTGGAAGCAAAAGAAGGATTGGCTTTAATAAACGGTACACAGTTCATTGCTGCCCATGCAGTGCAAGCGGTAGCCCGCTTCCAGAACCTGCTCGCCAATGCTGATATTATTGGTGCATTAATGCTGGAAGGGTTAAAAGGCTCCGCCAAACCATTCCTTCCGGAACTACATCAATTGCGCCCCTTTAAAGGCAATCAGCACGTGGCCGCTACTATTCATCACCTGTTGAAAGATTCAGAGATCGTACGCTCCCACATCAACTGTGCACGGGTGCAGGACCCTTACTCTTTGCGTTGCATGCCACAGGTTCATGGGGCAGCCCGCAATGCATGGCTGCACCTTAAAGAATTGGTGGAAACAGAGATCAATGCTGTTACGGATAACCCTGTTATCATCAATGAGGCGCTCACTATCAGCGGTGGCAATTTCCATGGTGAGCCATTAGCCTTGCCACTCGACTATGCCTGTATAGCTGCATCTGAAATAGGTAATATTAGTGACCGCCGTATCTATCTTTCTTTAGAAGGTACTGCGCCAGGTGTACCCAAACTGTTAGTCAAAGAAACGGGCCTGAACTCCGGCTTTATGATTCTGCAATATGCAGCCGCCGCTTTAGCCAGTGAAAATAAAGGTCTTTGCTTTCCGGCCAGTGCAGATAGCATTCCTACATCACTTGGGCAGGAAGACCATGTAAGTATGGGCTCTATCAGCGGGCGCAAGGCCTTGCAGGTAATTGGTAATACAGAAAAGATCATTGGTATCGAACTCATGTGTGCAGCACAGGCAATGGACTTCCACGCACCACTGAAGCCTGGTAAAATATTGCAGGCAATACATACCTACATCCGTCATCATATACCGCATATTGAGCAGGACAGGATAATGTATGATTGTATGCAAAACGCCATAGAGATAGTCCAAAGTGGTCACCTGCCAAGGCTGGCTTGCGCTACTGCAACAAAGGAAGGAGCGCCTTATGCCACTACGTTTACTCAACTATTTGATTCGTTTTAGAGATAGAATATGGAGAATAATTCTTTTATACTAATCGGGCCTTTCCGGCAGTTACTTACCATGGCGGATTTACCCCTTAAAGGTCCGCTTAAAGATGAGCTGCTGCAGCCACTTAAAGAAGCCGGGATATTAGTGCATGATGCACATATATTTCAGGTTGGTGCCTTTAGTGAGTTGGTAAAAGAAGCCAAAGAATTGGATGCGGAGATTATTGAATTGAATGAAGACTTTGTTGCACTACCCGGCTTTATTGATGCACACACCCATATCTGCTTTGCAGGCTCAAGGGCTAATGATTATGCTATGCGCAATGCAGGAAAGAGTTATTTGGAGATAGCTGCCGCCGGTGGAGGTATTTGGGATACCGTACAGCATACGCGCAAAGCTTCATATGGATGAATTAGTAGCGCTAACACTGCAACGCGCCAGCCGGCATTTTCAGGAAGGCATTACTACTATTGAAGTCAAAAGTGGTTACGGACTTTCTGTAGCAGAAGAACTTAAAATATTAAGAGCTATAAAGAACGCTAATGAACAAACTCCGGCTGATCTTATTCCTACTTGTCTCGCTGCACACATCTTACCCAAAGACCATCACGGCACACATGAGGAATACTTGCAGAAGATAGCACAGCAATTATTTCCAACTATCATTGAAGAGCAACTTACCAACCGTATAGATGCTTTTATAGAAGAAGGTGCCTTCTCTGCTGAACAGATCGCTCCCTATTTTACTAAAGCAAAAGAAATGGGATTTCATATTACTGTGCATGCCGATCAGTTTCATCCTTCCGGCAGTGCAATAGCGGTGCAGTTTGGTGCAGTAAGTGCTGACCATTTAGAAGCGAGTGGTGAAAATGAAATACAGTTATTGGCACAAAGCAATGTAGTACCGGTTGCATTACCCGGCGCTTCTATTGGGTTGGGTGTTTCCTTCACACCTGCACGCCGCCTGCTGGATGCAGGGGCAAGCCTTGCTATTGCCAGCGACTGGAATCCTGGTTCCGCGCCTATGGGCGACTTACTTACACAAGCTGCTATCCTGGGCACTTTTCAGAAGCTATCCAATGCAGAAGTCTTAGCTGCCATTACCTGTCGTGCAGCTAATGCATTGCAATGCCATGACAGAGGAAGTATTGAAGAAGGCTTATTAGCAGACTTCATATTATTCCCTGCCAATAACTACCAGGAGATCCTCTACCAGCAAGGCCGTTTAAAGCCTGCGCAGGTTTGGAAAAGAGGTTGCTTATATGAACCACAGAGACACAGAGTACACGGAGGAGCACAGAGATTAATACGAGAGTAATAAAGCATACTTTGCGTCTTAGCGCCTCCGCGGTATACATTCTTAAGTTCTAACGCATACAACCATGACATTCCAGCAAGAAATACTACAAGGCATCCCCGCTCAGCTACCACCAAAGCAGCCATATGATACCACTGTAAGCCATGCCCCCAAACGGAAAGACATTCTCTCGCATGAAGAAAAGAAATTAGCTGTCAGAAATGCACTACGCTACTTCTCTGCCGGGTGGCATGAGGAATTAGCCAAAGAACTTTGGGAGGAACTAAATGCTTATGGTCGCATATACATGTACCGTTTCCGTCCTGCTTATCCTATATATGCAAGACCTTTGGATGAATACCCGGCAAAGTGTAAACATGCTGCCTGTATCATGCTCATGATACAAAACAATCTAAACCCTGCAGTAGCACAGCATCCGCACGAGTTGATTACTTATGGTGGCAATGGAGCCGTATTTCAAAACTGGGCGCAGTACCTGCTCACTATGCAATACCTAGCCACTATGACGGAGGAGCAAACATTACATATGTACAGCGGGCATCCTATGGGTTTATTTCCTTCTTCTCCATCAGCACCACGGGTAGTAGTGACCAATGGCATGATGATCCCCAACTATTCCAAACAAGATGATTGGGAGCGATATAATGCATTAGGTGTAACACAATACGGACAAATGACTGCCGGCTCGTACATGTATATCGGTCCGCAAGGTATTGTACATGGCACTACTATAACATTGATGAATGCCTTCCGCAAGCAATTAGCTAAAGATGAAAGCGTGGCTGGTAAACTATTCCTTACTTCTGGCTTGGGAGGCATGAGTGGAGCACAACCCAAGGCAGGTAATATTACGGGCTGTATTACGGTGTGTGCTGAGATCAATCCTGCTGCAGCAAACAAGCGTTATCAGCAGGGCTGGGTGAATGAGTTGTGGGAAGATATAGATGAGCTTGTTACACGTGTAAGAAAAGCGCAGGCGGCTAAAGAAGTGGTTTCCCTTGCTTACGTAGGTAATGTAGTAGACGTATGGGAGCGCTTTTATGAAGAAGGAGTATTTGTAACAATAGGATCTGATCAAACCTCATTACATAATCCCTGGTCAGGTGGTTACTATCCTGTTGAGTTATCTTTTGAAGAAGCAAGTAAACTGATTGCCTGCAATCCCGAACTGTTTAAAGCAAAGGTACAGGAGTCCTTGCGCCGGCATGCTGCAGCCATTAATAAGCATGCAGAGAGAGGCACTTATTTCTTTGATTATGGCAATGCCTTTCTATTGGAATGCAGCCGTGCCGGGGCGGATATAATGGCTGCGAATGGTGTTGACTTTAAGTATCCTTCTTATGTGCAGGATATATTAGGACCTATGTGCTTTGATTATGGCTTTGGACCATTCCGCTGGGTATGTACTTCAGGAGATGCTAATGACTTGCAATTAACTGATAATATAGCTTTAGAGGTGTTGGAGGGCATCAAGGCATCAGCACCGGAGGAGATAAAGCAGCAGCTACAGGATAATATTACATGGATTAAGGAAGCAGCAAATAACAAACTGGTGGTAGGCTCGCTGGCACGTATCCTGTATGCAGATGCAGAGGGTAGAATAAAGATTGCACAGCGTTTTAATGAAGCAGTGCGTACCGGTATGTTGAAAGCTCCTGTTGTGCTGGGGCGCGACCACCATGATGTAAGTGGGACTGATTCCCCTTACAGGGAGACTAGTAATATCTATGATGGCAGTCGCTTTACTGCTGATATGGCTATACAGAATGTAATCGGTGATAGCTTCCGTGGTGCTACCTGGGTATCTATTCATAACGGAGGTGGGGTAGGCTGGGGTGAAGTAATTAACGGGGGCTTTGGTATGGTGCTGGACGGAACAGCAGAGACTGACTGTAAGCTGCAAAGCATGCTGTTCTTTGACGTTAACAACGGTATAGCCCGCCGGAGCTGGGCACGCAATAAGGAGGCAAGATTTGCTATGGAGAGGGAGCTTGAGCGCAGCCCGAATCTTAAGGTTACACTGCCTCATTTAGTGGATGATGATTTGTTGGATAGGGTTTGTGGGTAGATAGAAAAGCATGGTATAGCGCTAAGTTACTAATTAATGTAAACTTCTCCCATCGGGACATCTCGTCGGTAGGAAACAAGCTAGAATGCTATGCGTGCCGTAGGTATGCTTGATTAGATACTCCACAATCAAATGTTCCCTGGAACGTTGGGATCTCCAAATTGCTTTTTGCTACCGACGAGGTCTTCCGCTGGAAGACAATACAATTCTTCACTTAATAACATTGGATTAAAGGCTAACATACTTAATACTATCCAACACTTACAATGAAGTACTTCAAATTCCATTCACTACTATTAAAAGAAGGTTGGCTTAGCCCGGCTTATGTTGGTATAGATGATAATGGCATTATTCAATACTTATCAGGCAATGAGCCACCAACAGCCGAAGCTATAGAGTTTGTAAACGGAGCTGCATTACCCGGCTTTCAGAATGCCCATTCACATGCCTTCCAATACAGCATGGCAGGTATGGCAGAGCAGCACACAGCAGATGCTGCAGATGATTTCTGGAGCTGGCGTGAAGCCATGTATACCTGCGCCGGAAGCTTCACCCCGGAACAGATGGAAGCTGTAGCTACTACCTTGTACCAACATCTGTTACGGAATGGTTACACATCAGTAGCAGAGTTTCACTACCTGCATCATGATGAGCAGGGTAAGCCGTATAACAACCTTGCTGAAATGGGTGAACGATTGGTAGCTGCCGCAAAAACAGCAGGCATCAAAATAACACTAGTACCTGTATTTTACCAGAAGGGTGACTTTGGTAAAGAGCCACTGCCAAGACAACGCCGCTTTATATCCGCTACTGTTGATGAGTATTTTAAGCTGCTTGATAGCAGCAGAGGAGCGGTTACTCATTATGAACATGCAAGGCTTGGTTTTGGAGTACATTCCTTGCGGGCTGTGGATGCAGAAGATATTATTACTACTTATAAAGAAGGACCAAAAGAACTCCTTTTCATCTGCATGCTGCTGAACAGTTAGGAGAGGTAGAACGTTGTATTGCTTACTTAGGTAGGAGACCTGTTGAATGGCTATTAGAGAACCTGCCTTTAAACAGTCGTTTCCACATAGTGCATTGTACCCACATGACTGCTTTAGAGACAGAGCACCTTGCTAAGAGTGGCGCTAATGCAGTGCTATGTCCCGGTACAGAAGGCAACTTAGGGGATGGTATCTTTCCTTTGAAAGCATTTGCGCAGCATGGAGGTAATTGGTCTATCGGTACTGATAGTCATATCAGCCTTAATCCACTGGAAGACTTTCGGTGGCTGGACTATGCACAGCGTTTAACTACCCATAAGCGAAACACCTTTGCAGATGGGGCGTCTATGCTTGTAGAAAAGACCTTCTTCTCCGGTATAAAAGCGATGGGCAACTATGCCCGGGATTATTTTGCTATCGGGCAACCATTAGATGCAGTTGTGTATGATATAACACAACCATTACTTGCACAGGCAGGAATAAAGCACTTACTTCCTGCTATTGTTTATACGGCTGATACATCGGCTGTGTTGGGGACTTTGGTGAATGGTAGCTGGGGATACAAGAAGGGCTGGACTATGAGCCGTGAGCTTTGAGCCTTGATCGGAGAATAGACTATTATTCACTTAAGTAGGGAATAAACCCCTATTCCTTTACCAGTAATTCTCGTAAAGCTGAAAGTGTCTGCTTTAATAACTGCTGCACCTGGCCAGCCCTTACGTTATCATACAACAGCTCACTATCATCCATGTATAATTGCTTCACCATCTCTAATTGCAGTGCATGCTGATCTTCTTGCGGCTTACCAAAATACCTGGTGATATTGCCACCTTTGAAAGGATGATTATGGCTTAATGAATAGGTGCTACTGTTTAATAGCTCCAATGCTTTATCAATGATTACTGACGAAGCGGAAGTGCCATCTGCACTGCCTAAAATAAGATCCGGAAAAGGTTGGGAATAAATAGAGGGTACTAAGCGGCGTACAGAATGGCAATCCCATAATAGTGCCTTACCAAAGCGGGCTTTAGTGTTATCTAACAGTTCCTGTATTTTGTTGTAGTATGGTTCAAAGTAGAGTGTTATTCTTCTCTGTACTTCATTGGGTGTCACACTGTGTCTTTTATCTTCATAAATAGATTGTCCTAAGAAATTAGTAGTTGGGCAAAGTGCTGTAATTAGTCGTCCGTCGTTGTATAAGGATTGCCCATTGGGATTGCGGTTAAGGTCGATGATCCAGCGGCTGTACCTGGCATAGATGATCGTTATTCCACTGTCAGCAGCAAAGGAATAAAGCCGGTCTACAAACCAATCGGTATCATCGGGCGGCAGTAGCTCCTGGTTGTATTCCTGTATAATATCATCAGGGAATGCAGTGCCGCAATGCGGAATGCTGAGGATGATGGGAGAGGCGCCACCAGTAGGATTTATTATTTGAAAGTTGTCCATAGCGATAAATAAGAACCACAGAGACACAGGAGAGCCACCCTCTTTTTCGGGGCAGGCACCAGGAGCACATAGAAATAATAAATACTTTAGGTAGCTACTTCTCTTTGCGCCTTAGTGATTCCATATTCTTAATAAATTTAAATAGCCTCTAAGTAAAGAAATATAAGCTGGCTATCGAAATTAATCCAATACATTATTCTTCCTGAAGAAGTTTCTAAAGTACAATAACTGGTATTTTACAGCATTATTCCAGTAAGACCATTCATGACCGCCGGGTCTTTCTGTATAATCGTGGCTGATCTTTTTATCTACCAGCTTTTGATGCAGGCTCCTGTTTACCTGTAGAAAGAAATCATCTACACCACAGTCAAAGATAATAGCCAGTTCGTTATTCTGTAATTGATCAACAACGTTGATGACGGTATTCTTATTCCAGTTACCAGGATTCGTATTAAAATCACCAAGGTCTTTTTTGATATCCCAGTTATTTGGAAAGGGACGGATATCAACGCCACCACTCATGCTGCCTGCCGCACCAAAAAAGTCTTTGTGCCGGATGGCAAGGTACAAAGCACCATGCCCGCCCATGCTCAAGCCGGTAATGGCTCTTGCCTTGCGGTCTGCTACTGTTCTGTAATGCGCATCAATGTATTCCGGAATTTCGACAGCCACATTGGTCTCATACTTCAGGCTGGTGTCTACGGGGCTATCGAAATACCAGCTACCGTAAGCACCATCCGGGCAAACTATCAGCAACCCGTTTTCATCCACCGTTTTTAAGAGATCAGGTGCCTTACTCACCCAATCGCTGTAGTTGCCGCTGTAGCCATGTAAGAGATAGACAACGGGAAAGCGTTTGGATGGATTATTATAACCATCTGGCTCTATGACAACGCACTTTACATTTTTGTGCATGCTCTTGCTGTAGATCGTTACCGTATCAACGGTAGCAGCATGTAACAGGGATAGTGTAAAAAGGAAAAGAAAACTCAGTATAATTCTCATGAGGCAACTCTAAAAATAAATAATTAAAATGTTTTATTGCAGATGAAGTAGTTGCTTCATCTGATGCAAAATAGTTTTTAAAATAACATGAGTATGGGGGTGTACGGGATTAATTTTAATAATGCACCTGTTTTGGGTGAGTGACTGAATGATTAATGATAATATATGTACCGGGAGAATTATTATGATGAGAGCGGTTGTGTATGGAGCAGATAGGGAGTAAGTAGGGCGTTAATGTGGAGTTACTACCGAGGAGATAGGGAGGAGATTAAGTATAAGTTTGGTATAAGTTAAGTATAACTTAGGTATAAGTTAGGTATAACTCCTGGTTAGTCCAGAATTGAGAGGGGTGTTTTTGAGATTAGGATGACTGATATTTGGCTTATAAAGCTGATTAATTAAAAGCTATATCAAAGGTTGAAGAGATTGGTTGAACTTTGGTGCAGCTTTATAGGAAGACTTAACAATGAGACCGGTGGGGATTCGCTTAGGGCAAGAATGATCTTCTACAAGCCAACGAAGTGAAATACTTCGCTGAATCGAAAAAGCCGCTCCTTTATTTTTAGAATCAAAATCAGCTTTAGCCCATAAGACTTAGCCAGCTTCTGATCTCGTGCTTGCTTTTGTCCACTTTACCTTGCAGCCTTTCCAGCCATTCTTCTTCCTTTCCGGCTTCATACATCAGGTCGTCTTCTGTTAAGTGCGGATATTCCCTTTTCAGGTGTTCCCTTGCTGCCTGCCAGTTAATTTGTTTATTGTTTTTGTCTTCCATTGTTTTGATTTTTTGACTTGCTTTTAAAACAAAAAAGGGAAGCATACGCTTCCCTTTTCTTTACGTTAACTCTTCTACCCTAAAGCCAGCTTTTTGTACAGCTTTAATCACTTCTTCCTTATCCACTTTATCGTTTGTTACGGTGAGTATCTTTTTGGGATTTGCAGTATCTACGTTCCAGTTCCCTTCTCCTACGGTGGCATTCAATGCCGGTGTTACGCTTGCTACACAGCCACCGCAGTTAATGTTTGTTTTTAATGCTATCGAACTCATCTTGTCTAAGTTTTACTTATTATAAAATTTGTTACATCTAATATACTTGTTAATACATCAGCACTCAGGCTAAAGCCTGTTTACCTTTACCGCTTAGTCCCAAGACTGAAGTCTTGGGTTATTTTCTTTCACTACAGCTTCTTTGTTCTGAGGCGGAGGCTATTCGTTACTACACTCACCGAACTTAAAGCCATAGCAGCTCCTGCAATCATAGGGTTTAATAAGAAACCATTTACAGGATATAATATACCTGCTGCAATGGGTATGCCGATAATGTTATATATAAATGCCCAGAACAAATTTTGTCTTATAGCAGCAACCGTGTATTTGGATAGTTGTATTGCCTTTGGAATCTTAGTAAGATCGGATGAAATGATGGTCATCTTAGCCACATCCATGGCTATATCGCTGCCTTTACCCATAGCTATGCTGATGTCTGCCTGTGCTAATGCATTACTATCATTGATACCATCGCCTACCATTGCTACTATTTTACCTTGTTGCTGGAGTTCTTTTACAAAGTCTGCTTTATCGGCAGGCAATACTTCCGCTTTGTAGTGCTGAATACCGGCTTTAGATGCAACAGCTTTAGCAGTGCGTTCGTTATCGCCTGTAAGCATATATACTTCTATGCCCTGGCTTTGCAACTGTTGTACAGCTTGTACCGAAGTGTCTTTTATTTTATCTGTAATGGCTATAGCAGCTAAAGCATTTTCCAGGTCGGCAAACCATATTACGGTGTATGCCTCCTCTAACCATTGCGCAGCCCTTTGCTTTAATTCATTATGAATATGAATATTGTGCGACTGCATCATTTTAGGACTGCCAACAAAATAGCTGTTGTCCTGATATTTTACAGCCACACCTTCGCCGGTAATACTTTCAAAGCTGTCCAGCTTCAACTTCTCCGGTACTGCAGGAGCCAGGTATTTAACTATCGCTTCTGCCAGTGGATGCTCCGATTGCGACTCAATAGTGTACAGTAAATGGGATAATTCCTTTTGCGCAGCTCCGGGCTTCCATACTATGTCTGCCACAGCAGGCTTGCCTTCTGTAATAGTGCCTGTTTTATCCAGCACAATAGCACTTACCCTCTTTGCTCCTTCCAGGCTTTCGGCATCTTTTATCAAAATGCCATTCTCTGCCCCCTTACCTACACCCGCCATGATAGCGGTTGGGGTAGCCAAACCCAGAGCACAAGGGCAAGCAATAACCAATACCGTAACCATCGCTAATAAGCCTTGTGTAAATCCGTTCTCTCCACCTAACACTATCCATGCAACCAGGCTGACAAGCGCAATTAAAATCACAACAGGAACAAAGATGCCGGCAATCTTATCTACCAGCTTTTGCACAGGTGCTTTACTACCCTGTGCCTGTTGCACCATTTTGATGATCTGGGCTAACACAGTATTACCGCCTACCTTACCGGCTGTAAATTGGAAACTGCCTTTTTGGTTAATAGTGCCTGCAAATACTTTATCGCCTTCTTTTTTTTCTACAGGCATGGGCTCGCCACTTATCATGCTTTCATCTACAAAAGAATTGCCTGTAATTACGGTGCCATCCACTGCAATCTTTTCACCGGGCTTTACCAGGATGGTGTCACCTATTTTTACACTGGCTACCGGCATTTCCATTTGATGTCCACCGGCATGTATTATGGTTACTGTTTTTGGCTGTAAACCCATCAGTTTCTTAATGGCTGATGAAGTATTGCCTTTTGCTTTTTCTTCCAGCATTTTGCCCAATAGTATAAAAGCAATCACTACCGCCGATGTTTCAAAATATACATGCGCATGCAAGCCCTTGCTATGCCAGTAAGCCGGAAAAAGTGTGTTGAATACACTGAAAAGATAAGCTACGCCGGTACTTAATGCTACGAGTGTATCCATATTGGAAGAACGGTGTTTCAATTGTTTCCAGGCACCTGCAAAAAACTGTTGCCCGAATATCAATACCACCGGCGTAGCTAATGCCCACATGATGTAATTGGCGAAAGGAATGTTCATGAAGAACATACCAATCATTACAAGCGGTGCCGACAATGCAACAGAGCCAATAGTTCGCTTTCTTAGTTGCTCATACTTTTGGCGATGCAGCTCTTCCAGCGTGTCTTCGGCTTCTTCGCTTTCATCAATCATCAGGTCGTAGCCAACACCTTGCAGGGCTTCTTTAAGCCTTTGCGGGCTTGTGATAGTAGGGATATACTCCACCTGCGCAGTGGCATTGGCGTAGTTAACGGCTGCATTTACCACACCTGGCTGGCTTTCCAGTGTGCTTTGCGAAGAAGAGGCGCAGGATGCACAACTCATGTTAAGCACGGGGAAGTTCTTCTTTACCGTATCTACATCATAGCCTAAGTCGCGTATAACTTTTACTGCCTTGGGGAGTACCCCTGCTGCATCGTCGCTGCTTATTACAGCACGGCGATTATTGAGTTCTACTTTATGTGTTTTAATGCCTTGTACTTTGCTTAATCCTTTGTCTACAATCATGGCACAGTGCTCACTTTCTACTCCTTCCAGGGGGATTGCTACAGTATCATCTTTGTTTGCCATATCCAATCAATTTAATACTACAAAGCTACAATTGTGTTAAGGCGTAGCTGTTACACAATTATGGATAAGATTTATAGAATGTTTGGATGGGTATATGAAGAACACGGATGAGGAGGATTTTCTTTCACCGCTGAGAACAGGAGTTTATGGAGGTTTCGCAGAGTCTTTCTCACTATAAGTGTGTTATTGAGGTGATAGAGCATTCAGCATAAAATAAAGAATACTCTGTTTTCCTCTGTATCATTAAGTATCTATGTGGTTGAAAGCTTTAGACTTTATCCAGTGGCTTGCGGTGTATGCCGCCTAATTTTTTAAAGTGACTTGGTGTAAGGCCTAGTCACCTTTTTAAACTGTGCCGATAAATGTGCTACACTGCTGTAGTCAAGCTGGTAAGCAATTTCGCTAAGGCTTAATTCGTCATACACCAGCAGTTCCTTTACTCTTTCTATTTTTTGGTTGATGACGTATTTCTCGATGGTAATACTTTCTACTTCGGAAAATAAAGCGCTCAGATAACTATAGTCTTTGTATAGTGCTTTAGAGAGTATTTCGGAGAAGTTGTGCTTATTATCAGGGTCACTATGGCGGATATGGTCTATGATAATGGCTTTGATTTTTTCGATGATCTTTTTCCTGTTATCATCCAATATTTCAAAGCCTACACTGGCAAGACTCTTCTTTAGTTGTTCCAACTGAGCTTCTGTTGTTTCATCAGGTATATCTACTTCTCCCAATACTATAAAAGAAGGTTTAATGTGTAGTTTCTCCAATTCTTGTTTTACTACCAGTATGCAACGGTCGCAAACCATGTTTTTGATAAAGAGGTGCATGTGCCAAAGGTAGTGTGAACGGGGATTTGGGGAGATGTTTGAGATGGATGGGATGAGAAAGGAGGAGAGCTATTTTGCAAACCTGCTACCAATGTCTGCCATTAAGTTTGAGTTGCCGCAAGCTATAAGGCAGGTTTTTTGTAAAAAACAAAACATGGCTGACTCAAAGTTACCTATATACAGTGCTCTAATTGCTAATTTGTTGATAGCCGCCACCAAGTTCGTAGCAGCATTTATTACCGGCAGCTCGGCAATGGTGTCTGAAGGCATTCATTCGGTGGTAGATACGGCCAATGAGATTCTGCTGTTATTAGGATTAAAGAGGAGCACGCAGAAGGCAGATTCCAAACGTCCGTTTGGCTATGGCAAGGAGTTGTACTTCTGGTCGTTTATTGTTTCTATTTTGATATTTGCAGTAGGTGGTGGCATTTCGTTTTACGAAGGCATCAGCCATTTACAACATCCTGCACCTATTAAGGATCCATTATGGAATTACATTGTATTAGGAATTGCTTTATTATTCGATGGTACTTCATTTATTATCTCTTTAATCAGCTTTAACAAATACCGGAGAGACAAGCCATTCTGGTCTTCTGTTAAAACGAGTAAAGACCCTTCTTCGTTTGTAGTATTGTTTGAAGATGCAGCGGATGTGTTGGGGTTAATGGTTGCATTTGCGGGAGTGTATTTGGGGCATCAGTTCAATAATCCTTATTATGATGGTATTGCTTCTATCGTTATTGGTGTTTTACTTACTGCTATATCCATTATTCTAACGCGGGAAAGCCGGAGCTTGTTAATGGGTGAGACTGCTTCTCCTCATTTGTTGCAACAGGTAATTGCTATAGCTGAAAAGAACGATGCCGTAGTAAAAGTAGACCAGCAGTTATCAATGGTGATGGCGCCTGATGAAGTGCTATTAGTACTAAAAGTAAAGTTCCGGGATGATATATCGGGTGGGGGTGTAGTAGCTGCATCTCATGCTATCAGGCAAAGGATACAGGAAGCACAACCTTGCTTCAAGCAGATATTTATAGAGGCGGATTGAGAGGAGGAATTAGGATAATGATGTAACTGATGAGTTGCTGATGTGACTGTATGGGAGTTCTTTAATGGAGCAATCAAAAATACATACAGACAATACACTTCCGCTATCTCTGTCCATTCTTCCCCATCCCCCAAATCTCAATCATCTCATAACATCCCGGTTCGGACGACTACCTATTCAAAAAGTACTCCCTGAATGCTTTCATTTCTTCTATTTCTGCTTCCACATATTTCCTGAATATCGTATCATTTACCTGCGAGCGCAAGGCTGAGATGCCTACATCTATGAGTCGCAAGCCGACTACTCCTATAAAGCAAAATCCCTATACCTCACCGAAGAGGGCGTTGCCCAAGCCAAAACCCTGATAGATAAATTCTCCGCTACCCTCTATAACTTCCCCCGTCTTTCCAATAGCATCCATTTCCCCCAAATCCCGGTTCAGACATGTTTCAACACTTCCTTCGTCTCCTCCAGATCAAAATAATCAGGATCCCACTCATCATCTTCCTCCAGCCCCAGCCATTCTTTCATTTCTCCATGTTCCGGGTCATCTGGGTTAGCAAGCTTCTCCTTTAATGCCTCATAGCCCCAGGGACCACCGCAGTCTTCGGGCGGACAGGCGCCTTTACCGTCGAGGCAGTCAGCTTTGGTAGCTTGTATATCTTCCATTTTCTCCACAGTGATAAGGTGTACCCAATCATCGCCAAAGTCATAGATGTACTGGTATTTTTGCTTCACTTTGGTGAGCACGCTGCCTACTTTTACCTTGCGGCTGTCTTTTACTTCCTGCCAGTCTTCATTTGTGGGCTCGCTTATTATTACATCAGAGCCATAGCCTTTTTCAGAAAACTGGTACAGGTGATAGTTGTCCCAGCCAAACGCCGCCTGTATAAGGAGGTGCAGCTTTTGAAATGTGAACTGTGCCGGCACTGTTAGCTTACGCCACACCGGCGGTTTATTGATATTAGCAAGTTGTATACGAAGCGTGAGGAGCATGGTAGTTAGGTTTGATGTGATTGATTTTAAGAATGTGGCTTAAAAGTAGAAAATAGCTTTCATAATTCAGCCATATGATACAAATTATAGCATGAGCAGCATTTGCATATTTTGCTTATAAGGTAAATGGTAATAGAACTTCCGGTATATACCTATTGAATTATGTATCATCAAATACATAACTTGCATACAACTTCTTACCTATGTGCCGAAACAAAAGCTATACCCCCGAAAAACAAGAGCATGATGCCCGCTGGCAGTTAGATAAAGAAACCGGCAACTACTTTAAAGCCGAGTACATGCAGGTAGCTGCCACTTCCGGTTTGCCCATCATTATGAACGATATGGTAACACATGAGCATGTTTCCATGAATGCGCATTGGGGGCTGGTTCCCTGGTTCTCCAAAACACCGGAAGAAGGATTAAAGAACTCTTTCAAGTATGTGAATGCACGGGCAGAAACGGTGCATGACAGTAAACTGTATTCGCCCCTGCTAAAACAAAAGAAGCGCTGCCTTATACCCTGCACCAGTTACTTTGAGCATCATCATTTTAATGGCGGAGCAACTAAAGTTCCTTTTGCTGTTAAAACAGATAAGGAGCATATCTTTTCTATACCCGGCTTATACACCACTCTATGGAAAGATAAAAACAGGGAGGAAGGCCTAGTAAGCTATACCATGTTTACCATAGTAGCCAATGAGTTGCTGGCTGCTATTCACAACGGCGGTGAAAATTCACACCGTATGCCACTTGTTATAACCCGCGATATGGAAGAATATTGGCTAAACCCTGATACCCCGGATAAAGTGATAGATGAAATTCTCAATTACCAGATAGGAAGCAAAGCGTTAGATGCCTGGGCAGTATCTCCTTTAACAGGCAAAAAAGCAAAGCATGGCAAAGAGATTCTTGAAAAGACAGACTGGGGCATCTACGATAAAGAAATAGAAGATATCCTGAAGCTGACGGCTTAAATGTTATGCCAGATTCAATCAGGTTGTCAGATACAGGTTACCGGATGCCTGAAATGACTACAAGAGAAAGCAGTGAGCTTTGGGCTGAGGGCTTCAAGTAATGTATGTTGTGCTATCTAATTGGAAACAGTATTATTTCTCTGTCCACCGGACTCCTCTGTGTTCCTCCTGCGCCTCCGTGGTTCAAATAAACCGTATATAATTAATCGGCTTCCTGGTAGCTATAATATGTATCACAACACCCCATACAACAAAATCTGAAAGGTCGGTTATTTGTATGGCCTGGTACTTAGGATTTGCAGGAATAAGAGAGCAGGTATCATTGGTTCTGTTGTAGTATTTGACAGAGAGCTCCCCATTTATACGGGCCACCACAATGCCGCCGTTTACAGGCTCCAGAGATCTGTCCACGATAACCCAGCAGCCAGGCAAAATGCCAGCATCACTCATAGTGTCGCCAACTACGCCCATTAGATAAGTAAAGTCAGGATTTTTAATTAAGCTTCTGTCCAGGCTGATAATATCCCCATAATAATCTGATGCAGATGATGGGAATCCTGCCGGCGCAGTATCGCTAATCATCTTTACAGGTATTACAGGCATACCCTTGCCGTAGAATTGGTATTTAGTAAGTTCAAACATATTGGACGTATGCTAATAATGTTAGCGAATATCAAACTAAAAACCGTAGCAATCCAAATTATGTGGATAAGTCCTTTCTTTTGGTGAAAAGTAAAAAGCATTTACCTGGTAGAGTAATGACATCTATCAAGCTTATAACTGTGTCAACTAAATGAGTTATGATACTGAAGCAGGAATGTTTATAGTCAGGCTACTGTATACTTACAGCTTTTTCACCACATAGGATCATAGGGACATAGGTTGGACACATAGGATAATACCTGTGAGAATCACTGTTGCTATATTCTGGTCATGAGACACCGCCTGTTACTAAAGACTCCTGTTTACCCTTGTTTTTTACTCCTGCTATACTGACAAGGCGTAGGATGATAGAAGGATATACGGCTTAGATCGGAGGAGTACGGCTGAGATAGGGTTTAATGTTTAAAGTGTAAAGGTTTAAAGTTGGAGAGTTCACGAGTTTACGGGTTCATTAGTTCACGAGTTAAAGACCAGGTTAAACTCTAAGGTTTGTTAAGTTAGATAAGGGACAAATAGGGAGCATGCGGGATTTGGTATGACTTTCCATGAACTATCCATGACTTTACCATGGCTTTACTATGACTTTAGCAGGGAAGAAATAGGGATTTAGTACCCTTTGAATGATATTTATTGTAAGCAGTACATTAATCTGATTCGTTAATACTGTTATTTATTGGCCCTAAGGAGATAATTAATTCTTCCGTAAAGCTGGAATAAAAAAGTAAAACAAGAAGTATATGTAAAAGTTATTTTACAATACTTAGGTATCTACATCATCAAGACAAATTTGTTTTATGCTGAACTTAAATAATCAATACTATACTAAACATTAGCAGGTGGCTTCATCAAACTGCCACTAAAGCAGTACAGGGGAACATATGTAATAAAAAGATTTAAAAAAGAGAGGTTCAGTATTAATATACTCGTCCCCGTTATCCAATATCAAGTCGGTTACAGTTTATCAACTATAATGCCATTTTTTACACCCTTATTTTGCTCAATAATAATATAGGATACTTACTGCTGCTTACCTACATTTGACCGACTGAAACAGTGCCATATGAAGTATTACATACTCCTTATCCTGCTCCTTTTTGCCTTTATTAACAAGACTGATGCACAGCGTGTTGAAATACAATTTGATGACAACTGGAAGTTTAGCAAAGACAGTATCGCTAATGCAGAGGCAGATACTTATAACGATGCCGGCTGGCGTACCGTACACCTGCCGCATGATTGGAGTGTAGAGGATTTACCCAACCAATCTTTGGATAGTGTGGCAGGGCCTTTTACAAAGAACAGCATTGGCAAAACAGCTACTGGATATACCGTTGGCGGCACTGCCTGGTATCGCAAGCATTTTACACTGAATAACACTGATGGAAAAGAAGTATCTGTGCTGTTTGATGGCGTTTATATGAATAGCGATGTATGGGTGAATGGACATCATCTTGGCAACCATCCCTATGGCTATACACCGTTTTATTACAACATCACTCCATACCTGAAGCAGGCCGGTGAGCAAAATACAATTGCAGTAAGTGTGCGCAACGAAGGACGCAACAGCCGTTGGTACAGCGGTTCGGGTATCTACCGGCATGTATGGTTAATTACTACCAATCCTGCACATATTCAGCAATGGGGTGTGTATATTACCACGCCTGCGGTATCAGCTACTGCAGCAACGGTTAACCTCCAAACGAACGTCATTAATCCACAAAACAATTCGCCCGTAACTATCAAAACCTCCATTGCAGATGCCAAAGGCAAAACAGTAGCAACGGCACAGCAGGGAGCAACCAATAGTGATAAGGTGAATACGAATATACAGCTAAGCAATCCGCACCTTTGGTCGCCCACTTCTCCTTACCTCTATACGGCTCATACAGAGTTGTGGCAGAACAATAAGCTGGTGGATAAAGTAACAACTAAGTTTGGCGTGCGCTCTATTCAGTTGAGTGCCGATAAAGGCTTCCTGCTAAATGGGCAAAATACTTTGCTGCGTGGCGGCTGTGTACACCACGATAACGGGCCTTTAGGTGCAGCTACTATCGACAGGGCAGAAGTGCGCAGGATAGAGCTCTTGAAATCCTTTGGCTACAATGCAGTGCGTACCAGCCATAACCCACCTTCTAAGCAATTCCTGGACGCCTGCGATAGCCTGGGTATAATAGTGATAGATGAAGCATTTGATATGTGGGAACGTCCCAAGAATCCGCAGGACTACCACCAGTATTTCGATACAAGCTGGCAGAAAGACATAGATGCCATGGTACTGCGCGACCGCAATCATCCCTCAGTTGTTTTCTGGAGTATCGGGAATGAAATTAATGAGCGTGCAGATTCATCAGGCTTAAGGATAGCCAGGCAACTGCGTGATGAAGTAAAGGGCCTCGATAATACGCGCCCGGTGACTGAAGCTATCTGCTTCTTTTGGGACCATCCCGGCTATAAATGGGATACTACCGCTGCCGCCTATGCGTTGCTGGATGTGGGCGGCTATAACTATCAATGGAGAGAATACGAAAGCGATCATGCAAAACATCCGGAGCGCCTGATGATGGGAACAGAATCTTTCCCGATAGAAGCTTACGAAAACTGGCAGCAGGTAAAAGAGCATCCATATGTGATAGGCGACTTTGTGTGGACAGCCATGGATTACATGGGCGAAACAGGTATTGGTCATACGGCGTTAGATACCAACAAGCTGTTTGCAAAAGAATACCCATGGTTTAATGCCTGGTGCGGCGATATTGACTTAATTGGTGGCAAAAAGCCGCAGTCGTACTACCGCGATATAGTATGGGGAAGGAGTAAAATGGAAATGCTGGTGCATGCGCCCGTACCCGAAGGACACGAAGAAGTGATCAGCATGTGGGGCTGGCCGGAGGAATACCCGGCTTACACTTTTACCGGCAGCGAGGACAGGCAGTTGCAGGTGCATGTATATACGCAATACCCTGTTGTGCGTTTACAACTCAATGGCAAACGTATTGGAGAGCAAACAGTCTCCACACAATCGCAATCAACCGATATGATGACCTCATTTGCTCACCTGGTTCCCCATACTCCAATGACTGCTACATTTACTGTACCTTATCAACCCGGAGCACTAGTGGCTTATGGTGTAGTAAATGGCAAAGTAGTAGATTCAATAGTGTTAAAAACAGCCGGTAAGCCTGCGCAAATACAACTCACTGCTGATAGAAAACAAATAAAAGGAGATAAGAATGATCTAAGTTATATCACCGCAACAGTGGTGGATGCCAAAGGCAACATTGTTCCTGATACTACCTTCACGCTGCATTTTACTGCTACAGGTAATGGTGCGGTTATAGCCACCGCCAATGCCAATCCTGCAGATACCGCAAGTTTTCAGCAGCCCGTACATCGTACTTACAGGGGCAAATGCTTAGCAATCGTACAGCCTGCCGATGCAAAAGGCAATATAGTAGTCAGCGCCCAGGCAGAAGGATTAAAGCCGGGGGAGATAACTATCCAGGTGAAGTAGTCAGAACCGGGATTTTAGGAGATTGCCGGGATTTCTGAGCAGGCATTTAAGAGGATATTATACCATTTACAATTAGGTAGCATAGTATTCTACTTATAGCCATGGCTCAAAGCTATTCCTGCTTGCTGCTTGCAACCTTAGCTTGCCCATAAACTATAAGCGGATGAATATTCACAAGAGGCAGGATTCAGGAGGTAGGTTTCAAGGGATAAGATACAGAGGAAATAAGGCGCAGATACGACGGAGATAGGGAGCAGATAGCAAGGAGATCAGGTATAACTTAGGTATATGTTAGCTATAACTTAAGTATATGTTAAGTATAACTCTGAAGGTTCCGGAGATCAGAGAATGAAAATCAGGGGACAACTTAAGTTTAGGCTTGTAGCTTATAGCATGCTATCTATTTGAACCTGGTATTAGTACTGTGTAACATAAATAAGTTTAGGATAGTGTAACCTGTTTTACATGCTGTATACTTCTAAGGTGTTGTAGGTGTACTTGCTGACAGAAGTGGTTGTTTTTACCTTTTTTCTTGATAAAAAAGGTAACCAAAAAAGTCAAGCACGGCATGATCGCTCCGCGCATTCGTGCTGGCCAGCGCCGCCCCATTGCCTAAGGGGCAGCTTTATTACCGGGTGGCACTGTTGGGCTAACATGGTGCTGCTTGTTTTTTGACAGGTATTTGATGAACAGGCTGGTTGCCTTTGGCCTTAAACTTTGAACAGCGTAGTCTTACTTAGCAGAGATTGGAAAGGTGAATACGTAGCTCATTGCAGGCTAAGTAGTTGATGTTTCTTAGCTTGAATGTTTTGGGATGGTTAGCTCTCAATTGTTATGCACTTATGTTTGGTAGCTCTTATTTATAAACTTAATTCGGTAACAGAGTACTAAGTACATTGTAACTTAAATAAGTTAAAGAGCTATGTCACACTTTAAAGTATATTAAAACAGTGATTTTTCTACTATCCACTGATCACGCCCTGGCGTGATGGCAAACTCTGAATAGGATTCATAACTTAAACAAACTTAAGTAACAATGTACTTAGTTTACTTCCCACTGCGGTACCATAAAAAAACGCCCCTCACTGCAAACGGTCAGAACAATACACTGCTTTATAGTTGACCATTTGCTGTGAGAGGGCGCTTTCGCTTTTTCGGGCAGGATTAATCAGATTGTTTTATCAACTTTACAGTTACCCTTTGTGCTCCCTGTACCACTTCTGCAAAGTATACTCCTGGCTGGTATTGATCTCCGATTCTTAAAGAACTATTGGCTGATATGTTAGCTTTTGATTCCACTACTCTTCCCAGTACATCTGTTACGCTTACAGTTACAGGCTTTACAGAACTGCTGTTTATAATAAGGGTAAAGAAATGAGGAGCCGGGTTAGGAAAAGCCTTTACACTTAGTTCCAGTTTTTCAAATACCTGCTCCTTAAAACTATCGGTCTTCACCGTCAAACCCCGAGTACTTGTTGTATTAGCGAGCGTCAGCTCGTTTAGGGAGACACTGCTAAAGCCGTTAGTGGTTACAAAGTTCTGGGTACTATTGCGTGTAACGTTACTTGTGTAAGCCTTCCAGTTGCTGCCGTCGTATATGTTAAGGGTAAGGTTCGCTTCCGGTATGCTTTTCAGCTCTGCGTCCCGGTAGTAGATAGTGATAGCACCGCTGTAAGCAGTTAAGGTGGAAGCATAATGAAATACCCGGCTGATGTTAGCCCTGGGCAGGGCATGAACAGGCGTGGCGGTTCTTGTTTGGCTGTTGATTCCTTTTATAGTAAAGGAGGCAGAAGGGACCAGCACCAGCGAATCTACGGAAAAGACAGTGCCGGGTAAAATGGAAAGGGAAGTTCCTGATGACAGTGAGATTCCGTTTTGAGCGTAACTACTCAGCGTAAGTATCAGGAGGCAGAGGGCACAACCTGCCGTAGAGCGTAATTGGGTAAGCATAGAATAAATTTTAAAGTGAGTGTATCTATTTTATAACTATTTGCTCTTTTGCTCCTTGCTTTGTTACAGCGGCTTGCATTTCTTTAAGCTGTTGCGCCACTAACTCCTTTTGTGCAACAAAAGCAGCCTGAATTGTTGCGATCGTTGCTTTGAGCTCCTTGCTTTCTGTAGCTTGAGAGAGCAGCTTTTCTTTCAATGCTTCATTCTCTTTTGTTAGTTTATCCATCTGTGCCTGCTGTTCCTGTACGGCTTTCACCAGTGGCATCACAAAACTTTCATAGGTTAGGCTGTAGTGATCTCTTTCAGATACAGGTTTATTCACACCAGTAAAGTTGTAGCCGGTCTCCACAGCCGCTTTTTCCACCTCCTGAGCGATAAAGCCGGTGTGGCGCATGGCAGTTGCTTCTTTATAAGAAACCTGCATGGCAGCACTCATATTCACTGGCTTGCCACTCATTTGTTCTTCCAGCTTCTGTACATCCAACTGGTAGGTGACAGGCCGGAGCTTCAGAATAAAGTCCAACCCATGCACATCTTCGCGGATGTCGAACTTAAAGCGCCCGTCAGAAGGAGTAGTAAAGGGTACCTGTCCTTCTATCCTGGTAACTGAAGCATTGCCAATACGTACTTTATTGCTGGCATCTACTACTGCACCGGCACCAATAGCGGTAGCATTGGTTAAATTACCCGATGCTACATCAGCACCATACCCTAAAGCTGTATTATTACTTCCTGTAGTATTGGAAAAAAGAGCATGCTGTCCATTGGCAGTATTATTTGTACCGGTTAAATTATTATAAAGGGCATCTCTTCCATTTGCTGTGTTATTACCACCGGTAGTATTGAAGTAAAGGGCATTCGTTCCATATGCTGTATTGGAAGTACCGGTAGTATTAGCAGCAAGGGCATATCTGCCGGAAGCGGTGTTAAAGGTTCCGGTGGTGTTAGAAAAAAGAGCACTGTCTCCAATAGCTGTATTATAGTCACCTGTATTGTTATAAAGGGCAGCCCATCCGTTCGCTGTATTGTAACTGCCTGTAGTATTTCTGTAAAGTGCATATACACCATTTGCTGTATTGTAAATACCGGTAGTATTGGAAAGAAGGGCTTTTGTACCAATTGTGGTATTATAATAGCCGGTAGTATTAGAATAAAGGGCGCTGTCTCCTATCGCTGTATTATAGTCACTTTTATTGTTAAAAAGGGCAGCATATCCATTTGCTGTATTGTAACTACCTGTAAAATTGAAAAGAAGAGCATTTGCTCCATTCGCTGTATTGTAACTACCTGTCATATTATTAGCAAGGGCACCTACACCATTTGCTGTATTATAATTACCAATACTATTGCCCGTAAGCGCACCTGCACCATTCGCTGTATTAGAATAGCCGGTAGTATTCCAATAAAGGGTATGGTCTCCATTTGCTGTATTTTGATTGCCAGTAGTATTAGAAATAAGGGCATATGCACCATTGGCTGTATTCCAATAACCGTCAGTATTAGAAGCAAGAGCACTATCTCCGTATGCTGTATTAAAATTGCCGGTAGTATTGGAAGCAAGTGCATTTCTTCCTACAGCGGTATTGAAGTTCCCGGTTGTATTCTTCACTAAAGCGCCATAGCCCCACGATGTATTAAAGTCTGTGCCGGAGAGCTTGCCTGCTAACTGGTTATTTACTTTAAACAACAGAGGTTTATTATCAGTAGTGCCGATGAAATTGGTAGCAGGATTTGTGCCTGCATTGCCGCGTAATGCCCAACTGTTTGCAGATAAGTTGCTGTTTACTGTTATACGCTCCCATGCAGTTCCATTCCAGTAGTAATAACCGGGTGTTACAGCCGCAGTGCCACTACCTGCTGTAGCCTTGTTATACACCAGTAAAGAAGTTTGAGGGGAGGTAATAGTAGTTTTGTCTCCTGTGCCGGTCAGGGCTATGCGGGGCACCAGCAATCCTTTGTTAGTACTGCTTATATCCAGCATGGCACTGGCGTTAGGTGTGGGAGTGCCAATACCCACCTGTGCTTTTACAACTACAACTGATAAAAGAAAGGTGAGGATAGTTAATGAATACATCTTTTTCATATATGAATGGGGTTTAAATGTTTGTATATTAATGGATTGATGCTGTAACCAATTCTTACTAGCTGTTATCAGGATTGATTAAGAGCTACTGATGAATACGCTATTAAGATGTGAGGAGAAGTATTCATCTTACTGATGCCGGCTGCTCTTTTGCTCCTTGTTTAGCCATAGCAGCTTGCAATTGTTTAAGCTGTTGGGTGACCAACTCCTGCTGTGCAGCAAAAGCAGTCTGCATTGTTGCAATCGTTGCTTTTAATGTATCATTCTCTTTTGTTAGTTTATCCATTTGCGCTTGCTGTTCCTGTACAGCTTTTACCAGTGGTACTACAAACTCGGCATAGTTAAGTGCATAAATATCTTTTTCATTTTCCGGTTTTTTAATGCCATCAAAGTCATAGTTCACCTGTTTAGCCGCCTGTTCTACTTCCTGGGCTATAAAACCGGTTTTCCTTTCCACAGATGTATTATCGAAAGCAGCTTGTGAAGAATTACTGTTGAGTGCTTCGGGTGTTAACTTTCCTTCTGTAAAGGCTGCCAGTTTTTGTTTATTGAAATTATAAGTAACCGGCCTTAGTTTTAAGACAAAGTCCAGTCCTTTCACATCTTCCCGGATATTAGATTTAAAGCGTCCGTCGGATGGATAGTTTACCCCAGCCGCAGTTATTGAACCGCCGGTGCTAACGTTTGTAACATTCTCATTACCCAATACAATGGTGTTACTGGCACTTACAATAGCATCTAGCCTATAGCGGTGGCATTGATTAAGTTACCTGAGGCTACATCGGCTCCAAGGCCTATGGCTGTGTTATTCATCGCCGGTAATATTTGAATAAAGAGCATTTGTCCCAATTGCTATATTACCACCGCCATTTATATTAGAATAAAGGGCATTATATCCAATCCGCTGTATTATTGCCACCGCCAGTATTGAAAGCAAGAGCATCTCTGCCTATAGCAGTATTGTATTTAGATGCATTTTTCGCTAAAGCTCCATAGCCCCAGGAAGTATTAAAGTCCAGCATTGGAAAGCCTGCCTGCTAACACATTATTTACTTTAAACACCAGGGGCTGATTATCGGTAGTGCCGATGAAATTAGCATCCGGGTTTGTACCCGTATTACCGCTCAATCCCCAGGTGCTGTTAGCAGTAGTTATATTGCTCCATACCGGGGCGGCAGCAGTGCCCTGGTTGTAATAGAAGCCGGCTGCTGCATCTGTCTGGTACACCAAAAGACCAGTAGCAGGATTGGCGATCGCTCCTCTTTGTGCCTGGGTCATTCTGGGTACGAGCAATCCTTGGGTAGTGCTGGTTACATCAAGTGCTGCACTGGTATTTGGTATAATAGTGCCAATACCAGCAGATATCCCACTAGTGCCCAACACCAGGCAGTTGCTGCAGCCCACTTTAGCATTGTAGCCAATAGCAGTAGCATTGGTTAGGTTATTGGCAACTACATCAGCTCCTGACCCCAAAGCAGTATTATTGCTTCCGGTAGTATTGGTACGAAGGGCATCTGTGCCCAAAGCTGTATTGTTACTGCCACTGGTATTGTTATACAGGCCATTCAACCCATGTGCCGTATTGGAGTTGCCACTGGTATTGAAGTTAAGGGCATTTCTGCCCGATGCTGCATTATAACTGCCTGTAGTATTGGAAAAAAGGGCATTCTCCCCGCTTGCTGTATTATAGCTACCAGTACTATTGTTATAAAGGGCACTCCATCCACTCGCTGTATTATCATGACCGGTAGTGTTGGATAAAAGAACTTTGGTGCCGGAAGCAGTATTGAAGTACCCGGTAGAATTACTATAAAGGGCACTGTCCCCAATCGCTGTATTAGAAATACCGGTAGTGTTTAAATAAAGGGCAAGCGCCCCATTGGCCGTATTAGCATCGCCGGTAGTATTTGAATAAAGGGTAGCAACTCCAATCGCCGTATTATCACTGCCAGTAGTATTGTAACCAAGGGCTGCAACTCCAATTGCCGAATTAAGATTACCGGTTGTATTAAAATAAAGAGCATTATATCCAATCGCTGCATTATAATTACCCGAAGAATTGGCAGAAAGGGCATATGCTCCATTCGCAGTATTATAGCTACCTGTAGTATTGGCAGAAAGGGCATTTATTCCACTTGCTGTATTGAGACCACCCGTAGTATTAGAATCAAGAGCATACGCACCAATCGCCGTATTAAAAATACCGGTAGTATTGGTTGAAAGGGCATATGCACCATTCGCAGTATTCCCCCGACCGCTATTATTTAAAGCAAGCGCACTATCTCCGTTGGCTGTATTAAGATTACCAACAGTATTGGAAGCAAGTGCATTTCTTCCTACAGCGGTATTGAAGTTGCCGGTATTTTTCACTAAAGCTCCATAGCCCCACGAAGTATTATGATCAGTGCCGGAGAGTTTACCCGCTAACACATTGTTTACTTTAAACAATAAGGGTGTGTTATCGGTAGTGCCGATGAAATTAGCAGCAGGGTTAGTGCCTTTATTACCGCTTAATGCCCAGGCGCTGGCAGGTAAACTGCTGGTAATCGTCAGTCGCTCCCATGCAGTTCCATTCCAATAGTAAAAGCCCGGTGTTACGGCCGTAGTGCCACTACCGGCTGTAGCCTTGTTATACACCAGTAAAGAGGTCTGGGGTGAGGGAATAGTGGTCTTATCACCAGTGCCGGTCAGGGCTATGCGGGGCACCAGCAATCCTTTCTTAGTACTACTTATATCCAGCATGGCACTGGCATCTGGCGTGGCTATACCAATACCCACCTGGGCTTCTGCACATATTGCAGAAAGGAGAAAGGTGAGCGTAGCTAATAAGTACATCTTTTTCATAATGAATGTGGTTTTAATGTTTATATGATAAGGGCTGATAGTGTGACATCTTTTTATATTGCTTAGAAAGGATAGCTATTGTTGCAAATCAAGTATTGGGATAGTTAAGTGAGGAAGACAAAGAAGATAACTGATTTATAGCACAAGGTTAGGACGACTTATCAGTGACGACTATCTCAAACCAGCCAAAAAACTATAAATTTCCAGCCAAAAGCCGGAATTGTTAATTTCAGGACAGGAACTATTAATTTCCGGTCAGAAAAAATGATGTATGGAGGATAATGAAGGATTGTGGAATAATGCTTACCTTGGAATCGACAGCCTTACAGGCAGCTAACCTACAGGCAGTTTTAAAGAATCCTGTAACAGGTTAGTACCGGATTCTCTGGAAACCAATTTCAACTGTTTAAGTACAGTTATAAAGTACTGATTGTTAACTATGAGAAAATGTATTGCCTTATTCCTCAGTCTCTGTCTGAATATATATGCCATCTGTCAGTCCACTATTTCTTCTATGCAGCCCCCTTCCGAAGCGAGTAACCTTTCTATAAAATCCCTTACGGTAGAAGACGGATTACCACAGGGGTTTATCAACGGCATTGTGCAGGACAAACAAGGGTTTATTTGGATGGGTACCAGGGAAGGGCTGGCAAGGTATGATGGCAGAAGCATAAAAGTATTTCACAGCGACGCCCACGACAGCACTTCCTTGGCGGCAAATGTGTTGACAACCATTTATACTGATAGGGAGAATAATATCTGGATCATCTATGAAAATAATGAAGTGGATATCTTAAACCCTTATACCGAAAGGATACGCCATATTTCACAGGAGCCGGCTTTTTCGTGGATGCATAAAAATTATATCGGGTACCCCGCCAAGTTTACAGAGGATAGCAAACACCAATTCTGGATTATTTCGGACGACGGCAAACTCCGTCACTTTAGTTTTACACAACCTGCTCCTCAGAATATTTCCTTTCCCGATGATGAAGTGGCGTATACGGTTAAGCAGGATAAGGGAATCACCTGGGCGCTTACCAGTAAAGCCTTATATAATTGCGAAGATGCGTCCCCTAAAAAAGTAAGCACCCTGCCTAAACCATTTAGAACAGGGGAAGTTGGTTCTTACCTGGCAATAGGAACAATCATCAGGGACATACATAATGACTGGATAATAGGGGGGGTGGGATGTGTACAAATTTATAATGAAAGGGAAAATAGCTGGCAACTAATTGGTACAGAAGGTCGCGTCAACCGGTTGTTTACCGCCTCAAAGGATGGGACAGTGTATTTTAGTTCAGGTAATAATCTCTGCCGTTTAAATGCCGATCATTCCACCACGCTGTTATGGGTAAATGATCCGGGAGGCTTTATTTCTATGATAACTGACCATTCCGATGTGTTATGGATAGGAACCGGCGCGCTGGGGGCCAGGCTTGTCAATCTTACTTCACGAGGCTTTCATTCCTTTACCGACCAATATGGTTTTTTAAACGATGTTCTGCCCCGGCTATTGCACATACCTATAGATGTAAGTAAATGGCAAACTTTTGATAATTACCTTCCCAGAACAGCTTTGGATAAGTCAGGTAATCTGTGGGGCATTAATCTTCCAACTTATGTAATCGATGGTAAAAAATGCAGTTTGCGGGATTTTACATTTGTTACCCAGTTAAATGAGGGAAAAGCTGCCCCGATTCCTTTTCAAACAAACGTCGGTGATATTCAATTTACACAAGCCATAGCCTTTGATTATCAAAATCATTGCTGGGCTACTAAATATACCAACGACCTTGTCCGGGTAGACCTGTTGGCTAAAACCATAACACCGGTGCTGTCGCTACGCAATTTTGATCAGGCTCCTGCTTATCTTACTGCATTCGCTAAAAAGCTGTGCATTGTTTTTTATAATGGTATTGAAGTGTATGATATCCCAACCGGTAAATCTATTGTTTATAAGGAGAATGCAGTTTTTAAAAATACCAATTTATTAATGGCTGTTGCCGACCCTGTAAATGCCGATGTGGTATGGTTAGCTTCTATGGGCAATGGCTTGATTCGTTTTGATACGAAAACAGGAAGTGCAAAGGCATTTACAGAAAAAGAAGGTATCCCGAGTAATACCGTATATGCTATAGTTGCTGATAAGCACCAATTTTTGTGGTGCAGCAGCAATAAAGGTATTTTCCGGTTCAATCCTAAAGACAACAGCCTTATTTCTTTTACAGCAAAAGACGGCCTGCAGGGTAATGAGTTTAACCGCTATCATTTTGTTGAACTCCCGGACGGTCATATCGCTTTTGGCGGCACCCAGGGCTGGACCCTTTTTCATCCGGATTCTGTTCAAAATGACCACTTCCAGCCACCGGTTGCTATCACAGAAATCCTGGTAAACAATGCCCCGCTTAATCAGTTGCCTCAATGGAAAGACAGTGCTGTTCCTGTCCTGAAGAGCCTGGCACTTCCATACAACCAAAACTTCCTTACCTTTTATTTTTCGGGATTACAGTATAATGAACCGGATAAATTGCAGTACCAGTATAAGATGGAAGGTATTGACAAAAACTGGGTAAAAATAGGCAACCGCAACATAGCTAACTACACCGGTTTGCCGCCTGGCAGTTATACCTTCAAAGTTAATTGTACCAATGCATCAGGTATATGGAGTACCAAAGTAAAAATAATGCAAGTGATTATTTCGCCCCCCTGGTGGAAAACTTGGTGGGCATATGGATTGTTTACTGCTGTTGTTATTACTACTGCTACAGCTTTTTACCGTAACAGGATCAACCTGATCCGGTCCCGGCAGGAGATACTGTTAAAGCAGAAAGAGGCGGAGCAGTTAAAAGAAGTGGATGAAATTAAAAACCGCTTCTTTTCTAATATCACGCATGAGTTCCGCACTCCTCTTTCTCTGATTATTGCGCCGCTGGAAGAGTTGAAAAATAATGCTTTTGATCCTGCCACAGTAAAAAGTAAATTATCTCTTATTCAGCGCAATGCACAACAATTAGCCCGCCTGATCAACCAGTTGCTCGATCTGTCAAAGCTGGAAGCAGGTAATATGAAGATTTCATTATCAAGGGGAGATCTGAAATTATTTATAACTGATTGTATGAAATCCTTTGAGCCGCTTATAGCAGCAAAGCACCTGCACCTGCAGTACGAAGGCGAAGCGGCGAATGGAGAATACCTTTTTGATGCAGGCAAGCTTGAGAAAATAATATATAATCTTCTTTCTAATGCAGTAAAGTTTACTCCGGAATACGGAACCATAAAGGTGGGGCTGAATATAGTACCAGAAAGTGCAGGAAAGTATAACATGCTATTAAAAGTAAGCGATAGCGGTATTGGTATCTCTTCAGATAAACTCCCCCATATCTTTAACCGGTTTTACCAGGTAGATGAAACCCGTACCCGTATGTACGAAGGAACAGGCATTGGACTCGCGCTTACCAAAGAACTGACCGGGTTGATGGATGGTACTATTCATGTAGAAAGTGTACCGGGTAAGGGTACTGCTTTTCAGGTGGCTATTCCGGTACAGATCGCAACAGATCAGCAAATACCATTGTGGAACGGGAGTTTATCAACCTATGAGCCAGTGAATAGCTCTATAGCAGCAAAAGAGCAATCTGTACCTCCTGCAAGTATTACTAGTGCCCTGATCTTAATAGTAGAAGATAACAAAGAACTGTCTGCATTTATTGCAGGTGTGCTCCGGGCAAATTATAGGGTACTGACTGCTGAGAATGGCGTTGAAGGCTTAAAAACAGCCCGGGAAGAATTACCGGATGTTATCATTAGCGACGTCATGATGCCGGAGATGGATGGTTATGAGTTATGCCGCCTTATTAAAAGCGACGTAAAGACCAGTCATATTGCTTTTATAATCCTTACAGCAAAAGCTTCGCACGATAGTGTTGTGGAGGGCTTAATGCGCAGCGCGGACGATTATCTTACCAAGCCCTTTCATGTGGATGAATTGCGGCTTCGTATTCGTAATATACTGGAACATCAGGAAAAGATACGCGCATATCATAATGCTCAGCTTACACTTCCTGATGTTCCTATACACCCCAAAATAGAAGAGAACGAATTCTTACAACAGTTATATGCTGTTTTAGAGGAAAACATAGATGATGTTTCATTGAGTGTAGAAAAGCTGGCCCTTGAAATGACTGTCAGTGTTCGTACCCTTAACAGGAAATTAAATGTGCTCGCCGGGCTTTCTGCACATGAAATAATTAAGCAATACCGGTTGAAAAAAGCAGCAGCATTGATAAAGCAGGGCTATAGAATTACAGATATTGCCTACAAGGTGGGTTTTGATACGCCATCTTATTTTACTGCTTCGTTCAAAGCTTTTTACGGAGTTACTCCGTCACAGTATTCTAATACACAGGTATAGAAGTTAAGAGAAAGGCTATTACTGGTACTATGTTCTCTTATTAATAGTATTCATTAGTACAATAAACCTGACTGTTTAATAAGGCAGGCTTTCCATGTGCTTTTATTTTTTCGCCGGCATGGAGTCTTTACCACTCCGTCTTTGCGGCCTGGCTGATACCCGATGTCTTTAGGAGATCATCCTTGCCTTAATTACACCCTCTGTATCTTAAATTAAATATCCTGTTTAATAAAGCAGGTATACCATGCTTTTATCTGTTAGATTTGCGAATAGTACTAGATTATTTTACAGCTTTGTTGCTATGCCGGATAGAGAAGCAAACATCCACCAGTTAGAAGCATTGTTCAATTATGCCACTATTGGCATTGTAGTCACCAATGAACATGCGCGTATTATTAACTTTAATAAGTGTGCCGAAGGGCAGTTTGGCTATACAAAGGAAGAAGTGTTGGGGCAAGAAATTGAAATACTCCTGCCCGAAAAATACCGCAACAGCCATGTGCAGTACCGCGATGTATTCTTTGGCGATCCGCATCCCCGCCGTATGGGAGAGGGGCGAGACTTGTATGCCCGCAAAAAGGATAATACAGAGTTCCCTGTAGAAGTAAGTCTTACCTACTACAAAGCCGACCAAACGTATGTGATTGCTTTTATCATAGACATTACTGTACGCAAGCACGACGAGTATATTGTACTGGCACAAAAAGAAGAGCTGCAGCGGATAACAGACGAAGTAAAGCAACTGAATGCAGTACTGGAACAAAAGGTAGCCGACCGCACCAGGATGCTCCGTGAAACATTGGCGGCTTTGGAGAGGTCCAAAGAAGAAGTAAATGAAGCATTGAAAGCAGAAAAAGAGCTTGGTGAGCTAAAGTCCAGGTTTGTAACAATGGCTTCCCACGAGTTCAGAACACCATTGAGTACTATCCTGACATCGGCTTTTTTGCTGGAGAAATACAATGATGTGCACGAGCCTGCTAAACGTGAAAAACACGTCCAGCGCATTAAAACAGCAGTAGCAGACATGCGCAGCATACTGGAAGATTTCCTCTCACTTGGCAAGCTGGACGAAGGCATGGTAAAAGCTGCTATTGCAGTGGTACCTGCTGAAGAATGCTTTGCAATAGTAAAGGATGTAGTGCACGAAATGGAAGGAGTTTTTAAGCCAGGACAAAAAGTGCAATGTACCAGTAAGGGTAACGGAGAAGTACCCATTGATAAGCAATTATTGAAAAATATATTGATGAATCTGTTGTCCAATGCCATTAAGTTTTCGTCCGACAACAGCATAATAAAAACAGATAGTGCAGTAGTGAACAATCAGTTGCAAATAGCAGTACAGGACAATGGTATTGGTATTTCCAAAGAAGACCTGCAGCACTTGTTTGAGCGTTTCTTCCGTGCAAGAAATGCAGGTAATATACAGGGTACAGGTTTGGGGTTGCACATTGTAGTGAAGTATCTTGACCTGATGAATGGCACTATAGAAGTACAAAGTGAATTAAATAAAGGGACTACATTCACCATACACATACCGGCATAAATGTTTCTATTATATGAAAAAGATATTGATAATAGAAGATAACGATCAGGTAAGAGAGAACACCGCAGAGATTCTGCTGCTTTCTGATTATGAGGTCATAACGGCATCTAATGGTAAGGAAGGCGTAGAAATAGCAATGGCTAAGCACCCCGACCTTATTGTATGCGATATTATGATGCCTGTGCTGGATGGCTATGGCGTGCTGCACCTGTTGAGCAAGCACGAGGATACTGCTACTATTCCCTTTATCTTTCTTACTGCCAAAGCCGAAAAAGCCGACCTGCGTAAAGGCATGGAAATGGGCGCCGATGATTACCTTACCAAACCATTTGACGGCATTGAATTGCTGAATGCTATAGAAGTAAGATTAAAGAAATCCGAAGCGATGAAACAGAAGCTCAACACGAACACGGAAGAGCTTTCTGCTTTTATTGACAATGCAAAGCAAAAGGGCTTACTGAAGCTGACTAATAACGAAAGCCTCATTTACACCTACAGGAAAAAGCAGATCCTCTACAGCGAAGGACAAAAGCCCAAAACCGTGTACTATGTGATAAACGGCAAGGTGAAAGTGTATAAGACCAATGAGGATGGCAAGGAACTGATTACTGGCATGTACACTACCGGTGATTTCTTTGGTTACCTGCCCGTACTGCAGGATGTAAATTATAGAGATAATGCCGAAGTGCTGGAAGATGCCGAAATGATGCTGATACCACGTGAGGACTTCAGGAAGCTTATCACTGCAGATGCACAAACAGCAAGGGAATTTATTGCGCTAATGACCAATAATATGATGAACAAAGAAGAAGACCTGCTGAACATTGCTTACAATACGCTCCGTAAAAAGGTAGCCTATGGATTGATACGGCTGGCTGAAAAATATAAAGCTGGTAACGGCAAGGAAACCGTCATCAGCTTATCCAGGGAAGACATTGCACAGTCCATTGGTATTGCCACCGAATCGCTGATACGCACACTTACTGATTTTAAGAAAGAAGGATTAATAGAGCTGCATCCGGGTAGGGTAACTATACTGAACGAAAACAAACTACGCAATCTGCCATATTAGCCAATAGTAGTATTCAGCTCACTCAATAGCTTGCCCTCACTATTCTGCTGTTCCAGCGTCCAGTCGTAGGTAAGGATGGTTTCAATCCACACATTGCAAAACTTGCGGTACACTTTTACTCTCAGTCCTGCTTTTTCCAAAAACTCCTGCTCCAGCCTGGCAACCGTTTGTTGATTGCCCATACTGATAGTGGTAGCTGGTACTTTGGCAATTATTTCATTCTCCTTCATGGCTTCCGGCTTACTGCCTTGCCGCTTTATCATTTCTATCTTAAGGTATGGATAGCGTGTATTAAAAGCTGTCTGAATTTGCTTTATTTGTTTTCCTGTTTCTATCTGCAGCATTATCTTATTATTTTATAAAGTTAATATTTGTGAGTGGTGAGTTGTGAATAAGATAAAAACGTGAGAGATGAACTGTGAAGGGTCGGCTTTCACTTACAACTGACCACTCATATTATTCACAATTCACCATTGACAATTCACAAATATTATCGCGCCAGGTAACCACCATCCACCGGGTAATAACTGCCGGTTACAAACGAAGCTTTATCAGAACTTAGCCATACTACCAGCTCAGCTACTTCTTTTGATTCGCCCAATCTTCCAATGGGGTGCATGGGTACTAAAAGAGACTGTTTCACATTATCATCCATGCCGGCTTCGGAGAGTAAGGGGGTATTGATAAATGCTGGTCCTACAGCATTGATGCGAATGCCTTGTGCAGAGTATTCCAATGCTGCCGCTTGAGTTAACCCAACTACCCCGTGCTTGGCTGCTACATAGGCTGCCGAATTAGCAAAACCTACAGCACCCAATATAGAAGAGTTGTTGACAATAGCACCACTGCCTTGTTTCTGCATTTGCAGCAACTGGTACTTCATACAGTAAAATACACTATTGAGGTTAACTGCAATCACTCTATTCCAGCCTTCGATGCTCATGTCGCCTACCGGGTTGCTCTCACCGCCAATACCTGCATTGTTGAAGGCAATATCTATACTGCCAAAGGTTGCTACGGTTTTATTAGCAAGCTGCTCGCATTCTTCGGGTTTGCTTACATCTGCTTTTACAAAAATGGCATTGCCGCCATTTTGTTTTATTTGTGCTACTACATTATTCCCCAACTCTTCATGTATATCACTCACTACTACATTGGCGCCATACTCGGCATATAACAAGGCGGTCGCTTCTCCTATGCCCGATGCGCCACCTGTTATTATCGCTGTTTTTCCACTCAGATATTTATCCATATAAGAGAATTCTGCTTAATTAGGAATGAAAGAAGAAAAGACTTGCACAATACAAGATAATCATTAAATCCACAGTCCATGCAAAGAACA
The DNA here is from genome assembly GCA_963819045.1 of uncultured Chitinophagaceae bacterium. Lineage (GTDB taxonomy): Bacteria > Bacteroidota > Bacteroidia > Chitinophagales > Chitinophagaceae > Ilyomonas. The sequence goes on along the minus strand of CAWFUV010000011.1, from coordinate 47,158 downwards.
GGGCAGGGATAGTCATTTTAGTTGGTTGTGCAGCAAGGTTGATGGCTAATACTGGCACATTGATAACGCAAGCAAAAATCCATAAAGGGAAACTGTTATTACCCCAGAAGAGTATAGCTGCTAATGTACAGGGCAGCGCCATTCCTATCTGTAAAAGAAAAGCCACCACCAGCCACAACATTCTGCTTGATTCCTGACCTTCACACCAATTAATAAATCTTGAAAAAGTATTTACCTGGGCTTTCCTGGCGGTAGCATGTTGGTCTATGGCTACAAAACTTGTTACTTCGGCGGTTGATATTGCGTGTTGCATAACTACTGTTTTACTGTTATTTGTTTTTGTTGACGCAAATTTCACCACCGCTGCCTTGGTATTACATGATGTAGATTAAGTGAAAATATGATTATCGTCAGGAACTGGGAATTGTGGAATTTATGGGATTCTCCGGATGAAGATTTATTTATTAGAGTTAATTGACGCTTTCAACTCTTCTTATCCTATGTGTTTCCTCCTATGTTTCTATGATTCTATGTGGTTAACCGAACTAGTGCAGGCAAAATAATAACACTACAGAAACCCTTGCTTCTGCACTAGTGGTGTTTGGTATAACAGCAATAATTGAGCTGATAGTGGCTTAATCAGCAATGACCTAATGCCCAATAAATGATAACAAATACAAGAATAGTTCCCAGGCAACCGCCGCCCCAGCGATAAGCAGCATAACCTGCAATTAGACTTCTTAGCCAGTCACGCATATAAAAGGTTTTAAAGTAATTGGTAGATGAATGTAATAGTTGAAAATAAGGCAACTATTGTGCTAAATTATTTCTTATACCATTTTCGGTTTAGTAACTCAAAAGATCCTGCGGGCATAATATGCTTTGCTCCAGGTTCGCAACTCACATCTGGCAACTCACATCTGGCATCAGGTAACCTCTTGAAGCTGATATAATCTCCTCCAGAACTATTGTTTTAATGCCCCCTTGATTCACCACTTGGATAGCGGCGGTGCGAAGTGCCGGCCCTGCCGCCAGGCCAATGTATGTTCCTTTCGGTGATGGCGCTGCCATGCACATCTTCCGGTACACCCGTCCCTTTAGTTGCAGGTTGTTCTATATTATCATCCTCTTCCCACCCTTCCGGTATACCTTCTTTATTTAATGCGGCCACTGCAAGGGCGGTTAACAAGTCATCGGCATCATATTCTTCGTCCAGTGTTTCGCGCAGCAGTTCCGATGCTTTTGGCAGGTTAAGCTGTGCGGCATAGGCAAGTGCTGTTCCGTAAGTACATATCTCGTAGTGCTCTATCTTTTGCACACAACCAATAATGGCAGCATCATTTACAGCTTTATCAATCTGTTCATTTAATAATTCCTGCACTTCTGTTATCAGCCCTGTTATGCCGCTGCTTACAGCACCTTCCTGCAATGTTATTTCCTGCTCATTTTCTCCGGCATCCTTACTGTTTATCTTATTTAATTCATCAATAATTTTATGTAGGCGTGTACTATGTTTCTTGCTGATGGTAACATGGTGCTGCAAGGCATTCTTAAGGCTTTTGTGCCGTGCCTTTTTTATAATAGAAGGCATTGCCTCCATGATTTGCTTTTCGGCAGCATACAGGTTTTGAATATAATTCACAAACAAGTCTTCGAGATCATTAATGGGATCCATATAAACACTTTATATAACATGGGGAAAAAACTGTGCCTATGACAGTTTTTCCTGACCTGATCTATAACTTTATTGTTGTAAGCAGGTGTACAGTAGTAATTTATATTAACCCAAGGCTTCAGCCCATGTTATTAAGTTAAGGCTGGCTTGTTCTGTAGGGACATTTCGTCAGTAGAAGAAGTTAGAGGGCTAAAACACGTGCCATAGGTACGCTTGATGGTGTAAGCCTGAATCAAACGTACCCTTTTCCATAAAAGTTCCGGTACACTTGCTGTAGGAATCATTGTTATATTCGTTGCTGCTATGAACACCTTTTCCAATCATAATATTTCCTCGCTACAGTAGCTGATATTCCGGCTCTTAATCGCTTGCTCAACAGTGCTTATCGTGGCGAAACATCTAAACAAGGCTGGACAACGGAGGCGCACCTGATAGCCGGTGAAACACGTACTGATGAGGCTGATCTGAAACAGCTAATAGAACAGGAGGGCAGCGTGTTTTTGAAATATACTAACCAGGATCAGCAAATTATAGGTTGTGTAAACCTCCAGCAGCATGATGATAAGTTGTATTTAGGAATGCTTAGTGTGGAGCCGCAATTGCAGGGTGGCGGCACTGGTAAGCAATTATTGCAAGCTGCTGAGGAATATGCGAAAGCTTTGCACTATGCTGCTATTTATATGTCGGTTATTTCTGTCCGTACAGAATTAATTCAATGGTATGAGCGCCATGGTTATAAGGACACTGGTGAGAGGCATCCTTTTGAAGGAGATGAGCTTATCGGCACGCAATTGCAGCCATTTGAGTTTATAATGATGGAAAAGAAGGTGGAATGAAAAGCCATACTCACTAAAGCCATAGCAAAGTCATGGTAAAGCCATGGCAAAGTCATGGATAGTTCATGAGAAAGCCATGCGAAAGCCTGGGCTTCCCCGTATCTAAGCCGTCTATCCTTCGTCTTTTGCAGTATGCTGCAGCTAAAAATCTAATGTAAGAAGTAGTTTTCGAAATCAATCCACTGAAAGCACTTACTCACTGCTATTGTCATCCGTCATCTCTCAACTGTCATATTAACCGGGAGCTGTAAGTATAATACAGATAGGCTGTTTGTCCCACCTTACATCATTCTTATAGCTATACACCTCTTATAATTGAGTCCGATCAGCAACACTTTCTCACCTTGTACTCCCTCCCAAACCTTTACTTGTCCCTTAATTTATACTATAGATATTGGGTAAGTGTTGATATTCAGAATGGCTTTAAAGAAAAGCCCTATACGGTAAATGTAGTCCTTCCCATCCGTTCAATATCTATGTGTGTATTTCTATGTCCCTATGATACTATGTGGTGAATATGCATCCGCTTATACTTTATGGGACCAGTTAAGCTTCCAAACTTACCGTTCATGTAAAAATCCCCTGATTTACTAATAAATTAGTTGCTCTCCTAATGGATTAGTAGTAATATTGTTTCAAAATAGATAGTATGGTAAAACTGGCTAAGCGGGAAGAGCAGATCATGCAGGTGTACTGGGATTTAGGGAAGGCTTTTATCCGTGACATCATTCCTCTATTACCCGATCCTAAGCCGCACTACAACAGCGTGGCTACCATGGTGAAGATACTGGAAGAAAAAGGATTTCTGGGGCATGAGGTAGTAGGTAATATGTACAGCTATTTCCCGGTGGTGAGCCGTGAGGATTATCAAAAGCATGCCTTAAAAGATGTTGTAAGCCAGTACTTCGGTAACTCTTACCCCCGTATGCTGGCGTTCTTTGCAAAGGAGCAAAACCTGAGCGAAGCAGAACTGAATGAAATACTTGAAACCATTAAAAAAGAAAAATAATGATGCCTTATATCCTCCATGTAAGCATCCTGCTTGCCGTGTGCCTTCTGTTTTATAAGCTGCTGCTGCAAAAAGAAACGTTCTTTCAACTCAACAGGTATATACTGCTTGCAGGCTTGATACTCTCTTTCTGCCTGCCACTACTGCCAGTGCCGCAGGACTGGTCTTTGCAAAAGACTAATCATACAGTAACGAGCACACCTCCATTTGCTAATGTTCCTTTTACCGATCCACTGGTAAATAGTAATAAACCTCCTGAAGAGAAAGCGGTAACTCCCCTGCCTAAACAAAATTATTTTGATGTAGAGCATCTGGCAAAGGCTGTTATATGGCTATACTGGTTTGGAGTAATTGCATTTGCTATCAACTTTCTTGTTCAGTTAATATCATTGTTATACAAAGCTTATACATTGCCCGTTATTAAAGATGGACGCTTCAGAATTGTGGAACTCACTGGTGATAAAGCCCCGTGCTCTTTCGGCAATGCTATTTTTATCAATCCTGAGAAGTATGATTGGGATACTTACAATCAAATATTGCTGCACGAAAAAATGCACATACGGCAGGGGCACAGTTTCGACCTGCTGCTGGCAGAGCTGGTGATTGTGTTCCAATGGTTCAACCCGCTGGCATGGCTATACAGAAAAGAATTGGAAAACAACCTGGAGTTCTTTACTGATGAGCAATTGATAGAACAAGCGCAGGTGGATAAAAAAGCATACCAGATGAGCCTGTTGAAAGTAACTGCTCCGCATTTCCCTCTAAGTCTTACAACCAACTATAATCAATCACTACTCAAAAAACGGTTAGTTATGATGAACGCCAGAAAATCTAATGTACATATTGTATGGAAATACTTATTCTTATTTCCGGTACTCTTATTCTTTGTATGCCTGTTGAATGAACCAAAGGGGTATAGCCGTCCCTATGTAAATACAAAAGAATATACTACCAACGATGATGACATGAGTACCACAGGCTCATGGTTTGCCACTATCAAAGGAGATAAAATCCACATCCAGTTCAAGGACAATAAGGACGATAACTCAAATAATGGTACCACTTTTAATCTGAGTGAATTTAAAGACCTGCCCAGGGATAAACAGGGTACTTTTTCGCTGACCAGGGAAGCTGGTACTATGGAATTCACCGGCAAGTTTGAAGGGAACCAGGGAATGGGGCAGTATGTATTTAAAGCAAACAAGGCCTACAGTGATGATATGAAGAAAGAAGGGGTTGACCTGCGGAATGATGAGGATGCAATGACCTTCTTTATGGTGAATGTAACGCGCAGTTATGTGCAGATGCTAAAGAAGAACGGCTATAAGAACTTCGGCAGGGAAGACCTTATACCGCTTGTTGCACTGAACATTGATGAAGATTACATCCTTTCCTTTAAACGCAACGGCTTTAATAACATCAGCCTGCAGGATTTGATACCACTGAAGTCGTTAGGGGTAGATGAAGCGTATATTAAAGACATAAAGGCTGCCGGTTATCCAAATGTAAGTGCCAACCAGTTGATTACATTCAAATCACAAGGTATTGATGGAAAGTATATTGCGGATATAAAGAAATCTACCGGTTCAGCATCTAACGGCAACCAAAACAAGAACAGCAATAAAAAAGACAAGGATGGAGATAATGAAAACGACAATGACGATGCTGCTTCTCCGGATAACATTGTAGCCATTAAAGCACTCGATGTAAACCCGGCTTATATACAATCATTGAAAGAAGTAGGCTATGGCAATCTTTCTTCCAGTGACCTTATCAGTATGAAGTCGCTGGGTGTAACGGCTGATTATATTAAAGGCTTACAAAGCCAGGGATTTAAAGACTTATCTCCTTCAGACATTATTAGTATGAAATCCCAGAATATTACCGGCGACTATACAAAAAGCTTTACTAAGGTAGGATATACGAACATTGATGCCAATGACCTGATCACCTTAAAAGCATTGAACATTACACCGGAGTATATCAAAAGCTTTCAGGATGCAGGCTATAAAGACATTTCAATGCAGGATGCTATTACGCTGAAGTCGCAGAACATTACCCCTCAAGTAATACAGGAATATAAGAGCTTAGGCTTTGATAATGTTTCTATCAATGATGTGGTAAGTGCCAAAGCAACCGGTACTACGCCTGCGTTCATTAAGTCCATGAAAGCAAAAGGACATAACCTGAAGAGTATTGATAAGTATATGCAGTTGAAGGTAGTGTTGGATTGATACCCAATGGTTATCAGGACAAGGTTTTTACTACAGGATAGTGCATGAAGGGAAATTACTGACTATTACTGTTAACTATAAATTATTGCAAGTACTTTTTCCTTCTGTCTTCTATCAATCAGCAGGTCACGGACTCTCCGCAGACCGTCCGAAGGACCCCGTGGACAGGTTCTCCGCAAGATCTCACTGAGTCTGCAACCTTCGGGCTGTGGAGATCTTGGAATGTGAGTTCTCCCAAGGAGTCTGTGACCTGTGGACTGTCATCCGTCAACTAATTACCAACTATAAATCTTTCTCCAATACCGCCGCCAACATATCTGCTATGATCTGGTCACCTTGATCAGATGGATGTAGTCCGTCATAGGTCAAATCGACTGCATCCACCGGATAAGGGTATTCGTCTGTTTCAGGATTAAAAGGAATACCAATATAATCAGGATAAGGATAGTTCTTGTAGTTGCCCGTTTGCGGGTCTTTCAGACGCTTATATTTTACCAGGATTGGTAAGGTCATACCACTCTTATTATATAGATCGACAACAGCGGCATGTTCGTACATGCCTATTGAATCTATGGCTGCAGCAAACTGTGCAAGGGTTTGCCCATTCTTCTCTTTATAAGAACCATAGGCATTGTTTTTAAGGTTGGCGATAGATACAAAGTCGGTCCGCTGCATGGGTGTTATCAGTACCAGCTTAGCATCCTTATTAAGGGTATGTAGCTTGTTGATGATAATCCTGAATGAGCCATATACGGTACCATTGCCGGTGTTATTTTTATAATCGGCAAGGGTGCCAATAGGTCTGCCTTGCCACCAATCATTAGTGCCGAGGAAAACAGAGTAGATATCTGCTTTGATAAGTCCTAAAGAATCGATTTTATCTGCAATACCGCCCGATGTCCAGCCATTATGCCCCTGGTTGACATAATGCAGCCTGGGTAGTTGTGCCGTTACACGGGTCATGTATCCTTTAGTTACACGGTTGCCTGTTTCGTCAAGGTGATCGTTTAAATAGGTGATAGAATCGCCTATAGCAACCCATGTTTTTTCCCTGGGTGCAAAAGAAAAGAACAGGAATACAGCAATAAGGAATAACAGTTTATTCATAGTTTTATAGAATAGAAATGGTGGTATTTAATAGCCGCATAAAGATAATGGACATTATACAATGATAAATAATAAGCCGGTCAGCATGGAATTTGTATAATTAATCATCATCAACACATTATTCAATACGCCGCCAATGAATGCCTCTATAAAAAACACTGGTATAGCTGGTGGAATCTTGCTGTTAATCACTCAATCGGGTTGTGCAGTACCTACCGGTCAGTCTGCAGTTTCAGGAGTAACAGGGCTGCTGATCCTGGGATTAGTACTGGGTGCCGTGATTATGTTCTTTATCATGTTTTATGTCAATAAGCATACCCGCCGCAACCGTAGTGTAGAGGTTATAAAGGAAAGCTCGCATACTATAATAGAAAGCATGCGCAGGGTGTTCAAGATTGTCTTTGCAGAAGGGCACTTCAACGAGATATACACCTTTGAGAACACTAAAAAGCTATTGGGAATAATCCCTTCTACAAGGCGTGCACTCGTGATAATAGAAGCAAAGGTGCTGATAGGGTACGACTTTGAAAAATGTGTATGGGAGGTTGACGAGAATAACCGTAAAATAAAACTGGTCTCCTTTCCCGAGCCGGAAATATTAAGTATAGAGCCCGACTATAAATACTACAACTTTGATGAGAACATTTTTAACTTGCTGAACCGGGAAGATCTCGGTCGCATCCAGGCTAACGGGAAAAAGCAGGTAGAGCAGGCTGCGATGAAAAGCCATTTGCCCAGGATAGCTGCCGACCAGATGCGCACGTTGTTATTGGAAGTAGTGCAATCTAAGGACTGGCAGTTGGATAATCTTTATAAGATCACGGAGAGCGAGGCAAAGGTGATTGAAGCGAACAGGAAGCCCCCGACCCCTAAAGTGGAGTAAAGGCAAGTTCAAAGTATTAGGGGTTGTATCCAGGCAGGTTGGGAGAAGGTTTGGAGTATATGTATAGGAGATAGGGAGGAGGTTCGGTATAAGTTCAGTGTAACTTCAGTGTAAGTTCAGTATAAGTTAGGTGTAACTACGAGTATTCCAGTACCACGGGACAGTTAATTTATATCTTACTATTTTACCTTCTCCCGCCGCTGCATCAGTTCCCGCCAGGTGGTTAATACAATGTGCTGGTCAGCCAGGGCTTTTTTAAAGACAGGATCAATCATGGCCAGCATATCTGCTTTACGTAATGGACCGGAATCGGAAATATGTTCAAATACCAAAGATGGTGCTGTGCAGTGCATGATCACCATCGTTACACCAGGTTGAAGCGCCTGAAAGGAGGTGATATACTTTTGGGTTCTCCACGCCTGTAGCTTTGTATCATCATTTTTTATACTATCCGGCACCTTCCAGTCGTAACTGTAATTATGCAGATCATCCAGTACCGGCAAGCCTGCATTCCACAGCGTTTTTCCTGCCTGTTGCAGCCATTGTATGGTGGTAGGCGGTGCATGCATCTCATCCTGTATCAGCTTGTCATTGCCTGCAGGCAGCATTACGGGAATGTGGTTCTCCATACCCAGCCGCATGTATTGCTGCAGGAAAGCGGGTGAGCCAAATAAGGTTCCCATGTGACTATCCAGGTGGGTAGGTGTAAAGCCCATGGTAACGGCACGGTCAAGCTGTGCTTTTATTTCAGTATATACTTCCTCTGGGCTGGCATGTTGTACCACTTCCTGTACCGAAGGCCAGAGGTCGCCCTCTTTATCGGTAAGTCCCGGTACAGCGGCTTTGCCGGCAAGCGGAACCCAGCGGTATTCACTCCACTCCGAAGTAAGTGTAAGATGCAACCCGGCATCGGTTTGCGGGTGCTCTTTCAGGTAGTGCACAAATGCAGGTACCCATGGGCAGGGCATCATAACACTGGTGGAGTTGGCAGCCCCTTTTGTAATGGCGGTAATCACACCTTCATTGGAGTCCCAGCTCATACCGGCATCATCCACATGCAGTATTACTACTTTAGCTCCTTTGGGAAAGCCTAAGCGATCGGCATAGGTGGTGTCGGTGATTTGGGCAAAGGAAGCAGTTATAGTGAAGAAGCAGGCTAAGAAGAGGAGTGCTTTTTTGAATGGCATAGCAGAAATTTGAGATTGAATGTAGGTATAAATTTGTTGATGCGGATAAAAGGGTTTTGACAAAGGAGTAGAAAACAATCTTATTAAAACATATCTCAACAAACACCCGATAATGGCAACAGTTGTTACAATACACAAACCCACTTATACATTAAAGCAGTTAGTGCTATACTTCCTAAAGCTTGGCTATGCAGGTTTTGGTGGGCCAGTTGCCTTAGTAGGATATATGCACCGGGATCTGGTGGTAGAAAGAAAATGGATAACCGAAGAGGAATATAAAGATGGGCTGGCACTGGCACAGTTAGCGCCTGGTCCGTTGGCAGCCCAGCTGGGTATTTACCTGGGATATGTACACTATCGTATAGTAGGTGCTACGCTGTGCGGGCTTGCATTTGTATTGCCTTCCTTCTTTATGGTGGTGGCTATAGGCATTGCGTATAAAATGTTTGGTGGTCTGCCCTGGATGCAGGCTATTTTCTATGGCGTAGGGGCTGCTGTGGTTGGCATTATTTCCATCAGCAGTTATAAGCTTACGGAGAAGTCCATTAGTAAGTTTACGCCCAAAGCATTTACCGATAAGTGGATGCTGTGGATGTTCTTTATATTGGCAGCTATCATCACCATCGCAACACAGCAGGAAGAAGTGTTGCTGTTTATTTTAGCAGGACTGGTATATATGTTTATAAAAGCACCGCCTAAGTGGGCTAAGAGACCAATAGTCTTACCTTCTGTTTTGCTGGCAGGCATAGGTTTCTGGGATTATAATAGTGATACGCTCGTTAAGATTGCTGTGTTCTTTACAAAGGCAGGAGCATTCGTGTTTGGCAGTGGCTTAGCCATTGTTCCTTTTCTGCATGGAGGCGTTGTTACCGATTACCATTGGTTGAGCGAACACGAGTTCATAGATGCCGTGGCAGTTGCCATGATCACACCAGGACCTGTGGTTATTACTGTGGGTTTTATTGGTTATCTGGTAGCGGGCTTTGCGGGTGCATGTGTGGCTGCTTTAGCCACCTTCCTGCCCTGCTATTTATTCACCATATTGCCCGCTCCCTACTTCCACAAGTATGGTAAGCACCCCAGCATCAAAGCATTTGTAGATGGCATTACTGCCGCAGTAGTAGGCGCTTTGGCAGGCTCAGTAATAGTGATTGCCATCCGTACTATCAGGGACATTCCAACCGCTATTATAGCTATAGCCACTATCGTTATTTTATTAAAGGTAAAGAAGATAAAAGAGCCGCAGATTATCTTAGTAGCAGCACTTATAGGAATTACAATGAAGTGGCTCTTTCCTTCGCTGCTTGAGAGCAGATAGTGCTTTGATAACCGGCGTTACTATATCCCGGGCTACTCTATAGTAAAGTCATACTAAAGCCATGGATAAGTCATACTAAAGCCATGGATAGTTCATGGGAAGCCATGCTAAAGCCCTACCTCCTCCCTGGCTAAACCGTACCTGAGCTGTATCTAAGCCATATATCTTTCGATGATCTTATATCTTTGATAAGAACAAAAAAGAGAGCCAGGGGCAGCAACTTTTAATGATCTAAACACACCTTTAGTGATGTTGCACGTAAGGGAAATCTGCCTTTGGTTTTTCTCCTGCTTTCAAGCCTCCATAGTACTTAAGCATAGCTGTTGGTCAGCGCAGTCTTACCCGGCTAATGCACCATAAAACATAAGAAAAGGCCCATAGGGAGAAAAACTCTTTGTTTGTCTTTGTTCATCTGCTTAAAACCATGTGTTATGCTTAAGTATTGTGTAGGCATTGATGTATCCAAAACTGAACTTCAGTGCTGTATCAGTGTCATTGACCAGCTACAGAAAGTAACGGTCAAAGCCTCCGCTAAGTTTGCCAACACTAAAACAGGCTTCACCCGGTTGCACCAGTGGATCAGCAGCCGTCATAAGAACAAGGAAGTGCCTTTAGTGGTGGTCATGGAAGCAACGGGTATCTATTACGAACAGATCGCCATGTACCTGTCCGACCAGCATTATGCCCTCAGTGTAGTATTGCCCAACAAGGCAAAGAAGTACCTGCAGTCCACGGGGCTGAAGTCTAAGAATGACAAAATCGATGCACAGGGGCTTGCCCGTATGGGAGCAGAGCAATGCCTGGCGTTGTGGCAACCTATGGACAGTTACTTCTATCAGCTCCGCGAACTCACCCGTCAGCACCAGCGCCTGCAGGAGTTGAAGACCAGTGTCAACAACCAGCTACATGCATCAGAGCTGGGGATGTATCAAAACAATCTGGTAATCAACCAGCTTGAAGCGCTCCTTATCACCTTTGATGAGCAGCTCCATGCTCTGGCAGCAGCTATTGACCAGCATATAGCTGACAAGGAAGAGGTGAAACAGAAGGTAGACAATATTTGTAAGATCAAAGGGGTGGGCACCCTTACGGTGGCTGTTATACTGGCAGAAACCAATGGCTTTGTCCTGTTTGAGAACAGCCGCCAGTTGGTCAGTTATGCCGGCTATGATGTGGTGGAAAACCAATCCGGTAATCACCGGGGGAAAACAAAGATATCGAAGAAGGGCAACAGCCACATCAGAAGAGCGATGCACATGCCTGCCTTTTGTGTGGTAAGCTGTGAGCAGCCCCCCTTTATTGGGTTGTTTAACCGCACCTTTAAGCGGCATGGACAGAAGATGAAAAGCTATGTAGCGGTGCAGAAAAAGCTGCTGGTGATCATCTATGCTCTGTGGAAGACCAATAGTGCCTATGAACTGAACTATCAACATCATAAAGATCAACATACTGGAGAAAAGGAGCAGGTGCTTTCTTCTCTGCCCGGCTTGGCACAAGCCGATCCTGCAGCGCATAAAAATAGCGCCAGTCTGCAAGAGCAAACGGCGCTACACAAGGTAAACCTACTGTCGAATGATCGCAGTCTGCTTCCTCTCTGCCAATAGCAAAAATAATCTGAAATTTATTTGGAAGTACAGATAGTACCTTACGTCCTTCTCAGTAAATTTCAGGTAGAAAATCAGTGTAAGCAGTAGTACTGGCAGAGGAATAGAGTAGGTTTAAATATACGGCAGAGACAGGCTACATTAGTGTTCGAAACCCGTCATTGCGAATGAAATGAAGCAATCTGTGGGTGATAATAAGATCAAAAACAGCCTTTATTAGTGATTTTACGCCTGAAATGATTAGCTCTCCTTAGCCGAAGGAGAACTAATAACAAGGGGTCGAACACTAATGAACAGGCCCTTGAAATAGCCCTTAAAATATTAATTCTTTATACCTGCCTTGAAAGCATTGACAAATATCAATGCAATTTCTTGCTTTTACTCAATGGAGAAGGGCACTGCACTGTAGTACCTTTGTAAGGATTAAAACGATAACAACAGGAGCAGTGAATATGACAACATTATCAACATTCAGAAACTTTACAAATAACTTAGATGAACAGGAACAGCTAATGCCGGTACTGTTCGTAGGTCATGGTTCACCCATGAACGGTATTGAAGATACAGAGTTTAGCCGCAGGTGGACACAAATGGCAAAAGAGATCCCAACCCCTAAAGCAGTCTTGGTGGTATCGGCACACTGGTTTACCAAAGGAACTAAGATCACTGCTATGGACTTCCCCGAGACCATCCATGATTTTGGTGGTTTCCCAAAGGAGTTGTATGAAGTGCAGTACCCGGCACCGGGTAGTCCTGTACTGGCAAAAGAAACCGCTGAGCTGTTGCATTCAGCTCATGTGGAATTAGACCATGACTGGGGTTTAGACCATGGAGCATGGACAGTAGTAAGACACATGTATCCCGAAGCAAACATCCCGGTACTGCAACTGAGTATTGATTATACCAAAGGACCTCAGTACCACTACGACCTTGCTAAAGAACTCTATGCGTTAAGGAAGAAAGGCGTATTAATTATTGGCAGTGGCAACATGGTGCACAATCTCAGAATGGTTGCATGGAATAAGCTGAACGATTCGGAGTACGCCTTCGACTGGGCTGCACAGATGAATAATACATTCAAAGAGCTAATAGCCAATGGCGACTACAAGCCTTTAATCAACTACACCAGTTTAGGCAAAGAAGCCTTATTAGCCATTCCTACTCCGGAACATTACCTCCCTTTGATGTACACATTAGGAGTAAAGGGAAACAAAGACAATGTATCCTTCTTTAACGATAAAGCAGTAGGCGGCTCCCTTACAATGACTTCGGTGAAGTTGGGATAAGAGTTTAATGTCATTGAGTTAAGGAAACTTGTTCCGTAGGAACATCTCGTCGGCAGCACAAATCAGAAAGAAAATCATGCGTGCCATAGGTACGCCTTGATGGAGTAAGCTTAAATGAAACGTCCCAGCTGGCTGGAAGACTCATAAATATGAGAGGAGGCACCAGATCAGTAGTGCTGTGGTGAAGAATATGAAGAAGTGGTTAGAAAAAGCAGGCTAATCGTTTCCATTATCAAATAACCTCCCCGGTTATGCTGTTAGTGTACTATGAATGCGGCTTTACTACAGGTATAGTAAATGTAAAAGTGGAGCCTTGCCCTTCTTCACTTTCTACCCAAATGCTTCCTCCGTGCTCTTCCACAATACCCCTGGTGATGTATAAGCCAATACCCAGACCGGCAATCTTGTTTGTTACCTGCTCCTCCCGGTAGAATTTGTTAAAGACCTGATCTATATTTTCCTGGTTAATACCAATACCCTGGTCAACAATAGCAATCTTTTTCATTCCATTTCTACTCATGCTTACCTCAATATCTATGTTCGTTCCGCTTTTAGAATATTTGGCAGCGTTGCTAATGAGATTGGCAAATACCTGTTCCAGCCGTAGTTTGTCTGCATATACCCAGACTTTCACAATTATCCTGACTGATAGTAATAACATGTGCAGGATGCGCAAGCTGTAGTGTATTGATAACTTCGTTGAGATAAGTATAGAAGTTAATTTGCTCTTTATTGAACTCCATACGGCCTGCTTCCATTTTAGATATATCCAGTAGTTGCAGTATCAGTGTTTTGAGCTTGATTGACTGCATATGGATCTTCTCTACAAATATTCTAACCTTAGGGCTGCATTCTTCCTTGCTCATAGCCAGTAAGATCTGCGAAAAAGCTATAATGGTAGTAAGGGGCGTTTTCAGCTCGTGACTGGCAGTAGAAATAAATTCATTCTTTTTATCGTCCAGATCTTTGGAGTATCGAAGCTGTTCTTCTTTTTCCAGTGCCAGTTTATTCAATTCACTATTACGGGCTTTTAACGCTTCGTAAGGTGTGGCTGGCTTTATGTTTTTAAAATAATCCTGCATCTTTTGGATGTAAGCAGGACTCAGTTTGATAGAACGTGGTAATCCAATTTTGATTTCTACCGTACCGCCGTTTTTAGTCACTGAAGAGATTGCACTCCGGCACGAGCTTTTTAGCATACGCTACTCCTTCGTCATTGTTGCTCAGTTGGATATCGCCGGTATAAGAAATATTCCCATACAGAAAGTATTTGCCTTCTTTGAAACTGATATTGATGGTTAAATAGCCGGTGTCTGTTTTATCAATTACTTCGCGGCTTACTTCTACGATTGCCGTAGCCACTGTAGTTTGAGTAGAAAGTGTGAGTTTTAGATATTCACCTATGCTTATCATGCGCTTATGTGCAACAATAAGGTCCATTTCATTTTCCAGGGTAATAAGTGCAATTTCTGTCATGCCCTCGCAAGTTTACATATAATCACCGATGTATCATCTGTACGCCTGGCGTATTCTTTATAAATAGCCGCCGCGAATATCATTGGATCTGCTTTAATAATCGAGGGAAACTTTTGTGTATCCCACCTGGAGCGAATGCCATCAGAACAGGAAATGAACTGATTATATTCCTCCTGGGTATAATGCACATCGTTCATGGTGCCAGGGATATTATGCCCGACAATGCCATTGTAAGGTATATAATTGCGCTGTGCCAGTCCGCTCATAAACCGGGTAGCAATATTGCCTACACCAGCTATTGTCCACTTCTGCTCCTCATTATTGAACAGGATAACATTGGCTACCATGCCTCTCGTTTTTTTAATACCCTGATGGATAAAACGAATAGTATCTACCGCACTAACTGCTGTGCAAAGCCTGAATTGGTGTACTGCTTCATTTACTGCAAAGTTCGCATCCTTACCATGCCCCAGGCCATCAGCAATCAATATTTTAAAGCCATCGCCGGTAGGTTGAAAGTAAAACCCATCGCCACTATCTGTTTCTCCCGGCTTTGCCACCACTAAGGCATGTACATTGGCAATTTTCTTCACTCCTGTTAAAGGAGATTTGTAAATGCGTGCCAGCACAATTGTTCCCCAGCCGAGTTGTGAGTAAATATCAAATTTATCAGAGAGCCTGCGCATGCTGCCAAACCCATGACCAAGGGTACTAACAGAGGAGTAACCATCAGTAAGTACTTTATTAACGTCGGCAATACCTGGGCCATTATCAATACAAATAATTTCTATATACTCCTCTGATTCATGATTGCACAAAGCGACCAGGATCTCTGCACCGCTGCTGGCATGCTTTTGCAGGTTAGATGTTAATTCGGAGACAATTAAGTTTATTTCGCTGACTTTATTTGCCGGGAAACCGGCACCAGTCGCCATTTTATGAATATCCTTCTTGATAAGTGAAAAATAACTCCTGTCGTCTGCAATAAAGCTGATGTGGGTTGCATTAACCATTCGCCCATTTTATAATTGTGACCGTAGTTCCTTTATTTACTTCGCTGGTAAGGTTAAATTCACTTACCAGTCTTTTAGCACCCGGCAGCCCCAGCCCCATACTTTTGGCAGTAGAGTAGCCATCTTTCATAGCCAGTCCAATATCAGCAATACCAGGGCCTTTATCCATAAACTGCATCCGCACGCCATTTTCCCTGCCACGGGTTACTACTTCCAATATCACTTCGCCACCACCAGCATACCGCAGCATATTACGCGCCAGTTCGCTTACAGCAGTGATCAGTTTGGTCTGGTTAACCAGACCCATTTTTATTTTTGTGGCATATTCCTTCACGCGGTTACGCAGCAAGACAACTTCCGGTTCTCTATACACCTTCATCGTCTCCTTTGATAAGGATACTATCGTTGTCTTCAACATCGTCCTGGTATTCGTCTATAGTTATTTTACTTTTCAAAAGCTCCATACCTCTCTCTACGTTCAGTGCTGTTAACACTCCTTGCAAGGGCAAACCAAGCTCTACAAGTGTAATGGCTACTGCCGGCTGCATGCCTACCACTACCGTAATGGCATCCATTATTTTGCCCATACTTGCAATGTTGTTAATGATGCGCCCCATAAATGAGTCTATTATAGATACTGCTGAAATATCTATAAGCACACCCTTTGCACCTGTCTTGCTAATCATTTGCACCAAATCAGCTTCCAGGTTCAATGCAAGACGGTCATACAAATCTACCTGTATGGTTACTAACAAAAAGCGCCCCATTTTTAAAACAGGAATCTTATCCATTTTTAATTTCTTGCAGGTTTACTATAATCTGTGGTTACTTTTTTTACCTGTAAGCTCAGCCTGTTAAAAGCAAAGCTTAATGCACTGGCAAGTGAAGCCTTAGTTACAATGCCAGAGAGGTCTATACCAAGGTGTACAATAGTTTGCGCTATTTCGGGGCGGATACCACTAATAATACATTCTGCGCCCATCAATCTTGTAGCACTTACAGTTTTAAGCAGGTGCTGTGCCACTAGCGAATCTACTGCAGGTACGCCCGATATATCTAAAATAGCGATCCCGCTGCCGGTGTTTACTATTTCCTGCAACAGGTTTTCCATTACTACCTGGGTACGCTGGCTGTCTAAAGTACCGATAATAGGCAGGGCCAAAATGCCATTCCATACGCGTATTACCGGCGTAGATATCTCGGCTAGTTCATCGGTTTGCCGCAGTATTACTTCTTCACGCCCTTTGATGAAGGTTTCGAAGGATATAATGGACAAGTTATCCATGATGCGGTTAACCTTCAGTGCTTCAGCAAATAATGTTGAAGAATCTAAAAGTTCAGAAGACAATACTTCCAGGAGTGCATCTTTCAAACTGATGATAAACATGCCTGTTTCGCGGGGAGAAAAGCCTTCTCTTGCCCGGCTTAAGGATATACCGGAAAGAATTTCAATTACCGGGTCGAGCGATGCCGAGTTGACATCTGCCAGGTTTTCTTCCGTAAGATGATCGAGTAATGTATCAATAAGCTCTTCTGACTGTACCCGCAGCTCTTCGTTGCTCATCAGGTCTTCACGCAGTCCTTCACTACTCAGTTGATTCTGCATCCAAAATTCGAATATTTTGTTTTTCTTACTCTTGAGAATTGAAGCAGTAGATTGCGACATTGGTAGTGTTAATTGATAATTTTAAATAAAGGAGCGAAACTAAGCATTGATTTTCAATGTAAATATATAGGTAAAGATAATGCAGTTAAAATTTAGAAAGAGATGATTGATCTTGTAGGCAATGCAAGAGGGGAGTTGTAGTAGAAACTTTATGTATAAGCATTTTTAATAAAGTAATTCAGAAGGTAAGTTTTATCTATTCTTAGAATTGCCATCCATGCAGCTTCCCAGAGCTACTAAAGCTATTTAATCTCTAAAGTTCTAATTCCTCGAAGCTCTGCTTCGTCTATTAGAAAGGTTTATCAATACCTCGTCGGCTCTGCCGCGAGGTAGTTTATTATACAAGATTCCTATGGATGGGAATAGGAACAGCCAGGGAGTTGATGAAGAGTATACCAGGAGGAGATAGGGAGGAGATTCGGTATAAGTTAGGTATAAGTTAAGTATAAGTTCAGTATAAGTTAGGTATAACTCAGGTATAGTTTCGAGGGTACAATGTTGGGAATGGAGATTTTTGAGGGGGGATCCAGGTAAAAAATGATAGAACCCATAGTGAGAACATATTTTGAAATATGGTTTTATGGGTAATGACAGTTTACAACAGTGTATTGTAAAGAAATTGGATGACTGACTGGGATTTCCTTTTGGCAAGAATATCTTCTACATCTGAGAGGCCGCACGAGAGCGGCGGGAATTGGAGGCACAGACTCCAGGGAGATGACAAATTTGCTGATTGATTCAATTACTAACAGCGACTTTGTTGTGGAAGGTAAAGTCGCTGTTAGTATTAGAGTATTGAAGGTTCGGACAGTGTAAGCCGGAAAGGCCTATATCTTACTTCACCGCTTCAATTGTTATCGTACTGCCAGGCAGCCCTTCACTGGATGCTGTAAGTGTAATAGTACCCCCTTTCCCGCCTCCTTTTATCACTGCCAAACATCTACCCTGCCAGGCTTTGCGGTGGGGCTGCTGGTAGCTTTCAAGACTGATAGGGTTGGCATTGCCTACACCTGCAATGATGCCATCGCCTTGTATTGTAAAATGCACTTCATTCTCTGCAGTGGTGTTGCGGTGACCATTGGCATCCAGTAGTTCTACAGTAATGTAGCTGAGGTCTTCGCCGTTGGCTTTTATTTGCCTGCGGTCGGCGGTGAGTTTTATTTTCACGGGTGCAGTGGCGGTGTGTAACTCAGCGGTGTTTACCTGTTGGGTACCGTTGTAGCCTACAGCCTTTAAAGTGCCAGGCTGGTAAGGCACATTGAATTTGGCGGTAAATTGATTATTGCGATCGGTTTGCTGCCTGCCCAATGATTTACCGTTTAAGAATAACTCTACTGCATCGCAGGAGGAGTACACATTTACTTCCAGGGGCTTACCTTCATTGCCTGCCCAGTTCCAGTTGGCTACTACATCGTACCAATTCCAGATGCTCCACGCTTCCTTATTGGGATTGAGCGGAAAGGATGGTTGCGGAGGTTTTACAAACAGGGAAAGCTGGTTCTTCTTCCACAATACATCACGATAATATGACTGCGGGCGCTTCCAGCCACAAATGTCTATGTCGCCGCAATAAGCAAGATTCCATGGATAAAAATCAGGTTTCTGCCAATAGCCAAGCCAGCCAATGCTGGCTTCGCCAATATAGTCATAAGCTGTCCATATAAAGTCACCGATGACATAAGGATGGTCTTCCACCGCCATCCAGTAGTCGAACGCCTGCAAAGCGTACGATTCGGTTGCCATCATTATACGCTCAGGGTGGCGCTGATGGTCTTTTTCGTAGAAGTCTTTACCGTAATTGTAGCCGGAAATGTCCAGTGCTGCAAAAAAAGGATCTTTCTTTTCTGAAAGCCCGTTTACTGCTGCCGTAATTAGGCGGGAAGGATCGTGCTGGTGTACAAAGTCGGCAAGCTGGTGCGCTGTGTCCACTACACCTGGGTTATCCATATTGGGTATTTCGTTACCAATGCTCCAGAGGATGATGCTTGGATGGTTACGGTCGCGCAGCAGCATGCTTTCAACATCACGCTGCCACCAGTCTTTGAAGTACAGGTGATAATCATTAGCATTTTTACCAGTCTCCCACATATCAAAAGTTTCATCTACTACCAGCAAGCCCAGCTTATCGCAGGCATCCAGGAATGCCGGTGCCGGTGGGTTGTGCGAACAGCGGATGGCATTAAAGCCACTTGCTTTAAGCAGTTGGGCGCGGCGCTCCTCAGCGCGGTCGTAGGCGCGGGCACCCAGCGGACCATTGTCTATATGGTAGCAGCCACCTTTGAGCTTCAGGGGCTTGCCATTAAGTGTAAAGCCGGTCTGTGCATCGAAATGAATGCTGCGGATGCCGAAGGTAGTAGTAGTACTATCTGTTAGCTTGCTGCCAGTAAATACTTTAGTGACTGCTTTATATAATGTGGGTGAGTCCACTGACCATAGTTGCGGGTTTTGCACTGCTGCATTCTGGCTGAAGTCGAAGGAGGTATTAGGCTGTATCGTTTGCTCCGAAGCTGTGGTGCTAACCTGCGCGCCTTTACTGTTGAGGATAGTAGTTTGCAGGCGTATGGAGGTAGCTTGCGCACTCTCGTTCTGCACGGTAGTGGTAATATGTACAGTTGCTCCTTTGGTAGTCACATTATCGGTAGTAATATAGGTGCCCCACTGCGCTATATGGTGCCGCGCTTTGGTAATAAGCCATACATGCCGGTTGATGCCTGAGCCGGGATACCAGCGGCTGGTAGCACCTTCATTTTTTACCTGCACTGCCAGTACGTTTTGAGTGCCCGGCTTTAGCTTACTGGTAATATCATAGTAGAAAGAAGTATAGCCATACGGGTGGTTGCCCAGGTGCTCGCCATTAAGCCACACATCAGCATTCATATACACGCCATCAAAGAGGATATAAACTACCTTATCTTGGCTTGATGCAGGCATTGTAAACGTCTTACGGTACCAGCCAATACCGCCGGTAGTAAAGCCCTGACTAACGCCGTTTACTGCATCGGGGCTGAATGGGGAGTTGGTACCAGGCAGGTCTTCTATACTCCAGTCGTGCGGCAGTTGCACGGTGCGCCAGTCAGCATCGTTGAGGCTGGACTGTTCACCATTTGATACATCACCGCGGTGAAAGCGCCAGCCGTCATCAAAGCGTACTTTTTGTTGGGCAAAGCTGATAATGGATAATAATACGAGTAATAGAAACAGAGTCATGTTCTTCATGGGCAAGACAATTAATATTAAGTAGGAGTAAAAATAAGGGGGATAGGGTATGAGATATAAGATATTTTGGTAATGGTTAAAAATGGAGAAGGCATTGGGAAACTTTAGGGATGGTGTAAAAAAGGTGTGTTCGTTGCTTTCGTGGGTGTTGAAAGTGTAACAGGATAGGGCAGTACGAATACTACCCTATCCTGTTATCCTTACACGTTCAGTTTTCCTTCTATTGAATCATCTATGGTTTTGCCCATTGCAGCGCCTACCATACGTTTTACAAATGCAACTGCCTGTGCATGTTTGGTGTCCCAGTAGTAGCCTTCTATGGGCTCTACTTTTATCACCGATATGCGTGGGTCGTCTACACCCTCGGTGAACCATGTTTTCAATGTTGGCTCCCACAGCTCCTTTATCTTTTCTTTGTCGGTGCTGATAGTGGCACTACCATAGATATTCAGGAAGTCGGAGTAAGAAGATCCCTGGAAGAGTAGCTGTACATGACTTTCAGAAAGCAGTTCCAGGTTCTTGTGACTGTCGTTAGCACTGAGAAACCAGAAATTGCCTTCATCATCCACCTTCTGTACCGACATTGGTCGTGTAGCGAAGGGATGATCGGCGCTCATATTGGTACAAAAGAAACAGGTCTTTGCACTATCGGTGAGTTCCTTTATTTTCTTTCTGGCTTCTTCACCTTGCAGGTCTTGATAATTATCTTCTTCCTGCTGCTGGTTAATGCTGTTCATGGTAGTAGTTTTAAGTAGTAAAGCAAAAGGGATACCTTTTTCACCGCAGAGAGCAAGAGTTTACAAGTGTCCCATACATACATATGCAAAAAAGCGCTCTGAATAGAACGCTTTATAGTAAAAGGGGCACATCTCAATATAAAGGGTACTCAATTATACTTATTGCAAAATCTCCAATGCTATTATATTGATGGTAAAGTAAGGGGCGTTAAGACTAACATTCTTAATGGCCTCAGTCCTTTTTCTCAAAAAAACGATATTCGGCTGAATAAGGAATACTGTCCAACTGACCCAGATGTTCTTCATCTGCTACTGTGGTTGGTGTTAAGCCTCCTTTTGTATATACCCGCTGTACATAAGTTACTTTGTTATTAGTACTACTGAGCGAGTCAACGAATTGAAGTAATAACCATGTAATCGCCGTAGTATCTACAGTTGCTTCCTGCAATTTCTTTGCTACTGTTTTCTCGCCTTTATTGAAACCTTTTGTAAGTTCCCATGTAGGACCCATGTAATGAGTACCCACCTGGGTGGTATAATCTTCATCAGCGTACAGTGTTGCCGAAGGAGCAATAAAAGCCCACTTGAATGCAGAGGGATCTGTAGTACTACGTTGAACCTGGTAGATTTGTACTCCCTTTAGCATAAACCTCTGAAGCCAGCGTGTTACCCTCCGGTACCTGTAAAATGTGAGGGATATTGGCATCCGGTTCGTCTGGATAACCATCCCCGGGAGTAGTTTGTGATTTATGGCAGCTTGTAATTACAAGCGTAAAAGTAACTATTGGTATCAGAGCTTTGGCGATTTCACTGATTGTTTGTTTCATGTAAAAATGTTTATTATAGACTCCTTTTTGTACAAGGAGTCTGCTTCCCTATTAACTGATTGTTCACGTTATTTATATTTCCGAGTTAGTGTTAATGCTAAGCAAGTAAGTCAAAAAAGAAGGGGGAAGTAATCAGCATTTGCCATACGGCTGCATCCGCTTTACTAACTGCGTTATATATCTAATTAACGGTGAAAGGGGGTAGAGGTGTTTGATAACAGGGAATTGAAATAAGTTCTAATGTGTCTTCAGAAGAAGACATATTTGGCTTAACTGATGACATTACCCGATAGCGACGAATGCAGCAAGCAGGTACTTTACACCTGTTTATTTTAAAGACTTAGAACAGGAAGCCGGAGTTTACCAAAGGCAAGAATAATCTCCTATAGCTGCGGGGGTACAGCCAGGCTGTAGAGGCTCGGAGTTAAAGACCCCAAGGGAACAATAGACACTACGGTGACGATAGTGCACTAAGGTTCAAATTGTTCCTCATCATCCAGCAGGTTATACTGGAATTCCAGTGTTCTGTCAAAGATTTGGTAGTCAAACGGCTGGCCGGAAGCGCCGGCAGCAAATACAAAAGCAAAGTTCAGGTCGTACAGATCATCGTCCGTTAGCCAGTCTTCGTCTATAGCCGATAAAATCCTTTTATACAGGTTATTATTAGTAGGATATGTAGCTACAGTTTCAGTCAGATTTTGTATTTCTATTACAAACCTGTTCAACCCTTCTCCACTCCACTCAATAGTGGTTTCAGTTATTTTCCAATTACCAAATTTCATAAGTTGTTTATAAGAGTTTTTACGCCAACTAACATGCCACACCTTCTGTTGATGATGCTCTCCAATGCAGTGCAAGTGCATTCGCGTCATTGCGATCCGCCAGCCGGCGGATCGCAATGACGCCTACAACTCCTCTATTTTCTTCCCCAGCACTTTCTTATCTGTTTGTGTTTTAGCCAGGGAAATGGCTTTCTCAAAGTGTTGCTTCGCCTTATCGTTATCAATGCCTGTATACAGTTCACCAAGCAGTGTAAAATAATAATGATTGTCTGTAAGTTTTAGTTTTTCGGCTTCTGCTATGGCAACTGCTTTACCGTTCGCTTTTGCCAGTGCAAAGGTTCTGTTGAGGGCTGCTATGGGGGAATATGCTATTTGCAGTAGCCTGTTGTAGAGTTGTAAAATACTTTCCCATTTCTCAGGGGTATCTGCTTTAATGGTATGCCACCAGGCAATGCCAGCTTCGAGGTGATATTTTGAAATGCTATTACCTTGTGATGCTTTGTTGAGAAACAAGGCACCTTTGGCAATCAGTTCATGATCCCATAAGGTTTCGTCTTGCTGCTCATATAGAACCATCTCTCCATAGCTGTTTTTCCTTGCGGGAAAGCGGGATGCATGAAAACACATCAGGGCATATAAGGCATTCACTTTTGGTAAATCCGTTTGTTTGTTATGCAGTAACAATTCAACCAGGTGCATAGCTTCTGTACACAACTCTTCACGAAGGATGGTGTCATTCGATTCAGAATAATAGCCTTCATTGAATAGTAAATACAGCGTAGTTAACACCGTATCTATCCGTTCATCTATTTCATTGGGCGCTGGTAGTTGTA
The DNA here is from genome assembly GCA_963819045.1 of uncultured Chitinophagaceae bacterium. Taxonomy (GTDB): domain Bacteria; phylum Bacteroidota; class Bacteroidia; order Chitinophagales; family Chitinophagaceae; genus Ilyomonas. Next base: position 23,469 of record CAWFUV010000011.1, on the reverse strand, counting down.
TAGCTATATGCTCTGCACGCAACTTTTCCCTGGCTCTGAAAAGACGCTTGTTGATGGTTTCTTTATTTGTTAGAAATGCTGTTGCAATTTCATCAATACCAAAGCCACAAAGGATGCGGAGCGATAACCCTATTTGTGCTTCCGGCGGTATGGAAGGATGACATAGTGTGAACAGCATTTGCAACTGGCTGGCGGCAATATTTTCTTCGGATAGGTCAATGATGGAAGTATCTGTAGTAGCTTGCTGTATTTGGTTGGCAATCTTTGTTGCAAACAAGGTATTGCGTTGGATATAATTCTTTGCCTTGTTTTTAGCCACTACATACAGCCATGCAACAGGGTTTTCGGGAATGCCTTTGTAAGTCCATGTCTCCATTGCAAGCAGGAAAGTTTCGCTGGCAATATCTTCTGCTACTTCCATGTGCTCTATACCAAACAACCTGGACAGGACAGCGCATATTTTGCTATACTCTGTCCTGAACAAGTGTGGTATCAGTTCCTGCTGCTGCATTATTGTGCACCTTCTCCTTTTGCAATTTTACGTACTTCCATGCTGTTGCCCTCGCCCTGCAGCACCGGACAGCCTGTTGCGAACGCTACTGCTTCTTCCACCGACTCTGCTTTTACAACAATGAAACCTCCAATGGTTTCCTTGATGTCTCCATATGGTCCGTTGGTGACAACAGGTTTACCACTCTGTAAGGTTATCACCTTTGCATTGTCGAACGGCAAGCCGGTACCGCTTACAAATTTGTTTTGGGCAGCAATGCCGCCAATCCAGTCCATCGTTTGTTTCATCCACTGCTGGATCTGCTCCGGCGAAGCTACTTTTCTGCCGTCTTCATGCCTCATGATTAATGCGTACTCTTCCATGTTGTTCATTGTTTAAATGATTATTGAAATATAGTGTATACTTCAATAACAAACGAGGTGGTTGTGAATTGGACAGGGTGGGGAATATTTTTTCCGCTGCTGGTGCTGTTTTGCAACTGCAATTCATTTCGTTTTACATTGCGTACAAAACAATTAAGCTTTGAAGACATTATTTTTCTTACTCACCTTTTTATGTACAGGTGTTTTTAACTGCGTTTATTCCCAACATTCTCCTGTAAGACACTCCTCATTAGCTAATCCAAATCTTACGCTCTATGGCCGGGGCATGTACCCGGGAGATGATTCTACTTACAGTATGATAACAGCTTCTGGTTTTACAACTGTAGTCCTGTCCAGCTTTTACATACATGGAGATGGAGATGTTTATTCAGGTGATGATAGTAAGAATCCCATCATTCACAATGGTGAATACGTAGGCAATACTACATGGCTGAAGCGTGTAGCTTCTTTGAAAAAGCAGCCTTCTACAGTAACACGTATTGAAATACTATTGGAAGGCAGATGGTATAACCAGCCGCCTAATACTTACGACTTTATAAAAGACTGGTCGGATACTGCTACCAAGGACGTACCGGCAGGCGTTACAACCGGAACCGGCACTAACAGCACATTGTATAAGATATGCAAAGTATTGAAAGATAAGATAGGTGTAGATGCGGTTAGTATTGATGATGAGTCGGTATATGACAGCCCATCCATCATCAAATTTGGGGAGATAGCAGGCAAACTGGGTATGCACATGACCCTATGCCCGTTCACCAATAAGAAATATTGGAAAGCAATCCTGGATGGATCACAGAAGGGGCTGGTGGACGCTATTTATCTGCAATGTTATGATGGAGGCACACGTAACACGCCTGCTCCATGGCATGATAGTGTGGCAACCAATATACCGGTGTACCCTATATTCCTATGCCGGGGATCTTTCGATAAGTGTTCTACCGACCATAACAGCAAAACACCTGGTGAGATCAAGGCGGAGATGGTGCGTTTTAGGAAGGATTATCCAGGTATGAGTGGTGGCGCTGTCTGGCAAATGGCGGATGTAAAGAACTATATCAAAATGGGCTGTGCTGTGCAGGAGCCTGCATCGGGGAGTGCTACATCAGTAAGCGAATACCTGAGGCAGTTGAAGGATAGTTTGAGGGAGGGGCTGTAGGTGGTTACCTGATACCAGTTGCCAGATACCAGTTTTTGTTGTCGTGGGTCTCAGCACGGCTGCATAGGCTCGGGAGTTGAAGACTCTATTGAAACAAATCCCTATACTATACCCCTAACTATACCTGTCATTCCGCCATGGGTAAGCGGTATTCGAGTACCCTCGCTTTTCCCAAAAGCCCCGGCGGTTAGCCGTCATAAATTCAATGCGGTTGATCCATTTGGATCCCTTCCAGGCGTAGAGTTGCGGGGTGATCATCCGCACGGGTCCACCATGCTCCTCAGGCAGTGGTTTTCCATCTACCGTATGTACCAGCAGAACATCAGGCTTTAATGCTTCTTCCAACGACAGGTTGGTGCTATAGTTGTCATAGCCATAACACATAATATGGGTAGTCTTCTCCTTAGGTTGCACCAGCGCTGCCAGATCCATCAGGCGCACTCCTTTCCAGTTCAGGTTCAGCCTGGACCATGAAGTTACACAATGAAAGTCGGAAACATCTTCTGTTTGTGGCAGTGCCATAAATTTGTCCCACGTGAGTACCAGTGGATGTTCCACCGCACCATCAATGGTAAGTCGCCAGTCCTGTAGTGATATCTCAGGCTGCTCACCCAGGTCCAGTACCGGCCACTTGGCAGTTACTACCTGCCCGATTGGTAAGGTGGGCATGCCGTGGCGGTTGGGTGTCCCGCTGCCCAGGGGCTTGTCATCTGCTATTGAAGGAGTTTGCCTCATCTTTTCTTCAAAGCGGGCTTTTAGCTTCATACGGGCTTCTACTACCCGCTCCCTTTTGGTATCGTTTTCCATAGGTTGAAAGTACGTATTTTGTTAAGTATATCGAGGATGGATTAACCGGAGCTATACCTGACTTATACCTAACTTATACTTAACTTATACCTAACTTATACCTAACTTATACCGAACCTCCTCCCTATTTCCTCCTATTAAACTTCTCAGTAACACCCCGTCTACTCCATCCCTAAGCCATATATACAGGTAACCGGTATAACTGGTAACCGGTAACCAGTAACTGGTAACCGGCAACTCCTCTTTAGGGATTGGGGCTTGTATTCCTAAGATTAAGGAAGCTTTTTATCACTGTTTATACTTTTTTGTATAAACAGTGGTAACTTTGCGGCATGAAATCAGAAGATGTTTTGCAGCCTCAACTGGAAGAGCTTGATGAAGACCTGCTTACGATTCACGACACGGTGAACCAGGAGTATAAATATGGCTTTGTAACTCAAATTGAAGCTGAATCTGCTCCTAAAGGGCTTAACGAGGATACTATCCGCTTTATCTCCGGGAAAAAGGACGAGCCGGAATGGATGCTGGAGTGGCGGCTGAAAGCTTTTCGCCAGTGGCAGAAAATGGAAGAGCCGCATTGGGCAAATCTTCACTACCCAAAAATTGATTACCAGAATATTATCTATTATTCTGCTCCAAAGCAAAAACCAAAGTCTAAAAGCCTGGATGATATTGATCCCGAGCTTAGGAGAACGTTTGAAAAGCTTGGAATTTCTTTGAACGAGCAAAAGCGTTTAACCGGCGTTGCAGTGGATGCAGTAATTGATAGTGTTTCTATCGGTACAACATTTAAAACACAACTGGCCGAATTAGGGATTATTTTCTGCTCTATGAGTGAAGCTATTGAAAATCACCCTGATCTGGTCAGACAATACTTAAGCAGTGTAGTTCCTATTACAGATAATTATTTCGCTGCGCTAAATGCTGCCGTATTCAGTGATGGTTCCTTTGTTTATATTCCTAAAGGCGTTCGTTGCCCGATGGAATTGTCAACGTATTTCCGCATCAATGCTGAGAACACAGGTCAGTTTGAAAGAACGCTGATCATTGCTGATGAAGGCAGTTATGTAAGCTACCTTGAAGGTTGTACAGCCCCCATGCGTGATGAAAACCAATTGCACGCAGCGGTGGTAGAACTGATTGCGCTCGACAACGCGGAGATCAAATATTCAACTGTTCAAAACTGGTATCCCGGCGATAAAGAAGGCAATGGCGGTATCTACAACTTCGTAACGAAAAGAGGCATCTGCCGTGGAGTGAATTCAAAGATCTCCTGGACACAGGTGGAAACCGGTTCTGCTATTACCTGGAAGTATCCCAGTGTGATCCTGAAAGGCGATAATTCAACCGGTGAGTTTTACTCTGTTGCTGTAACCAACAACCATCAGCAAGCGGATACCGGAACCAAGATGCAGCATCTTGGGAAGAATACAAGGAGCCGCATTGTATCGAAAGGTATTTCTGCAGGCTTTAGTAACAACAGTTACCGCGGTTTGGTGCATGTTAGCAAGAATGCAGCCAATGCAAGGAACTTCTCGCAGTGTGATTCCCTGTTATTAGGAGATAAATGCGGTGCGCATACCTTCCCGTACATCGAAGTAAAGAACAATACCGCTGTTGTTGAACACGAAGCAACCACCTCAAAAATTGGTGAAGACCAGATATTCTATTGCAATCAGAGAGGTATTGATACTGAAACAGCAGTAGCATTGATCATTAATGGATTTGCCAGGGAAGTGATGAGCCAGTTACCAATGGAATTTGCTGTAGAAGCTCAAAAGCTGTTGGCGATCAGCCTGGAAGGTAGCGTAGGCTAATTAATGCAGCAATATGTCAATATGCCAATAAATCATAAATCAAAAAACGTATATCGTAAATAACAATCATGCTTTCAATAAAGAATTTACATGCACGGATTGAGGAAAAGGAAATTCTAAAAGGAATTAATCTTGAAATAAATGCGGGAGAGGTGCATGCTATCATGGGGCCAAACGGTTCCGGAAAAAGTACCCTGGCTTCTGTATTGGCCGGACGTGAGAACTATGAAGTAACAGAAGGATCAGTTGAGTTCTCAGGAAAGAACTTGCTGGAACTGGCCCCTGAAGAAAGGGCCGGCGAAGGAATTTTCTTAGCCTTTCAATACCCCGTGGAAATTCCGGGACTGACTACCACCAACTTCATTAAAACAGCAGTGAATGAAGTAAGGAAGTACCGTGGACAGGAACCCTATGATGCTGTTCAGTTTTTGAGACTGATGAAGGAAAAAATGGCTTTGATGGAGATCAGTCAGTCTTTATTAAGCCGTTCGTTGAACGAGGGGTTCTCCGGTGGTGAAAAGAAGCGTAATGAAATATTCCAGATGGCAATGCTGGAGCCGAAGCTGGGGATACTTGATGAAACCGACTCAGGTCTGGATATAGATGCCATCCGCATTGTTGCCAACGGTGTTAACAAACTTCGTAATAAAGACAATGCTGTGTTGTTGGTTACCCACTATCAGCGTTTGCTCGATTATATCGTCCCTGATTTTGTGCATGTGCTGTACAACGGTCGCATTGTAAAATCAGGTACCAAAGAACTGGCTTTTGAACTCGAAGAGAGAGGGTATGATTTTATCAAAAACGAAGTGGGCCAGGAGGCATAATTAAGGAAGAACATGAACACAATTGAAGCAATTAAAGAGAGATACCAGCAGTTACAATCCAATAACGGTAGTAGTGCATTGACTCCTATTGAGCAAAAGGCGTTCAATACCTTTAATACATTGGGAGTGCCAACAGTAAAACATGAAGAATGGAAGTACACCAGGATTGGCAGTGTATTCAATAAAGAATATGCATTTAATGCGGAGAGCCTTTCCTCTTCATTGTCTCCAGGTGACCTGGATGCTATCCGCCTTCCTGATTTTGGGGAAGCCAACGAATTAGTTTTCATCAATGGATTATACTCAAATGAGCTATCTACCATTCGCTCGGAAAATCTCACCGTTATTTCGCTGGCAGAAGCTACAAGGAATGAATACCGGGAGATTGTGTTACAGCATCTCGGGCATAGCAGCAAGTACATAAAGGATGGATTAAACGCTTTGAATACGGCATTTGCCGCTGAGGGTGTTTTTATACATGTAAAGCGGGGCAACATCGTTGAACATCCTGTTTACATCTACAACATTACCGATGCCAGGTCAACCAACATTCTTGCCCAGCCAAGGGTGCTGATCTATGTTGGAGTAAACGCACAGGTGATCTTTGCTGAGAAGTATGCAACATTCGGTGCTAGTGAAAGCTTTACCAACCAGGTAACGGAGATTGTTGTTGAAAAAGATGCGCTGGTTGAATACTATAAGATCCAAAACGATGCCGCGCATACTAACCAGGTAACCACAACGCATATCCGCCAAATAGGCAAGAGCCTGGTGAATACGGTTACTGTTTCCCTGGATGGTGGCATCATCCGCAATAACCTGAATATTGCTATGGAAGCTGAATATTCAGAATCCCATTTCTTTGGCTTATATTTCTTAAAAGGTAATACGCATGTAGATAACCACACGGTGGCTGACAATGTAAAGCCTAATTGCCAAAGCAACGAACTATACAAAGGTGTGGTGGATGATAGCGCAACAGCGGTATTCAACGGAAAGATCCTGGTTCAGAAAGATGCCCAGAAAACAAATGCCTATCAGTCCAACAAGAACCTTTTGCTTTCAAACAATGCTACCGTTAATACAAAGCCTCAGTTGGAAATCTATGCTGATGATGTAAAATGCTCTCATGGCTGTACGGTTGGACAACTGGATGAAGAAAGCCTGTTTTATCTCCGCTCAAGAGGAGTAAGTGAACAATCAGCAAAGTCATTGTTGATCCATGCTTTTGCTGTTGATATTCTGGAGCATATCAAGCCGGAACCGATAAGGCAGTATGTGGATGGATTGATCGCTGAAAGGTTGGGAGTTGAAATGGCGTAGGACTGGAATTTTGATTCACGAACACAGCCTTTGCCATCCTGACAAAGGAGGGATCTGTGGCTAATAGATAAATCAATACTTAAATATATTTTGATCTATGCCATAGCTCTTCAGTTTATTTAAGTTACACTGTATTAAGTGAAGCAATTGAGGAGATAAAGTCATTATTGGGACGGCAGTACACGAATTTTAGTTCACGAATTATACGGATTGAAATGATGGAGACAATTGAAATAAGTGAAGCCTTTGATGTTGCTGCAGTACGGAAGCACTTTCCGGCTCTTAGCCGCGAAGTGAAGGGGAAGCCATTGGTGTATTTTGATAATGCTGCAACTACCCAAAAGCCGCAGGCAGTGATTGATGCTTTGGTAGATTACTATAGCAATTACAACGCAAATATTCACCGGGGTATTCATACGTTGGCTGAAGAGGCTACTGCGGCATTTGAAGCCACCAGGGATACTGTTCAGCAGTTCATCAATGCGGAAAGCAGGGAGCAGATCATCTTTACAGGTGGAACTACTGAAGGGATTAACCTGGTAGCTCAAACCTGGGGACGGCAGAACATCAAAGCTGGAGATGAGATCATCATTTCTAACATGGAGCACCACTCCAACATTGTTCCCTGGTTTATGTTGGCGCAGGAGAAAGGTGCAGTCCTTAAAATCATCCCTATTAATGAAAATGGGGAACTGGTAATGGATGAGTTTGAAAACCTGCTTTCTGAGAGAACAAAACTGGTTGTCCATTGTACATGTGTCAAACGCCCTGGGAACAGTCAATCCTGTAAAGACCATTATCGCAGGGGCACATTCGGTGGGCGCAGTTGCTTTAGTAGACGGAGCACAATCAACCGTGCATTTGGATATAGATGTACAGGACCTGGATTGTGATTTCTTTGCTTTCTCTTCTCATAAGATCTATGGCCCTACAGGTGTTGGCGTGTTGTATGGCAAGAAACATCTGCTGGAATCCATGCCTCCCTACCAGGGTGGCGGAGAAATGATCAAGGAAGTATATTTCGATAATATTACTTACAACGATCTTCCCTACAAATATGAAGCAGGCACTCCCAATATTGCCGATACGGTTGCCTTTAAAGCTGCACTGGACTTTACAAAAGGGCTTGGCAAGGATAACATCCGCGAGCACGAAAAGGAATTGCTCTATTATGCAACAGAGCAATTATCCCAGATTGAAGGGTTGAGAATTATCGGCAAGGCAAAGAATAAGATCAGTGTGATCTCCTTTGTAATTGACAAAGTACATCCGCAGGACTTAGGAATATTGCTGGATAACAGGGGCATTGCAGTGCGTACCGGGCACCATTGTGCACAACCATTAATGGACTGTTACCGGATCCCTGGTACCATCAGGGCATCCTTTGCGATGTATAACACCAAAGAAGAAATTGATGCATTAGTTGCAGGTTTACAAAGAGCCGTTAAAATGTTATTATGATGGAGCATAAAACGATAGCAGCAATTGAGGAGGAGATTGTAGAGGAGTTCTCTTTGTTTGATAGCTGGGACGACAGATACGAATATATTATAGACCTTGGAAAGAAATTAGCGCCCTTAGAAGCGGAGTATAAGAAAGATGAAAATAAAGTAAGGGGTTGTCAATCGTCTGTGTGGTTGGTTGCTGATCACCGTGATGGGAAGGTCTTTTACAAAGCAGACAGTGATGCTGTAATTGTAAAAGGTTTGATCAGTATGCTGATCCGGGTGTTGTCTGGTCAAAGTCCTGATGATATTGTGAGTGCAAAGTTGGATTTCATCAACAAGATTGGCATGATCAACCATTTGGCTCAAACAAGGTCGAATGGTTTATTATCTATGGTGAAGCAAATGAAAAACTATGCGTTAGTCTATAAACTTAAAAGTGCTGCCGTATGATAGAAGCTGATGTCTTAAGAGATAAGGTGATTGAATGCTTGAAAACCATCTTCGATCCAGAGATACCGGTAAATCTTTACGACTTAGGGCTGATCTACCGTGTGGACATTATGCCCATTAACAATGTACAGGTTACTATGACCTTAACGGCGCCCGGCTGTCCTGCTGCGCAGTCCCTGCCTATAGAAGTAGACCAGAAGGTAAGGGAAGTAGAGGGGGTGAATGATGTGCATGTTGCTGTTACCTGGACTCCGAAATGGGATAAAAGCATGATGTCGGAAGAGGCGCAACTGGAACTTGGCTGGCTATAATAAGAAATACCCGTTTACTATCGAGATGACAGATGAGAGTTGATAGATGATATAAGGAAAATAGTTAAGGGTTTCTCTTTCTTGTAGTAAAAAACCTCATATTGATAACCGGTTGGTATAAGCGTGTATTCAACTAACGGTTGATAATTACAAACAAATAATGAAGATAACTGCACAGGAAGAATATGGTTTGCGCTTATTAGTGCGGATTGCGTCGTGCAATAGTACCAACGGCATGACCATTCCGCAACTCAGCGAAGCAGAGGGATTAACCACGCCTTACGTGGCTAAACTCACCCGCATTCTTCGCTTGTCTGGCTTTATCAACAGCACTCCCGGCAATATAGGCGGTTATGTATTAGCGTTGCCTGCAAAAGAGATTATCATTAACGATGCGCTGAAAGCCCTTGGGGGAGCATTGTTTGATGATGGCTTTTGTGGCAAGCATTCCGGTACCATGAAGTTATGTACGCATTCTGTTGACTGCTCTACCCGCTCCCTTTGGCAAATGATCCAATATACGATAGATCAGTTGCTGGATAAAGTGACGCTTTATGACCTTATCGATCCTGAAGAGACTTCTGCGAAGCTTTTAGAGCAGATGTTGATGGGGAGTATGATACCAGCTTCCAATAGGTAGTCTGATATAGGCTGCAAGCTACAAGCTGCCAGCATTCACCACATAGGAGCATAGGCACATAGACCAGACACATAGAATAGAACCGATGTGGATTGCCTTAAGAACGAGGGCTTTCTTTCAGACATATACTATGTCATTTTCCACGTTAGCTAAATATTCGGGCTTTATAGAACGTTTCGGAATCACATCTGTCTTTATTCCAAACAGTCCTTCAATTTCATCAGCCATAGCCACGAAATTCAGCCCCATAGGACCAGTAATTTCTACTGCAATATCTATATCGCTTTCCGGTGTAGCTTCGCCCCTTGCATACGAGCCAAACACCCCAAATTGCGAAACCGGGTATTTCCGCTGCAGTTCCGGCTTGTAGTCCCTTAGTTTTTCCAATACCTCTTGTAGCGTGTACATGTATGCAATTTAGAGATTTATTCTTCAGCTATTTAGTTGATAATTACTAACTGCTTAATTGCTTTATCTTAAACCGCCCCAAATTATTTTCATAACTCGCATCCAATTTATCATACCCCCAAATCCCTCTTCAGAAAAAATAACTGGTAGCCCAGGTCGGCCTGGTGGTAGATGGTAAAGCCAAAGTTTTGGTACCAGGGTAGATTTGTTAAGGTGGAGGTTTCGAGGTACACTGGTCTGCTCTTCTTTTCGCTGTGGCTGATGATCTCCTTTAGCAGCATACTGCCAATGCCTTGATGTTGATGGTTGAGATGAACACCTATAAACCACAGATAAGTTTTCAATCCTTGGTGTTGTATGCTGTTGATCATAGATTCTCTTGCCATTGCTTTTTTGATATTCCTGAAGCCAACTGCGGTAAGGATAAGTTGGAGATCCAATACAATAGTTTTAAGGGTGACTTTCTTTATATCCGGGTATATGATGAGGGCACAAGCTTTTTTGTCATTGGATAAAAACACGTCCCCAAAGAGATAACATAGTTCAAAAGAGTAGTTCATCAGGGATTGGATGCGCTGTTGCCTCTTCTGGTCTTGTTGTATGATGTAATTAACACTCTGGTTGTTGTTGAACGCTTTGCATAGTATTTCTATAACCAGGTGCTTGTCTTTGTGTGTTGCTTTGATCATTGATTGTTTGATAGTGTAGTGTGCCCTTATCAATGACCGGGTAAGCGTAGTGCTTAATCATGTGACAGCTTTGTATGAGCAGCATAAGCTGGTGGTATTAGCAGGCGATTACCTGAACGCCGATGAGACCCCGATCAAAGTGCCGGATAAAACATTCCTCAGGATTAAGCGCCCTTTATCCGAGGTGTTAGTGCTACTAGCAAACTTCGGATAAAGAGCGCAATAAAATATTTCCAGGTAGCTTTATTTATTAAAAGTCAGTATTTTATTGATGTAGTAAAGATGCAAACTACAGGTAGCAACCAAAATCACTGTGCTTTCCTTTAAAAACATCACTTTGAATCCTTTACTGCCTGAATAGCTTCGTGAACCACATTTTCCAGGTCTGCTCCCTGTCCGTTAATATCATCAACATTCAAAAAGTTGCAGGTAAGAACATAAGAAGCGTCCGTTTCGGAATGGTACCGCATAATAGTCATATAAGCAGGATGTGCACCATTGTGGCCATAACCAACGACGGGAGGATTCAGCTCAGTGCCTAATCCGTACATTACATGTGCCTCATGTGTAGGTATACCAGTTATCATTTGCGCATGCAGGTTCGCATTCAATATCGTGTTACTGCCGTATAAAGCGTTTGCCCACCTGACTAAATCGTCGGGAGTTGTAATAATATTGCCGTCTCCAACGATAGGAGAAACATTGTCTTTATCAACCTCTATTAAGCTACCCTTGTACTGGAGCGAACCCTTTACGTAAGGATCAGGCAAGACCTGATCGGTACCGAGATCAGGAAAAGAAGTGTGGTTCAGTTGCAAGGGTGTTACGAATTCATCTTTCAGGAATTGAGCATAACGCTTACCGGAAACTCTTTCGATGATAAGGGCTAACAGGTGGAAACCCGTATTGGAATAATGAAAGGAGTCACCAGGCTCAAAATAACTTAAATGGTTTTCTGCAGCCACACTAATCATTTCGGGTAAGGTAAACGTATGATCTTCACCCTTTTTCTTCATTATATAATCAACGTACTTTTGACCGGCATAGGGTGCCTTCGCAGTAGCGGGAATTGAATCGTTCGTAACATCAAAAACGCCGGCCCTGTGTTGTAATAAGAGTCTAATTGTAATTTTGTCTTTGTAAGGTATTGCATATTCACTGGTGGCAGGAATGTACGGTTCATTAGTGCCCGGTATATTATTGGTGATCAAATCATCAATATTTAATTTACCCCTTTGATGGAGTGTAAGTATAGCAGCAGCCGTAAAAGATTTGGTGGTGCTCGCTCCTCTGAAATGAATAGCTGCTCCATACTTTTCCGGGAAGCCGGATGAGACATATTCATCTGGATAACTGCCGGAGCTCCCGCCTTTTGCGTGTCCGTCCGCGCTTTTTACATAAAGACCAAGTCCAATGGTCTTACCGGGAAATTTCGTCTGGTAGGAGGCTAAATGCCGATCAAGAATCTTCTGAAGGTTTACTTTTAATTTTTGGTTGCTTTTATGATTGTTTTTTATGCAGCCGCTGTTAATAATAGCCAGGCTGGTAATAAGGAGTAGAAAAAATTGTTTACGCATGGGTATTGTTTAGAGTAGACGTTAATAAGATGGCTTTAAAAAGCAAATACGAGGTACAGATGTGAAGTGTTAATCTGGTCTTTTTGAAGATCAAATGTATGCAATATAATAGAACCCATTGATAGTTAATTGCTTTGATGAAAGAATATCCTCCGCTAGGCGAAGTTTCTAATCAAGGTGTACAAAACATCAATTTTATGTTTGAAAATGAGCAATCATCTTCATGGCGAGGCACGATGCCATCTGTGCTTAGCTTTAAAGGAAAGCTTAGTGGCTTGATTTGTACCTTATTATACTTCACAGATTGCTTAGCGTTGCAGCAATGACGCAGGTTTCGAACATCTATGGTGTTCCACTTCGCCGCATTTTCACCCTGAAGTTTGTAACTTTATTACATGACGGATGCTTACGGTGCAATAACCTTTATACCTTAACTTGTTCCATAATTTTAATGATTAATCTCCTGAACCTTGCAGGCTTAACTTGTCCCATAAAATATAACCGGACGAATATTCAGTAGAGACAGGAGGCAGGTTTCAAGGGGCGAGATACGGCGCAGAAACGACGGAGATAGGGAGGAGATTAAGTATAACTTAGGTATATGTTAGCTATAACTTAAGTATAAGTTAGGTATAGCTCTGAATGTCCCGGAGTTCAATAATAAAAATTACGGGACAAGTTAAGCCTTGCAGGTTATACCCGACATATACCTGAGTTATACTGAACTTATACTGTAGTTATACTGAACTTATACCGTATCTCCTCCCTGCCTCCCCCGTACCTGCGCCATGTATCCTCCCTATCTGCGCCGTGTATCCTTCAATGATCTTACGTTCATCCTACATCTTTCCCGGTATATATCCAGGAAAAAAATGGTGCAAAGAGAATCCTTGGCAGCAAGGAGTGGGCAGGGATGTAAATATACAGCACACAAGCTATAAGCACTGCTCTACAAAACGCTGTTTGCAGAAGCCGGTAGCCCATGCCCAAACTATTAACAGCAACCCGCAGCAAAGAACTTTATACCAAATGGTTATCAAGATGAGGGTTTTCACTACAGAGCAGTACAGGAAGATAAATCTCTAACTATTAACTCTAAATTGCTTAAGTGGCAATCCCTTCTGTCATCTTTCAACTATCATCTTTCAACTTGATAGCGGCTTGGTATTATACCAGCAAAAAGCAAAACAAGGGCAAAGTGTTTACCATTATGCATTAAAGGAGTACCTGGAGAAGTATAAACTGAAAATGGGTGCTTGATTGCGGAATGTAGGGGACTTAACCTGCTACCAGGTATAATTCCCCACCGGGTGCAGAAAGAGCCAGTAGGGTTGCTTCCCTTCGGGATGTATTAGTTCTATTTGCAGGTTCTTGCTTACATAGCGTTCTGCATAAGATGGAAGGGCACCTTCTACCTGCTTTACCGACTGCCGGGTAAAGCCATTCTTAGGTATAGCTTTCTTAAAGTGGCTGTATTCCTTAGCACTCCTAAACCAATAGTTCAACTGCACATTTAGCGAAGTGGAGTCGTTTGGATATGTGATTTCCAGCTTAGCGCTGCTGTCGGCTGATTTAAACTGGTAGCGCATATTTGCTCCGGTGTTTCCGGCTACTGTTAAAGCCAGTTTTTTACCGGCACAAAATTGCCGGGCAGCATTGCTGTCTAAGCTGTACACTTTTAGAATGTCTGTAAAAGACAAGGTTTGTGCAAACAGACAGGAAAGCGGTAATAAAAGGAAAAAGAGCAACAGGAAGAGCCGTTGGTGGCGCGTCATAACAGATGGGTTTAGTAGCTATCAGCAAAAGTCGTGCATAGCCTTTAACAGCGGGAGATTTCGCGGGGATGACGCTAAAATAGCGATCACTTAAACACATCCTTTCTATGTCATACTAAATTTTCTATGGCAGGATAATAGTTGATGTTCGATTAATCGTATGGAAGTGATTTTTTATCATATGGGACACTGATTTATAGAGAAACGGGCAATTATTCCCCTGGCAGTGTAAACCAAAAAGTACTTCCCTTGCCCACTTCGCTATGTACACCAATCTGCCCTTTGTGTCTTTTAATAATTTCGCTGGAGATGTATAAACCCAAACCGATACCGGTGTATTGATTACTGGAATAATCAACCCGGTAATACCTGTCAAAAAGGTGCTCCTGCTTGTCTGCCGGGATGCCGATACCAAAATCCTGTATAGCTATTTTAATAGCATTAGCGCCATCCGGCTGCTCTATGGTAATATGTATTTGTGAGGAAGGGGGAGAATACTTTATTGCGTTGTTCAGCAGGTTGGTCAATACCTGTTCGATACGGTATTTATCGGCAGCCGCATAAATGTTTTGGTTACCGCTGATGGTAATGGCTTCGGTGCTGGTACCGGCAAATTGCATGTTTTCTACATGCTCTTTTACGGTGTCATATACATTAAAAGTAGAAATATTGAGTATCAATTGTCCCTTTTCTAAGCGCGATACATTCAGCAAATCATCTATCAGCCCGGACAGTTTGCGTAAACTAACGCCTGCTTTGTTAAAAAAAACAGGAATCAGGGGCGATACGTTTTCAGAAGGAATGATCCGCTCCAGCACCTGCATAGAGGCTTTTAGCGTGGTCATAGGAGTTTTAAGCTCATGGCTGGCAACAGAAATAAATTCATCTTTTTGCTGCGTTATCCTGCGGCGGTTGGTAACGTCCATAAAGGTGCCCACGCCGCCGATTAAAGTGCCGTTGTCATCAAGGATAGGCGCTGCATTGATAGAGATATAAAAGCGTTCTCTATCCGGCGGCTGTACCGCAATTTCATGGTCATACACCGGCTTACAGGTCTTCAGCATAATAGCCATGGGGTGCTCTTCCGGAGGTAAAGGCGTGCCATCTATCTGCAGGTTCGACCACTTAGAGTCGTTGAAGGTGCGGGCTAACATTTCACTATGGTGCAGCCCTAATATTTTCTGTGCCATAGGGTTGGCATACGTCAGGTTTCCTTTAGCATCTATAATGCCTACGCCTTCTGCCATGGTTTCGAGTATCAGCGCCAGGCGTTCCTGGTTGTTGCGCAATGCCTCGCTTATTTTTGTTTTTTCCAGTACCGTGGCTTCCAGTTCACGTGTCCTTTCTTTTACCTTTATTTCCAGTTTGGCATTTAGTTGCTGCATAAAGGCCTGCGCTTCTTCCAACTGCTTGTTTTTTTGCCTTAGCAATTGCTGGGTTGCCTTCTGCGCAGTAAGGTCTGTGATGATGATGCTCATACTCAAGCCTTCATCCAGGTGCAAGGTTTTTAAAGACAGCAGCACCGGCACTTCTTTGCCACCACTGGCTTGCAGCGCCACTTCCCCCTTTACATTATCCGTCCATGCCTTTTCAATATACACTGCATAATCATCCCGGCACTCCGGCGTAATGAAGTTAACAAACAACTGCCCGATCACTTTTTCCAGGGGCAATTGCACCAGCGATGCAAACTTAGAGTTGCAATACAGGATGATATTCTCAGGGCTGAGGGTAACAGCACCTTCGGTCATTTGTTCTATAAAAATGCGGTAAGTCTGGTCGGCACTTTTAAGCGTATATAGCTGGTGGCCATCTTTTGCTTTTACAACCAATGCATCTATCTCGCCCGAGCGGATAGCTTCAATGGTATCGGTTGCTTCCTCCAGTTGCATGCGCACTTCCTGCAGCTCACTCAGCAGTTCTTCGTATGTTTTTTCTATCTTTTCCACGCTATCAATCTGTTACCGGATGCCCAATCCTTTTAATACTTTATTGGTGTCCGACATATCGCCTACTAACTTTTTTTTGGGTAAGGGAAATTTTTTAATGAGTACCGGTACGGCAGTGATGTTTTCATCTTCTACCAGCAGCGGCTGCTGGTAAATATCTACCACCTCCAGTTCGTACCTGCCCGGCAGGTATGTTTCGCAAATAGTTTTAATATTGCTCACCGCACGAACAGATACCGGCGATGCACCGGTTATAAAAAGGCGCAGGCTATAATGCGGCTCTTCCTCCTCGTCCCAGTCCGGAAATGTGTTGCCGGTATTCAAATCCTGCATGTATTGTTTGCTCCTTTTTATATTGGACGAATGTTCAGCCCTACCAGTACTTTTTCTTTATTAGAAAGATCCCCTATTATTTTTCGCACCGGCTCCGGCACTTTCTTCACCAGTGTGGGGATGGCTAAGATCTGGTCGCCTTCAGCCAGTTGGGGGTGCACCAGCAGGTCTATCACTTCAATGGTATATTGATCTTTCAAATGCTCTTCGCAATATTTTTTTAGATTGTTGAGCGCTGTAACAGATTTGGGGGTTTTACCTGCTACATACAATCTTAGTTCGTATTTAATTTCAGCCATTATCTGTTTGTTCTGTATTGTTATTGTTGTTGCTGCCTGTAGTACCCCTTCGGAGGTCCGTCATTTTCTGGCGTGCCTGTTCCATTACTTCTTTTTTTATTGCTTCTTCTATAAACGCCTTGTTCAGCTCTTCTTCGGTTGACTCAAATTCCGATTTCAGGCTGTCTATCTGCCCTTCCAGCATTTTGCGTTTGCGCAGCAACTCCCGGTCTTTGCGGTCAATAGCATTGGTATGCAACACCTGCCCTGTTTCTTCCAGCAAAATCTGCGCCTCACGTGCAGAACCGGTAAGCACGCCTTCCGGCCCCAGGTACACATCCCTTAAATCCAGCCCCTCATTGGTAATCACAAATTCGCGTACCTGGTTGGAGTGTTGCATGCCTCTCGATTTCATAATATACATGCCGCGGTTCCTTTCGCCATTGCTTTCTATATCTCTTACCTGCACCCAGGCATCTACCAGCGAGGATACGCCTTCGTCTGTTTGTTCGTTAATGATGGTGTTTAAAGTAAGCGCTGTAAACATCACCGTTATTTGCTCCTGCTGTAAAAAATCTATCAACCTTACCAGCATCGCTTTTACTTCGCTTACCGAGCCGATGGTAATAAGATTGGTAATGGGGTCGAGCACCACCACATCGGGCTTTACTTGCCGTATCAGCTTGTGGATGGTTACGAGGTGCATTTCCAACCCGTACATGGTAGGCCGTGAAGCGTAAAAATGCAACAGCCCTTTATCTATATGCTTTTCCAGGTTCATGCCTATGGCGTGCATGTTGCGTACAATTTGCTGTGGCGATTCTTCAAATGCGAGGAATAAGCATTTATAGCCCTTATTGCAGGCAGCATTTGCAAAAGAAGCGGCAATACTGGTTTTGCCGGTACCTGCGGTGCCCGATACAAGGATACTGCCCCCTTTATAAAAGCCCTTTCCACTCAGCATGGCATCGAGTGCCGGTATGCCCGAAGAAATCCTTTCGGAAGAAACAGGTTTATTGAGATCCAGGGAGGTAATAGGCAATACCGTAATACCGTCGGAGTCTATCAGGAAAGGATATTCGTTGGTGCCATGTACCGAGCCGCGGTATTTAACAATGCGAAGCCGGCGCGTGGATATCTGGTTGATGATACGGTGGTCAAGCAAGATAACACAATCCGACACATACTCTTCCAGCCCTTGCCGCGTTAAGGTGCTTTCGCCACGTTCGCCGGTAATGATGGCTGTTACGCCTTTATTTTTCAACCATTGAAATAAGCGTCGTAACTCCGAGCGAAGAATGGCCTGGTTGTCATAGCCCGAAAACAGGTTTTCTATCGTATCCAGCACCACCCGTTTGGCACCAATGCTGTCTATGGCATACCCCAGCCTGATGAACAATCCTTCGAGGTCGTACTCGCCGGTTTCTTCTATTTCACGTACGGTCTATATGGATGTAATCTATGCGCAGCATTTTATTTTGCTGCAGTTGGTTAAGGTCGAAGCCCAGCGATGCTACATTGGCTGCCAGGTCCTGCGGCTTTTCTTCAAAAGCCACAAACACACCCGGCTCGCCAAACTCGAGCGCACCGTGCACCACAAACTCCAGCGAAAACAAGGTTTTGCCGCAGCCGGCGCTGCCGCAGATCAATGTTGGGCGGCCGGTTGGCAACCCGCCTAATGTAATTTCATCCAGACCGCTAATGCCGGTAGGCGTTTTTTGTAATGCAGGATATGATGAAGGGGAACCGGAAGACTTTTGATTTATCATATTAAATGTAAGCGTAGCAAATAAAGGGATAAAAGTAAGGGGTTTTGGGTGTATATGACTCCTCAAAAACGTTTTATTAATCTTTGTGCAGATGCTACGCGGGGCAGCACTACCTAAAATTGTGCAGGATGAAGACTTAAGGCAGGAGAGGATAAAGCGTATAAACTTCAGGAGCGCGTAGTAAAGTTAAAGACATCACTGTGGAAATTACACTTTGACAGCTACGCCAACAGTCTATCTTCTGTATATTTACACCTCTGCACACAACCTGCTGCCAAGGCTCCTCTGCATACCATTTTTTACCCTCTATATACAGGAAAAGACGTAAGATAAACGTAGGATGAACGTAAGATGGACGTAGGATCATCGAAGGATATACCGCTTTGACAGGAAGGAGACAGGCAGGAGGTACGGCCCAGGTGGGAAGTAAGCAGGGTTTTAGTACCTGGTTGCTACCGGGATAACGGACGGCAGTTGGTAGTTGACTGAGGGAAAAGCAATTGCAAGGGCTTGCAGTTATTAATCAGGGATTTCCATGCAGGCCTATTTCTGAAATGAGATTTACTTTTGGTGATGGCTAATTGGTATAAGGGATGATATTAGCAGTATCTTTCTGGCTTACTGCGTTATCAACTTAATAAATTTGGGATAATGTAAGTTCTTTTATGTGCTGTATGTTTCTAAGGTGTTTGGGGGGTGCTTGCTGATAGCAAGTGGTTGTTTTTTCTTTTTTTCTTGATAAAAAAAGAAACAAAAAAATCAAGGAAAACACGATCGCTCCGCGCGTTTATCTCGTATTGTTTGTTTATTAATGCTCGATGAGACTTCGTGTTCCGGGCCAGCGCCCCCCATTGCCTAAGGGGCAGCTTTATTACTGGGTGACACTGTTGGGCTAACATGGTGCTGCTTGTTTTTTGACAGGTATTTAATGATTAGGTTGGTTGCCTTTGGCCTTAAACTTTGAACAGCGTAGTCTTACTTAGCAGAGATTGGAAAGGGAGATACGTAGCTCATTGCAGGTTAGATCAGTAGGATATTTAACCGAAAACTTTTATAATTTATGTAACAACGTACTTACTATATCGTTGAACATTGTACAATTTGGGTAAAGCCTTAGATTTGCTAAAAATATTAGCATACGATGGCAAGGATGGATAATCATTTACTGAAGAATTTAAATGGTACGCTTGGGAAGCAGCTTGTAGTGAAGCAATACAGCGATAAAACCGTAGTGACTAAATACCCGGATATGCACAGGGTGAAACCCAGTGAGCTGCAAATGCTGTATAAAACACTATTTGCAGAGGCGGTAGCATATGCCCAGGCTATTAACAGGGACCCGCAGCAAAGGACTTTATACCTAGAGAAAGTAAAAAAGGGGCAAAGTGTTTACCATTATGCCTTGAAGGAGTATTTGGAGAAGAACAAGCCGAAAAGGGGAGCTTGATTGGGGAAGGTGGCGGCCTTTAGCGTGATTTACCAGAGGTGCTTAATAAAACTTACTTAAATACATTTTCTCTATGCCAGGCTAAGTTTCCTATGGCAGGGTAATAGTTGCTTTCGTTGGGTAGGGCTATTTGTGTTCCTTCATATTGCTTAATGCTATATGCTTGTTCATCTTCTTGGAAGCTTTGGGATACGAGTACGGTGTAACTTTCATCAATGGTTATTAAGCCACGGTCGAATGCCCGGTGGAGGTTTGGGCAAAGGGGAATGCCATTTATAATGGTGTCGTTGTGGGATACCGCAAAAGGAATGATGTGGCAGGCATCAATCATTTGGATGTTGTAGGTAGATATAACGCGCATTCTGCTGATGCAACAACAATTATTATAAATAGAGGGTACCAGCTTTTTGAATACACCATTCCTGATGAAGATCTCTTCTTCATCTGCTTTCTCTATCTGCCGCTGATAGGTTGCGGTTGACTCTTGTAATATCTGATTAGAAATCTCATTGGTAATGCTATTAGTTGTATATGAAGTAAGCTGATGAATTTGCGGGAAATAGGTTTGTAGTAGGGTTTGTTTTAGTACTGCTCTGTCATTGTTATTCATTAGCAAGGCAAATAACTCTTCATCAAATGAGGCATACAAAACAGCTTCTTTAAGGTTCGCAAAGCTTTTAATAGAGTGCGAAGCAGTGAGCAGTATTTCTTTTCCAGGATATGTATGTAAGTGCCAAAACTTATCTGATTGCAGATGATAAAAGGGCAAAGAGAAGTTGGGACTGAACTTTGGACTCCTCACCAGCATGCTCCAGATGTCTTTGAAGGTGGCTACCAGTTCTGGAGTAATGAATACTTTGTTTTCAATTATTTCTTTATTGTCAATGAGCTGGATAATGGATAAGAGTAATATTGGTTTGTGCGGTGCTTTTTCACCGTTAACGGTTGCTCTTTTTAGCTTGTTGAATTGTTTAATGTAGTGGTTTAACAATTGTAATAATCTATTTCAAAAATATAGAATAGTATGTTTTATTACGGGTATTACTTAGGCTCATTTACCTTATTTTAGGGTTAAATTATTTCCTGCACTTTATTCCCTATCAGCCCACCCCTTTTGTGGCAGCCGCTGCCCTAAAAAGGGACTCATGGCAACATGCTATATATACCCGATGATGAAATCTATCCAGATTGCAGGTGGCATCTCGCCGATAATAAACCAATATGCTCCCTTTTCTGCGGTAGTTTTGTTTCATACTGTTTTGGTTCCGTTCGGTTGGTTCATAGGCGTTTTGCTACTCGGTCCCAATCTGTTCCTTGGTTACACTTACCGGAACTATTAAGGTGGCGTGTTTGCAAGAAAAGCAGCGGTCTGAATCGTTCGATTTTTTCCAGGTAAATCCCTCTGTCGGCGCAAACATTCGATCATTAACTCGTACCGTAAACAATTATAAAACATGGAAGCGGATGCTTCCGGTATAGTGGGTACAAACGGAAGTTTGTGCCTGTGAACGTGGAAATCAGAGATTTGCTAATTGGGTATCGTAGTCAGGAGACTACGCCAAGCAGGGGAGATGTGTTAATGAACAGGAACTTGTAACATACAATAATTTAAAATTATTATTTTAAATCTCTATATTAGCAAACAATAATATCTAATTATTAGCATAAGTGAGGTGAAACAATCATATACTTTAATTATTTTCTGATGCGTTTCTGTCCATAACTTACTTTAAAAACTTGAAAAGTAATTGTAATGAGTTCTAACTTTGCCGAGAGCATAATTCTACGATTATGCCAACAGCCCAGAACTTTTGAGTACATCAGCAAGAATTTAAATGGACTTGACCCGATTAAGGCAAAAGAATTATTAGATAATTTAATTTCCAAAAACATTCTTAGTGAAAATAAAGGTATGTGGGTAATAAGAAGAGAAGAACACCCTCAACCATTAAGCCTATTTCCAAATGATAGTCAATTATATTTAAAGAAATACATGGGGTACTTCGATTTTTTGAAAACACCTCATCCGTTAGACTTTGAATGGCGAAATTCAACTGCTAGTTTATTGCATCTGCTAACCAAACTTCAACAACTCTGCACAATAAAGGATTCAATACTTATACTTGGAATGCCGACACTTTTTGCAACTGCTAGTTTGAAAGATATTCCTCAAAAAGTTACATTAATAGAAAAGAACAAACCAATTCTCCAAGGTTTGAAACATATAGTCACTTATCCAGACAGATTTAAAATAATTGACTCAGATATCTTTGGCATAAATCCAAGTACCATTGAAAAACATTTCTGTGTTATTATGGATCCACCTTGGTATACTGAACATTTCTTTCAATTTATTTGGGTAGCATCACAATGTGTTGAAGTAGGTGGGCTAGTCGGTATAAGTATTCCACCTATTAATACGAGACCAGACATACCACAAGAGAGAATTGAGTGGCTTTCATTTTGTCATCAAATTGGATTATGTATTGAAACTTTGGATTCTCAACTTCTTGAATATGCAATGCCCTTTTTTGAGTTCAATGCATTTAGAGCTGCTGGTATAACTGATATCTTGCCTTTTTGGAGAAAAGGCGATTTTATAGTATTTAGAAAAATTAAAAGTGATAGTGTTACAAGACCTCACCTTAGTGTTGTTCCAAATGAATGGCATGAAAGAGAAATAAAGTCTGTTCGCTTTAGAGTTCATTTAAAGCATACAGAAAAAATAAATGAGAATGAAGCTATTTGCATAAATTCGATTATTAAGGGTGACATCTTGCCAACAGTAAGTAGAAGACATTTGCTTAGAGATAAGGCTAACATTTGGACTTCTGGTAATCGGATTTTTACTACTAATAATCCTTTTAAATTTTTCAAGCTTACGCATCGTCGCGAGTTCGACGAGTGCACCTCGTAAGTGACCTGGTTCTGCGCTACTCCGGCGTTGTCAAGCTCGTCGCGTCCGATCATTGGGCGAGTGTCACCAGCCTAGACGCCTTTCATCGCAGACTGTCTCGGAGTAGCGCCGTTCGCCGAGTGATCACACGCATCTAGCTTACCGCGTCCAGATCGCGATGAGTCCGCACATTTTTCCTTGACCATCCCACCGTACTGCAACGGAATCGTTGACGCTCCGGCGAACACTTCGACGCCATGAACCTCTTCGGGGCGCGGAAGATCGCGAAGGTCGTATGACGGCCGCCCTGGACCCGGCCGTTGAAGGATGCCATCCACCATCACGGACATGAAGCAGGGGTCGCCATTCTTGTTGGCGATCACCGTCCGGCCCGACATCGCGTTCACGCCGCCGTCGCTGTCGCTGACGTTATCGACGGAACGTTCCTCAACATCTGCCAAGTGTCCGTGGGATTGCGCTTGAGGATGTCCTCGCGCGAAAACGACGCGGCCGCTGTGTGATCCAGCCGGCGCGTCTCGAACTCCTCGTGGCGCGGGTACAACCTCCGGTTGCCGACGACCCGAACGGTATCGAGCGTTGGCGCGTCCGAAACGCTCAGGATGATTGGGACTGTATTTCGTCCCGCTTCTACCGTCGCCGCAACCAAGCCTT
>CAWFUV010000010.1:0-44744 GCA_963819045.1 uncultured Chitinophagaceae bacterium | reverse complement strand
CGAGGTTACAGAACTGGTGCAAAACACCTGTGCCTGCGGTTGCGCAGTAATGACTGGCGTATTTTCTACAGTAAGAGTCGCCGCACTACTGGTACAGGTGCCAATGGAAGAAGTGACTGCCACCGTATAGCTGCTGCCCGAAAGGGCTAACGTAGCGGGTGATATCGTAAAAGAAGCTGCCGTAGCACCTGGAATGGCAGTTCCGTTCTTATACCATTGAAAAGCGGTGGCGCCGGACGTTTTTATTGTAAACGTAGCCGTAGCACCCGTTGCAACATATTGGCTGGCCGGCTGCGTGTTAATTATATACTTCACATAAGCAGGATCACTGGTTACAGCACCTACGCTGTTAGTAATTGTTACCATATAGGCATTAGCAGTATCTGCCAGCGTTAAACCGGTAGCCGTATAGGTAGCAGAGGTAGCGCCTGCAATAGCAGCGCCGTTTTTTCTTCCATTGGTAAGTTGCTGTTGTAGTGCTGGTAGCAGCTACACTAAAAGTGGCGGAGGTGGTAGTATTGCTGCAAAAGGTTTGTGTAGCAGGCTGAGCGGTGATGACCGGTAAATCCAGGCTTATGATTGCTGTATTGTAAGCTATAAAAGCCTGGTCGCTGGTACCGTTCGGTTGTACCATTATTCCTTTTACTTTAGCAGCACTGTCTGTATTGGTGATCCCAAACTCTGTCAGCAGGAATGCTACCATCCGGATGTCTCTTTACCCGCTTGGATCAGCAACAGCACCATTTATAGTGGAAGTATTACAGGAAACACCCGTGGTCAACGAATACAGATCAAGTTTGTAAGTTCCTAATTTGCTTACATTAGTCCAGGTCACCAGTTTTTTATTTCCTACTATCTTTCCTGTTGCATCATAAAAGTAAATGGTATCTGCTACACTGGCGGTAGGAGTGGCAATCTGGGTAAGGACCAGGTCCGGAATAGTATCTGTTGCAGCTTTCGCGCTTAAACTTTTGATATCAAAAGAGATACGCCCGCCCGAAGGCAGGTTGGTCACACCGGTTCCCAGGTCCAATCCGTTCTTACCATCTGTTAATACATCCGCAATGTGAATGGTTGGGTAAGGCGATTTATAGGCAGCTTTGGTGCTGTCACCATCATTCTTGCTGGCAGTAGCGATATAGGTGGCTCCGCCTGCAATCACAGTACCGCCGATATTGCTTACCGGAAGCGCATGATAACTCCCTTTTGCGTAATTGGCACTTCCCAGCTTAGTATCCAGTATGCGCATCGTTAACACCGGTGGAATACGTTTGCCCCCTGAATGTAAACGCCAGCAGGTTATGGCTGGTATCAGGCAAAACAGTACTGTTGCTGGCAGTAGTGGTTTTCCAGTATGTTTTAAAATCGGTGTAGATACCGGTAACAGTGGAGTCTTTTTTCTGGGCTGCCAGCCTGCCGGAGCAGAACAATAGCGAACCGGTCAACAATAAAAAGCAGGCAAGAAATTTCATCCTGCCAGTTTGGGCGTAAAATGATTGCATAATATTGGATCCTTTAATGCTTGCTAAAATATAAAAAGATATATGGATTCTAGATATCAGATTCGGGGCAAACTTAAATAAATCTATATAAAGGATTGCTGTACTGCAACATTATTAATGGTATTTTAAAGCGCCTTTAAATGATCCCACCCATCTTTAAGCAATGTTTAATAGCGACTTATTGAATATATTGTTATTTAAGTCTGTCAGCAGATTTAATACACTGTAACATAAATAAACTTAATAGTATGTGAGTATAAATACTAATAGTATTTGCACTATGGCAAAGTTAAATTCCGTAATCAAACACAGCCTTTGTCATGCTGACCATGCCTTTGGCTTGGCAGGCTATAAGAAGCATCTGTGGATAGTACATTAATCACCGTTTAATTATACTCTGATGTTTGCCATAGTTCTTAAATCTATTTATGTTACATTATACTTAGTACAGTGTAACATACAATTATAAAAGTTCTTCGGTTAAATATCTTACTGATCTAACCTGCAATGAGCTACGTGTCCACCTTTTGATTTTCCCTTAAGTAAGACTACGCTGTTCAAAGTGTAAGGCCAAAGGCAACCAACCGATTCATCAACTACCTGTCAAATAAGGAGTAGCACCATGTTAGCCCAACAGAGCCACTCAATAATAAAGCTGCACCTTGGGCAGTGGGGCGGCGCTGGCCAGCACGAACTACTCTCACTGAGACCAATAAAAAACATTATTCACGAAGTAATGCGCGGAGCGATCATGCCGTGCTTGATTTTTTGGTTACCTTTTTTATCAAGAAAAAAGGTAAAAACAAGAACTATCTGTAAGAACTTGTACTTAAAACACCTGCTGTGTTCACAGCACCCCAATAGACTTGTTCTAAGCTAAAACAAACTTACTAGGCACTGTACTTAACATCCACTCATCTTATATAAAATCTCCTCTTCACCTCAGCCATACTAAAGCCATAGCAAAGCCGTACTAAAGCCATGGATAGTTCATGAAAAGCAATGCTAAAGTGCTGCATCCTCCTTGTTTGCGCCTAATCTAACTTAACAAACTTTAAACTTCATACTACTCCTTAACTCCTAAACTCGCAAACCCGTGAACCGGTGAATCCCTGAACTCCCAAACTTTAAAACTCCACCTCAGCCGTATCTAAGCCGTATCTGAGCCATATCAAAGCCGTTCATCCTACGTCTTTTCTGTATAAGCCGGTGTAAACAACAGGTATAAGGAGCAGTTGGTCGCAGGTGAGATATAGAGGTGTAAATAAACAGCAGGCAGCATACTGCCATATGATCATGATAGAAGGAATTTTCTTTCACCAAACAGAGGCGAATAAACGGACCTCTATACTATTTGTTACGTCATACAATAAGATTAGCTCTGCGAAACCTCTATTTACTCCTTTTCTCTGCGGTGAATAACTCATATTTACGTCATACAATAAGACTAACTCTGCGAAACCTCTATTTACTCCTGTTCTCTGCGGTGAATTCACCGGAAAGCTCCCCGGGAGCAGCAAATAATACCATACTCCTCTGCTGTATTCCATTGTGTAATTCTTCAGGCACTCCTTATACTACTTCCCATCTACCCTAATCCTCTTTAGAGCTCAGGGCTTTCATCCATCCCGTTAGTAACGCTCCATCACCAATAACTTTAGCATTATACTAAAATACTTAGCAAATTATTTTGCTTTTATAAATCAGAATTCTACATTTGTACCCTGATTGTTCGAGTGGAATAAAGTAGCCATATGAAATATAATACAAGATACAAGGTACAAGGTACAAGGTGCAAGGTGCAACGAGGAAGAGATTCGAGAAGGTATCTTATGTATTACCATCATAAACAATCAGCATACTTACACAACCAAAGATTAAATTCCAATATTCCATGTTATATCCTTTATTTGCTTTACACCAGTTGATTGATGAAATAACTCATACAGTTCAAACAACCACTGGTGAAGCACAGTACGATTGCCTTTCCATTATTCACCAGGCAACTGCAGAAGCCCAAGCATTCCCGCTTAATTTCATGCAGCAGGCCGCAGGTTCAAAAAACAACAAAGCGCTACAGGTTTTAGTACATACCTGCCAGGCAGGTTGCATCAGCCTCCTCAACAGGTTAAGCATATACATAGAAACACTAAAAAATAAAGATACCGATCATCATACTATCTTATTAGCGGGCTATAGCGGATTAGAAATACAACTCCTGGATAGCCTGGTTTACTTACAGCAGCACTTTACTATTTACTTCGATAAAGAACAACAAATACCTTTAGTGTACAGGTTTAAAGAGCAAAGTAAGCTGGGGCAACAGCTTAAATTCCTTGTAGAGCAATGGCAAAACAGCAGTGTTTGCCCGGAACTGCAAAATATTGTCACTGCGCCGGTACAACAATTTATGGATGCACACCCTGCCCGGTCTTGCAGCTTTCAGCAATTAGACTATCTCCGCAACCTGTTATCGGCACTATCAGCAACAGGAAGCGTGTACACTGGTGAACCTGCCAATCGTAATATCATAGACATACTTATACGGCTCAATTTCAATGATGCCGCATTACTGCAGTACATCATGCAATACTTATACAGGCATATCAGCAATACCGGTATGCCGCACGATCAGGCAAGCCAATGGGCGCTCTATGAAAAACATTATGGACAGGTATACACCGGAACGCATGCTTTACTACCAGGCAGTCCATCTGCAAAAGAAGCATTGGTGAGTATGATACAGCAGGAAATAAAATATTTGAACCAACAACAAAACACGCTGGCTGCTATTTATGGCAGCCAGACCGCAGCATCCGCAAGCCCAAAGAGCACTGTGCTCACTACTCTGTCGGTAAGCCAGTTAGCGGTACTTTTCCGATTATTGATTGATTGCAGGATCATTGAGCACAGCAACCAGGCCGAACTATTCAGGATGGTTGCCGGTGCTTTCAAAACCACCCGTGCTGCAAACATATCAGCCGACAGCTTAAGTTCGAAATTCTATTCCCCCGATACAGCCGCTATCAACATCATCAAAGAGCATCTCCATCAAATGCTTACCCAATTACGGAAATACTAACTAAACTGTAACTTAAATAAGCTGAAGTAAGAAATAAGTGTAAATAAAGGCATCAGGAAAATGATTTGGTTGAATTCCATAATCAAACGTAGCTTTGTCCTGCTGACCATGCCTTTGGCTTGGCAGGCTATAGGAAGCATCTGTGGCCTAATAGATAAATCACTGCTTAAATATACTTTGATGTATGCCATAGTCTTCAAATGTATTTAGTTGACCGTGTACTTAATACACTGTTACATAAATTATAAAAGTTTTCGGTTAAATATCCTACTGATCTAACCTGCAATGAGCTACGTATCCACCTTTCCAATCTCTGCTAAGTATGACTACGCTGTTCAAAGTTTAAGGCCAAAGGCAACCAACCTATTCATCAAATACATGTCAAATAAGGAGCAGCACCATGTTAGCCCAACAGTGCCACCCAGTAATAAAGCTGCCTCTCAGGCAGTGGGGCGGCGCTGGCCGCACGAACTATCTCACTGAGACCATAAAAAACATTATTCACGAAGTAATGCGCGGAGCGATCATGCCGTGCTTGAACTTAGCAAAGCGATCTCATGAATACCATTGAATAATCATTATTCTATTCATAACTTTTTTGTTTCTTTTTTCTTAATTCAAGGAGAAAAAAGAAAGACAAGAGCTATCTGTAAGAGATTGCACCTAAACGGCTTACCATCTTAACGGCCCCAAAACAGTTTTTCTGTAGCTGAAACATATTTATGTTACACTGTACTTAATGCATTGTCAACTAAGTTTGTTTATGTTGTAGATCATATCAGAGTTTGTGTATCATAACTGTTCGAAACACTGATTTTATGGCATTTACATTCAAAAATCTAACTTAGCGTTTGTCCGGTTGAGGCACGAAACATCTTGCAACAGCAGAGCCTGTCTTCACGCTCCACTGTTGCAATCATTTGTATTTTTTCATTAACCTTAGGACACAGATCTAAACAAAAAAGGACCTTTATATGGCCACCTGTTTGAATTTGGGATCAGGTGTTATTTCTGCTGCAACTATCTCATCAGAAAGCCTGTTTGAGGCTCCCACCACTATAAAAAGCTAAAGTCCGGCTAAATGTGTATAAATAAAATACCTCGCGGGGCAGAGCCGGCGAGGTAGTGATAAATCTTTTTAACAGACGAAGCAGCGCTTCGGGGAATCAGACCTTTAGAGATTAAATTAAGGATGCAGTGAGAAGCTGCCGTTTGTAATAGCAATACCGCCTTGCGTGGTACCGTTGAATGTACCTTCGATAAGGCTGGAATTAACGGTAGTAAGCGTAATTGTTCCTGATACAATTGGGTCATCGCCGCTGCCAATGCTATAACCGCCCAGTGCGGTACCTGTTGAAAAGTTGAAGCTGCCTGTGCTTGCTTTATAATCGTACACAGCCACCGTAAGCACATTATTTCCTGATTGGCCGGTTATTGAAAGTTCGTTTTTAGTGTTATCGGCCGGGTTTTTATCAATAAGCCCCTGCACATCGTTGCCGTTCGCAGAAAAGGATGTGGTACCAACCGTGGCACTAATTACATCAGCAGGCTTGTCATTTTTATTGCTTTTACTGCAGCCGAACATAAGAAGAGAAAAAAACAGAACAGAGAGTGTCAGTTGAACTTGTTTCATACATTTGTTTTTAAGGATAATAAAATTTAGCTAATATATAAATATATTTTATATCATATAATTAAAATATATATTTTTTTATTAATTAATAAAAATCCTGAGAAGTAAAGAGCCGGAGTAAGGCTATTATGGCAGTAGTAGAACAATTAAGTAAATGCCACTGCAATGCCCATGCTGCAAGCAAAGCGGTGCACAGAAGCAATGTAGGAAAGAAAAAAAATGAAGATAAGTACATTGTCAAGTAAGTAAGTTAAAGCTGTGGATCAAATTCGGAGTTTGTCATCACGCCAGGAGCGTGATCTGTGGATAGTAGATTCCGCAGGATCCAGTGGAAAATCACTATTTAATTATACTTTGATCTACAGCATATTCCTTATATTATTTACTTGACACTGTAATAAAAATGACTCTTGAAAATTGTTTCCTCATTCCCATTAGCAAACGCTTGTGCCAGTAATGGAAACTGACTAATTTTCCTGCACTTATCTTACCAGATGCAAACTGCCAACAGGAACAAATCATCCTGCTTCGAACAGTAATAATGACCATCGCCGAATTGGATTACTACATGTAAATACCCAAAGAAAACAAGCAATAATATTCGAACAGGTATAATTCAGGAACCAGGTAAGTTATATTGGCAGGCGCTAAACAAATTCATCTTTCCCCTCTGTGCTCCTCTGTATCTCCTGTGCCTCTGTGTTTCAAATCTTTTGCCCGCAGGACTCTGTGAGTGCCTTCATGTCTCAGTAGCTCAACTAATAAACCTGGTGCTCCTTTGTGCCCTCCGTGCCTTTGTGGTTCAATATGCCGTGCTCCTCCATGCCTCCAGTGCCTCTGTAGTTCAATCCTTCCATCGTCACTCTCCCAAAACCTTTACACCACAACCTATTGTCTATCAACTGTGTAGCAGGGGTAGTACAACCCTCACAACTACTCCGGCGCCTCTTAGCCTGCTATGTTTGCACTGTCAATCACACATCAACGCGTGGGTGGAGTGAAAGACACAAATCAAATAACATAACGTTTAAAAACAACAACACATGGCAAAACAAGTAGGTCCTTTACAAATCAATGGGACAATTGGTAATCTCACATTTTACAAGTCGCAGGACGGTTTCATGGTGAAATCTAAAAGTGCTATATCCGCAGATAAAATAGCCAAATCCCCCAACTTCCAACGTACCCGCGAGAACATGGCAGAGTTTTCAAGCGCAGGCAAAGCTGCCAGTCTGTTACGTAAAGCTTTTGTGAACCTTATCGCCAGGGCGAAAGACGGACGTTTAACAAGCCGTCTTACCACAACGATGTACAAGGCATTGCAGGCTGATACGGCCAGCGATCGTGGACAGCGTAACGTAGCAAATGGCGAACCAGCCCAGCTCACCGGCCTGGATTTCAATATCAGGGCCAACATGGCTTCCACTTTGAGTGCGCCTTATACCGTAGCTGTAAACCGTATAACAGGTGATGTCACTATCACTATCCCGGCTTTTGTACCAGCCAATTTAGTAAAAGCGCCACAGGGTGCCACCCACTTTCAGCTATTCTCAGGTGCAGCAGCCGTTGACTTTGAAACTGCAACATATGAGGTATCAACAGCCGCATCAGAAGACCTGGTACTTAACAATACGGCTACAGCAATCATTACCTTAAAAGTCACACTCCCGGCCAACAGTCAGCTTCCTGTGTTCCTGGCATTTGGTATTGAGTTTTTGCAACAGATGAACGGTAAGATGTATTCCCTCAACAACGGTGAATACAATGCATGCAGCATCATTAAAGTGGATACCACCGCGTAGCAATCATCCTATTGCAGAACTCCAAAAAGCAGTCTCATGCACGAAGGAACAAACCATCAGCTCGTTACTGTCACTCCGGCTGTTGTTGGTACGCTGGTAGGAATGTACAAAGCAATGAATGCGGGAACTATTGTTCAAACAATATTGCTCACCGCGCTAAGCGCCGCCATCAGTTGCCTGGTATCCTTCTACCTCCAGCAATGGCTTAGAAAACCTAAGCGGTAACCTTAAGACCCGGCGAGTGCCGGGTCTTTTTTTCTGTTGAACCACGAAGACACAGAGACCACCTCCTATGACAGGACAGGCGCAAAGGAGCACTAAGTATTGAACCACAGAGGCACGCGAGGCACAAAGGAGCACAGCGTTTTATTATTTGAGCCACGAAGGCATGAAGGTTTGAAACACAGAGGCAGTGAGTGAACTACCCATTTTGCAGAGCAGGGACAAAGGAGCTTTATTAAAAATATATTATTCATTATGAAGGAAGGGTCTTCTTTGCAGAGAGGCAAGAGGATTATGGGTTTCACAGAGAATTATCTCTGCGCAAACTCTCTCAACTCTTGTTCTCAGCGGTGAAAGTAAAATCGCCTTTACCTTCGCAAACAAACTCCGATACATACATGACGAAGACAATTTTTATAGCAGCAGCAGAGCCCTACAGCGGTAAGTCCCTTATTACTTTAGGACTCATCAATATGCTGCTGGGCAAGGCAAAAAAGATAGGTTATTTCAAGCCCATCATCAATGAAGACGTCAATGGTAAGAAAGAAGTACATATAGATACAGTGCTCACACATTTCTCCTTACCCGTGGCATACGACGATACCTATGCCTTCACCCGCCGGGAAGTACTGCAGCGTATAGAGAGCGATGGACAGGGGGAGATTCTCAATACCATCATCGGCAAGTACAAGAAGCTGGAAGAGAACTACGATTTTACCGTTATGGAAGGCAGTGATTTTACAGGAGAAGGTACCGCTTTCGAGTTTGAATACAATATCCTGATTGCCAAAAACCTCGGTGCGCCGGTAGTCATTGTAGTATCGGGAGAGAACAAAACCACCGCACAGGTCATTAGTTTCGCCCTGAATATATGGCGGAACTTCGAGGCCCGCGAAGTGCAGGTATTAAGCCTGGTAGTAAATAAAGTAACCCCGGAACAGGAACGGGATGTGCGCGAACTATTGCGCATGCAACTGCCCAAGGATATCATTCTAGCCGTTATTCCCTTGGACATCAACCTGCTTAGCCCCACCATGAAAGAGATCCATGAACAACTAAATGGCAGGCTCCTGTTTGGCGGGCAGCAACTCTCCAACCAGGTAGACCATTTTGTGGTAGGCGCTATGCAGTTGCCCCATTTTCTCTCTTACCTGAAAGAGAATGTACTGATAGTTACACCCGGCGACAGAGGGGATATCATCATTGGCGCCTTACAAGCCAATTTATCAGCTTCCTACCCAAAAGTAGCAGGTATAGTGCTCACTGCCGGCACATTACCCGAAGAGCCCATGATGCGGCTTATAGAGGGCTCTCCTACCATTGTGCCTATCATATCAGTAGAGACCGGCACTTTTGAGACCACTACAACTGTAGGCGCTATCCAGTCGCGCATTACACCTGATAATAGTAAAAAGATAGAACTGGCTATTACAGTGTTTGACAAGTATGTAGATACCAAAGCACTGGATGAAAAGATAGTGACCTTCCGGTCTGATAGTATTACACCGCACATGTTTTTGTACCAGTTGGCCAAGTGGGCTAAAAGTGATAAAAAACACATTGTACTCCCTGAAGGCAACGACGACCGTATACTAAGGGCGGCTGCACGCCTGATCACTCAGGATATTGTAAAGCTCACAGTCCTTGGCGACAGCATCGAAATAGCGGCAAGTATCAAACGCCTTGGACTTACGCTGGACATCAATAAGCTAAACATTGTGAACCCGGCTTCTTCGAAATACTACGACGACTTTGTACAGACATTATTTGAACTAAGGAAAAATAAAAATGTAACACTGGAAATGGCACGCGACCTCATGACCGATGTATCCTACTTTGGAACCATGATGGTGTATAAAGGCTATGCCGATGGTATGGTATCGGGTGCCATGCATACTACCCAGCATACCATACGTCCGGCCCTGCAGTTTATTAAAACCAAGCCCGGCGTTTCTATTGTTTCCTCTGTATTCTTTATGTGCCTGCCCGAGCGCGTATCGGTGTTTGGCGACTGTGCTGTAAACCCCAATCCCACTGCTGAGCAATTAGCCGAGATAGCCATTTCCTCGGCAGAGAGCAGTCAGCGTTTCGGTATAGAGCCAAGAGTGGCCATGCTATCCTACTCCTCCGGCACTTCTGGCGAAGGCGCTGATGTGGACAAGGTGCGAGCAGCAACAGAGATAGTAAAAAAGAAGCGCCCGGACTTAAAGATAGAAGGCCCCATTCAGTACGACGCAGCAGTAGACCAGGTAGTAGGCAGCCAGAAGCTGCCCAACTCAGAGGTTGCAGGCAAAGCCAGCGTACTTATCTTCCCCGACCTAAACACAGGAAATAACACCTACAAAGCCGTGCAGCGCGAGACAGGCGCCTTAGCTATCGGCCCCATGCTCCAGGGATTAAACAAACCCATCAATGACTTAAGCCGTGGCTGCACCGTAGATGATATTTACAACACAGTGATCATAACGGCTATTCAGTGCCAGGATAAATGATAATAATACCGCAACGACGTGAAGACGCAAAGAAGAATATAAAACAATTATAATTCTCTGTGCTGCTCTCGGTCGTTATGCCTCTGTGGTCCACTTATTTTATTCTTGTATTACTTTGCGTCTTCGCGTCTTAGCGGTAAATCTCCCAAATCATGACCAACATCTTTGTAATCAACTCCGGCAGTAGTTCTATCAAATACCAATTATTCCAATGGCCATCCACGCAACCTGTCTGCACCGGGTTGATAGAACGGATTGGCAGCCAGCATGCCACTATCAAACACAAATCCTTTGCCCATGGCAAAGAAGAGACAACCGAACAAACCCTCCACCTGCCCAACCATGAAGCCGGCCTGCAGCAGGCAGTCTGTTTACTTACCCATGCAACAGATGGCGTGATCAAAGATCCGCAGGCTATTGATGTCGTAGGGCATCGCATAGTGCATGGTGGCGAGAAGTATGCCACTGCTACCTTTATTACTGAGGAGGTCAAGGAAGATATCAAGAAGCTTTTCTCATTAGCACCCCTGCACAATCCTGCCGGTTATACTGGTATTGAAGTCGCAGAGAAGATATTTACCAATGCCAGGCAAATAGCAGTGTTTGATACCGCCTTTCACCAAACAATGCCCGAGTATGCTTTTCGTTATGCCATCCCGACACAGCTATATAAAGAACAAGGAATAAGAGTATACGGCTTTCACGGCACCAGCCACCATTACGTAACTACCCAGGCAATGCAGTATCTGCAAAATCCTGCTGCTAAACTCGTTAGTATTCACCTGGGCAATGGTTGCAGTATGGCAGCAGTAGCAGGTGGTAAATGTATAGACACCAGCATGGGCTTTGGTCCGCTTGCAGGCTTGGTCATGGGCACACGCACCGGTGATATTGACCCGTCTGTTATCTTTTATTTGATCAATGAATTACACTACACTGCTGATGAAGTAAGTACACTGTTAAACAAGCAAAGCGGCATGCTGGGGCTTACCGGCTGCATTGATATGCGAGATGTAAATAAGAAAGTGGAGAATGGTGACAAAGAAGCAGAGATAGCCTGCGAAATGTATGCTTACCGCATACAGAAATACATTGGTGCTTATGCCGTAGCTATGAACGGATTAGATGCTGTTATCTTCACTGCCGGTGTTGGAGAAAACGACAGCAGCATGCGCAAAAGAATTTGCACCAACATGGATTACTTAGGGATTAATCTTGACGATGAAAGAAATACTACACGTGCAAGTACCACCCGTGAGATAAATAAAGCAGATGCAAAAACAAAAGTGCTGGTAATACCCACCAACGAAGAATTAGAAATAGCTAAGCAATGTTTTGACTGTCTGAACCGGGATTTGTAAGATTTATGGGATGAATGGGATTAGGAGGAGAAGTGAAGTAATTGTACAAGCTTGCATAAGATAACAACAAGCATCCATTGCTAAGGGCTCGCGGCTCATAGCTCACTGCTTTCCGCTTATCCCTTATAGCTTACCCTGATACTTCTTCCTCATTAAATGCGTCGGGCGGATTGCCTGCAGGTCTACCTGTAATATGCTTTTAAGTATCAGATCATCACTGGACTCCTGCAATCCAAAGCCAACACCCACATGCCACTGCACCGCCCCGCTGATATTTACATCCACCGTAGGAAATAACTCAGCAGTCTTTTCATGGAAGTTATCATAGTACTCCACACCCGGCTGTATTACCTTCCCTCTCCGGTAATATAATCCGGCACTCACAGCAGGCTGCCAGCTTTGATCTTCATCGCCATTTACATACTTGCTTACGGCAGGATTTACCACTATTCTGAAGTCTTCAATGTCTTTATCCAATATTAATCTTGCTTCCAGTTCCTGCGAGTTGGAATAAGCATGGTTTGGGAAATAATACTCTACATACACAGCAGTATTTACAAAATAATCATACCGCTGCCCGAAACGATAACGGGCTTCAATGCGGCTCCGGGTATAATTAAAGTCGCCGCCTTTAGGAGATTCAAAATCAGCATAGCCGGCAAGTACAAAATGGTCGGTTACCCCATACTCCGCTTCTACAGAAGTAGCCAATAACTGGTCGCGCGTATACGATTTACCAAAATGGTCGTACGTCTGGCTGCTGTTAGGTATGTAAGTAGTCCATTGTGTTAGTTCCAAATGCCCTTTTAATGGTGTTTCATACTGGTACACCCGGTAAAAATTCTCCTGTGCCTGTAGAGTAGAAAAGCTACTTGCAACAACAAGAATAGCAACGATAAAGTGTATAGTTCTAATCATATTATTTCTGACCGGTTTTAATAGTGATATTGGTAAAATCCATATCTGCAGGCTTTACAAACTGCTTGCCCAGGGTTTGTCCATAACGGCGGTAAGCCGGCGGATCTATATGCACATGCACACGGTATTTACCGGCACGTGGTACCCGCCAGTTTTCACCATAGTGGTACAACCACGGATGCCACATAAACATCTCCATTTTAGTATCCACCTTTTTCCCTGCATTGTCATATAGTGTGGCAGTCACATTTAAATCATGCAAGAACCGCCCTGTCCTTTCATCTCTTGCTACTACTTCCACATGCGCATTACGGGCTGCACTCAGTTCATTCGTCATCTCATATATCAGCTTTTGTTGTTTCAAATACCAATATCCTTCAGAGTATTCTACTGCACATGCCAGAAAGTAATCCCCTGTGGTAGTATCCTTTCCATCATTCGCCTGCTTAAACATGGTTTGCAATGTGTTATTATATGCTTCCCCTGCTTTCTTCGCTAAGCTTTGTACTGCTTCCATCTTATCACTAAGTGTATGCATATTTGCTAAAGAAGATACCTGTAATGGAATTACAGCCGTAGTGATCTCAGTAAAACGGTCACCATTATATGGGTCATGGCGGTGATAGATAGGTGGTGTAACAGACAACTCCAATGAGTAGGTTCCCTCGCCAGGCAATTGAATGTTTTCGCCATAGCCATTTATCAGGGGCATCCACGCAAAGCGCATTATCTTTTGCTCTATTAAATTGCCGGAGGCGTTTCTGATAGTTGCCTTTATATCCAATGGTGGTACAATGCGTCCGTCTGCACCATCCTGTACAAACAGCCAAAGGTGTGCATTAGCATTGGTAGACGACTGCCATTGTGCATGTTGATTGATGTACTCATACCAGCCTTCAGGAGCAGCTATAGCATACGTTATTTTATATTCCCCGGCACGCATCTGACCACTATTGCTCCCAGCCTGTGATACAATCCATGCAGTACATTTATCTACCGAATCTCCTTCTGCACGGGCATAGGCCAATTGTTCTTTAGTAGCTTCGTTACTACTAACCATTAAGGGTAGTTTAGGAGCGGTAGTACCAACCATCCCCTGCATATCTTCCATTTGACCATACCCATTATGTAGCAGGAATATAAATGCAAAGCATAGGCAGGCGATACGCCAATCCGGTACATGAGTTCTCATAGGTTGTGAAAGCTTTATTGTACAAAAGCAGACCAATTATCTTTCTCACTAAACATGCCAGATTAGCTCTTCTATAGAAGCCCCCATCCTCTAAAGGGGTGTTGAGGCGCCCAAAGTGTAGCTCAGATAAAGCGTTTGTTGGGAGTTGCTGAGGACTAAATATGAAGGAGATTAGAAGGAAATAGGGAGGAGATTAGGTATAAGTTAGGTATATGTCAGGTATAGCTCGGATCTATTTATAATCAGGAAGGAGGAAGTCTGAGGCACTATAACCTCAAGTAAAGTGCACCTTGCATATTATGTCCACAGCCCCTTCGGGTTATCTGATTAAAAATGGCATTATCCATCTCTGTGCTCCTCCATGTCTCCGGTGCCTCTGTGGTTCTAAAAAATAAGCACCAACGTACCCGTAATAATAAAAGCTGCTCCAATAGCAGTCTTCCATGTTAATGCTTCCCCTAAAAACACCACCGACAGGGTAATTGTCAAAGCAACACTTAGCTTATCAACAGGTGCTACCTGCGATACCTTGCCTATCTGCAAAGCTTTGAAATAAAATACCCAGGAAAGCCCGGTACAAATGCCGGAGATAACAAGAAAGATAAGATTATGCCTGGAAAGAGTATGTATTCCCTTTGCTTCGCCGCGCGCAAAAGCAATCCCCCAGGCAACAAATAAGATAATAATAGTCCTTATAGCCGTAGCCAGATCAGAATTGACATTCGTAACACCCACTTTAGCAAATATAGCTGTAAGTGCTGCAAACAAAGCCGAGAGTAAAGCATAGATCCACCACATGTGATATAGATTTTAATACCATTGCATTACCTAAGAGGCTATTTAACTGTTAAGAACATGGAGTCATAATAGCTTAAAGAAAAGAAGTTACAATGAGCTGACATATTGCTCTGTGCTCCTTCGTGCCTCCAGTGCCTCAGTGGTTCAAATATCACAAACAGCATTCCTTCTTTACTCAATCCCCAGTTGGTCTTGTATTTGTTCCAGTGATTTACCCTTCGTTTCGGGCACTTTCGTTAATACCCAGATAAGTTCTAGCACCATCATGAAGGCGAAAAATGCAAAGATGGGCCATGGGTTATCCTTCAGAATACCATGGTCTTTATCTATAAAAGCTGGAGAGATCAATGTAATAATAGCAGCACATACCCAGTGCGTACCAGCGCCAAAAGACTGCCCCAGGGCACGGATTTTATTGGGGAATATTTCTGAAATAAACACCCAGATAACAGCGCCCTGCCCTATCGCATGGGAAGCAATAAACATAGCTAAAAAGAAGGTCAATAAACCCGCACTTGCATGACTATAAAAGCACCACGCTACCGCGACAAGGCTTAAAATATACCCTAATGCCCCGATCAACAGCAGTGTCTTTCTGCCTAAACGGTCAATAAGATATAAGCCTACAAATGTAAATACCAGGTTGGTGCCGCCAATAGTTATGGAGCTCAACAGCGAATCCTTTGCCACCAATCCTGCACTTTCCAGGATGCGGGGGGCATAATAGAGAATGAAGTTGATACCCGACCACTGGTTAAAGAAAGCCACCAAAAATGCTAGCCATAAAATAGTTGCATGCTTGGAACTGAAAAACCCAGCCATATCACTCCCGGTTGTCTCATGCTGAATGCCAGACTTAATGCCGGCTATTTCTTCATCAATATTCACAATACCCAGCTTTTCCAACACTGTTCTCGCATCTGCTTCCCTGCCTTTAGTCACCAGCCAGCGCGGGCTTTCAGGAATACCAAATACCAGCGCCGAATAAATCAGTGATGGTATCGCCATCACCCCCAGCATCCAGCGCCAGTCATTAGGGCCTCCAACACCTTTTAGCAAATAGTTGGAAATATAAGCGAGCAGGATAGCAAACACAATATTAAACTGGTACATAGCAACTAATCTGCCCCTGGTAGCTGGTGTAGAGATTTCGGAAACATATGTTGGTGCAGCTACTGAAGAAATACCAATACCTAATCCGCCGATAAAGCGAAAAAAGGAAAACATATAAGGACCAGTAGCTAAAGCAGAACCTAAAGAGGATACAGTGAAGAAAATCCCCACCCAGATGAGCACTTTCTTTCTCCCATATTTCTGTGTTGGAATCCCTCCTGTTAAAGCCCCTACTACAGTGCCCCACAAAGCCATAGACATAATAAAGAAACCATGAAACCAGGGGGATGTATGCCACAGTTCCTGAATAGGCTTGTCTGCCCCCGAAATAACAACAGTATCAAACCCGAAAATAAAACCGGCTAAAGCAGCTATCAGCGAAATACCAAATAACGAATTATTGTTTTTGGCAGGGGCAGTTATCGCAGTTGTTGTACCCGCAGAAGTTTCTATATGCATAAGATATGGCTTGCAGAAGTTATTTGATTGATTAACTCAAATGAAGACTAAGTAAACAGTATTACCAGCTTCCATTTTCATGATGTGAAAGTAACCTGTTTTCTCAAAATAAACCAATCGCAATTAGAAACAGTATAATAAAGCATTTTACACCGCTTTCTCGTTTATAAAAAATGACTCCTATCAGCAAGCCATTGCAAGCGTTAGCTATTTATAAAAGCATGGGATGTTCTTAAATTGTCCTTCAGTAATAACTACAGTACCTTGCTCATCGGGAAAAGCAACAGCACCTGAAGTACTACCTGTTCTGTATGGAGTTAGTTTTCCATCAAACTTGCCACTTATGAATCCGTTTGCATAAGATGTAATAGTGATATTAAGATAATCCCCTTCAAAAATAACTGTTGACACTTGTCCATTGTGAGACAGACTAAGAGGATAGTATCCTAACGAATTAGTCGTAACGGCATCGTAAAGATAATTTTTGGTAGTTAAACTATCAGTGTAAATCCTAAGCTCTAAACTATCATTCGATGATTTAGCACGCAGCATATAAACCATGAGGGATGCAAATAATCCTTCATTTTGTTTGACAAAGTTTACCTGCTTATTGCTGTTTATGCCTTGATCATGAGATGTAACAAGTGCACCATTCACTTTGTACTGAATAGTGCCATCAGAAATTGATGGTTCGGGATTGTTCGAACTTGCTCCTTTACCACAAGATGTAAACAGCACCAAAGCAATTAAAGCTAATGCAAATAGGTTACTTAATCTTCTGAGTTTAGGTTGTTGTAACTTACCTATACTGGTAAGTTGTTTATATTGGATTTTATTTGACATTCTGTTAAAGTAGTTTTTTAGTTCAGGTGTTAAATGTAAAATGAGAATTTAATTTAAAATCTATTTTATTAGAATTTAATCCGTCATCTATGACTTGATTGTTAAAACTGATCCCATCTAATATCATACTAATTGCAATGTCCGCTTCCTTCAGCATCACCCTGGAGTCTTCACCTCCCTGCCTACACAGCCTGGCTGAGCCCCCAGCGTCCTTAAGAGATCATACTTGCATTAGTTAAAACCCAATCAGCTATTTAATAGTTCTACAATATAAAGGTGTAAAGTACCCTTCACTGCATTCATGGTTGTAGTGTAATTTTATTGCGTTAAGCATTTAAGTACATGAGAGGCTATTGGTGGTGTTTCACCCGCCAAAAAGCTGGAATAATTCAAGTTACACTGTACTGACCTCATACCGGAACTCCCACTTGGCTAAGCCGTACCTGAGCCGTATCTCCTCCGTATCTGAGCCTATGCCTTACCCAAATTTGCCTTATTGATCAGTTTATCAACACTGGTGGTTGCATAGAGGCTGCTGTCAATGCCTGTCTGCCGGTTGCCCCTTCCCAATGCCGGAATACCTGGAGTTATACCTAACTTATACCTAACTTATACTTAACTTATACCTAACTTATACTGATATTACTCCATAGCTACTCCCAGTTACCGCCCTGTTACCTTTATAGTACAGTCGGAGGTGCGTTATGGTGTTGCTATATAAGGTTCAGCTTACCTTATCCCGGTTGAACGCAGAGGGTGTTTAATTGATAGGCTGATGAAGCGCTCAGGCTCAGAGAAAAGAGGTCCTGCTGATGAAGCGTATGGTTCAAAACTAACGGGCAGGCATCTGAATTTGGGTAAGGCATAGGTATCTGAGCTGTATCTAAGCCGTTCATCCTACGTCTTTTGCTAGAATATTTCAGGTAAAAAAACCAATGTAAGATGCTGTACTTGCAGTATAGTGGGTGAGGGTGTAAATATCCAGTAGATAGTTTATGTACATCGCTGCAGTTAACGTATCAAAGGTACATGCTACTGCATTGATGCACAAAACAACCTTTCCCTGGAATTTAACAGGTATGCAATTTATCAAACTTACCTGCTTGGAGAAACTATCCCTTACATTTATCTTTATCCCGTCCTGTAAAGCCAAACAAAAACTTTTATTAACCCATATATCACTAATGATGCAACGCCGCACATTTATTAAAAACACAGGCATGGCAGCCGCTGCTGTAGCGGCCGGTGCTTCTCTTGCTTTTTCTAATAAATTGGTCAATCCGCTGCCTGAGTGGCGTGGCTTTAACCTGCTTGATTTCTTTTCGCCAAACCCTGTAAAGGATCAGCTCACCACTACCGGTGAGCACTTTAAATGGATGCGCGACTGGGGCTTCAATTTTGTACGTATTCCCATTGCTTATCCCTGCTATCTTAATATTGACCGCACCAAAAACATTACGCCTGAAGACACTTATAAGATCAACACTAAAGCAGTGGATGATATAGACAGTCTGGTACAGATGGCGCATAAATACAACCTGCATACAAGCATCAACCTGCACCGGGCACCCGGCTACTGTGTTAACGCCGGTTTCAATGAACCTTTCAACCTGTGGAAAGACGAAGCAGCACAGGATGCGTTTTATTATCACTGGAACATGTGGGCAAAAAGATATAAAAACGTATCTAATAAATTGGTGAGCTTCGACCTGGTGAACGAACCAAGTATGCGCGAAGACATGAACGACCAGCATTCGGCAAGCGGACCGGTGCCGGGAGACGTGTATCGTAAAGTGGCAAAAGGTGCCAGGGATGCCATCCGGAAAGAAACACC
This sequence comes from uncultured Chitinophagaceae bacterium, assembly GCA_963819045.1. Taxonomy (GTDB): domain Bacteria; phylum Bacteroidota; class Bacteroidia; order Chitinophagales; family Chitinophagaceae; genus Ilyomonas. Next base: position 25,493 of record CAWFUV010000010.1, on the reverse strand, counting down.
TGACAGGCTGGTGATTGCAGACGGCAACAAGACTGGCAGCAGTGTAACACCCGAACTAATTGATCTGAACATTGCACAAAGCTGCCGGGCTTATTACCCCGGCCAGATATCTCATTACAAAGCACCCTGGGCTAATAAGGATACCACCAACCTGCCACAACCTAAATGGCCTGGACAAATGGGTAATACTTATTTCGACAGATCGAAACTGGAAGACTTTTACAAGCCCTGGATCGACCTGGTAAATAAAGGCGTAGGGGTGCATTGTGGAGAAGGCGGCTGCTGGCGGCGTACCCCGCATGATGTGTTCATCGCCTGGTTTAGCGACGTTACTGATATATTATCCAGCCACAATATTGGTTTTGCCCTGTGGAATTTTATAGGTGATTTTGGCATACTGGACTCCAATAGGAGCGATGTGGCTTACGAAGACTGGTATGGTCATAAACTTGACCGGAAGCTGCTGAACCTGATTAAGAAAAGCGCTTCCTGACCTGTTAATCGCACATACCGGATGGTGAGATCAATATCTCACAAATACTTTTTTGTAAAACATACAGGCCCGAAGAATACAACTTCCCACCCGTTTCGAACACTACTCAAAATATTTGAATGATATATAATTAGAAAGAAGGCGGCTAATAGTGATCGGTTTTTATACCATCAGCCTTTTACCATTAGCCGCATTGTTTTACCAGATCTGAAATCAATTCTTATCAATCCAGTCAAGAATATAATCTGCATCTTCTTGCCATGTCGACTGCCCTAGTACAAAATGATTACGATTCTGGAAAAGTTTATAATCCAGCACAGAGCCGTTACTCTTGTAAGCTTTGAAGTTACGGTTATTAAGATGCGCCGGAATGATGTGGTCTGTATCCCCCGCTGTGATCAGCAAAGGCGCATGTGGTTTAGTAAAGTCAACCTTTGCTTCATGTGTTACCGCGTCTCTGTTTATTGTTTTCGACTCCGGTATGGTATAAGTTTCATAAGCTATACTTTGCTCTTGATACGGCATTCCATTCACAAATGCATACTGCCAGTCTTCAAAAGACATCATGTATGTTTCTTCAATGTCGGTAAATATTCCCAGTACTTTCCAGCCTGCTTTCAGAAATGAAAATTCATAAGGAAATATACCTTGAGGCGGAACAGAATGAATCGCCACGCCAGCTGCTCCCAAACCCATATTTATCATAATCTGTGTTAATAAGCCTCCATAAGAATGACCTATAATAATCGGCTCTTCAGGAAGGTTTTTAATAATAGTAGCGTAGTGTTGTTTTAATTCAGCTAAGGTTAATAGTGCAAGTTCTTTATCGTGATGTGGATGTTTGGCACGTAACTCCTCCACCGAAGTATCTTTATAAGGCCAGGGCGGAGCCGAGGTAGTATATCCTTTACTTTGGAAATAAGTTTGCCATTCGTCCCAGCAACTGTGATGAACAAAACAGCCGGTAATAAACAGGATAGTTTTTGAATGAATCGTTTTCATAATTGAGTTTTTTGAATTATAGTAGTTGAAGTCTTATATCATTTTGATTTGGCCGTATGAGATACCCGGTGCAAATTGTAATGTTTTTACCTCTGTTAAAAAATGAGGGCAGATGGAGTAATACGGTACTTTTTGTGCCATAATAGTAGTTGTTGTATTAAGGAATTTGTGAATAGCAGCAGACTAATTTATTGATTTTCTTGGTTTAACTGGCAAAAACTGATTACATAGTCATTTAAATAATCTAAAAATAACATCTGCTGTTTCAACCAATACTGTACTTACTGGTACAGGTAATCAGTGAATGTCTCACCTCCCGGAAAGCTTAAAGTAAGTACAGTAGCAGTCAATTAAGTGTGTAGAAGGGATAAACTCATAAGGCACAAACACCAGTTTTTAGCCCTATGCAGCATCTCTTGTATGTGTATGATTTGAAGAAAACTAACATTTCCTTTCCGTAGCTTACCACGACCTTTGCTGTCATGAATAAGCACTTCAAACATATCATCCGCACCATAAGTAAGGGTGATACTGCCCTTGCAGAAAGCTTTTTCCGGCTACCAGGTGGCAGAAAATACTTAGAGAACATCACGCTTATTCTTATCAATACCTTATCACAACAATATGCTGAAAAGGAAGACATGTATCTGGGCTTTGTAGAAGTGCTAGACCGCATGGAGCAACGCATTCAGTGGCAAAAAGAAGGACAGGAAATACTGGAAGATGCTTTCCGGAATCCTGAGCAGTAATTGTGAATAGGTATTGGATGCAATAAAACATGCTTATTTCATTTTTACATACATCATTTTCTGTCAGGAAAATACCTGATTCCATTTATTTCTCATAGACTAAAACTTCCGCTAAAGACCTGCTTGGTTAAGCAATCCTGAAGTCCATCTACCCTTAACTTGTCCCATAAAGTATAAGCGGACGAATATTCTCAAGAGCAAGATTAAATATCCAAGGGGCAGGTTTGAAGGGGCAAGATACGGAGGAGATATGGCGCAAATAGGACGGAAACAGGGAGTAGATTCGGTATAAGTTAGGTATAACTTGGGTATAAGTTAAGTATAACTTAGCTATATGTTTAGGTATAGCTCTGAATGTTCCGGAGATCAGTAATCAAAATTATAGGACATGTTAAGGTTAAATTACGGGACATGTTAAGGTCCCTCCACCTTCATTGGAGGTATACATAAGTAAAAAAGTTTGCTGAAGTATTCTTTGATGTAGCGCATGCTGCTTATCAACTATCCTAATATTAATTTTCATAATTCATATTTTGAACGGGCAATTTAATTTGCACTTCTGTACCTCCATTTTCCCGGGGTTGCCATTCTATATTACCGCCCAACAATCTTGTCCTATTTCTCATATTGATGATTCCTACGCCATGAAGGTCTTTGTTTTCTGTTTGAAATCCCTTACCATCGTCTGCCACAGTTATCCTTATTAAATCATTAAGATTGATTACAACTTGAATTGTTCTGGCATTAGCATGCTTTAAGCAATTATGCATAGCTTCCTGAATGATCCGGAAAAGCATTACCTGAGCTTCAGGTGTTAAAGGAAGTAACCTGACAGTAGTATGGAGTTCAATCTTAAAAGCGTTTGCTGCATTAATCCGATCAATTTCCGTTTCAAGATTTTGGATAAGGTTAAAATGGTTAAGCCACTCTCTGTTTAAAGATTTCGAAAGCGCTCTGATTTCAAATATTGCTTTACCCAAAGTTTCTTGTGCCTTTTTTAAAGGATCAGGAATTGATGGCAAATTTTGTTCGACAACGCCAAGAAACATTTTAGTACTGCTAAGCAATTGACCAATATTATCGTGGATTTCTTCGCCAATTTGGAAAAAAGTATTTTCCTGGGTTTCTAATTGAGTTTTAAGAATCTCGCTCTGGAAGCTGTTTTGCAGTTGCTGTTTTTCTCTCAAAAATCTATAATGTCGTTTCTGATACAGCACGATGAATATAATTATAAAAAAAACAAGTATAGAAAAAATCGCTGCGCCTCCGATTATTAATACTTCAGGATTCATTTGGGATGAAAGTATGCCTAAATTTTGAAGTTCGAACTACGTTAACGTAAATGCCTACAGCAAATATTAAATACATACATGCATTTAAAAAATCATGTATGATCCACAAAGATTTATACTGTGGGTTTGGGCTATGTCTTACAGTATCATAAAATGCAAATAAAAAATAAGTAGTAGGGTCATAAATTAAGATACCAAGACAGAACCAGAACATCGGTTCTTTCTCCAGTGCCTCAATTTTCTCCCGCTTATACCTTTCATAAAAAAAGGAGAGCACCCACAATAATTCAAGTAAACTGTTTAAACAAACAAATTCATAAAAGAATCTTTTATGAATTCCTACAGAACTGAATATACAAGCCGAAACAATTGCCTGCAAGGATATCATTGTAGTTATAGTATATCTTATTCTTCTGTTTCCGCTGTTTTTATAAAATAAATACCCCCAAAATGCAGAATCAATTAAAGTGTATATATTATAGAACACCCATATATTTTTCCAATTGGTAAGAAAAAAACTTGATAGTTGAGAGATAGATGCAAATGTCAGCATAAGCACCAGTATGCGGGAATTAGACTCCAATCGCTTATAAAAGATAATACCTAAAATAAGCGGTACAAGAACAGAAAATATAGATATATTCGACAAAACAATTAGTATTGTTTATAGGTTAACATCAATTAAGTCACTGCTATAAATAAGTAATATTCTATCCTACCTGGGTTGCATTTTAACCGTTCTTCTGGATTGCGAGTCTGGCATATTGGTACAACACATATGGCTTCAGGCCTGGCGAATCAGGATTACTTTTATCAGGTATACTTGCTGGTGTACAGGGGTATTCTCCACATAATGAAAGATTTTCAATATCTGGCAGACCATCAACAAAAGGTATATCCCCATTATAAGTAAAGTTCAGATCATTTCCATCATTATCCACACCAACTGTTACTAAGGTAAGAACACCTGGCAGAGATTGCCCTTCCTCTGTGTTATCTCTCATAGCAAGATAAAATCTTATTCCTTCACAGCCTGGTTGACTTAATGTTTGCAATAGAATGTTTTTGTCTATTGTAAATCCAAAAGAATTGTCAAGCAGAGCTGCACAGTTATTACTTTCTTCTGGCTTAATCGTTTCCCACAGCCTTTTTATGTAATATACTGCCAGCCGCGCATCGACAGGCTCACCATAAATGTTGTTGTTGTCATCTTGCATTTTAATTCCAGCTTCTTCAGAGTGGGAGATTTCAATATTACCATCAATTTCAGGCGGGGTACCAGGAGTGGTAGGTTTTTGGTATTTCTTACCTGCTGCAATCCATTTTACTTTGTTTGGCATAAATAAGGTTTTTAGAGTGAAGTAAAGTGTTGGTTAAATTTATTGTTTATATTCCTTGTCGTATAAGTTATTGAGTAAGAATCTCTGTTCTAATTCTTAAATATACTTTCAGAACATCCGGCTTTTGACAGACCAGCTAAATAGTTGAGCGAATCTAAGAAAATTTCATAGATATTCTTAAATACATGTAAATGAATTATTTGCATAATAGTAAAGAAGGTTCCCTTTTTACTCCCGCTCTTCACGTACAACATATTTGCTGCTTTTTCAAACCAACGTAACAGCTTATCAATCTCTGGTGCACCACTTATCTCTTTCATGTCAGGAAGAATTTCCCAATCTTTTAGTTCACCTATTCCCGGCAGGTGGTCTATATCCCTTCTTTTCATTTCGGCAATCAGTGCAGTCATTAGCTCATCTTTAGATTCTTTAGTATCGCAAAGTGCATCTAATAATGCTTCCTGCAGGTACACTACGAACGTAAATAAAGCGTCATCATCTATAGGATGGTCTTCAAAGAACACCAACAGAATTTTCGATAGCACTAATTGAAATCCGGCAAGTCCTCCTTGCATTATTACTCTTTCATTGTATAAATTGTATTTTATCTGATTAACCGGGAAATCGGTAAAGAAGCTGGTAACGGGTAGTTGTACATCCCGGTAATCTGAAGGGTGCTCTGCCAGGAAAGTAGTTATTGGTTTTGCTATCCTTTCATAGCCCATCTTCATAACCGGATCCTTGTACTTTAATGCTATTCTTATGTTAGGCCCTCTGTGACAGCTAAAAAATACGTAGAATTCGCTTATGTCCGGATGTTCATATAATTCCTTTAAAATCACCGGCAGCAATTCATGCCATTTTTCCTGAGCATAAAAAATGGAGATAAAAATGAATGGACTTTGTAATGATTCCATTAAACTTCAATTGGTTCATGTTCATTGAAATTCTTATAAACCACCCCTTTTCCAAAAGCACAGTTTACCCGAATCTTTTTGTCGCACAAGTTGTCCATCATCTGCTGGCGGTTTTTAGTTTCTGTATAAAAAGAAATAGCTTCCAACTTCATGGAAGTGTCTGTAACAGGATAATACACATGCTTTTCATTTTCAAATAGCTCATAGCCTTTCAAGCTTCCGGGAGAAACAGACTTCTTTTACCCCATTTCGAGAAAGATTTAATCTCCCGGATTCAATTATCCAGGTGCCTGGTTGCCAGCCCTGAACAATATCAAATTGGGACGAGGAGCCATCTATGTTTTGAACATTATAATACGGATCGTCGCAATTTTTGGTAAACTTATTTACTACTACAGCACTGATACACTTATTACCATTAAAGATGTATAGTAGTTCGCTGGTACCAGGATCTATATAATGTACATACAATGCCTGTAGCTGTTGGTAAAAGTAGCCATTGTTTATCCGGTCATGACGTTCATGAGTAATTGCCTGCAGAAAATCCGGTCTATTTATAGTATAGGACGTACATCCATTTAATTGCAACCTGTTTACAATATCAAAATCTTCAAAGCCATATCCTTCAAAGCTTTCATCAAATCCGGTAACGTCCATAAAATCGCTTCCTGAAACACATAGTTTCCCCGAGGCATCGTGTTTCCATTTATTATTCAGGCCGGTAAGACAAACATTACTTTGAGCAGCAAAGGTGTTTTGAACAAATTTACCAAAAGAGGGGCCTGCATAATTATCAGCATCCACATTACACAGGATATCACCACCAGCCAGTCGGAATGCCATATTTTTGGAGTGAGCGTGATTAAAAGATAAGGCTTGTTTATAACGATAATAAACAAGTTTTCCGTTTTTGATTTCCTGGTAAAAATTGTCTCTAATGTATTCTTCTAAGCCATCATTTGAATTATAATCCAGTAGAATAAAATTGATCCCGGAAGAATCATTCTCCTTAAGGTTAACAGGCAAGGTCTTTTGAATATGGTGCAACCGGTTCATTGATACCGTACAGATCGATACCGAAGGTTTAGCCATAACAGGAGTAAAATTTATTCTAAAATAAGAACATTTAGCAATACATTGAAAAATACATTCTCCCATACCTGATACCTGAGATGATGGAATGTATTACAAAGGAATAATACCATTTACAATTAGGTAGTTTAGTATTCTGCTTATAGCCATGGCTCAAAGCCACTCCTGCTTGCTGCTTGCAGCCTTAACTTGCCCATAAACTATAAGCGGATGAATATTCACAAGAGGCAGGATTCAGGAGATAGGTTCCAAGGGATAAGATACAGAGGAAATACGGCGCAGATACGACGGAGATAGAGCAAGGAGATCAGGTATAACTTAGGTATATGTTAGCTATAACTTAAGTATAACTTAGGTATAGCTCCCAATGTTCCGGAGATCAGATAATGAAAATCAGGGGACAACTTAAGTTAAGGCCTGTAGCTTATAGCATGCTATATTTGAATCTGGTATAAGAACTCTCCCTGGATTTGGACTTTCGAATCCTGAAATAGATTCAAGGCCTATAGCTCAACCGGTTAGAGCGCCTGACTCATCATCAGGGAATCCCTGGTTCAAGCCCTGGTGGCGGGATGAGCAACTGTGCTATCTCTGTTTCCCGCGATTATGTGTAGCTGTGGGTCTTTGCACTGCTTCTCATGGACTATCCATGACTTTACCATGGCTTTGCCAGGGCTTTGCTATGGCTTTGGTATGAGTGCTTCATGGTTGTAAAGGGACGTAGTGAGGGTGATAGATAAGGGGTAGTGCGGTAGCGTTGGTATTTTAAATTTGAAGCTTAAGAAATTAAGCAGCTATTATTTACAAAAGGCGCTTGTAAAAAGAAAAGTAATATAATAGATTAAACATACAGGCTACAAATAGCAACCTTTTTTTGTTAGTTTTGAAAAAATCAATACTTATGCTTGAACAACTTATTGAAAAACAACAGCGATTTACGCCCTTTTTAAAGTTGAATGATTACACTTATATTGGTCCTACAGACGAAAATCTGCACAGGCCATTTTTAAGAGCTGTTACTCAATTTGGCACAGCAAGGTTTTTTGATTATTCACTACACACATCATTATCAAATACAACAACAGTCTCTAAAGCTTTAGAGGTTTTGCCACCTGGTACTCCGCTTGGGGTTTTTGTTGTTAATAATGAAGGGAAATGGACGGGAATTTTATATCACTCCACTTTGAAAGAATACTGTGATTGCCATGGAATAGAATTTTTATAAAAGAGATTTCTTTGCCGTTGTCTCTGGTACTGTCAAATTTTAAAACTGAGACACTACCAAGATTGCTAAGGAATTTATTATCTTTTGCAATGAACGTATCGCTTATTCATCTAAACAGTGATTTATACCAAATATAATTCATCTTGCATTTAGCTGGTATTGGTCAGTTTGATATATCTACTATCTTTTTAAATTAAGCAGGCTCTAAGATATTTAGAGATACCGCCCCCGCTGCTGTAACTTTAAAATGCAACATTGGCGTTATTTTAAAAGTTTAGTTCAATAAAGATTCATTATAGGAATAGTATTAGTTATTACAACTTACAAAGCAATTCTATGTCAAACCGGGTTTTACTTCAACATACAACTAAATACGTTTACGACAGTCCTGTTTTTCTTTCTCCTCAACTCGTCCGGCTAAAGCCTGCTGTTCATTGTCGTACTCCTATTGAGGCTTATTCTCTTTTGATTACGCCTGCCAATCACCAAATTCATTGGCAACAGGATGCTTTTGGCAACTTTTTAGCGCGGGCAGATTTTACAGGTGCAGTACAGGAACTGGTGATTGATGTAACATTAATTGCTACTATAACAGCGATCAATCCATTCGACTTTCTGGTGGATGAGTATGCCCAATTCTTTCCCTTTTCTTATGAAGAAAGGTTACAGAAAGACCTTTGTACTTACCTGGAAACGGCAGATAAGGGTCCTATGATGTTGCAATTACTGGAAAAAACGGATAGATCCAAAAGAGAGATTATTAATTTCTTAGTCATGCTTGTACACATGGTGTACGACACCCTGTCATATAAAGAAAGATTACAGCCAGGAGTACAAACAAGTGAAGAATCGTTGGAGAAAGCTTCTGGGTCCTGCAGAGATTCGGCATGGCTTCTGGTGCAACTGCTTAGAAATATGGGACTGGCTGCCCGTTTTGTTTCAGGATACCTTGTGGAGTTAGGTGGTGATACAATACAAAGCATTGATAGCTCACCTGGCACAAAGTCTAATAACGATACTTTTTCCTTGCATGCATGGGCGGAGGTTTTTATTCCCGGTGCCGGTTGGATTGGGCTTGACCCTACCGGCGGGCTTTTAGCTGCCGGAGGACATATACCATTAGCCTGCACTCCTTCTCCTGATAGTGCAGCTCCTGTAGTGGGAACCAGTGGAATCAGTAATACAACGTTTACTCATAAGAACACTATCACAAGGATCTAAAAATAGCTGACTGATGGGTGCACTAATGGTGCTGTAGCTTTGCTGAAATTACCGCCTGGTATAAATTGTTACCTTTTTTAAAACCAGCTAAGTACGTTGTCAACTAAATATGTTTAGGATAGTGCAACCTGTTTTAAGATGCTGTACACAGCTTAGTTGTTGTAAGTGTGCTTGCTGACAGCAAGTCGTTGTCTTTCTTTTTTCTCTTGATAAGAAAAAAGAAACAAAAAAGTTCAAGGCAAACCCGATCGCTCCGCGCGTTTTGCCAGGCCAGCGCCGCCCCATTGCCTAAGGTGCAGCATCATGGCTGTATGTTCTGTTGGGCTAACTATGGTGCTACTTGTTATTTGACAGGTACTTGATGAATAGGTTGGTTGCCTTTGGCCTTAAACTTTGAACAGCGTAATCTTACTTAACGGAAAACCGAAAGGTAGATACGTAGCTCATTGCAGGTTGGAGATTTATGTTTTCCAGTGAGGAGAATATTATTTTGGTTAGCTTCTATTGGGTTAGCTTGATTTATTTGATAGTAGATGGTTATTGTAAATCTATTGATGTTACATTGTACTAAGTCAGATGGCAAGAAAGCTCTTTTATTGATAGCAGGCATAAAAATTAACCTTTGTATCCATAATTAGCAGGTGTAAAGCCGGAGGTTCATTAGATTTGTAATTAAAGATCCACTATGCAATTACAACCTGTAGATGTTGTATATGATATCAGCCCGGCAGATTTCAGGAAAAAGTATTTCATCCCGAAGATCCCTGTTATCATGCGAAACATGGCAAGACAATGGCCTGCTTACACGAAATGGGACTGGGAGTATCTGAAAGAAGTAGCCGGAAGTAAAAAGCTGGGTATTTACAATAATGTAAAAAGTGATGCGTACACGCCCGTTAATAAAGCAGATGATTACATCAGCTTTGGTGAGTATATAGACATGATAAGAAAAGGACCAGCCCAATGGCGTATTTTCTTCTTCAACATTTTTAATCATGCGCCTCAGTTGAAACAGGATTTCACCTGGCCTGATAACTATATAAAAGGCTTTATAAAGGCGTTACCCTCGATGTTTGCAGGTGGTCAGGGTTCTATTACGCACATGCACTTTGATATTGACTTCCCTCACATCATTCATACCCAGTTTATGGGAAGGAAGCGGGTGCTGCTGTTTCCCAATGAGGAGCAGTATAAACTGTACCGTAAACCTTTTGAAGTATTGAGCTTAGCCGATTTCAGTAATTATTATGATGAGGATAAAAGTAAGCTCGACAGGCAAAGGTTTCCGGCAATAGAGCTGGCTAAGGGGTATGATGTCATCCTGGAACATGGGGATACGTTGTTTATGCCCAGTGGGTACTGGCACCACATGGAATACCTGGAAAGTGGCTTTGCCATGAGTTTGCGGGCGTTCGACAACACGGTTGCGGGGAAATTAAAAGGTGCATGGAATGTGGTAGGCATGCGTAATATAGATACCTTGATGAAGAAGACGATGCCGGAGAAATGGTATAACTGGAAGCAGAGAAAAATATTCGAAGCAGCAGCCGGAGAATTGGCGGTATAATTCCTTATGTTTCTTAAATTTATAACCTTCTACTCTTACTACATTGTAACATAAATATGTTTTAGTTTAGAACAAGTCTATTTGGGTGCTATGAACATAGCAGAAGTTTTAAGTACATGTTCTTACATATAGTTCTTTCTTTTACCTTTTTTCTTGATAAAAAAGGTAACCAAAAAATCAAGGCAAACCTGATCGCTCCGCGCATTTTGCCGGGCCAGCGCCGCCCCATTGCCGAAGGTGCAGCTTTATTACTGGGTGGCACTGTTGGGCTAACATGGTGCTGCTTGTTATTTGACAGGTATTTGATGAACAGGTTGCTTGCCTTTGGCCTTACACTTTGAACAGCGTAGTCTTACTTAGCAGAGATTGGAAAGGGAGATACGTAGCTCATTGCAGGTTAGGTGATTGCTGCTCTTTAGTGGGAAGGATAGGCCCTGGTTATTCCCCAATTGTAAAGCGTATATGTTTAATAATAGATATTTATAAACTTAGTTCCGTAACAGGGTACTTACAATAAGAAATTTAAATCTACTGATATAGCCTGTTATTCATCTGTGAAGAACTTTTACATTCCCACTTAGCATTTTGGCTATAAAAGGTGTACTCCAGGCTACAACACAAGCCTAGCCTCTTGCCTTTTCCTTAAATTCTGATGGTGTAACGGACAGCTTATTTTTGAATACTGTAGAAAAATAAGCCTGAGAGGAAAATCCAACCTGGTAAGCTACTTCTGTAATAGTCAGGTCTTCATTTTGAAGTAAATATTTTGCTTTTTGCAAGCGGGCGTTAAGTATATAATCATTCACATTGAAGCCAAGTAATGCTTTAACTTTTCTATACAATTGTACTCTTGAAATGCCAATGGCGGTGCAAATGTCATCTACTGTAAATGCATCATTGCTGATGTTGCTTTCTACGATAGCAGCGAAGTCGTTAATAAACTTTTTATCTAACTTTTTAGGAGTGGCGCTTTTGAGTTTTACAGGTAATTCACTGGTATAATGTTCCCTTAATATTTCCCTGTTCTTCATTATACTCTTAATCGTTTCTTCTAAAAAATCAAAATTAAAAGGCTTCACAATATACGCATCTGCCATGCTTTTCATGCCTTCAATCTGGTGTTGGATGTCACTTTTGGCAGTTAAGAGAATAATTGGGATATGGGACGTCCGTACATCTGTTTTTAAAATATTGGTAATTGCAAAGCCATCTCTGCCTGGCAGCGCTACATCGGAAATAATGAGGTCGGGTACATTATCAAAGGCAAGCTGAATGGCAGTAGTTCCATTGTCTGCTTCAATAACCTGGTATTTATTACAAAGTTTTTGCACGAGGTAATTGCGTAATTCATGATTATCTTCAATAATTAGCACGGTATTATCCGATGTGGCTTCCTGCGGAGTATTGTTAATGTTCCCCTCTATATCCCCGGCAGCTCTTGCAAAAATGCGCTCATCATAGTGCATCTTTGATCCAACGGGCTGCTCTTTGCATACTTCACTTGCACTTAAATGCGCCGCACCAAGCGGTAGCGTAATGGTGAAAAGTGTTCCTTTGCCGGAAGTACTTTGTACTGTAACATTTCCATGATGCAATTGTATCAGTTCTTTGGAGAGCGAAAGTCCCAATCCACTGCCTGGCTGACCTATTGTCTTTCCCTGGTAAAATAAATCAAAGGCATGTTCAGCCACTTCAGGCGACATGCCGATGCCATTGTCTTCTATGGCAATAACAGCCGTGTTGTTCTTTTCATTTTTGTCAACCGTTACGTAAATAAATCCGTTATCACCAGTAAACTTAAAAGCATTAGACAGCAAATTGAAGATAACTTTATCCAGCATAGAAGCATCAAACCATAGCGGTAAACTCCTTTGTTTGGCTATGAGCCTTAAATCTATACTCTGCTTTTGAGCAAGTGTTTTGAAAGATTCTATAATGTCATCAATAAACTGTACAATATCCTGTTCCGATGCCCGCAATTGCATTTTATCCAATTCTATTTTTCTAAAGTCCATTAATTCATTAATCAACTTTAACAGTCGTATAGCATTTTTTTGAATCAAACTAACGTATTGCCGCCTACTGGTGAAGTCCAGTTTAGGATTGTTCTTCATCTCTTCCAGCGGTGCCAAAATAAGCGTAAGGGGTGTGCGGAACTCGTGAGAGATATTAGTGAAAAAGGTAATTTTGGCTTCGGATGCTTCCTGCGCCTTTTTACTCAATTCTATCAATTGGTTACGCTGTTGTAGTATTTCTTCGTTCTGCAAAGCAAGCTGAGCGTTTATTTTTTTATTTTCCTGTAAAGACTGGTAAAGTATAACACCAAGAATAGATGCGAGTGCAAGCAATATAGAAATGGCATATATAGCAAAGCTTTGGTTTTGCGTAATCCGCTCCTGCTGTTCAATCATTTGCTGCCTCCGGTCAATGTCTTTTTGCTGTGCGATCATTTTATCGTTCTGCGATTGCATAATACGCACGTTGGTAGAATCTATGACGGTGGTGAGAAGACGTCTTTCCTTTTGATACGGTTTGCCTTCTAAAATACTGACGGCAGTTTGTATTGCTTCCTGTCCGCCGGTGGGATACAGCACTGTGGCAGTAGTCCGGCTGTTTTTTACCATGTCCATGCCACCACCTGGCGTTGGTAAACCGTCTATACCAATGATTTTTATATTGTTTGGGGTACCGGCTTTTTTAGTAGCCTGATAGGCATCATGCGCCAGATAATCACTCTGGGCAAAAATCAGATCAACGTCTTTATGTTGGGCAATTGTGCTATCTAAGTTCTGCTGGTAGTCTATTGTGTTGTCCTGTACCTTTTTAATATATTTTATACCTGGATTTTTGGAAATAATATCCATAAAGCCTTTGTGCCGGTCTATAAATGGCGATGCATCCTTTAAACCTGCAATTTCAATCAGGCTGCCGTTACCTTTTAGTAGTGAAACAGCGTATCTGCCGGCAGTCTGACCTATTTCGTAATTGGAAGCTCCAACAAAGGCAGTATATTTTTGAGATGCAATCTTTCTATCTACCAATACTACCGGTATGCCGGCGTCATACACTTTCTCAGCAATAAGAGTCAGCGGTTTTGCCTCATTGGGCGAAACGATGAGTAAATCAATATGCTGCTGCAGCAAGCTGTCAATCTGGCTGATTTGCTTTTGACTATTGCCCCCAGCTTCTTTATAAACAAAACGGATATTATTGTGAAATGACAATTCCCATTTCATTTCCTCCAGCATCGTTTTTCGCCAATTATCATTACCAATATCAACGCATTGCGAAAAGCCAATGGTATATTCTTTTTCCTTCCTGGTGGAATGGCATGAGGAAAAAAACACCAGCATGCAGGACAACAAAAGAAAAATGCTATACACTAAGTTTTTACCAAATCTTAGATTTTTGAGAAGTAAACAGTTCATGATGACAAACTCCAGGGTTTCTTATTACAAAGAGAAAGAAAAAAAATCAAACCTCCTTATCTATCGGGAACTACAAGCGATGCAATGTCCAATCTGATGATACCAAATCTAATAGTGATGGTACAAATTCAGATAAAGAGGTATTAATTAAAATATCATTTATATCTAACCTGATGTGTATGTAATAGTTATGATTATTTAACGATTTTATGATTTTAGATTGATTTGAAACAATAACAGACAGGGTTTGCTGGTGGTCAAGGCTATATTCGATTCATAATTGCGAGCCATTATGAAAATGAATAAAGTCTTTCTCTGGTCTATTGTAATAGCATTGGGTGGTTTTTTATTTGGATTTGATACGGCGGTTATCTCCGGTGCCGAGCAGTCCATTCAGAAATACTGGTCGTTAAATGCTTTTGAGCATGGACTTACTATTTCCATTGCACTGATAGGGACGGTAATTGGTTCTCTGCTCGGTGCTATTCCCTGTGACCGGTTGGGCAGGAAGAAAACGCTGTATATTATTGCTGCCTTATATCTTATTTCTTCTTTAGGCAGTGCCTTATCTACCAATTGGTACCTGTTTTTGTTCTTCCGCTTAACAGGAGGGCTGGGCGTGGGAGCTTCCTCAGTGACTGCACCTATTTATATCTCTGAAATAGCGCCTGCAGAAAGAAGAGGCAGGCTGGTAGCCCTTTTTCAGTTCAATGTGGTATTTGGTATTCTTATTTCTTATCTCTCGAATTACCTGCTGGGGCAAATGGGGAAAGCTCGTGGCGGCTGATGCTGGGCATCCAGGCAGTACCTTCCTTATTGTTTCTGCTATTGTTAAGATTTATTCCCGAGAGTCCCCGCTGGCTGCTGTTGAAAAGAGGTAAAGTGGAAGCAGCCAGAAACATTCTGCAAATCATCAACCCAATAACTGCTGATGCCACAATCAGAGCTATTGAGCAGGCAGCGGCAGAAGAGCAAGGGACAATAGAAAATGATCCGCTGTTTTCTGTTCAGCACAAGTTTCCTGTCATGCTGGCAGTGCTCTTTGCAGTATTCAACCAGGTATCGGGCATCAATGCTATCATTTATTATGCACCCCGCATTTTTGAAATGACCGGACTTGGTGCCTCCACTTCGTTGCTTTCCACAGCAGGCATCGGGCTGATCAACTTCCTCTTTACGCTACTTGCCATGAACTTTATTGACCGCTTTGGAAGAAGAACGTTGATGCTGATTGGTTCGTTTGGGTTGATTGCAACCCTGGGGTTGGTAACTTATTCCTTTTACAGCGGGCAAAGAGGGATGGCGGTACCCGTTTGTCTATTTATCTACATCGCCTTTTTTGCTTTCTCGCAAGGGGCGGTTATCTGGGTGTTTATTTCTGAGATATTTCCAACACAAATACGTGCAAAAGGACAAACACTGGGCAGTACAACGCATTGGTTTATGGCAGCACTGATTGCTTTCTCTTTCCCTTACCTGGCAGAGAAAGCGGGAGGTGGTAATACCTTTTTATTCTTTACCGTGATGATGGTTGCTCAACTGCTTTTTGTGTGGAAACTGATGCCTGAGACAAAAGGGAAATCGCTGGAGCAGATAGGACATACGCTGGTGCTGCATTGAGTATGCCCCCGACCCCTAAAGGGGAGGATGGAGATGCCCCAAAGTATAGCTTAAGGTGGGAGTAAGCAGGGAGTAGATAAGGAGTTATTTGGGAGTAGACAGGGAGGAGATTAGGTATAAGTTAGGTATAACTTAGGTATAAGTTAAGTATAAGTTAGGTATAGCTCCGGGGAGTCCAAGATTTGGAAGCAGGGAATTTATGGATTTACGATATACGAATTACGACTTACGATTTAGAGGAGGATGTGTAAAAGTGCATCTTACCATCTTAGTACATATCACTATTAATTAATTGAATACACTTAAAGCTAAAAGTAACAACTAAAAAAATTATTGCTATGTCATATACAAAACAGTACCCCGTAGTATGCTTTGGCGAAACGCTTTGGGATATGTTACCTACCGGTAAGCAAGCGGGCGGTGCGCCTATGAACGTTGCTTATCATTTGCAAAAGCTGGGAAAGAGCCCTGCTGTTATATCTAAAACCGGAAATGATGATTTGGGTAAACAACTGATTAAGACCCTGGAAGCAAAGAACATTTGTACCGAGTTTTTCCAGATGGATGAGCGTATGCCAACGAGTGTGGTACAGGCTGAAATAAGAGATGGTCATGAAGTGGTATATACCATATTAAAGGATGTAGCCTGGGACTACATTGAATACAATAATGAACTGGCAACACTGGTAAGCAATGCTGATTATTTTGTATTTGGAAGTCTTGCTACGCGTAGTACCCAAACCCGTGATACACTATTAAAATTGCTGCCTATGGCTAAAAACAAAGTGCTGGATATTAATCTCCGCCCACCATTTTACAACCGTAATACAATAGAACTGCTCCTCACAGAAGCGAACATAGTTAAGCTGAACCTGGCAGAACTGGAGTTGATTACCGGGTGGTTTTCTCCGCTTATAAGCGAGGAAGAGCGTATCCAGTTGCTGAAAGACCGCTTTGGGCTGGAAGTAGTTATAGTAACACGAGGTTCAAGAGGAGCCATAATTTGCAAAGGCAACGAGTTCTGTACCTGCACAGGAATACCTGTAAAAGTAGCTGATACTGTAGGTAGTGGCGATTCCTTCCTGGCAGCCCTTATAGCTAAAATGATGGAGGGAGCTCCAATGAATGAAGCACTCCATTTTGCCAATAAACTGGCGGCATTTGTTACTACACAAAAAGGCGCCTGTCCCGATTATAATGTAGATGACATCCAGGGGCTGTTTACCGAAAAAGCAGAACAGGAAATTATCCATTCATAAATATTTTAAAACCGGTAACTATCAACCCAGTTCTTCTTCAATCTTCTAACATTTTTATTTAATCGCACATCATGAAACATTTTATCGCACTCACCCTTCATCTTTTTGCTACTGCCTTTTGGGCACAGCATAGACAAGTAACAGGTATTGTAGTTATCAAAAACACCAGGCATACCTTATACAGGTGCCGAAATCTGATAGTATAACCATGAGGTGTTGTATTAAGAGTAAACAACCTGGAAGGGGCATTTCTCCAATATAACACAGCTTAAATATCAGAACTGATTGACTCTCGGATCCTTAAAAATGCAAACAATTATATAATAATTAAACCTAGATTATGCGACAACTTGTCTATTTTTTCACTTTTCTTCTACTATCGCTAAATGTAATGGCGCAGGAGAAAAAAGTTAGTGGTACAGTTACAAGTAAAAGCGAGAACGACAAACCAATAGCGAATGCAAGTGTACAGGTAAAAGGAACTAATATAGGTACTCAAACCGACGCCCAGGGTCATTTTGCTATTTCCGTTCCTCATGATACCAGTAAATTAGTAGTTTCCTATGTAGGTTACCAAACCAGTGAAATGCCAACTACCGGCGTTACCGAAGTAAATATTTCAATCATTCAATTGCCTGTTGCACTGAATGATGTTGTAGTAACCGGCTATCAAACACAAAGAAAGGCAGACCTTACCGGCGCTGTTTCGGTAGTAGATGTTGGTGCTATTAAAAATATTCCGGTAGGCAACCCTATAAAAGCATTGCAGGGCAGGGTGCCGGGAGTTTATATCACCACGAATGGTGATCCATCCGGAGCTGCTACCGTACGCATACGTGGTATTGGAACATTAAATAACAATGACCCCTTGTATGTAATTGATGGTATCCCAACTAAAAGAGGATTGCAGGAAATTAACCAGGCAGATATAGAATCTATCCAGGTATTGAAAGATGCTTCTTCGGCTACTATTTATGGTGCAAGAGCAGGTAACGGTGTTATTATCGTAACAACTAAAAAAGGTAAAAAGGGTTATAGTCGCATAAGCGCTAATGCATCTACTTCAGTTCAATACTATAATACGAAGCTTAGTACTTTAGATGCCGACGGCAGGGGCAGGGCTTACTGGCAAGCTGCGATAAACGACCATGCTGATCCTAACCAAAACCAGATTTACCAATATGACTGGAATGGCGACTACAACAATCCGGTATTGAATAAGATTAACTATCCGGAATTTATTGATGCCGCCCACACCATGAAGCCAGCGAATACATATTGGTTTAATGAAATAGACCGTACATCACTGATACAGAACTACGACCTCTCTATGAGTAATGGCAGTGAAAGGGGCAGCACCCTTTTTTCTGTAAACTATTACGACAATAAAGGTATAGTAAATGCTACCCACAGCCAGAAAGCAGTTGCGAGGTTCAATTCTGATTATAACTTCTTCAACAACAGGCTGAAAATTGGTGAAAACTTAGATGTTACTTATATCCGTAATGCTTTAATTCCGGCCAGCGATATCTTATTTGCTTCGCTGGTGCAACAGCCGGTAGTGCCTGTGCATACAGTAGATGGCGGCTGGGGAGGTCCTGCACCCGGCATGACCGACAGGCAAAACCCGGTGCGTTTGATAGAAGACAACAGGCAGAACCACAGTGACTTTTTCCGTGTGTTTGGTAATGCTTACGCTGACCTGACTATTATGCCGAATCTTCATTTCAGAACCAGTTATGGGATAGATTATGATGGAACTTTCCAGCGCATACTGCGCAAGTCCTATACATCGGGCTTTTTGTCTGATCCATCCAACCAGGTAACAGAACAACAATGGTACGACGGAAACCGGATATGGCAGAATACGCTGAATTATAATGCCAGCTTCAATAAACATCGCATAGAAGCTCTTTTAGGTGCAGAAAACATTCAGTACGCTTACCAGACCTTTTATGGCAACCGCCAAGGGTATGCTCTGGAAAACATAGACTATTCTTATCTTGATGCAGGGTCAACCAACAAAGACAATGGCGGCTCCGGAACTTCTTATGCCCTGCAGTCTTTCTTTGGCAAAGTGAACTATACTTACGATAATAAATACTTAGCATCTGTAACGGTGCGTCGTGATGGTTCTTCACGCTTTGGTAAAGCAAACCGCTATGGTACTTTCCCGGCTTTCTCTTTAGGCTGGCGCGTGAGTGAGGAAGGCTTTATGAAGAATCAGGATGTTGTATCCGACCTGAAGCTCCGTTATGGATATGGTGTATCCGGCAACCAGGACTTACCAGGTAATTACCCAACTTACTCATTATATTCTGCTATTTATGGTATTGACCCTACCTGGACATTCGACCAAGGCAGCGCTTATGATATAACAGGTGCTGGTTCAGGACAATTACCTTCCGGCTTTACTGCCACACAAACCGGTAATGATTCTTTGAAGTGGGAATCTACTAAGGAAAACAACTTTGGTGTTGACTTCGGCTTTTTTCATAATAAAGTTACCGGCTCTGTAGATTACTTTATTAAAAATACATCCAACATCCTTATCAGTCCGGGTTACTTAGCTGTTGTGGGCGAAGGTGGCAACCATTATTTCAATGGTGCTTCGCTGCAAAACAAAGGCATCGAAATACTGCTTTCTTACAACGGCAACATAACAAAAGATCTTACTTTCAGTGTTACCGGCAACTACTCTTCTTATCGCAACAAAGTAACTTATCTGCCAACCGAAGTGCTTACTTCTTATCCTGGCAACGGTACTGACAAAACCATTCTTGGAAGACCTATTAATTCTTACTTTGGTTATGTAGCTGATGGTTTATTCAAAACACAGGATGAGGTAGATAAATCCGCTACGCAGGTAGGTAAAGGATTAGGAAGAATACGTTATAAAGATCTTAACGGGGATGGCACGATAGATGACAAAGACAGGGATTATATTGGTGATAACAATCCTCAGTTTTTCTATGGTTTAAATACTTCTTTGCAATACAAAAACTTTGATCTAAGCTTCTTTATTCAAGGTGTGCAGGGCATTACTGTGTATAATGATTTTAAAACCTATACCGACTTTTCTTCACTGTGGGTAGGTACCAACTGGGGCACAAGAGCTCTGAATGCATGGACACCCCAAAACACCGGTTCAACAATACCAGCCCTTACATTGGTAAACCGAAATGATGAAGGCAGGCTTTCTACTTATTTCTTAGAAAAAGGTTCTTATCTGAAGCTGCGCAATATACAGTTGGGCTATAACCTGAAAGATGTATTTAAAAACACGAAACTGCAGGATGCCAGGCTGTACTTACAGGGCAGCAATCTGTTTACCATCAAAAGCAATTCATTCACTGCCACCGACCCCGAAAATCCAAGCTATGGATTTCCAATTCCTGTTATTGGCACTATTGGCTTAAACGTATCATTTTAAACTTCCTTATTTATTTTAACATGAAAAAGATATTTTTTCTTTCAGCACTTGCCTGTTTGTTGCTGGCATCGTGCAGTAAAACTTTAGATAAAGTGCCGCAAGGCGCTGTTTCGAGCGACGACCTTAATACGCCGGAAAATATAGATAAAATGGTGATTGCTGCTTATTCGGCGCTGGGCAATGACCACTACACTTCACCTTACTCCAGTATGTGGCCTTATGGTAGTGTGCGCGGCGGCGATACTTATAAAGGTGGCGATGGACCAGGCGATCTTACCGAATTTCATTGGTTTGAAACCTTTTCTCTAACCGTGTTAATAATGGTTTGATTGATGAATTATGGTTCAGGCTATATGTGGATATTGGACGCGCTAATGATGCATTAGGAAGATTAAATGCTGTTTCTACCGATGTATTTCCAAACAAAACAGAACGACAGGCAGAAGTACGTTTTCTGCGAGGGCATTTTTACTTCTTACTAAAAATACTTTTTAAGTATATGCCTTATATAGATGAAAACGTTCCGAAAACAAACTACGACACAGTGTCTAACAGGAGCTACTCCAATGATGAACTGTGGGCAAAGGTGGCAGAGGACTTTCGTTTTGCAGCAGACAACCTGCCCGAAACACAGACAGATAAAGGCAGGCCAAACAAGTATGCAGCCAAAGCTTATTTGGCTAAAACTTTGCTTTACACAGCTTACCAGCAGGATGAAAATAACCAGGTTACGAGCATTAATACTTCTTTACTTACAGAAGTAAACAGTCTTTGTGATGAAATAATCAACTCCGGCCAATATTCATTAGATCCTGATTTTGCAGATAACTTTTTAACGCAGCACGAAAACAGTTCAGAATCGGTATTTGCAATTCAATATTCTAAAGATGACGGCACCCCTAAAGGCAGATTGGATTATGGTCATGCACTTAACTATCCAATGAACCAGGAGTATGGCTGTTGCGGTTTTCATGTGCCCAGCCACGATTTGATCAACGCTTTTAAAACCGATGCAACCGGGCTACCTATGTTTAATACATACAATCAAAATGATGTGGCTGCATCGCTTGATTTTCAAACAAACACATTCGATCCAAGGTTAGATCATACGGTGGCTATACCAGGACATCCTTATAAGTACAAGACAGGTTTCTTGTTCGATAGATCATGGGCCCGTGCACCGGAAGTATATGGCGCTTTTGCCAGCCTGAAAGAGGCTGTTGCTTATGATGATCCTTCTTTTCAAAAAGTACCGCCTTTTATGTCAAGCTCTAAAAACTGGACTATTATCCGTTATGCTGATGTGCTCCTGTTTAAAGCTGAAGCATTGATAGAGTTGGGCAGGCAGGACGAAGCATTGTCGCTTATTAACCAGTTGCGTACACGTGCTGCCAGCAGCACCGCATTGCTGAAGCAGGCTGATGGCTCTTACACTTCTCACTATGGAATAACTACTTATCAACCAGGCGTTAATTGCACCTGGACACAAGACTTTGCCCGCCAGGCTATGCGCTGGGAGCGCCGCTTAGAGTTTGCTACCGAAGGTTATCATTTCTTCGACCTGGTACGCTGGGGTGTAGCTGCTGGTGTGATAAATGCTTATTTTGATATTGAAAAAACGAGATCATCACATTTATCTGATGCGATATTCCAGAAAGGAAGAGATGAATACTTCCCTATTCCGCTCAACCAGATGAACTACAGCCGTGGCTTGTATCAGCAAAATATAGGTTGGTGAGTTCCGGCAGGCAATCTTAAGCAATCGTTCATTTAAGGAGGTTTCTACCTCCTTAAATTTAATAATTTACTTGCCTTTAGATATTTTGGTAATGGAGAAAAGGAAATAACAGATGCTAAATTCAAAATATTAATGCTGCATTCATTTAGCAAAGAGCACAAAAAATAGCAACTGTTATAAATATTAAATCTGCAGTGCTGCACTTAAAAATCATTTATGCAACAAATCAAATACCTTTTTATTATACTTCTTTTTATGGGTGGCATAGTTGCCAAAGCACAGGATGACCCACCTGTTTATCACGAGCAGTATCGTCCGCAGATTCATTTTTCGCCCCGGCAGCACTGGATGAACGACCCCAATGGTATGGTGTATAATGAAGGCATTTATCACCTGTTCTTTCAGTATTATCCCGGTGGCACTACCTGGGGACCTGATGCATTGGGGACATGCTACCAGTGCTGATTTAGTGCATTGGGAAGAGCAGCCTATTGCTTTATACCCTGATAGCTTAGGCTATATTTTTTCGGGTAGTGCAGTAGCTGGATAAGAATAATACTTCAGGGTTTGGTAAAAATGGCAAAACGCCACTGGTAGCCATCTATACCAGTCACGATACGACAGGTGAGCATGCAGGCAGAAATGACTTTCAAAACCAAAGCATTGCCTACAGCCTTGACAATGGTAAAACATGGACAAAATACAGCGGCAACCCGGTAGTAAAAAATCCCGGCATCACGCGACTTTCGCGACCCTAAAGTGAGCTGGAATGAAGCAAGCAAAAAATGGATAATGACACTTGCAACAAAAGACCGCATTACTTTTTATTCATCGCCTGATTTGAAGGACTGGACAAAAGAAAGTGAGTTTGGTGAAAAGATTGGGTGCTCATGGCGGCGTATGGGAATGCCCTGATTTATTTCCTTTAAATTATCAGGGAAAAAAAGTATGGGTATTAGTTGTCAACATTAATCCCGGGGGACCTAACAATGGCTCAGCTACACAATACTTTACCGGCAATTTTGATGGGCACACTTTACGCTTCCAATGACACTACTACCAAATGGCTGGATTATGGTCCTGATGAATATGCAGGCATTACATGGAGCAACACAGGTAACCGCAAAATATTCCTGGGTTGGATGAGCAACTGGGATTATGCCAGGCATTGTTCCTACCCAAAAATGGCGTAGTGCAACAACGATTCCCAGAGAGTTGGGAATAGAGAAAATAGGCAATCAGTTCCGGGTTACTTCGCAGCCAATAAAAGAATTGAATGCGATAGCTAAGCCAATAGCAACACTTACAGATGTAAAAGCAAGCGATTATACCGTTGCAAATACTTCAAAGCTGTCAACACCTTATCAGCTTTCACTTACGTCAGATGTACTTAAAGACTTTTCTATAATTTTTTCTAATGAGAGTGGAGATCAATTATTAGTCGGTTATGACAAGGCTGCCAACCAGTATTATATTGACCGCACCAGAGCCGGTGAATCCTCCTTTAAACAAGGCTTTGCAGCTAAAGCATCAGCACCGCGCTTTGCTCAAAATGATCAGTTGAGTATCAAGTTCATTATAGATGCGGCTTCTGTAGAGTTATTTGCCGATGGTGGATTGACCACTATGACTTCCATCTTTTTCCCCAAAAGCTTACTCAACCAAATGCAAATACAATCTCCTGAAGGAATAATATTGAAATCATTGCAGTTGAATGCTATACAAAGCATCTGGAAGTAAGCTTTTGAAAGCCTGCATGCTAATAATAAAATCAAAAGCCAGTTAACAGATCTTTATGGAACCAATTGGTTAGGAAGGTTTGATAAAAAGAAGGGGCGCTTTGTGCCGGATAATGAAGAGCCGCAGTATTGGGATTATGGTGTACACACATTTATTGGCCCCAGCAGAATGATTGATCCAAAGACGGAGAGCGCATTTATTCTTTACGGTTACTGCTGGGGGCATGGTCCTGGCTGGGCAAACTGTGCAAGCTTCCCTTCCAATATTTTCCTGAATAAGGATGGTACAGTTTATCCGTGAAGAAAAGAACAACGGATGTCATGAGTATGTGATGATGGATGGGAATGGTACCGGTGCAATAGTACGTTTCTGGCTCACAACGGTGGTAAAACGGGGCATGCTCCGGCTTTATTTTGATATCTCCATAGCCCACACCATCATCGCATAGGGTATGGCAAAATGACCAAACTTTAGAAACAGTTTGAGCCGTTGACATCCGTTGGTGATTAAATTTATTCTTTCAGGCTTCTGGTTCTATGTTTGTGCAGGAGGCAGTATACTAATTTTTAAAACCAGGTCCTTACCCATTGTGAATATGAAATGATGGTTGGAAAGTAAAGCCAGGGAATCCGTGTTTTGGCCTAATACATCCAATAAATCGCGGGCTATGGCTTTGCCATTGATATTGTTTGCGACCTGCCCGTTATCAATGTGGAGTTCAAACATATAATCTGACAGCGGTCTTTTCCCCAGGGCTGCAAACTCATATTTAAACATTTTTATTTCTTTCGGTCCATTGACTGCATTCTTCATTTGCATAGCAAGGACCTGCTGATATTTCAGCCATAATGAATAATAAAAACTTTTGTCTTTCATATTAATTTTCCCTCAAAGGCTTTTTTAAAATACTGTGCCGTGACAAATTTACTGCTTTCAGGCTGTTGGTTATTGTTTCTTCTGTTTTATCACAAATACTTAGTTGGCTTTCTATTTCCTGAACGATATCCAATTGTTCTTCGTTCCAACATGTTATCTATGCCATCTCTTGCCTGTTGTTCCGGGTTTGGGTTCATAGCAGTTCTGCGATGAAAGTAAAGGAATCACTACATATTAGAGGTATTTATCGAGAAAATACGGCACGCTGGTAAAGTACATTGAAATTGAAAGCATCAATCATATTTACAGTTACCAGGTTGTTGAAGGGGAGGGCACAAAGCAACATCCCAAAGAAAACCGAAAAGCTTATTTCCGTGCCCGTTCAATCTGTAGCCGGGTAAACATCATAGAAAGTGACAGGTTCTCAGTACAGAATCATAAAACAGAACCCATGCAAAATAAAAATGGGCTGTAATTTATTACAACCCATTTTCTTGAAGT
>CAWFUV010000009.1:0-7721 GCA_963819045.1 uncultured Chitinophagaceae bacterium | reverse complement strand
ACTCTTATCTATCGTTCCGCCAGTATCTTCTTACTTAATCCATTAACTATTTCTTTCTGGATCAAACGCTTCAACGGTCTTGCACCAACTGCGGATCATAGCCATTCTCTGCTAAGTAATCAATCGCATAATCGCTAAACTGCAGGTCTATGCCATTCTTAGCCACAAGCGTTTCAGCTCATCCAGCTGTATCCGGATAATACCCTTGATCTCTTCTGCATGCAACGGGCGGAACATGATCACTTCATCAATCCGGTTGAAGAATTCCGGACGTATTGTTTGCCGCAGCATGATCCATCACTTCATCTTTCGTCGTCTCAACAACCTCATCCATGTTGTTTTCATCCACATCCTCAAATGTCTTCCTGTATCAATGGCTACCCATATTGCTGGTCATGATGATGATGGTGTTCTTAAAGTTCACCACGCGCCTTTATTATCGGTCAGGCGGCCATCATCCAACACCTGCAACAATACATTGAATACATCAGGGTGCGCTTTTTCTATCTCATCCAGCAATACCACGCTGTATGGTTTGCGGCGAACGGCTTCGGTCAACTGTCCGCCTTCATCATAACCCACATATCCCGGAGGCGCACCTACCAGGCGGCTATACGGTAGTGCTTTTCCTGGTATTCGCTCATGTCTATGCGGGTCATCATGCTCTCGTCATCGAACAGGTATTCGGCCAAGGCTTTGGCAAGCTCTGTTTTACCCACACCGGTAGTACCCAGGAAAATAAAAGAACCAATCGGTTTCTTCGGGTCCTGCAAACCTGCACGGCTGCGGCGGATAGCATCAGCTACCGCTTCTATCGCCTCATCCTGACCCACTACGCGTTTATGCAGTTCGTCTTCCAGGTTCAGCAGTTTTTCTCTTTCGCTCTGCAGCATTTTGCGTTACCGGGTATGCCGGTTGCTTTTGCAACATTCTCCGCAATGTCTTCAGCATCCACTTCTTCTTTCAACAAGCGTTTGTTCTCGCTGATCGTCATCCAGCTTCTGTCGAGTATTCGTCAATGATCTGCTTCCTGCTCTTTTATCTTACCATAGCGTATCTCGGCTACCTTGCCATAGTCGCCTTCACGTTCAGCCTGTTCCGCTTCCTGCTTCAGATCTTCAATCTCTGCTTTGGCAGTTTGTATCTTTTCTACCACTTCTTTTTCCTGCTGCCATTTTGCTTTCAGCGTATCGCGTTGTACGCTCAGGTTGCGAGATTTCCTGTGCTCAGTTCTTTCAGCTTTTCTTCATCATTCTCACGCTTGATCGCTTCACGCTCAATTTCCAGCTGGCGGATCTGCCGTTCCAGTTCATCCAGCTCTTCGGGCATGCGAATTCATTTCCAGGCGAAGCTTGGCCGCGCTTTCATCTATCAGGTCAATCGCTTTATCGGGCAAAAAACGGTCGGTAATATAGCGGTGCGACAATTCTACCGCAGCAATGATCGCTTCGTCTTTGATGCGCACATGGTGGTGTGTTTCATAACGGTCTTTAATACCGCGCAGGATAGAAATCGCATCTTCCACATTTGGCTCATCGATCATCACTTTTTGGAAACGGCGTTCCAGTGCCTTATCTTTTTCAAAATATTTCTGGTATTCGTTTAGGGTGGTTGCACCAATTGCTCTCAACTCGCCACGGGCAAGCGCAGGCTTTAAGATATTGGCAGCATCCATTGCACCTTCGCCGCCACCGGCACCAACCAGTGTATGTATCTCATCTATAAACAAGATGATCTCGCCGTCGCTTTCTGCTACTTCTTTCACCACGCCTTTCAGTCGTTCTTCAAACTCGCCTTTATATTTTGCACCGGCGATCAGCTGACCCATATCCAGCGCATAAATGATCTTGCTCTTCAGGTTTTCGGGCACATCGCCATTTACGATGCGGATGAGCCAGCCCTTCGGCAATAGCTGTTTTACCCACACCCGGCTCACCCACCAGTATCGGGTTGTTTTTGGTGCGGCGGGATAAGATATGCAGCGTTCTGCGGATCTCTTCATCACGGCCGATAACCGGGTCCAACTTGCCGTTGCGCAGCCATATCGTTCAGGTTGCGGGCATATTTCTGCAGCGCATTGTATTGCGTTGAGGAAGTCTGCGAATTAACGGTAGATCCTTTGCGCAA
Organism: uncultured Chitinophagaceae bacterium; assembly: GCA_963819045.1. Lineage (GTDB taxonomy): Bacteria > Bacteroidota > Bacteroidia > Chitinophagales > Chitinophagaceae > Ilyomonas. The sequence continues at coordinate 5,594 of CAWFUV010000009.1, read as the reverse complement.
GTCTTTGATAGCAGCTATCAAGCCCTTCTCCGTAGCCCAGCGTCTTTCAATATCTTGGCAGTATCGTCATTGCATGCAGTATAGCCAGCAGCAAGTGTTCTACGCTTACAAACTCATCGCCAAATTGCTTTAGCGTAGCGCTGGCATACAGCAGCGCATTGTTCAGATCGCGGCTGATGCTTTGCGCAGGTTGTCCGCCCTCAGTTTGGGCAAGCGGCTGATAGCATCGTCCAGTTTGCTTTCCACATACTGGAGGTTGACGTTGTTCTTCTTTAGTAAATATTCAACAGGACTGTCTTCATCATCCAGTAAAGCTTTCAACAGGTGGTTGGTTTCAATATTGGCGCTGCCATTATTGAACGCAACCTGCTGTGCAGCCTGGATGCTTTCCTGTGCTTTAATGGTATAGTTATTTAAATTCATAGTGATCTATAAATAGCAAACAGCAAACCAGAGGAAGTAAAGCGAAATTCTGTCGGGTTTTGTTGGGTGTAGCTGACGGGAGGGCAGGGTTTGTGAGAGGTGGGTGAAAAAAGGGCAGATGAAGAAATTAGTTCCATAGCCATAAAGAGGCTATGGAACTAATTCAAATTACATAGAAACAAACAACGTCTGCTGATGAACAATTATACCATTACCCCAAACTACAACCTTGTAATTTCCATTGCTTACAGCAGGCAAATAAATCTGTTGGCTTAACTCATTTGCTAGTTTGTGATTCATCACTTCTTTACCCATCATATCATACAGCTTCAAATAACTATCACCTGCAAGCGGTTGGTTAAGCAAAAGATGAATAACTCTCTTAGCAGGATTCGGATAAACAACAATCTTCTTTACACTGCTTAGTGTAATAGGTATTGTACTACTCAAAGTTTGTTTACCATCTTTATCTACTTCTTTCAAACGGTAATAAACAGGTGATGCAGCAAGAATATTTAAAGATTGATCTGTAAAATAGTAATTGCCTGTACCAGAACTACCGCCTGTCGCATTCACGGTACCTATATCAGTAAAATGAACGCCATCCGTACTTCTTTCAACAATATAAGAAGACATGTTTACTTCATTAGCAGTCGTCCAGTTCAGCAAAACATTATTATTAACCAAAGAACCAGTAAAGGTTAATAATTGCAGCGGCAAGACACCATTGACATAAAAAGTTTTGGTAACCGGCGCAGCAGAATCAAAATACACATTACCTGCGCTTGTAGCTTGTATTGTTACCATACCGGAACCCTGTATATAGACAACGCCGTTTGTTATCTCTGCTGGTCCGCTGATAACAGTAAAGTTTACGTTACTACCTGATGTAGCTGTTGCATCCAAAGCAAAGGGTGCGTCACCTACTGTTTTGTCAGGTATATCTGCAAAGTCTATAATATTTGGATAAAGTTCTCTCGAAAGAAAATTACTGTCAACCACTACAGGTACTTTAAAGGTGCTGTCACCCACTTGAACAGTTAGTGTATCTATACCTGCGTTTACCGCTGTTATAGTGCCATCGGATGCCACCAAAACAATCGAATTACCTTTTTGTGTTGCATAGGTTATCCCGTCAGCCGTGCTGCTGATATCAGATAAGTAAGTGCCATAAATACCAGCATATTGTTCCTTTATCAGCATTTTGGTTTGCCGGTTCAATGAATCAAAAAGTAAAGAAGTTGGCTGTATTGTTATATTATTCAAAATGCCGCTTGGCAGGAATGTGATATGCGAAGTATCAACAAGACGTATTCCTGTTGTATCAGTTACCATCAAAACAATATTGAGGCTGCCTGTCTTTACATTTTTAGGAAGCGTAATATTGGCAGAATATGGCGGTGTGGTTGGCAGTTGATACCAACCAACATCCTGAATAGCAAGCAAAGCATTCGTAGGGTGGAACCGCCTAACGGGCATCACCAACTGTTATTACGGTATCCATACTAATATGATAAACACTGCCTCTTGCCAGAGCGGGAAATCTGCACATCTTTTTCCCGTAGGCTGGAGGTTGCCTGCGATACTACTTGAGGTCTCTTTCTTTTTTATAGGTTGATTACCTCCGGTAAATTCACTGGCATTATCACAGCTTTCTAATGTAAAACTTGATGGGGCAGGAAAACCAACACTAACTCCGTTGTATCATCCGAAAGAAGTAATTCGGTAACTTTCGCCTGTATCAAGGGATTATTGGTTTCCGTTACCAAACCCGGAATCGAATGGCATGTTCCATAAAATGCCTGCGTAGAATTGATATATCCGGTTTGGCTTTTATAAGGTACAATTAAATCATTGGGCAATACACCACCTGTATCACATCTCGATTTCATTACTTCTTCAAAAGGCTTGTGAAATGCAAACAGGCAAAGGGCTTCCATTGCAGGATATCCAGTTAGATCACTTGGTATAATTCCATTTCCTTCATGGTCAGCGGTAATAGCAAATGTCCGGTATGGCAATGTCGTCGAAAGGTCAGAAATACCCTGTGAAGTGATGCCAAAATCTTTATGACAGCTACCAATCGGCATACCTATCAATTGCATGATAAAAGCTAATGGATAAGGCGCGCTAACTGCTATTCCATCTATATGATAATAAATTAAAGAATCTTTGAATTGATATAATTCTGGACCAAAGGGCGAACCACGATGTGGAGTACCTAACGTTATTAGTTTATGAACAAAGCCTTTATAATAATTTCTTTGTTCTAAACGAGCTTTGTTGAGATAAGCTTCTTGTCATTAATCCACCCAAACTATGCCCTACTACATCTACTTGCGTAACTGCGATTTTCTTATCCTGATAATCTTTTAATGCATTATCAATTTGTACCTGCACTTCCATACGAGGAGGAAAACTGGCAAAGTTGTAAGGGTCAAATGTTGTAGCACTAGCTTGGCTGTAATCTGCTAAGTACACATTAGTAATACCTGAGCCTGCTAAGAAAGTAGTAAATCCACCTTTGTCCCAGATCGAAGGGTCTGACCACATACCATGTACCATTACAACAGGAGGCGTAACCAGCTTAATACTGGTACTGGTATAATTATTTGGATTACTTGCATTGGCTATAGTTACAGTAGCATTTCTGTCGTCTGCAATACTTGTACTTCCAGCACCCCTTCGGCACCGTATATACGGCAACGACTTTTCCGTTGTTATCTGGTTCTATTGTGATTTGCTTAGTAAGTGTTTTTTGATCAGTTAAGCTGCTTACACTGCCATCATTATCAGCCACCGAAAAAGTAAGCGGGTAATTTGCATTGGTTACCAGCAACAGCTTGGTAAGCCCATCTGTTGCGGCGGCAGTTACTGTTTGTGTCGTATCAATTTGCGAAGTGTTGACAGAAATGGTACCACTGCTGTTTATTAGGTTGGGAGTTGGGTTAACAATAGTTACCGTTATTGGTGTACTACCTGACTGAGGATATTCAGCTACATAGTAGTTGTCTTTTGCATCAGTAAAGTCGCCCCCAGCATACACATTTCCGCTCGCATCGGTGGCGATACTATAAATAGGGTCATTAAAAGGAGAGCTATTGCCACCCAGTTCGCTCCATGCCGTGCCATTCCATTTGGCTACATAGTTGTAGTCACCGTCCCCCACCGATAAAGTTGCGGCATGACATACACATTTCCGCCCTCATCGGTGGCAATACTATTAATAGAGCACTATTTAAATAGTACCACTTGCGCACACCCAGTTCGCTCCATGCCGTGCCGTTCCATTTGGCTACATAGTCTTTATTGTGATTGGCATCGCCAAAGTTGCCGCCGGCATACACATTTCCGTCCGCGTCCGTCGCAATGCTATTAACGGGACCATTGTAAGGTGCCACCTTCCGCACCCGAGTTCACTCCATGTTGTGCCATTCCATTTGGCTACATAGTAGGGGTGATAATAGTTGTTGTTATTGGTGTCGGTAAAGTTGCCGCCAGCATAAACATTTCCACCCGCATCGGTGGCGATACTAAAAATGAAGCTATTAAAAGAGCCACTTGCACCCAGTTCGCTCCATGCCGTGCCATTCCATTTGGCTACATAATAGTTGTAATTGGTACCGGTATCGGTATAGCCGCTGGTATACACATTTCCGTCCGCATCTGTGGCGATACTTTCAATAGGAGAATTAAAAGAGCCGCTTGCGCCCAGTTCGCTCATGCCATGCCGTTCCATTTGGCTACATAGTAGTAGCCATTGGTGTCGTAAAATTGTCCCACCGCATACACATTTCCGCTTGCATCGGTAGCAATACTAAAAATGCTAGCATTAAAAATAGAACCGTTTGCGCCACCCAGTTCGCTCCATGCCGTGCCATTCCATTTGGCTACATAGGGATGGTGATTGGCATCTGTAAAGTTGCCGCTAGCATATACATTTCCGCCCGCATCGGTGGCGATACTATAAATGACTTGGTTAAAAGGAGAGTTATTGGCACCACCCAGTTCAATCCATTGTGCATTTGTTTTTGTGGCTGCAAATAGCAGCGTAAAAAGAAGGAGAGCAAGCATGGCTATGCCCTTTACATAGCAGGAGGATAATTGTTTCATAAGCTTATTTTATTCTTATTGGTTTAAAATATTGTAAATAATACTTATCCCGGTTCTTCGAGATGTTCCAACGGGCATTTCGAAGTTAGGAGAAATCTCATTCGCCGAGGTATTAGCCCCACGCGCTACGAAGCAAGAATAAGGTGAGCCTCCTGTTCTTCGAGATGTTCCAAGGGCATCTGAAGTCAGGATAAAGCAGGTCTCTGACCTGCCAATATAAACCCTCATACCGTCACCACCATCCCATCCAGCCACGCAATCTTCACCCGTCCCATCGGCTTGCCGTAAAAATAATCCCGTTCTTCAACATGTTCCCTGCCCATCTCGGAGCTAAAAGCAGGTTTCCTACCTGCAAACACAACATTTTACACCTTACAGGCATTTCCTGCCAACTAACAATTTACAGTCATCAACTGACAACTAATGTATACAAATGTTCCAGGTGTAAGGTGGAATGAAAATTATAAAAAAGCAAAGCAATCGTAGTTGTAAGCCGGAAACCTAACTGATCCCTCAATAAACCCTTGCACTGCTGTAAACCAATTGAATTCATCTAAAATAAACTTTAGTACTTTTGCCGCGATGCAACAGAAAGAATATTCACTGGAAACTATACTCGCCACCTTTAATATTGATGCACTGAATGAAATGCAAGAAGCTTCTATAGAGGCTAATAAAACACCGGGTGATATAGTATTGCTTGCCGATACCGGCTCCGGTAAAACACTTGCTTTTTTACTACCTCTTCTTGAACAACTGAATGCAACCAGTAATAAAACACAGGCAATGATCATTGTGCCTTCGCGGGAACTGGCATTACAGATAGAACAGGTATTCAAAAAAATGGGCACCGGTTTTAAAATCACCTGCTGTTATGGCGGTCACCAGCGAGAAACGGAAGAAAATAATCTGCAGCAGCCACCCGCATTATTGGTAGGCACGCCGGGGCAGACTGGCAGATCATATCCGGCGTGGAAATATTACGACAGACACAATTGAGACGCTGGTACTGGACGAATTTGATAAATCGCTGGAAGCCGGTTTTGATGAAGAGATGT
>CAWFUV010000008.1:0-135437 GCA_963819045.1 uncultured Chitinophagaceae bacterium | reverse complement strand
TTGCTTCAGGCGCGGAAAATATTCGAAAACAGGGAAAAGCCTGGGCCGCTTCCTCGGCCGACAGGGCGCGCTGTTGATGGGCGCGGTGGCTGACGGCGCCTTCGAGCACCTTGCCCTTGCAGGAACCGCAGGCGCCGTTCTTGCAGCCGTAGGGCAGGCCGACCCCGGCGCGGATCGCCGCGCCCAGCGCCGGTTTCCCCCGCCTCCACATATCGGACCGATGGCCGCTGGGCTGAACCGTGATCTGGAACAATCATACAATCTCCCCACCATGCAAAACACCCTCCTTGCTAAAAAATTGGGGCGAGCCGCGCCTGCTGATCGTGGCTGCGGCGACGTCGGCATGCGTCTGCTGCCGCTGGTGCGCGCGCGTTTCCGCGTGTTCGCCGTGACGAGCCAGCCGGGCCGCTGCGCCGAACTGCGGGCTGCCGGCGCCATTCCCATCGTGGCCGACCTCGACCGGCCGGAGACGCTGCGCCGGCTCGCCGGACTGGCACACAGGGTCGTGCACCTTGCGCCACCGCAGCAGGACGGCGCGCTCGATCTGCGCACGCGCAATCTGATCCGCTGTTTTACCGGAGGGAGCGCGGGTGGTGTATGTCAGCACCACGGGCGTTTACGGCGACCGCGGCGGCGCGGCGACGCCGGAGACGACGCCCGTGGCCCCGCGCAACGCGCGCGCGCGCCGGCGCGTCGATGCCGAGCGCGTGCTGCGCGCATGGGCGCTGGCGCGGCGGCGGCAAGGTGGCGATCCTGCGTGCGCCCGGCATCTATGCGGCCGACCGCCTGCCGCTGGAACGCCTGCAGCGCGGCACGCCTGCGCTGGCGGACGCCGACGACGTCTACACCAACCACATTCACGCGGACGACCTGGCCCGCCTGTGCGCGCTGGCGCTGTTGCGCGCGCGGCCGGGGCGCGTCTACAACGCCTGTCGACGATTCGCGCCTGAAGATGGGCGACTATTTCGACGTCGTGGCCGACGCCTTCGGCCTGGCGCGGCCGCCGCGCCTGCCGCGCGCCGAGCTGGCGGCGGCCGTGTCGCCGATGCTGCTGTCGTTCATGTCGGAATCGCGCCGGCTGGACAACCGCCGCATCAAGGACGAGCTGCGCGTGCGGCTGCGCATCCCGAGACGGGCGCGGCCTTGCGCCTGATGGCAAATACCAACTGAATTATTTCTTTTTTATTTCTTTTGCTGGGCGCGGCGCTGTTGCTGCTTCTGCTGGGTCAGCACTTTTTGCTGGCGCTGCTCGTACAGGGCCTTGGCGTCCGCCTTGGCGCGCTCGACGGTGCGCATGTCTTCGTGGTCGTCGTGGGCGACAAAATACTCGGCATCCTGGGCGTCGACCACCAGCTTGATGGCGGCGGCGTCGTCGAGATCGTATATCTCGGTGAGCAAGGTGGTGACCTCGTCGAGGAATTCTTCATAGGTCATGGCAGGCTTTCGTGTATCGAAAGAGCGAGTATTCTAGCCCAATCGAGACGTTGCGCGGCCACGCCCCAGGCATCTTAAGTTCCTCATTAAGAGTCTTCTAGATAAGGCTCGCTTAAGTTAAGCGCGGCGCTGAAGTGTATTCTGACATGGTCATCTGCGGCTCTCCTACAGTCGCCGTCAGTAGACTCCCCCTACACTTGCGCGCCGTGTCTGCAAGCCGGCGCCGAAATTCAAGAAAGGAAACGTACATGAGCAAACAGACCGACGTGGCCGCTTACAATCCCGCCAAAGTACTCGACGCCATCATTGCCAAGCTCAAGTTGAAGAACGATGCCGCGCTTCTCGCGCGTGCTGGAGGTGGCGCCCCCGTCATCAGCAAGATCCGTCACCGCACCCTGCCGATCGGCGCCACCATCCTCCTGCGCATGCATGAAGCGAGCGCCATCAGTATTCGCGAGTTGCGTGCACTGATGGGGACGCCCGCGCCGGGCACCAGCGCCGCCTGAGGGCGTCATTTCGCTTGACTGTGTGGTGCCACCGGCCGGCGCCATTGCGCACGGCCGGCTTTTTGTTTCTGCGCGAAAAAAACGCGCTCAGCGAATACGCGCCGCCGCTTCGGGTCCCGGCTTGGCCGCCGAGCAGTAGGCGGCCTGGATGTTCGTCGTGGCGACGGACGCCGAGCAGCTTCTTGAGCTTGGTGACGAGGCACCCAGGCGGCCTTGGGGTTCGGGACGGGCCGCGGAGCACCAGGCCGTCGCGGCTTTTGGCATGGCCGCCAAACACCAGCTGTCCGTGTTCGCCGCCTTGCCGTGCGAGGCAATGGGCATCACCGGCACGGTCGTGCGCGTTGCAGCCGCATCCGCCAGTCGCTTACGGGGGCGGGCAGCGGGTCGGGCCCATGGTGGAGAAAAACGTCCGAAGGCCTGTTCGCAATCGCGGGCATATTTGATGGTATCGAGGATGTGGAAATGCCAGAAGGCGTCCACATCCGCCCAATGGGCGCGGGGCCGGATCCGGGAAACTGGGTGGCGACAAACAAGAGGAATTCACGGTAATCGCTTTCCGCCTGCCGGGTACGTTCAGCATATGCAGCCCGGCCCCGCTTCAGGGTGCATCAGACGTGTGCATACGGAGGTCAGGTGGATCGCTTCGATGGCGGAGCAGGCTGGGTGAGTAAGCATCGGTGCACTCCTTTTAGTGAGGTTGGTCGTGGGTTAATGCGTCAACACGCAATGGCTGGCATCGCGGCGTTTGCGCAATCGCGAATCAGACATCGCGCAGTTAGTGACGTACGTCAAACTATCTACCGACCTCCGACCAGAGACCTTGACGAAAATCAAACCGAGCGTGATTTGTTCAGCTCGCATGCAACGTGCCAGCGGGCGCGTGATAAGGCGCGGCGCCGCCGCACCCCTTTGAAGCGCATCAGGCCGGGGTGGCCGCACCGCGTTCCGCCGTCACTTCGCTTTCGCCCGCCGCCGCGGCGCACCAGGCCGTTTGCTGGCCGGCCCCTGCGGCCGACATCGCAGCGCACCAGGCGCTGTCGTGTTTGACGGCGGCAGCGCACCAGGCGGTGGTCAGCTTCGGCTGCACCGCACACCAGGCGGTCGACTGTTTCACGGCGGCGGCGCACCAGGACGTGTCTGCTGCGGCCTGCGTCGTCACGGCACACCAGAGCAGGGTTGTACAAGTTCAGAGTGATATATTGTGGGTGAAGACGCACCTGCGCGATATAAAGGAAGGTGCCCCTATTTATCTGTATTTATCTCCAGAAGATGTGGGATATGTGTGATGCACCAACATTCACCGCATACCTGACTGCCTGGTGACAGTCAGACAGGGGAGCATAGGAACATACCTATCCGACTGTGTCATTCAAGCAGGGATTTGACCACACCTTTGGCAGTGGCAGGCACATAGTATAAGACCTATATAATCAGCCGAGTTTCCTTGTATGCCACCAAGCAGGTATGATCCTTTTTGTTAATCCTACATTTATATACACTGCCTGAAACTATTCTACAATACATAACTTTTTACGTTTAACAAACTGCTAATTTGCGTACAGCCACGGCTAACAAAACAATATTTACACATGGACAGAAGACATTTTCTAAAGAACACATCTCTTGCAGGATTTACCATACCATCGCTGGTTGCAGCTACGTCTGCTAACGCAGCAGACGGCCAACATACAGAAGAAACAAACAAAAAGCAGGATTTTGATATTGTTGAAGTGACTATAGATGATCTGCAACAGCGCATGCATAACAACCAGATTACTTCAAGACAACTCACTGCTATGTACCTGAAAAGGATTGAGGAAGTAGATAAAAGTGGTGCTGCTATCAACAGTGTGATTGAAGTAAACCCTGATGCACTTTCTATTGCGGAAGCACTGGATAAAGAAAGGAAGAGCGGCAAAGTACGCGGGCCATTGCATGGCATTCCTGTATTGATAAAAGACAATATTAATACCGGTGATAAAATGATGACTACAGCAGGCTCTCTTGCATTGGTTGGTAATAAAGCCTCGCAGGATGCCTTTATTGTGAAGCTGCTACGTGATGCCGGGGCAGTACTGTTGGGTAAAACCAATCTGAGTGAGTTTGCCAACTTCCGCTCTTCCCGTTCTACCAGTGCATGGAGCAGCCGGGGCAAGCAAACCAAAATGTCCATATATTCTCAATCGCAATCCTTCCGGCTCCAGCGCGGGTACAGGCTCAGCAGTGGCTGCGAGCTTGTGTGCTGTAGGTATCGGTAGTGAAACAGATGGTTCAATTGTAAGTCCTTCATCAGTGAATGGATTAGTAGGTATAAAGCCTACTGTGGGATTGTGGAGCCGCTCTGGGATCATCCCTATTTCTGCTACACAGGATACTGCAGGGCCAATGGCACGTACGGTGAAAGATGCAGCGATATTATTGGGGGCATTGGCTGGTGCAGACAGTGCTGATGCCGTAACTCAGCAAAGCAATGGTAAAGCACAAAAAGACTATACGCAATTCTTAGATGCGAATGCCTTGAAAGGGAAGCGTTTGGGGTTTGATAAATCCATGTTGCGCGGCAACCCTGATATGGTGGCACTCGTTAATAAAACGCTGGACTTGTTAAAAGCACAAGGTGCTACAATAGTGGAGATTGATTTATTAAAACCCCTTAATGCATTAGGCGACGCAGAGCTTCAATGTGCTGCAATATGAATTCAAAGATGGATTGAATAAATATCTTGCTACTGCCAATGCTGCTGTAAAATCATTGAAGGATGTGATAGCTTTTAATAACCAACATGAAGATACCGCTATGCCTTTCTTCAAGCAGGAACTATTAATAAGCAGTGATGAAAAAGGAGATTTGAATAGTAAGGAATACACTGATGCACTGGCTAAGTCCACCTCTGCAAGAAAGATTATATGATGACTTATTAAAAGCTAATAACCTGGATGCAATATGTGGCCCTACTAATGGTCCTGCCTGCTGCATAGACCTGGTAAATGGTGATTACGATAATGGGGTATCCTTGTCTTCACCAGCGGCTATGGCTGGTTATCCGCATATTACTGTGCCTATGGGATTTGTGCACCAGTTGCCTGTTGGGTTCTCTTTCTTCTCTACGGCTTATGATGAGCCAAAGATCATTGCACTGGCTATGCATTTGAGCAAGCTAGCAAGCAGAGGAAAGCACCGCAGTATTTGGCAAGTATTGGTTAAGCATAGCAATAATACCAGATTCAAATAGGTAGCCAGATACCAGTTGCCGGGTATGATCTATAAACTTCGAGCAGCGTATATAATGCTACCAAACTGAAAGTGATGACAATATATTAACTATAGCGGGGCTTTTCTACAAGTACGTTGTCAACTAAGTTTGTTTAGGTTAGTGTAAGCTGTTTAAGTGCTGTACACAGCTTAGATGTTTTAAGTAGTGCTTGATTACAGATAATTCTTGTCTTTCTTTTTTCTTCTAATAGAAAAAGAACAAAAAAGTTCAGGCAAACCCGATCGCTCCGCGCGTTTTGCCAGGCCAGCGCCTCCCCATTGCCTAAGGGGCAGCTTTATTACCTAGTGGCTGGTTGGGTTAACTAATGGGCGTGCTATGTTAATTAACAGATATTTAATGAATAGGTTGGTTGCCTTTGGCCTTACACTTTGAACAGCGGAGGCATACTTAGCAGAGATTGGAAAGGTAGATACGTAGCTCATTGCAGGTTAGAGGATTTATGTTTCCTAGTGGGGAGAATACTCTTTTGATTAGCTTCTATTCAGTAAAGCTTGATTTATTTGATAGTAGATGTTTATTGTAAATCTATTTAGTTGACAGGGTAATCAGTAAAGCCCCGCTTTTATTGGTTGTACTTTTGCTGATGTAACATAAACCCGCGCTACAATAGCTTATAATTTTTGGATATGAGCCGTGCCTACGGCACTCTACGTAAGGGGTGTGCATCGGGTCAACGGGTTAAAACCCGTTGCTACCTAATGTTTCGAGCCTACGGCTCTATTAAATAAACAGCTTTTGATCAATTTGGCAGGCACGAAACATATCTGGATTATAGATAAATGGCTCTCTTAATCAGACTTTGATTAAAGGCAAAATACAGATCCCTCCTGCGTTGGGAGGACAAAAGCACCTTTGATTGTTGAATTGAATTGCTAAAAGCGTAAGCTACCATGTTTCGAACATTAATGGACATATATCTACAACTTAACCGTTCTAAACTATGTCCAGATTAATAACAACTGTCTGGTACATACTGGTAATTTACAACTATTTATAGTGCAGGTGTATATGTTGGCACTGTTGTCTATTACAATTTTTAAGCGCAATAACAGCATATGATTAATGAGAAAGAAATTATCAGAATAAGTATTTTTAAGCCTGGTGCTACGCCATAAGCCTGAAGCGATTAGATTGACTTTAGATGAGAATGGCTGGGCTGATGTGGAGGAATTAATTGATAAAATGAACGGGCATAACTATAAAATCACAAGAGCTATTTTAAATAGTGTTGTGGCGACTAACAACAAGCAACGGTTTTCTTTTAATGATGGTCAAACTAAGATTAGAGCTAACCAGGGGCATTCTATAAAGGTAGAATTGGATCTAAAAGAAATGATGCCGCCGGAATATTTATATCATGGTACTGGTGAAAAGGCTGTGCCTTCTATTTTAAAGACAGGGCTTCAAAAAGAGCCCGACATCATGTTCATTTAAGTGGAGATATTCTTACCGCGATAGCGGTAGGCAAGCGACAAGGTAAGCCAAGGGTTTTTAGTGTAGCGGCAAAGCAAATGCTGCATGATGGATATAAATTCTATCTTTCTGAAAATAATGTATGGCTTATTGATTTTGTACCTGTACAATACATAAAGATTATACCAGATTCAATTAGATAGTCTTACAGAAGGCTGCGAGCTACGAGCCGTAAGCTGAGCATATTATATTTACCCAATTGGAGCGGTATAACTGTTTCTTTAACTCATACAAAAAGTCCTGCATTGCAGGACTTTTGTTTACCAACACAAAACAGATATTATAAGTGGCTACCTATTATTACACCTACTATTCCACCGAGCAAGGCACCACCACCAAAAGCTTTTAGCTTTTCGCTTCTCTCCCTCTCTGTCCTTTGTATGTAACGGTCGCGATCATATGCGTTTAACCTGCGGTTATTACGGTAGTCGTTTATACGCCTGTCATAATCACGATTAATGTGCTCTATTTCTGCACGCCTGTTGTTATCATCATATCTACGGTTATCAGGCTGATATCTGTTGTGATCGTTTGTGATAACTACAGCATGATCCTGGCGATCATTGTAGTAGCCATCATTGTCGTTGTTATAATGACGGTTATCAGTTGGTGTATTCCAATCGTTGGATGAACGGCGATTGTCTTGCGGGTTATGCTGTGCAAACACAGTGGAGAAAGCTACTAAGGCAACTAAAAGTGTAAAGATCTTTTTCATAAAATGTATTTTAAAGTGTTATGTAAATAGGATGTTGCTTAACCCTTATAGTTTAAGAAGTGTGATGTTAAGAATCGTTAATAATGCTTTAGACTCGCGCTTTAATGAATTATAAAGAGCTTACCAACTTCAAAGAAATTCAACCTCCTAAATCATTCAACTCCTTCGGAGTTGAGTCCTGCATTAATACGCTTACCACCGGGTTAACACCCGGGACTATTCATATTGAAGCCTTTCAGGCTTATGCCTGCTTTTTAAAACTATTTTGCACAGCTCACAGAGTCCTGTGGAAAAGTGCGAGTTTATTACTGCACAAATGCAAGAATTTCCGCTTATGTATTTTCTTAAATAGTTTGCTTTACAAGCGATAGTTTTATTATACTAATCACAATAATTTATTTATCCAAACAACTACTTATGAAACATTTTCTGGTTACCCTTTTTATATGCTGTTGCATAGGCATAGCTCATGCGCAAAAAGATACTGCTGTCAGCTTAAAAACTATCTTACTGGAACAGCTAAGAACTACGCGTAATGTAAAGGACTGGTTTGTTCCGGTAGATTCAGCAATTGCAGGATTAACGGCTGCACAAGCGATGTGGAAAGATAGCACTGAGAACCACTCTATTGCCCAGTTGACCAATCATCTAATCTTTTGGAATGAACAGTTACTGGCGAAGTTTAAGGGTGAAAAGCCTGCTGCTTTTAATGGAGATAATAAAGAAACCTTTAGTGGTGTTGACGAAACGACCTGGCCACAGGCGATTAAAAGAATAGACAGTGTACTTGCAGACTTGGAGAAAGAGGTAATGGCTGCAGATGAAAACAAATTGAAGAAATGGTATTCTACTTTGTATCATGTGGGTACGCACAATGCATATCATACGGGGCAAATCTTATACATACGGAAAATGAAGGGTTGGTGGAATGATGAGAAAGGGGTAAAATAGGTATAGTAGTGTGAATTGTCAATTGTGAATGGTGAATATGAGATAACATGTTTACATTCATTTCCACTTACCCATAAGTAGAAACTATACTTATGTGACTACTTGTAATGGAGCTATCCCGCAGAGACATAGACTTTGCGGGATAGCTATATCTTATATTATACTACAGCTTCTTCACCTGCATAAGCCTCTTCCAGTTTTTGAATATCCATCTTCTTCATTTTCATCATTGCCTGCATTACACGTTGTACTTTTGCAGGGTCTTTATCCTGCACCATCTTACTAAAGACTTCCGGAATAATCTGCCAGGACAATCCGTATTTATCGGTAAGCCAGCCACATTCTACCTCCTGACCGCCATCGCTGGTTAGCTTTTCCCAGAGCTCGTCTATTTCCTGCTGATCCTCACAGTGTACCATAAAGGAGACAGCGGGTGTAAATTTGTACATGGGTCCGCCATTCAATGCCATGAACTCCTGCCCTTCCAATTGAAAGGTAACTACCATAGGGCTGACATAGGTAACCTTAGAATTCTTAAATAAAGAAGTATAAAGCTTTGCTGCTTCTTCGGCCTGATTATCAAACCAGAGAAAGGGGGTAATCTTTTGGCTGTTGTGTTGTTCTACCTGCATATAATTTGGTTTTTATTGTTGATACAAACCTACCTGAAATTCTAAAGAATTTAGCGGTGTAAAAGCGAAATTATATGGGTGGTTTGCGATAAATATTCTCACAGATGCCCCCAGCCCCTAAAGGGGAGTTGGGTAAGTTGCAAGTTGCCGGTTACTGGTAGGTATGGGTTAAGGTAGGAGTATGTAGAAGGTGGATGAGGAGTTAATTGAGAGGAGATTAGGTATAAGTTAGGTATAACTTAGGCATAAGTTAGGTATAACTTAAGTATAACACGGGGCTAAATAATATTTAAAAGAGGAATTCAGGGATTTAGGATATACTAATTATGATTTACGACCATTGCCTAATGGAATGGCAGGTTTGGAGGAATTCTAACGGTGTGTTTATAGTGGTTACCTGATAGCAGCAATAAGCTAATAAGGTTAGGGATGGTGTTGTGGGTTAGGGGGTTATTAAGGTAATAAGGTTATGATAGAGATTTTTGTATTGAGATGAAATTTGAAGTATTGCTATGCCAATTATCTTATGTCTTTATAATGGCAAAAAACAGTGATAGACAGTATAACAATATAGCAGGTAAGTAGCTGCAGATGTGAGTACCTCTACACTTTCCATTCATCCACTTCTGCAGCCACTCAACACAGTATATGTACACTTAACCACTTATATTTCCGTTCATCACACATGCTTTACCATTCGGTAAAGATTTTTAACCGCTGGTATCAGATTCACTATCGTGCAAGATTAAGATGTATATATCTTTACATCGTCAATCAAACAGGAGTATATCTCCAAGCAAAATGAACTCTTATATAGAATTTTTGTTTACACGCTGCCGCTTGCGTGAAAACCCACCGGAACTCTCCACTCTGTAGTACGACTTTACAGTACAAGACTCAACCGAATGGTATTAAACCAGTGCCTGACAGCATTGATTAAAGTCATCTTATTAATTCATTTATCAACAAAATGAAACTGAACAATAAGGTGGTTGTGGTAATAGCTATACTATTATTTATCACAATCCATCCAAAACACAGCAGGCAGGAAATGCCTGTTGAACATACAAAGTATTCCTATACACCAGTAAAGGAAACAGATACAGGCATAGACCTATTTAACCCCAGTAACATTATACTGGTAAAACTGCCGTAAGCCCATTTTTCCACCGATAGCAAGGCAAAAAATCAAGCTTATAAAAACAACTGAAAAGTTGTACGGGCAGTGCTATGCCTATCATCAAACAACAACTATTTATTCACCATAAAAAACAACAAACATGAGCTCCTTTGGTAAAAAGATCCTCTCGGCTTTTGTAGAAGTAAAAGACGATAAAAAAGAGGAACAGATAATAGCGGACGAAGTTAATGCAAAGCCTATTGTTACAACGAGCAGACCACAACCTGCAGAAAGCAACAGTAAATTCAGCGAGTACTTCAACAAGCTGTTTGCAGAAGCCAACCAGCCAGGTCCGGACTATTACGAGTTCTCTAAAATGACTGAGGCAATGCAGGGCATCCCTGATGAAAAAGCACGCTACTGCGCTGTATTTGCAGGCTTGCAGGTGCAGGGACTGGATAAGCAAAAGCTGCTTCAATCGGTGCAAGAATACCAACAGCTATTGGATGCTGATGCAATAGCATTTCATAACACCGTAAATACAGCCCTGCAGGAAAAAGTAACGGCTAAACAAGAAGCAATAGAAAAGGCAAAAAATGAGATGCAACAACTATCGCAGCAGATACTTAACCTGCAGCAGCAGATAACAACACTGACTGACGAAATAGCTGAAAATGAAGCTAAGCTGGAAAGTAATAAAAGTGGTTATACAAGCACTTTACAAAGCTTCCACGCCAGGCTTGCAACAGACATGGAAAAGATTAAACAATACATTTTATAAACTATACAACAATGAACAACTTAATAAACAAACCAATAAAACAAGGCTGGTTTTCCGAGCCGAAGAATGTGGCTACTACCATCATTGGTATCGCACTATTTGCAGGTACTGGATATGCCTTTGTCACCTTCATTCTACCCTGGTTGATCACCATCACCTGGAGTATGGTAAACCTGGTAATTGGTGGTGTGGTACTGGGCTTTTTGCTCATGCTCTTTACCAATAAAAAGTTCTGGCGTGCACTTAAATATTTCTCTGAGTTCATTGCCAACTGCACCATTGGGCTGGCTATAGAGTTGAATCCTTTTACGATTCTGCAAGCCAAGATAGAGCAAGGTTATGACGACAGGAATACGCTGTACAAGCAAGCAGCAAAGCTAAAAGGTAAGCAAAGTGAGCTGATGGATAAGTTAGCCGCTAAAGAAAAAGAACTGCAGTTGAATGTGCAGAAAGTAAAGATCCTGCAATCGGAAAATAAGAGCAACCGGCAGATAGACTTATATGCCAATAATGTGCTTCGCTGCCGAGAATACATTGACAATGTAACACCGATTGTAGGTGACCTTAACAAGCTGATATCTTTTGCTGATGCAGCTTATGAAGAAAGCGGTATTATGCTGGAAGATGCAAAGCTAGACCTGGAAGCAAAGAAAGATCTGTATTATTCTGTAACAACTGGCTTATCAGCCGTGAGCAGTGCTATGAAAGCATTTAAGGGTGATGATGAACTGAACAGGATGCAGAAAAAGCATTAGCCATTCTGAAAGAACAGATCGGTGAAAAGATAGGGCATATCAAATCTGCCATAGATGTTACCTCCCGGTTTATGGATGATAAAGTGCTGGAAGATAAAGCAAAATCCGCCCAGGCTGTTGAGCTAATAAAACAGTTTGATCTACAATCAGATTTAATTATTCACAATCGGCTTTGCATAAAAACAGCAATAATGGAAAGCTCAAAGATGTAAAGGTAATGGACCGGTATAGAGGGTTGCTGGATTAAGGCTCAAGGTATAAGACACAAGGATACAAGGCACAAGGTACAAGATTCAAGCTACAAGCTATGAGCTGCAAGCTACAAGCCTTGAGAAAAGTAAGTTTCAGTAAATAAAAATACAACACAATGGTGTTGATGTAACAGCCTTTAAAAAGATAAATGAGGCTGAATGCTCAACCCTTGCCTGAACAAAAGCAAACAAGATTTATTAAACAATTTAAAAACATACAACTATGGCAATCAAATTAAAACCCGCAGGCAAATTATTGATCATTGCTGCAGTAGTAACAGCAGGTATATTAAGTGTAAGATGGTATCAACACCGTCCGAAAGAAGTAGGGCAACTCCCTTGAATTAGGTAAAGTAACTTTGCCCGATGCGCCTGAAGCATCATTAAGCAGTAATGCAATTCACTTGCCTTTACCTTCAATAGCTGATGCTATCAATGGCGGTACACAAATTACCTGGGAACGCATGGCATGGAACAGCCAGTTCTCTGGTATGTATGCCAATGGTGGTGTACGTACCACAAAAGGTTCTCTGTTTGATAAAGCAAAACTGGATGTTATATATATACGCCAGGATGACTGTAACAAACAAATGGCAGACCTTGTAAAGTTTGCACAGGACTATAAAAACAATCCTAATACGCCAGGTGTGCTGATTACGTTTATGGGCGATGGTATGCCAGCCTTCATGACTTCGCTTTCGAAAGAACTGGAAGCTCTTGGACCGGAATATCAGCCCATCATTATTCCGGTTACACACGGTAAATCGTTTGGTGAAGACCAGGTGATGGGACCCGCAACACTGGAAGCAGGACCCTACATAATGCGATTGGTAAATGTGTAGCCGGTGTATTGCGTGATGGCGACATAACATCTTGTTGAAATGGGCTGGTGACAATGGTTTGAAAGTAAACCCTGATGAAACCACTTATGATGCAAATGCTATCAACATTATTGCAGCCAATGACTTCCTGGATGCACCTAATAAGTACATCACCGGTTATACAGAAAAACAGAAAGATAGTGGTGAATGGTAAAACTACAGGCAAAGATACCACAGTAGGTGTGGATGGCGTAGCAACCTGGACACCCGGCGACGTAAATGTTGCCACAAAAAAAGGTGGACTGGTAACCATTGCCAACACTAAGCAATATGCTTCGCAGATGCCTAACCAAACCATCGCCATTAAGAAATGGGCGTATGATCATAGAACCGATATTGAGAATATGATCATTGCCTTAGCACAAGCCGGCGACCAGGTTCGTTCTTTTAATGAAGCAAAGGCATTTGCTGCCAAAGTAAGTGCCGATGTGTACCAGGAAAAAGATGCTGCTTACTGGTTGAAGTATTATAATGGCGTGGAAGAAAAAGATATACAGGGAATGAAAGTGAATCTTGGTGGTTCAACGGTATTTAACCTGCAGGATATGGCTAATACTTATGGTTTGGGTGATGATAAAGTGGACAGATATAAAGCCGTGTATAACACTTTTGGTAACCTGATGGTGAAAATGTATCCGTCATTCATGCCCACGTTTATGCCTTATGAAAAAGCGGTTGATAAATCATTCTTGTTATCTGTTATTTCCAATCATCCGGAACTGATGGAAGGTAAAGCTATTGAAACAAAATATGCCGACGAGATCACATCGGAGGTTTCTTCTAAATCGTACAGCATTGAGTTTGAAACAGGTTCTGCCAATATCAAACCTGCTTCTTACAAACTGCTGGATGAGATTTTTGAATCGGCAGTTGTAGCTGAAGGTTTGAAACTGGGTGTGTATGGACATACAGACAACAGTGGTTCGGATGCGGTGAACATTCCACTTTAGTGAAAAGAGAGCCAATGCTGTAAAAGCTTACCTGGTGAAGAAAGGTTTAATTGACAGCCGTATTGAAGCAAAAGGTTATGGTTCTGCCAAACCAATTGCAGATAACAGTACGGAAGCCGGTAAAAGTAAAAACCGCAGAGTAGAAATTGTTCTGGGTGAATAATGTTTGATTGATTGATGATGCCGCCGGTGTCTACCGGCGGCTTATCCCTCCTAACCTCCCTAAAGGGAGGGATTGGAAGAGCGAAGTAATTCGACTCTTCATTATGAAGGGAAGAGTAGAGCATAGTAGTCAAACAGTAACCATTAAAAAGTAAAACATGAATAAATTAGAATTTAAAAATTCCCCTTTAGGTGTTAGGGGCATATTTCAACCTTTTGCGAATATCAGCAGGCAAACGGTAGTGACAATGGTGATTGCACAGATGCTGATAGCTTTAGTGCTTTGGCATACTACTTCGAATGGCTTGATACCTAAACCAGATAAAGTTGCCGGTGCTTTCATGCATTTGCTTTCTACCAAGATTGCTGATGGATAATGTACTGGTAAGCCTGGCACTTACCATGCAGGCAATGCTGTATTCCATCATGATCACATTGGTATTTGCTTACTTATCCGTACTGCCTTTCTTTAAAAGTATTGCGCAGTTTATAGTGAAGTGCAGATACCTGACATTAACTGGTCTCATCTTCATGTTTACCTTGTTAACAAAAGATGGCAGCATGTTGAAACTGTGGTTACTGATATTTGGTATAGTACCATTTTTTGTTACCTCTTTCTTATCTGTTATTCTTCATATTAACAGACAAGAATATGAATTGTGCAAAACACTTGGCTATAATAACTGGCAAACTTTATATGAAGTGATTATCGTAGGTAAAGCCGACCAGGTGTTTGAGATATTGCGTCAAAACTTTGCCATTGCATGGCTGATGATCACTATGGTAGAAGGATTGAATATGAGCGAAGGTGGTATTGGCGCTTTGCTGATCAAATATAACAAGTACAATGATCTTACGAATGTACTGGCATTACAGTTAGTGATTTTTTTACTGGGTTTATGCTTTGATTTTTTATTAGGATCATCCGAATATGGTTATTCCCTTACACCAACTTAAATACTAAACATATGACACCGTGTGTAAAAAAACAAGTGCTTTTAAAAGCAGAGAATATATGCCTGGCTTATGATGATAAGCCGGTATTGAGAGATATTTGTTTCAACATTAAAGATATAGTCCGCCCAGGTGTGACACAGGGGCAGGTAGTATCGCTTATAGGCAGGAGCGGTATTGGTAAAACGCAATTGTTTAAAATATTATCCGGCTTGCAACAGCCAACTTCGGGAAAAGTTGTAATTAACGGGAATAAAAAGGTGCAAGCCGGTGATATGGGTGTGGTTTTCCAAAGCTATTACCTGTTTGAATGGAGAACAATTTATCAATCGCTTCTGTTATCAGCCAGGCAGAATAAAAAGCTGAAGGGTAATGAAAAAGAAGCCATAGAGAAGTAGGCTGATGAATTTGGATTGATGGAAGTATTGCACCATTATCCGCAACAGGTGTCCGGTGGTCAGCGGCAACGTGCAAGCATCATTCAACAATTGCTGAAAGATTCAGATTTCTTACTGCTCGATGAACCATTTTCAGGCCTGGATGTATGTGTGCTGGATAAAGTGGTGGATATGCTATTACAAGTATCTTTAAGTGATGAATTGAAAACACTTATTATTGTTTCGCACGATATTGAAACCAGCGTAGCTATTTCCGATACTGTTTTTATTATGGGTAAAGAAAAAGGTAAACCAGGCGCTACCATCAAACAGGAAATAGATTTGATTGAACGTGATTTAGCATGGCATAAAGATGTTAAGAAAGCAGCAGGCTTTTATGGATACAATTGATGAGATTAAGGCTTGTTTATAAAGAGCAAGAAGCTATATTGATAGCCCGACTCTGCAATCAAGAGTCGGGCTTTTTGTTTACAGTATTGATGTTGGAGAATAAAGGTGAATTCCGGAGAACTGATATGGCTGTTATAATTACATAGTCACATAATTCATTAGTATTATTAATATCAATCCTATCAAAACATCTCCACCGTCTCCATACAAAAGGAATTTTTGTTATGCCCTTTCAATTGTTTCTTTTAGTATTGCGGTGGAAAGCTTAATTTCATATTTCATTACTACTGCCCTTCTGTTATGGTTGTTGACTTTATAATCATCATTTTTATTACGCGTTATTTGCGCAATGCTCTTAAAACTAAAGGGAAGGAGCCGCTATGGGATAAACGATTGCAATCAATAATGTTTGCAGCTATCTTCCTGGCTATTGTTTCAATATTATCTTCCAACCAGAGTGATACAAATACAGGTTTAATGCATTGGGTTGGCAAGCTTTCTTTAGCAGGGTTGGCTTACTTGTTATATAAAGAACCATTTTTTAAATCTGCAAGACCAGTTTTGATTGGTATCACACCTTATATTATTGTATCCATTATCACCAGCCTGGTTAAAGTAGTCAGTAGTGATTTGTATGACCATTTAAGACTTTTTTTAACGCCTGCGGATTTTGCTTCTGTACTTTGGGGTATTGGTACCTGGATAGTAGTAAACAAGCAAAGTAAAGAACTGAACAAGGTACGTACGAAAGCTTTGGAAGTAGAAGAAAACAGTCGTATTACAGAAGCAATGAAAGCCCAACTGGAAGTACAGGTAGCAGAAAGAACAGCCGAACTCACTAAACAAAAGGAAGAGCTGGAACTTACTCTAAGTGAACTGAAAGCAACACAGGCACAACTGATACAAAGTGAAAAAATGGCCTCACTGGGTGAATTAACGGCAGGCATTGCTCATGAAATACAAAACCCACTGAACTTCGTTAACAACTTTTCGGAAGTAAGTAATGAGCTGTTGGACGAAATGAAAACTGAACTGGATTCTGGCAATGCTGAAGAAGCTGTTGCTATTGCTGGTGATGTAAAGCAGAACATGGAAAAGATCATTTTTCATGGTAAGCGAGCCGATGCAATTGTGAAAGGCATGCTGCAACACTCACGCAAAAACACCGGGCAAAAGGAAGATACTGACATTAATGCTTTAGCAGATGAATACCTGCGCTTAAGCTATCATGGCTTGCGAGCAAAAGACAAGTCATTTAATGCTAATTTCCAAACCAACTTTGATGAGAGCATTGGTAAAATAAGTGTGGTACCGCAGGATATTGGCAGGGTGTTGCTCAACCTGATCAATAATGCATTTTATGCAGTAAGTGAAAGGAAAAATATAGCAGGAGAAAACTATCAACCAACAGTAACTGTGTCAACTAAAATGATTAAGTCTCCTCCAGGCGAAGAATGTGTTGAAATTGTAGTAGCAGATAATGGTACAGGCATTTCTACAGAGCATGTAAACAAAATATTCCAGCCTTTCTTCTCTACCAAACCGACTGGGCAGGGTACCGGATTGGGCTTATCTATCAGCTACGATGTTATTAAGAAACAACACGGTGGAACCATACAGGTACAAACCAAAGAGGGTGAGGGTACATCATTTATTATCCATTTGCCTTACAAGTAATACCAAGTTGCTACATGATGACTGATGAGAGTTGATAGTCCACAGGTCACTGACTCTCCACAGAATCCTTCGGGCTTGGGAGATCTCACATCCCCTGATCTCCACTGCTGCAGAGTCCTGTGGAGAACCTGCGGTCCAACAGAAGGGAATGGTACTTAAGGAATTTATAGTTAATAGTTTAGGATTTCTCCTCATTTACAACTCTGCAATAAAAATTCCTCTTCCTGATAACCACCGGATATAAGACATGTTTCCTGGTTTAGGAGAGTATGTTTTTCTAACTACCAAAGCAATATGACAAAGAGAAATGAGTAGACTCTTGACTGCTAATCTCTTATAGCTTTGTTTAAGCCTTTACTTCTTTCAGGTATTCTTTCATGTGTGCTATCTGATGTATGGTGCCTAACAGCATCATCTTCATTTGGAGATGAATATGGGTATCCGGTGAAGGATTAATAATGTACTTACCTTCCTTATCTTTTATACCAATGCAATTAACGCCGGTTTGATGTGCGTTGATTATTTCATAGATAGATTTATCTTTTAATGAGGCCGGCAACATATCGTAATCAATAGACTCTATGTTGATTGCCACGGCATCTTCGCCCCAAAGGCAATTGATGAACTCAATTACATCAGGTTTTGAAAGGAGTGTTGCCATGTGCGCACCACCTATTTTATCGGGCAATATCACATGGTTGGCACCGGCAGTTTTTAGCTTTTTAATGGAGTTTTTAAGTCCTGCTCGACTGATGATCTGCAACTGTGGATTGAGATAACGTGCAGACAGTACAATGAATACATTATCAGAATCGGCTGGCAGCGTAAGCAATAATGCTTTTGCTTTCCGGATACCCGCTTTTATCAGGGTATCATCATCCATTGCATCACCCTGAATATAAATCAATGATGAATGATCGTCGAGCCATTCTTTAAAATGGTTCTCATCGTTATCTATTGCGACAAAATCGGTATGATTCTGCATGAATATCTGAGCTGCCTGCTGTCCATTACGTCCAAAGCCGCAGATAATTACATGATTGTCGATACGGTCTATTGCATTCATAAGCTTCCGTTTTTTAAAATATAAAGCCATTTCGCCGCTTACTATATACTGCGTGAGTCTGCTAAGGGCATATGTAAAAAGGGCAAATGAAGAAATAATGTAAACAATATTGAATATCTTCCCGTTTGTAGATAAGGGCTTTACTTCATGATAGCCTATGGTAGCAATTGTAATGACTGTCATATACAGTGCATCTAAAAGGTTATAATGCTCGGTAAGCATAAAACCAACCACCCCCACTATCATAATCAGCAGGATAATACCAAACCAGACTACTAAAAAAAGGGGCTTTTTCACAACAGGAAGCAGTTTAGGTATTAAAGGTATTAGTTTTAGATATTACTGTTAACAGATGTAACAAAGTTCAAATAAATAATGGCAGATAATTTGATAATTATATAATAATCAATTACTAAAAACCAGATTACTATGGCAACAGACAATGATAAAAAAATAGAAGACAATAAAGATGCAGCCGTGAAGCCAGATCCGGAAACGCTGCATACTACTGACCCGCAGGAGCACATGAAAGGTCCATTTTCCTCTTTGATGCAAGGTACAAAGGATGGATTTGAAGACAATGGTTCCGAAGAAGAGGTGGAAAAAACAAAGAAAGGATAATTTTAACCAGTATTTTATGTGATTTATCTCCTGCCCGACTCCTGTATAACTGTCGCTTGACAGGCAGAGAAGCCGTTCAGGCGGGGGTTCACCAGGTAAATAATTGAAGGCATTTGTAGTGTTCTGCTGCGACCTTTTTCTAAAAAGAGACTATCTCAAAAGTTGAAGATAGCCTCTTTTATTCGGATACCTGCCGCAGAGTGATTAGGGCAACTGTCTTAAAGTACCGGAGTACCAAAACCTGTCTTCCTCCATACTTCCTTCTTACCAAAGCCATACTAAAGCCATGGCAAAGTCATGGATAGTTCATGAGGAAGCTACGCCTACTCCCAAAATGCTTGCTATTTGTGCTTAACTAACTTAACAGCTCTTAAACTACAGCCCCTTCTTTAACTTGTGAACCCGTGCACTTGTAAACTTGTAAACTCCCCACCTTCTCCGTAGCCAAGCCGTACCTGAGCCGTATCTAAGCCGTATATCCTACGTCTTTTTACAGTATATCAGGAGTAAAAGCAGTGGTAAATTAATAGTCTTATGCAGCAGGTGGTTTCATGCTCAACCTTTAAAAACAATGATTCTCACAGGCTTTACTCTATGTGTCCAATCTATGTCCCTATCATACTATGTGGTGAAGAATGCAAGGCTGTAAATATATAACAGGCAGCTTATGTACATCGCTGCTGTACTTAGACAAACTTACTTAGTTGACGCGCTGTTTGCTAATAACACTATAATTGCTATACCTTTTTACAAGAGAATATGGTTAAAATAGTTTCACTTTGTAACAACTGCGGATAGGAACATAATGTTCAATTTGACTTAGTTTTGGAACCATCTTATACATTGCTGCATTTATGAAAAAATTGTTACTTCTCCTCTCCTTTATTATTGTATGTTATATGTCCGATGCTCAGCGGTACGAAGCTAACTGGGAGTCCTTAAACAAACGTGGCATTCCATCCTGGTTTCATCAGGATAAGTTTGGCATCTTTATACACTGGGGCTTGTATGCCGTACCATCCTATGCGCCGGTGATACCCAACAGCGGCGAAAGCTATGCAGAATGGTATTGGTTTCGTATACATGAAGGCAATAAACATTTCAGAGCTTTTCATGATAGTGTGTATGGTAAGAACTTTCAGTATCAGCAGTTTGAGCCGATGTTTAAAGCAGAGCTGTTTGATCCAAAGCAATGGGCAGATGTTTTTAAGAGATCAGGAGCAAAGTATGTAGTACTTACTTCCAAGCACCATGAAGGCTACTGCTTATGGAATAGCGCCGAAGCAGACAGGGATTGGGGACGTGCATGGAACGCAGTAACCGGCACACCTCAGCGTGACTTATTAGGCGATTTGACCAATGCAGTACGTGCAGAAGGGTTGAAGATGGGCTATTATTATTCACTATATGAATGGTTTAATCCCCTGTGGCAAACCGATAAACAGAAGTTTGTATCAGAGCACCTGTTCCCGCAGTTTAAGGACTTAGTGACAAAGTATAAGCCTTCCGTTATATTCTCTGATGGCGAATGGGAACTGAGCGATACCGCATGGAGAAGCCCGGAGTTATTAGCATGGCTGTTCAATGATTCACCGGTGGCAAAAGACGTAGTAGTTGATGACCGCTGGGGTGGCAATACGCGTGGCAAAAATACCGGTGCTACTTATACTACTTCGGAGTATGGCGCAGGCATGGATCCTAACGTGATTTGGGAAGAAAGCCAGGGTATCGGGCATTCATACGGTTATAACAGAAATGAGCAGTTGAATGATTATAAAACCAGCAATGCGCTTATCCTTACATTGGTGGATGTGGTTGCCAGAGGTGGTAATCTGCTGCTGGATATTGGACCTGCCGCGGATGGCACTATTCCGGTGATTATGCAGCAGCGACTAACTGATATAGGTGATTGGCTAAAAGTAAATGGTGATGCTATTTATGGCACCGAAGCATGGAAGCAATCGTACCAGTGGAGTGAAGGTAAAAGACCAGAGAAAAAAGGAGAAAGCTTTATGGCAGGCTACAGTGCAGCCGAACTGGTAAAGCCAAAGCAGAATGAAGCGCATATTGAATACTTCTTTACGCGTAAAGGAAAAGATTTGTATTGCATTGTACCGTCATTTGCACCACAGGTTCGTATAAAAGATTTTAAGCCTGGTGCTGGCAAGGTAAGTATTTTAGGCTGCAATAAAACCATTACCGGTAAGCAAGCTGGTAGTGATTTTGTTATTGATGTATCTTCTTTAAGTCCTGCGGAAGTTAATGCAACACCATTTGTAGTGAGACTACAGAATGCGTTGTAAATGAGGAATAATACCAGATTCAGATAGGTATCCTGGTATAAGCCAAAAGCTACAAGCAGAAAAAGCATCGACCTTGAATAAAGTATATACTATGCCTGCAGGTTACGGACTCCTGAGGAGACACTTCGGCTTACCAAAATGGAAATGGTATTACAGGGATCTTCACTCAATTATTGATATAATACAAAAACTGTAAGTCGGAGGACCACATCAGTATTGCTGATGCCCGGAATATTTTCTGCAGCTATCTTATTGTGGTAATGGTTGTACCAGATGTTTGGCATAATATGTACATTTTGCACAGGCTGAAAATCTATACCGGCAGTAAAGAAGTTCTCGGTGATAGTATTGTAAGGACTGATATAGCTATTCTTTGAGTTATATTTTGCATCTGGATTGTAATAGTCGTAGCGTGCAAAAGAAGTGAGCTTATCAGATATCTTTTTATTAATAAAAAAAGATAAACCAATAGCGCTTTCGTTTACTGCCATAGTATCATCCGACAGCTCAGGCACAGCATTGGCGTAATGCAGCAATGCATTGTCAAAACATTCAGTACCTAAAGTTATTCCGGGAGTCTTATATACCACACCTAATTTGTAGCTGTGCCGTGATTTGTGAGTTGATGATGATGCTAATTCATAACTGTAATTAAGATCAATATTCAAAGTATTTTTAAGAAACTTCCCGTTCAAATTTGTATATAGTCTTTTGTATTGATCATTTTCTGGATGTACACCTGAACCATTGGCTACTATCACACTATAACTCACATTTTCTTTCTTATTCAATCTGCCTTGTACGGCTATACCCAGATCGCTGCTGGACGCTACACCACGCATATCGGCTACCGTTTTCTCAATGGAACGGTAGCCATACAAATTCTCCATATTTACAATAAAGGGAATTCTTAGTTGTCCAAAAAGCAGGTCAGTTCTTTTAAATACATTACTCCATTTTACATTCAGGTATTTAATAAATACATTTCTTGTGCTGGTGGTTGGAGTTTGCCCTTCGTAGGCAAGGACAAGCTCAGAAGTAAATTTAGGCGATAGGTAATAATTGTAAGTAAGATACATCCGGCGAATATTAAAGGAAGACTGTTTTGCTGGCTGGCCGGAATACTCTACATTACCTCTTTTCAAAGAATCTGCCCCAGCTTTGTAGGCAAAATCACCAAAAAAGTAGCCGCCAAGAACACCATAAGGTTTAAATTGTTTTGTTGTATCCTGAGAAAAAACACTGGTAGTACTTAATACTAGCAAGCAAATAATAAATGCCAAACATCTTACTGTCATTACTGTAACTCCTGTTTATGCAAACAACATCATAATAACTTAACATTAAAACTTCTTAATGTCATAACTATTACTTATACAAACATTATTCCCGAAGCGTTAGATCTACAATATCAATTTAAAGAAGTAATTATAAATAGAAGGGTAGACTTTTACCACTATGCAGAAGCGGTTCAGGTACCTGCCTGGGGTAAAAGAAAAGCGTAACGAATGAAATACTGATTCCACTCTACTCCACCTCACTCACCAGCAATTCTGTAGCCTCCACCTCTTTAATCTTTTGCTGCAATAATCGCTGCTCGGTTACAGATTTGGTGAGTTGTAATGCCTGCTCCAGGTAGGCTTTTGCTTTACTATATTCTTGTATTTGCAGGTGGAGTACTCCGAGTGTAGCAGGGAGCACATAATAGTTCTTCAGAAAAGCAATGCCTTCGATATGTTCAATAGCTTTAATACCTTCTGAAGCACCATACAATTCACTGATTGCTATAGCACGATTTAATGCCACTACAGGGCTTGGCTTCAATTGAAACAAGAGGTTATAACAAACAATAATACGCTCCCAGTTGGTATCTTCATAACGGGCACACCTTACATGCTCATAAGCTATTCCTGCTTCCAGATGGTATTTACTGAGATGCTCCCCGTTAGCAGCAGCATCCAGATGGTCAATACCTGCTTTAATTAGTCTCTTGTTCCACTTAGTCCTGTCCTGATTTTTCAGCAGCAAAATATTACCCGCATCATCTGTCCGTGCATCATTGCGTGCTACTGTAAAACACATAAGTGCCATCAATGCATGTACTTCATCGTGTGGCACAGCCTTGCTTCTTAATACTAATTCACAAAGCTCCATTGCCTCCTGCATCAGGTCGTGCCTTATCAGGCTTTCATGTTGTGTGGAACTATAGCCTTCATTAAACAACAAATAAATACAGGTAAGCACACGTTCCAATCTTTCTTCAAGTGCTGTATCTGCCGGCAGATCAAAGGCTATTTCATTTTCCTTAAAGGTTTGTCTGGCCCGGTACAAGCGTTTCTCAATGGTATCATATTCTGTAAGAAAAGCTTTTGCGATCTCCGTAACGGTAAGCCCGCAAATTGTTTTTAGGATAAGTGTAATGCTTGCTTCTGAAGAAAGCAAAGGATGACAGCAAACAAACATCATTCTTAATCTGTCATCATCCAGTGTATGGTCATTTACAAGGGTATGAATGGTAGCAGCGAGCGAATATTCCGATTGGAGCAAAGCAGCGTATTCGGCAAAATGCTGCTGCTCTCTTTTTTGTTTACGAATTACATCGGTCGCTTTATTGCGTGCAACGGTATACAACCAGGCAGCAGGATTTTGCGGCAGTTCTTTTTCATTCCAGTGTTCGATAGCTCTGATAAAAGTATCCTGCACCACATCCTCTGCCACTTGCATGTTGTAAGTACCAAATACTTTAGTCAATACAGCAACAAGGTTTCCCCATTCTTGTTTGAGAATGAGGCTGATAGTAGCTTCTATACTTTGGTTATTTTGCAGGTAGTTAGTTTGCTGCAATTTATTACTAAAACTTCTTAAAAACATCAATGTCTCCTTTTCAGAGAGACATTGATGCATCAGCTTGTCCATATAACTGTATCTACTTATGCCACTTCAACAGGCATTTCCATTTTATGCACCTGTCTTACAATTATAGAACCCCCTCTTCCGAAATCGGGGTACCCTTCACAAAGCGCAACCGCCTCATCAAAGTCTTCCGCATTGATAATAAAATAACCTCCAATAATCTCTTTCCCTTCGGCAAACGGACCATCCGTAACATTCTTAGCATTGCCCTTAATAATCTTACCACCCGGCAGTAAAGGTTCGCCACTCACATATTTCCCTTCCTGAGCCAGTTTGTTTATCCAGGTCATCCATTTGTCCATACTTTCTTTTATTTGTTCGGGAGATAGTTCGGCTGGCATTCCGCCCTGAAAAAGCAACATGAATTTTTCCATAACGTATTGTTTTTTTGGTTTAACAATTAAGAATACATCCAATAGACGAAAGGTTTTGATGTATCCGGACACGAACTACAAGAAGATTTTTCAATTCTTAAAAAATAATACAGGAATAAAGAACCCTACCCTTTTTTCATCAATCTTCTCAATACATCTAAATCAGTTTTGCGCCATTTAAAGAAATGGGTAAGGCTTAAGTTGTAATCTTTTTTGAACTGGAATAAATAATAACCAAGGTTTACAGCATAGCCAACGGTACTTACAAGCGCTGCTGCTACTATTCCATATACCGGAACAAAAAAATAATCACCCGCTAATACAACGGCTAACGCCAGCAAAGCTGCATATACACTCACACGCACATCGCCTTTACCGGAGAAAAAGGAAGCCAGTATAACCAGTACCGATACGCAAAAAATGCCTGGCAGCAATAAGAGCGTTGGGAGTTGCATTTTATTGAATGTAGCACCAAATACAAAAGGGAAAAGCCAGTCACCAATAATAGTAACGAAAATAATCAGTATTAGAAAAAGAACAGAAAAAATGCGCGCAAGCAGCATAACCGTCTCGCTTACTAACGCTCTGTTCTCACCCGATGACATTTGCGGATACACCGCACTGGCGATAATTTGCGGAATAACAACCAGCATTTGCCCTAGCTTGGATACCTGCATGTAATTGCCCAAATCAGTATCGGTGCATACAGGACTCGCATGTACAAAATAATAATCTACCCGGTAGACCAGGAAGAACAGCACATTAGCAGCCAGTACTTGCAGCGAATAGCGATAAAACCGTTTAATGTCTATCCAACCCGGCAATTGAAACTGTTTCCAGCTTTTTTGTTGCAAAATGTAAGCGGTAGCAACTGCAATGCCTTGTAACGGAAAAGAATAAAAGTAAACATCAGTGATCAACTTACTGCTATGCAATTGTGCATAAATGATACTTGCAATTACCACAAACAAGCTATTAATGATGGCAAGCACCACATTAGGAAGCACAAAATTACCATGCGCATAAAAGAGGGTACATCCGTAGTTGACTACTGTAAGCCCAATGATAAAGCAGAAAGCATATACCGGCACATTTAAGCCCTCAAACAAATGGTTGATGGAACTGCCCCATATAGCAATAATAAACAGAAAACAAATGCTAACAAGTAAGGTCCATAATAAACAAAGCCACAGTATTTTATCAGTACTAATTGCCTTGGATGCACCAAAATAGGTTATGCCTCCTTCCAGGCAAAAGCCAGCAAAGAGTTGTATAAGTGCAAACGTGTTAGAGATAAAGAAAACCTTACCTGTGCCATCCGCATGGAGATAACGGGCTAAAGCTACATTTACCAAAAACAATGTAGCGAAATACAAGCTGCGCCATACAATGCTTTGGGTAAGTAGTTTTTTAAAGTTCATGCAGCAAATGTTTGGAAATAATATGGTGTAATACATCCAAATAGGAAAAGTAAATCGCTTTTAAGGCTCACTTGTAAGACTTATCTTTCTGCCCCTTACCCTTCTTACTACCTGCCACACCACTTCTGCGCTTAACAGTGCAGCTACCGCAAAAAGAGCTGGTTTGATATTACTGCCTGATTCGGAAAAAGCACCGAGCAATGCAATACTGTAAATAACCAGTGGCACTAATGACATTATTATCAATCCAGTAATGTTTAAAGGTATCCTGAAAGGTCGGTGTTCATCCGGTGCTTTTATTCTTAATAATATCAAAGCAATGTATTCCAGGAACAATCCCGCTCCATAAACGGTAACGTCAATAATAAGCAGGTCTGCAAAGCTCCAGATGATCATAATGCTTACTACCAAAGCACATAGAATAATAGACCGGTAAGGTGTTTGAAAGCGTGGATGCAACGCATCCAATACATCCGGCAGTAGTTTATCATCTGCCATTACCTTAGGTACGCGCGATACAGAGAGTAATATGGCACAGAATAAACCTACCGCACTGCACATGCCGC
The DNA here is from genome assembly GCA_963819045.1 of uncultured Chitinophagaceae bacterium. Taxonomy (GTDB): domain Bacteria; phylum Bacteroidota; class Bacteroidia; order Chitinophagales; family Chitinophagaceae; genus Ilyomonas. The sequence goes on along the minus strand of CAWFUV010000008.1, from coordinate 108,868 downwards.
CTATCGCTATCAATGCACCCATTGTATAACCCCCAACCAGGCTGCCTACTGCGGGGAAGCCTTCGTCGTTCAATACATTCAGATCTATGCCCGACTGTTGAGCAGCAACAATTGCCGATGTGTACACCAATAATATCAGCACAAATACTACCGCCGTTGCTTTAATGTATGCCTTAATAGGCTTCTCCACCTCACCGGCATAGGTGGTGGCATTATCCCAGCCAATGAAATTCCAGATCACCGTATATAATGCCAATCCAAGTGACGACATGCTAACACCCTTCAGTGACGGGTTTGGAAAAACAAAATGTCCATGATGCTTATATACAGTAATGCCAAATAAAATAAGAAATGGTATAATCACTAACACACCCAGCACGGTAGCAACCTCTCCCACAGGTACAATACCAATAATATTGAGTAAAGCACCAAGCCAGATAATACTCAAACACACGGGTACTTTATATGCCTCTATTTGCGGGAAAAAGAACGATGCATACTCTACGAACAGCACCGGGTAAATAGCCAGATCCACAAACGTATATAGCCAGGTCCACCAGCCTTCAAAGAAAGCCCAACGCATACCTAACCCTCGTTTTACCCACTGGTAATAACCGCCTTCCACCGGCATCATGCTGTTGAGTTCCAGCACAGTTAGTATTGCGGGAATGTCCCACAAAAAAGGAGTTACCAGTAAAAGCAACAACGCGCCATGGTTACCGGCATACACCAATAGTGGTTCCAGTCCGTATGGGCCTCCTGACACAGTGAGAAAAATAACAGCAATGAGTTGTAAAGTCTTTAATTTCCGGTATGCTTTGGCAGGAGTGCTTGCTTCTTTCATGTGCGCATAAAAATAAATGCAAATACGGAAAACAGGAGCAAGAAATCATTTACCGCGAAGACGCAAAGCTTTGCTGAAGCTTTGCATATAATTATGAGTTCCTTAAAACTTTAGAAACCTTAAGCAATTTGATGATTATATGAATAGAGTTTAATAAAAACCAACTACTTCGTGGTATGGCTCTTTGAAGAAATTACCAACTACTTGGTTGAACATATCCTTGTAATGAATGGGCGTTGCATGCCCTGAATTTGGCAATATCCATAAATAAGATTTCGGAATATTATCAGCAATGAGCATTGTATGCTTTGGCAATAAAATATCATGGTCGCCGCCAATAACAAGTGTAGGACATTGTATCTGGTGTAATTGCTCCAAAGAAATATGCGGTTCATAAGATAATAAGTGCGCCAGCTTTAGGTCGTGCTTTATCCCGGGCGTTTGTGGCAGGCTGAGCCAAAGAATCATTGAGATGCATAGCCTGGTTATATATAATAGGATTAACAGCTGTTGTATCCGGCCAGAGATTTGCGCCGGTAACAGCCAGTTTCTTTACTTTATCTGGATGCCGGATAGCCAGCAATAAACCATTAATGCCACCATCACTCCAGCCAATCACATAAGCTGAATCTATATGCAACGCATCCAGCAAAGCATTTAAATCATCAGTCATCATTTCGTAGCTTAAGGTATCACTATTGTCAACCGACTTTCCCTGCGCACGGCTGTCAGCAACAATTACTTTGTAGTCTTTAGAGAAATAGGGAATCTGGTACATAAAGTTGTTGATAGAGCCTCCATTGCCATGAATTATCAGCAAAGGTTGTCCGCTGCCATACGTCTCGTAATACATTTTAAAGCCGCGTATGTTTACATATTTACCCGCTTTATCATTTCTGCCATATATAGTTGTATCAAATGGCGATGGAGTATTAGTTTGGGCGGAACAGGATTGCAGGCAAAGCATGAACAAGGCAAAAACAATAGCAGGTTGAAAGTATTTCATATATAGTAAATATAAAATAAAAGTGCCGGGTGAAGGTAAACTCTTTATTGGATGAACATATAAGATCATCAAAGGATATACGGCGCAGGTACGGCTTAGATACGGCGCAGATAGGGAGAAGCCACTCATAAACTCATCCTTTACTACCCTCCTACATACAGGCATGTAGTTATACTTAAACACATACTTTTGTCTGATAGAATGCTAAAATCCAGCTTAGTTATACTTAACTTATACCTAAGTTATACTTAAGTTATACCTAACTTATACCAACCTACTCCATATCTCCTCTGTATTTACTCCTCAGTAACCTCCTGCATACCCGCTATCGGCCCAATAGTCCACCTCATCCTTCTCAAGCTGGCAAATAGCCCTGTTTCCTTATTCATCACACATCGTACATCACACATCGTACTTCGGTACATAAATCCCCCTGTTTCAAAATAGCATCATTGAGCTCCCTCAGTTATCTTTGCCTCTCATTAACCTCGCGATATGAACTACCGTATAGAAAAAGACACTATGGGCGAAGTGCAGGTGCCCGCCGATGTATATTGGGGCGCACAGACACAGCGCAGTATCGAAAACTTTAAGATTGCTCAGGACATCAATAAAATGCCGAAAGAGATTATCAAAGCCTTTGCGTACCTGAAAAAAGCAGCGGCACTGACCAACCTCGAATCAGGCGTACTCTCCCAGGAAAAGTCTGATGCCATTGCACAGGTTTGTGATGAAATACTCGAAGGCAAGCTGGACGACCAGTTTCCGCTGGTTGTATGGCAAACAGGTAGTGGTACCCAAAGCAATATGAATGCGAATGAGGTAATAGCTTACCGTGCACACGTACTGCATGGTGGTGCATTGACTGATAAAGACAAGTTTCTGCATCCCAACGATGATGTGAATAAATCGCAATCGAGCAATGATACTTTTCCTACTGCCATGCACATTGCTGCCTATAAGATGCTGGTAGAAACCACTATTCCGGGCATAGAAAAACTGCGCGATACTTTGCACAAGAAAAGTCAGGAGTTCATGCACGTGGTAAAGATTGGCCGCACGCACTTTATGGATGCAACGCCATTAACGCTCGGTCAGGAATTCAGCGGTTATGTATCACAGTTAAGTCATGGACTGAAGGCAATTAAGAATACATTGCCGCACCTGAGCGAACTGGCGCTTGGTGGCACAGCCGTGGGTACCGGCATCAATACACCAAAAGGCTATGCCTCTTTGGTGGCAAAACACATAGCTCAGCTCACCGGGCTACCGTTCGTAACTGCCGAAAATAAGTTTGAAGCTCTAGCTGCACACGACGCGATTGTAGAAGCTCATGGCGCTTTGAAAACAGTTGCCGTAAGCCTGATGAAAATAGCCAATGACATCCGGATATTGTCAAGCGGGCCTCGCAGTGGTATTGGTGAAATATTTATACCGGACAATGAACCAGGCTCTTCTATCATGCCAGGCAAAGTAAACCCTACACAATGCGAAGCAATAACCATGATTGCTGCGCAGGTATTAGGCAACGATGTTGCCATTAATGTAGGCGGTTCTATGGGTCACTTTGAACTAAACGTGTTCAAACCTATGATCATTTATAATTTCCTGCACAGTGCCCGCCTGGTTGGTGACGGTTGTGTGAGCTTTAATGATAAATGCGCCGAAGGCATTGAACCTATTGAAGCCAACATCAAAAAACATGTGGATAACAGCCTTATGCTGGTAACTGCTCTGAATACCAAAATCGGCTATTACAAAGCTGCCGAGATCGCGCAGAAAGCGCATAAGCAGGGAACAACACTCAAAGAAATGGCAGTACAATTAGGCTATCTTACTCCGGAAGAATTTGACCAATGGGTAATTCCGGGTAATATGGTAGGTGAACTAAATCAATAAGTTTTTAAGCTTTTTTAAATACTGGGGCAATTTTTGCTTTTAAGCCAACGTTAATTAGCTCATACTCATCTTTATTACTACAACTAATCGTTATGAAGCGTTTATTGTTATTTGGGTTTCTCTTTGTAATGGTAGCCTCGGTTATTATTTCATGTCAGAAAGAATTGAGTTATGAGGGAGACCAAAACCTTGGGCATGGTACATTATACGATTCCAATAAATCCTGCCGGCCTATTGTTCCAAATGGCACCTATTACAATGGCGTATCAGCCACTCGCGATACTAATTTTGTAAAAGTAACCGTTACAGTTACACAAACAGGTAGTTACGCCTTATCCACAGATTCTGCAAATGGTTTTGGTTTTAGAACTTCAGGCTTCTTTACTAAGTTGGGGGACACCACTGTTACTTTGCAGGCTTTTGGTACGCCCATATTGCAGGAAACTACCAACTTCACCATACAATTGGATAGCTCTGTTTGCAACTTTAATGTTCTTGTTAATGACAGCACCGGTACCGGATTAGGTGGCATTGGTGGTGGTGAGATTACAGGTGACAGCAGTTTTGTGGATCCCAATCCGGCAGCAATCAACAACTGGCATTTTACCGATTCTAACTCTCTAAAAACATACAGTGGCATTTTTGATATTACTAATACCAGCATTCCACAGGGTGGTTTTATATCAATAAATAATGATACCTTAACAGTAGTTGGCCAGGCCAGTACAACCGATTCGCTGTTCGGGTTTCAATTGACATTACCATCGGGCAATCTCACTCCGGGTAAAATATATCCTATTAGCGGAGATAGTTTTCTTGGTTTGCAAGTAACAAGCAATACCAATGCAACTTATGAGGCTAATGCTCAAACAGCGGCTAATGCTACTGCTAATGGTAATTCTTATATCACAATAACCAGCTACAGCGGTAATCAATTAGCCGGTTCATTTCACGTTTACGCAGATAGGGAGGATGGACAATTAGTACTCATAGCTGGCTCATTTAATTGTAGAGTCCGATGATGTGATCTACAACATTAATACAGATATTGCAAATGCCACTTAAGTAGTGGCATTTGCTTTTAATGTAAAGGGGGTATTATACTATTTTCACTTAGGTAGTACAATATTCACTTTGCTCAAGATCAAAGCCCTTCCTGCTCGAAGCTTATAGTTCATATCCGGCAACTGACTACCTATTCAAAGCTGGTATAAGATATTTATCGCTCTGTGCCTGCCCTGCAAAAGGCAGTGGTTCTCCAATGTCTCTGTGTTTCAATCATTTATTTTAACACGCTACCATTAAACTATTCACACAGCTTTACTTCTCATTAAAAATTATGCACAGCCGTATTGTAATGAATTGTTGTTTGCATATTTGTAACAATACTTTTTTCTTTCCGCCGTTACATTTGTAGAGTATGGCTGCTAATATCACACATCAGGAATTTGAAAGACAGAAAAACTTAAAAGCGCTGGGCTTAACGATACTCATATGCGCTATTATCTTTTTATTGATGTTTCTCGTTAGCTGGACTTTGCCGCAGCCCGAACAGCCCATTGCTGATGAAGGCATTGAAGTGAACCTTGGCAACAGTGACCAGGGCATGGGCAATATTGCTCCTGAAGTACCCGGCGAAATGTCGAACAGCGATGAAACCAATATCGAATCGCCTAAAACGGCAGCCGCCCACGAAGAACCTGAAGTATCAAAAGAAGTAGTAGAAAATAAGGACAACGATGTACCCGCCATCCATACTTCACCAAAGCCGGAAAAGAAGCCCACCCCTAAAGTAGAGCTTCCCAAAGCAAAGAAAATTACCACACAGCCTGTAGTTGTGGCATCTACGCCTAAGCCACCTTCTCCAAAAGCTATTTATAAAGGCGGCACCTCCCCCAACAACTCCGGAGGCAACGGAGGCGATTCCTACAATGGCGTGCGCAATCAGGGTATTGCCGGTGGTAATGGCGATCAGGGCAAGCCGAATGGTAATCCTAATTCTGATAGCTATACAGGCAATGGTGGCACTGGTAAAGGTGGTGTAAGCATCCGTAGTGGATTAAGCGGCAGAAGATTTACACACCTGCCCTCCTTTACAGATGAGTTCAATCAAAATGCGAAAGTTGCTGTGGATATAACAGTTAACAGCAGTGGCAGTGTAACCCAGGCATTGGTAAACCCCCGTGGTACTACCACTACCAACGCCAATATCCGGAGTATTGCACTTACCAAAGCCCGCCAGTTAAAACTTAACAGCAGCACCTCCGAAGAACAAACCGGTACTATAGTTTTCGATTTCAAACTGCGTGGATAAGCCTGTTTTAGTCGCATCTTTGCGGGCATGAATTATCAGGAAACTGTTGCTTATCTATATCATCAACTTCCGCTGTTCAGCCGTTTAGGTGCAGCCGCTATCAAGAAAGATTTAACCAATACTATACGTATTTGCGAAGAGTTGGGTAACCCTCAACAGCAGTTTAAAACGGTACATATTGCAGGTACTAATGGCAAAGGCTCCGTAAGCCATATGCTGGCAGCTATCCTGCAAACAGCAGGCTACAAAACCGGCTTATACACCTCCCCACATTTAAAAGATTTCCGGGAAAGAATAAAAGTAAACGGACAATTATGCGAGGAAGAATTTGTAGTAGAGTTTACTGAAAAAGTCAAGCCATTGATTGAAGGCATCGAACCCTCCTTCTTTGAAATAACGGTAGGAATGGCTTTTGAATATTTCGCCCGGCAAAAGGTGGATATTGCCGTTATTGAAACTGGCCTGGGTGGCAGGTTAGACAGCACCAATATTATTAAGCCCATACTTAGTGTTATTACCAATATCGGTTACGACCACATGAATATATTGGGCAATACACTACCCGAGATCGCTTATGAGAAAGCTGGTATCATTAAGCCAAATACGCCTGCTGTTATCGGTGAAGTAATCCCGGAAACCAAAACTGTTTTTGATAATGCCGCAACCCGGAATAATGCGGCTATTATATATGCAGAAGACCGAAGGTTTATTACAGACTTTACTTACCAGCATCACCAATTAAGAGTAACAGTAGCAGATAAGAAAACAGATGAACATACTTCCTGTTTCCTGGATCTTCCCGGTATTTATCAGAAGAAAAACTTACTTACCGTTTTAGAAGCCATCCATCAGTTACAATTACAGGGCTTTTCTATATCGCAACAACAGGCAATAACAGCTTTGCAGCATGTAAAGAAACTTACTGGTTTACATGGTCGCTGGGAAGTCATTCATCAGCAGCCTGCCGTTATCATTGATGTAGCACATAATGAAGACGGAATGAAACAGATTGCCGAACAGTTGGAACTTGCTGTTTACAGGCAATTACATATCATTGTAGGTATGGTAAAAGATAAAGAAGTAAGCAAATCTTTAAGTCATTTACCCAAAACCGCGCATTACTATTTTACAAGAGCACAAACACCAAGAGCTTTACCGCAAGAGGAATTACAAGCAATTGCAGTAACATTAGGCTTACAAGGAACAACGTATGCAAACGTCAATGCAGCATTAAAGGAAATACTGACACATGCACATAAAGATGATTTAGTTCTAGTGTGCGGCAGCGTTTTCTTAATAGCAGAAGTAGCATTGTAATACAACAATAAGTATTATTTTCTTTGGACCAACTGTGCCAGCGCTGCATCAATAGTAGGATAGGAAAATGCAAAACCACTTTGTATAACTTTGTTAGCATTCACGGTGGCACTTTTCAACACTTCTATACTCATTTCACCGAGTGCCAGTTTTAAGGCAAATGCCGGTACATGTACTGGCAGGTAAGTACTGCCACGCATTCTTTTTGCCAGGGCGAGTGTAAGTTCTTTGTTGGTTACTGGCGCAGGCGCTACCGCATTATAAGCACCAGTCATTTCTTCATTTTGAATAGCCTCAAGGTACATACGGCAGATGTCATCAATATGTATCCAGCTTACTACCTGGTTACCAGAGCCGAGTATAGCAGCAATGCCTGCCTTTAATGGCTTTTTAAACTCTGCCAGAGCGCCTCCGTCATTACTCAATACAATACCTGTGCGCAGCTTTACCAGCCGTTTATCAAGAGCCCTCACCGGCTCTATGCTTTCTTCCCAAAGCCTGCATGCATCGCCTAAAAAATCAGTTGATGGAAGCTCATTTTCTGTAAAGCCACTCTTGCGGGAGGCATTGGTATCTGCGCCATACCAGCCAATGGCTGAGGAAGATACTACAGCAGTTACATTATTCTGTGTTTCCTGTAATGCCTTTACCAGCAAGGCGCAACTCTTAGTACGGCTCTCCACTATTTCCTTCTTTCTTTCTTTGGTCCAGCGCTTATCTGCCACACCTGCACCTGCAAGATGAATGATATAGTCTGCCCTGGCAATTGCATCTTTATCTATCTCTCCGGTTGCTATATTCCAGTGAGCAATTAAAGGACTATTTTGTCCGTTGCTACTTTGTTGGCTATGACTAAAGACGATAACACTATATCCTTTCTTTATAAGCAAAGTACTGAGTTGTTTACCTATCAATCCAGTACCGCCTGTGATGATAACTGTTTTCATGGAAGAGCTTAAAGATGAGCGCTATAAGGTGTAAAATTAAACTTAACTAATTCGTTTTCACTATTATGCTTTAAAGATAGCTGTATTGTGGTGTTTCACCGCGGAGAACATGAGTTAAGAGAGGTTTCGCAGAGCTATTCACCTATCAGGATGGACTATTGATCTGACAACTAAAGCAGAACATGAGTTTACAAAAGTTTATCAGAGCTATTCTTTCCGCTGTTGCGCACAGTTTCTTACCTGAAGTTCATCCCAAAGGTTAAGTTTTGGCTTAACAACTGCTTATAATGCAAATTAAGGATTGAAATATAATGAATAATCTTGCTTAGCGGCCAGGTTTGTTTTGGGTTGAATGGATTTGCATCGGCTTAGAGCGTGCTTTAGCACCGCTTATCCATGAACTATCCATGGCTTTGCCATGACTTTGCTATGGCTTTACCATGGCTTTAGTATGGTTCAGGAAGGAAGTTAGCAGGGCTTGAAGTGTGCCTATGATGTCCTTATAAACAGTGGTAAGCTATGTAGTTGATCTTATAGTGGTTCAGAAGGTGCTTTTTGTCAACACGGGGAAGAGCAGGAAGTGTGATTGCCTTGTATAGCAGCCAGCTTGTAAGAATATAACCTGACCACCCCCTACCTGGTGCTCTATTTTACAAAATTCCAACCCTTAATTAGCATTTATACTTTGCAGTTGAAAGCATATTAATCCAAGCTTCTATCTTTGGCGTCCTTTGAAACAGGAGCCTCAGTGACATAAACAGAGGAATGCAAAGCAAATAAGGAAATTCTTAAAACTACGTATATTCAATGAAATGGATTAGCAGTAATAAACAAAAGAGAGTGGGACAACTTATAGCAATCTTGTTACTGATAACTTGCAGTAATGGTGTCGCACATGCTCAGGAAGCTACTGGCAATACGAAAGATTCAATGTGGACCAGCCACTTTCAACTTACCATTATTGGTCAAAAACATTCCAGCTTTTCATCTTCATACAGTGGGAAGAAAAGCCTTACAGATACTGTAGAGCCAACAGCAGTTAGCCTTACATCTACTTTGTTTTTAGGCAGAAGATTATGGAAAGGGGCAGCATTCTATGTTAATCCGGAGGCATCAGGCGGCAAGGGACTAAGCTATGCAAGTGGTGTTGCCGGTGCTTTGAATGGCGAAACATACCGGGTGGGCGAAGTAGCCCCCCAGGTGTTTATTGCAAGGGCTTACTTTCAGCAGCATATTCCACTTGGCAATACATCTTACGAGCATGTAGCTGATGATGTGAATCTTATAGCCGGTAATATACCAACCAGCAGGATAACGATAACTGCCGGACGTTTTGCCATGAGTGATTTTTTTGATTATAATACCTATGCTAAAGACCCGCGTGCACAGTTCTTTAACTGGTCTGCGTGGGCAAATGGCGCCTGGGATTATCCGGCCGATACCAGGGGGTACACATATGGTTTAATAGCAGCATTCGTTAAGCCCCAATGGTCTCTAAAATTATCATCGGTAGCAGTTCCCCGTATTGCAAACTATCACCTGATGGAATATAAATTTGGTAAAGCACATTCCGAGACATTGGAACTGGAGCATACCTATTCCATTAACAAGCACCCTGGTGCTTTTCGCTTTCTTATCAGTAATACTCACTCACAGGCACCGTCTTACAAAGATGGCATTGAAGCTGTTGCTGCTCATGATACTTTTTTGTTGAGTGTTATTGAAGGAGCTGAAGAGCATAAAGTATATGGTGGCAAAAAATTAGGATTAGGTATTAACGCAGAGCAGGAACTAAGCAATAGCATTGGCATTTTCAGCAGGCTTGGATGGAATGATGGTAAGGATGTTTCCTGGGCCTTTACTGAAATAGACCGCACTGCTAATGTGGGTATTTCGGTAAAAGGAATAGCCTGGAAACGCGCCAATGATGTATTTGGCCTTGCTGGCGTTGTTAATGGTATATCCCAAGACCATCGCACTTATTTGCAGGCAGGCGGTTATGGCTTTATTATTGGCGATGGTGCTTTAAATTATGGCACCGAGAACATTATTGAAGCCTATTACAATGCACAACTTAATAGCTTTCTCTGGCTCACTTTTGATTACCAGTTTGTAAACCACCCTGGCTATAATAAAGACCGCGGTCCTGTAAATGTATTTGGTGTAAGAGGACATGTTGCATTTTAATGTTTTACCATCTATTGCCAGGATCGGTATTCTGTTGTAGGATGATTGGCTGTAATTTTTGACTACTTTCAGCTGTCCGGCATCATTTTTATCCCTTCATTAGAAATAGAAAATCATGAAGAACAATAAAAAGTTATCATGGTGGCAACTGGGGCTGGTGTCAGTAGTAGTGTCTGCAATTGGTGGGTTATCATCCGGAAAGCCCAACAGCAAAGAAAGGCAACTATACGAGAAAGAATTAACACAAGCACCATGGGCACCACCGGGCTGGGTGTTTGCACCTGCCTGGACAATTAATAACTTCTTCCTGATAAAAGCATTGCAGCAATTGTTGCTGCGTAAGGATATAGATGAAAAGAAAAGCCTGCTGATACTTCAGACAATTATATGGATTATCTTCTTCTCTTACGGCTATATTTATTTCAATAAGAAAAGCACGGTACTCGCTGCTTTATGGACAATAGGTGATGCAGCCCTGGCAGCAAGCAGCTTTGTATTAAGCAGAAAGGAGGATAATAACCTTTCTTTACTATATCTCCCATTGCTCGGCTGGACTTCCTTTGCCAGTACAATAGCCATCTACCAGGCATTAAAGAATTATGATCCCTTACTTCATTTCAGTCCGAAAAAGACATGGTAGAAGGTGGAAGCTTTGTTGTAATAATCTTTAAAGACAAATCTTATCATAAAACTTCACAATAGCAAACAGGCTCTTTAGTACTTTTCGTGTAACTAAAGAGCCTGTTTTACTTATATCCTCCTTGTCGGAAGTCCACAGTTCTTAACTTATGACTTCATGCTTGCGACTTGTAGCTTGAAGCTTTCTGTTTTTTATCTTATCCCCCACCTATCATTTCAGTACCGGCGGGTGCACCTGACGGTGCATTCCTGCGCTTAAACAGCGAAGCATCAAACTTACCAAAGCGGTAATTAAAGTTAAGACGTATTACCTGGGGGTCTCTGCGGCGCGCAGAGACCTGGGTAAAATAATCCGTTTGAGAGAAGTATGACTCAGAATAGGATTTATACATCTGTGTACGTGCAAAGTCATTGATACCTAATGTAATAGAAGCACCATTGCCCCCCTTCCAGTTCCAGTCTTTTCGTATTGCTGCATCAAAGCTGTACTGCGGATAAATATACCCTTGAGCCGAAGTCATTGGCGGAGGTCCAAAACCACCACCGGAACCCTGGTTGCGCGCACTGCCTGAGCTTGCCGGCAAAACTGTTTTAGACTGGTAATTGCCGAAGAGTTGTATAGAAAAACCTTTAGGCAATTTAAAGTTATTGTTCAGCTTGGTAAACCAGCTCCATCGCTGTACCGTTATATCATTCCCAAAATTGCTGCTATTGATCCTGGAATTATATAAGTTGACGTTGAGCGTCATATCCCAAAACTTTAACAGCAATATTCTGTTGGTAAACTCAAAACCATATGTACTACTGCTGTTAGCATTTACAAAGGTGCTGAAGTACACACTATCTGCTTTATTGACAGTTTTATCCGGATTCATCCCACGATAGATATAGTTAGTGATCAGATTATCAGAATGTTTATAATAAGAAGATATCAACAGGTTAGCTCCTTTTGTATATGCATAGCTATAATTTACTTCAAATGAGTTGGTAAACTCCGGTTTTAGATTTGGATTACCAATTGAAAGGTTGAGTGGATCAGTATTGTCTATAAACGGTAATAGCTGAAAGAAATTAGGACGGTTAATACGCCGGGAATAGTTTGCCTGCATATCCTGTTTATCGCTCAACTTAAAAGTAAGGAAAGCACTTGGAAAGAGACTTATTGGATAGCTTACCTTAAATGAGGAATCTTTGCCTACCAAGTTACCATTATAGTTAGAATTCTCAGCACGTAAACCAACCTGGTAATTGAAGTTCTTTAGTTTCTTACTATAAGTTGCATAAGCAGCATACACATGGTCGGTATATTTATACTGGCTGCTAACGTTGGCAAGTGTTACATATCCTTTAACGCTGGTGTCATAGTACTCCTGAATATTATCATTCTCAAAGTTGCGTATCTGACCTCTTACACCGGCTTCTATTTTTGCTTTATCTGTTATCGGGTTCTCATAGTCGCTCTGCAGTATGATAAATTTATTGTATCCCCCCTGCTGAACGCGTTGCAGGTAAGGCGAATATTTTTGGTAACCATCACTTGTATAATAGCGGGTATCATAGTTACCATTGTTACTGTTATGGCTGGAGTTAAGGTTAACATCAGCAGTTATATCATGGCCATCTTTGGCAAAGTTGTGCTTAAATCCAAGTTGTGCACTTACATTATGAAAGTCTCTTTTGGTAATTGCTTCACGCAGGTTCCTGGTAGCAAATTGCCCTTTTAAAGTACTGTCTATAGTTTGGTCTTCACTGTTATTGAACTGGCCATGTACATAGGCACCTGATATAGTGATGGTGTTACGATTATCAATAAAATAGTCAAATCCACCTCTTAAGAAAGCAAACGAGCCGTTGTTAATGCCATTACTATATTGATGAATACTATCTACTTCATTATTGATGTAATTATTCCGCTCAACATCTGTCCATGATTTGGATTTACGCTGATTAAGATTGCCGCTAAGGAAATAATTAAATTTATTCTGACGCATACTTAAATCAAACCCACCATTAGCTTTTCCCCTGGAATCAATACCTGCGCGAATATTGCCGTTGTAGCCCACCTTCTTATTTTTCTTCAATACAATATTCAATATACCGGCATTACCTCCTGAAGCATCAAACTTGGCAGAAGGATTGGTTATCAGCTCCACCTTATCAATGATATCTGCAGGTATCTGGTCGAGTGTTAAAGTAGTAGGGCGACCATCTACAAATATGGTAGGCGCTGCATTACGCAGCGTTACATTACCATCAATATCCACATTTAATGATGGTATTTGTTTCATTACTTCTGTAGCAGTCTGCCCGGTAGTTACAATGTTTTTATCTACATTAAATATCTTTCTGTCAACGCCCATTTCAAAGAATGGTTTAGCAGAGGAAGTAACTGTAACACCTGCTAAGTTCGTCTCGGATGGTTGCAGTTTAATGTTACCCAAATCTTTATCGAACGAGCCTGGTGTAAAAGCTACTTGTGCCCTATAGTCTGTATAACCAATATTGGTAGCCCGAAGTGTAAAATTGCCACGCACAGGCAATTGATCCATGTCAAAGTCTCCATTTGCTGCTGTAAGTACAGTAGTTACGGGCATATCATGTGTTTTTCCTGTACTGTCTCTTTTGGTAGTAAGCAATAGAACGGTAGCGCCATTTAATCCTTTGTTAGTTTTGGCATCTACTATCTTACCAAAGAAGTGTCCATTCGCCGCCATTGGTGGAAAATTGCCCCTGGCTTGTCCACCGCCACCCGGAGGCTGGGCAATGGTAAATAGATAAGAAATTGTAAAGATCGAGAGTAAGAGGTACTTCATATAGGGCTTATTAATTATATAAGCTTATACGATTTAAATAGTACTAAATCATACAAGATTCTGTTGCAAAGTTTGCGCAACCTATCTTACCTACTGCAACTTTTCGGCTATAATGCCTTTCCTTTAGGCAATCAGTGTTAAAGAAATCTGAATAATACCGGTGACAAATCCAATGAGCGCACCAAAAAGCGCCACATTGTTCAATGTGCCTCTGAGTGAGGCTTTAACTTTATTCATATCCATTGTCTCTATTTTGGCAGCCACTAACTTGTCTATTGCTATAGTTGATTGTGCGTTGGATAAGTATTGTGTAATAATAGCAGGAAAAAGCTCTTTCAGTTCTGTCATAAATATGGCTTTCATATCAGCAACCAGCTTATCGCTTATAAACATGCTTAGCATAGGCATAGCAGCCGGGAGTTTTACCCGTAAAAAATGATCAATATGTTCTTCCGCCACGGGTAGGATTTTATCTATTGCCTCCTCATTAGTGAGCTTAGCTGTTAAATCGTCAAGCGAAAAACCTGCAGCTACGAAACTCCCTGCCTGAGCAGCCAATGTTTTTTGCTGAGATTGAATGCGTTTAAATAAAAGATTAATTCCAAAACGGCTTATCAGCCATCCTATAAATGCAGAAATAAGAGGTAAAAAGTATAATAAGGTGTTTATCATATTATGATAATTCAGTAAAAAAGCCTTGTAAATACTTTATTTACAAGGCTTTTATTTCATTATGGGAGACTGATGGGGGTCGAACCCACGGCCTTCGGAACCACAATCCGACGCTCTAACCAGCTGAGCTACAATCTCCGTACAAGGGCTGCAAATGTAATGCGATTTCCGTGGAAAACAAACCAATTGTTACTAAAATTTTCTTTGAGTGAATGGGTCTGGTGTCTTTAAATGTATGATGTGTATGCCTAAAGAGATTGCTTTCACCGCAGAGAGCAGAGCAAAGGGAGTTTGCGCAGAGAATAGTATTAAGCACGCCATTTTGATGATTTAAGCAGTGAGCATCTACCAAGTATATAGGGAGATGCTTAGGAGTAAATATAAAGGAGATGGCGGGGAGGTTAGGTATAAGTTAAGTATAACTTAGGTATAACTTAAGTATAAGTTAGTAAAGTTGGTATAACTCCGGGTATTCCAAGGTTGGAAAGGGGAAATGTAAGGACTAAGATGCATTCAATGCAAGTGTATCAAACGGAGAAATCCTGTACCATGAATGTTACCGCATGTTTATGCTATTGAACCAGCTTATGCGTACATCTATCTTTGTGGTACACAATTCAACAATAAACCCTTATAAAAACAAAACAGACTAATGAAACATTTTAAGTTTTTAGCATTCGCAATCGCAGTTATCTTCTTCGCAGCTTCATGCAGTAAGGACAAAGGCGACAAGCCTTCAAGTAACGCATCCATCCAAGCAAGATGGAGCGTAAGCAACATTGTAACTGTTGAGCCAAACGATGAAACATCCACCTATACAGGTAAAGACGGCGATTTTGTAGAGTTTAAAACAGATGGCACAATGTCTTCCAGTGTAGATGGCTATGAACAAACAGTAGATTATGAGATAGTAGATGCTACACACGTAAATGTAGATGGTAGTATTTCTGAAATAAAAGAATTAACCAGTCACAAACTGGTAGTGCTTGACCCGGCACATGATGGACAGCCGGAAAACATAACTTACACACTCTCCAAATAAATATACAGACAGACAATCAAGTAAAAAGTGAGGCTGGAGGCCTCACTTTTTGTTATATATTAACCGCGAAGACGCGAAGGCGCTAAGAAAGAATTCTTTTGATAACTAAATACAGTGTTACATAAGTTAGTTTAGCTTCCTGGTTAGATGCCCAGTGATAGTCTTAATAAGGTAATAAGGTTTCTGAAGGATGTTACTATATACACCCGCGCTTTAATTGAATAGCAGCTTTCTATTATCAACTTAGTTAAGTAAGGATGTACTAACTACACTGTCAACTAAACGAGTTTAAGAGCTATAGCAAACATCAAAGTTTATTTAAATAGCGATTTTTCTACTATCCACAGATGCTTCCTTCGTCAGCAGGACAAAGGCTGTGTTTGATTATGGAATTCAACTGTATCATTATCTATATACCTTTATTATTTACACCAATCTACAACCTTAGCTTATTTACCTTAAAGTGTGTTAACCCTATGTGAGGTATAAAATATTTAGAAATAAAAACTTAGTGCCTTTATGCCTTGATGACTATATTCTTGCTAAACGATTAATGAAAGAAAAGATACCCAATACAAATAGCAGCAATCACCCCAATCAAATCAGCAGCAATGCCCGCCCATATTGCGTACCGCACATTCTTGATCCCAACACTGCCAAAGTATAAAGCAATGATGTAAAAGGTAGTATCGGCAGAGCCTCTTAATACGCTTGCCATTTTACCTACAAAAGAATCGGGACCATAGGCTGGGTTTTTGAAAATATCCAGCATTAAGCCCCTAGAGCCACTGCCGCTAAACGGCACCATAATAGATACTGGCAAAGCGGGAACAAAATCGGTATTGATACCTGCTAAATGTATCACATAAGCAATGCCATCAGTTAGATATCCAAGTGCACCACTATCGCGAAAAACACGGATAGCAACCAGCATACCCACTAAATACGGAATGATTTTAAGAATTACATCAAAGCCATTTTTCGCACCTTCAATAAACGCATCAAATACTGCCACTTTTTTGTAGGCTCCGCCAGTGAGTATAAGGGTGATAATAGTAAACAGAATAAGATTGCCGGAGATATTAGTAAAGGTATTTCGCGCAGCATCGCTGAGCGTGCTAACAAAAAATAACAACCCTGCTATTATAGCTGCAATGGTAAGCAACCATGCAAGCAATACTACATCCCACCTAAGCTTTTGCTTTATACCAACAATAATGATAGATGCTAAAGTTGCCACTACAGTACCAGCCACACAAGGAATAAAAACACTTGTGGCATCAGTAGAACCTGCTGCCACCCGGTATGAAATAATAGATAGTGGTATTAATGTAAGACCGCTGGTATGCAATACGAGAAACATGATCTGTGCATTGCTTGCCCTTTCCTTAAAAGGATTAAGTGATTGCAGGCTCTGCATGGCTTTTAATCCAAAAGGCGTAGCGGCGTTATCCAAACCAAGCATGTTGGCGCTAAAATTCATTACCATCTCTCCCATCGCCGGATGGTTATCCGGCACTTCGGGGAATAAACGCTTAAGAAAAGGATTAAGTAAACGAGCCATCCAGCGGATAGCACCGGCCTTTTCGGCAATATTCATCAACCCAAGGAAGAAAACCATAGTTCCTGCCAATGGAAAGGCTACATCAGTCACTGATGTTTTGGCAGCATCAAATAAGCCATCAGTAAGGGTTTTGAATATTGTTGTATCCCCAAGCCAGATCCATTTATATAAAGCAATAAGAAAAGCAATAATGAAGAAAGCCAACCACACAATGTTGAGCGCCATAGCAATAAGTTTGTAAGTGGGCTAAAATAAAGTTTTTAAAGTAACGGATTTAAAATTCATTTCTTGTTCTATCTCCTTAATTTAGATGCTTCTTACTACTCTAACGATAAATTGCCTGCCACATGAACTTAGACAGAAATAATCGTCTGAAGATGATTATTGTTTTTATAGCTATAGCTATACTGATGATCGCTTCAGCAAGTCCAAAAAGAATAACTGCTAACAAGAACCCTACTCCGGTAATTTTTGAAACAGACATGGGTAATGATGTAGACGATGCGCTTGCTTTGGATATGTTGTATAAATACCAGGATAACGGACTAATAGAACTGGTAGCCATCAGCACCAATAAAAACAGCAAGTATTCTGCCCCATACATTGATATTTTAAATACATGGTATGGCTATCCGGATATCCCTATTGGCGAAGTAAGCAAAGGCGCCAATTCACAAGGCGACTCGCATGATTATGCACAAACTGTTTGCGAGCACACGCCTGCTTTTAAACACAGTAAGGATAGTTTTCCTGAATCGGTAGCTCTATATCGTAAAGTGCTGGCAAATCATGCCAGACCATTCGGTAATCATTATCTCTACAGGCTTTTCTACTAATCTTGCACGTTTGCTACAGTCTAAGGGGGATAATTATTCACCATTGGATGGCAAAGCTCTAATAGCTAAAAAAGTAAAGTTATTGAGTATGATGGCGGGCAATTTTGAAGGCAATAAATTGATTGAATACAATGTACTGCGTGATGTGCCTGCTGCTAAAGAAGTATTTGAGCAATTTCCAGCTAAAGTAGTAACGAGTCCTTTTGAATTAGGCAATACTATTCTATATCCTGCCAGCAGTATCGAGAACGATTTTAACTGGACTACTGCACACCCGGTGGTAATTGCATACAAAAGTTATTTGCCTATGCCCTATGACCGGCCAACATGGGACTTAACTGCCGTATTATTTGCCATAGAAGGCGAGAAACCATATTTTACCATCAGCAAGCCGGGAACGATACAGGTAGATGAAAAAGGGTATACCAGTTTCACTGAAAACTCAAATGGCAACAGGCAATACCTTGAAGTTACACCGCAGCAGGCAGCAAGCATAAAAACGCATTTCATTAATATGATTACTGCAAAGCCTAAGCGGTGGAAGAATAACGATTAATAAGCTACAAGTCTCCATTCACCACATAGTAACATAGGTACATAGATTGGACACATAGAATAGAACTGATGTAATACCAAGTCGCTATCCAGAAGACAAACTACAGAAGTAAAGAATTGCAGCTTGTTACTTATTTATGCAGTTATTTCTTTGATGCTTTCTGCCGCTGCTTCTATTGTTTTATCCAGGTCTGCTGTGGTAAGTGCATTGTTTAAAAACCAGCTTTCAAATGGTGATGGCGGTAAGTAAATACCACGGTTCAGCATGGCATGAAAGAACTGTTTGAATACTTCATTATTGGCACTGGCAGCGGTTACAAAATCCGTTACTCCATGTGCACTGAAGTGCACGCTGATCATAGAGCCAAACTGGTTGATCACAAAAGGAGTTGCAGCAGCAGACAATACTCTTTGTAAGCCATCTCTTAAGTATGTTGCTTTCTCTTCCAGTTCAGTATAAATGGATGGGTTTTCATTCAGAATATTCAATGTTGTGAAACCCGCAATCATGGCTATAGGATTACCACTTAGTGTGCCTGCCTGGTACACATTACCCAGCGGAGCCACTATTTCCATGATCTGCTTTTTACCACCAAAAGCACCGACAGGCATACCACCGCCAATCACTTTACCATAGGTTACCAAATCTGCATCTATACCTAATTTCCTGTGCACCACCTTTTCGCTAAGCGAAAGCCGGTCATTACTTCATCAAAAATCAAAACAATATCGTTTGCATCACATAAAGAACGAAGACCTTCTAAGAAGCCGGGCTTTGGTAAAATGCAACCCATATTACCAGCTACAGGCTCTACAATGATGGCAGCTATTTCATGTCCATGTGCTGCGACCAATTGCTGTACTGCTTCTATATCGTTGTAAGCACAGGTCAATGTATCATTGCTCACACCTGCGGTAACACCGGGAACAGTCTGAATGTTTAAAGTAGCCACGCCACTGCCCGCCTTTACTAAAAAAGCATCAGCATGACCATGATAACAGCCTTCGAACTTGATGATTTTATTTTTACCGGTATAGCCCCTTGCTACACGGATCGCACTCATGCAAGCCTCTGTGCCACTGCTTACCATGCGGATCAGATCAACATTAGGCACCATGCTTTTGATAAGCTCTGCTATATCTATTTCCAGTTCTGTGGGCGCACCGTAAGAAGTGGAATGAACCGCCTGTTCTGTAATAGCTTTTACTACCTGGTCATGCGCATGACCTAATATCATCGGTCCCCAGGAAGCTATATAATCTATGTATTTGATTGTTATCAGCATCATATAGATAAGCGCCTTTTGCTTTGGAGATAAATATCGGATTTCCACCTACGCTTTTAAATGCACGTACAGGAGAATTTACGCCGCCGGGAATAGATTGCTGGGCACGGGAAAAGAGAGAAATGCTTTTATCGATGTTCATATGTATTGTGAATTTTATATTACAATAGTCAATATCTAAAAGTACAAAGATATGTGTCAGATTACAGCGACATGCTTTTGTAATTACAGTGCATTAACTAACTCCAATAAGCTTCACCGCTTCTTTCGCAAAATAAGTTGCTATCAAATCCGCACCTGCCCGCTTCATCGAAGTCAGTGTTTCTATTATTGCCTTGTTCTCATCTATCCAGCCCATTTTAGCTGCCGCTTTTATCATTGCATATTCACCGCTGATGTTGTATGCACTTACAGGCACATTCACTGCATCTTTTACTTCGCGAATGATATCTAAGTAACTTAATGCAGGCTTTACCATTACAATATCAGCGCCTTCTTCTACATCCTGCAAAGTTTCTTTAATGGCTTCCAGACGATTGGCATAATTCATCTGGTAAGTCTTTTTATCACCAAAGCCCGGTGCACTATCCAAGGCATCGCGGAAAGGTCCATAAAAGCAAGAAGCATATT
The DNA here is from genome assembly GCA_963819045.1 of uncultured Chitinophagaceae bacterium. Taxonomy (GTDB): domain Bacteria; phylum Bacteroidota; class Bacteroidia; order Chitinophagales; family Chitinophagaceae; genus Ilyomonas. The sequence continues at coordinate 88,317 of CAWFUV010000008.1, read as the reverse complement.
TAGCACTGTATGCCATGATACCTGTTTTGGTAAACCCTGCTTCTTCCAAACCTTTACGGATAGCGCCAATACGACCATCCATCATATCGCTGGGTGCAACAAAATCAGCACCTGCCTGTGCATGGCTCACGCTCATTTTTACCAGTGCTTCTACCGTTTCATCATTTACTATTTCGCCATTCTTTACAATACCATCATGCCCGTAAGAAGAAAATGGATCGAGTGCTACATCGGTCATTATCAGCATCTCAGGTACTGCATCCTTAATAGCTTTAATACTTCGCTGCATCAAACCGTTTTCATTCCAGGCTTCCTTACCCGTATTGTCCTTTAACTCATCTTTACACTTAATAAACAACAAAATGCTTTTAATGCCCATGCTCCATAAGTCCTTAACCTCTTGTATGGTAAGGTCAAGCGAGCGACGGAAATAGTTGGGCATGGAAGGAATTTCGTGTTGTATATTTTCACCTTCATCTATAAACAGAGGTACTATAAAATCGTTGGGCGTCAATGTTGTCTCTGCCACTAAACTTCTGATGGCTGCATTCGTTCTAAGTATCCTGTTTCTTTTTTGTAAATACATCTGTATAACTTATTAATAATGACACAATAAATGTAATGCTGCAAGCGGCTGCAAAGCTACATCCGTGCAGTTGTATAGCCTCCCTATTTAAAAAGTATATAACACATTATTACAAGGGAGTGACATATTATACAGTTACCGGTTGCCAGTTACCGGTTGCTGGGTATGAATTATACCAGCTTCAAGTAAGTAAGCTAATAAAAAGCTGCGAGCTATGCACCATGAGCCTTAAGCAGAAAGTATCTATTGCTACCAAACCGGAAATGGTATAATGTTTAAAGTTGAGGAGTTGAGGAGTTCACGGGTGAGGAGTTTGGATGATAGAGCGAGGTTTAAAGTGCAGGGTGAGGGAGAGATACGGAGTTTAAAGGGAGCAGCCAGGGCTTTAGCACGGCTTAGCATGAACTATCCATGGCTTTACTATGACTTTGCTATGACTTAGGTGGCGAGTAGTATAGGCTATACTACCAAGTTTGCTGTGAAGTGGTTCAATTTATTCTTTCGGTGCAATAACTTTCACAAAATACTCATCGGGAAACCCGGGCAGCAAGGGCTTATCTGCAAACAGACCAAACACGGTACTGCCACTGCCCGTCATACTGGCATATACACGCCCCTTGCTGATACAATGCTTCTTTTATTTGTGCAATAGCAGGAAACTGAGTTGACACCACTTTCTCAAAATCGTTTACAACTATTTGCTTCCATGTAGCAACAGGTGCTTGTACTGCTTGTAAAAGCGAATGAGCAGGTGACTGTATTTGCAATTGGCTGAAAGCCCAGCCGGTATTCACATGAATACAAGGGTTAACAATTACAAAGTAGTACGGGCTTAAATCAAGGCTGACAGGCTGCAATACTTCTCCTCTGCCGCTGCCAAAGCAAGGCTTATTAATAATAAAAAAGGGGCAATCGCTCCCTAATGCTAAAGCGTATTGGACAAGTTGTGCTTCAGTTAGTTGCAGGTCATATTTCTCATTCAGCATTTTGAGCATGTAAGCACCATCCGCACTACCGCCACCCAAGCCAGCCCCCAAAGGAATAGCCTTATGCAAATGCATAGCAACTGCAGGTAGCTGAGGATAATCAGCCTTTAACAGATGCCAGGCTTTAAGGCAGATATTATCTGCAGTAACACCGGCAATAGAAAGCCCACTCGTTGTAAGAGCAGGCTCCATTTGATTATTTGGTAAGGTAATTATTTCAAGACAATCATATATGGGCAAGGGATAGAAGATTGTTTCCAGATTGTGGTAGCCATCCGCTCTTTTACCTATAATATGAAGACCAATGTTGATTTTGCAGTTAGGGAATGTTACCACAAGTATTCATTAAATAAGCAGTTCTATCTTTTTCTCTTTTTCAGCTCGTCTCTTATGGCAATGGCGCGGAGATAATCTTCCTGCTCCAGCACCTCATTTAACAGGGTTTCCAGTTCATCCACACTCAGGCTGCTCAGGTTTTCCTTTAGAAGAACTCATAGAAGAAGGAACTTGTTCGACCGGTACTTCCGATTTCTTCTTCTTACCCGTATCTTCCATTAAAATACCGGCGCTTTCCAGAATATTATCATAAGTATAAATAGGACAGCCAAAACGTACAGCCAGTGCCAAAGCATCGGAGGTGCGGCTATCTATTTCTACAGTATCATGCTCGTTTATACAAACCAATTTGGAATAAAAAATACCTTCCTGCAGGTCATTAATCACAATCTCCATCAATTCCACGTTGAAGGCATTCATAAAGTTTTTCATAAGGTCGTGTGTGAGCGGACGACTGGGTTGCATACGCTCCAGTGCTACTGCAATTGCCTGTGCCTCAAAACCGCCAATAACTATAGGAAGCCTACGCAATCCGTTTACCTCACCCAGCACTACGGCATAGGAATGCGTTTGGGTAATACTATGAGATAAAGCCACAATTTCCAGTTCAATCTTCTTCATGCCTGATATTGCATTAATATTTATCCGGCAAAAGTAATAATTTTCAATTGTTATTTATCTGCCGTTACAATTAAGATAAGTGCAAAAAGCAGGCAGCATTTTTTACTACCAATTAGAAAATGTCAGTTCTTTGTCAATATGACATTGCAACTTATTACATTTAGTTAACCATTCTATCCTCCTGCTCATGCGGCCCTCTGCCTGAAGCAGTAAGGTAGGTAACATCCACAGAAAATCAACATACTACGTCCTTTCCGCACTTTTTATTTTTATTAAAATGATCCTATATTTGGCCGCCTGATTCCTGGCGACCTGTCCCGTAATTGGGAAAGTTTCTACTAAAAGGGTAATGAAAGCAAGTTCCTGTTTGCGGTATAGGGTGGACCTGCGCCATGAATAGTTATAAATAGCTCATTAACCTCAAAGAGGGTACATAAGATCATAGAAGGATATACGGCTCAGATAGGTGAGGTACGGCTGAGCCAGGACTTTAGTACCCCCATAAAATACTTATACCAGATTCAAGCAGGTTGCCAAATAAGCTGCAAGCCACAAGCTACAAGCAGGAAGCAGCTATAAATATATTGCTCCTCAGGAGCTTTGGGAGTCCTTGTAATCAGATTGATAAGCATTGATAGCCCTTATTCAAAGTAGTGATGGGCATGCGGGGCTTTTCGGACTTAATCCAAAATTCCTTTTCTTGCTACTCACAAATATCTTTGTTTTGAAAACAGCATTTTTAAAGTATCTACAATCTGAACTGAGCCAGGTTAAAAGCAAACCAATAATAGTTATCAATTACAGCCCGGTATTTGGCGGTGACATTAATACTACCTATGTTCTATCAACCAATGAAGACAAATATTTTATAAAACTCAATGCCACCGCTTTTGATGATATGCTCCAAAGAGAAAAGGATGGGTTATTACTATTACGTTCAGCCAATACTACCCTCAAAATACCGGAGCCAATACTGCAGGGAAACTTTGCGCAGCAAAGCTTTTTGTTAATGGAGTACCTGGAAAAAGGCGCAGAAAGCAAAAGCCTCTGGCAGCAGTTGGCAACCGGTCTTGCGCAGTTACACCAAATTACACAAGATCATTTTGGATTACATCACAACAACTACATCGGCTCAGTTTTCCAAAATAATACTTCTGCAACTACGTGGGCACAGTTTTATGCACACCAACGTATTCTACCGTTAATGCAACAAGCATATGAACAACATAAATGCACAAAAGAAGACTTGCAACAGGCAGAGCAGTTTTGTAATAAACTGCCGGGCTTAATGCCCGAGGAGCCGGCAGCGCTGTTGCACGGCGACTTATGGAGCGGTAATCGCATGTTTACTTTGAACAGAGAAGCATCTGTTTATGACCCTGCCGTATATTTTGGACACCGGGAAATGGATATTGCCATGACTTTACTGTTTGGAGGTTTTGATGCTCAATTTTATACTACATATAACGAAGTATTTCCATTGCAAAATGGGTGGAGAAACCGCATAGATATTTGCCAGTTGTATCCTTTACTTGTGCACCTTATATTGTTTGGAGGGCACTACTATAGCGCTGTAAAAAGTATTCTTGAAAAATATGGGTAAAACCGTATTCAAACAGGTAGCCATAAAGCTGCAGGCTGTACATATTATGCCCGCAAGGCCTTGTGCATTATCAAACTACAAATGGTATAAGACAAAATTTAATAAGTACGTTGTAACCTAAATAATTTGAAGAGTTATGGCATACATCAAAGTATAATCAAACGGTGACTAATCTACTATCCACAGATACCTCCTTCGTCGGGATGACAAACTACAGTCTCTGACCATGGAACTCAACTGTGTTATTATTCAGATAGCTTTAGCATATACTCCTATCTATAACTTTATTTTATTTATGTTACAGCGTAATAAGTAGCCAAATAAAAAGCTACCAATATATCGCTGGTACAGAGCTTTTAGAGCCTTTGTGATAGGATTACAGGATAGCAAATATACCATGGCACCAACTTACAAACGGATATAAAGTATAGTATAGGAGGCACTGCCAGCGCCGCCCGGATAATACAAACAAAGACTTAAAAACAAGTACTTAAAACTATGTTTTATAGCTTTCAACACAGCATTTTAAGTCCTTGTTTTTAATGAAATAATAAATAGTACCGCCACCACTTTGCAGGTTGGTTGTTTTAACATTCTTTTGCCCTTAATCAGTTTACCTTCATTTTTCTTTAATTTGTTTGGAGCAGATGAATAGAGTTTTACTTGTACTGAATATTATTTTGATTGTTGCGGTAGGCATCCTGTATTATTATTTTGTTCAGTACCGCATAGAAGATAAGCACCGGATTGAACATGCAAATGCTGCTATAGCCAATAATTTTAAAATTGCTTACTTCGAGTTGGATTCATTGCAGGAGAAATATACTTATTATAAAGAGGTTCATGATGAACTGAACAAGCAGGAAGCACAAAGAACAAAGCAACTCGAAAATATACGCGCCAGCTACCTCAATAAATTAAAAGAGTACAACCAGAAGGGTGCCACCATGAGCCAGACAGATCAAAGTAACTATGAGGAGCAGTTACGTACACTGCAAAATAATTATGAACAGCGCCAACAGGAACTTGGACAAGAAATGAACACGCTGTACATGCAAAAAATGCTAAATGTAAAACAGCGTATTCAGGACTTCCTGAAGCAATATTGCAAAAACAAAGGCTACGCGTATGTTTTTGCTGCCAGCAGCGAAGACTTTTTGTATTATAAAGACACCGTACGCAATATTACCAATGATATTGTAAGTCTTCTCAACGATGATTATAAGGCATCCCAAAAATCAAAGTAAAACAAGGTGCATCAGGCAGTCTTAAGTAAATCCCAGTAACTTAATTTGTAGTGTTCAGAATTGGGGTGTCATACCATTCAGAAGGTATCTCCATGCCTTTGCTGAGTTATAATACTATCATTTTCGCTTTGGTAATTCGAAGGATCTCACCCCCCAAGATCCTGCGGAGAGTCAGCAGTGTACCTAATTGAATCTGGGATAATATATTTAAACGTGTTTGGTCATCCCCACTCTTGAAATAGCCTAAACAATGATGGAAAGGTATTATTACAGTGTCAACTAAATAGTTTACTAGTGTAATCCGTGTTAAATGCTGTATACAGCTTAGTTGTTGTAGGTGTACCTGCTTACAGATAGTTGTCTTGCTTTTTTCTGAAAGAAAAAAGCAACAAAAAAGTTCAAGGCAAACACGATCGCTCCGCGCGTTTTGCCGGGCCATCGCCTCCCCATTACCTAAGGTGCAGCTATATGGCAGAGTGTACAGTCTGGATAACATGGCGCTACTTGTTAATTGACAGGTACCCGATGAATAGGCTGATCGCCTTTGGCCTTAAACTTTGAACAGCGTAGTCTTACTTAGCGGAAAACCGAAAGGTGGATACGTAGCTCTTTGTAAGCTGGGGATTTATGTTTTCCAGTGGGAATATACTTTTTAGATTAGTTTCTATTAGCAAAGCTTAATTTATTTGATAGTAGATCCTTATTGTACATTTATTTAGGGGGCAGCGTACTTAGGTTAAAACTCTTAACAGCCTTAATTATATTACTCTTGTCATAAATCCTTTATTCTTACTCGTCCAATAATATATAATATTTTTATATTGTTATATTTATTTATTGCATATAGAGAATATAATTGCAAGCTATAAGGCTAAACTTCAATTTAAAACTTATCAGTATATTCATTACAAGCCATTTACAAATCGCATTCTCATCTTTAATAAATAATTAAATAAAATTATAATTATATTTATTCATGCATTATTTATATGAATTATCAGCTTACATGTAAAAAATACCTGCTTTACGATTTTTAGAATACCTTTATACTGTACCAAATATTTAAACTGCATGAAAAACAAGGTAACTAAATTGTTATTAGTAACACTAGTATGTTTATTGAATCTCAACACTTTTGCACAAAAAAAATCAGTACAGGGAAAGGTTATTGATGCAGCTACCGGTCAAGCCCTGGAAGGCGTCTCCATTAAAGTAAAAAACACCAATACCGGAACAACCAGTACTACAGATGGTTCTTTTCAAATTCCACTAGAAGATGGGCAGGTATTAGAAATTAGTTATGTAGGTTATGTAATGCAAACACTTAATCCAAAAGGGCAAGAAACAGTAATAATACGTCTTGCAGACATGTCATCAGAATTGGAACAGGTTGTAGTAGTAGGTAATCGGGGCATTGCACGTTCTGCGACTGAATCAGCAGTACCGGTAGATGTTATAAATGTTAATTCGCTTAAGCAAACCACGGCAAAGCCGGATCTTATGTCACAGTTGAATATGAGCATCCCTTCATTTAACTACAACAAACAAAGTGGTGGCGACGGATCAGATGCTATAGACTTTGCCTCTCTCCGTGGATTAGGTTTTGACCAGACATTAGTACTAATAAATGGAAAACGCAGGCATTTATCTACGTTTGTTAACCAAGTAGGCACCCGCGGACGTGGCAACTCCGGTACTGACCTCAACGCAATACCAGAAGCTGCGATAGACCATATAGAAGTACTACGCGATGGAGCTTCAGCACAATATGGCTCCGATGCTATTGGAGGCGTAATAAATATTGTTCTTAAGAAAGATGTCAAAAAGCTGTCCTTAACAGTTGGTGGCAGCGGTTATTATGACAAAAAATATAATACCTTAAATAGTGTAGATCCTACTCAATATTATACTGGTAGCTGGCTTGACGGTAAAACATTAACGGTAGGTCTGAACTATGGAATTCCGATTGGAGGAAATGGCGGCTTTATTAATATAGGCGGCAATTTTATGGATCAAGGCAAGACCTATAGGGCAGTGCCGGACACCAATTGGACCACTAACACGAAAGCCTTGTCTGTAAACGACTGGAGAAGAGCAGCCGGTGATGGTTCAGTAACTTCAGGCGGCGGCATGTACAATATGGAAATTCCAATAAGCGGCACTAAAACTACCTTTTATTCTTTTGGCGGTTACAATTACAAGCATTCCAATGTGTATGCCTGGACACGCAGATGGCACAGTTCCAGTAACCGGGTTAAATTTCCTACAGATGAGAATGGCAATTTGATATATGTACCCAATATTATGCGCATGTTTGATCCCTCTGGTCATGGCATAGACACCAACAATGTTTATTATAACCCGCAGGAAGATGTATATATCAAAGATGCTTCTGCTGCAGTTGGTTTTAAAGGGAGCTGGGCAAATGATTGGAACTGGGATGCAAGCAATGTTATTGGCTACAATGACTTCCATTATTTTGGCAATAAAACTTTTAATGCCTCACTTCCTTTGCCTGAACAGTATACGAAGAACCGTTTTGATGACGGAGGCTTTAATTTCATTCAGAATACTGCCAACTTCGATGTTAACAAACACTTTACTGGTATAGGCAATGGGCTTACCCTTTCATTTGGTGCTGAATACCGTTACGAGAGATATAAGTTATATGCCGGCGAGCCGGATTCGTATCGTAATGGCGGTGCCACACTAAACGGTGTATTAAAAGCTTCCGGTTCAGAAGGTTATCCTGGTTACCAGCCTGTGGATGCTACGAGTGCACACCGTACTAACCTAAGTGGCTATGCAGAAATGACGCTGGATGTAACAGATAAATGGCTGGTAGATATTGCAGAGCGTTTTGAAAACTATTCAGATTTTGGCTTTGTAAGCACTCAGAAGTTGGCTACACGCTATAAACTCACCAGTAACTTTAATGTACGAGGCTCTGTAAGCACAGGTTTTCGTGCGCCTACTTTACAGCAGATTAACTTTAGTAACACCAACACCAACATAATTGGCGGACAGCTGGTATATGCCAAGTTAATTCCTAACTACAGCGAAGCAGCAAGAGCAGTTGGCATTCCTAAACTTACTCCGGAAACGTCTATTAATGCCAGCCTAGGCTTTACCTGGAAGCCTGTACACAACCTTACTGTTACAATAGATGGATATTGGATCCAGATTAAAAACCGCGTAGTAATTACCGGCAATTTCGACACAGCTATTGCTGTACTGAAGCCTTATCTGGAGGCTGCGAATGCCAGTACGGCTAATTTCTTTGTGAATGCTGTAAACACAACCAACACAGGTTTGGATGTTGTAGTTGATTATTCTAAACACTGGAGCACAAAAAGGCTCACGGTCTTGTTAGCCGGCAACCTGCAGCATATTAAAATTAATAAGATCAATATTCCAAGTGCTTTTAATGACACTTATGCACATCAGCAGGCATTTTTCAGCACAAGAGAAGAAGCTTTTCTTAAAGCATCCGCGCCTACTGGTAAGGGCTCATTAAATATTGAGTATGGAATGGGTAATTTTGCTATTGGTACTCATATTACTTATTTCGGTAAGATTATAACACAAGGATTTGGCTATGCAAGTCTTCCTGGCGCACCTGCGGGCAGTCCGGGTGGAGCAGGTATCTCTGATGAAGGCAATGGCTGGGATCCGTATGTTGTGGCAGATGATGGCGTAAGTGTAGTACCGGAAAACTTTGTGTTTCACCCTAAAGTAACAACCGATCTGTATGCCTCCTATAAATTCAATAAAAATTAACCTGGTATTTAGGTGTTGATAACATCTTTAATGTACATCCTGATTTAGCTGTTACCACAGGCGCTGTAAAGAGCTCCTGGGGAGATAGTGAATCCGGCGGTCCTTTTGATGCTGTACAAATGGGTTCTAATGGTACGCGCATTTTTACGAAGTTTGCATTTAATTTTTAAGTTTATTTACCACTATATATTATTAATACCCTGTCAACTAAATATGTTTAGGATACTGCAACCTGTTTTAAATGCTGTATACAGCTTAGTTGTTGTAGGTGTGCTTGCTGACAGCAAGTGGTTGTTTGTTACTTTTTGCTTGATCAAAAAGTAACCAAAAAATCAAGGCAAACCTGATCGCTCCGCGCATTTTGCCGGGCCAGCGCCGCCCCACTGCCGAAGGTGCAGCATCATGGTTGTATGTTCTGTTGGGCTAACATGGTGCTGCTTGTTAATTGACAGGTATTTGATGAACAGGTTGGTTGCCTTTGGCCTTACACTTTAAACAGCGGAGGCATACTTAGCAGAGATTGGAAAGGTGGATACGTAGCTCATTGCAGGTTGGAGGATTTATGTTTTCTGTGGGGAGGATATGCTTTTGGTTAGATTCTATTAGAGAAGCTTTATTTATTTGATAGTAGATGGCTATTGTAAAGTTATTTAGTTGAGAGAATAAATAAAGAAGCCGGGCATGTGTCCGGCTTCTTTATTTTCCTGCATATACAAGCAATACAGTTTATACCAGATTCAAATAGGTAGCTTTATAAAAAGCTGTGAGCTATGGTCTGTGAGCCTCAAGCAGGAATATCTTAGACTTTGAGCTAACTGTATTTGATACCGCTTAATTGAAATTGGTATAATACCAGATTCAAAGAGATAGCCAGCCATCAGAAAAGCATGGGTCCTCTAAAGAGGGTAGTTAGGTTAATAGCCAGTATCCAGCGTGCTACTGTGGAGGAGATAGCGAGGAGATTCAGTATAAGTTAAGTATAACTTAGGTATAACTTAAGTATAACTCAGCTATAGCTCAGCAGTGTTCCAGGGTTGAAGGGAAGTTTTTGAGGGTTGAAGGGGGTTGCTCAGGCAAAAAAACTCGGGGAGAGTTGCCGTGAACAGTAAATAACAGATGCAAATAGATTGAACTGACATAAGCGGCAAGTCTTAAGATGCAAGTACAGGAAACGTTTAGGCCCTGAGCAAAGCATATAATCCTACTTTATTGAAAAGGTTATAAGATTGCCTGACAACACTTAACAACCCTTTACCTTGCTTTTCATGGGCTGTTTTGCGTAACTTTGCAGCCATTTTTTAAAGCCGATATTCTTACGGAGCAATATATGAGCGTAAAGTATAGAGAGTTTGCACAACTTAACTTACCATCCATAGAGCAGGAAATACTGGAGAAGTGGAATAAAGAAAGCACTTTTGAAAAAAGCGTGGAAGAAAGAGCCGGCGCTACCCCCTTTGTTTTTTACGAAGGTCCGCCGAGTGCCAATGGTATGCCTGGCATTCACCACGTTATTTCCCGTACGCTTAAAGATCTGGTATGCCGGTACAAAACCATGCAGGGCTTCCATGTAGAACGTAAAGGCGGCTGGGATACGCATGGATTACCGGTAGAACTGGGTGTAGAAAAAGAACTGGGCATTACTAAAGAAGACATTGGTAAAAAGATATCTGTAGACGAATACAACGCAAAATGCCGGGAGGCGGTGCTCCGCTACAAGGACAAATGGGACGAGCTTACCCGTAAAATGGGTTATTGGGTAGATTTGGAACATCCTTATATCACATTTGACAATAAATATATTGAAACACTCTGGTGGTGCTTAAGCAATTGTATAAAAAAGGCTTGCTGTACCAAAGTGTAAGCATTCAGCCATACTCCCTGCAGCAGGTACCGGCTTAAGCTCACACGAACTTAACCAGCCAGGCTGCTATAAGGATGTAAAGGATATAAGCAGCGTGGCGATGTTTAAAGCAGTAAACAATGAAAAGGCACAAGTTTCTTTTCTCTGTTTTAGATCAAAACTTTTCGCAAGACATCTTTTTCCTTGCCTGGACCACTACTCCATGGACTTTCCATCCAACCTTGGCTTGACTGTAGGTCCTAATATTGACTATGTTTTGGTAAAAACATTCAATCCTACTCGCATGAACCGATCAATGTAGTTTTGGCAAAAGCCTTATTGGATAAATATTTCAAGCCGGAAGACGAAAACGGCGATTTTGATAATTATAAAGAAGGCGATAAACATTTGCCCTGGAAAATACTTGCTGAATTCAAAGGCAAAGATTTAGAAGGCTTACAATATGAACAATTGCTTCCTTTTGAGGCAACTCATTAGAAAAAGTTGAGGAAATAACACCTGGCGCACAGCCATTCCGTGTGCTGCCTGGTGACTTTGTAACCACCGAAGATGGTACGGGTATTGTACATACCGCACCAGCTTTTGGTGCCGATGACTTTCGGGTTGGTAAAAAATACAACATTGGCATACTTACAATGGTAGACCGCCAAGGTAAGTTTGTAGAAGGTCTAGGCGAATTCAGCAACCGATATGTAAAGAATTATGTAGACGAAAAAGATTACGTGGATGTAAACGTAGATATTAGTGTAAAGCTGAAGAAAGAAGGCCGTGCGTTTAAAGTAGAAAAATACGAGCACAGTTATCCACACTGCTGGCGTACCGATAAACCGGTATTGTACTATCCGCTGGATGCCTGGTTCATCAGAACCACTGCCGTAAAAGACAGGATGGTAGAACTGAACAAAACCATCAACTGGAAACCCAAATCAACCGGCGACAGGCCGCTTTGGCAACTGGCTGGAGAATATGGTGGACTGGAACCTAAGCCGCAGCCGGTACTGGGGTACACCACTGCCGGTCTGGCGCACAGAAGATGGTGAAGAAGAAATTGCATCGGTTCCATTGAAGAATTGAAGAAGAAATAGCAGTAAAGGCAGATGAAGTTCTGGGCAATGACGAAACAAAGCATTAATTGCATCAATGGTAATTCTAGACCTGCATAAGCCTATGTGGATGAGATGATACTGGTAAGCCCATCAGGAAAACCCATGAACCGCGAACCCGACCTGATCGATGTTTGGTTTGACAGCGGCGCCATGCCATATGCGCAACGGCATTATCCATTTGAAAATAGAGACCAGATAGATGAACACAAGGCTTTCCCTGCAGATTTTATATGCCGAAGGTGTTGACCAAACACGCGGCTGGTTTTTTACCCTCATGCACTCGGCTGTAATGCTTGTTTGACAGCGTTGCTTATAAAAACGTAGTATCCAATGGTTTGGTGCTGGATAAGAACGGCAACAAAATGAGCAAGCGCCTGGGCAATGTGGTCAATCCGTTTGAAACCATTGAAACATTTGGCGCCGATGCTACCCGCTGGTATCTGATCACCAATGCCTCGCCCTGGGACAACCTGAAATTTGATATGGAAGGTATCAAAGAAGTACAGCGCAAATTCTTCGGTACGCTTATATAATACCTACCAGTTCTTTGCGTTATATGCCAATGTGGATGGCTTTAGCTTTTCAAGAAGCGTACATTCCATTAGCAGAGAGACCGGAGATAGACCGCTGGATACTTTCGGCACTTAATACCTTAATCAAGAATGTAACCGCTGCTATGGACGACTACGAGCCGACCATGCCGGCCGTGCCATAGAGATTTTGTAGACGAACACCTAAGCAACTGGTATGTACGTCTCTGCCGCCGCCGCTTCTGGAAAGGCGAATACGAGCAGGATAAAATAAGCTGCTTATCAAACTTTATATGAATGCCTCGAAACGGTGGTAAAGCTGATAGCACCTATTTCACCATTCTTCAGCGATGCGATTTTTACAAATCTGAACAATACATCAAGGAAAGAAAACGTTGATTCTGTACATCTGGCAGCCTTTCCCAAAGTAAATGAAGAAGCAATAGACACAGCACTAGAAGAACGGATGCAATTGGCGCAAGATGTGTCCTCTTTGGTACTGTCACTTCGTAAAAAGATAAATATCAAGGTAAGGCAACCCTTACAAAAAGTATTAATTCCGGTATTGAATCCAGCTATGCAGACACAACTGCAAAAAGTGGAAGATTTAATAAAAGCTGAAGTGAATGTAAAAGAAATAGAGTATCTTACCGACACTGAAGGGATTATTAATAAAAAGGTTAAACCAAACTTCAAAGCTCTTGGTGCGAGGTTGGGTGCAAACATGAAAACTGTCGCTAATCTCATTAGCAAAATGAGTCAGCATGATATTGCCGCATTGGATCAAAATGACCAGTTTTCATTTGATATAAACGGAGAAACTATTACTATTACCCTCCCGGAAGTGGAAATAACGGCGGAAGATATTCCAGGCTGGAGTGTTGCCACTAAAGGAAATATTACAGTAGCTTTAGATATTACCATTACTGACGATTTGCGCCATGAAGGCGATGCGCGGGAATTTATTAATCGCATTCAGAATCTACGTAAGGACAAAGATTTTGAACTGACAGACCGCCTTTCGGTATATATAGTAGAAAATGAGAAATTAAAGAAATCTCTTAATCAATTTAAAAACTATATTTGCGCCGAAATATTGGCAGATTCTATCGATTGGGTACCCGAAATCCTTGATGGCATTAATATTGACATCAACGATACGCCGCTGAAAATTAACGTAATCAAAAACACATAAGCTTCCATATGGCTACGAAAAAAACTGCGCCTGCAAAAGCGGTTAAGCTTACAGCAAAGAAGGCAGCTAAAAAGGTGCCTGCAAAGAAAACAGCTACAGTAAAGACTGCAGCAAAAAAAGCAGCCCCTAAAAAAGTAGTTGCAAAGAAAAGTACGCAGCAAAAATCAGTAGCCCAAAAAGAAGCAAAGAGTATTAAAAAATCGGGGACTACATCAATGTCGAAACAAGATATTAGCAAGCAGCCTAAAATACAAGCTGTACAGCAGAAGAAAACGCCTGTAAAACAGGCGGTGAAAGAAGACAAGCATATTGCGGCAAATAAAGCTGCCAAATCAGAAAACACTACAATGCCAAAAAAAGCAGAAGAAACGCCAAAGGAAGTAAAAGCACCTAAAACATCGGTTAAAACATCTGTACCCTATCAACCAGAATATAAGCCCCTGGATCAACGCAAGGAAGGTGATAATAAGAAAGGTAATGCCCCAATGGTACATTACAATGACAGTGACCTTAATGAATTTAAAGAGCTCATTAATAAGAAGTTAGATGCGGCTAAGAAAGAGCTTGCTTACTTGCAAGGACTTATTACCCGCAAAGACCATTTGGGTGGCGATGAAACCGACAACCGTTACATGACAATGGAAGACGGTAGTATGAGTATGGAACGTGAGCAGTTGAGCCAAATGGCAAGCCGCCAGATTACATATATCGATCATTTGGAAAAGGCGCTGATACGTATTGAGAATAAAACATATGGTATTTGTCGTGTTACTGGTAAATTGATTGATAAAGCACGCCTCCGTGCAGTGCCTCACGCAACATTAAGCCTTGAAGCTAAATTGGGTTTGGTAAAGCCGGGCGGTAGCTCAGGTTCAAATAACGAATAGTTTGTAATCTTAATATAAAGTATAGTAAAGCTCAACAAAACACTGTACAGTGTTTTGTTGAGCTTTTTGTGTTACAGGTGTGTTGTTACAAGATTTACCCCAGATTTTGCAGTAGGAGTTACCCTGTAAGACTTGATGGCAGTTGAGCTTGTTCAATATTTCTAAACAATCCATCATACCATTGCCTTCTTTTCAGGGAACAGACATTTTTAAACTATTCTGGAAAGACCTTTTGATGTCATTGCACCTAACCTATAAAACTTTATTTAGCGAGGCAAGAAAACGTAATGAAGAAAGAAGGCAATTTGACCTTGAAGATTGCATTCCAGACCCGGAAGAAAGAATAAAACAACTGACAGATAGAAGTGCATAACTGAGTAACCTACCCTGCCACTGGTAGGTAGCCGGGAGCACCTCTCACACCTGTGCACGTCCGGATCACGTGTACTATCATGCACGTCTGGTCAGGTGGGTCTTCATTAATTGTGGAGGTGATTTTAAGTAATAATTCAGCATAGATTCATTGGGACCAGAAGAATATTTATTAGCCAAGGATTGCATAATTCTACAGCTTAGTAGTTAGAATGGAACTTCTCTGCTGGCAGATATGCACTTTAATCAACTACCGCAATGTCCCATAGCTAACGCACAATAGCTATAATGGAGACATTGCGGCAAAGCGTTAGCTATTAACCAAGACATTGCAAAAAGTCAAGATAGACTATTAATGGAGACAGTGTGGCAAAGGAAGAGGACATATACCCATTGTTATCAAAGATGAGTCAATCCAGGAAAGCAAAGTCTTACTTACTAACGTGACTGAATACTAAATAACTCAACAGGCTGCGCTTTTCCTTTCAAGGAGATCATCCCAAGCGATCTTACTTCATAAAACTCTCTTATTACACTATTGCTAACTATGGACTGAGAAGTTAAGAAACTGCTCCCAAATTGATTGCATACACTTTGTATTCTGGCTGCTGTATTAACGGTATCGCCATGATATGCAATATCTCTTTTTATATCTCCTACTTCTACAGCCGTTACCTTCCCCATATGAAGACCAGCTTTAAAATGCGGAACCTGATCGTAGTTTTGAAGGTAATAAGAAGACCTGTGACTGAAGCGTTCATTGCATGCAAAGAAAAAGCGGATACACGATAAGTTCTTGAGACCTTCATTAACACGCCAGAGGACCACAATCTCGTCTCCTATATACTGGTAAATCTGACCCTGGTATTCGGGTATCACCGCATTAATATCCATAAAACTATCCCGAATAAAGGCACTAAATTGTAAATGCCCGAGTTGTTCTGCAATAGTGGTGGAAGAACTTAAATCCATAAAAAGAAATATTCTCTCTTCTTCTTTAGGCCTCCTGTATTTACCTAAGAGCAGAGGAATTAATGCTCCGGGACCAAATTTCTTATTAACCTGGTTAAAGGAACTTATGATAACACCGGTAAAAATAGTATAAAGCAAAAGGAACTGGAAAAAGGAATCCCATGCAAGTTGTTCAGTTACAGGATCATTTGCAGGAAAAAGAAGAGCTTCAGCAGATAAGGGTAAATGGTATATCGTATAAAACTGATGAGCACAATAAATACAAAAAAGGACAATATGGCTTTAACAAGTATAATGAGCCCGAGGGATATTTTATAAAAAAACCGACGTTCAAAAAATATATCAAACAGACCAGAAGTAAGACCACTAAAGAATCCAAAATACAAAGCGAGGATCAAGCTGGCCTTAAGATTATCCGCGCCATATGCGAATGGTTTTGCAGTTAGTAAAACAAGGTGAGCTAAAACAGCGAGGAAGGCATAGGAAAAAATCCAGAAGAAGATTTGTGTCAGTACAAAACCCGAACGCGTTGACTTGTTTCGCAATAGCCTTGCTAACGGTGCGGGAATGATATGTCTTAACATATGGAGCAGTTATGTGTTCAGTATCAAAGCTCCGGCAATAATTTTGTTTTATGTTACTATATTTTTTATCGTGACGGAAGTATTTATTCCCAGCCGATGCAGCCTATCTTTTACCTAGTGGTTCCATTAATAGCTGAGAAACATGGAGGTAAAGGTGAGTTTGCAGGTTTACGAGTTAAAAAGCAGTTTGAGTTTCAAGGTTGATATTCGATAGGGTAGATCGGGCGCAGATAGGGAGTATGCCAGTAGCTGATATAGGGGAGATAGCAAGGAGATCAGGTATAACTCAGGTATATGTTAGGTATAACTTAGGTATAACTTAAGTATAAGTTAAGGTATTAACTAAGGTATAGCCCGGGATGTTACAAGATTGATGTCTTGTTCTAAAAAATCTTTGCATTACCCGCCGCCTCAAATTTGATAATTACGTTTTTACCAATGGTAAAAATATGCAAGTTTGCCACATTACCCCTCAACATTGTCGCATTCACACATCTTCAAGGCTGGTGGTTATCATTAGTTTTGTTACAAATAAGCAGTACAATGAGAAAATTAAAATTACAAATGCAAATATCCGTGGACGGGTATGTTGCAGGACCAAACGGAGAGTTGGACTGGATGACGAGAAGTGCCGATGGGCACCAGTTCGTAAATAATCTAATAGATAGTTCTGATACTATTTTACTCGGAAGAAAAATGACGGATGGATTTGTGAACTATTGGGAGAATGTGGTAAACAATCAACCTGACAGCCCTGAATACCCGTTTGCTAAAAAGATGGTTGATACTCCTAAGGTTGTGTTTAGCAAAACCCTTGACGCATCCAAATGGAACAACACAACGCTTGCAAAAGGAGACCTTGCTGAAGAAATTGCCAACCTGAAAAACCAGCATGGAAAAGATATCCTTGTATATGGAGGAGCAGGCTTTGTTTCTTCACTTATTAAAGGGGGACATATTGACGAGTACAACCTTTTTGTTAACCCTATTTTGATTAACAAAGGGATGCGGATTTTTGACCTGGCTGATAAACGACAAAAGCTCTCCTTGCTTGACGCAAAAACCTTTAAAAGTGGTATTACCGTATTACGCTATAACCTCATTAATGAATGATTGACATTAAGCAGTATTGTAAATTCCTCCTTACTTTAATTTAGTATTATGACAAACGCCGAAGAAAATGAAGCCCGTATACGCACAATAATAGAAGACTGGGCAAAAGCAGTTCGTAACAAAGATATGGACACAATACTTGCTTATCATTCGGATGATATTGTGATGTATGATGTACCTAAGCCTTTTCAATCAATTGGCATAAATGCGTATCGTAAAACCTGGGACATTTTTTATAAATACACAAAATTGGGCGTGTTTGACATTCAGGAACTGCATATTGTTGCAGACGAAAACGTTGCTTTTTGCTATGGAACAATGAAATGTGCAGACAAGAGTAATAGCGAAGAGTTTGTAGATTTAGATTTCAGATTAACAGTTGGTTTGAAGAAAATAAATAATCAATGGGTGATAATACATGAGCATCATTCTATACCAAGTGAATAGCAAGAGCAATTATATGATGTGTAAACATACCTTATTGCTATTTTAATAAAAAATACCATAACTCCATAATTATCTTAGCTTTAGCTTAAAAACACACTATGTCTCAGAAAAAAATCATCGTGGTATTCGGTGCAACCGGAGCCCAGGGTGGTGGCTTAGCCCAGGCAATTCTTAATGACAAAGACAGTGAATTTACCGTTCGTGCCGTAACAAGAGATCCAAATAGTGATAAAGCAAAAGCGCTTGAGAAATTGGGAGCCGAAGTAGTAGCGGCTGATATAGATGATAGGGAAAGTATGAAGCGAGTATTGGATGATGCCTACGGCGCTTATTTTGTCACCTTTTTTTGGGCGCATTTTTCTCCTGAAAAGGAAATGACAGAAGCAAAGATTATGGCAACGGCGGCTAAAGAGGCTGGTCTGAAGCATGTTATCTGGTCTACTCTTGAGGATGTTAGGAAGTATGTACCACTCGATGATAACAGCATGCCAACACTACATGGAAACTATAAGGTTCCACATTTTGATGGCAAAGGAGCCTCTGATCAATATTTTAGTGAGGCAGGAGTACCTACTACTTTTATGCTTGCTTCTTTTTACTGGGATAACCTGATCTATTTTGGCAGTGGGCCAAAGAGAGGCGCAGATGGAAAATTAGCAATCACCTTCCCGATGGGGGATAAAAAAATGGCCGGTATAGCTGCTGAAGATATTGGCAAATGTGCTTATGGCATATTCAAAGGTGGAGAGGCAATGATTGGTAAAAGGATAGGTATAGCCGGCGGGCAACTCACTTGCACCGAAATGGCAGATGCGTTGTCGGAGACTTTAGGTGAGGAAGTTAAATACAATGAAGTAACGCCAGAACAATATAGGAGCTTTGGTTTTCCCGGAGCGGATGACCTGGGGAATATGTTCCAGTTTTACCGTGATTTTGATGAAGTATGCAATAGTGTACGGGATGTGAAAAGATCAAGGGAACTTAACCCTGAATTGAAATCTTTTGATATGTGGTTGGCGGAAAATGCGAAGCTTATACCAGTGGAATAGAAAGCCTGACTAGCATGGAGGGAATATCTACTCCATTAACCAGGAGAGAAGAAAGATTGAACTACAGAGTCGCAAAGACAAGGAGGAGCACAGCGTTAGGTTATCTCTGTACTCCTGTATTATTTTCTTTTAAGTTTAAGCATTACCATCAATAAGCATTTACTCCTTTGCGGCATTGGTGAAATTGCATTGAAAGGTCGTTATATTGCCGGCAAGGTCAACAGCTCTTACTTCCAGCGTGTGTTCCCCGGTTGGGCAGTGGTCATCAAAGTCATAAGTAAAGCGATTGTCTTTCTGTCTGAAAATCACCCACCGACCATCAATGTAGCCCTTGAATGATTGCAAATCGCCGGTTTCATCCTTTGCATCAAATACCAGTTGCTGGTCTTTTATGAACGTGGCGCCGTCACGCACATTGATAGGGCGCAAGGTGGGTGGCACTGTATCGAGCTTCAAATAAAAATCTCCAAAATTCATCCACTCTGCTGCAGCCCAATCATCCTGCCAGGTGCACTGCAGAGCATCTTTTTTATGACCGCTTTGTATTACCATCACTACTTTGCTTTTCATACTGTCGGGCAGTAAAACAGCAGGCTTGATGCGCACCATATAGGGAGTATGTACTGGCAGCCGATAATCGCCAATGCTATGCATTACTGATATTGCATCTGCAGGCGCACCTGACGTATTGTATCGCAGCAGCACTGTATCGTACAGCGCATCTTTATCCAATGCTACCTGCACCGATGCATTTTCAAATATTGCCGGCTGATTGGGCGCCAGTTTTTGCACAACAATTCCATCCATTTTGTTTTGTGGAAAAGTAAGAGCGCTATCCCGCTGTATATGGAAGCGCAACAAGGAAGTATTGCCTGCCACATCGTACACTTCGACTTCTACCTGATGAATGATGTCATCTTCCAATTGCAATACCCCATCGCTAGTACTCTCCTGGAAATAGGGCGAATGATTGCCGGGCAAGCGGCTGAGATGCTGCATATATCCGCCGCCATTATACCTTGAAAAGTAATCAATACCGGCATTGATGTAACGGCTGTCACCATAAATACTTTCCTCTATCCTGAAAGTATTATGCAGGCTGTCATCAACATACAAATCAGTTCTGTACACACCAAATGCAAACGAATTATCCATTTTGTCCTGCATACTTACCCCAAGGCTAAACTTGCCATAAGGCACTTTTATCAGGGTATCTGTTGGTGTGTAATAAGACTCGCCACGTTGTGTTCTCTTCCGTAAAGGGTACACCCTGGGGCTTTGTTCGTAAATACTTTGGCTGCGATCGAAAACACCCACGCGGTATAATGCCGGTGGTACATGATCGGGAATTGGAAGTCCAAACAGGAGCGGGTTGTGGCTGTGACCATGAGATAAACCACTATCCCTTATTTCAAAGTGCAGGTGCGGACCTTCGCTGCCGCCGGTATTGCCGCTCCAGGCAATAAACTGCCCCTGGTGTACCGGGAATTGGTCGGGCGAAAAATCAATATCCTGCTCCCAGCTTTCGGTAGCGTACTCTTGCCGGCGGAGATAATCTTCCAGCTTCGGAAAGAATTTATTTAAGTGTCCATACACAGTAGTGTAGCCATTAGGATGCGTAAGGTAAATTGCCCGTCCATAACCGTAAGGCTCTACCCTTAGGTGACTAACATAGCCATCAGCAGCGGCTACCACTGGCAGGTTTTCACGTTGCTGTGTGCGCAAATCAATCCCCATATGGTAGTGATTGGAACGGAGGTCGCCAAAGTTGCCGGCAAGTGAAGGAGGAATATTCAGGGGATAGATGAAATAATTTTTAGGGTATGCCCTGGGTTGCTGAACAGCAACTGATTTGGGGATATAAAAAGGCGCAATAAAAAGAAGTAAAAAGAAAGTAAAACGACTCATTTCGGCTCCTGGTATCTATTAATTTGTTTGAACGACTCTTAGATTGATATTTAATGCAAAAGTTGAAATTAATTACAAAACTTTGAGTAATTTAACTGTTTGCATCAATTCTATTACATGACACAATTGCTGTTCCATTCTTGGGGAGCGCTATAAATGGAAAGTACAGTTATTATGTAGGATGCGGTGGGTTTGGTTCTACTGAATATTTACATCTTTGCACATTACTGACAGCTAACGATTACTGATTACGCCTGTTTTTTACTCAGGCTACTTTGAAACCTGTATAATAACCAAAGGATGGACGTATGCTGAACGAAGGATATACGGCTTAGATATGGAGGAGGTACGGCTGAAGTATGGCTCAGCCAGGGAGGAGGTTAGGTATAACTTAAGTATAAGTTAGGTATAAGTTAGGTATAAGTTAAGTATAACTCTGACTGAGGTAAGGAATGCCTAAAATATTTGGGGGAGCATACAGTTAATTTGCTAAGGTTTACCGATAAGACCCAGAAGAAGACAAAAAGAATACACTTTGGCTACAATTGCATTCTGTTGTTTGTAAAGTAACAGTCAATGTCCCGGATTATTTAGTTAGAGGCAACAGATTTTCATTAGAAGTTTAGATACAAATTCATAACACCAGCATCCAGCACAGCTAAATGAACCTATTTTGATTTATTAGCGAGTACTCCATCCGGTCTAGCTTTATCCATTTTTCTGATTACCCACTCTCCTACTTCTTTGCCCTGCACTATACCTTCATTAATAGCATCCATAAAGTGGATGCCGCCATAGAAGCGTGATACAGCGGCTTGTTTTGCTGCCTCATCGAAGGAATTAAAATGCCATGGCGGTAACCCAAAATGCACTTCTGTGGTATCAGTAAAGCCAAGGTGGTCACCGATATAGTGGGATAGTATTGTGGCTGAGGTAGTAGAAATACAGGAATGTCCACTAAGGTATTCCGGGAAAGGTGGTGTTTGCAGTAATGGCTCCCAATTGACATCTATTAATTGGCGGATAGCTGTTTCAGGGCGAATACGGTTACTGCGGTACTTCTCATCCCAGCAAGCCATAAAGCTATCCATCAGCCCCATAGCTACTACCGTATGAATAAACATCGCTTCTTCAAATGATTTGTTGGTTTGTGCGCAAACAATATTGGTAATGCCCAGCCAGTGTGCCCCCGGAGACATCTTTTTTAGCCCTACTAATAAATGTCCTTCATCCTGTACAGCAAAAGGATTACAATCCCAATACAATGCAATATGGCGATGCTCTTCACTTAAGCTATCGCCTCCCTGCTGGTAATTAGCATACATCAGTTTATAAAAAGCGCTGTTTTTTTCTTTTGAAAAAGGAGTTGGCGGAGCGCACACGAAACTGGCTGGCAGAGTCAATTAGAAATGGTCGTACCGTATTAAAATATGGTTCTATCGCGGCAATATATGCCGGTGGTGTGGGATACCAGCAACCTTCTTTCTTCAATGGTGTGTACCGTGGCAGGTTACTTATTTTATTATAGCTATCCGCTTTTGCATATTTTAATATAGTCTTACTGACTGATTGCGCATACTTCAATGACTGCTCAATTGTTTCGTCATTAAAGCCCCTTTCCCGGCAGGAATCTAAAAAGCTTTCTTCATACTTGTTGAATAAGGAGCCGGAAGGCTGCATTTTCTTAGCAGTTTCAATCATCGCCAGTACAGCAGCTAATTGTGATGAATACCCTTTAATAGAATCCGGCTTTGTAATAGAAGGGTAATCGCGCACAATACCGTGCATAGACTTATAAGCTGTATTATTTTCTGCTACAACCTCATAACCTGCAAGGCATGCATAGCTGAAAAACCTGGATGCCAAAGGCGGGTTGGTGATGTCGTGTATCATCAATTCCGTCATTTGGTTGATCACTCTGCCAATATCATTGCTTGTTAGTTGAGGAGTTTTCTTTTGTTGGCAACTACTGTTTAGCAGGAATAATACTATTGCAAGTGCAAGAATCTTTTTCATAAGGCATCTTATCAATGCTGTGGATAAACCGCTAAGGCGCGAAGACGCGGAGATAATATTTTAGATCAAATAAACATACAACCTTTTACGGCTTTTGCGCTCTGGCAGTTATACTTTTATCATTTTCTTTCTTAAACTGGTAGGCTTGTATGGGTATCTGGTTGATGCCAAAGAACAAAGTATTATTAATAGTAAGCACGCTTCTTACATCACCCCGTAGATTTAAACCTGATTGCCATTGAGGAACATAATCAAAGCTGCCTTTACCATTACCTTTAAGCAGTACTCCATAGTTAGCGTCATATTTACCAAACCGAAGCCTTGCCCTGTTGATATTACCACAAAGCAGTAAATCTTCTACTCCATCGCCGTTATAATCAAGAGGAGTAATTGTAAATACCGGCGACTCCTGCACCTGTAAAGGCAAAGGTTTGCTGGTAAATCTTCCATTAGCCCCCATTTCAAAATAGGAAGTGCTTAGGCAATTGGCTGTTAAATGTCCTGCATCTTTCAAGTCATCTTTATCGAAAATATCTGTTATGTCTTTGTCGGCATAATCTGCATAGTTGGTATAGCGTGTACGCATACTACTCATCTGGTCGAGCAATTCATCGCGCGTTACATAAGGATAACTTTTACCCTGAATATAAAAACATAGTATGGGATCTATGGAACCGTTGTCGTCAAAGTCTTTATAATACATTTCTGCCGGCTCTTTATCGCTTGCCTTGCATTGGGTATTCAAGCCAAGGTTACCAATAACCAAATCCGGCTTGCCATCCCCATTCATATCATGCACCAGGAGTTTATTCCACCAGCCGGAGTACTGTTTATCAAAGTAAGTATCTGTTTTATTCTCCAGCTTACCATTTACATTGATGTAGACCGATACCGGCATCCATTCCCCTACTATTACCAGGTCCTGTTTATTATCTCCATTCATATCCACCCATGCCGCATCTGTTATCATACCAGCATTTTGCAATGCAGAGGCTATAGATTTTATCTGGTCTGTAAAATGTCCTTTCCCATCATTAATAAGCAGAAAGCTTTCTGGTGTTTCAGGATAATTGCCAGGGATCACACGGCTACCAACAAATATATCGGGATGATTATCTCCGTTTACATCTGCTACACGCACGCAGCCTTTGCTGGTAAGCATCTTTGGTAATGCATCTGCACTCTTTGTAAAATTGCCTTTACCATCATTCAGGTATAAACGGTCTTGTAATAAAGGATCTTCCGGCTGAAAATTATGGTAGCCACCGCTGGCAACATACAGATCTGTAAAACCATCACCATTGGCATCAAAGAAAACAGCATCAGCATCCGCACTGCCCTTATCGGCTTCTAAAGCAGGCTGCGCAGTGGCGCTAAATGCACCATCCTTCTGTTGTACAAAAATAGCTCCTGCAGTTCCAGGTTCCCCACCCACAAATATGTCTTCCAATCCGTCACCATTCACGTCTCCTTCAATCATACAAGGACCTGAAAATGACATAGGATTGATCATTAATGGCTGTCGCTTAAAATCATTGATATTATTGGATGCTGGTTGGTATGGGATAAGTGATTTTGCTTCTGTAAACAATGTATTTGAAGGCACACTATAGAAATAAGGTGTAGTAGCGCTTTTCTCCTGCAAGGTTAACAGTTGGTTTGTCTTTATATCTTTCAATAACTGCTGTTTACCACTCAGCCATACAACCCGCAACGAATCTATCAGCACATTATTGGCCATACCGAAATGCATTATGGGCGATACGGAAGATTGATAACCACGTGTTGGCATTTGCTCAGCATATTGCACTGTACCCTTTGCATATACATATACTTTGGCACCTATTCCTTCCGTATTCATACCATTGCCCTCAAGCTTTACCTGCAGGTATTTATTAGTATTGCGCTGCGGAGCAAGATTGTGATAAATAAAGGCAGGCTTGTTAATGTTATTTACGATTAAATCCAGTGCACCATCATTATCCAGATCGGCATATGCAGCGCCATTGCTATTTGATGGAAGATTAAATCCCCAACTATTACTTACATTACTAAATGTAAGATTACCATTGTTCTTAAACATATAGTTTACCACATCGCTTGAGGGCATCTTTTGCACAAGTTCCAGTACGTTTTGCCGCCGTATATCACCGCTATTATTCTGGATATAGTCGTTCAGATACTTAAGGAAATCCATGTTAGTATAATCACGGGTATAGCCATTGGTAACATATAAGTCTTTCCATCCGTCATTATCATAATCTGCAAGCAATGCAGCCCAACTCCAGTCGGTATTGGAAACACCAGCCAACTGGCCTATTTCGCTGAAGGTTCCATTACCATTGTTTAACTGCAGCATGTTGCGCATATACTGGTAATAGAAGCCGCTGGCAAGCATCAGGTCATATTTCTCATAGTTATCAGGAGCCATCAACATTTTTTGCCGGTGATTATCTTCAGGTAGCATATCCAATGAAAGGATATCAGGCATGCCATCGTTGTTGATATCAGCAACATCGTTACCCATCCCAAAATGGGTGGTATGCCCTAAGGCAGTTTTTTTTATATCGGTAAAGGTTCCGTTCTTATTGTTGATATATAAATAATCAGGTACTGTATAATCATCACAGATATACATATCAGGCCAACCATCATTGTTGAGGTCAGCAATACCGGCACTTAAACCATAAGTGAGTGAAGAACTGCTGATACCGGAGCCGTCGGTAACATTTCTGAATATATTCTTATCATTCCTGTACAGTTTAATGCCAATATAGGGATCCTTTTGTTTTAGCTCCTCAGCCGTGCTGGTAGAGTCTAATACAGGCAAAGAATTAGGATTGTGATTCAGGAGCAGCATATCTAAATCCCCATCCCTGTCGTAATCAAAGAAATATGCCTGGGTACTGAAAGAAGAATCTGCCAATCCGTATTGTGCTGCCTGCTCAGCAAAATGCGGAATACCTGCTTTATCCTTACCCTGGTTAACAAATAATTGGTTAACTCTTTTCTCAGGTCTGAGCTTGCCGCTATAACAAACGTAAATATCAAGCAAACCATCCCCATTTACATCAGCCATTGTTACGCCAGTTTTCCAGGGGCCTGGACGGCCTTCAACATTTGCCTCGCTTGTAATGTCCTCAAACTTCATATTACCTTTATTCAGGTATAATTTGTTTGGTACTGTATTGCCTGTAAAATAAATATCCTGTAATCCATCGCCATTTACATCACCAACAGCAACCCCGCCACCATTGTAGAAGTATTCATACATAAGCACATTCATGTTTAATCCTTCTTCCAAAACATTATTAAAGGTGACACCCGTTTGCTCCGGTGGCAATAAGGCGAACATGGAATCTTTTTTTGTAGTGTTATCATTTCCGGTTGGTGACGAACAAGCGGAAAGTAAAACTGCGAAAACCAAAACTACGCATATCAATCGCAGGCAATAAGCAGCGCTAAAAGTAAAACGTAACAAAGCAAATAGAATTTAAAGAGAACAGAGATACTAAAAAAAATCAATGCCGGCAATAAATACCGGCATTGATTTTAAAAATCTAAACAAATAAATAATTGCTATTCATAACCTGGATTTTGAATAAGCTTATTATTCTTATTTACTTCATCCCTGCTTATTGGTCTGAAATACATTTTATCAAGCCATGTTCGGTTTTCTAATGAATTATCTACAAATGTTTTGTAAGTGTAATTATATATAGTCTCATCGTGCCGGTATGGAGAAGGGGCGGTAGCGTTTGGTTTAAGCGTACCGGTAACATTTATAAATACATTCGGCCGTCCCAAACCCAATTTAACCTGGTCAATCATCCATCGACGGGCATCATGGTAACGATGCTCTTCATATGCCATTTCAATACGGCGCTCATTGCGATACTCTTGCCTTAATGCATCGCCGGTAGCAGTGATAGCAGGCATTCCTGAGCGAAAACGAATTTTATTCAACCATGTTTTTGCCTCATCATCCTGTCCTAATTCTATACAAGCTTCTACATAATTTAATACCGCTTCAGTATAGCGGAAAAAAGGCCATGGAACATATTGTCTTGTATTATTGTCAACAATATTAGGATCCGGGTCTATAAACTTCCTCATGTAATAACCAGTCCAGCTACCATTCCAGTTTTCAACTGTACTTTGTCTTGTATCTAACCCTGCTACTAAGCTACCTCCCTGTACCATTTGATACTGTCCGGTTTGGATTTGATTTACCGGATCGGGATTGCCGGTAATTTTATTGCGAGGTTTCCAGGCAGCACCGTCATAAAGTATTGTTGCATAAAAGCGTGGATCCCGGTTTGCATAAGGATGTGCACTTTCAGCGCTATTATTCCAGTCAAATTTAGTTCCGTCCATCATTTCATAGTCATCTACCAGTTGCTGTACAGGTGCATTACCTGCCCAGTTGTGATAACCGTTTGGACCATTATCCAATCCCACAGAAGTACCATCGGTACCAGGGCCACCGGTATATAACTGAGGCGTAAAATCGCGTTCGAATAACAATTCAACTGCTGCTGCTTCGTCTATGCCTGGAGCGTTACTACCGCCACCCATAGAAATAGATACGTAATTAGTTTTAGCATCTTCAACTGAAGCAGGTGCAGAAATTGAGCTTATAGCCGCTGCCAGCCTGCAATACCGCATTTGCTGCATCCTTTGCCGCTTGCCAGCGGGCAGTACGGTCACCGCTTACATAACCTAACAACTCAGGATTTGAATAACCGGCAATCGTTGATGATTTTGCCTTAGCTGTTGGGATATCGTGCAAATCGCTGGCAGCATATAAAAGCACCCTGGATTTTAATGCCATAGCTGCAATAGCTGAAGCCCGGCCTTTATCCATGGTTCTGCCGGATAATAACATTATGGATGAGTCGCAATCACTTACTATAAAATTTACACATTCTTCAAAAGTATTTCTTGCTACTGTATAGTCTTCATCAAGACCATATGTTTGTGTAATAATAGGAACGGCCCCATAATATCGTACTAACTGATGATAATAATAAGCCCTTAAAAAATGGGCTTCTCCCATTAATCTCTTTATTAGTGCAGTATCAGTAAACGTAGCCATCTTCAGATTTTCAAGAGAAAGATTAGCGGCTCTTACTCTATTATACATTTGCCCCCAATCGTATGTTCCATCTACCGAACCAAGATTAGAAGGCGTGAGTGTACCTTCATTGACGGTGTTAATGCCACGGCCAGGATGCGTAAACACTGCTTCGTCTGATAAAGAAGATAATTGCTGTTCAAAAAAGCCCCCATTTTGCAAGCCGTTGTAAATGTCAGTTACAAAAGCTTGGGCAAGGCCGGGATCTGCCCAGGTTGCATCTGATGATATAGCATTGAGGGGCTGAGTATTTAAAAAGTCTTTGTTACAAGCCGACAATCCAAATACAATTATAAAAATGGTTAAAATTGAATATTCCAATTTATTTTTCATGATCAAAGTTTAAAAAGTTACTCTTACACCTAAATTGATGATTCTTGCCTGAGGATAATACTGCCCGTTTCCTGTGGTTGACTCCGGATCCCATATTTTCATTTTATCCCAGGTAACCAGGTTGAAGCCACTTGCATACAGCCTTAAATTGCCTATACCTGTTTTTTTGAGTAATCTTTCTGGAAAATTATATCCCAACTCCACATTTTTCAAGCGTATGTAATCGCTGTTGCGTAAAAAGTAGGTGTTGTTCGATGCACCACCGCCTGTAAAATAAGTATTACCTCTGTTTGCCAGTCTTGGATCTGTAGAACTTGGATTATCAATCGTCCACTGATGGTCGTAGCTGTATTGAAGATAATTACCAATATCACCTGATTCTGTACCAATGAACAGTAGGCCACCTGTAGCTCCCTGGAATAAAACAGATAGATCAAAGCTTTTGTATTGCATATGAATATTAAGCCCGCCTGTAAAAGTTGGATCTCCTGTTTTGTTCAGCCGTACCTGGTCATCACCATTAATTTTACCATCACCATTTATATCTTTAAACTTCATGTCGCCGGGTTTCAATGCAGGAGTTACGCCAGTATAATCAACTTTGTTTGCATCAATATCTTTCTGGTCCTTAAATACTCCATCGTACTCATAAGGAAGAAACGACGAACCTCCATTGGCACTAAATGGGTGCCCTGTAGCAAGTTGCTATGCAGGTGCTCCGGGTGCCTCATCCCAATCCATAATCTTGTTTTTTGCATAACCGCCATTTACACTCACATGTAATTGAAAGCACCCGAATGTCCATTATACCCTACAGTAAATTCATAACCTTTGTTTTCAACTTTCGCAATGTTTGCAGGGGGCAAAAGAGTCGATATACCAGAGCTTTGCGGGGTTGAGCCCGATCGCGGCCATAGTATCTTATTACGCTTATTATAGAAATAATCAAATTCAAAATTAAATTTACTCTTCAAAATAGTTCCTTCTATACCTATATCAGCATTATTAGCAACTTCCCAGGTAAAATTGGGATTAGGAACAACGGTTCAGTAAAGTAGTTGCAGCCTGGTTATTTATTATATAAGTACTAAAACCATAAGTTGATAAATACTGGTATTCCTTAAGTACACCATCATAATATACCTGGTCATTACCCATCTGACCCTAAGAACCACGCAACTTTAAGTTATCAACGAACTTCACATTGTTCTTAAAGAAGTTCTCTTCCGATATTCTCCAACCAGCTAATATACCTGGGAAAAATCCAAATCGGTGGTCTTCAGGGAAAAGATAAGAACCTCATCACGCCAGGTAAACTCTACCATGTATTTTTCTTTATAGTTATAAGCAACACGGCCAAAATAACTTAAACGGGCCCGATCTATGCCAGACCTCCTACTTGTTTGTCCGTTGCGCCTCCTGCAAATAACTGGTCAACTGCTGGAGAAATAAAATTGGTACGGTAAGCATTGAAATCATCTTCTTTATCAGTTTCCTTTGTTACTGCTGCCATAAATCAATGGTATGTCACCAAATTTTTTATCATAGTTAATAAACCCGGATAATAAAATATTCAGGTAATTATAATTCCGACTCGTTGAAGTTGCGGTGCTTGTAAAAGTTGAACGCACGTTTCTTGGTTAGCAACAGGAGTTTCACCATCTGGCTTCATAGGTGCTATGATCCCAGAAATATAAAGTACCAGGGAGTTTGCCAAATCGTTTTACCTGTGATTTCTTTATCTACAGTAGCAGTACCTGTTATTTTAAACCCTTCAACACCAGGATGAAAAATTCTACTTTTCCATTTACCTGGAAGTAATCTCTTTTATCCTCTGTCATAACCTGTTTGATTGGTGGTAATAACAATTGGGTTTTGACCATTTTCGATGTCCGGACCGGGTAATCCATTTGGCCAAACTTCAGGATCAGTTGGTCTTCCGCGCATCAGCATTCTGAAAATATTGAACCGGCAGATTGAGTAGGAAAATGGCGATATTCTTCGCGTGCCGTTAAGCCGATGCTTGTAGTAATGTATTTATTCACATTCGCATCCAGGTTTATACGCATATCATATTGCTTATAACCCGGTAGCTGAATTTTTATAATATCCATCCTGGTTTTGATATCCTACTGAAGCCAGATATTTCACATTCTCAGTACCACCATTTATCTGCAAATTATGTCGTTCTTGGGGAGACCATGTTTTTAGGGTTGTTTTAAACCAGTCTGTATTCGGGTGTCCCCAGGGATCACTTCCATCGGCATATTTTTGAATATCAGCAGGTTGAAAAGGAGCACTTACAGTACGTCGCCAGACGATGTAATAACTTCCTGTTGTTTTAAATGCATCCCATGCTGCAGCCCATTCTGCAGGCGGTTAACATTATCATAATATGGTAGTTTCATTATTCATTTCTGCATACTCAGTGGCGGTAGCCATTTTAGGTATACGGTCAGGCTGCGCCCATCCATGGTTATAACGTATAAGAAAACTGAGGCTTGCCCGTTCTTCCATGTTTGGTGGTAACCAATATAACTCCGTTGGCCGCCCGGGAACCATAAATAGCAGCAGAAGCATCTTTCAACACAGACATTCTTTCAATATCAGCAGGATTAATACGCTCCAAACCGCCGGCAACATCAGGCACTCCATCAACTACTATCAGTGCAGAAGTATTACCAAATGTATTGGTACCACGAATACGGATAGTAGAACCATCGTAACCAGGTTCTCCGCTACCCTGTACTGTGGATATCCCGGGTAATCTTCCCGATAATGAGTTGGAAAGATTAGGCACAGGTGATTTTTCCAGTTCAGCTCCTTTTACTTGTGCTACGGCACCGGTTACAGTTGCTTTTCTCTGGGTACCATATCCCACAACTATTACAGCATTTAATTGCGCAGCCTCACCAGCTTTCATAACTATATTGAGATTGGTTTGATTACCCACAGTTATTTCCTGAGTTTCAAAGCCAATTGATGAAAGCACTAAAACAGAATGGTT
Organism: uncultured Chitinophagaceae bacterium; assembly: GCA_963819045.1. Taxonomy (GTDB): domain Bacteria; phylum Bacteroidota; class Bacteroidia; order Chitinophagales; family Chitinophagaceae; genus Ilyomonas. The sequence goes on along the minus strand of CAWFUV010000008.1, from coordinate 56,641 downwards.
ATTGGGAACTTTAATCAAAAATTCGCCATTCGCGTCTGTTGCTGCACCAGTAGTAGTGCCTTTTATAACAACTGACATGTTAGGTAATGGCTCTGATTTTTCATTAGTTACTCTTCCCTTTACGGTAAGTGATTGCGCAAGCGCAACTGCATTGACTCCAACGGTTAGCAGCATAAATACAATGACATACTTAGCTCTTGCGAGTAGAAAATAAGGCATAAGTGTAGAATTGATGTTGATTTATATTAAATACGGCAGTATTTGCATCATAGCATAATAACATAAGATAGCCAGTTGCTATAGTGCTTATTGCAGAATAATTAAACAATAACAAACAACACAAGTGATTAAGTTTGTTTCAGCAGCGGGTAATTGTCTTTCATAAGAGGCTAATTTTAGTTTGATTAAATAATTAAATTTCTTAAAGCAATCTGATTATCAGTACTATTCTGTTTAAACTCTGCATTAATATTTTCAATAAGGACTATACAAACAATCAATCGTCAAATGGCGTGTTAAAAATAGTTAAAACCACAGTATTAATGTACTATCAACATTATTTATTTTAACAGATTCTTCTTAAAAATAAACTCATAAATTATAAAATATCGTGAGTTGGGGGGTTGTCTAATAATCTCTAGTGGCGATTCTGCCTTATTTCTAATAAGGGAACTCTACGACATATACCTGACTTATACTTAACTTATACCTAACTTATACCTAACTTATACCCAATCTCCTTCCTGTCTCCTCGGTATTAACTCCTCAGTAACTCCCTAAGTGCTCCCTGTCTCTCCGCTCCCTTTAGGGGTTGGGGCTTTGCAACTCTACACAACTCAAACTCACGTTAATATAATATTATACCGCATGATCATCAAGCTGGGAATTTACACTACAGAGCAGTACATGAAGAAAAATCCCTGACTACCACTTATAAATTGCTGTAAGTAGCAATTTATTCTATCATCTATCAACCCTCATCTGTTTTCTTGATAGCTACTTAATATTAGGTTTTAATAATTGAAACGATGTCATTACACATCCCATTCTCTAATACTTATTTAACCAACTTACCACATTCTTCTATTAAACTTATTTTTTTAAAAGCTATCTGTGATAAAAAAGCTTACATGAAAAAGATTTTGTTTATCTGCCTGTTGGTAATTACAGGCATAAGTGCAGAAGCGCAGGTATACGGAAGTATATTCATTGGCCCTCATTATGGTTACAGAAGACACGGATCGGGTATGTACAACCGTCCACAAGGAGACAGATACCAGGGGTACAATCAACACCCGCAGCTACCTCCTTTTCAACCAAGTGTTAACATCAGCTTTGGCTACAGCTATCCTAACCTTGATTACACACATTTCGCCAATTTCTCCAATATGTATAAAGGCAATGTGAGTAACCAAACCGGACCTTTCACTGGTGCTATTGATTACCAGTTCAGCAGATATATGAGTATAGGTGTGCTTGGTACCTATGGCAAAGTTACCCTGCCTTACTATGCTATGGATAATACAACAGCCATTCCCGATATGACCGGCAATTTAGAAAACTGGAGCCTCATGCTAAATCTGGTAAGCTATTTTCCCACTCATAGCAGAGCTGTCTCACCTTACCTGCGCACAGCAGTAGGCGTTAATCACTGGATCCAGGATTATACTGATGAATCTGGTGCTAAGCCGGTAGGCATACCTGAGCCATCTACCCTAGCATATCAGGCATCGTTAGGTGCTAAGTTCAATTTATCTCCACGAGCGGGTATCTTTATGGAAGCTGGTTACGGCAAGTATATTGTAAATGGTGGGTTAGCGTTGAAATTTTAATAGTTTGAGAACGGGCAATTGACCAGAGCCATAGGCTCGACTCATTTTGTAGCAACGGGTTTTAACCCGTTGACTAAATCCAGCCCCTATATACCCGAGTGCCATAGGCACGATACATACCTAAAGATTACAACTGATTGAGGCGTGTGTCTAATTTATACGAAGTAAAAGTCCTGCAAAATATAGCCTCGCAGGGCTTTTCCGTTTATAGATTTTTATAGTGGTTCAACTTGTTTAACTCAAATATAGTAGTCCTGCCATCCTCGCTCTCATGGTACATGGGTAAGAACTTCGCGTTGTGTATAATTTCGTCATACGTATAGGAGGTGCGTTGCTGAACAATATTAGCATATACTTCATCAAAGCCACGGAGCAATACATATATTTCTACATCGTTATTCTTCATATCCTCAGCTGTAAAGCCATACAAGGGGCTATCTTCATCTAAAGGATGCACTACGGTCCAGTTCATCATCAGGCTGTCCACGCGGTTTCTTTCAAGGTTTAAAGTATAGAACTTGGCAGTCATGTTTCCATTTTCTGCTACCTGCATTCCTAAAGTCACTTTTAACTGTACATCTGTAAGAATATGGCCATTCTTGTAGGGTGCTATTCTAAACATCAATCCCATTTTATCCTGGAAAGGAGCTATTAAAGCATTTTCACTTAAGACTATATACGCTTTAGGCTTTGAAAAACGACCATATATTAAACCGGTTGCAATAGCAAAAGATAAGAAGCCAAGCATTGCTTCAAAAGATGCAACCAGGTTAACCCCATCCCCTATTGGATTGATACGACCATAACCAACAGTAGTAAAAGTTTCGGTACTGAAGAAATACAATTCTTTTATTCTGCCCCATTCAGTTGTGGCTACAAAGCCCTGAAAGTTTTCTGCACCTATAAATACATAAATACAGGTAAATAAAATATTAATCAGAACAAAAAATAACACGATGGTTAATGCAAACTTCCACCGCGGCATATTGAGCATGATGTTATATATACTAAAGCGTTGAGCAAAGGAAGAACCATCTATGCGTACATTAAAACTGCCGTCTTTATTTACAAAGCGTCCGCCATACCCACTGGCATTACTCCCAAATCCCGTATCATTGTTGTTGCGATTAATGTGAGCACTTGTACGCTTTATTGTTGCCATAAGCGATAATTGTGTATAAAGGTTAAGCTGTCAAAGCCGTTTTTTGCTTTTGAAACTGCATGCTGTGCAATCTCGAATAAAACCCTCCCAGTGCCAGCAGTTCTTCATGCGTACCCATTTCCTTTATTTCCCCCTTATCCAGTACAATTATTTTATCTGCTTTGCGGATGGTAGATAAGCGGTGCGCAATTACAATAGAGGTACGATCGGCTATCAGGGTATCAATTGCATGCTGAATTAACAATTCACTTTCAGTATCTATGCTCGAAGTAGCTTCGTCTAAAATAAGGATAGAAGGATTGTATAATAAAGCCCTTATAAAAGACAATAACTGCCGCTGCCCAAGGCTTAATGTATTACCACGCTCCATTACATTGAAGTAATAACCGCCGGGCAGTTGCATAATAAAATCGTGCACACCTATGAGCTTTGCTGCCTCTATTACCTGCTCTTCAGCAATATTGGGATTACGTAGTGTAATGTTTTCCATTACCGAACCGGAAAAAAGAAATACATCCTGCAGCACTACACCAATCCGGCTGCGTAAAGCATCCAACTTGTACTCTTCTATGTTTACACCATCCAGCAGAATGCTGCCTTTTTGTATATGGTATAAACGGTTAAGCAAACTGATGATAGAGGTTTTACCACTGCCGGTATGCCCTACCAGTGCTACAGTTTCACCGGGCTGTATAGAAAAATTAATATTCTTCAATACATAATGCTCATCGTTATATGCAAACCATACATGGTTAAAGTCAATCTTTCCGGCAACTGTAGCCGGAGCATAAGTACCTTGCTGTTTTACATAATCTGGATTATCCAGCACCGTAAATACTCTTTGCGAAGCAATAACACCCATCTGGATAACATTGAACTTATCTGCAATTACCCGCAATGGACGGAATATCTGGTTCAGATAAAGTATAAATGATACCAGCAAGCCTGCTTCCAATTGCTGGTCTGCAATCCACCACACTAAAATGCCGATACTCACTGCCAGCACAATTTCTACTACGGGAAAGAAAACAGAATAAGCAAAAATGGCATTAATATTGGCATTCCGGTGTTCTTTATTAATAGCATTGAACTTCTTGTATTCCCTGTTTTCGGCAGCAAAGGCCTGTACGATAGCCATACCAGTGATGTGCTCCTGCACAAAAGCATTGAGTGCTGCCACTGCATTGCGTACGCGGATAAAGCTTTTGTTAACACTTTCTTTAAAATAATAGGTGGCAATAATTATTATGGGAAAAGGAATCAGGCTCACCAAGCGTCAGCCGCCAGTCAATCCAAAACATGGTAGCCAGTGTAATAATAATAGAAAGCAAATCGGAGATGATGGGTATTAAACCATCCGAGAAAATATCATTAATACTTTCTATATCGTTAATAGTGCGGGTTGTAAGCGTACCAATCGGGGTAGTATCGAATTGTTTCAGATTAAGCCCGACTATTTTTTCATACACTGTAATGCGCATGTCTTTTACTACGCTTTGTCCCAGCCAGGAAGTAACAAAGCCAAATAAAAAGCGAACACCGTTTCAATGAAAATAAATACTACCTGAAAAATAGTAACGGCTATAATAAACCGCTCACTATCGGTTATACGGGTATTTAAAATAAACCAGTTGAGCCAGCCGGGCACATGCGATGCTTTGCCGGTAGCAGCATCTACAGTAAGCTGAATAAGATAAGGACGAACAGGTGCAAAGATTGCCAGTAACACCGCCATTATTAAACTGCTATAAAATTGCAGGCGGTAAGGCCGCACAAAAGTAAATACGCGTTTTAGGGCAGTAACATCGAAAAACTTTTTCTTAGCTGTTTCACTCATGATAAGTGTGCAAAGGTACGATGGATGCGGCAATCGTAAGATGCTGCAACAATCCGGATTGTTTAAATAATTGTTAGACCATTGTTGATTGTAGCTATAAATATTGAACAAAATATAACTATGTGATAATCTACCCGCATTTATTATTTTCTTCTGGGATGCTTTGGATAGGGAGGAATTAATAGCATTAGAACTCTAACATATGCCGCGAAGTAAAGAAAGTATGTGGCACATACTTCGTGGACTGAGAGAACATTAGGAGTACACTAGAAGTACATCAAGAGTAAGTATGAAGGAGATAGGGAGGAGATACGGTATAAGTTAGGTATAAGTTAGGTATAAGTTAGGTATAACTTCAGTATAAGTTAAGTATAACTCTGAAGGTTCCAAGATTTGTGAAAGGAGCTAGCTCTTACAGATAATACGGGTGATAATGTACAATATTACATTAATGATGTAGGTGTTAGGGACTTTGGGATGATGATGTTACTGAAATTCTGCTCCTGCCCGACCGGTATTCCTGCTTATCGGGCGATAGTAAGTCAAGAGCCAGACTTGGATAAAGCTGATTGAAAGAGGTGTACACGAAATATTGGAAGCGATGTTTACAGGTAGAAAGCACAAGCGAAATGCTGGCGCCAATAAAACTTTGATAGATTAAATATAAACGGCATGCAAATCAGCTATAAATATTATAAGTTCATTCGCTGGCTTTACTTACCCGCACATCGCGTATAAAGCTTTCTTCGAGTGAAATAAAGGTTTCCGTACGCTCTATGCCTTTTATTTTCTGCAGTTCATCATGCAACACAAAACGAAACTGCTGAATGTTCTTGCAAACAATCTCGGCAAACATGCTGTAATTGCCGGTTGTATAATTAAGCCTTACTATCTCCGGAATTTTTTTCAATTCTTTTGCTACGGTATCATAGAGCGAGCTTTTCTCTAAGATAAATACCAATAAAAGCGATCACATCATAGCCCAGTTGTTTAATATCCACGTTCAGTTTTGTACCTTTTACAATGCCAGCCTCCTCCAGTTTTTTAATGCGGACATGAATGGTTCCTCCTGACACAAACAATTTTTTGCCCAGATCGGCATAGGATATCTCGGCATTGCCCATCATTTCCTGTATAATTTGGAAATCCAGCTTATCCAAGTTAACTTTAGCGCTCATGTTTGACGTTGCATATTTGAATATTTTCTAATTGATACTGCAATTTATTAAATAATTTCTATAATTTTAAAATTTTTTTTGAAAATTTGCAATCAATACAGGAGATTTCTTTAATATTGCACTCAAGCAAACGAGTTCTTATACACTGTGGGGTGATGAAATCCTTTGGCAGACATGCCCTCTCGTCTCGGGGGTGGGGATAACAGGACAAACTAAGCATAGAGCCGACCAAACTCGCGTTCGGCCGACCGGGGTTGACCACCAAGCTTTTGTGCTTTAGCTAACTGCCTCGTGTAGGTTCGAGTCCTACCCCTACAGCTTCTAAAAGCCTTTAGTACATTAATTATCAATTACTAAAGGCTTTTTTATTTATGTGTTGGAGACACTAAGGGAGACACTAAACAGCAAAAGAATGATAAGCCAGACATATCTACTTCTCCTAAAATTCTCATTTATATCGAAGATATTAACTCACAAAATATAATCAAATTGATTATATTTTTGTCAAATTCTTATCTTTAGTAACATAATCAATTGCATACTATCCTGCATGACAGAAGATAATTTCTACCTGATTGGCAGAGCAATACAGAAAGAGCACCCGGAATACTTTTTATATCTGGCAGATTTAGTTCAACAAACAGAAAGCCAAGCCTTAAATGACATTGATCAACTGCCTGAGCTGTATAACACATATTGCGCACTTGTTGGTGACAGCGCCAGTCCTATTAAGGCAGGCAGACAGCCAGTAAAGGTAATCAACCAAAGGCGCTTGTTTATAGCTGCAAGTGTTTATCTATTCGATCCTATGTTTTTTAATGATTATAGCGGTCGTATGCGTGACAAACTACGGCTACAAGTGGCTGCAGTTATGCAATGTTGTCCGGAATGGGTAAGCAACTCAACGACTTCTGTAAAGTTTGAATATAAGCATATCAACACATTTCGAATGCAGGTAAACCTTATAGCCTATTGCCTCAGAAAAAAGGCAGAAAGCCTGACAGCATAAGAAATTAAATAGCGATTGAATGCAATATTGCAGATCAATAGTAGCTGCTTTTTCATTCTATCTCAATGAAAGTGTATTATATTTTAAAATCTGCCAGCATTTCAATGAATTCCTCAATGATTGTGTAAGGAGTATGTCCCGCTGTTATTGCTTCCACCACACAAAAAAACAGAAAGTTGTTTTTATGTTTCTCTACAAATTCAAGTGTAAAATGCTGTAATATTTCCTGACTTCTTGCATGCTGTTCCTCCGATTGTAGTGAGGCCATATACGTTATATTTTAGTTTTTACTTTATTCATGTTACCTCATCTATCGGTAGCACTTTTTCTAAATAAAAAGCCCTGGTTATTTATACCAGGGCTTATAAACCCTACTCTTACAATTGTTTCTCATGTGCTTAAATAACCTATCCTAAATAACTTCTTCCTTTCTTCGATGCATTAATATTGGGTTCCAAAATAAGAGTGCAAAGAAAGCTACACTTAGACTATCACCATGTAACATAAATTATCATTTATAAGTAATGGAATTATATAAAATTTTGTAGTGAAAGCACTACTATAAAAGATTAAAAGAACAGTTTCAGGCTCCTTTGCAAATGGCTTTATTGCCAAGCTTTTTGATTTAAAGGAACTTACTAAAGTGGTAAAGTCTTCATAGCCAGTTGAAGTGCCAATTACATATTTTGCTCATAATAAACATCTTACATGTGCATCCATTAATTAAGCCATTCCAATGTTGGATAAAACAGTATCAAAAAGGGAAGTTTTTTGACTTCATTATAAACATTTATACTTTAGCGACACTAAGGGTTTAGAGTTAAAAGAACTGCCTCTGTCTTTACAGAGGCTTTTTTATTGATTATCAGCATAAAAGAACCCTTACTGGAGAAGCAAGGGTTCTTCACATTCCAGCAAGATCATGCTGCTTACTGCGCCCCCCATTTGGCAAATATCGCTCCAAAAAATAACCCCTGCATTGCTGTAAGGGCTGTATAAGTAATAAGCACAACAATGACTGATTTATCAATTGGATGCACTTTGCTTTTGAAGCATCTAGTTTGCCTTATCTCTTAAAGCACAAAGGAAAGTTTTCATTTCTCTAAATACTCCTAAGTATGGTCCATTCTCTTTTTGCTCCTCAATGGCCTTATCCAGTAATGGAATAATTATAGTAGCCTTTACTAAGCAATATTCAAGATTTTTACCTATACATACTGCCTGAGCAAGATCCCGCAGATTGGCTATAATGACATCGTTTTGTTCCTTAGTGTGGAAATTCCGCTTAAACAGATCACCTGATTCCGCTGGAAGCTGACCATGGATTTTCGCTCCAAACTGACCACCCTTTTTCACTCCAAATTGACCACCCATCAAGAGATACTACAGAGGTTGTTTAAATAGCTAATAAATGCGGATGTTGGGGACATAAACCAACTCTCCGATGGCTAATAAAACAATACTCATGAGCAGAATAAGAGGGATACTTCGTCTTTACACGCAAGGTCAGAGCCACAAGAAAATCAGTGAGCTGACTGCTTCTTCGCGAAACACTGTCAAAAAATATATCCATAAGTTTGTTCACGAACATCTTACCTATGATGCTTATCAGTGGAATGAGTGATCATGAGCTTGACCTGCTCTTTGGTTACACAGACCCTGCTGTAAAAGATAAACGCTTTGAGCAACTGCAAAGTCTTTTGCCCGACATGGAAAAGCAGATGAAGCGTAAGGGAATGACTATTACGCTGATCTGGGAGCAGTACCGTGTAACCAACCCAGAGGGGTATGCTATTACCCAGTTTTATAAGTATTATCGTTATTTTACCAAATGTGCCCAGCCGGTGATGCATATAGAGCACAAGCCTATTAAGCAGAATTGGCGTGCCTGCTTAGCAAACTCCGGTTTATACTTCGTTTTTCGTCCTCGTTTACTCATCTTTTTTATTTTTAAATCCATTATTGGAAAAAAATTCCAAATATTGGATTTAATTTTACTTACTTATATCAATAAAGCCTTAGTAATTAGATTATTAGTACATCGGCATTACTATTGAACCATAAAGCACGATATTGGATTCCGGGCTAATGCATTTCTATGCATCAGCCCTTTTTTATTTTATCTGCATTTTAATTTACTCTACTGACACATTCCCTTACTTTCGCGCGCAGATAGGAAAAAGTATACGACAGGCTGGATAGATTATGAGCATGCAATCATGGCAGGGGGTAAAGCACAAGTTTATAAACGGTTTGATCCCCGGTGAATCCAGTATCTGAAATCTGGCTTATACCTCCTGTCTGGTTGTTTTCACTTCTCATGTTCATAACATTGTTTTACAATACTTCTTCTATATAAGTAAACTCTTTATACCACTGCACAAAGCCTGGCATGTCCATAACGAAGATGTAAATACCTCCAGCCCTTTCAATCCGGTCCTTCTCTTCCAATTGCTCTTTAGTGACCTTATCCCCGGTTGCAGCACACTTAACCTCAATTTTGACCGGCTTGCCATTTATAATTGAATCTACATCAGCCGTTCCTCTGTTGGTAGTACCGTATGAGTACCTTGTCTTCTCTATAATCTTACCGCCAAAGCATTCAATCTTCTCAACTCTTGCCTGCCCCTGTGTATTAATACGGTTTACATAATGTCCACTGTACTTGAGCCAATCACAAACAGCCGTTGTAAGCTTGTTAGTAGTTTGATCTGAATACGGTAAAATCTTCATTTTATAGCCTCCTGAGAGTTCAGAGAATCCTGGTGAGGTCTTCTTGATGTGCTCTAGCTTTAGTTGTTTTAACTCGTCTTTCCACTTTTTATTCCTAAAAAAAATGATTCATGCCTTTTCAAATAAAAGTGATACGATAGTAAGATTACTGGCAATTGATACACCGGGAGGATTTGAAAATTATTATGATGACTTGCAAACAGCTTTTAAAGATGATAAGCCACTCAGTGCCAACACTTTTAAAGAAATTCAGCTTAAATATGATACTTATCCTCCAAACTATTCATTTGAGTAGCATTTTCTTTTCTCTCTACCAGTAGTCCACTTTGAAATGTTCCTTTAAACAAAGAGTGCAGGCCGCTATTTTCGAAAATGCGTTCTGCACTCTTGAAGTATTTTAAGTTGGGTCAAAAAAACTGCCGAACGAATTGGGGATATTAAAACAAAACAGTTATGAAAAAGTAGTATAATGTAATATTTTCTAATTTGATGCCAATATTTTTTTGCTTGAAAGTGAATTACTTATTTACGTATTCTTCTAATCGTCAGTTTCATAGTTGGAAATCTGGCACAATATGGGATAGCCTTCTGAACAAGTAAGTCAATAATATAAAAAACGAGAAAAGAATCTTTGATATTGGCATAATTTTTTAGGGGTTTAAATTGTTTTTTAAGGGTTTAGGGTTGAAAAAACTGCCTCTGCATATACAGAGGCTTTTTATTTAGATTTGTTATGCGGTAGTTTTTTCAACGCCCATTTTGATCTTGCTCCTAACCCAGCGGGAGCTTTTTTATGACACAGTAGGGGGAGTACTAGAAGTTATCTTGCTTATCAGCGATTCATACGAACACATAAAACATTTAAAAGGGCTGCCATTGCACCTTAGATACCGTCAATTTCATTTAAATCACCATACAATAAAATAATAAAAATATGGTATGTTTGCTGCATATTTAACCGTATTATACGTATACCCTATTATACCAAAACAACATTTTATGATATCAACCCAAACTAACATACAGCCTATTTTCCAGGCTGATATTGTACAGGCATACAATACAATTAATTTAGTGGCAGCTTTACAATTGGAGCTTGCAGTGCTTCAGGCGAAAGTGACAATGTATTATCACGACGAAATAGCTCTTCGCGGAGACAAGATAATGATGCGTGAGTACTGCAGATATTTCAGCATAGAAGCTACTAAATCCGATTTTCTTTAGTTCCAATGGTCTTTGAAGGATATTCTATCAAAAAATGTTTGTTCTGAAGCAACAAGCCTTCTAAGCTGTGAGTCATTGGTATTAATCCAATCGGGATCACTTAGTGGAGCTGAGGGGAATCGAACCTGCGACATGTTACAACAATAAATTACAAAGGAGCCACGGACGGATTGAAGATAATGTTTTTCTCTTCTGAACTTAAAGTAACTGAGTTCGGGGTGTTAGCGAACAAAGATAGAAGCTTTGCGTTCGAAGTAGAGTTTGACAGAGGGCATGCTTTGGATTATACGTTATGTTTTAGTAGCCTAAAGAACCCGTGCCTGGATGAACGAATATTAAAAACAATTTTAATCTTTAATTATAAAAGAGAATAAATCAATCCTCCTCTTCGTTCATTCCTCTTTTTTATAGAGCTGCATTTTCTCCTGCACCAACAGCAGTTTGTTCTTCATTTTTGTACGAAATAAATAATCAATTTATCACTTGCTCAAACAAAGTAATGAAGTTTTTGATTGAGTTTTTCAAATCCACTTTAAATCCGCAAACGAAAGCCCTGTCAATCCCCTAAATGTCATTTGACTAGCTAGTTCCTTTAAAATCAGCTACTCTGCCGGGGGTGAAAAAAGCCTGCACGATCTCCAAATCCATTGATACCGATTAGCTTTTAAGCCATCAATACCCTTTAAAATTACTTTTCCTTCTTTTAGCTATCCCTCTTAGAACGAATTTATTGCAGTGAATGAGCCGGTTATAACAGACCTTCAAATGCGGTCCTTATTGGCATGAATATTGCCCAAAAATGCAGCCGAGGGAGCCGTGTTTCCAGTGAACAAGATCAACAGCACACAGCATCGGGCTTAACCGATAAACGGCTAGTATCAATTGGATGCGAGCAAATAATCTCTTCAAAGCCTTCTCAATACTTTCGAATACTTAAAAGTATTGAACACTTATGCAGCCTCTTAAGTATCGAGGATCTTTAATCATCATTCACTGATGTGATACATGCTTGCTGACTGTCTTACTGCCCGGTGATCTATTATCCGGCAGCAGGATGCCATCTAAGCCAAGATTATGTACATAGGACACCTGGCAGTCATCAATTCACAGGAAATTGTATTAACTTTAGCTCGTTGATTAACATATCAACATGGCAGTTCGGGATCCATTGGTAAGCCTGCCTTTTTTTACCTTAAAAAACAATCCCAACTCTTTCTAACTCCTTATGCCTCACATCTTTGACCCCTAACTTCCGTTAATATAATCATTAAACTTCTGATTAGAAGGGCCTTTAGGCAGCCTATTGGCATTAGCATCGTACTTATTGAATATCCTTACTACTACCCGATGTGCATGATTTCCTGCTCATTAAGGTAAACCGCTTCTATCCCTTCCTCACACTGGGTAAACTTTTTATGCCTGAAAACATAGTTATTTAATTCTTCAAGGTCAACTTCATCTGCTATTATTGAAAGAATTCATACAACCTTCCATGCAAGGCATTATCTTCCCGTTTTTACAACTCTATTCCAATCTTGGAACAAAAGCATGGTTACATGCAAATATAACTGATTGACCTTCAATATAAATTAGCAATGGCATCATATTAGGCTATATAGTGTCATATTAATTTTTGATATGATAAAGAGAATCCTAATCGTGCTTTTCAGCATCTGTATATTGACCGCAACTGCACAAGCTCAACTTTCCAGCAATGATGACACAGACGATGATACTCCATCTTCTGCTGTAAGTTATGACCCGGATGATGTTGCAACAGATGTACCTTTCGATACCTACGTACCATTCCTCGTAGCAGGCATAGTTGTCTATGGTGTGTGGAAAAATCGTCAAAAGAAAGCTGTACTGGCATAACCGGTATTGTGCACTGGCTGCTCATATCTTAAAATCAGCTTGTACTGCTCCCGTTGTGTTATTTGCTCCTCATCTGAAGCAATTCAATACCTGCTAAGTTTTGAGAAAAACAGAACAAAGCATATTAAGAATACCGCATATTTATATTTTAAATACAGGCGAATCTTACAACTTATTACCTAATAAATTAGGTGTGGAGGCGAACCAAATGCGGAGTTACACTGCAAGCAACACTGCTTTAAAGAATTTAGGCATCAACTATATATAATAATCACTTTAAATACTAAAAATCTATTTAATTAATTGTGAACATCTTACATGTTCAGCAATTAATTTAATTGTTCCAATGTTGATAACATAGTGTCAAAAAGAGAAGATTTTGACATCCTTTATAAACCATTATACCTTTAAACTACTAAGGTTTTAGAGTTAAAACAACTGCGTCTGTTTCTACAGAGGCAGTTTTATTATGCTTTTTCTACAAATTATTAACAGCATCAGCTAAAGAATATCCCCTTTCATGGTTCAGTTTTTGAGCACTAGAACAAACCTTTTGCATGAGAACCATAGATGCTAAACAACAAAGAAAGGCATTAGAAAACTATATCAAAGGCTTACTGCAAGACTTCACCAATGAAACAGACTTGCATATTGAAGAAATAGAGATAATCAGTTCTGTTAATCCACTCACCAATAAACGGGTAATAAAAGATGTAAAAGCGAAATTGGATAGTGAAACGCTAGCGCGGGTATTGCTTTAGCTTTTAATATCAAGCTTCATAAATACTACTGAAATATATTCCTATCTGCTTTGTTTTAGAAAAATCTTGAGTCTGTCTGCCTTTTATCTGTTAATTACTTATAAGAATTATCAACCATGGTAGCTGAACTTAACATTCCTGCAAGCTTATCAAAGCTTATTATTTAATAAATAAGCTTTTATTCATCTTAATATAAAAGTCCAATCTCCTGGGAGGATGCCTTTGAGATGAACCTTCTTATTTAAAGAGTAATATTACAACTGCCTTACCCATGGCTCCATTAATTACTATTTAGCCCCATTTCTCTTTTACCAATTAGATTCAATGCGACTAATCCGGATTCACTGCTTTGATACAATTGAATCATCTTTTATTGGGATACTATTCCCTATATACTAATTACAATCCCACTTCGGGAGATTACCTGAACTATTCCCAAATTTAAGTAGTTGATAATCAACCTTATCTTTCATTGGCATATACTTCGCCTAATTAGCGACGAGGATTTGTGAAGAATACTTAATGTACAGATATAGAAGCCGCAATAGACTTTACAAGTCCCATGTCAATAAGATCTGGTTAAAACCAAAACTGAATAACTGCTAAAATCAATTGCTATGCATAAATTATTGCTGCTTTTAGGCGCTATGTTATTGCTCGTATCTAATGTTGTGCTTGCAAAAAATTGCCCTGCTAACCCTACTTACCAAAATCAAAACAACATTACTTATGATCTATTGACCGGGATATCCGTGTTGACAAATGATGGCGAAAACCATAATATAACTATTGAAAATGATTTCTCCCCTACTTCTACCTTTTGCGTTACCAACGGTTCCACTTTGAATCTGTCTTTTCAAAACCTTAATAATTCGGGAGCAAGGGGTAGTATTTATGTAGACGCCACATCCAAACACAACCTCACCGGTAATAGCTTCTCTAACTTTCCACTTACGCTCACCAACTTTGGAACCCTCAGCCATAATATAGGTACAGTTAATAATTCTTTTTGCAGGAAAACAGCCCGCCAGGCACAAGATGCTTTGTTGGAGATAAACCTGAGAGTGTTTAATGAGGATAGCACAACAGGTATTGCAGATGGTGTTTTGTATCGCTTTAATGATGATTACAGCAATAATGTAGACGGAGATGACATAAATAAAATGAGCAACATGTATGAGAACTTAAGCATCATTAGCAACAAAACGCTGCTTACAGTGGAAAGACGTGCAATGCCTCAGACAACAGATACATTGCATTTGTATCTTACCAACACTAAAACAACCAGTTACCAGTTGGAAATGATACCACGTGCAATCAACAAGAGTATGTTCTTGTACGACAATTATTTGAAGACTTACTCACCAATTAATGCAACCGACACCAGCCGTTTCACTATCAGCATTAATAACTCTAATGCTTTGTCTAATGCAGCCAACCGCTTCAGCATCGTATTGCAGCAGCAGGTATTACTTCCGGTTACCTTCAGTTCTGCCAGAGCATATGCAAAAGGCAAAACAGCACAAGTAGAGTGGAATGTAGCTAATGAAATAGAGGTGCAGCATTACGAAGTGGAAAGATCTGTTAATGGTATCGCTTTCACCAAAGCCGGACAGGTACAAGCTACCGGTTCTAACAGCTACAGCTTCAATGATGCAACCCCAATTGATGGCACCAGCTATTATCGGGTAAAGAGTGTAGATAAATCAGGTAAAACAACTTATACCAAAGTGATGCCTGTAACTATACATACCAATGCAGCAAGTAGTCTGACTATCTACCCTAACCCGCTTAATGGCAAAACATTCCAGGTGCAGATCAGCAATAAAGCAGTAGGCACTTATATACTGCAACTCATCAGCAATGGCGGAAAGCAATTGTATAACAAAACCATCAGCTATAATGGGGGTACTGCTACTTATAATGTAGAGTTGAAAAACGCGCTGGCAAGTGGCTTATACTTCATCAAAGCCGTTGCAGCAGATGGCTCATCAGACGTTATCAAATTAATCGTTCAGTAAACAACCTTCTTACCAATATTCTTCACAACAAAAAGAGGCTGTCTGAAAAGACGGCCTCTTTGCTTATTCCAGCTCTATTCTCCTTATGAAACTATTAGCTTCCTTCTAGTCTCTTATCGCTTACGTCCAGTCTCTTATATCCTGCTTCTTGTTTCTTGCTTCTTACACTTGATTTCTTGCTATCTTGTATCTTGTATCTTAAACTTTTCTTACTTCTCTTTTGAACTTGATATCTTTTAACGGGATGGGTGATGGTACTATATTATTAACCGCGGGCGTGGTCCTTAGATAAGCATATATAGACTTTAAATCATCATCACTCATCTTTCTGAAGTTTTGCCAGGGCATGGGTGGCAACAAGGGACGGGCACCATCTAAACCTTTCGACTTACCTTCTTTTATAGCTTTCATGAACTGGGCTTCTGTCCAATTCCCGATACCGGTTGCATCAGAAGTAATATTCGCTGCAAAAGAAGCACCCCAGGGACCTACAGAACAAGTAAGATCAGGTCCAAACAAAGCCCAGCCATTCTTCAAAGTTTCTTCGTTCACTGGTGGTAATGGTCTTTGAGCAGGATAGCCTGAGAAGCGTAATGCCATATCAACTTCAGGTCCATTTGGCCCAAGCTTTTTGGGTGAATGACAATCATCACAACCAATAGTGTTTACCAGGTATTCGCCACGCTTAATCAACTGCACACTATCATGGATAAAGTCATGCTCCAAAGGCTTGCTGCTGGTGGTAGTACAACTGCTAAATCCATATACAATAAAAGAACATACAGAAAGAAGAAAGGGTATTGTTTTCATGGTAATAAGGTTTTAGATGGTGGTTTATGACGGGTTACAAAGAAAGCACGTCTTCAGTACGGGCTGGCTCTATATTAAAAAGAGCTTTATTTTTTCGCAGCCACTGCTCAAAGCTTTGTGTGGATGGGTTGAGTCCATATGTTTCTATCATATGGTTGCGGCGGCCTGTAATATAAAGGCGTTGCACTTCAAACATATTTGCCAGTTCTTCAGCACCGGGAAAACCAAAGGCTGCATAAGTTTCTCTGGGTATATAGTTGTAATGAATATTTGCACCTAATACTTTGCTCATGATAGCGGCATACTCAGCGCAAGGACGGTCTTCACCAACAACACCTACTGTACGGCCAATATATGCATGAGGAAAGTCAAGAACAGTAGCTACTACTCCACCGAGGTCTTCTGCGCCAACCATAGCAAGTGGTGTATTGCCCTGTGGGAAGCCAAAATAGTAATTACCATCCTCTCCCTTTTGCGGCGGGAAAAAGCTTAAGAAATTCTCGTAGTAAAAAGCGATATGAATAAATGTAAAAGGTATTTTCAAATCGCGTGTGTGTTGTTCCAATGCCGCCTTAATATCACAATGCGGCACAGCAAACTGGCCATGGCTGAGCTTATTGTAACCAGGTAATGTGCTGAATACAAAATGCTTAATGTTTGATTGGCTTACAGCATCTACCAGGTTCTTTCCCTGGCGATATTCATTCTCATAATGTTCCCAGAAGTTGGTAAGACCAAACACGGCATAGCAGCCTTTCATGGCTTCCTTTAAACTTTCTACATTTTCTAAATCTCCTTGCACCAGTTCAGCGCCCATTTGTTCTAAGACAATAGCTTTTTCTGATGAAGTATTTCTGGAAAGACAACGTACTGCAAACTTGTTATTGCTGAGTAATGCTTTGGCTACGCTGCCACCTTGGGCGCCGGTTGCGCCGGTAACTAATACAATGGGTTTCTGAGTCATAAATATTTATTTGTTGAAAGTGAGTTAGCTGAACAGTTTGGTTTGTAATTGCAGAACAAATATATTTTCGTTAAAAGCCCACGCCAATGTAGAGGTGTATGAAATGGAAGAAAGTAGCGATGAAATGTATAAATTTCTGCAATAATTGAAGGCGGGATGCAAACGATTGCCTCATAGTCTGTGCAAAGCATTACACAAAATGTCTTTTAAAGAGGTAAATAAACAGCATAGTATCGCTTTTGATTCCGGTATACTCATGCTAAGACACCTCATAGCATATTCAGTACTCTGTTACCGAACTAAGTTTATAAATAAGTGCTATCAAACATAAGTGCATTACAATTGAGAGCTAACCATCCCAAAACATTCACACTAAGAAACAGCAACCACTTAGCCTGCAGTAAGCTACGTATCCCCCTTTCCAATCTCTGCTAAGTATGCCTCCGCTGTTCAAAGTTTAAGGCCAAAGGCAACCAACCTGTTCATCAAATATCTGTCAAAAAACAAGCAGCACCATGTTAGCCCAACAGGGCCACCCAGTAATAAAGCTGCACCTTAGGCAATGGGGCGGCGCTGGCCAGCACGGATGCGCGGAGCGATCATGCCGTGCTTGATTTTTTGGTTACCTTTTTTATAAAGAAAAAAGGTAAAAACAACAAGCATATGTAAGCGATTATACTTAAAACATCTGCTCTGTTCACAGCACTTAAATAGACTTGTTATAAACTAAACCATATTTATGTTACAATGTATTCAGTTAACCAGTATATTATACGATTGTTTTAACTTGAGCATTCCTCTTCTATCTCAAGACTTCTCCTTTCTCTTATTGGAAAGGGAGCAGCTATACCTATCTTATACTTAACTTATACTTAACTTATACCGAAGTTCCTCCATATTTACCCCTCAGTAACTCCTGGTATATTCCTTACTTAATTCGGTCTTAAATCATTCACACCTGTAACCTGCAATCCCGGTATCCTGTGGATTCATAGCTGCCTACCTATTTGAATCGGGTATCATTTTAATCTGAAGCTTATGCATAAAAAAAGGGACCACCCCAATCGTCCCTTTTTTATTAACAGCTTTACTTTACAACATCCTTCTAAAACGGCTCAAAGCAGTCGTAGTTTCTTTGGTGAATGATCTTGCCATCCTTAAAATCTATAAACATAGCAAAATATGCTTTCATGGTTTGCCCCGCGCTAATGGTACCAATGTGCACGTTCAATACACCACTCCAGTCCAGTTCCATTATTACTGTGTTCTCATGTACATATGCATTTTTTATCTGGTAGTCCTGGCTTTTTAAGATCTTTTTTCCCTGTTCCGCCCGCTCCAGCAGCGTAGTTAGATTGCTGGTAGTACCATTTGGGTTAAGGCGATTGGGCATTTCTACCTGCTCCACATCTTCATGAAAAAAGATGGCTAAGTCCTTACCTGTCTTACCTTGCCTCAATGCTTTCAAATAGTTCTTGGCTATGGTCATTATATCTACACTCATGTTTAAATGTTTTAGTTGGGCTGCAAACTTACAAAACTGAAAACTAAGCAACAGTTTATGTGTCCTCCACCAGGTAGCTGCCTGTATGTATCGGGGTAGTAAAGCCATGCTTCCTCCATATCTAAGTCATAGCAAAGCCATGGTAAAGTCATGGATAGTTCATGGAAAGTCATGCCATAGCCTCCCTCACGACTCAGCGAAGTCTCCGGACTTCGCTGGCTTTTCTTTGAAGTTTATAACCTTATAATAGGTAAGCTCTACTTTCTCCTTATAAAAGGTGTACCTGAGCCTATCTGTACTACTTCCATTATTCCATAGACTGCAGGTTCTCCGCAGGTTACAAACTCTCCGCAGTATCCCTCGAAAGCACCATCCAAACACATCATACATCGTACATCTAACATCGTACATTCATTCCCCTGTACATAGAATGTGGAAAAATAGCTACTTGCTAATACCTTTAGTAAACAAACTGTTCGTAATATTGACTTTCGAAATACTTTCTTATGCCAACAGAAATCAAGTGCCCGGGATGTGGACATCAGTTTGAACCAAATGATGCCATACGCGAGGAGGTGCAAAAAGAACTACTTACTAAAGCCAAAGATTGGCAAAAGCGTAAAGATGAAGAGTTTAAGCAAAAAGAAGCCCTGCTTCTTCAACAACTTAAGTTACAACAGGAAGAAGCTGATAAGCGTATAGAAGAAGAAAAAGTCCGGCTGCAGCAAACTATGGAAGCTACATTGCGCAAAAACATTGCTGCTGATTTTGAGAACCAATTAATTCTATTACAGGAATCCTGCACCGAAACCGAAGAAAAACTAAAACTATCACGCCGTAAAGAACTAGAGTACCTGCAAAAAGAACAGGAGCTTAAAAACAAAGAAGAAGAACTGGAACTGCAACTGCAAAAGCGCTTGATTGATGAACGCAACAAACTACAACAGCAAATAAGAGGCATTGAAGATCAGCGGATCAGGCAAATGGAACTGGAATATCAGCTAAAGCTGGCTGAGAAAGAAAAGCAACTGGAAGACCAGAAAAAGCTGGCGGAAGAAATGCGCCGTAAAGCCGAACAGGGCAGCATGCAACTGCAGGGTGAAGTACAGGAACTGCTATTGGAAGAAATATTACGAAGCGCCTTTGTATTTGATAAAATAGAACCGGTAGGTAAAGGTGTACGTGGTGCCGATTGTATCCAAATGATTTGCAACAATCACGGGCAGGAATGTGGTAAGATCATTTACGAAAGTAAACGCACCCTTGCCTTTTCAGGTGATTGGATTGATAAGCTGAAAGCCGATATGCGCGCACATGGTGCCGATGTAGCTATTATTGTTACGCAAGTACTGCCAAAAGATATGGATCAGTTTGGCGAGCGTGATGGTGTGTACATCTGCACTTTTCTGGAAGTAAGAAGCTTAGCTTCCATCCTGCGCTCGAGTGTGCAGAAGGTGTACGCTGCTACCAAAAGCCAGGAGAATAAAGGTGAAAAAATGCACATGCTGTATAACTATCTTACCAGCGTAGAATTTAGCGAACAATGGAAAGCCATCCGTGAAGGCTTCTTGAGTATGAAGATGAGCATACAGAAAGAGCGTGACGCCATGGAAAAACTATGGAAAGCCCGCGAGAAGCAATTGGAAAAAGTATTGCTGAATGCTGCCCACATTAAAGGCTCTATAGAAGGCATTGCTGGCAGCGATGCAGTTAATCTGTCACTGCTTGAAGAAGAAGTAGCGATGGCTATTGAATAACACTTACCGCAAAGGCACTAAGACACTAAGATTATATAATTTGCTATCATTTAGAGGGGCTCCGGATTTCATAAAAGTTCGGAGCCTTTTTATTTCTTCTCTTCTTTCTTAATCAATCTTATACCATTTTCAGTTTAGTAGCATGGTATACGCTGCTCGAAGATCGCAGTTCATATCCGGCAACTGGCAACCGGTAACTGGTATCAGCCTACTTATTTAAATCTGGTATTAGTGTGTCTGTGTGTCATTTGTGTCTTTGTGGTTCAAAAAGCGTCTTTGCGCCTTAGCGGTAAACAACTAACTTGCAACACCATGCTTGAAGGCACCGGTGAAAATAAAGAACATATTCGCCCCTCGCGCAAGAAGCCTATCTTTCCTGTACAGGACAGCCTGCGCCGCTATTTGGAAAGATATGGCCGTGAAACCAACCTCCCCGCATCTTACTCAGATTTATACCGTTTTACTTATTCCAAGCCACTCCTGGATAAGAATGGTAAAGACACTTATTGGGAAACAGTGATGTACGATATGCACCAGTGGGAGTATTTACGCGAAAGCTTAGTGAAAATTTATGCAATTCTGAAAACGGAGGGCGACCTGAGCTTTACAGAGCATTTAGATGTAAAACGTGTTGACTTTTGCGTGTTTGGTAACAGCCAGCCTTTTAGAATAAGAATTGTTAATAAGTACAATGATAATTATGATCATTATTATATTAAACAAGCCGATGCAAGCCGTATTTACGGCTTAGAACTGGAGCACTTGCTTTCACCCGACCGTATTACCTATCTTACCTCTTATAATACATTGGTGGAAGAGCATATACCCGGTGTTCCTGGCGACCTATTTCTGCAGCAATATCTGGACAACCCTACCTCTAACAAGATACGCCTGGCAAAAGAGTTTGTAAAGTTCAATGAACGCTGTTTTGTGCGCCTGCTCGGCGATATGCGCAGCTACAACTTTATTGTAAACATGTCGCCCGATATAGAAGATATTCAATATCGTATCCGCGCCATTGACTTCGACCAGCAATGCTATGAGGGCAGAAAGAACTTGTACCTGCCACAGTTTTTTAAGGAGAACAACAAGTTTGTAGCACTGGCACAAAAATATCTCGACCTTAGCTCAATAAAACAATACCAGGCAGAAGAACGGACAATGATGACATTCCGCCTGGTGTCTTCCCGCTACCGCGTAATGGAACTGCTGGATGCCATGAACGATGATGATATATCGAAGGAAGAAAAGATCCTGCAATTAAAAACCGAACTGGCAGAGCATCATAATCAGTTAGCTTATTTTAAGGCAAGAACAATGGGGCAACTGCTGAAAACACATCTAAAGCAAACCTTACGCAAAAGTCTACTGCTGGTGCCTAAATCACAAAGCAGGTTTAGTGATTGACTCTTAACATATCAGATCGGTCTCTTTCATAGTAAAAGCAACTCTTTTAACAATCTTACGTATTCACTTTATAAACCACACTATGAAAAAGCTTTTACTCCTTGCCTTTGCTTTATTTTTTATTAGTGTATCCCATGCCACGTCTGATACCGTAAAGATATCCAACTTCCAGTTTTCTCCAGCCAGCATCAATGCCACTGTAGGAGATACGATTGTATGGATATTGCAGAACGGCTTTCATACTACTACTTCAACCAGTGTACCTGCCAGGTGCAGCTCCGCTGGGATTCAGATATTATGAGTACTGCCGGCCAGAGCTTTACATACATACTCAAAACTGTTGGTACCTATCAATATAACTGCTCTGTTCACCCTACCATAATGCTAGGCACCTTAAATGTAACAGGCCCTTTACCAGTTACTTTAACCGCTTTCACTGTTGTAGCTTCTGGTACTAATGCCAGTATTCTGTGGCACACAGTGAATGAGCTAAACATTGCTTATTACAATATTAAAAGAAGTAGCGATGGAATAAATTTTACAGACATAGGACAGGTAAAAGCTGTTAATAAAACCAGTAGTAATACTTACAGCTTTACAGATAAAAGCATTCCAGCCACGGATAGATATATGTATTATTATGTAGAGATCGTTGATAAGGATGGTTCGCATACCTCTTCAGCTATACAATCTTTCAAAAACGTATTGGCAAAATCCGGCCTGCTCCACCAGGTATTTCCCAACCCTGTAAGAGGTACCGATCATTTGATGCTGCAGTTTTATGCAGATAAACCCGGCAAACTGGAGGTCAAACTGTTTGATGCCAGTGGTGCATTAGTCAAACAGGCACAAATGAGCGCAGTAGAAGGTCTCAACAATGGTCATTTCCATACAGGTGCGTTAGCTGCAGGCACCTATGTCCTCCAATGTACAATTGATGGTAAAAAAGAAACGCGGCAGATAATAGTTCAGTAATATAAAAAATATCAAAGAGAAAATGTGGACTACTTAACACATGCATCCGGCTCAGGATAAAATATCTTAGCCGGATATTCTCTTTATAAGAATATAAACAAAACTTCATTTGTACAAAATGTGCTTTTATTGATAGGAATTGTGATAGCAGAAAGGCATTCACCCAAGAATAAAATGCCTCATTTTCAATTCACCGAACCCTTACGTAGAAGCGCCTTGCCTGTACTTAAAACGAAAAGCAGGTTTAGTGAATAAATTTTAAATATCATCGTTTCACATTTAGGTTGTAAATTAGATGCAGGATTTAACAACCCCATCTCGTCTGTATTCACTTATAAAATAACCACTATGAAAAAACTATTCACTCCTAGCATCTACTTTATTGTTTATTAGTGGATTACACGCCACTACTGACACTGTAAAGGTATCCAACAATCAGTTTACACCATCTACCGTCAATGCCACGTGGGCGATACGATATTGTGGATTTGGGTAGAAGGCACTCATACTACCACCTCCGTCAATATACCAGCAGGTGCCGCTACATGGGATCATAATTTATTTGGTTCCGGCGATAATTTTAAATACAAAGTCACTAAGATTGGCACTTACAATTATTGGTGCGCCATTCATCAAAATGCGATGTTAGGTACTCTCAAAGTAACTGGTATATTACCAGTTACTTTAACAGCTTTCAATGTTATGGCTGCGAGCAACAATGCCAGTATTCAGTGGCATACGGTAAATGAAATAAACATTGCATACTATACCATTAAAAGAAGCAGTGACGGAACAAACTTTACAGAAATAGGACAGGTAAAAGCCACAAATAAAGCCAGTAGTAATACTTACAGCTTTACAGATAAAAACATTCCAGTCACTGATAAATATGTGTATTATTATATAGAGATTGTTGATAAAGATGGTTCGCATACTTTATCGGCTATACGGTCTTTTAAAAACGTATTGGCAAAATCCGGCCTGCTCCACCAGGTATTTCCCAATCCGGTAAGAGGTACCGATCATTTGATGCTGCAGTTTTATGCAGATAAACCCGGCAAACTGGAGGTCAAACTATTTGATGCCAGTGGTGCATTAGTCAAACAGGCACAAATGAGCGCAGTAGAAGGTCTCAACAATGGTCATTTCCATACAGGTGCGTTAGCTGCCGGCACCTATGTTCTCCAATGCGCATTGGATGGAAAAAAAGAAACCCGGCAGATAATAGTGCAATAATAATGTAATACCAGATTCAAAGGTAGTCTTACAAAAAACTGCAAGCTATAAACTGTGAGCCTTAACTTGTCCAGTAAAATACAAGCGGACGAATATTCACAAGAGACAGGTTTTTAGGGGCAAGATACGGAGGAGATAGGGCGCAGATACGACGGAGATAGGGAGGAGATAGCAAGGAGATTAGGTATATGTTAGGTATAAGTTAGCTATAACTTAAGTATAAGTTAGGTATAGCTCTGAAGGTTCCAGATATCCCTACTAAAGATTATGAGACCAGTTCAGGCTGTGAGCTTTTAGCAGTGCATTTGATGTTTCCAAAACAAAAAGATATAAACGGTATTAAAGAGAGAATTGCCGACTACTTAGCCTTTTATGGTATAAAAGCATCCGGCTTCTGGTAAAATATTCAAGCCGGATGTTCGTTTTTACAAGAATTTAAACAAAATCTCATTTGTACAAAATTTGCTTTACTAACAGGAATTGTGGTGTCTAAGAAGCCTTCACTCAAAAATAAAATGCCTGATTTCCAATTCACCATACTTTTAATTGATTAATTATTACTTTTGGCGCTCAAAACAGATACCTAATTGTTTTAAATTTTTTACGTTCTGCCTGAATAACTTTCAACGGGCTAATCAGATTTTTACAAAATGTCAAAGCAAATAACCAAAGTTGCAGTATTAACGTCAGGCGGCGACTCGCCAGGGATGAATGCAGCTATAAGGGCAGTGGTAAGAACGGGTATTTATTACGGAATGGAAATGTTCGGCGTCATGCGGGGCTATAATGGCATGCTGGAAGATGATATTTTTCCAATGAGTTCCAGGTCGGTAGCCAACATCATCCAACGCGGCGGCACTATTCTCAAAACAGCAAGAAGCAAAGAATTTTTTACTTATGAAGGAAGGCAAAAGGCTGTAGCTAACCTGGAGAAAAGAGGCATAAATGGATTGGTTGTGATAGGCGGTGATGGTAGCTTTACCGGTGCGCTTAAGTTAAGCACAGAATTTAGTATACCTTGTATAGGTTTGCCAGGTACAATAGATAAAGATTTGTATGGCACTGATTTTACAATTGGTTTTGATACGGCTGTAAATACAGCTGTGGAGGCGATAGATAAAATAAGAGATACCGCCGATGCCCACGACCGGTTGTTTATTGTAGAGGTAATGGGACGACATGCAGGCTATATTGCATTGCACAGTGGTATTTCTACCGGCGCTGAGAATATATTAATACCCGAGGCAGAAACAAATATTGAAGAAGTTATAGCTTCGCTGAGCGAAAAAGAAAAACGCAAGAAGTTGGTAAACCTGATTGTGGTAGCAGAAGGCGATGAGTTTGGAGGTGCCAACCAGGTAGCAAAAATTGTAAAAGAACGGTTACCGCACCTTGATACACGTGTATCTATTTTAGGACATATACAACGTGGTGGCTCTCCATCAGCCATGGACAGATTGATCGCCAGCCGCATGGGGTACCACGCTATCGAAAGCCTGATGGAGGGACGACACAACGTGATGGTAGGTGTACTGAATAATGAAATAGCCTATACGCCGCTTGAAATCGCCATTAGAGAAAAGCAATCCATATCATCCGACTGGTTGCGCATAGTAAAGATATTAGCTAGTTAAGCATTATTATTGCTCAACAATTCCTACATAACGAAATCATAGAATAATGTCAGTAACCGTAGAAAAATACCTGCACAAAGACATGGACAAACAGGCAGGAATAGAACATACTTTTCATCGCACCAAGATTGTTGCCACTGTAGGACCAGCCTGCGACACCTACGATAAACTGCTGGAACTTGTAAAAGCCGGTGTAAACGTTTTCAGACTTAATTTCTCTCATGGCTCGCATGAAGATAAAGAGCGCATAATAGGTTATATCCGCGAACTGAACAGCAAAGAACCTTACAATGTTGCTATATTAGCTGACCTGCAAGGCCCTAAGCTGCGTGTGGGAGAAATGGAGAATGGTGGATTAGATATAGTGCCAGGTGATATTCTCACTTTTACTTCTACAGAAAAAGTGGTGGGTAATAAGGACAAAATATATGTCTCCTACCCCAACCTGCACAATGATGTAAAGGTAGGTGACAAGATATTAATAGATGATGGCAAGCTGGAAGTGATTGTAATAGAAATAACTAAGGAAGGCGATGTTCGCGTAGCGGTCTCTTATGGCGGAAGGATATTGCCTAAGAAAGGTGTAAACCTGCCTGATACTGCCATATCGCTGCCTGCGATGACAGAGAAAGACATCATTGATTTTGAATTTATAGTTAAGCAAAACGTTGACTGGCTCGCCTTATCGTTTGTTCGCAAAGCTGAAGATATCATAGACCTGAAGAACCGCCTGACAGAAAGGAATAGTAGCATTAAAGTAATGGCAAAAATAGAAATGCCATCAGCAATGACAGACCTTAAAAACATTGTAAATCACAGTGATGGTGTAATGGTAGCACGCGGCGATCTTGGTGTGGAATTACCAGTAGAAAAAGTACCCATGGCGCAACGGGAAATCATCCGTAAGTGCATACACCGCGCTAAGCCGGTAATTGTAGCTACCCAGATGATGGAAAGCATGATTGACCGTACTAAGCCCAACCGCAGCGAAATAACAGACGTAGCTAATGCAGTACTCGAAGGGGCCGATGCAGTAATGCTAAGTGCCGAAACTGCCACAGGTCAACATCCCACGTTGGTGGTTGAAACTATGCGTAAAATCATCCTGGAAGTAGAAAAGACAGAATACCGCTATAACCGCGAAGAAGACCTGAAGCCGCAGCCGCACTCCCCCTCTTTTGTTAGCGATGCTATTATTTATAACGCCTGCAAACTGGCAAGCGATGCTAAAGCTGAGGCTATTATCGGTATGACACAAAGTGGCTTTACAGCATTTGTACTGAGTAGTTATCGCCCATTGTCGCCGTTGTATATTTTCACTAAAGAAACGCTATCTTGTTAACCAGTTAAGTCTTAGCTGGGGAGTCAGGGCTTTCTATTACGATGAAGAAAATAGCCTTGATGCAATCATCTCCGATCAGATTGATATCCTGAAAGAGAGAGGCTTTTTAAAGACAGGTGATATTGTTGTCAATACAGGCAGCACGCCGGTGCACCTGCATCTGCCTACCAATTTGATTAAAATAACAAAAGTAGAATAACGAGATAGTTTTAATACTGAACCCTGATATGCTGAATTGCTTATCAGGGTTTTCTTTTATAAGAAAGTATAATTTAGTGCTTGAATAAACACTTAACACAAGCCTGAATTATGAAAAATTACTATAATACGGCTGTCTTTCCAACGGAATTACATCAACAAACAGCCGAAGTGGTAAAGGACTTCTTCCTGGATTACCCGATTGTTGATACCTTTTTAGTTGTAAATTCCTGTGCTCGTGGGCAAGCTTCACCAGAGAGTGATCTTGACTTTGCGGTATTGATATCCCCTGATACGCAACCTGCTCAGATACAACAACTTGAGCAAAACTGGCAATCCTTTGCCATGACAAACGCTCACATTTTACACTATAAGAAATCACATTCTTTCCTTCAGATTCATTTAGATGTAATTGATGGTAAATACTTTCCCACCATATGGGATGATGGCGAAGGACCTGATTATTTTGAAGTGGAAATTGGGAATCGAATTGCCTATTCTGCGCTCCTTGATAAAGAGGGAGTGTATTTTGTACAACTAAAAAAGCAATGGCTACCCTATTATGACGAACAATTAAGATTGCAACGTTTATCAATGGCGACATCGGCTTGCGAATACGATCTAGACCATATTCCGTTCTTTATAAAAAGAGAACTGTATTTTCAAGCATTTGACCGGTTGTACAAAGCCTTCCAGGAGTTTTTACAAGCTCTTTTTATTGCACATAAGACCTATCCAATAGCATATAATAAATGGATAAAGGAGCAAGTAAGTGTATTACTAAATTTACCTGAGTTGTATGATGAATTACCCTCCATAATATCTGTCAAAAACATTATAGGTACAGAATGCAGTGAAAAAGCGGCAATTCTAAGACGGTTATTAGAAGCTTATTGCAAAAGCTGACTATACCTGGATTATTCTTCTCCACCCTCAGGACCATAGAAAATTACCCAGGTAACAAAGTCATCTGAAAAGTTAAAGAAGCGATGCTGGGCAAAGGCAGGTACATGCAGGCAATCATTGGCAGAAACTTCAACAATGGCGCCTTCGTTGTAAAACATGGCTTTTCCTGATACAACTACATAGACTTCGTCGCGGCTATGGGGATATTGTTTATCTATCTTATCAGGTTTATACAGTTCTATTTGTAAGGATCCTCTGCTGAACAATTGTATAAATTCGTTATTACTTTCGGCTAATTGCTTAAAAGCGGTGACTTTGGAGATCTTAAAGTTTTGGCTTGTTTGTTCCATGGAATTGTTTTTATTTAGGAGGAATCTGTAGTGACCTAACACCACTAGTTTCTGGTATTCTTAAGCAGGTGAAAATACTATAAAGTAGCAGTAAATTAAGCACTAAAAGTAAATGAAGAACACTATTATATTTCCAAATGTTATATGAGGTAAGAATTTGGTAAGCTATTTTCTTTTATATATTGTAGTCTTTTAATCCCAGGAATTACTATTCAAATTTACCTTTCGCATGGAGGCTCCATTAACCAATCCATTATTAAAAAAGCTAACAGTTGCACGTATTGCAGAAGAAGTTCCTGACTTTAAGTCATTTGTATTTGAAGAAGATGCAGCGAACCGAATCCATTACAAAGCGGGGCAGTATTTAACACTCATTCAATATTTTAATGGAGTAGAAATCCGGCGATCTTATTCTATTATCTCCTCCCCTGCACTAGATGAGCCATTAGCAGTGGGTGTAAAAAGAATAGCAAATGGTGTATTCTCGCGCTTTATGACCGATAAAGTACAACCAGGCGATGTGCTGGGAACAATTGGTGCTGCTGGTTTGTTTACCCTGCCAGAAAATATACCTGATTATAAACAAGTTTTCTTTTTTGCTGCAGGCAGTGGCATTACCCCTATTTATTCCATTATAAAGACTGTTTTACACCAGCATACAGACATCCATGTAGTGCTTATTTATAGTAATCATTCACCTGCGAAAACGGCTTTCCTGCAGGAACTTCAGCAATTGCAACAACAATTCAGGGACAAGCTCACCATTGAATTTTTATTTAGTATTGATAAAAACTTCTATCGTGCACATCTGCACAGAGATCTTATTTTCAATCTCATCAACCAATACAAAAGAACCTCTTTGCAGCAGGTATTGGCATATGTATGCGGACCAATAAACTACATGCGTATGTGCATTTTTACATTGCAGGAGTTAAATATCCCCACTGAGAATATTAAGAAGGAGAACTTTAGCACACAGAAAGTTGCTACTAAGATGGAGCCTCCGGATAAGCAAACCTATAATGTAAACATCCATTTTGCAGGACAGAGATATACTATTAATGTTCAGTATCCGGATACTATCCTGAAAGCGGCAAAGAAGGCAGGGATTGTTTTACCTTACAGTTGCGAAGCCGGCAAGTGTGGTAACTGTACTATGCGCTGTACCACAGGACAAGTATGGATGTCTTACAATGAGGTATTAACTGAAAGAGACATTCAGCAAGGATTGGTGCTTACTTGTGTGGGACACCCGGTATTTGGTGATGTGGAGTTACATGCGTAGTTTCTCACCGAAGAGAAATAGAGCTTATAGAGGTTTCGCAGAGATTCTCATTGTTTAGATAAGATTATTAATCTAATAATCAAAGGAGAACAGGAGGTTATAGAGGTTTTGCATCCTAATGTCTTCATTGCATGTATCCTAATATCTTGCGGCGAGCCTCACATCCTAATATCTCCACTGCCCGAAGGTCACTGACTCTTGAGATCCTGCGGAGAAATTGCGGTCTGCGGAGAGTCGGTGACAGTGACCTTCGGATTACCAAACAGAAAATGGTATTATTCAGTTATGTAGCAAAAGTGTTGGCTAATCGTTCATAACACCATACAGCCTCTAACTACATATGCCCATTATACTTACTCTGCTTTTCTATTACATTATTAAGGTATGATTTAATCTGCTTTTGCTGCTGTGTAAGGTTGGTAAGCGGATGTTGTTCCATTGGATCGTTAATAAGGTCATAGAAGTAATTATGCTTACTTGAGTCGTATTTTTTGTACTGTGCCTGCCTTGCAAACACGTCAAACCGTTCATCAGTGGAGGAAGTCATTGGTTTATACCACAAAAAAGTAGTATCTCTTACCCTGGATGGCAAATCATAGATTGAACCATAGAAGGAGAGCCCATCCAGATGTCCGTATTGTGTTGGCTTTGGTACTCCTGCTATATCTGCAAGCGTTGGCAACAGATCGGTAAAATCAATTATATTATTTTTAATGCCTGGTGCAACCCCTCCTCCCGCAACGATAAAGGGAACATGTGTTCCATATTGCGTTGGTTTGTTTTTACCACCGGTAATCATCATTCCGCGCCATGGAGAATGAATAAAAGAGGATGTGCCATTATCTCCATAAAAGATAACAATTGTATTATTAAGAAGGTTTTTCTTCTTTAATGTATCCATCAGTTTACCTACTTCCTTATCCAAATACTTCACCATAGAGTTGAAAAACGTTGTATCCGATTTTCCGCTGGCAAAGTTGAAGGTACGATATTGAGGATCGTCCGGGGTGGGCGTAAACGGTACATGACAAAGAGAGAAAGAGTGATATACAAAGAACGGCTTGGAAGTTTGATTATGTACACTATCTATAAACCTTGACGTAAAATCTACAAACATATCATCAGCGTACTTACCTTTTGTTTCACCTGAGGGTAAGAATGCAGCGTTCTTGTAAAGAATCGGATTTTTGTACCGACCTTTATTTTCATCTTTTTCGCTACCATCATTGAACGGCAGAAATACCAGATAATCATTAAATCCAAAGCCCTTTATGGCTGCATCTCCTCCGTCCAATTGCCATTTACCCGAAACAGCAGTAGCATAGCCAGCATTTTTAAGCATATTAGCAATTGTTTTCTGGCTTCTGTCCAGTGTTCCCCATTCCAGATAGTTCTGATTGTTGTATTTGCCGGTGAGAAAAGACTGGCGTGACGGAGAGCAATTTGGACAACTATTCGCATCAGTAAACTGCCGGCCTGCCCGGGCAAGACTATCAATATGAGGTGTCTGGTATCGTTGTCCGCCAGTGTAAGCAGGTATTTCGTATCCAATATCATCAGCAACCAACAACAATATATTGGGCATAACTGTTTTATTGCCAGCAACTAAACCGTTGCCAGATGAAACAGTAACATTCTTATTTTCTAAACCGGGTTTGTTGCAGGCCGATAAAGCAAAAGTGTAAAACACAAAAGCTAATAGTATAAGCGTTCTCATTTCTGTTGTTCTATTGGGTTAACGGTTGCAAAGCATAAACATCTTAATATTATCAACAGTATTGTACTTTATACCAAATTAACAGTTGAAAGATGACAGAAGAGAACGTAAGTGTGTAAGGTTACTATATGAATCCAGTAATCTCATTGCCGTTTTCTTTTATAATGAAAACCCTCATCCTGATAACCGGTCAGTATTATATTACTATTGAACTTCGCTACTGCCTATTCCTGCACATAGCTTTGCGTTTGGTTTTTAAAATAAATATCTTTTATAATTTCGAAAATAATCATTTTAAGCCGGAATAAGATATTCTGTGTAATTATATTCTGGCAGATTGAACAGTAGCAGAATAACGACGTACAGGTAAATTCTATAGAAAACCATAGATGATAGTAACATACGGGATGCAAGAGACTGAATACTGAGTAGCATAAGTAAGTTTAGGATAGTGTAACATGTTTTACATGCTGGATACTTCTAAGGTGTTGTAGGTGTGCTTGCTAACAGCAAGTCGTTGTCTTTCTTTTTTCTCTTGAAAGAAAAAAGAAACAAAAAAGTTCAAGCACGGCATGATCGCTCCGCGCATCCGTGCTGGCCAGCGCCGCCCCACTGCCGAAGGTGCAGCATCATGGTTGTATGTTCTGTTGGGCTAACATGGTGCTGCTTGCTAACTGACAGGTATTTGATGAACAGGTTGGTTGCCTTTGGCCTTACACTTTGAACAGCGGAGGCATACTTAGCAGAGATTGGAAAGGGGAATACGTAGCTCATTGCAGGTTGGAGGAGTTATGTTTACCGGGGGGACGATACGTTTGGGTTAGCTTCTATCAGGGAAGCTTGATTTATTTGATAGTAGATGGTTATTGTAAAGTTATTTAGTTGAGAGGGTACTGCAGTGCAGATGAAACTGATAAATAACATGATGTGAACATATGAATTAAGCCTATTAGAGAGATTTATGGAAATTTGGCTGTTTAATCTATCAGGTTCAAGAACCTAACAGGTTGGGTTGTATGGAGTAGGTACAGGGGAGACATGAAGTATGTATGGATTTGCAAAGGAGTTAGTACCGGGGAGATATGGAGGAGATTCGGTATAAGTTCAGTATAACTTAGGTATAACTTAAGTATAACTTAAGTATAAGTTAGGTATAGCTCAATCCTGTCCAGGACTAAAAGGGGAGAATTTGTTGCCTACAAGGATTTGATAATTGATGTTTCGCAGCCAAAACAATCAACCGGGTTAATATGCAATTTCTTTTAAACCTTTTCGTTCATCATCAATCTTCTTTACTTTTAATTATTAAATCTATACTGTAAATTATCTTCATGAAGCGATTGATAAGCATTTGGTGCTGTATCTTTTTTAGCCTATCCCTTTTTGCACAGCTCCAGCCCGATAAGATTTATATGTCAAACATTCACACAGTGCAGTTATTTTTAACGGGCAACCAATATGGGTATCCCATCATACAGCCGGGTGCAGCCGGAGCTCTTGAACTGCATTTTGACGATCTGGAGGGGAGAGTAAAAAATTACAGCTATACTTACCAGCTTTGCAATGCCGATTGGCAACCAGTAGATTTAAGTCCTTTTGATTACCTGGATGGCTTTACCCAAAACCGCATTGTGCAATACCGCGCTTCGTCTGTTGCGAGTGTAAAGTACATACACTACCAGGCATTACTGCCCGAGCATAATTGTATGCCTAAACTCACCGGAAACTATTTGCTTAAAGTTTTTCTCAATGGTGATACGAGTAAACTGGCTTTCACCAAGCGTTTACTGATTTTTAACAACGTGGTACCTATTATGGCACAAATACAACAGCCATTTAATTCGGAGTTGTTTAAAACGCATCAGAAACTACAGTTCAGTATTAATAAAACAAAACTGAATATACTAAACCCCGGGCAGCAGCTAAAAGTAGTAGTGCTGCAAAATTATCGTTGGGACAATGCAATAACAGGCGCACAGCCTAAGTTCATGCGGCAGGATATATTTGAATACAACGGGGAAAAGGATTTTGTATTTCCGGCTGGTAAGGAATACCGCTGGATAGACTTACGGAGCTTCCGATTTTTGAGTGACCGTATAAAGAGCGCTAACCGTGATGTAACGCCTGTAGAGATACAGGTAGCGCCTGATGGTCAACGGATTAATCAACAATATATCTGGTACGAAGACTTAAATGGCTTTTACCAGATTGCCGGCACAGATGTGAGTAATCCTTTTCAGCAAGGGGATTATGCCAAGGTGCACTTCATGTACATTCCGCCTAATAACCAGCCTCTCCCCGGTAAGGATTTGTATATCATGGGGCAAATGACAGACTATGAATATAATGACAGCACCAGATTGCAGTTTGATAAGACTTTAGGTGTATATGAAACCACTTTGCTGATGAAGCAGGGCTACTATACCTATACGCTTGGCACGAAGGATATAAATAACAGACAAGCCCCTATTAGTGTTGCTGAAACTGACGGAAACTATTGGGAAACTGAAAATAACTACACTATCCTGGTGTACTACCGATCATTTAGTGACAGAAGTGACGAACTCGTAGGCATTTATACCATTAATTCGCGTGCTGCGCGGACAGGATTGTAGGAAGTTGTTTGAATTGATTGTTTGATATGTCTGATGGTGGTTTATCTAGCTACAACTGCGATGAATATTGCAGCCTTAGGCGTTGAAATCATCTGTGACAGGTCGTGACCTGCCCCTACAAAAAAACACTCATCATTCATTCTAAACAATCAACTCAAACAGCTTCAAAAATTAGATTTGTTTTTTATACGGCAATACTTACTTTTGCGCCCGGCAGGTCTTACACGGCCAGCTCCCGCTGAACCCTCCCAGGACCGGAAGGTAGCAAGAGTAGGCGGTTGTAGCGGCGCGATGTAAGTAGCCTGCCTTTTTTTATTTAATATTGTTAATTGTTAATTGACTAAAACAATATGGGACCTTATCAACTGTACTGCTGCTGATTTGCTTTCACGCTTTCACTTATATTACTACTCCATATTTAACAAAAAATGAATTCTGCTGAATTAATGCTTCGCAATAAAAGTTTTGCGTTGCCTTTAGTACCTTTGTGCGAGGTGCTGCAAGAAGAACAGCAACTAAGAAAATAGCTAAATAGCCATCAAAGCGATATATATTTGACAATAAATTGCCATTAACCATTAAAACTTAATAATAATGAAGTTTTTTATTGACACAGCTAACCTTGACCAGATAAAAGAAGCCAATGACCTGGGTATTCTTGATGGTGTAACTACCAATCCATCGCTGATGGCAAAAGAAGGTATTACCGGCGAAGCCGCTATTATGAAGCATTATGAAACCATTTGTAATATTGTAAATGGTGATATTAGTGCCGAAGTGTTATCGATAAAATTTGATGACATTATAGCTGAAGGTAAAAAGCTGGCGGCCATACACCCCAATATTATAGTGAAAGTGCCGATGATAAAGGAGGGTGTGAAAGCCATTAAATGGTTTACTGATAATGGTATTGCTACCAACTGTACGTTGTGCTTCTCAGCCGGACAAGCTATATTGGCTGCCAAAGCCGGTGCTAAATATATTTCGCCATTTATTGGCCGTATAGACGATAGTGGTTGGGAAGGCGTACAACTGATAGAGCAGATTGTAAACATCTATGCTATCCAGGGGTATGAGACACAAGTATTGGCAGCTTCTATCCGCAACAGCAATCACATTATACAATGTGCTGAAGCAGGTGCTCATGTAATTACTTCACCATTAGAGCCAATCCTTGGTTTGCTGAAACATCCGCTGACTGATATTGGTCTTGCGAAGTTTTTGGAAGATGCCAAGAAAATGGCTTCTAAGCCTGCACCGGCACCAAGCTTATCATAGTTATGAAAGATGGGGCATCTCCTACCTTTGCCTGAAGAATATAGTGATGAATGATGCCTGACATTCCCGACTGACTAAAGACAACAGTCGGGCAGGATCTTGATAGGCTAAGCATTGCTAAAGTAAGACTAATAAAGCATTAAAATAAAACGCTGACAGGATTGGAAATCTGTCAGCGTTTTTTATACCTATTGATATATCACTACCTACTCAATTTCCTTTTCTTTTCTTTTTTGGATTGCTACTATGATCATTCCATTCTTTTAATAGCTCCTCTTCTGTTTTTAATTGTGGATTAGTTAAGTTTTTCTTCATGTAAATAGTAACAGTCTTTTGCATAGCTGTATTCCCCTTTAAAATGGCTGTTACTACTATTGAATCTTTATTGTAAGAGGAATCTATAATTAAACTATTGCCATCCCAATTACCGGTATTGCAGGAAAATTGTACCTGCTTACTGTTTAGGGGTCGCCAGGTACCATCACTCATTTTTCCGTCTATATTAATATAATTATAAACCCCTTTTTTAAGACTATCGGTGTATAAATGGAACTCAATACTTTCAATCTGCTGGGCCTTGCCATAAGTAGCTGTACCAATAATTAATAATACCAAACTAACCAATCGCTTCATAGAGAAAATTTATACTTAGATATTGAAAGTAAGAGAAAGTAAAACATATAACCTAAAAAGTGCCAATTTGTAATAAGCTGCAAGCAGGAGAAGCTTCAAGCTATGAACTGTGAGCTTCAAGCAGAAAGGTATGCTACCTTTTAAAAAGCAAGTAGCTTGTTAGCCGGATCTCTACACAGAATGAGAGATATAAAAAAGCGGTATAGACATCATTGTCCTATACCGCTATACAACTTGTTCTATATTATTTAAGAAGCCTGTTCTTCCATTTCCATCAGCTTTTCGAAGAGTGTTTCGTATTCTTTAGTTGCAGTTGCCACTTTTTGAAGAATACTCCTGTAATCTGACTCTATTTTGACAAACTTGTTTTTATCTGCATATACTTCAGGGGCTGCCATGGCTGCTTCTGCCTGTAATTGCTGTCGTTTTAGCTTCTCCAATTCTTCTTCTGCCTTGCTAAACTCCTTTTGTAACCGTTGCAGTTCTTTTTGCTGCTCACGGGATTGTGCTGTGTTGGCAGATGATTGTTGACGGCTAACAGGCGGCGCTACAACTTCTTTTTGTTTGTTACTGTCAACGGCCGGCTTATTACTGTCATCTTTCTTCGCCTGTTTAGCCATGCGTTCCTTCCACTCTACATACTCGGTGTAGGTGCCTTTAAACTCTTTTATCTGATGGTCAACAATCTCCCATATTTTATTGGCTGCATTGGAAATAAAATAACGGTCGTGGCTTACGAAGATAATGCTGCCCTCATATTTATTTAAGGCTTCAGTCAGCAGCTCTACACTGTGCATGTCCAGGTGGTTGGTAGGCTCATCCAGCATCAGGAAGTTGGCTTTGCTGACAATTACTTTTGCCAGCGCCACCCTTGCTTTTTCACCACCACTTAATACCTTGATTTTCTTCTCTACATCGTCGCCGCTAAAGAGAAAACAACCCAGCAGCGAACGCAGTTCCATTTCGGTTTTGCCACTGCCGCATTCTGTCATTTCTTCCAGAACGGTATTGTTTACATCCAGCGCTTCCAACTGGTGCTGGGCATAAAAGCTTTCTTCTACATTATGCCCCCATATTCGCTCGCCTTCAAAGTTGGATCCGTGCCGGCAATGATGCGCAGCAGGGTAGATTTACCTTTGCCATTGGCACCAATCAGGGCTATTTTATCGCCGCGGTCAATCTCTGCACTGGTATGGTCTACAATATTGACATCTACCAAAGCTTTTACTTACATCTTTAAGTGTAGTCAATATCTTTCCCGGCTGTTTATCTACCTGGAAATTGATGCGCAGGTTAGGACGTTCGATCTCTACATTTTCTATGCGATCCAGCTTATCCAACCGCTTAATGGCACTTTGCGCAGCCGCTGCTTTGGTGGCTTTACTGCGGAAGCGTTCTATAAAACGTTCCTGCTGGCGTATATAATCCTGCTGGTTTTCAAAGGCACGCTGCTGCAGTTCTATGCGGATTTCTTTTTCCTTTTCGTAAAACTCATAATTGCCGGTATAAATATGCAGTTCCTGCTGGTAGAGTTCTACAATCTTGGTTACCATCCGGTTGAGGAAATACTTATCGTGGCTTACGATTACCACGCTGCCCTTGTAATGCATCAGGTATTTTTCCAGCCATTCAATAGAAGGCAAGTCAAGGTGGTTGGTAGGTTCATCCAGCAACAACACATCGGGTTGCTGCAATATCATTTTTGCCAACAGTACACGCATGCGCCAGCCACCGCTAAACTCTTTGTAAGGACGGGTAAGCTGGCTATTTTCAAAACCTAAGCCCTGCAATACTTCTTCTGTTTTATGGTGAATATTGTAGCCACCCAGTACTTCCATCTCGTGCAGCTTATCAGTATATTGCTCTAAGAGTTTTTCGTCGGACGTTCTTTCCAGTTCATTACCCAGCACTTCTATCTCTTTCTCCAATTGCTTTACTTTTTCAAAAGCACCCATCGCTACTTCGAGTATAGAATCATTGGTATCAAAGCTTAACAGATCCTGGTGCAGGTAACCGATGGTAGTGCCGCGACCCCGTTCCACCGTTCCGGCTGAGGGCTGGTATTCGCCCACCAATACCTTCAGCAAAGTAGATTTGCCGGTACCATTATAGCCAATCAACCCAATTCTTTCGCCCGGATGAATATGCCAGGTAGCATCCTGCACAATCACACGTGCACCAAACTCAAACGTAACGTTATTTAATCCAATTAACATATTATAAAAATTGCAGCGCAAAGCTACAATACAGCTATGGAAAAAGGAAGTTAGAAGACTTATATTCAATGTTTAACGTTTAATGTTTAATACTTAGTGCCAGCGGTAGTCTTCCAAATCTTAAATTGTGAATAGCATTGCTTTTCTTTACTGCATGAAAAAGTTTGCAGTAATTGTTGCCGGTGGCTCTGGTGCAAGGATGAAGAGTTCTACTCCCAAGCAGTTTTTGCTCCTGCATGGTAAGCCTTTCTTATGGTACACTATCCAGGCTTTTTTGCAGGCGTATGATGATATGCACATCATCCTTGTATTGCCTGCTGCACATATCCATTCCGACGTAATACAATCATTGTTAAACGAAAGAGTAACAACTACTGCTGGTGGTGAAACGCGCTTTCACTCTGTACAAAACGGACTGAAACTGGTGGAAGAAAACAGCCTGGTATTCGTGCATGATGGGGTACGCTGTTTAGTTTCTCCCAGCCTGATTCGACGCTGTGCGGAACAGGCGGAAAGACTGGGAAGCGCCATACCCGCAGTAACTGCTACCGATAGCTTGCGGATGGAAATAAACGGAAGCCACCAGGTAATTGACCGGCAAACTGTACGTATGATACAAACACCTCAAACTTTTAGAAGCGAATTGATTATACCGGCTTTTGAGCAGCCCTGCCATGAACACTTTACCGATGAGGCTACGGTAGTGGAAGCTTGTGGTAAAAAGGTATATTTGATTGAAGGTGAATATGAAAATATCAAAGTAACGAGACCCGTAGACCTGTGGTTTGCCGAAAAGATATTAAGTGAGCGGTTAGCGCTTTAGCCACCTGAATGGTACGGGTAAATGGTTGTAGTGAAAGTGGTAATATGGCTCATTGACCGCACCAAAGGATTCGTAAAAGGCTTTGATACCGGGAATATCAGAACCTTCAAAATCGAAGATGAGTGGCATGCCGGCAAATTCTTTTAATACATTATCCTTTAGGAAATGCATGGCAGATAACTTTCTGCCCATTGCTGTCGTTGCAGAAATAAGATTATAGATCCTGTCATCATCTTTTAAGAACAATGCTATTGCCAACAGGTTGTTTTCCATATCAAATACCTGCCTTACAAAGCATTGTTGCTGATTGTGTAACTGTTTAGCAACTGCTATCAACTTTTGATAATTATCTGGTGTAACAGATGGAAGGCGTTGTCCATACAATTGCTGATACATCTGTACAGCCAATTCAATATTTGTAGTAGCTACATATTGCAAGCCTTGCGCTGTAGCTCTTTTTAGTTCATACTTCAACCCGCTTTTATATCCTTTACTTATTACTTTATAGCCTGTATGCAGCGGGATAATTAAATTATTTGCTGCTCTTGCTTCAGGCAACAATTGCTGTATTGCATTTGTATGATTAAAATACAGATCACCATATTTGATGTATTGCATTACTGCATTAATGGCTTGCTTTAAATCGTCTGTATTGTAGGTACCAAATAACCCCAGTTGTTGTATAAATGGAGCATCATAGACGTATAGCGGATACCCCATTTTCTCCGCCATATAATGGGCATTACGGCTGCATAATCATTCATTACCAGGCCACTCCAGTTGTCTGCCATGTATTGCAGATACATATGCCTTGCATATATCCTGTTCGCCTTACTGTTGATTACACAATTATCCCATTTACCGTCATCAATCTCGTGGGATGGAATAATATTAAACTGCGGATGAGCCATTGATTACAACGGTATATGGTGGCTGATTTTTCTGGGCTCTAACTGCCGCAGGTTGAAAGAAAAAGCAATGGTACGCACAAACCTCTTTTCAGGATAGAAGGTTTTGTAATAATCGCTGAAGACTTTGCTGTACACAAGCGGCAAATACACATTGAAAGCATCATTAAGTATAGACACTTTAATACCTGCATCAAATAAAAACCGGTCACTGTTACTTTCATCTTTCCAGGCATCGCTGTACGTACCAATATCTGCAAACAACTGCAAAGGCAACTGGAACGGCAATACTTTCAATGGATTTACTTCATCAGGTATGTCCCCCCAAAGGTTGAGTGCCAGCAACCAATCATCGGTTTTACCTACCGGATTGTTGAGCAGGGGCGTTCCTACTTTAAAGAAGCCATCTCTTTGCATGATCTGTTGGCTCAAGCCTCCCTCCTGCTCATTGCGCCCTAAGAAGTAATCGCTATACGTATAATCCTCATAACCATGCGGACCTGTAAGTGTCAACAGATAACGGTCGTTCTCTCCTTTTGACACCAATGTTTTTTGCTGAAGGTAAAAGAACTTACCGGCAAATAATCTTGCATGTATGCCTTGATAATCCTTTTTGTAGTTGAAAAAGTAATTGCCGGTAAAGCCTGCACGCATAAAAGTTTTACCGGCATCGAGTGTTAAGTAAGCATCGTAAGGATATAATTTGCGGTTGTCACTTACTTCTATATTCAGCCGTGCAATAGTAGTCGTCTTACTTTTTTTACTGGCTACATAAAAAGTATCGGTTGGCGTTGTTACGGTTGTAAAATCCCCGAAGTTTTCCTCATCCATAATAAAGGTTTTCAAACCAAATGTCCATGCCCGGTTCGAGCGTAAATCTTTATTATACAACCTGTATTTTATAGAAGGCACTACCCGGTTCAACGTAAAGAACAATTTACTGCCATCATATTGTGTAAATTCATTGATACTGTATCGCATACCAGTCAATGCAAACTCCATCCACTTCCTTTTACTAAAGATACTATAACCAAAACGAGCAGTACCATTCCATTGTTTACTGTTGGTAGCGTATAATGGTGCTACTACAAAGTTGAAATTGTTTAAAGGCAACTGGTAATTATGTATCAGGCCACCCACCATTAAACCATCATAGTAGTTGTAGCTAA
The DNA here is from genome assembly GCA_963819045.1 of uncultured Chitinophagaceae bacterium. Lineage (GTDB taxonomy): Bacteria > Bacteroidota > Bacteroidia > Chitinophagales > Chitinophagaceae > Ilyomonas. The sequence goes on along the minus strand of CAWFUV010000008.1, from coordinate 15,282 downwards.
AAGCAGGCGCCAGAGAAATATAGTTGTATTTATCTGTATTCTTTAAATTGAAAAATGCCGGTCAACTTAAGCTGCTTTTTTGGTGTTGAATAAAGCGAGCCGGTAGTAAACAGCTTTTGTATGGTGTATCTATATTTGTATTGCTTGCTTCCTCTATACTCCTTTTAAAATCCGCAGGATAAGGGTGCTTAAACTTCCATTGGTTGTAATAATGGTGCATACTGCTATCGAATAAAGCGGTGCCCAGGCTTTCCTCCAACTGCTTCATCCACATACTGCCTTTGTCGTAAACACTTAATTCATAATTGATTACTGTTAAACTATCGGCAGTCATATCTATAGGTTGGTCCTTATGCAGTTTAATCATCGTATTAAGAAACATGGTATCTTGATCAGCAGGCAGTTTGCTGTTTATGAAGCCATGTCCTTCAATAGTTTTGTATTTATTATTGATGTACCGGTTTTCATAATACGTATTCATCCCTTCATCCATCCAGGCTTGGTCACGTTCGTTACTGGCAATAACACCGTACAGCCAGTTATGCCCTACTTCATGCACAATGGTTTCATCCAGTTCTTTTCCGGCATCACTCATCTGCAAAAGCGTAATAGTGGGGTATTCCATACCACCAACTTCTTTGCTGCTGTTGCCAAGTACTGCACTTACTACACTATATGGATATTCACCCAATTTATCAGAATAAAAATGCACGCCGTCCTTTACATATTGCAAACTGTTTTTCCATATTTCTTTATCCCACGGATTATAAAAGGTAAATGCATCAACAGAATGAGTAGCTAACTGAATAGTATCGTATTGAACCAAAAACAATTTAGATGCAAACCAGGCAAAATCGTGTGCGTTATTGAGCTTGTATTGTAATGTCTTAAGTGCCGTTGAGGAAGGGGGCATTACTTCTTCAAAAGGTTTCTTTTCGCGAATGGCCTGCATGCGTAATGACTGCTGCCAAAGCTTATAATTATTTTGTTGCTCTGGATTTTGTTTGCCTAAAGTTTTTAACCTTTCCAGTTCGTCTTCATTTTGCAGATTACCAGACGCTGCTATTGTATAGTTTTGAGGTACTGTTATCCTAACATCAAAATCTCCAAATTCACTGTAAAACTCCCCTTGATCCAGGTAAGGTATCGGGTGCCAGCCTCTGCTATCATAGACTGCCGGTTTAGGGTACCATTGTGTTACCTGGAACGTTTCGCCTTCATAGCCGCCGCGGGAAAAGTTGTAAGGCAGCTTTTCATGGAAAGGTGTGGTAATAACGATGGCTTGTCCCGGAGCTAAAGGTTGCGGTAATATCAGTTTAACAATATCAACATTTAAACTGTCAGCAACAGTATTTGCCGCTATGTCATTTACTTTAAATAATAGCTGGTTGATGTATCCGCGCTGCTCTTCGCCCGAAAAGTAAAATGCAGTATTACCCTGTCGAACCGTCTGTTCGCTGAAAGCTGTTCTATCGTTTTTAAAAGCATTTGCCCATAAGTGGAATGGAATATAGTATAAAGTATCTGGCGAGTTGTTGGTATAATGTATAGTCTCATCCCCTGTGAGTGTCTTCGTTTTGTCATCAAGGGATATGTTGATTTGGTAATCTACCCGCTGCTGCCAATAAGCCTGCTGTGCCAATGATTTGCAGCAATTCATTACACCAATAACAATAAACAGTGATAGTAATTTCAGTTGATATTGCACGGGGTAAATGTATCTCAAAAGTCTTTATAAGTATCACAAACCTGGATGTATTAGGTAGCAGATCTTCACTACATCCCTACCTCAGCCCTGCCAAAGCCATGGTAAAGTCATGGTAAAGTCATGGATAGTTCATGTCAAAGCCATGCTAAAGTTTGGGATTCACAACTCAGCGAAGCCTCCAGACTTCGCTGGCTTTTCTTTGAAGTTTATAACTTCATAATAAATAAACCCGCCTTCTCATTATCAAAGGTATACCGGAGCCTACCTGTTATTCTGCAGACCACAGGTTCTCCGCAGAATCCTTCAGGCTGTAGATATCCTGTAGACTGTTATTCCGCAGGATCTCACAAAGTCAGTGACCTGCCATCTGTTATAAGTCATCTTAGTACCTCCGCCGTATATCCTCTGTCCATATTACACCTTTTTATGTATATATGGGGTAAAAAGCAAGTGTAAATAGCAGTCCTTAGCAGCAGATAACCTGGAGAGGTGTAAATATACAGCAGACAGACTTTGGAACATACTTTAACATTTAGGTTCAAAATCACCTTGCGACATGGCTCGTTAAAATAAAAAAATATTACATACTTATCATTTTATGGAGTTTACAATTTTTTGCATCTATAGGTGGAACATGAAAAAAGAAAAAAAATTTGTTCCAGCTTTTCATTTGCGTATGTAGTTACTTACATTGCAATCCTAAAATGTATTAATTTGCTGCTTTACAATAGCGTGCAATGTTTTGTTAAATGAATAACGATTATAAAGAAAGGCGGCAACGAAGTTTTTCTCAGTTGAGAATGGTGTACAATATTTCTATGGGAATATTGGTATTGGCAATGGCAGTAGTAATGCTGTTTGGCGAACGGCTGGGTAATGATGCAATAGCACAATTTATTACTCCCATTGATCCCGTATTACGGTATCTTTTTGGTGGGTTATGTTTATTGTATGGAGCTTTTCGCCTATACAGAGGAATAAAAAGAGAGTACTAATGAGACGAATGAAAAACAGTTGCTCAGGTTTATTTATTGTATTGTGCTGGTTGGCTGCATGTGCCTGTAAAAACAGCAATTCCAACACAAACGCGAACAAATATGATACACCGCAACAAGGAACCATTCATATTAGTGTTGACGAATCGTTTAAACCTGTCATAGCCGAGCAGATCAAAGTATATCAATCGTCTTATCCCAATACGCATATCCTTGCTGAATATAAATCTGAAGCAGATTGTTTCAGGGATTTGCAAAAAGACAGTACTAGAATGATTATAGTGGCAAAACCACTTACTGATGCAGAAAGAAAGGCATTCGAGGCTAAGCTGTCTTACGAAACGCCTTCAGACATTATAGCGTATGATGCAGTGAGTGTAATTGTAAACAATGAAAGCAAAGACAGTTTATTTACTTTAGAAAAGTTAAAAAAACTGTTAACAGCTGATACATCCAGTACGCCGGTAGCAGTTGATGGCAATAATGCTACTAGTACAGTACGCTACCTGCTTGATAGTGTATTGCATGGCGAGCCATTTGGCAAAAATGTCCGGGCTGCCAACGGAAGCAGGGGTGTAATAGATTATGTAGCACAAAATAAGGATGCAATTGGATTTGTAGGTTCGAGTTGGGTAGGCAATATGGACGACCCGCAGCAGGTAGCTGACAGCAAAAAGATAAAATATGCCTTGTTGGAGTGTAAACCCTGTGATGCAGGCACTTATGCAAAGCCATCTCCCGAAAGTATTTCGTATATGTGGTATCCTTTGGTGCGACCTTTGCATTATATTTTAAAAGAAAATACGCTAGGTCTTGGTACAGGTTTTGTCACTTTTATGACCCTCGAACGTGGACAATTAATCTTCAGAAGGTCTTATCTTGTACCCGGTAAAATTGATCTGAACAAGAGAAAAAGTGATATGTAAATCAGCAGTAAACAAATATTAAATAACGATTTTTAACCAGTATAAAAAATGAGAAATATGAAGAAAACTTTGTTTTTATTAACGGGTTTAGCTTTAGCTACCGTATGTACAAAAGCCCAGTCCGTAGATGAAGGCATAAAAAATTTGTTCTACGGTAAAAACCAAAGCGCCAAAAATGCTTTTCAACAAGCAGTAACTAAAAACCCGAAAGACGGACGGGCCATATATTGGCTGGGCCAGTCTATGTTGGTGCGTGGCTATGAAGATGTGGCTGGCGCCAGGACATTATATCAAAATGCACTAAGCAGCGGTGTTAATGATCCGTATATTTTGGTTGGAATGGGACAATTAGACCTGATTAGCGGAGATAGTAATGCAGCCAAGCAAAAGTTTGAGCAGGCAATTACAATGTCTGCCGGCAAGAAGGGAAAACAAAATCCGGATGTTCTTAATGCTATCGGACGAGCTAATGCTTATGGTGGTACCAAAACAGGTGATCCGGCGTACGCAATTGACAAATTGAAAACTGCAGCTCAGCTCAATCCTAAAGACGCAAGTATTTTTATCAATATGGGTATTAATTACCTGAAAATGGGTAGTGATAAAGGTGGTGAAGCTGTACAGGCATTTCAGGATGCGGTTGTTGCAGATCCGGCTTTTACTGCCATAGCCTACGATCATATAGGTAATGTATACAAAAGCCAGGACAATAAAGCTTCCATGGAAGAGGCATACGGCAAAGCAGTTGCTGCTGATGCTACTTTTGCACCGGTATATTTTGATTGGTTTGATTATTACAAAAACCGCGACGTAAATGCAGCGCAGGAATACCTCAACAACTATGTAAAATATGCAGATCAGGACTGCACCACTTCTTACTTTAAAGCCGATTACCTGTTCCGTGCCGGTAAGTACGAAGAGTCTAAAGCACAGGCCGATCAGATGGCAAATGGCCAATGCGCTAGCTTCCCTGGTCTTAACATCTTATATGCTTACAACTACGATCGTTTAGGCGATTCCACACAGGCAAAATCATACTTGGACAAATACTTTACAACAGCACGTACTAATGGTACTGATGTTGATCCGGATTATTATGCTTTAGCTGCAAAAGTATATTCTAAATTTCCTGGCTATGAAGACACTGCAGTAAATTATCTGGTAAAAGCAATGGAAGCGGATACAGTGGCTAAAAACAAAGGCAAATACATAGATAGTATTGCATCTGTATACAAAAGAGCCAACAAACCGGTTGAAAGATTACAATGGGTAAGAAGAAGCTTTGCTATGGCTACAGACCCAGGTAACCGCGATTTTTATGATCTGACTGATGCAGCCATAGCAGCAAAAGATACAGCTTTAGCAGATTCGGCTATTGCTGCTTATGAAGCTAAGTTCCCCGATCAGAGCTATCCTTATTCATTCGGTTTAAAGAATGCCAAGCTAAAGGATACTACCGGGGCTGCAGCGGTTGAGCCTACTGAAAAATATATAGAATTCTTGAAAAAGGACACAGCTAAGAATGCAGCTACTATTGCTTACTACTATGCCTTACAGGGAACCTACTATGCCAATGTTGCAGCGGATGCCCATAAGGCTTTGGAGCAGTTCAGAAATGCAGTACAGTATGCTCCGGATAATGCTCAATATCAAACTATTGTAAAGCAGTTAGAAGCTGCTATAAACAAGGCAAACCAGCCTAAATCGACTGGCACAAAGTCTTCCGGCACAAAATCTTCTACTACCAGCAAACCGAAATCGGGTGGTAAATAGCAAATAGGTTTAACTTTTATACAAAAAACTCCTCTTCTCACATAAGAGGAGTTTTTTTATGTACCCTCTTCTCTTATTTTTGCACACACAACTTTACTACAATGCAGCTTATCAATATACTTTTGCAGGTTAATTCTACAGTTCCTACTACTGCCGCCGGTACTGCTAAAGACTATTTTCCAATAGGTTTACAACTGCTTTTTGCTATTGGCCTTATAGTAGTTATGCTTGGCGGCTCACAACTGTTGGGACCTAAAAGAAAAACAGCCGATAAGCTCGAAAACTTTACCAGTGGCATCGAATCGCACGGTTCAGCCCGCCAGCCCATGGCAATTAAATATTTTTTAGTAGCCATCTTATTTGTACTCTTCGACGTGGAAGTTATTTTCTTCTATCCTTATGCCGTTAACTTCCGCAGCTTAGGCTGGCAGGGCTTTGGGGAGGTATTGTTGTTTACCGCTTTCTTCCTCATTGGCTTTATCTATATTTTAAAGAAAGGAGCACTCACATGGGAGGATTAGTAACTATTTTCACAACATAGGCATATAGAAATATAGATTGGCATATTAGGAAAGAAGATAACCCACTATTATAGAAATAGTCATCCATAATCCTGATTGTTCCACTGTCGAATACAACCTCTCAATTCAAACCTAAACAATTGAAACCATCGGCTAAATAGGTAAAGTTTTCACTATTAGTCTAGTAAATTTGGTAAAAGTTTATACCAATGCTCACCATAGACGCACATCAGCATTTTTGGAAGTATAACCCCATCCGAGATAACTGGATGACTGATGAAATGTACACTATAAGGAAAGATTTTTTACCTAATCACTTACACCATTTGTTAAAAGCCAACCAGGTAGATGGCTGTATAGCCATACAAGCAGACCAAAGCGAAGAAGAAACAAAGTTTCTGATGCAGCTTGCCCTGGAAAATACGTTTATTCAAGGCGTAGTTGGCTGGATAAACTTAATGGCTAACAATATAGAGGAGCGACTGGAACATTTCTCTAAGTTTAAGCTCATAAAAGGCTTCAGGCATATTGTACAAAGCGAGCCGGAAGATGACTTTATGCTGGGCACTAAATTTATGTATGGCATATCGTTATTGCATAAATACAATTTCACTTATGATATTCTCATTTACCCCCGGCACCTCCCCTATGCTAAAAAGCTTGTAGCCTGTTTTCCGCAACAGCGTTTTGTTATTGACCATATTGCCAAGCCCAATATCAGGCAGCACGACCTACCTCAATGGAAGAGACACATGAAAGAAATAGCAGCTTACGAAAATGTGTATTGCAAAATTTCGGGTATGGTTACAGAAGCCAACTGGAACACGCACTCCTATATGGATTTTGTGCCTTACCTGGATGTTATTGTAGAAGCTTTTGGTATAGACCGCGTAATGTTTGGCTCGGATTGGCCGGTATGCCTGCTGGCTGCATCGTACAAAGAAGTATTAGGAATTGTACAGGAATATTTTTCTTCTTTCAGTTTGGTAGAACAACAACTGTTTTTTGGTGGCAATGCGATTTCGTTTTATAATCTCTCTGCTGAATAAATTGGTGTTGAGTTTGAGAATAGTGAATTGTCAGTTATGAATAGGAAGAATTGGGCATGGTGAATTATTAATGATAAGTAGATAATCTATAATTATTGCTCATACAGAGCAATAAATGAGAGATAAAATTTCGTAAACATCAGGTAAGGTTTGTAAAACATGCCCAAGTCAAAGAGGCTACTTTTGATAAATGATAAAAGTTAGCTGTGGCTTCATAATACCCAACATTTATGCAATGCCCTGCCTGAACTTAATAAGAAGCTAGTGTAAACTTATCCTGCTGTACCTTTTAAGATTATATCAATGAAGAATCGCGTTATCCATATACACCCTAAAGACAACGTGCTTGGTAGCCCTCGACGACTTGAGGAAACATGAGATCATTGTTTTTGATAATGAAGAATATTTTTTGCTTGAGGATATTCCTGCCAAGCACAAGTTTTTCATGCAAGACCTGCAGCCAGGCGACGAAATAATAATGTATGGTGTGTTAGTTGGCAAAGCAGTTCAACCAATACAAAGAGGTGCCCGCATGACAACAGAAAACACCCACCATGCAGCGAGCAGTTATTCATACCGCGGTGTGCAATACCAATGGCAACCACCTGATGTATCAAAGTTTGTAAACAGAACTTTTAACGGCTATTACCGTAGCGATGGGAAGGTGGGTACTGCCAATTACTGGTTGTTTCTTCCTACTGTTTTTTGCGAGAACCGTAACCTTGATGTAATTCGCGAAGCTTTGTATAATGAACTGGGATACGCAGTTACATCGAAGTATAAAACTTTTACAAGGCAGTTGGTGGAGGCGTATGAAGAAGGACTGGAACTTTCGCCGGATATTAGTTTTTCCAATAATAATCATCAGGAACGCTTTTTTAAGAACGTTGATGGAATAAAATTTTTAACCCACCAAGGCGGTTGTGGCAGCACCAGGCAGGATTCGGAAGTGCTTGCAAAGCTGTTGGCAGCATATGCAAACCATCCAAATGTGGGGGGCATTACTATCTTGAGCCTTGGTTGTCAGCATTTGCAGTTACAGGAGTTGGTACAAGATATTCAAAGCTGTCAATCCTTTGTTCGATAAACCATTACTGACATTTGAGCAACAGGCAATGCAAAGTGAAGATAGTATGATTAAACAGGCTATCTATAAGACTTTTATTGGCTTAACAGAATTAAATAAGCAAGAGCGTAAGCCTGCTACTTTAGATAAGTTGGTGCTGGGCGTAAAATGTGGCGGTAGTGACGGCTTTAGCGGTATATCTGCAAATCCTGCCGTTGGTTATTGTGCAGATATGCTGGTGGCTTTGGGAGGGAAAATATTACTGGCAGAATTCCCTGAATTGTGCGGTGTAGAACAAAGCCTGGTGGACCGCTGTGTGAGTAGAGATATTGCTGATAAGTTTATTCATTTAATGCAAACCTATGATGCAAAGGCACATGCAGCCGGCTCTGGTTTTTATATGAATCCTTCACCGGGTAATATCAAAGACGGGTTGATAACTGATGCCATCAAAAGTGCCGGCGCTGCCAAAAAAGGTGGTTCTGCGCCTATCAGCGATGTGCTCAATTATACAGAACCGGCTACAAAACCTGGTCTTAACCTCGTGTGCACACCCGGCAATGATGTGGAAGCGACTACCGGTAAAACAGCCTCTGGTGCTACGCTTATTTTGTTCACCACCGGCTTAGGTACGCCTACAGGTAACCCTATATGCCCGGTGATAAAAGTAGCCACTAATTCCAAACTTGCCCGCCGCATGAGCGATATTATTGATATTGATACCGGACCGATTATAGAAGGTGCGAAAACAATAGAAGAAATGGGCGAAGAAATACTGGAATATTGCATTAGAGCAGCCAGTGGTGAGGTAATACCTAAGGCGGTTCAGTTGAACCAGGATGACTTTATTCCGTGGTTTAGAGGCGTGTCGTTGTAGATTACTACTAATACCATGTGCCATCAGGAGGGCAGATGAGGGTTGATAGTTGACAGAAGGAGTAAGACTTTAAGGTTAACATTTATTCATTGGAGCTTTCATTACAGGCACTCTTCAGTAATGCAATTTCTCATACTATAAACAGCCAGGGGTATAAGATGTAACAATATCTTATACCAGATTTAATGGTTAAGAGTTCAGTCGTTTCTTCAAAGCAAAGTGGTTGTGATCTTCTTCACTTTTGCTTTCTCCATAGCAGAGCAAGCGCGGCCAAATAGCAAGGGACTGTTGTGAAGTGAGTGAACGAGCTTGGCATTTACCCAGGAGCAGTTGCTTTTCATTGACTTATGATTCTCCTCCACCTTCCACCTTCTTTTGTAGAGTTGGAGCATTTTCAGGCCTCATTCCAGATCACTGGTGGCCAGGTACAAGGTACTGCTACTGCCATCTGCGTTTTTGTAGATTTGCTTCACTACCAGTACAGGGAAGTGCACTCTCTTGACATAAAGCTTCACAGCACCTTTACCCAGCTTAAGTTCCTTCAACGGTCTGAATTTGCCATTTTTAGCATCTTTTTCATTTCGGGTTACTTCCCTCTTACACCTGATTGACATGATGAAGTGCGTCTTACACTCCTCAACGATATAGTTCATGTTCTTCTTAGAGCTGTACCAACTATCTGCCAGTACATAGTCCACCTGTTTACTGCGGGTCAGCCGCTGTACCATCGAGCGCATCAGTTCATTTTTATTGTGGATGCACTTCCACTCGTTACTGCTGTTGCTTCTCATTCCATTGAAGCTCTTTTTCGATCACCTGCAGGTTCAACGGTACATTGCCTGGTCATCATACAGGCAGCCATAAAATTGATGCCTTAACTTGTCTCATAAAATATATACGGATGAATATTCACAAGAGACAGGAGGCTGGCTTTAAGGGGCAAGGTATTGAGTAGACAGGCTGTAACTGAGGAGTTGATAGGTAGAAGATAGCAAGGAGATACGGTATAAGTTCAGTATAACTTCAGTGTAAGTTCAGTATAACTTAGGTATATGTTACCTATAACTCTGAAGGTTCCAGATAGCACTAATGAAAATTATGAGACATGTTAAGGCTGCGAGCTACGAGCCTCGAGCAGAGAGCCTCCAATGCTACCAATCTGGAAATGGTATTATACCTCTAACTTTACTGCCTCACCATACTTTCATTACATGAAAAGATGCTTTCTCACACCTATTTCGTTGTTGCTTTTCATTTCCTTTACCTGGGCACAATCACCTCAAACACTTTCTATCCGTAAATACAGCAATGAGCATCAGGATTCAATTATCCAGGAATATGTCCGCTTTCTTTCTATACCTAATATTGCCAGCGATACTCAAAATATTCAGAAGGATGCAGCTTTTATTATGGATATGATGCACAAGCGGGGTATTAAGAATGTGCAGCTTTTGACAGCAACTACTGCTGGTGTACCGCCTGCTTTATATGGCGAGGTGCTCCACCCGGGAGCAACGCAAACACTCATCTTTTATGCGCATTATGACGGACAGCCGGTGAATCCTGCTCAATGGGCAAAAGGGTTGCAACCGTTTGAGCCAAAGCTATTGACTAATTCAACAGATAAAAATGGTACTGCTATTCCCTTTCCGGCAAATGGAGATTACAACATGGACTGGCGTATATATGCCCGTAGTGCATCGGATGATAAAGCTGGAGTTGATGCCATTTTGAATGCCTATGAGGCTCTCAAAAACAGTGGTTTACAGCCTGCAGCCAACATTAAGTTTTTCTTTGAGGGAGAAGAGGAAGCCGGATCGCAACACCTTAATGAGATTTTAGATAAGTACAAGTCTTTGCTTCAATCTGATCTTTGGATTATATGTGATGGTCCGGTGCACCAAACCGGTAAAAAACAAATTGTATTTGGTGTTCGTGGCGATGCACATCTTGACCTTACAGTTTATGCTTCCAAACGCCCTTTGCATAGCGGGCACTATGGCAACTGGGCGCCTAATCCGGCTATGATGCTGGCTACATTACTGGCATCTATGAAAGATAATAATGGAAGGGTGGCAATAAAAGGATTCTATGATGATGTGACACCACTAACTCCATTGGAAAAGAAAGCATTGCAGGAACTGCCGCCCGTAGATGAGCAGATGAAAGATGAATTAGGCATCAGTGAGACCGAAATGCCTGGTGTTAGTTTGGGTGAGGCTATTAATATGCCTTCGCTAAACATCAATGGCATGCAAAGTGGTAATGTGGGCAAGTTAGCATCTAACCAGATTCCGACTTTTGCTACTGCTGTTATTGATTTAAGACTTGTATTAGGTAATGACTGGAGAAGGCAACAACAAAAAGTAGCAGACCACATAAAAGCACAGGGATACTTTGTAACAGACCACGAGCCTACTGATGAAGAAAGGAAAACACACGGTAAGATTATAAAAGTGATTGCAGGTGAAGATGGGTACAATGCACAGCGTACTGCCATGGACTTGCCGATTGCTAAAAAGGTGATAGCTGCCGTTAAATCTACTACCAATGAACAAGTGGTATTGCAGCCTACTATGGGTGGCAGTCTGCCATTGTTTTTATTTGAGAAATATTTAGGTGCTAAAACTATCACCGTTCCAATAGCCAATCACGATAACAACCAGCATGCTGAGAATGAAAATATACGGATGGGTAATTTGTTTGATGGAATAGAAACGATGAGTGCACTGATGATGGTAAAATGACAGGCTTTAGGAGTGCTTATTATAATTGACGGTTTTTTCAATAGCCCGTCTGCTCTATATTTACCCCTTTACACACAAACTACTGCCAAGTGACTACTGCTTACGCTGTTTTTCTACCAGTACATACTAAAAAAGAGGAAGAATGAGTGTAAGATGTACGTAAGATGAGCGAAGGATCATCGATGGATATATGGCTTAGATACGGCTGAGGTACGGAGTAAGTACGGCTGAGCCAGGGAGGAATTAGCGTTTTTGCATGGGCTTTCCATGAACTATCCATGGCTTTAGCATGACTTTGCTATGGCTTTGCCAGGACTATAGTACCCATCTGCTAACTGGTTGACGAATGCCGATTGGGAGCTTACAAGAGCAGTAAATATCTGTCGGCAACTAATTAGCTGATAAATGCCCCTCCTATTCCTTCGTTCATACAACTATCTTTGTAAGCATTCAACAACCAATATATTCACACACCACTTATGAAACTAATCCGTTTTGGGGAAACCGGAAAGGAAAAGCCCGGCGTACAATTGGGTAATGACCAAAGAATAGATGTATCTGCATTCGGTGAAGATTATAGTGAAGACTTCTTTAGCAATGATGGGTTAACCCGTTTAGCACAATGGCTCGAAGCGCACCAGCAGGAATGCTCTGTAGTAAGCAATGAAACAAGGCTGGGGCCACCCATTGCAAAGCCTTCTAAAATTGTTTGTATCGGTCTTAATTACTCCGACCATGCTGCTGAAAGCAATATGCAGTTGCCTGCAGAACCTATTCTCTTTTTTAAGTCTACAACAGCTATTGTTGGTCCTAATGACGATTTGATCATACCTAAAAACAGTACGAAAACAGACTGGGAGGTAGAGTTGGCTGTTGTTATTGGCAAACCAGCTTCATATATAGACGAAAGCGAAGCCGAGGATTACATAGCAGGTTATCTACTGCACAACGACTATAGCGAACGCGAGTTTCAACTGGAGCGGATGGGGCAATGGGTAAAGGGTAAGAGCTGCGATACCTTTGCACCACTTGGCCCCTGGCTGGCTACCAAAGATGAGATCAAGGACGTCAACAATCTCCGTCTCTGGTTAACAGTAAATGGCAAGACAATGCAGGATGGGAATACCAGCAATCTTATCTTTAAAGTACCGATGCTTATTTCCTATATCAGCCAGTTTATGACTCTGTTGCCTGGTGATATTATCACCACGGGTACACCTGCCGGTGTGGGGCTAGGCATGAAGCCACCTGAATATTTAAAAGCAGGTGATGTTATTGAACTGGGTATAGACGGTTGGGGTCCTCCAGGCAAGTGGCAAAGAGCTACATCTAATACCAGGTCGTTGTTAAGATGACGGAGGATAGTTGATTGATGATTGAAGGGATTAGCACTTACAGCAGTATATAGGTAACTGTCAGGGGTATATCTTAGTGCATTAGAGTTGTTGTAAGTAGGAATGGTGATGGATAGAGGATGGTATATAGCTTTTAATTCTTCATTATTAGTAAAGCGTTACCTACATACGTTTAGGATAGCGTCACCTGTTTTAAATGCTGTACACAGCTTAGTTTTTGTAGGTGTACTTGCTTACAGATTGTTGTTGTCTTTCTTTTTTCTTCATGCCTTGCATGACAGGCATTGGAAGAGTCGAGTAGGCAAGGGCATTTCAGCCCAAGCCGCTCACAGGTAGGGTCGAGCAGTGGCGCATTAATCTGTCAGATCATGTTTCCACCGCCCGCCTCGTCAAACGCAGCGTGCGCATTTAACGCACTGCGCTTTCCTAATGATTTCTTATCCAAAGTTTATTGCCTATCGTGCCGGAGCAACTTTCCGCGGGGTTACTTTAAAGTCGCTATATATGTTGTATATAGCATATAATCCCTTTTGTACTCCATTGCTTCCAACCGAAACCCTGTTTTCCTTTGGCCTTCATAAGATGCCTTCGGATCTTCTTGGTTAACCAATCTTTTACATATCCAAATACCTTGCTTGAGTGCCCTATTTTAAAATATTGAACCCAACCTTTCAGTATTGGATTGATGATGTCTCTTACCCTTGTCAGTGGCTGTGATTCATGACGCTTAAACACTTCTCTGATCTTCTCCATCACTTTTACCCTGGCCTGCATCTTAGGTTGATAGTTTACCCTCCATTTACCTGTCTTTGTCTTTAGTCTCCTGAAGTCAAAGCCCAGAAAGCCGAAGCTATCTCCTTTAACCAAGTCCAGTTGTTTGGTCTTTTCCTCATTGATGCTGTACCTGTAATTTGTTCAGTTCTTCCCTGAGTCTCCTGTTGATCCCGTTCCATAGCCAGTCCCATTTGGGATGACCATCCACCAATATTACACAGTCATCTGCAAACCGTGCATATTCGAGATGGGTGTATTTCCCTTCACGCGTTGCTTCTTTCGCCTTCTCCAGCATCTTGTCCATTTCATTAAGGTAGATGTTGCTTAATAAGGGCGATATTACTCCTCCCTGAGGTACTCCTTCCTTGCCTCCTGCTTTGAGCATCTGCTTTAGCAGGCGCATCATCTTATCATCTGCTATCCGCTTTGCTACTTTATCCAATAGAATATGATGCTTCACTGTATCAAAGTAAGATTTCAGGTCTAAATCTATCACCCTTGTCTTTTCTTTTACCACAGCTTCTGCCACTCTTTCTATTGCCTGATGGGCTGTTCGCTTTGGCCGGTACCCATATGAGCCATCCTGAAAGTCTGCTTCAAACACAGGTTCAATGATCAGTTTCACTGCGCCTTGTACAACCCTGTCTTTAATCGTAGGAATTCCCAGCTTACGGGTCTTACCGTTTGCTTTGGGTATTTCTTTGATCCTGTTTCGCGACTGGTTGGTAAGAGCCATTGATCAGTTCCTCCTGTATGCTTTGCAGAAAGCTCTTCACTCCTGTTTGTTCAATATCATCGAAGGTCATTCCGTCTATGCCCGGTGCCCCGTTATTTCTTTTGACCATCTGATAAGCCTCCTCAAGAGTGCTTTGCTTGCATACATGCACATACAGTCCCCAGAAGCGGTGGGCTTTATCAGCCTTCGCCTTGATGTATATCTTCCTTCTCAGTTCCTGCAATGTGATAGACGTTTTTATCATTGTCGTCTTTGCCTCCCGTTTGTTAGAAGATTACCATTAGTAAGGAGACTTCGCTCCATTCCTATTAGGGAACTTCACAGCTACTATTCTCCTATCCGACTCCCTCTCATCTTCGGTTCATTTCCTTTGTTCGAGTTATAGAACCTACCTTGCTCCGGCTGTTTCCTTCCGGGATGAGGAGGGTATCTCCAGTTGCGTGACTTATCCTTGTTACCATGCTGTTGCTACCACCCCGCCAGCTGTGTCGTTTCCCGTTTCAGTCAATTTCGGAGAGACATACTGCCTTCGCTATACGGTTATTAGCTCGGCCTGCCGGATTTAATCACTTTCGAGGCTACCTGTGCATTCACTTTCGTTACAGCCTGGTAACTTGCTCTTCCTGCTTTACAGGTCACTTATCAGTAGGCTTCAGTAATTTCATTTCTTCCTTACCATGTCATTTAGCTACAGAACTTTGACTTTTGTTCTGGTGGGATTCTTCACTCCATAGGATACGTCCACCTTCTCTGGA
>CAWFUV010000007.1:0-54076 GCA_963819045.1 uncultured Chitinophagaceae bacterium | reverse complement strand
AAAGCCATTAACTTAATGAAGCTGCAAAAGCTGGTGGAGTTTGCCGAACCTAATTATATCTATCATCATGATGCCGTATCTAATGATCCATTATTTACTAATGGTTCTTTATGGGGTATGTACGGCGATGCTTCCAGCCCTACCAACAGGTATGGCAGCCAGGCAGCCGAAGCATGGAGCAGGGGGCATACGGGGTCTTCCTCTATTTATGTTGGTATCATTGACGAAGGTTATATGTACACACATACAGACTTAGCTGCTAATGTAGGTAAGAATACAAGTGAAATTGCCGGAAACGGAATAGATGATGATGGAAATGGCTATATAGATGATGTTTATGGCTGGGATTTTAACAGCAACGATAATTCAGTTTTTGATGGTATCAACGATGATCATGGAACTCACGTAGCCGGAACAATTGGCGCTGCAGGGGGCAATGGCACTGGTGTAGCAGGTGTATGCTGGAATGTAAAACTGATAAATGCTAAGTTCTTAGGAATAAACGGTGGCACTACGGCCAATGCAGTAAAAGCAGTTGATTATATGACACACCTTAAGACAAGGGCAACAAATCCATTAAATATAGTGGCTACTAATAACTCATGGGGCGGTGGTGGTTATTCGCAAGCTCTAAAGAACGCTATCACGAGAGCAGGTAATGCTAATATCCTGTTTGTTGCTGCTGCCGGTAATAATGGATATAACATAGATGTGAACCCCAGCTATCCTGCCGCATATAATAATGCAAACATTATTTCTGTTGCTGCTATTGACAAAAATGGCGCTATTCCATACTGGTCTAACTACGGAGCACAAGGCGTAGATTTAGGAGCTCCGGGAGTTGATGTATATTCTACCGTACCTGCTAATGGCGGTGGCGGTACCATTATATCTTCTTATGCTTCGTACAGTGGTACTTCTATGGCTACACCACATGTAACCGGTGCAGCAGCCTTGTATGCCGCTACGCATTCAGGAGCTTCTGCTGCCACAATAAAAAGTGCCCTTTTATCATCTGGTGCTGCAACGGCTTCTTTGAGCGGCAAAACCGTTACCGGTGATCGTTTAAATGCAGGTGGATTTTAAAGAACAACATCCCAGCCCTTAAACAAGATAAACAAGTAAAAGAGGCTGTCTCCGAATTCGGAGACAGCCTCTTTTCAATTTATTCTTAACCTCTTTGCGCTTAATACAATTCGCAGCTATTACTCCTCCACCAAATGCATATATGGAAAACACTCCGGTTTATGCGTATCATATACACCGTGTTTACTCAATACCCATGCAGGATGTGGTTGTATCTCCTGCCCTGAAGACATAAGCCTTTGAAACCTGCCAAAGAATATGCGCCAGACATCACCCGCTTTTGGCGGAATAGAACGCCCGTTTGCCAGCCATTGCATGCTCTTCCAGGGAATAGCAATCTCTAATGTCCAGCCTTTATCTATATGTGCCGGGTCGTTTATTCTACCATCTATCTGTACGGCGGTTTGTAAGCCTGCCATATCATAGTCTAAGAAAGCCCATCGCACCCCTCTTGGGTGCCTGCCCCACCAAAAGGTAGCGCCGGTACGGTCGTAGTCGCCGCCAAAGGTCATAGCTTTCTCTTTGAATACATCAAACTGCGGCACATCAAACCGGCTGCCTCTTGTATAAGCATCTTTCCAGATAAAGAATACCTCATATATAGTGTTCAGCGCATTTACTTCCAGCTCATAATAACAATCGCCACCATCAATAAACACTTCCAGGTCATTCTCCAGAAAGACAATCGCATCACGCTGATCCTGTGTAGCACTTACCTGCGGCTCTTCTGCCCAAAAGGCGATGTATAAGTTGTCTTCATCCCACAAAGCAGTCATCCTGGTATCGTACATTGCAGGAGCACCGGTAACCATATCAACAAACCTTGAAGACTTTTCAGCATTTGCCCACTGAGGCTTGGTAAGATCACCATTGATAGTAATGCCTCCGCTTATCTTTTTACAGCGATAGTGTGCAATATCCGTTTCATTACAGCCATATGCTTGCGGTGTGTTCATATAAAACTTCTTTATTCATCAGTTAAAGTATCAGGAGCTGTCATGATTCTAACCCCATCAGTAAACATCATGATCTTAAAATATTTACCAGCTTATACAGCTTACCATCCGGCTTCGTCATGATATACATTTCACCATTAGCGTCTTTTCCAAAATGAAGGTCTACCCTATCAACGCCGCACAGTTGCCTTAGTGTTTCCACTTTACCATTCAGTGATACATTCCATCCTTTTATAGGCGCCTGCCCGCCCTGCTGAATATCTTTCACATCCACATAAAACAGCCTGCCGGTAGGGATATCACCAAACAGGTATTTGCCTTGTAAAGCAGCAATACTGCCTGTGTATTCAAAACCTCCCGAAATGGCTTTGCCCTCACCATGGTCATACTCTGCTACAGGATAGGTAATATGATAAGCCGTATCATTGGGTGGCAAAGAATATACTTTATTCAGGTTTCCGTAAGGGTTTACTACAAAGCTACCCTCGCGTACCGGCCAGCCACAATCAGCACCTTTTGTGACCAGGTACAGCGACTCAATATTACCATGCCCCACATTACCCACCAGCAACCTGCCGTCCTTTGTCCAGGTTAACCGGTGCGGGTTTCTGAAACCGTAAGCATAGATCTCTTTGACAGTGCTGGTATCCTTACTTGCTGCAAAGGGATTGCTTGCAGGAATGCCATATTTGCCGTTCCTGCTGTTATTTCCAAGCGGGTTGATACATAAAACTGTACCCCATATCCGTTGCCTGCTATGCGCCAAAAAAGGATACCCATTCTCTACTGCGCCACCTTCACCCACACCAATATACAACAATCCATAATCATCACTGCCGGGCTTTGCCAATGGATTAAAACGGATATCCTGCACACCATGAATAGGTGATACCATATTTACTCTAAACAACTCACGCCCTTTTCCGGAGAAAACAGGCGCCTTAGGGTCATCTGCTTTCCATTCAGTGAGCACCCATTGCATTGCTACTTTAATAGAATCTGCATACCCGAAATCAGCTTTAGCGGTACCCGCCGCTTCGGTATGCGTGGTGTAAAGCAATCCATTCTTTGCAAACTCCGGGTGGAAAGCAAAGGAGCCAAAACCGGTAGCTAAGCCGGGTTGATTGATAAATGCTGGCCGAAGTTTCGCCATATCCATATATACTGCCGGCTTACCGTTTTGCAATTTGTATAGTTTGCCCCGTAAATCTAATATGAATAACTCTTTGGTATCCGGTTGAAAGTCGAGCCTGGTGATGCGGGTTAATAACTGCTTATTGGTGTCGCTGGGTGGTATTTGTACCACTTCCTTCAACTGCACTACAAGACCGGAGTTTGGAATGGTATCCCTGATGGGATCAGATAAGCTGTTGCCTTCATCTTTAGCTTGCTGCCCTACCGTCTTATGGGTGTTCAAGAAGGCAACAATCCCATTTAATTCATCATCTTTGAGCGAAGTAAATGAAGGCATAGCCACCTTGTATTTCTTATACAATGCAACAGCCTCTTTATCGCCTGTATTAATTACCGCTTGCGGATTGCTGATAAATGATTTGATCCAATGGGGAGATTGTTCGCTGGTAATACCACTCAACTGTGGTCCTATCTCATCCTGCCTGAAGTTGTGGCAACCACTGCATTGCTGGTTGAAAATGGTTTCACCCTTTGCAATTACAGCGGGGTCATCGGAAATAGTTTTTTTATCTCCATTTTCATTACAGGCAATACAGTATAACAGAAGAGGAATAGTAATAGGGAATATTATTTTTCTCATGGAGAGGCAAGTGGGTAGTATAGAGGTCAAATCTAAAGGAATAATCTTTTTACTTCCTACATTTTAGTATTTCCCCAAAAATTAGTTTATACCGTTTCCGGAGGCAAGTAGCGGATTGGGATGGCTTTGGCACCGCTTTCCCATGAACTATCCATGGCTTTGCTATGGCTTTGTCATGACTTTGCTATGGCTTTGGTACCTGGCTGCTACCGGGATGACAAATGGCTGTGGGTAGTTGACAGGGGGAGTGAGTAAGTGCTTTTTGGGAAAAACGCGGATAGGTAGCACCGGTTAGCAATAGTTTATAAATCTGTAAAACCTGGAGGTAGTGTTTATATTTGTATTGCATGCAAACCTCAATGATATTACGTTGCCGTTTATCAATCTTCTCTTCTTAGAAAATTGGCTTTACATAAATTAGACAAATCAAACCACTTATATATGGGACACTTCACAATCGCTCTGCCAAACAACCAACAAGGAGACGTAAGATGGGGAACCATAAGAAGAAAGTCTCTTTTTTTAGACTTATTTCGAAAGAACAGGTTGAATAATGAAGTAAAAAAGGGTTACATAGTAAATATTGAACCTGCATCTAAAGACCAAAAAGAATATCGTTTGCTAAAAACCAAAGAAGGAGAATGGCTTTCTGAAGATGATGGAGGATTTCGGGTTACACCGGATGACCAAATTAGTGCTGTAATTAAAAAGGCAATCGACAATTATGAAATGCAACATGGATAAAAATTAAGTAAGCTATTTAACTCCTGACTTTTGATTACCTGTTCTTTTTAGCACATAATTGACCATCTAAACAACAAAGCAGGTCTTTACACAATTGAGTAGATGGTACTGCAATTGAGAGAAAGAAGGGAATGCCTCTCATACCTCTGTGCGTCTGGATCTTGTATACAGTGGTTTATTATGATGTAGATATACTTTCAAGTAATAGTTAAGGATAGACTCATACCCAGAATGCTATAATCTTTACTAACTCAGCGAAGTGTTTAGGCTCGTGCCATAAATGGTTATACCCTGTAGATATGCATCGTGCTTACGGCACTCTAGTAAAGGTGTGGCTTTCTTTGGTCAACGGGTTAAAACCCGTTGCTACAAGATGGGTCGAGCCTACGGCTCTGTCTAATCCACAATAAGTAAAGTGATTATAAATTTAAACAACTGCAGAATCGTACATAATTAAACATTCCTCCCAATCCCTTATCTTTCCCGCCTCCATTTATCAGCCTCTATATGAAAAATACCACACGCAGAAACTTTGTAAAAAATACCGGTGGCGCATTCTTATTTGCATTGGCAGGAACTCATTTCAAATTCAAAAACAACAAACCATTGCTTTCCTTTTCTACCTTAGGCTGCCCCGATTGGAGCTTTGATAAGATTATAAATTTTGCAGCTACTAATGGCTATGATGGTATTGAAATAAGAGGTATTGAACGTCAGATGAATCTGCCGGAATGCCCGGTATTCAGTGCCGGTAAAATAAGCGATACGCTGAAGCTGGTAAAGGATAAGGGACTAAAGATCGTTAACCTTGGGGCTTCTTCCGCCATGCACCTCAGCGATTCTGCGGAACGGAAAAAGAACCTGGATGAAGCCAAAGGGTTTATTGACCTGGCGCAACAATTACATTGCCCTTATATCCGGGTCTTCCCTAATGATTTTCCACCCAACCAGGACCGTAATGCAACGATGGAGTTGATTGCTAAAGGTTTGCTGGAACTGGGGGATTATGCAAAGGATAAGAATGTAACCGTCCTGATGGAAACGCATGGGCAGGTAGTAAAGAGTGACGATATAGTGCATATCATGCAACTGGCAACGCATCCGCATGTTGGTTTGGTATGGGATATTGTAAACATGTGGACGGTGACCAAAGAGGCACCGGTGCAGGTATATACAAAGCTGAAGCAATACATCCGTCATTCGCACATCAAAGACCTGAACATGGTGGATGGAAAAGAAGCATATACATTGTTGGGGCAGGGTATTGCACCGGTATTTGAAGGGATAGACGCTTTGTATAAAGGGGGTTATAATGGTTATTACAGCTTTGAGTGGGAAAAGCTATGGCACCCGGAGATTGCTGCACCGGAGATTGCATTGGCTGATTATCCGGGAAAGATGCGGGCACATTTTAAGGGGGTGTTGTAGGGACAGGTCGCGACCTGTCCCTACAGGAGAAATGAACCATTCATCAAACCAAATTGTTGAACACAGCCCCTACTCCTGCATTTCCTTCACTCCTTTCTTACCCAACTCAATTACTTCACAGTTTTTAATTTCTGCACCATCTATGGCAAAGCGTATCAACGTACGTACTTTATGCCAGCCATGTATGCCGGCAGCGCCGGGGTTCATGTGCAGGCAGTGCAGCTTATCATCGTATATCACTTTGAGGATGTGCGAATGCCCGGCTATAAAAAGCAATGGGTGTTGTTCTATAATGGTATTTCTCACGCCGGGCGCATACTTGCCGGGATAGCCGCCGATATGCTTCATCAGTACTTTCACCCCTTCGCATTGAAAGAGGAGTTGTTCCGGGAACTCACTTCTTACATCATAGCCATCAATATTACCATATACGCCTCTTAATGGTTTGAACGCACGTAGCCTGCTGGCAATATCTATTGTTCCAAAGTCACCCGCATGCCATATCTCATCACATTGTTCAAAATGCCTGAAAACAGCTTCGTCTAAATAATTATGTGTATCGGAAAGCAACCCAATTTTAGTCATAGTACCCCTTATCCTTTTTTAATTAATGCGTATGCCTCTTCCGGACTCATGTTTCCTAAAGACTTAAATTGCTTACCGCTTAGTTCATTGTAATTCTTAAAGAATGCCACCAGTTGATCTATTATCGCCTTTGGAAGGTCCTCCGTACTGTTTATTTCAGCAAATAGTTGAGATGCTGCCGGAATGCCAATAAAGCGATCATTGCGTAATGTCTTACCATCATGCTCCGTCTGTTCTGCCTTAATTCCCCCAATAACACGGCAGTCTATGATACAGCCGGCAAAGGATTCAAACTCGGCAATAACGATAATGTCAAGCGGGTCGCCATCTTCCCCTTTGGTATCAGGAATAAGACCAAAGTCAAACGGGAACGTCATGCCCGCAGGCAGTACTTTGGTGAGCTTAAACAGGTGCTTTTCGGGTTGGTAAGTATATTTAAAAGCACTCCCTTTTGGCGTTTCTATAATGACAGGTATCGCGTCCATATTGAATATTGTTAATGGTTAATTGTTTACTTGGAAAAGTTAACCAACCCTACAGTTCCCATTTACTTACTATTGCTTGCATAGCGTTCCAGCAAGAGCACCATGGGCTCATTCTCCTGTATTACGGCGTGGTCCAGCGGGCTTTTGCCACGCACATCCCTGGCATACATGTCGGCGCCTTTTTGTAGTAGTAACTCCGCTATTTCCATCTGCCCGAATGTGGCAGCATAGGTAAGGGCTGTAGCACCCTGAAAGTTACGCTGGTTTACTTCGGCACCGGACTGTAGCAGTTTTTCTACCAGGGCTTTATAGCCTTTAAAGGCAGCCCCCATCAATGCTGTATTGCCGGATACATCCTGGCTGTCAACACGTGCACCATTATCCAGTAAGAAATCTGTGACCTCCGGCTGATCATTATACACAGCAATAATAAGGGGGGTAAAACCCTTTGCATCTTTGGTATTAACAAGCATGTTATCGGCAGCAAAAAGCTCTTTTACCCGTTGTAAATCCCCGCGGCGGCAGGCATCTAAAAAGTCGTATTGTAAAGAAGGTGACATAGGTATAAATAGGCTTTGTGGGTTAATGGACAAAAAGCAGGCTAAAAACTTTTAAATGCACCTGACTGTAGGTATTCAATTCACTTAATGACATTGCACAGAGCGGCACAGAAATCATACGTAAGAAACGTTGTGCCGCTCTGTATCATTGTGCCGCTATGGTTCAAACACCTCCATGGTTCAATAAAAAACTACTAATCACCTGCCACTTCCCATTAATATGTTGCAACAACTGAAAAGCGTTTACTTCAAACATAGCACTATAGGTTTTGGTTTGATACTCCTCCCATGCCTCTTTAAAATGATGATAATGCAGGTCCCGGTAAGCAATAGTGATATGTGGCGAAAATACATGCTCATTCTTACTGATAGCTTCTTTTGGAAAAGCCTGGCTAAATTGTCGCAATACTTCTTTTTGTAAAAGCCTTAAAGGCTCATTCATCACCGGTTGTACATAGATCACCGGGTTGCGCTTGTTGCTAAAGGCTCCAAAGTCTTTTACCTCCTGCATGAAAGGTGCAGTAGTTATCCGCATCCCTTCAAACCATTGTAGTAAGTGTGGGCGCATGTCCGCAGCTACCTTAAATGGTGCTTTGAGGGTGATGTGGGATGCAGTTCTCAGCGCCTTTTTACTTTGAAAACGATCAGCCATATCGTTCTTGAATGATTTAATTGCTGCATCTACTGTTTGCGGTAGCATAATAGCAATAAAGTATAGTGGTGCCTGTTCTTTCATATATTAAAACACCTCTTGCAAGAGCTGTGGTGGTGTAATATTTGCTACAGGTTAATTATCATGCCTAACCTATGAAAATCCCCTTTTTTCTTCTATTGCTTTTAGCACCGGCACTGGCCGGGCATGCCTGTACTTTGTGCGACTCTAAAACGGCAACCGCTGTAAGAGCCGCTGTGTTTGGTCCTGATCTGTTGGTTAATCTTGTTATCACTATACTGCCTTTTGCTGTTTGTGCGCTGATTGTCTATTTCATCTATCATGGTGTGTACCCACTAAGAAATAAGAATACATGACCTTGAATACAAAACCATTAATAGCAGCAGGTACGCTACTGGGTATAGGATTGGGCGGTTTTGTAGATGGTATTCTTTTTCACCAGATCCTGCAATTACACAGTATGCTTTCTGCGAGGCTGCCGCAGGATGTACTCATCAACGTAAAAATAAGCATGGTGTGGGATGGCTTGTTCCATGCCTTTACATGGCTGATGACGGCTGCAGGGGTTGCTCTGTTATGGCATGCAGGCAAGCGGGAGGAGGTGCCGTGGAATGGAAGGATACTCTGGGGTGGATTGCTGTTGGGCTGGGGCATTTTTAACCTGGTGGAAGGGCTGATAGACCATCATTTGCTCGGCATTCATCATGTAGTAGAGCGGCTTGGACTTTCTGTGTATGATTATATTTTTTTAGGATCAGGGCTGGTATTTATACTAATAGGTATTTGGCTTACACGTTCTGCTGATAAAAATCCTCTGAATGGCTCGGTGAATTAAGAAGGATGATATCTATAGGTTCGCCTGTATGAACCAGAAGACTTAAGTCGTACCTCCTCCCTATCTCCGTCGTATCTGACCCGTATCTAAGCCGTATATCCTTCGATGATCCTACTACGTTTATCTTACGTCCATCCTACGTATTTTAAGTATAATGGGGGTAAAAAAGTAGCCTTTGGCAGCAGCTAGTGTCATGATCAACCTGTAAAAATGGTAATTCACATATGTCATAAACTATGTGTGTATTCCTTATGTCCCTATGTTCCTATGTAGTGAGAAAACTGTAAATATAATTCCTCCTCCAAAAGGAAGTGGCTTTGTACAATTATTTAGCAGTAACAGTACCTAGCAGTACCAATTACCAGTAGCAGCGTACTGATTTACCCGAAATCTATCTCTGTATTATCCCCAATATTTAAACTGCGGCTCAGCCCCTTTACAGAAGCATCGCTGCCTATCAATGAATTGTCAATTACTACTTCATATAAAGTAGTATAAGCACCAATAATACTGTCGCGCACAGTAGAGTACTGAACAGTAGTATTAGGACCTATGGATACGTGCGGACCGATGATCGCATTCTTTAGTACACAACCTGCACCAATAGTTACCGGCGGTACTATAATAGAGTTCTCATTCTGTACTGTTTCGTGGATGGTGCTGCCGTTCTTTCTAAGCAATAGGGCATTGGTATCAAGGAGGGTTTCTTTACGGCCGCAGTCGTACCAGGTTTTTACTCTGAATGCTTTAAACTGTATGCCACGCTTGATCATACATTCCAGGGCATCGGTGAGGTTGTACTCGCCCTGGGTCTTAATGTTTTGTGCAAATAAATGATGGAGGCATTCGTACAAAAAAGGGGTGTCTTTTATTTTATAAACACCTACCAGTGCCATATTGCTCTTAGGTATGGCGGGCTTTTCTACTACATGTTCAATAGCATCATCATTATTGATTTCTGCCACTCCAAAGCGGCGGGGGTCATCTACTTTTTTTACACCCAGCAAATTATAAGGGCTATGTATTACCTGTTCTACATCATAATCACAAATCGTATCACCCAGTGTTACTATTACTTCATCGCCATTGATCAGGTTCCGCGTTAGCTCAATAGCATGCCCCGTACCCTGCCGCTCATTCTGATGTACGAAATGACAATTTAACTGCGGATAGGTTTGCCTTACATAATCTTCAATCTTCTCACCCAGGTAGCCAACAATGAAAATAAATTCGGTAAGGCCGGCACTGTGCAATTGATCTACAATAAGGCTGAGGATGGTTTTACCGGCTATCGGTATTAATGCTTTAGGCTGCGTGTATGTATGCGGGCGCAGCTTAGCGCCTGCACCTGCTACAGGTATTATTGCTTTCATGAATTACTTGCTCTCTATTTTCTACATTCAACACAAGTCATGCTCCAAAACTGCAAAAGTATTAAAGATTGTATGACGAATTAAAAGTGATGAGTTAAACCAGAAAGGCACCTGAGAACAGAGCCTTATGAGTGCCTGTAACATTTCCTTCTCTCAAAAGTTGAATCTGGTTTATATGAATAATATGTATGTAATTGTGTATTTAAAACGGATAGCCTATTGCCAGGTTGTATATGATGTTGTTGCGGCGCCACTGTTTGCTGCCGAAGTCTATCTGGTCCCACACCCAACCGCTGCCTTCGGGATATCCCGGTGAATTATATGGAATTCTAACCGGGAAAGAAACATCAAGACGCAGTACCAATATATGAACATCGAAACGCAAACCGGCACCTACACCTACTGCTACCTGTTTTAAAAACTGGTTGGAAAATACAGTGCTGCCGCGGCTGCCATTGTCCATAGTGTCTCTGCTGTCTGCCCTGCGCGTCCATACGTTACCGGCATCTACAAACAATGCACCGTTTACGATAGAGAATAATTTAGCACGGTACTCCATGTTCATTTCCAGCTTTATATCACCTGGCTGATCTACAACAAAACTATCCCGCGGGTTGCCTGCATAGTAGTTACCTGGTCCAAGTGTGCGGGCGCGGAAGGCACGAATATCGCTGGTACCACCTGCAAAGAATTCCTTAACAAAGGGCACAAGTGTATCGTTGCCGTAAGCATAAGCTACGCCACCCCAAAGACGCGTATGGAAAGAGCTATTAGCTCCTAGCCGAAGCCTGTGTCTCAACTCCAGTTCAAAGCGGGTATACTGGGAGAATGGTGTACCGAAGATGGATTTTTGATTACCTTTTAGCACATTGGCACCTGTAACTAACCCCAACAAATTGCCTGATAGATCAATATTACCATTGATGTAAATGTTATTCCTTTTATTGATGTTGGCAGGCCTGTTAAGTGTATAGTAATTGTAGTTGTAATTAGCACCAATAATAAACTGTTTTTGGATACTTCGTGCCAGCGTAATATTATTTTTCAAACTATCCTGGAACTCCGGTGTAATATTCCTGGGCTGCACTAAGTTGATATTAATAATATTCAACTGGTGCTCTGATTTGATATTCTCTTTCCAAACATAGCCATAACTCAATCTGGCGGAGTTTAGCAGGTACTGTGTAGTACGGTTAAACCATTCATATGCCGCTGTAATTTTTGTATGTGGCACATAATTACTGTTGGTTTTAAAGCGGAATGGTGCAATGATGCGCGGGATGTACATATTGGCTTCCACACCATACCGAAGCGTGTTTACCTGCTGGCTGCTGCCCTCCTTGGTATTGTTACTACCACCACCATATATTTGCTTTTCGAAACCTACGTAAGGGGAAACGGTAAATCCTTCTGCTCCCTTAAACAAGCTGCGGTGTTGCCAGGTAAGTGAGAACTCGCCACCATTCGCATTGTTGCTTTTAGTAAGGCCGGAGACCTGTGCACGCAATAATTTCTTAGGCGCCGGAGTAAGATAATAGTACGCATTCAGTAAGGTATCTGAGCCGGGAGTTGGTTCGAAACGCGCCTTTACAAACTTATAAACTCCCAATGTAGTAAGACGGTTCAATGAAAGATTGTGATCGCTGCGTTTATATAAATCACCGGAATCGAATATCAGGGTACGGCTGAAGATCTTAGGATTGAAGCGATGGTTGGGATCTACAATGGTGTACCCCTCTGTTTGCCTTGCACCTGCAGCACTACTGTCGCTGTTGTTAATGTCATAATCAGCAAATACCACTACACTATCTATGCGGTACTGGCGTCTTGCTACATTGGGCATAGAGTCCTTTACCCGCATAGCTATATCCACCTGGTGGTTGCCTACTGTAGAATCCACTTCTGCAATAAGATAGTTAGGGTTAAAATAATAGAAGCCCCTGTCTTTAAGCCGGTCATCTATACGGGCACGTTCGGCCATAACAACATCAAGATCATACGGAGCCCCTGGTTTAAACAGTGAACGCTTGAGTTCCCGCTTGCTGTTTTTACCTCTCATCTGCTTGCTTAAGATACTGGAGTCTTGCGGAAAACTGATATTGCGTATAGTATATTGCTGACCAATATAAGGCATTGTAAACAGCAGTTAATTTTTTGTGTTTGATATTAGTATCCAGCGTAACACTATCATGAAAATAGCCACGGTTTTCGAGCCAGTTTTGCATTACCGCACGGTTTTTTTCCAGTACGGTGTATTGTGCTATTACCGGCGGCTCACCCAATTTGTATTTAATGAAATAACGTAACCCTTTACCCTTAGGTGTATCTACACTATTGTAAAATGATAGCTTTACACGTGCTCCTAAAATTTTAGAGTTTGGTTTTGGTCTTACCATGCTTTGTAAATTGCCTGCTAATCCTTTGCTTATTTTCTTTTTTACTGCCGGATCTGCTTTTATATTCACCTTCGATCCCACAAAAAGATTAGTGCCCTGTGGCAAACGCTTCGTGTTATCGCATGCCATCAATAGCAGCATCATGCCCGTAATTAAAAAACCAATAATGGTGTAATTCATGTGTTGTGATCGTGTTCCTGCCATTTATATCAATGCTATCCGGGATTATGACTCTAATAATTTAGAAGCAACAAAAAATATTTTCGACTTAGCTACAAACTTTTAGCGTTACCTACTGATTACTTGTATTGTTTGTACTATTTTTATTTTCTGTAGTTGGCTTATCAAGGCTTTCGTTTGCTTTCTGCTGTTCGTTGTTTAACTTCTTTGCCTCCTTATTTGATTGCTTTACGCGTTTATGTTCTTCTTTTTTTTCCGGGTTTTTTTGAAATATATCTTTAAACTGGTTGTAATCTAATGTAATCATGAAGGTGAGACCGGTTTCAATCACCTGGCCTTCAAACGTAGCGTCGTAATTATTGCGGCGGTAGCCACGCAGCCTGTAACGGCCATCTTTGCTCAACTGGTAATCTACCGATACATCACCTGCAATAGTGCTTGGTGAGTGGTTTTGGCTATTGTTACCCTGGGGATTCTCAAGAGCAAAGTTGCTGCCAACATTTACCTTCAATCTGTCATTCAATAACCGTTTGCTTACCCCTACATTAAGGTTAGTGCTGTTTTGTGCGGTGCCGCTAGAGTAGTCTGTTCCACTCTCCAGATCAAAACTAAGATCAACACCTTTGATAAGACTTCCGGCTAACTTATTCAACTGATCGGTAAGCATGCGGCTGGCGCTTGAACGGACAGTAGATTCGATACCACCTCCGCCGCCGGAACTTACCAGCGGATCTTCCTGCACAAAACGTCCGAGCAACAAGAGTGCAAATACCTGCTTATTCAGTTCGGCTTCGTTGGCACGTAGTTGCTGCAACTTGGTATCTACATCAGGCCATGCGGCTAACTCTTGCTGCGGCAGCGTAATATCGAAAGTGATTGTTGGCTTCAGCAACTCGCCGGTCATGTGCAGCAACACCTTGAAAGGAAGTTTTTCTTTGTAGCGCACATCAGGATTTTCTTGGCTGGTTGCCATCAAATCAATCGGCGGAGTATCGGCAAGATAAGAAGCAGTGATATCTATATTGGCAGAAGTGGGATCGCCTGTCCAGGTAAGCGTACTACCCTGTTCAATATCAAACTTGCGTTTTAAAACACTTAACGATAAGTTGTAAGAGCCTTTAGATACCTTGTAATTACCGGTAAGGCTGATTTTACCACTTCTGTCTATACCACCGGCAAGGTCTGATGATCCCTGCAGTGTAAGTGAATCGCCATTTCTTTCATCTACAATTACTGTGAATTTGGCTGCACTGTCCGTTTCTATATTAGCGCTTACGTCCAGCCCTGTCATTTGGCTTTTGGCAGTAATTGAATCGAGGGCAGCCATTTGCTGCTTAGCCTGTTCAGGATGGTCTTTATCAACAAAGATAACTACACCTTCACGGCTTACTACTTCTGGATCACTGGTGGGTAGCACCAGCGTAAAATTAGTTTCTTTATTTACCCGCAGATCGCCATCTATCTTAGGAGTGGTCATGCCGCCCGTAACATTGATTCCCGCATCAATATTCATTTTGCCGTAAAACAACTGGTTGGTTGCTTTTGGTGCATTCACCGCCTGGAAATCCTGCGCATTCAGACTTAAATCGAAGGTATAATTTTTAAAGTCCGTAGTGAGTATGTCCCCATCCAGCACGGCCGCTTTGTTGCGGGTATCACGCATGGTAAAATTATCGAAGT
Source organism: uncultured Chitinophagaceae bacterium (assembly GCA_963819045.1). GTDB lineage: Bacteria > Bacteroidota > Bacteroidia > Chitinophagales > Chitinophagaceae > Ilyomonas. The sequence continues at coordinate 39,321 of CAWFUV010000007.1, read as the reverse complement.
GAATACCCTGGTTATCTATATTGATATTTTCGTTGGGCAATGTAAGGCGCTCGCCGGTAATTGCCGGTATTACGAAAGCACTATCAAAGCGCAGAGCACCATTTACAGAAGGTTGATTGATTGTACCAGTGATGGTTGCATTACCTTTCAATGCGCCACCAATATCTATTAATTGTCCTACCGCAAAAGGCTTTACAATAGCCAGGTTGAGGCGGTTAAGGGCAAGCTGCAAGTCCATGCGGCTCTCACCAGTGTAATATCTACCATTCACTTGCACATCGGTATTGTTACCTTGTAATGCTATATTGGCAGCAAACGTATTAGCCTGCTCGTTATTTACCTTTACAGTCATGTTGCCAATAGTATCCCTTTTATAAATGATACTATCAATCCGCAGATCGGATGTAAAGACAGGATTCTTCATTACATCTCTTACCAAAGCGTTACCATTGATAGAACCTTCAAGCAGCAGGGAATCCTGATGTGCAATTTTGGTAAGTTTAGCTATCTGGAAGTTATTGAAGGCAACACTAATGGGTGCGTTAGGCTCCTGCGGCGTACTATTAACAGTTAGTGACTGACCGTCCTGACTTAATGAGAAATTATTTACCTGGATACCAGCAACAGAATCATAACGGATAAAATTGCCCTGGCCTACATCCCAACGCATATAATCGAGCAGCAAACTGTCTTTCAGACTAAACTGTACGCCATTCTTTATTTGGTTAAGTAAACCACCTAATGCAAATTGTGTTTTATTAAGTGAGTCTTTTGTGTTGGCACTAAAATCTAAGGCATTGTTGGCAATGCTTGCATTGAGTGCGGTGTTATATAGTCTGAAACTTCCATTGATAAACTTATCAAGGTTTGCTGTTATATCCAGCTTTTCGGCATTGGTTTGTGCCATTACATTCAGGCTGTCAATCTGCATTTGATTCATTATCACGTGCCTGTCTTTCACAGATAGTCTTAGATCATTGGCTGCACTGTTTAATGCGGCATGCAGTGCCAGCGAATCGCTGCCTTTGAGCATAGGCACAAACTGTAACAGCATGCCTCTGGGAACTACACTGGCATTCAACTCCCAATTTTGTGGTGCAAACTTTTGAGGCTTATATCCTGGCAGATTATAATACTTATTAATGGTCTGTTGCAATGCAGCCGCTATCTCAGTAGGCTTATATTGACCAACCAAACTGAGATTGATAGGATTGGAAGTGAGCGTAAGGCTTTTTTGCTGCGGATTAGCATCAGCTACAAGTGCGAGGCTATCTGCATAATAGGTGTTAGAGCCTTGTGTAACTACCAGGTCGTTTAAGTATACAGAGCCAATGAGTGAATCAATATCGCTTACCGGTACATCGGCAATAATATGCCCGTGGAAAGCCATTGTATCAGTCACCAGATGCAACGCACGGAGATCAATGGTATCAAGCAGCAAATCCATTTTTACTGCAGGATACTTAGGCTTCATGTCTGCCGATGCATCAAGGTTGAGTGTAATATTTGGATCGGTGATATTGCCGTTAACAGTCGCTACCCTATTTCTCAGCGTACCAGCCATATCAAGGTCGTGGTAGTTATATCCTTTTACCTGTGCAGATAATACACGGAGTGCATAACGCACATTGGCCGTTTTCAGGTCAGTGCCGGTACCACTTACATTAGCATCAAGCGAAATGATACCGACATTCTTTTCCTGTTTTAGTAAGTAGCCTACATCCAGCCGGTTAACAACGGCTTTTAAACTATAGGGTTGGCTGGGGTGCATGCCACCTGTTATATCAACATTGCCCCTGTTAGTGCTCAGGGCAAGTTGGGTGTTAAAGTCTTTGGCATTTCCTTTAAAATATCCCTTTATAAATAAATTATCCGGCAACCGGAAGTTGGCTAATTCCTTTGCAGGAATGAATGGCAGCAAATCGGCTTTGGTAGCACTGATCTTATTTATTGCTATATCCATGTAAGCCTTACTGGCATTGGGCAGTCCTTTTATCCTGCCCGATAAACTAACCACTGTGTTGCCATAACCACTTATATCAAAAACAGGAATAGACAAATCTCTTACATAGCCTTTTATAACCGTATTTAATTTAAGTATTGCATCCTCCTTACCCCGCATATTGCGCTTGAAGGTGGGCATAAAAGTGATGATGTCCTTTACCCCGATCTGTGAGTTGGTGAGATCAATATTGAGGTACACATTTCCAGGATTCTTTGAGATCGCATCGAGAGATGGCCATCCGGCAATAATTTGATTGCGTATGACGGTATTCTTATCGGTTTGCAATACAAAATTGGTAAGGCTTGCACCGGTATCGCTATAAACAAAATTGGTTTGCAGCTTGCGCAGGTCGAAACCACTTTGTTCCTTAAAAGATATCTGATGAATGTTGCCTGCATACACCGATGGCGTAAATGCAAGACTATCGCCATGAATGGTTAATGAGTCAATATGCAAATGGCTGAAGTCAATACCTTCAGGTGCTTTGGGATTAACATTGTTATCGAATGCAAAACTGTTATTATTGAAGCTCACATTACCAATCTCAAACTTCCAGGGGTTTTTTAGTTGCTGCCCTGTTTGCTGAGTAACCACCTGTTTAGTGTACTGGGCTTCCTGGCTTTTCCCCAATACAATTTGTGCCTGTGTATTGTTGAGTGCTATGTCTTTTAACTTAACGTGCAACTGTGTTATATCGAGTGTATCGGGGTGGGTAACAAATTCGCCTAAATGCAAATCCGTATATAAAGCAGAGACATCATTTTTATAATTGAAGTTAATGTTGCGCAATCCGAGCCTGCCAAGATTGATAGTAGGCGACTTAGACGACTCGGCAGGATTAGCCGGACCAGTATAGGTAGTATCTTCCTGCACCAGGGCTTTATATTGGTAAATACGGGTGTTAATATTGGCAATATCAATATTGGGGATACTGAAAACCTCGTGGTCAAGGTCAAACTTGTTAATATGCGTTTCGAAATTGCCCAGGCTAAAATATACATCGTTGCCGGTGTTATCGTCTTTGTATGTAGCCACGATGTTGTGCAGTACAATCCTGTCTAAATGGAACTGCAGACTGCTGGTAGTGTCTTTTGTAGTAGTGTCTTTCTGCCCGCTGGCAAAGGCTTTTACAATGTACTCGTAGTTAAAAGCCGTGTCGGGTTGTATGCGGTAAATATTAGCCCGGATACCATCCAGCCCAACATAACTTATACTTACCTCATGGCTCAGCAACTTAAGCATGGCTATATCCACCCGTATTTCCTTGCCTGCCATAAGTGTGTCTTTATGCTGGTCTTCAAAGTAAATATTGGATAACACAATGCGGTTTGGAAAGTCAATTCGCAGCCTGCCAATGGCTACTTTCGTCCCAATCTTCTTCTCCAGAAAAGATACGGCTTTGCCTTTAGCAAAATTTTGGACAGCAGGTATTTGTATAGCCACAAACACCAGCAATACCAGAAAGATAATGCTCCCTACTATCCAACCTAAGACAACTAAAATTTTTTTTACAATACGGTTCAAAACTTTGCAGCTTTAATTATTAACTCACTAGCTCAATTGCGCAGGCACCTAAAATTGTAGAGTTGCAAAAACAATACTATACAGTTTATGAAGGATAGTGTATAAGCAGCAGGTTGTAAAAATTATTAATTATTCTAACCTGCTGCTTTATGAGAAAAAATGATTAATTCCTTGCTGTGTTTAATTATTTGCCCTTCCGGCAAAAACAACACACGGAAATGTTAGTAGCAGCAAGCTATGCCCCACGTATGACCGCGATGAGGATAGAAATAATTGCTAATACCAACAGGATGTGAATAAGACCGGTAGCTGAATAAACAAAAAAGCCAAGTAACCAGCCGATAATGCAAATAACAGCAATGATGTACAGAATACTTCTCATTTTACTTCTATTTTTTGAGGTGATGGATGATGTTTACGATTCTTGATCCAGTTCATGATGCCTTTTGCAACAGCAGCAGCGCCAACCCTTTTAGCGGTGTTCAGCACTGTATTTTTGACGCCTTTATCTTTTTGCCTTTTAATTACCGACATCAATCCAAATGCATTGCGCACCAAACCAAAGGTCCTTAGCACTGCACCCTTAGTTAATACAAAGGGTACTATTCTTTTGATAGTACCCGGCAACAGCTTTTTCATGGCATATTGCCTGGCTGCCTTGGGCAAGTGCTGCCGGCGCTCCTGCAATTGCGCTTCCTGCACAATCAGGTTTGCCCGGATGTTCCTTATTTCGCCTTGCAGGTCGCTGAGCGATTTGATATGCGAAAGATCTCTGCTATTGCTTGCCATCTTTTTTCTTGAAAGAGTTTTGAATGATTTTCTTAGTTATCAGGTTGCCGAATATTTTTTTACCAAATACAACAATGATGATAATAAGTAACAGGTAAATACCCGCAACAATGCCAAAGCCTGCAGTATTGCTATGCAGCCAGGAAGCAAATAAAAAGCCTAGCGTAATGCTGAGAAATATAAGAAAAAACAACCCCAGCAAAGCCAGTGTTACACCCGAAGCAATACTGGCAGCCAACGAAGAAATCTTTTCAATTGACTGCAGCTTGATAAGTGTAATGCGGTCACTTACATATTGCTTTAGCAGGTTTATTGTATCGGTAAAAAAATTAGACTCTGGTTCAGCACTATTTGCCTGCTCAGCACCAGGCCCCTGCTGAAAATCAGTTTCCGGCCGGCTGCCATCCTCCACCGTAGTGTATATATGGTTAGGCTTTGGCTGCATCTTTAAGATCTTTTGCTTTACTCTTTATATCACTTGCTTTGCCTTCGAGCATAGAAAGGAATTTCTTTCCCTTTTCAATCCAATCACTTATATCATCGCTGGTATCTTCATATTTGCTTTTTACAGTATCTTTTACAGTATCGGACAGATCGCCTGCTTTATCCTTTACGGTTTCTAGAATTTCCTGCCCTCTGTCAGAGTTAGCAAAAATGGCGATGAATGTACCTGCAGCCGCACCCAGGATGAGACCTGCAATAAATTTTGAGTTGCCCATACGATTAGTTTTTTAATAATTGAATAACAGCTACACTTATGCAAGCATTATACCACAATAAATAAGCATGCCTTACTATGGATAGTAAGTACTGTTCGTGGTATAAAATCCACATAATCAACTCTAAATAGCCGGGAGCAGCAAAAATTGTGTTAGAAGCAAGCTGCGGACAGATGGGAATTTTGATTTATAAAGCTTTATGCGTGTCCGGCTCAAAACTGTATTTCCACCGGTTATGACTCCACAGGTAATTGGCGGGCTGCTCACGTATGGTATCTTCTATAAAATGGATCATGCGCTTTGTTATTTCACCTTTAGGCAAAGTGCGGGGCTCTTTTGTAAGTAACACTACTTCCGAAACATAATAACCACGTTTCACTCTCTTTATTTTACCCATGGTTATCGCTGCATTATTCAGGCGTGCCGTACGCTCGGGGCCTTGTACAAAGGTGGCCATCCTGCCAAAGAAAGGGGTCCAGTAAGCTTTATCCGGAAATTCTTTCTGATCGGCTAACAACACCAGCAAATAACGCTTGCGCATAAATGGCATGAACTCGTTACGGAATTTGTAGGCCGAAATAAGATGAGAGTTAAAGCGGGTACGTACTTTATAAAGCACTCTATCCATTACTTTACTGCTGAGCGGCCGGTAAACTGCTACAAAAGGATGTAGAATATTCATTCCATAGGCCATATTTGCATACTCCCAGTTAAAAAAGTGTCCCAGGTGAGTCTGTACATTGTATCCGTTGTTATACAGTTCATCCAGCATTTCATAGTTTGCCTTAAAGCGTTTGTTCAGTTCTTCTTTGGATATAGAAAACAACTTGACAAATTCAATCCAGTTGTCGGTAAAACGGGTATAAAATTCCCGTTCAATCTTTTTTCTTTCCCCTTCTGTTTTTTCGGGGAAAGCAATGGCTATGTTACGCTTTACAACAGCTCGCCTGTACCGCATAACGTGATATAATAAAAAAGAAACCCCATCGCTCAACAAATACATGAACCAAAAAGGCAGCAGAGAAAACAAGTAAAAAAAGCCGTACACGAGATAGTACATGGGGGCAAAGATATTGTTTGAAGAAGTATTGCTACGGAAGCACAAAGACACTAAGTGGATTTTTAACCTCTATAGGTCTGATTCCCGAAAGTTACTGATTCATCTATTAAGAAGGCTTATTCAATACCTCACCGGCTCTGCCGCGAGGTAGTTTATTACAATCATTCTTCGTGCCATTTGTGCCATCCGTGAGCAATCATTCTACAAAATAATATTCTGCAATAAATCACTTTTTTGCGGATGGTCGGTATTGAAGTGCAAGCCACGGCTTTCCTTGCGGAATGTAGCTCCTTTTACTATCAAATAGCCTACACTAATAATGTTACGCAACTCAAATAACTGCGGCGATACGCGGGTAGCTTTATAAAGAGCTTCTGTTTCCTCAAACAACAAATCAAGTCTCCTGCTGGCACGTTGCAAACGCACATCCGTGCGCACAATACCCACATAATCACTCATGATCTGCTGCAGTTCTTTTACGCTTTGAGTTATCAGGATCATTTCTTTTGGCTCGGTAGTGCCTGCTTCATTCCATGCCGGAACCTTTTCTTCAAAATCAATACTATTTACTTTACTGATGCTATCAATAAATGCCCGGTGACCAAACACCATTGCTTCCAGCAAGCTGTTGCTTGCAAGGCGGTTAGCGCCATGCAACCCGGTGCTGGCACATTCGCCACAGGCATATAAATGCAGTATAGAAGTACGTGCCCATTCATCCGTTTTAATACCGCCGCAACTATAATGCGCAGCTGGCGCTACCGGTATCATTTGCTGCATCACATCAATACCAATGCTTAAGCATTTCTCATAAATATTCGGGAAGTGATGGATAAACTTTTCTTTATCCATGTGCCGGCAATCCAGATACACGTGCTCGGTACCATTGCGCTTCATTTCACTATCTATCGCACGGGCTACAATATCGCGGGGAGCCAGATCTTTACGAGGATCATACCTTTCCATAAAGGCTTCGCCATCTTTGTTACGCAGTATGCCACCATCGCCGCGCACCGCTTCAGTAATCAGGAAAGAGGGTGATACCCCCGGCTCGTATAAAGCCGTAGGATGGAACTGGATAAACTCCATGTTTTCAATCTTTCCCTTTGCGCGGTACACCATGGCAATGCCATCGCCGGTAGCAATTTTAGGATTGGTAGTAGTACGGTAGGCTTGTCCGCAACCACCGGTAGCCAGCACTGTTATTTTGGCTAAGATCCGCTCTGTTTGCAGCGTATGCTCATCCAGTACATACACGCCATAGCAGCAGATGTCTGCCGTAGACTTGGTAATGAGATAGCCTAAATGATGCTGGGTAATTAAGTCCAATACAAAGCAATGCTTGATGAGCTTAATATTAGTGCATGTAGCCACTTTGGCCAGCAATGCCCGCTCCATCTCTTTTCCGGTTACATCTTTGTGGTGCAGTATGCGAAACTCACTATGACCGCCTTCGCGCCCCAGGGCATACTCACCCGACGCGTCTTTGTCAAACTCAGCGCCGTAGTCAATAATTTCATTAATGCGCTCCGGGCCTTCCTTTACTACAATCTCCACCACTTTTTCATCGCATAAGCCATCACCCGCAATCAGCGTATCGGCTATATGCTTTTCAAAGGAATCCCTGGCTTCGTCCATCACGCCGGCTACACCGCCCTGCGCATATTTGGTGTTGGTTTCATCTGCCTGCGTTTTGGTGATCACCGTTACTGTCTTATCAGGAAAATGGTTAGCTACTTTTAAAGCATATGTCAGTCCTGCTATACCCGAGCCAATTACTAAGAAGTCTGTTTTTTGCATGAAATTGCTATTTTACCGCGAAGCCGCTAAGGCGCAAAGATATTTTATGAATAAGTATTCTGTCAATGAAATAAGTGTCTAAGATATCTTTACCAGTTATATCATTTTTAATACAGTAAACAGTGCTTTTGCCAGAGGATTGATGATGTATGTGATAGGAGTTTGTTTGTGTTTTAGTATAATGGAAAAGACCAATGTAATAAGCGGCGAGCCAAACAGAATTATCATCGTCAATAAGCAGATCGGAATAAGCAAAGGGCGTTGCCATCAACCTGAAATCTTCACCTGTATGCTGCACACCTATTACTGTAAACTTACCGGTCTTCCCATCCATAAAGCTTAAGTTCTTCTCATGCAGATCATTGATTACATACAAATTGCCTTTTGCATCCGGGTAGGTACTATATATGTTATTTGAACTTAAGGAAGAAGCATTGTTATCATCATGCTGAAAAACAGTTACATCATTGCCATCGTAGCATAACAATCCATTATCAGTACTTAGCCACAGTTTGCCATCAATACCGATGCTTATGTGCCTGATATTATACTGCTGTAGTACCGGATTGTTTACAGGTTGAAACACGAATGTATTGGGTTGTGCAAAGCAATGAATACAACGCAGCATAATGCTAACAATGAACAATATTTTTTTACAGCATCTCAAAAGCTTTTGGATTAGAAATGAAGCAGTAAAGCGGAAAAATCAATTCTAATGTAATAAATTAATTCGTAAATGTTGGGATTTAGGTTTCGAAGACCTATAGCGCCAACGGCGGTATGGATAGGCTTTACTACCAACTAATTCTCTGGACGCACTTACTGCTGCTGTCCGCTATCAACTGTCATTTTGCTGGCAATCTGGTACCAAAGTCCTATTTTCAACCTACCTCAGCCGTACTAAAGCCATGCTAAAGTCATAGCAAAGCCATGGATAGTTCATGGAAAAGCTATGCTAAAGCCCTGGCTTCTCCTTATCAAACTACTAAATAGCATTCTTAACCAGCAGTTATACTTACTGATTTAATATACGGGTTTATAAGATGTATATTGGTGCTTGTTATTAATTACTGCTTTTTATCAACTCAAAGCATGCAACTGTAAGCTTGTAATTGACAGGCTCTTCCCTGTAGTCTAACTTTCCATCAACAAATATTACACTAAATAATTGATTGCCCCGCTATCAACAACTCCCTTTACTTCTAACATAAAAACCAAAGGAGGCTTTATGAAAAAGATCCCTTTCTATGCACCCTTAATTTGGGTAATGTCCCTATCATTATTAATAGTTTTAGTTGGTTGCAATAAAGAAGCAACCCAATCACAACAACAAGCACATCTGTCCGGCACCTCTAAAGATATAGCTAATGCTAAACTGAGCATTACAGTTCATTGCGGTGGGTCTATACAAGCTGCTGTGGATGCTGCTGCGCCGGGTACCACCATTAAGATAGAGCCAGGAACTTACCTGGAAAGTGTAACGGTTAATAAGGCAGGTATCAAACTGATGGGCTTGGGCGATAAAGAAACAGCAGTGATTATTAAAAATCCGGGAGATGAAGAGGATGGCATTAAGGTAGGTGACGCAGGTGATGGCTTTGTGCTGCAAAATGTAACTGTTGAAGATTTTGAGGAAAATGGAGTAGTGCTTGATAGTGTTGACAACTTTAAATTATCGCATGTAACAGCAATAAGCAATGGTGAATACGGCATTTTTCCTGTGCATTCATCACATGGAATGGTTGACCATTGCACAGCTACCGGGCATACCGATACTGGTATTTATGTTGGGCAATCTAGTGATGTGGTAATGCAATACAATTTTGCGCATGCCAATGTGAATGGGTTGGAAATAGAAAACTCTTCTGATGTGAATGTTATTTATAACCGGTCTTCCAATAATGTTTGCGGCATTTTAGTGGATTTATTACCCGGTAAGGATATAAAAACATCATCGGATGTACATGTTGCCTATAATACCGTTTTCAATAATAATCATGTAAACTTTGGTGAAGAAGGCTCACTGGAATCTGTTGTGCCTTCCGGCTTAGGTATTCTTGTATTGGGTGCTGATGAAGCTACTGTAGAGAACAATCTGGTTTACGACAACAAATTTTCGGGAATTACTGTATTCAGTACAGTAGTATTAGCTGTGCTTGCCGGAATTGATCCCGGTACTTTTGATATTGAACCAAATCCTGATAGAGTTCATATACTGAACAATGTGGTGAAAAGGAACGGGTACAACCCACCAGTACTTGATATTCCACTGCCCGGTGTTGATTTGTTGTGGGATGGCTCTGGTGTGGGCAACTGCTGGAGTGGCAATAAGTTTAAAACCAACGCTCCGGATCCCCTGCCTACCTGTAATTAAAGGTGGTTTTCTAGGCATTGCCCTAAACCCTTACTTTCTTTTTCTATTTTAATTCGACGTTTAAATGGTTAACTAAAGTGACGCACACCACGAAAAATGATTGATCTGTTGCCATCTGATAAGTAAAAGACATGCTATTTTAAATATTAATAACATTCGAATTTAATTGAATTACTGGTAATATAAATTTAAATAGGTATCTTTAGATAAGACACAGGCCAAGACTGCAAGTAGGGAAAAAGAAGTTGGTTTAAGTAAAAACATATACTATACTATCTGTTTGAAATGGTGTAATTCCATCACTCTTTACCATAAAACCTGTTACATGCACCCATCTGTCACACTACTTAGAATTGTATTCGGTTTAACTGCTATCCCGCTTTTTTGTTTACTTACTGGTTGTTTTCATAACTACTATAAAGCTGAACACCCGAATACTGACACATTAGCTAAACATGTAAACACTCCGGCGTATCAAAGCCGTTATTTTGTTCTCAGGAATGGCGATGAGGCTTATCACATGCGCGGACTTGTTGTAAGTGAGGATAGGCAATTTATTACATGCCATTTGGATTCACTACCCCAAATGCATATGTTACATTTATATAAGGGCATAAAAGGTAATATGCGCTATAAAAATGATATTACTGGTTCTGCAGTTCTCAGCGAAGTGCATTTGTATATACCTATAGATACAACAGCAAAACTCAATTCCACTTTTACACTGCCACTAAAAAAAGTAACCAAAGTAGAAGTGATAGAAAAAGATAAAGGAAAAACGACAGGCAATTATATTTTGAGTGCTATGGGTATCGTTATAGGCACGATTGTTCTTATTTCACTGATTGCGGCTGCTTTTAAAAGCTCTTGTCCGTTTGTAAGTGCTTACGATGGCAATGAAATGAAATTGCAGGGCGAGATATATGGAGGAGCTATCTATCCACAGCTATGCCGGAACGATTACTTGCCATTGGAGATGAAGCCTGCTATTAATGGCAAGCTGCAATTGCAAATAAGTAACGAACTGAATGAGAAACAATTTACCGATCTGGCAGAATTACTGGTGGTAACACATAATAAAGATGTAAGAGTGGATGCAGATGAAAATGGTGACCTGCACTCAATTTCACAGCCCATGCTTCCGATAGCTGCAAAAGTGGGTGATAGAAATGTAATGCCTTTAATAGTGCATGCAAATGATAGTTTGAGCTTTGACTTTGATGATACTATTGCCGCCAAAAGTAATAGCAACATGATACATCTTGTATTTGATAAACCTGCTGATAAACGTACAGCAAAGCTGGTACTACGGCTAAGAAATTCTTACTGGCTGGATATGGTATATGGAAAGTTTACACAAGGCTTTGGTAAGTATTATTCCACTTTTATACAAAAGCAAAGTACTACACCGGTAGAGAAATTGATACAATGGAAAGAGTACCAGCAATTGCCTCTGCATGTATCGGTACAAACCAGTAACAGTTGGGAAACACAACATAGCTTAGCAATGGTTGGTCCTTTAGCAACAAGAGAGATAGCGCTACCCCTCGACCTGAATAATGTGACGGGTAGACAAGTGGTTGTGCAGTTAAGTGCGGGTTTTATGTTTTGGCAAATAGACTATGCTGCTATAGATTACAGCGATGATACGCCCTTACAAATAAGCAGGCTGCAGCCTGAGAAAGCTACTGATGAAACCGGCGCTGATGTGTTGCCGTTGCTGGTAAAAGAGGATGCCGGCTTCCTTCAGCAGCCTGTACCCGGTAATGCTACGGTAATTGAGTACCCCTACACACCACTTACAGACAGCAATCAAGAGCAAACGTACATACTGCATGCAAAAGGCTATTACGAGCATGTGCGTAACTATACCAACGCGCCGGATATAGGTTTCCTGAAACAGTTCAGACAACCGGGTGCTTTATCAAATTACAGCATGGATCTCTATAAACAGGCGATGAATACTAATGTGAATAGCTGGGCATTGAAGTGAAATGGTAAGTATGCGTTGCATGCTTAAGAATTTGGAACCAGTAAAATACATTGTATGAAAGGGATAATTTGTTTTCTGATTATATGCACTGTTACACTTTTGGTTTCCTGTAAAAAAATGGGTATAGACAAGCCCCCGGAGGAAACTTATATAATTAAAGTAAAAGAATACAAAACCAACATTCTGTTACCTGGAGTAACAATAAAATTATATAGGTGTTCGCGTTACGATCCGGAATTTGGATGCCAGGCTACATCGTTATTTGCAACACATGCAACAGATATCAATGGTGAATATAAAATAACCCAGGGCGATTTAAACAGGTCTGATAAGGGAATAGTTCTATCTAAAGCAGGATATTGGGATATACGCGGTGGTGGCGGAGAAATAGCAATGGAGCCGGAAGCCTGGGTAAGTCTTACGCTTAAAGCAACTAAGAATTACCCTGATACCAGCTTATTACAATTAAAGACTACAGGTGAATTCGGTTTTGTAAGTTTCGTAACGCTTAAAGCTCCTAAGGATTCGACCATCAATTACAGGCTATTTGGTAATGAGACAAATGTTTTGAACTGGATGCTGTTTACGAAAGATTTATCGTGTTATCAATTTTGTCTTTATGACACCCTTGCTACAGGAAGTATAACTTTTAAACCTCAAAAATTTGAAAGGTTAACTTCCTCTTTAAATTATTAAAGTGTTTCACATGGAGGTTTATGCAAATCAATCGTTATCGGATAATGGATAGCAAGATAATCACCTTTACACTAAAAGTGTTCGCAGCCGGCAGGCTATCTGCGAAGGGCTGGGTTTTATTGTTTGTTTATTATTTAAAGTTAATACTAGTGCTACCCGGAACTCTCTTGCAGCATTTGCTATATGATAGTAAAATCAATAAGACAAGCATCAATAAAGATCCGGTATTTATTATCGGCCATTATCGGAGCGGCACTACTTACCTGCATAAACTGTTGGCTGCTGATGAGCGCTTTGGGTTTATCTCGTACTATGATATCATTTGCCCAAACACCAGTTTGTTATTTGGCAAATGGCTACAGCGGATACTTCAGTTTATTATTAACAGACTTAAAATGAAGACCGCCTTCTTTAATAATGTCATTCCATCTTTAGATGACCCTGCTGAAGAAGAGCGTTTTTTAATTAATAAAGCATCTGTATATACGGACTATTGGCGTTTTGTTTTCCCATTGAACTGGAATGAATGGCAAAGTTGTGCGCAGCTATCAACAGATCCTGCCTATTATATGCAGTGGTGTAAAGAATATTGCTATGTTTTAAAGCTTGCTACCTATAAATGTAAAGGCAAGCAGTTGCTGCTTAAGAGTCCGCCTGGTACAGAACGTATCCCGTACTTATTACAATTATTCCCCAACGCAAAGTTTATTTATATCAGTCGCAATCCTTATCATCTTTTTTATTCAATGTGCAATTTGTGGGATAAAGCCATCCGTAAATTTTGCCTGCAATCTATAACAGATGAGCAGATTAAGGGTATTGTTTTCAATCACTATGTCCACCTTTTAGATCAATATGAACGAGACAAACAATTGATACCTGCAGATAACCTTATAGAGGTAGATTATGAACACCTGAAAGCTGATACTTTACTGGTGTTGAAAACAATTTATCAATGCTTGCAATTAGAGGATTTTGAGTTAGTAAAAGAAAGGTTCTTAACTCAATTACAAAAGGAAAAACACTATCGGGCATTTACTTATAAATACGAGGCGGAAACATATAAGGAAATAGAATCGCATTGGGAAAAATATATTTATCAGTGGAATTGTAAGAGGGCAGTAATGGCTGAAGCTTATACATCCTGATACCGGATTCAATCTGGTTATATGATATAAAACAAGCCAAAAGCTGCAGGCAGGAAGCGCTTCCACCTGGAGCAAAGGATATACAATGCCCGCAGTATTCTTTGAGTCACTTAATTGAGATTGATATTAATGAATAACTTATTTACAATAACTATAACTAATTTAATATGGAAGCTGTAATGCCTGTTTCTTCAACAACTAACGATTCTTCATATCCGTTATATGGTGTACAAAGCAGCATAGCTCAGGCACATCAAACAAGCAAACTGGAGAAGTGGCTGGTTAGTTTTTGCAAGCAATGCACACTGTTTTATTTAGCCTGTGTTACCATTAGAAAACCAGGAATCATACTGAAAACGTACAGTCAACTGATGCAATTGCGAAAGCAAACATGGGGTGCGCAGGTACACAAAATGTATAAGGTAAGCGGCAGGTATTATAACAATTTATATAATCCCGGCTGGCCTTCAGCGGCTTATAATGCATTTCTAAAAGATGAGTTGCTTCGTCATGCTTTTCCACTACAATATACCGGCAGATTGAGTATGGTGTTTTTTGCTGTTACACGTAAATGTCCATTGCGTTGCGAACATTGTTTTGAGTGGGATAACCTGAACAAAAAAGAAACATTTACAAAGGAGGAACTTATCAGGATTGTAGATCTGTACCAAAAACAAGGAGCTATCCAGATACACTTTAGCGGAGGCGAACCTATGGTACGGATACATGATTTGGTGGATGTAATAAAGCATGCTAAAGAGAAGAGTGAATGTTTTGTATTGACATCCGGCTTTAATTTAACTGAAGAAAATGCCGGTCGTTTAAAAGAGGCTGGCTGCAAAGGCGTAGTAGTAAGCATTGACCATTATATACCTGAGTTGCATAACGGCTTCAGGCGGCATGCAAACAGCTTTGAGCAGGCAATAAACGGGGTGCAGGCTGCCTTAAGAGCAGGTTTGGTTGTTACGTTAAGTGTATGTGTTACTAAAACGTTTATAGACGGTAATCACCTGGTGTCATATATGCAGTTTGCCAAAGCGTTAGGCGTTCATTTCGTGCAACTGCTGGAGCCTAAGAATATAGGGCATTATGCTGATAAAGAGGTGCTGCTGGAAGAAACACATTTACAGCAATTAGAACGATTCTTCAAATGTATTAATAGTGATAAGCAATATAAAAGCTTCCCTTTTGTAATGTATCATGGTTATCACCAACGCAGGGTAGGATGCTATGCCGGCAGCCGCAGTATTTATATAGACAGCGCTGGTGATGTGAATGCCTGCCCTTTTTGCCATACCAAATCTTATAATGTTGTAGATATATTAAAAGCAGGAAATAAGCAGGCCCCTCCGAAAGAGAATATATGCCCGCGGTTTGGAAAAATAGCATAACTCAGGCGGCTTATCAATCGGGGTTCATGCCCTTTTACTTAGAAACTTTCACTATATGGCAGGTGAGAGTTGATAGGACGGCAGAATGAGTGAGGTTCTAAAGCACTTGCCTTCCTTACCAAAGCCATAGATAGTTTATCGGGTACTATACTAAAGCCCCTGACTTCTCCCTACCTGCGCCGTACCTAAGCGGTACCTGAGCCGTACATCCTACGCTATCTTACGTCTTTTTCTGTATAGTGGAGGTAAAAAACAGGGGGTAATGAGTAGCTACTGGCAGTAGGTGATGTCCTAATCAACATATAGAAACAATGATTCACATAAATAATATCCTAAGTGCCTGCCACGCTAAAGGCTGTGGTCCAATCTATGTCCCTATGATTCCCTGTCTGACTGTCGCCAGATAGGCAGGTATGTGGTGAGATGGCTGTAAATATACAATGGTGTCATTGGCACCACACTGATACATCTACATTTAACTTTTCTGCCATCCCCAACTGTCATCTCTTATCTTGTTAACGGCATGGTATCTCAGCCTCCCATTGCATACACAATAATATTCACCCCAAACTTGGTATTGTCTTCTGCCAGGAAACGCTTGTTCCGGAAATCATAATCCCACTCGCAGCCATAATCTTTATTGCTGTACAATACAGCTATGCGGCCATTTATTTCTATTGCTTTCAGGTAATCGTGAACCAGGTCATCACCCCAGCCATTCAGTTCGAAAGAAGTATTAGGCGGGCCTTTTTCAAACTTAAAAAAGGAACTGTATATAGGGTGCCTGTTGGATATCTTTTTTAGTGCATCTGCGCCAAAAAGAGAATCCATCTGTGTTTCAAACGATTTTGGCAAACAGTCCGTCAATATCGTGGTTGCAATCATCTGCAAAAACAAAGCCACCATTCTGTACATACTTTTTAAAATTGGCAGCCTCCTGTGCATCAAACTGCACCAGTTTATGACCGCTCAGATAACAAAACGGATATTGAAAAAGCTCGTTGCTGCTTAGGTCTACAATCTTTTCCTCCGGTGTAACAGGTATGGTGGTATATTCGATCAGTGAGTTTAAGCATATTGGAAGGCATACGCTGGTCGGTGTCCCAATCGCCAGACCGGTACCTTAATCTTGTGAATGTAAATTTCGATTTCACCATACTTACCATGAATTATTATTTATCTGCCGAAGATTTTTTTGTTTTCCCTATTTCCGCTTAATTTCCAAGCGAAGATTATGGATAAAAATAATACTTTGGAAATATTCAGAAGATCCACTTGCAAAACTTATTAGGTAAATTATCACAATTAAAAAGTGAAATACAAAAGATTATTGTAGGGCAGGATGTGATATTGGAAGAAATAATTGTGGCACTTTTAGCAGGTGGTCATTGCCTGCTGGAAGGGGTACCGGGACTTGCAAAAACACTCATAGTGCGTACTTTATCACAGGCGCTGCATCTTTCTTTCCGGCGAATACAATTCACACCCGATCTGATGCCAACAGATATTGTAGGAACAGAGATACTTGAAGAAGACCATACCACCGGTAAGCGCTTTTTTAAATTTAATGAAGGGCCCGTCTTTGCCAATATTGTGCTGGCTGATGAAATCAACCGCACGCCGCCAAAAACGCAATCTGCACTGCTGGAAGCCATGCAGGAATTTGAAGTGACGTATGGAGGTAAAACTTACCCGCTTGACAAGCCTTTTTTTATTCTTGCCACCCAAAATCCCATAGAACAAGCTGGCACTTATCCGCTTCCCGAAGCACAGCTTGACCGGTTTTTATTGTACATAAAAATCGGTTATCCAACTGAGCAGGAAGAAGTAAATATCCTGAGCAGCACTACAGGTAGTAAAAAAGTAGCCATCCATCCAATATTAAATGGAAGTGAGATACAACAGTTGCAAAGCCTAGTACGGGAAGTAAGCATTAATGAAGAATTAATTCAGTTTGTATCCATGCTCATTCGGGCTACAAGGCCCGGTTCCTCCTCTGTTGCTTATGTAAAAGAATGGGTGAGGTGGGGCAGTGGACCGCGTGCAGGGCAGGCTTTGATTTTAACAGCTAAAGCAAGAGCTTTGCTCAAAGGTCGTTATGCGGTAGTAATGGAAGATATTCAAACCATGGCTTATCCTGTGTTACGTCACAGGATATTAATGAACTTTAAGGCGGAAGCAGAAACTATAACAGCAGATGATGTGACGGAAACACTTCTGAAATCCATAGCAAGACCTAAAGGAAAGCTTCAATAAAACTTGCAGCACTTGTATAACAGTTATTACTCCCGTCCTGATTTAGTAAGGGTTAGACTGCATACTTAACCACCTGCGGTATTCAAATAGGTTGTAAGTCATACGTCTGTTTTTACTTAAGCGGTCCTCTTTTATCTCAAAACTTTCCCTTTCTCTCATTGGAAAGGCGGAGTTATACCTAACTTATACTTAACTTATACCTAACTTATACTTAACTTATACCGAATCTCCTCCATATTTACCCCCTGCTAACTGCTCATATATTCCTTTCTTACTTCGGTCTTAAGCCATTCACACCTGTAACCTGCAATCCCGGTAGCTCCCCCACAGGATCCTGCGGAGAGTCTGTGACCTGTAGAATCATTGCTGCCCACCTGTTTGAATCTGACATAATTCTACATACGCTAATACCAAAAGAAAAACCTTACTAAATAAAGACTGAATTAATAAGTGCTTTTCTTCGATTTGCCTCTATATTTTTAATAAATAAAATGCCCTAGAATAACCCAAAGGTTAAATATTGGGTATTAGAGTGTTTTTATTTTCTAAAGGATGTAACCTTGGTTAACGAAACTAATACACCTTGAATACTTATATTTATTAAAACATTTTGTTATGAGCAGGCTGATAGATCCAAAAACAATCATTAGCATTAAAAATTTGTCACTGGCAGCAAAGACTACAGTGGACGGATTTATGGCTGGCATTCACAACAGCAATGTGAAGGGGGTAGGTATGGAGTTCAGCCAATATCGCAGCTACCAGGCAGGAGACGACTTGCGCCGGTTAGACTGGAGAATGTTCGCCCGGTCAGACCGTTATTACATACGGGAATCTGAAATAGAGACCAGTATCTCAGTAAGGCTTTTAATGGATGCAAGTGCCTCTATGAACCATGAGGATAGCGGTATCACTAAAATAGAGTATGCCCGTTATCTTGCTGCATCGCTGGCATATCTTGCTAATTTGCAAGGTGATGCTACTGGCTTGTATGTCTTTCAGAATAATAACATGTTTTCTCTGCCATCCCGTAAAGACCCCCGGCATTTGTCGCGTATTTTTCACCAATTAGAACAAATTCGTCCATCAGCTACTTTTACAGAGCCGGTTCATTATAAAAGTATCTTTAGCGGTACGGGTAAAAAAGAACTATTGATTTTTGTTACTGACTATTATGAGCAGCACGGTGAAATAACCAAATTGCTGCAATCGCTGGCAGCCAACAAACATGAGGTTATTGTTTTTCATTTAATGGGTAAAAATGAAATGGGGCTGGATTTTACCGGTTACGCAATATTAGAAGATTTAGAAACAGGCGAAACGGTAAAGGTAGATGCTGTAAAAAGCAGGAGGCAGTACAAAGAGCAGCTCGATGCTTATTTAACAAGCATTAAAAATGAACTGCTAAGCCGGGATATTTTTTATCAATTGATAACAATGGATGAGCCGATGGATAAGGCATTATTATATTTCTTAAATAGGCGCAACAAACTAAGAGGATAGTATTTTGATTTATTTTCTGCAACCTTTATTGCTCTGGACAGCTTCCGGAATTATCGTTCCGGTGCTTATTCATCTATGGAATGTAAAGCAAGGCAAAACCTTAAAGGTTGGCAGCATCGCTTTTATTACAGAGAGCGCAAAAGCACAGTCAAGAAACCTCAAAATATCACAATGGCTACTTCTTTTATTGCGCTGTCTTTTAATTGCGGTGCTGGCAATGTTATTGGCAAAGCCTTATAAGCAGCTAAATACAAAAGAACAAGGCTGGATTGTAGTAGAGAAAACCGGGCTAAAGAGGGCTTATCATATATATCATCCAATCATAGATTCGTTGCAAAAGAAAGGCTATACACTACACTATTTCGACGATGCTTTTAAAGATGCTGATTGGAAAGATACTTTAAAAACCGAAAAGGATACTGCAAAGGGTACAGGCATTTCTTACCGGGCTTTGCTAAAGGCATTGGATAAAAAGACGCCTGCTAATATGCCGGTTTATCTTTTCACTGACAACCTTTTACAACACTTCTCAGGCAATCGCCCCGAAGTGTCCTTACATCTTACATGGTACACTTATTCCTTAACAGATAGTGTAGCCACATGGCTGGCAAAGGCGTATAACACTACGACAGATAGCATTCGGGCAGTAATTGGAAAGAGTGGCGATTTTGGTACTTATTATACTTATCAAAACCTGTCTTTTAATAATACAAATGGCAAGTACCAGGTAGAAAGAAATAATGGAAAAACATTTATTACCAGCAACGATTCTTTACATCAAACAATAGCTGTGGATACGGCAACGCTTTTCATCACTATTTATACAGCCAGGTATTTTGCTGATGCCAATTATTTGAAAGCTGCAATTGAGGCAATAAGAGATTTTACGCAGCATGACATCCGGGTAACGGTAGTAAGTAGCATAGAAAACATTGCAGATAATACAGGCTGGCTCTTCTGGCTTTCGGAGGAGGCGATACCGGCTTCTAAGATAAAGAACAAAGTGTTCAGCTATGAAAATGGAAAGACTGAAAACGTTCACGCTGCTTTACTCACAAATGATAAAGAAGCATTATCGATAGATGAACCGGTAACGCTATACAAGTATATAAAAAAAGATTCATCTTCTTTTCAACCTGTTTGGAAGAATAGTTATGATGAGCCAATATTAAGTATGCAAAAAAAAGGTGCTGCTGTTTATCATTTTTATAGCCGTTTCAACCCACAATGGAATGATTTGGTATGGAGCCATTCATTTCCTCAGATCATTTATAACTTACTTTTCGGAAAGGAAAATATGGATGATGAAAGAGAAGTGAATGATAGACGGGTTATTGATGCTTCACAGATACAGCCTGTTATTCTAACAGCGCAAAAGGAGAATAGCAAACATGTGCAGCAAAATATAGGCGATGTTTCGCAGGTGTTTTGGGTTGTTGCTTTTTTGCTGTTGTTGTTTGAACGCATCACTTCTTTTAAACAAACTAAGGGTGCATATGAGTGAAGTAAGCGGTAGTCATATTATTCAGGCTTTACAAAAAAGATGGAACCTTCAACTGCGGGTTGCACACCTTTTATTAGTGACTGCTGTTGCAATCCTTTTATCAGCTATTGGGTTTAAAGCAGTTGGGGCAAACTGGATTGCTTTGCTCCTTTTTATAATATCGTTTGCTGTTATTTACTTCCTGTTTATCGAAAGGATCAGTGAACAGGATGTGGTCCGTTTTCTCAATGGTACATTCCCTGAATTGCAGGAAAGTACTCATTTACTTTTACAGCCATCCAATACCCTGAATGCCCTGGAGAAATTACAGGTGAAAAGGGTAGAACATACATTAACTGAAAATATCCCTGCTCCACTACTGATAAGAAAGAAAATCAAAACTTCTGTTTTTATACTTACAACAGTGCTGTTGTTTACCATTATTCTATTTATGGTTCCATATCAACGAACTTATTCATCACCAGCAATCAATATTGCTGGTCGTTCTATTAACACCGGTAAACCGGAAAAGAAACTTCCGGAGATAAAGGATGTCATTGTAAAAGTTATACCTCCTTCTTACACTGGAAGAAGAGAAAGAGAACAGGACTTATTCAACATTGTAGCAGAACAGAAGGCAGCTATAATCTGGAATATTACCACAACACAGATAGCGAACCAGGTACAGTTGATCTTTAATGATAAATCTGTATTAAGTCTAAAGCCTTTAAATAAAGAACATACACAATGGACAGCAGTCAAAACAATCACACAATCTGGTTTTTACCAGGTAAATATTGATAAAAAGCGCTCTGAACTGTATAAGATGGAGATGATAAAAGATGCATTGCCGGAAATTACAGTACAGTCTCCCAAACCAGGTACGATGATAGATTTCGGTGAGCCAAAGAAAGTAATGGTGAATGCTTCCATTACTGATGATTATGGCATTGCAGGCACATCTGTACAGGCAACTATTGCCAGCGGCAGCGGCGAAGCGGTAAAGTTTAAAGAACAGCAATTCTCTTTCTCTGATTTCAGCAGTGGCAACAAGCAATACCATTTACAAAAGGTGCTTGATTTAGCTGCATTGGGGATGCAGGCAGGAGACGAGCTTTATCTTTATATCAAAGCAAAGGACAATAATAACCAGGAAAAGCGGTCGGATGTATATATAGTTAGACTTGCAGATACGGCGCAGTTGATGAGCATGGCTGGATTGGTAAGCGGTGTTGATATCAAGCCTGAATTTTTCAGGAGTGAACGGCAGATCATTATTGAAACAGGGCAACTATTGAGCGAGAAGGATACCATAACTGTTGAGGATTTCAATAAAAGGAGTGCCGATTTAGGAGTGGATCAAAAACTATTGAGGCTGCGCTATGGTAAGTTTTTAGGGGAAGAGTCAGAAACGGAAATTGGAGAAGACCATGATCATGATGAAACTGAGCACCATGATGCATCTGATTTTGGAAATGCGAATAAGATAATAGACCAGTTTTCGCATAAACATGATATAGCAGAAGATGCTACTTTTTTTGACGATGCTACGAAAAAGCAATTGAAAGCTACACTGGATGAAATGTGGAAGGCTGAGTTGCAATTAAGAACATATAAACCTAAAGACGCTTTGCCTTTTGAATACAAAGCCTTGCGGTTGCTGAAAGATCTGCAGCAACAAACAAGGAGTTATGTTGCTAAAACCGGTGTAAAGACTACACCGCTTAACCTTGGCAAGCGGCTAACAGGAGAGTTAACCAGTATAGCTCAACCTGTAAGTAATGAAACTATTAAGCAAAAGGATACATCGGTAATGGTGCTGCGAAAAGCAATTAGCATTTTGGAACAGCTAAGAGGTGGCGAAGTATTGCAAAAAGCAGAAATCAGAACATTAGAACAGGCAGGTACACAGTTAAGTGCAAAGGCAGCCTCACAACCTACTCTTTATTTAAATGCTTACCAGGCACTCAGAAGAGTGTTGGAGAAAGAAACAAAGCAGGGTGATATTGATTTAGTCGGAAGTGCCTTTCAGCGAATGATACAGGTAGTTACCAGCACTCCACAGCAGTCTGAAACATCACCGGATATGAACTTATCACAACGCTATTTTATGAACCTAAACCACCGGCATGATTGAGTGGAGTTATATGGTTATCGTGCTTAGTGCACTCCTGCTTCTGTTTTTACTCTGGAAAGAAATAAAGAGAAAAAATAAAAGCAGGTTGTTATGGAGGATAGTAGCCACAATACTCGGGGTAGTAAGCCTTGCCTGCATGGCTTTGCCTGTTACTTATCGGGCAACAGTGCAGCAGAGTATAGGTAGCGAAGCTGTATTATTAACTGATGGTTTTAATGCAGATTCTGTACGCAGGGTTATTAATGCAAATGCCAATATCCCTGTATTATTTTTTGATAGGCAAATCAAAGCTGCAGAACAATACAATGCACATTATATCGCTGATCTTAGCTTACTACCACAGCAATATAAAGATATACATCGCTTTCATGTTTTTGGATATGGTCTCAATAAAGAAGAGCTGAATACCTTACAGAAGCAAACACTTATTTTCCATACCTCTAAACTTCCTTCCGGCATCACTGCTATCCATTGGCAGCAGCAGCTTCATTCGGGAGATAAATTGATTATTCAGGGAAGCTATAACAACACTGCAAATGCTAAAGCAAAGGTTGTTCTAAGCAGTTTTAATACTGCACTCGACTCTGCTTTTATAGATGCTGATGTGCAGGAAAGATTCACACTTACAACAACACCTGAAAATGTCGATAGAGCAACTTATACCATAGCTGTTATTGCAGACAGAGATACGGTTGAAAAAGAAAGCATTCCGGTTCAGGTAGAAAAAGGGGAACGCTTGAAAATATTAATGCTGGCTTCTTCGCCAGACTTTGACAATAAATTTCTTAAGGATGAACTTTCACAGGACGGTTATGCAGTAGCAACCCGTACAGTGATCAGCAAAGACAAATATGCACTTGATTATCTTAATACAACTGCGTTACCGTTAGACCATATTACTACTTCTTTATTAAATAAATTTGATATTACCATTGCTGATGCAGCAGCTTTAACTGCTATTCCAAAAAGTGAATTAGCAATACTTCAATCAGCAGTATCGCAGAAAGGGATGGGATTGATTGTAAAAGCTGATAGTATCGCTGCTCCTTCATTTTATACCGTTCCATTTATTTTAAATATAACTGCAGGAAATACACAACAACTTACAACTTTTCTTTTGGATACGATCACTAAGATGCCTGCATTAACGACAGATGATCCTTTATCCATAAGCAATCAAACAAACACGCAACCCCTTGTGTTTGATAAGCAAGACAAGGCGTATGCAAGTAGTTCTTTATATGGCTTTGGAAAAATAATTTTTACTACACTTACTAATACATACACATGGGCATTGACCGGGTCTGAAGAAGCCTATAAAAAGTACTGGGCAACATTATTGAGCAAAGCAGCAGCAAAGCCAATAGCTGAAGAATCCTGGACTATTACCCCAGCGTTGCCGCTTATAAATACACCTGTGACACTCCAACTTCAAACCAACAGTTCCGGCATACCGCAAGGCGAAGTAAATGGCACTGCTGTTTATTTGGAAAATAATCCGGATTTACCTTATCAATGGAGCGGAACTTACTATCCTGTAAAGAAGGGCTGGCAAACCACCATTGGACTAAATGGGAAGCCTTTTTATTGGTACTCATTCGGAAAAACTGACTGGCAGAATGTATATGCTTCAAAGAGAATAACTGCTACACAACAATATATCAATGAAGAAGGGTATGTAAATAAAAGCACCGAAATAAAATCAATGGCTAAAGAAATTGATCTTCCAAAAGTGTATTTTTTTATATTGTTGCTAATATGCTGGGGTTTTCTGTGGTTGGAAAATAAATACAGTGTAACATAAATAAATTTACAATTAACCTCTACTATCAACTTGTACTTAAAACATCTGCTGTGTTCACAGCACCCCGATAGACTTGTTCTAAACTAAAACAAACTTAGTTGACACTGTATTGAATACCCTGTTACCGAACTAAGTTTATAAATAAGAGCTATCAAACATAGGTGCATTACAATTGAGAGCTAACCATCCCAAACATTCAAACTAAGAAACAGCAACTACTTAGCCTGCAATGAGCTACGTATCCACCTTTCCAATCGCTGCTAAGTATGCCTCCGCTGTTCAAAGTGTAAGGCCAAAGGCAACCAACCTAATCATTAACTACCCGTCAATTAAGGAGTAGCACCATGTTAGCCCAACAGTGCCACCCAGTAATAAAGCTGCACCTTAGGCAATGGGGAGGCGCTGGCCCGGCAAAATGCGCGGAGCGATCATGTCTGCTTGATTTTTTGGTTACCTTTTTTATCAAGAAAAAAGGTAAAAGAAAGAACTATCTGTAAGAACTTGTACTTAAAACATCTGCTGTGTTCACAGCACCCAAATAGACTTGTTCTAAACTAAAATATAATTATGTTGCATTGTAATAAATATGTATTATCAACAAGTAAGTGACTATTATAAAAACTCATTACAATTACATCAAATAAAAGGAGGAATTGCATTTTGAACAGAAAAGACTTTCTACAAATGTCCGCCCTGACGGCAGGCGGTTTCGTGCTTCCCAAATCTTTACTCTTTGGCAGAGCTATAGATCCGCTGGAAGCATTGAACGAGAGAATGGATGTAAGCATAAAAAAACAACTGGCTGATGTGGCACTGAATGCTGCCAAAGCAAAGGCGCCACTTATGCCGATGTGCGGATTGGCCGCTACCTGAACCAGTTTGTTACTACGCGCGAAAAGAAAGTACAGAGCATTGCCAATACCGAATCTTTTGGTGTGGGCATCCGCGTTATTGCCAATGGCTGCTGGGGCTTTGCTGCATCGGACAATGTAACCAAAGAAGATATTGCAAAACTGCAGAAAGAGCGGTTGCAGTAGCTAAAGCCAATGCTAAAATTCAGGCTAACACCGGTGCAACTGGCCCCGCAAAAAGGCTATGGCGAAGTAAGCTGGAAAACACCGATCGAAAAAAATGCCTTTGAGGTGCCGGTGAAGGAAAAAGTAGACTTGCTGCTGTCATGTAAATGGTATTGCTATGCAGGGCGGCGCCAACTTTGTCAACTCGGCAATATTTGCGGTTAACGAACAAAAATATTTTGCTTCTACAGATGGTTCTTATATCGACCAGGATATTCACCGCTATATCCCACTTTTACGTTACCAAAATTGACAAGGCATCTGGTAAGTTTGAAACACGCAGATCGTTAAGTTCACCTGTGGGTATGGGTTATGAATATCTTACACCATCGGCAGATAGTAAAGTTACAGGCATTGTTACCCGTTATAAAGACCGGTATGATATGCTGGAAGATGTAAAGAATGCAACGGCTAATGTAGACGAAAAGATTAAAGCCAAATCGGTTGAACCGGCAAATATGACCTGGTGCTTGATCCTTCGCATCTGTGGTTAACCATTCATGAATCTGTTGGCCACCCTACCGAACTTGACCGTGTGTTGGGCTATGAAGCCAATTATGCAGGTACCAGTTTTCTTACTCTGGATAAATGGAAATCGGGCAATTTCAAGTTTGGCAGCAAGCTGGTAAATATTGTTGCCGATAAAATGCAGACAGGTTCGCTTGGGTGCTGTTGGTTATGATGATGAAGGTGTGAAGTGTAAAGAATGGGATTTGATTAAAGATGGTGTGCTGGTAAACTACCAGGCCATCCGCGACCAGGCGCATATCATTGGCTTGAAAGAATCGCAGGGATGCTGCTATGCGCAAAGCTGGGCAGATGTACAGTTTCAGCGTATGCCGAATGTATCATTGCAGCCGGGCAAAGACACCTTGAGTGTAGATGACATGATTAAAGAATGTAGAAAAAGGAATTTATATTATTGGCGATGGTTCTTTCTCTATCGATCAGCAACGGTATAACTTCCAGTTTGGCGGACAAATGTTTTACGAAATAAAAAACGGTAAAATTGTCGGTATGCTGAACGATGTGCTTACCAGGCCAATACGCAGGAGTTCTGGAATTCAGTGCGCGGCTATTGCGATGAAAGTGATTACCGGTTGGGTGGTGCTTTTAATGATGGCAAAGGACAGCCTGCACAGTCAAATGCGGTATCGCATGGCTGCGTCCACCGCACGTTTTAATGGAGTTAATGTTATTAACACAGCAAGAAAAATCTAATAAATTAATATGGCTATATTAAATAAAGAAGAAGCACAGGCATTATTAAAGAAAGTGCTTGGCTTTTCAAAAGCAGATGAGTGCGAAGTGTGCTTTAACGGCTCAGAAGGCGGCAATATCCGCTATGCCCGCAATGCAGTTTCAACTGCCGGCGATATAAGTCAGCTTAGCCTGTCCGTTACTTCTTACTTTGGTAAAAAATCAGGCACGCAACTATCAATGAGTTTGATGATGCATCGCTTGGAAAAAGTGGTGCGCAGGGCAGAAGAACTGGCGCAGCTTGCACCCGAAAATCCGGAATATATGCCTTTGCTTGGTCCTGCAAACTTTTAAGGAATCCATTACCTATATGCCTGCAACTGCAGCTATTACGCCCGATACAGCGTGCAGAAGCTGTAGCAAAAAGTATCAATGTATCAAAGAAGCAAAACTTGCAGGCAGCAGGCTTTCTGGAAAACACCACCGGCTTTAACGCCGTTGCTGAACTCGAAAGGATTGTTTGCCTACAATAACAGCACCGATGTGATTTTTTCTATTACCACCCGTAACGAGGCAGGTACCGGCTCTGGCTATGCAGCCAGGGGTTTTAACGATGTCAGCAAACTGGATACTTATACAGCTACAAAAATTGCTGCGCGTCAAAGCTAATGGCTCGGCAGGTGCAAAGGCAATTGAGCCGGGAAAATACACTGTGATCCTGGAGCCTGTGGCAGCTACTTATATGCTGGAGAATATGTTTCGTGGTTTGATGCACGCAGTGCCGATGAAGGCCGCAGCTTTATGAGCAAACCAGGCGGAGGCAACCGCTTGGGCGAACAATTGATGGATGAAAAAGTGACCATCTATTCCGATCCGTTTAATCCTGAACTGCCTTCTTCTACCTGGAACCGCGAAGGGCTGCCGCTGGAGAAAATGACCTGGATTGAAAAAGGCGTTGTAAAGAATCTTGCTTATTCGCGCTACTGGGCAAAAAAGAAAGGTGTAAAGCCGGTGCCTTTCCCTGGCAACATTATTATGGAAGGCGGCACTGCTACAATCGAAGATATGATCAAAAGCACCGAGAGGGGTATTTTGGTTTCACGGCTCTGGTATATCCGTATGGTTGATCCGCAAACATTGTTGCTTACCGGCCTTACCAGAGACGGTACTTTTTATATCGAGAACGGAGAGATTAAATTCCCGTTAAAAATTTCCGGTTTAATGAAAGCCCGGTGATTATGCTTAATAATGTGGAAGCATTGGGCAAACCGGAACGCAGCATCAGCGTGGAATCCTACCGCAGTTACTTGGTTCCGCCGATGAAGATCAGAGACTTTACGTTCACTTCCCTGTCGGATGCAGTGTAATAACACATAACTATTTTATTAAAAGCTTTATCTCTACAGGTAAAGCTTTTTTGTTTATAGCATGTATGCAGGAGTTATTTCAACAAACACAGGTGTGGACTATAGGATAAAAGTTCTCTCTAAAAAGTTAGTTATTATACAACATCTTTTACCAACGGCAGCTTTACTATAAGACTTGCAAGCAGGAAGGATGCAAGCACTGCTATGGGGGCTGCAACAAGGAATTTAATTGCAGGATCAATCTGCCAGGACGTTAATAATAAAGTAATGGAAATGACTGCCAGCGGATGAATAATATAGGTCGCAAATGCTGCCCTTGCTAAGTAGCGCAATAGCCGGGTGCTATTATTCCATTTTTGTTTTGTAATACCCAGCAAAGCGGTGATAATAGAAATGCCCGTCACTTGTTCCCATACAGCAACAATTAAAGACTGCCAGGTGCCGCCTCCCTGGAAGGTCTCCAGCGGACTATTTGTTATAACTTTTATTCCGTAAATGAATGGAAATACTACAAAGACCAATATCAAAGCAATAACAAGAAACTGTTTGCCTTTTGTATAAGTAATTTGCTCCAGCCATTGTTTGCGCGATGCCACAATACCCAGAATAAATAAAGCTATGTATTGAGTAAAATGTGCAAACTGGAAACCAAGCGGGTGAAGTACCCAGCCAACAGGGAAAATGATTCTTACCAAATAACTGAGAATGCCTAATGATAATGCAAACAACAGTATAATGTAATTGGGAGGTAATACATACGCTGTGTGACTTTTAGCAGGAGATAATTGCTGTACTGCCACATACAACAAAGTGAAAAGAAGTAAAGCCGCAACAAACCAAAGCACGCCAGGGTCTATCCAATCGTCATAGCCGCTGAGATACTGGATAAAAGATGCTGTTTTATAATGACCAAACCGGTAAACAAGAAAGTTGAGTATAGGAGAAAGAATAAATGAATAAAATAACAGCGGAAGTCCCAATCTTTTAAGGCGGTCCTTTGTAAAAGTAAAACTGCCCTTCTTTATATAAGAACGCTCTGTAAAAAGAGCTGAAAGAAAAAAGAAAAAACCCATGAAGAATGCCTGGTTGGTAGCCACAAAAAGGGTCATAGCAATCAATGCACCTGCGTTAGTTGTTTTGTCTGTATAATACCACCCGCCGGGAGCGCCATAACAAATACTGGTATGGTGCAATATTACCAGTGTAGTGAGAAAAACACGCAGATGGTCAATGTAGTTTATTTTGGTGCGATTATTTATGTTAGTGCGCGCTGCAACAGGCTGCATGATAATGTTTTGTATTTAAAACGAAGCTCTTACAAAAGAGTTATATTCCGGCAATTATCTTTATCCGGGAACCGTAGCTGCCTCACTTTACGTCGCCGCGGGGTCTTCAACTCCTGGCCCTTACAGTCTGGCTGAGACCCCGCGGTTGTAAGAGATCATTCTTGCCTCAGGTAAAACTACAACCAGCTATCCCTGATCTTAGAAATGGACAGGTATAAAGTGCCTAAGATAAATAAGGAGGGAGTACATAGAACCGTAGCTGCCAGCACTGCCTTTGCCGTTAGATAGGCTATATGAATAAAGGGCAAAACCCCGCTTTCTCCATGCTAAAGCCTTATCTCCGCCGTACCTAAGCCGTATCTAAACCGTATATCCTACGTTCATCCTACGTATATCTTACGTCCATCTTACGTATATCTTACGTCTTTTTCTGTATATAAGAGATAAAAAACCGGTGTAAAGAGTAAACTTTTGTAGCAGATAATAAATTGCAGTGTAAATATACAGTGGCATCTCAGGCGCCGCATCAATAAGTTCTCTAACTATTTAAAATTCCCCTTTAAAACTTGTACCCATTAATGGGGCGTATCGGGGCTTTGCAATCTTATTTAATGTTCATTGTACTTAGTACCCTGTTACATAAATTATAAAAGTTTTCGGTTAAATATCCTACTGATCTAACCTGCAATGAGCTACGTATCTCCCTTTCCAATCTCTGCTAAGTAAGACTACGCTGTTCAAAGTGTAAGGCCAAAGGCAACCAACCTGTTCATCAAATACCTGTCCATTAACAAGCAGCACCATGTTAGCCCAACAGTGCCACCCAATAATAAAGCTGCCCCTTAGGCAATGGGGCGGCGCTGGCCTGCACGAACTATTCTCACTGAGACCAATAAAAAACATTATTCACGAAGTAACTATTCTCACTGAGACCAATAAAAAAACATTATTCACGAAGTAATGCGCGGAGCGATCATGCCGTGCTTGAACTTAGCGAAGCGATCTCATGAATACCATTGAATAATCATTATTCTATTCATAACTTTTTTGTTTCTTTTTTCTTTCAATGCCTGTCACGCCAGGGCATGAAGAAAAAAGAAAGACAAGAACTATCTGTAAGAACTTGTACTTAAAACATCTGCTGTGTTCATAGCACCCAAATAGACTTGTTCTAAACTAAAACATATTTATGTTACAATGTACTAACAGACCGCCGTTTGTAAACTTTATTATCACTTAATAACAGTTTTTCTTATTTTACAAGGGCTTTCTTTTTCATCACAATAAAACCATACTAACTTGAAAAGAAGAGAATTTCTTAATCTGGCAGGAATGGGCTTTGGAGGGGCAATGCTTTCCGGTATTCCCATTTCCGGTCGTGCTGTTCCGCCTGACCAGCCGTGGACTCCAGGTGAACCTGCTATTAAAAAGCAATGGGCAGATAATGCATTAAATGCTGCCAAAAGTAAAGGTGCTACCTATACCGATGTACGCATTGGCCGGTACTTAACCAATTTGTTGTTACCCGCGAAGACAAAGTGCAGAATATTGTAAACACAGAATCCTATGGCATGGGCATTCGGGTGATTGCCAATGGAAGCTGGGGCTTTGCGGCAACAGATAAGCTGGACAATGACAGCATTGCAAAAGCAGCACAACTTGCAGTGAGCATTGCAAAAGAAAATGCACGGCTGCTTACACGAGCCGGTACAACTTGGCGCCGCAAAAAGGTTATGGCGAAGTAAGCTGGAAAACACCTATTGAAAAGAATGCTTTTGAGGTGCCGATTAAAGAAAAAGTAGATCTGCTGCTTAAGCGTAAATGATGCTGCTTTAAAAGCGGCGCCAATTATATTAACTCGATTATTGTTTCTGGTAAATGAACAAAAATATTTTGCGTCATCCGATGGCTCTTATATCGACCAGGATATTCATCGTATCTGGCCAATATTCAGCATTACCAAAATTGATGCAACAACAGGAAAGTTTGAAACAAGGAATTCATTAAGTGCGCCAAGGGGTATGGGTTATGAATATCTGATGCCTCGCCGAAGAGAAGATAAAGGCGATTACTACACTTATACAGAACAGCTACGATATGCTGGAAGATGCTAAAGCAGGCAGCACAGCAAGCTAGCCGAAAAGATAAAAGCAAAATCGGTAGAAGCCGGCAAATATGATCTTGTTCTTGACCCTTCACATTTATGGTTTACTATTCATGAATCGGTTGGCACCCAACAGAGCTTGACCGGGTGTTGGGTTATGAAGCCAATTTTGCCGGAACCAGTTTTCTTACATTGGATAAATGGAAATCTAAGCAATTCAACTTTGGCAGTAAACTGGTAAACATTGTTGCAGATAAAACACAACCAGGTTCATTGGGTGCTGTTGGTTATGATGATGAAGGCGTGGCACCAAACAATGGGATTTGATTAAAGATGGTATATTGGTTAATTACCAAACCATCCGCGACCAGGCGCATATCATTGGCTTAAATGAATCGCAGGGCTGCTGTTATGCCGATAGCTGGAGTGATGTACAGTTTCAGCGCATGCCAAATGTTTCGTTGCAGCCGGGCAAAGAAGCTATGACGCCGCAGATATGATTAAAAATGTAGAAAAAGGTATTTATATTATTGGCGATAGTTCTTTTTCTATTGATCAGCAGCGTTACAACTTCCAGTTTAGCGGTCAGCTTTGTTACGAAATAAAAAATGGAAAAATTGCGGGTATGCTGAAAGATGTAGCTTATCAGAGCAACACACAGGAATTCTGGAATTCCTGCGCGGCAATTGCCGATAAAAAAGATTATCGTCTGGGCGGTTCATTCTTCGATGGAAAGGGCCAGCCGGAGCAGGTAAGCGCTGTATCGCATGGCTCTTCCACTGCACGCTTTAATGGAGTAAATGTAATTAATACAGCAAGAAAAATTTAAACTATGCCAATACTAACTAAAGATGAAGCACAAGCGCTTTTAAAAAAAGTACTTTCGCTATTCAAAAGCTGATGAATGTGAAGTGAATATTACCGGCTCTGATGGCGGAAATATCCGCTATGCCCGCAATGCAGTTTCAACAAGCGGGGGCGTAAGTCAAAACCAATCTGGTGATTCAATCCTCCTTCGGAAAAAAAGTGGGTATAACTACTATCAATGAATTTGATGATGCATCACTGGAAAAAGCGGTAAGACGCTCGGAAGAGCTTGCGCAGTTTGCTCCTGAAAACCCTGAGTTTGTAACGAACCTCGGTCCGCAACAATATGCTGAATCAAAAACTTTTGTAGAAGCAACTGCTGCAATTAACCCAAAGTTCAGGGCAGATGCAGTGCAGCAAAGTTTGCAAATAGCAAAAGACAATAAGCTGACTGCAGCAGGCTTTTTGGAAAACAGCGCAGGTTTTAACTCGATGATGAATTCAAGTGGATTGTTTGCTTATAATACGAATACCAATGTCAACTTTAATGTAACACTGCGTACAGAAGATGGCAAAGGATCGGGCTATGCATCGAAAGGATATAATGATGTAAGTAAACTGGATGTAGCTGCTGCAACAAGCTTTGCTGCACAGAAAGCTGCGGGCTCGGAGAATGCAAAAGCTATTGAGCCGGGAAAATATACCGTAATACTGGAACCTGCTGCAGCCATTGTATTACTGGAGAACATGATATTTTCTATGGATGCAAGAAGCGCAGATGAAGGCAGAAGCTTTCTTAGCAAGGCAGGCGGCAAAACAAAGCTGGGGGAAAAACTAGTGGATGATAAGAGTAACTATCTATTCTGACCCACAGAATGCAGATTTGCCTACAAGTACGTGGGCGCAGCGATGGCAGGCCCCAGGAAAAGATAACCTGGATTGATAAAGGGGTGATGAAAAACCTGTATTACTCCCGCTATTGGGCGCAAAAGAAGAATGTAAAAGCAGTATCATCGCCTGATGCATTTATTATGGAAGGTGGCACTGCTATCCCTGGAAGATCTGATTAAAAGTACAGAAAAGGGCATACTGGTTACCAGGCTCTGGTATATACGCCCAGTTGATCCACAAACGCTTTTATATACCGGCCTTACCCGGGATGGAACTTTTTATATTGAGAACGGACAGATAAAGTTCCCGGTAAAAAACTTCCGGTTCAATGAAAGCCCGGTTATTATGCTGAACAACCTGGAGGCTTTGGGAAAGCCGGAAAGAACTGTAAGCGGAGAATCGGGAACTCATGCATTGATACCACCAATGAAGATCAGGGACTTTACGTTCACTTCGTTATCAGATGCAGTGTAATACCAGATTCAAATAAGCTGCAATCCTCACAAGCTACAGGCTGTAAGCTATGAGCCCTGAGCTTCAAATAAATCATCTGATGCCATCAAATTAGAAAAGTAACAGGTGATATAAAATACAAAAGCTCCGGATTAATTAAGAATCCGGAGCTTTTCTTGTTTTAATAAATACTTTTTACCCCACCTTCACTATTGCTGTTCCCTTGCTAATACCCATATTTTAAACGCTTCTGTCCGGAATATGAGAGATAGATAATATGCATTGTATGAGCGGTATTATAGAATAGAGTAGTAAGACAAATTCTATTGTTTAAATAAGAATCTTGCCTCAATAAAAATTATTGAAAGAGAATTCGTTGGAGTGTTGTAAATTTCGTCCCCTAAAACATACCTCCTATGAACCGTGTACAACAAGTCTTATCCCGCAAAGGCGCAAATGCCGTATCTGTTTCGCCCCATACTTCGGTGTATGAAGCATTAAAATTGATGGCTGATAAAAATATAGGTTCTGTTATTGTTATGGATGATGATACTTACCTGGGCATTGTTACCGAGAGAGATTATTCGAGAAAAGTAATTCTGCAAGACAAGCACTCTAATACAACACCCGTATCCGAAATCATGTCGGCTGACCTGCCGCATGTATCGCCTGAGGATACGATAGAGCACTGTATGGAGCTGATGACCAAAAATAATATCCGTTACCTGCCTGTATTTGATAATGACCGTTTAGCAGGTATCATCTCTATGAGCGATGTAGTGAAGGACACAATCCTTAGTCAGCAGCAAACCATTAACCATTTGAATGAATATTTGTATTCGTAGAAGATAGTGGAGCGTGAAATCGATTTTCTTTATAAATACTTGAGAGAACACGGGCAAAGGAAGTTTCCCGGCAGTAAACTCGTTTTCTGTTATTACTATATCCAAGTTATACTTTCCAGTTCAACATCTATATTTTAGAATAGTATTTAAAATAAACGTTAATCGCAATAGAAACACCAGCAACTAACTGCAAACTATTTACATTTATCTTATGAATTTGGAAAACCTTAGTGAATTGCCCGAGTGGGATGATGATGATTTTAAAGATGAGGACTGCGAAGATTGGAAAACTAATCCTGCCAGCGAACTGTGTAGAGCCATGTATGAGCAATGGAGTACGGTATTGCTGGTGTTGAAAGCAGCTTTTGATAGTATGAAGGAGCCAGGTAAAGACAGCCTGTTTATTAACAAAGGGTTCCTGGAAGACCAAAAGGAAATGATACTGGGCGATGCTTACGAAGTGGCTGCTAAAATAAGAAGCTCGGAAGTGGGACTCTATGTTATCCGCATGGAGAATGCCGCTATCATTAGAAAGAGTGCACAGTTTATTAAAGTATCTACTAATAACTTTATAGAGGATAATTTGATGGAGGCTGAACACAGCCGCATTATCCGGCAGGAGATAGATATCTTCCGGGATCTGTTTAAACAGTGGGTAGTTTCGTTTGAAAGGGATGAGTATGAGGATGAGTGGGGGCTCTTTTGACAGAGATTTGGGGTGATTGTCTGAACTGGGATGATGTGGGATTATTGGGATAGGTGGGATGGCTTAAACCTAGATTTGTGCGATTTTGCTCCTGCCCGACTGGTGTCAGTCAGGCGGGGATTGATCTGATAAAGAGATTGCTGGGTTTGGGTTATAATTTGTTCCATAAAAAGAGGCTGTCTTCAACTTTGGAGACAGCCTCTTTTGTTTTAAATATAAACAGCTATTAATTTATTCTCCTCCAGATACTGGTAAGCCTAAGGCTTTTTCCATGGGCTTGATGCTGGGGGCATGTCCACGGAAATCCCTGAACATTTTGTTGTAGTCTTCGGTGTTGCCGCGGGATAGAACCATGTCGCGGAAGCGCTGCCCATTGGCTCTGGTTAAGCCACCATTTTCTTCAAACCAGGAGTATGCATCTTCTTCAAGCATCTTGGTCCAGAGATAGGCATAGTAGCCTGCTGCGTAGCCATTGCTCCAGATGTGCAGGAAGTAAGAAGAGCGATAGCGTGGCGGTACTTGTGGCAAGGCTAACCCGGTTACCTGCAACGCTGCCTTTTCAAACTCATCTACGTCGGTTGCTGCACTGCTGTCTTTGATAGTATGCCATTGCATATCAAGCGAAGCGGCTGCAAGTAGTTCGGTTAAGCTGTAACCCTCGTTGAAAGTGGCGGCATTTTTTATCTTATCAACTAAACTCTGGGGGATTGTCTCGCCGGTTTTGTAGTGTACTGCATAATGCCTGAGCACGCTTGGGTACAGTGCCCAATGCTCATTGAACTGCGAAGGGAACTCTACGAAATCACGGGCGGTATTAGCGCCTGAGATAGATGGGTATTGCTGGCTGGCAAACATGCCGTGCAGGGCATGACCAAACTCATGGAACATAGTGGTTACATCATCAAAACTGATAAGAGCAGGCTCACCGGGTGCTGGCCTGGTAAAGTTGCACACGTTGTAAACAACCGGCCTGGTGTTCAATAGCTTTGATTGGTCTACCAGGTTGCTCATCCATGCACCACCGGATTTATTATCACGTTTATAATAGTCGCAATAGAATATTGCCAGTGGTTTGCCATCTTTATCAAACACATCAAATACACGCACATCAGCCTGCCAAACGGGGAGATCGTGGCGTTCTTTAAAAGTCAGTCCATAGAGTTGATTGGCGGCATAGAAGACACCATCCTCAAGTACTTTGTTCAGTTCAAAGTAGGGCTTTATCTCATTCTCATCGAGGTTATATTTTTCCTTGCGTACCTGCTCGGCATAGTATTCCCAATCCCATGGCTCTAATGTAAAGCCGCCACCCTGCTTATCAATCTGTGCCTGTATATCGGCGGCTTCGCCTTTAGCTTTTGCAGTAGCTGCGGGCACCAATTGAGCAAAAAAGGTGGCTACTGCTTCGGGTGTTTGTGCCATCTGGTCCTGTAGCTTCCAGGTGGCGTAATCAGGAAAGCCTATCAGCTTTGCTCTTTGTATGCGAAGGGCAGCCAGGCGTAAAATAGCAGAGCGTGTATCGTTAGAGTCGTTACGCTCTGCACGGGTCCAGGAGGCTTCAAATAACTGCTGTCTTGTAGTACGATTGGTGAGTGATTGTAAGAGCGGCTGCTGGGTAGTATTGCGCAAAGGAATCAACCATTTGCCGGTGAGATTGGCCGCCTTTGCATTTTGTGCATACGCCGCTTTTTCGCTTGCTGAAAGTCCTTCCAATGCAGCAGAATCGTTTATGATGAGTGCGCCGTTCTTGGCTGCATTAAGGAGCTGATTGGTGAATTTTGCGCTCAATCCTGCATCTTCTTCATTTAGTTTCTTCAGTTTGGCTTTGTCTTCTTCGGAGAGTTTTGCGCCAGCTAATACAAACTGCTGGTATTGGTATTCTACCAGGCGGTTGGATTCGGAATCCAGATGCAGTTGCTGCCTGTTTTGATAGATAGTTTCGATGCGTTTGAACAGGTTGGGATTTAAATAAATAGCATCCTGGCTGGCCGCGAGCCTGGGCGCTAATTCTTCCTGCAATTTCTGTAGTGTATCGTTGGTATTGGCACCTGTTACGAGATTGAACACATGGTTTACGCGGCTTAATAACTGACCGCTTTTTTCCAACGCTACGAGTGTATTCTCAAATGTGGGGGCAGCAGAATTGTTGGCAATCTTTTGGACCTCTTCCTGCTGTGCTTTGATACCGGCTTCAATAGCGGGCTTGTAGTCGGAATTGGTGATCTTGTTAAAAGGCGGCGCTTCGAAAGGGAGCTTGCTAGGCGCACTGAATGGATTGGATGAAGGTAAAGCAGCATCGCTATTTGCGCTACTGCCTTGCGACATCTTATTGGTTTGAGCAAAGGTGGCCAAGGTAAATACGTTTAGTAGTACAAGAAATACAGTTTTCATTTCATACAATTTATTCAAGATTGGAAGGTAGGGATTGTTTGGGGAAAAAAGATGAAGTCCCTGCCCCTAAAGGGGAGTTAGGATGCCCCGACCCTAAAGGAAGTATAGGGTAGGTAGGTAGTATATAGGGGTTTATTGAGGAGGAGATAGGGAGAAGATACGGTATAAGTTAGGTATAACTTAAGTATAAGATAGGTATAAGATTAGGTATAAGTTAGGTATAACTCCATGCACAATAATTGCATAGGAGAAAAATCACCTCATCCACTGCAAGACTTATCACCATGCAGGTGAAATGCCTTTCTTGAGTTATACTATTTTCAACATACAACAAGTAAGCTGTTTTAATTCTTCTCCTTTACTTTAATTACATAAAAAATAATTATTTTAAAGTGTACCCAACTCTTTCCAAAGAAAATTCATCTTTTAGTAAAGATGTTTTTTTATGATGGTCTGTAGTTTGTCTTTTACAATAAAATTATATGTATTAAGTCCAATTATAACTGTGCCTGTTGCCGAAATAGCATTTGGGACTCCTGTGAATAACATCTAAAACCTGTTCAAGGATGAGAATCTTATTATCGGCGTTGCTTGTAGTGGCTTCTATTGTTGTGGTTGCTGCTACCGATCAGTACCTTTTCTGTCCAATTTATACATTTGAAAATACCAAGCCTTTTTCCGGGGATTCCATATACAACCCTTATGCTGCTGTAGTACCGCAGGGCTGGGTGCGGTGTAATTTTCATGCACATGTACATTGCTGGGGTGGCATAACTAATGGGCATGGTAGTGCACCAATAGCAGATAGCATATACAGCAGCTTGCATTATGGTGTTCATGCTATTTCCAACTACATGCGCATAGATACCACCTATCATACTGAGCCATTCTATGTACCAGGTTATGAGCATGGATATAATATAAAGAAAAACCACCAGCTTGTTTTGAATGCTAGTGAAGTATGCTGGAAAGACTATCTTTTGCCGCAAACGCTTAATAACAAGCAGGATATTATAAACCGTTTATCTGCCGATACGAATACTTTGGTTATTGTCAATCATCCGATGGTAAGAAACGGGTATTCTGTGCGTGACTTTCAATACCTCACTCACTATTCCTGCCTTGATGTGTTAAGTCCTTCCTGTTTATCTACTGCTATGTGGGATGCTGCATTATCTGCTGGTAAGCCTGTTTTTACAACCGGTAATGATGATGAGCATAATATTTATGATAGTAACAGGGTTGGCTTGATGTGCACATGGATAAATGTAGCAACAACTAATAAAGCTAATACTTTACAAGCACTCAAAACAGGCAAAAGCTTTGGGATGATTGTTGGTAAACAAACATTACTTAATCAGCATAGAGGTAAAGACCTCAGCTTGCCTTTTTTGCAGCACCTGGCGATGAATGGAGATACAATGAACATAAAGTTTAGTGAGCCTGCTACAAAAATTACTATCAGTGGCCTAAACGGGCGTATATTACATACAGCCTACAGTACGGATTCACG
>CAWFUV010000006.1:0-5270 GCA_963819045.1 uncultured Chitinophagaceae bacterium | reverse complement strand
TGCTGTTGGCTGTATATTTACACCTCTGCACACTATCTGATACCAAGATCACTGTTTAACCCTGTTTTTATCTCCTCCACCATACAGAAAAGACGTAAGATATATGGCTTAGATACGGCTCAGGTACGGCTTAGATAAGGAATATGTAGGGAAGTTTACAAGTTCACGAGTTTTGGGGTTCACGAGTTTACAGGTTTAGGAGTTTGGATGAAAAGGTAAGGTTTAAAATTTAGGGGAGGGACAAGTACGGTGTTTATGGGTAGCAGCCAAGACTTTAACATGGCTTTGTCATGGACTATCCATGACTTTACCATGGCTTTGCCATGACTTTGCTACCGCTTTATGCTGTAACCCCTGTTGTTGGATAAGAGGCTTTTCCGGCAAGTGGTTTACATGCAATCAGGATGGGGTAGCAGTTGAATAACTGTAGCTATTTAGCTGACAGTGTATTGAGTATAATTTTCAGAGTTATAAAATCGTATATGAAATTGATTAGAAAGGGCAGTAAGTACGGGACTGGCTTTTTACTAACAGGTGTATTACTCTCCGGCTCTTAATAATTGCCTATAAAAAGTTTCCGTTTCCGGCACTTCATTAGTCAATTTATTACTAAATTCATTTACCGGATGTGAAACATTTTCTTATTAACCTTCATAAACAATCGGTATGCTGTAGCATCAAAACATAATGCTTACGTTGTTGTTTACCCTTACCACTTTGGCAGCAGTCTGGCTGATGATACGCGCCAGCAATCAAAGCAAAGCTTTTATTGTAAGTCTTATAGCATGGCTTGTTATACAAGGTATACTGGGCTATACTGGTTTTTATACACACTCTCAAGGATTACCTCCCCGTTTCATGCTTATGATATTACAGCCGCTTGTAAGCATTATTATATTGTTTTCAACCGCAGCAGGGAGAAGATGGCTGGATACATTTGATATTGTAAAAACAACCTGGGTGCATGTGGTACGCTTGCCGGCAGAGATATGTTTGCTTTGGTTATTTACCCTAAAGCTTGTTCCTAAAAGCATGACTTTTGAAGGCGGCAACTTCGATATCTTTTCCGGTATCACAGCTCCCCTGGTTGCTATAGCCATCAGGCGGAACAGCATTAAAAGAAGCTGGGTTATTGCGTGGAATTTTCTTTGCCTGTGCATGCTGTTCAATGTAGTACTGCATGGTCTTCTATCTGCTCCTTCCCCATTTCAGCAAATGGCATTTGACCAACCAAATATTGCTATTCTGTATTTTCCTTTTGTATGGCTGGCATCGGTTGTAGTACCTGCTGTATTGTTTGCCCATCTGGT
This sequence comes from uncultured Chitinophagaceae bacterium, assembly GCA_963819045.1. Taxonomy (GTDB): domain Bacteria; phylum Bacteroidota; class Bacteroidia; order Chitinophagales; family Chitinophagaceae; genus Ilyomonas. The sequence goes on along the minus strand of CAWFUV010000006.1, from coordinate 3,960 downwards.
AAGTTTGAGGAAATTATTTAAAAGATAATAGTGTAGCTGAGCAACCAGCTTTTGTTTTACTCTTTATTCTTTAGAAGTATTTCCAATGTATCACCGGCTTTTAATATCATCATTTTTCCGCTCTTAATTTTATTTCCATTCTGCCTTCTACTATTTGCTGATGATTTTCTGAGAGCTTAACATTTTCTCCGGTAAAGGCTATTTCTATTCTACGTTCTGGAGCAATGGTACTTTCTTTGAATTCTACTTCCTGATTATTGATAAAAACAGCAATATTGCTTTTATCGTTAGGCGAGGCAATGTTGCCGTGCTTATCACTCAACCTATACGATAGTACCAGCTTGTTTTTTTCTATCCTGATTCCCGGATTGTATTCCTGTATATCAAAACGTAAACTGACCGGCACTTCAAAACTCATGATTCTGGTAAAATATTGGGGCTCGCTTCCGTCGTACTGCACATACCCGCTTACGTTAAAAGTCATGCGGTATATGCCCGCATACCTGTTGTTATGCAATTCAGCAGTTACACAATTCGAGTTAGTGTACTGTGTTTCTATCCATTCATCGCGCATAGAAAGGGCGCCCGGATAACGGCTTTCAAAATCGGCAAGAAATTTTGCTTCTTTAAAATAGTGCCCTCCTTCAGTTTTAAGAATATGGTCTTTAGGATTGAAAACCTCTCTACCTTCTTTGCTGGAAAGAATATTACCAATGGAGAAATTGGGTGCAACCAGCCTGCCTATTGCAGTCACATCAGAAACGGTAGCGCCGATAAAGTCATTAGCTTCCAGCCGTACAGCAATGTTTTCTCCGGCAAACAATTCTTTTGCGTTTGTATGCATTGTTATATAAAGGCTGCTCTTACCATATATGTTTACGGCAACGGTGGAAGGATCACTTCTGTCTCCATTTACACCCGTTACCGGGAAAGGATGTAGTATATCTTTCTGAGGCGCCTGAACACGCATGGTAAGCCTTTGTTCTGCAGAATAATTTAACTGCGCAAACACAGGACCTCTTACAGGTCTTGCACCCGCAGGAAAAAGCATATCATTTAAGGCAGGCATAAACATGCGCATATTCACTTCATTCATTTTATACATGACCCGCACTTTCCAGCGTCCTACCCAAACATCTGAGTCGGCTCCATTACGATTTAGAAAGATAGTAATTCTTCCATCTTTACTGTTGCTGGTAACCAATACCTGGTCGTGTATATGTGTACTGCCGCCTGCGGAATGACTGTGAGTGTGAGTGTCAGCATGATGATCGTCTTCATCGCTATCGCAGGAAGCATCGCAACTGCATGAGGAGCCATCCGGAAGGATTAAACAGGCTGTCCAGTTTTCTTCATTATAATCAAACCCCTGTATGGTAATCATGAAAGACTGGTCTGCATCGGTAGCATCAAACGGTGTGTCCACATGTTCACCGGGATATAATTCATACGTAGGGTCAATAGTCGGTGTGTAATTTAAAGCATGGGCAATACTGTTAGTGAAAAACTTATTTATTTCCCCTGCATTCTCACCGTGATACACCTGGTTGCTAACCGTTGGTGGCGCCGCTTTGCCTTTGGATACAATAGTATTCATGGTTGAATAGCTTACTTCAGCCCCAGTACCAAAGCCCATTGCAAATATTATCGTATCCTGAAGCTGACCCGGGGAAATGGAAGAGAGTGGCTGACCAGTGGTAAGATTACCGTCGGTAAGCATCAAAAGGAAACGGGTATCATGTGCAGGGTGGTTTGAAAAAGGAAGTCTTAGAAGATTTGTTTCCACATCCAGCAATGCATCTGCAAGGGGGGTACCACCACCTGGAACCTGTCCGGTAATGGCGCTGTCAAAGCCAGATTCACTATAGCCCGAGCCATTTTTTATGATGCCATAGGGAGTTCCCGGAAATACAGGGGTAAATGTATTTGCTGCAAGTGTACGGAATGTTTTTACACCTGCAATCACATACGTCTCCCGTTGCTGATAGGCTGTTTCGCAATCATGAAGCAAAGCCTTGACGCCGCGTTTAGCAGCTTCCCATTTAGTTACATCAGGAGCAGCAACCACCATCGGGTCAGGTGTCATTTGATCCATGCTGCCGGTTTGGTCTAATGCGATGGCAATCACCGCTTCTGTGTCGTAGCAATAACCAAGTGCCCGGTGGTCTAATACATCCGCAGGATGGATAACAGGCTGCGCGGCAAAATTTGGCAATACGATATCAGACAGTGCGTTTCCAGAAGTATAACTCCCAAATGCCGCACCCACCCATGGCCACATAGGGTCATTAAGGTTATGACCGGGAGGTCTTCCGGAAGAGGGATAAAACGCCGAGCCTTGATGATCATCAATCTGCCACATAGCCCAAAGTCTATCTATATTGCAATGATGCAGAAAGAACATAATATCGTTAGGAGATGACTGGGGGTCGCCCATATTTCCTCCTACCCATCCATGATGAAAATCGTGTGTTTTGGAAGCATGCTCAAGATTTCCTCTGAATCCATTGGTTACAACTGCTGCTTCGTAATTTGATTTTTGAAGACAGGTTGTAATATCACTAAGGTTAGCTAAATTACTAAAAGCTCCAAGTGCACGCGTGAGCGATTTGCCATCAGCAGGATCTGAAGTGCCAAAATGTCCTTGTGCTAAAGAAGGGCGCACCCGCCAGCCTGCAAGGGTACCCGGCCACCATGCTGGCAATGGCGTTGGATTACCACCCGTGCCCGGTTTATTAAAAGCAAAATAACCAGACTGAACAGTTCTGCCTGCGGTTCCTGTTCCGGTACCATCCGGACCAATAAAGTTATTTTGGAAAAGAGTGTTTTGCGTTCCCGTATGATCTGTCCAATCCCAATACGGCAACATTACAGATGAGTCAACCGCCTGAAGCGCCTGTTCAAACTTAAGCAGATAAAACCGGTGCCATGGGCAAAATGCTGCATCCTGGTGTCCCATGTTCAACCCGGAAGAGCCGCCAAAATTAATGTTGATTGCATACAAATGGATAGCTACAAACTGGTCGTAAATATTGATTCGTTCTGCTGCCGGAGCACCAGGATTTACAATGGTATTCTTTAAGGTAAGAACAGCTCTTAAAAAGTTGTTACGTTCAGTGGGTGTAAGACGGGTAAGGGATTTTCTGATGCCCATTATGAATATTTTTGCCTACTCTAAAAAACCTCTTTTCAGCAACCGAGGGGCTTACTTTGTTATAGGATGTTCTGCTTTGTTCCTTTGCTTTTTGTAAGGCCTACTTTATAGTCGCAATTATGCAGAGCAGGTAAACAAAAAATTATTTGATTGCTAAATCAACTGATGACAGTAACAAGATGGTGATGAATAAGTATGATTTGCATCTGTAATGCGATTCTGGTGGTAAGGGGAACCTGCAAGGAGACGCTTCATTCAGCTATGCGATAGCTTTGACAGAAACACATGGAGTGTTAGACGTAATTAACAAGCAGTTTTAATGATTTGTACAATAGTTTGAAGCAATTTATCTGTACTGCAATGAGGCACATTATACACGGATGTTGTAGTAGGTAATGTTTGTCACTAATGCTATACCAGTATTGTACTTACTACTTCTGCATCGCTATTGAACGTTTAGTAAGGCATCATCCTTTTTAGGAGAATGAAGTCATCCACATATTTTGCTTGTATGTTTTGCCAAACAACAAAGACGGAATATGATTCCTGTTGTTCTTGATGTTGCTGCTAGTTGTTTTTAATACCAAGCGGTGCCAGTACCCGCTGAAATAAGCTGCAAAGAAAGATAGTTAGCGCCCTTATAACCATTAGTAAAAGGTATTTGACTGCTTTAGAAACCTTTGAGTTGTAAGGTTGCATATGCATTCAATCAGTTTTATTGTATGAATAGAGTACTTTATATTGCTGTTTATAACTGTGGCTATACAACATCAGTGCTTTATACCCGCCTGTTAATGCTTAGCAAT
>CAWFUV010000005.1:0-16620 GCA_963819045.1 uncultured Chitinophagaceae bacterium | reverse complement strand
CAACTACATAGTATTGCTACTAATTAGCTTTGCAGTGATAAACAACCTAAGCGCAACTGATCTCCGATCACAGCACTTATAAGCTTGGCAAAATAGAACGGCAGGCAAAGCATTATTAGGCAAGCATTCACTTACAAATAAGCGATGCACCTTAGGAAATATAGTGGGCGCTGCCCCAGACGGATGTGTAACAACGTTTAGTACATGACTATGCAAGTAAAAGAAGAAATATTATATCAGAAGATCGCCAATATACTCAACCGGCAGATTAAGGATGAGGTCCTGAAAGTAGGAGATAAACTACCTTCTATCCGCACCGTACAGCAGGTATACCAGGTAAGTATCAATACGGTCAAGCAAGCATTCCTGGAGCTGGAGAGCAAGGGCATGATTGAGTCAAACCCAAGTCGGGCTATTATGTTTGCCAGTCTTTACAACGGAGGTTTGCGGTGCCTTCTGTCAGCAGCCCAAAGCTATCGGCAAAGAGCAGCAGCCCGACGAGTTATTCCAAAAGTATTCGCTACACTCAGCAAATCCGACATTACTCAGTTCTCTTTAGGGGTTCCTGATATTGCTTTACTTCCGCTTGCAAAATAAATAAGGGGCTCATTAATGCTGTTCGCTCATTGGAGGATAGCGGCATTCGTTACGAGCCTGTGCAGGGCAATATCAACCTCCGCAGAAATGTCTCAAGGTGGTCATTTGTTTGGGGCGGTGGTCTTACAGAAGATGATATTATCACCACAACAGGGGCAATGAATGCAATTTACAATTGCCTGATGGTCACTACAAAGCCGGGCAATACAATTGCCATAGAAAGTCCTGTTTCTTTGGAATATTACTGGCAGCAAGAGCTTACGGGCTTAAAGTAATAGAACTGCCTACCCATCCGGAAACAGGAGTGGAGCCCGATGCATTGAGAAAGGTCCTGCATAAAATTCAGGCTTGCCTGCTGATCAGCAATTTCAATAATCCACTCGGCAGTTGTATGCCGGATGAAAACAAAAAAGCAGTGGTAAAAATGCTTGCTCAGGAAGGCATTCCTTTGATTGAAGACGACTTGTATGCGGATGTCTTTCGGTGAAAGACGCCCTGTACCTTGTAAGGCTTATGATGAAGAAGGTTTGGTACTATGGTGTAGCTCTGTTTCTAAAACGCTTGCACCCGGATATAGAGTTGGATGGGTAGCACCAGGTAAGTATAAGGAGAAGATGCTCAGGCTGAAAATGGCGGAGACGATCTCCAATCCCACCTTATACCAGGAAGTGATTGCCGATTTTATGGTGAATGGCAGATACGAGCATCATCTCCGTAAGTTCCGGGCTGCGCTCCATGCAAATAGCCTGCACTTTCTAGAGCAATAGAAGAATACTTTCCCGAAGGTACAAAGGTTACAAGACCTAAAGGTGGTTTTGTATTATGGATAGAACTTGATAAAAGATTGATACAACAGAACTGTTTGAAATAGCCTTGCAACACAAGATAAGTATAGCCCCGGGCAGAATATTTACGCAACAGGAACAATTCCGGAATTGTATGAGGCTTAGTTATGGCTTAAAAATGGACTACTGAATTAGACAGCCGGCTTTCGCAATTAGGAAGGCTCATAAAAAAGATGATGTAGCAACTAAAAGACATTCTATGTAATCCTTTGTGCCTTCGTGGCTCAACTAATTATTCATAGTTAAACAATCAATAAAATGAAACAGAAGATCTATCAGGTAGATGCCTTTGCAAAAGACATTTTTACAGGCAATCCCGCAGCCGTGTGTCCCTTGGAAAATTGGTTAGATGACAAAACAATGCAAAACATTGCAATGGAGAATAACCTTGCAGAAACCGCTTTCTATGTAAAGAACGGGAAGGGGTATGAAATCAGGTGGTTCACCCCAAAAGTGGAGGTAGACCTTTGCGGTCATGCCACGCTTGCCTCTGCTTTTGTATTATTCAATCTCGAAGGCTACGAAGAGGAGCGTATTGACTTTTACTCACCCAGGAGTGGAAAGCTCACCGTGGTTAAACAGGGAGAACTGCTTACACTAAATTTCCCTGCCGATGTATCTGAGCAGGTAGAACTTTCGGATGAGTTTCTGGCTTGTTTTGACCAAAAGCCTGTTGCTGCATACAAAGGAAGAACTGATTTAATGGTGGTGTTTAAAACAGAAGATGAGATCCGTAACCTGAAACCTGATATTAGTGAGATTGCAAAGCTGAATGTACGAGCCATCATTGTCACTGCAAAAGGAGAAACTACAGATTTTGTTTCCAGGTTTTTTGCACCTGCAGTGGGTGTCAATGAAGATCCTGTTACCGGGTCTGCTCACACAACATTGATACCTTATTGGGCAAAAAGACTGAAAAAGAATACCCTTACAGCCTTCCAGTTGTCAGAGCGCACAGGCTTACTGCAATGTAAATACTTAGGCGACAGAGTGGAAATAGGGGGATATGGCAAACTATACTTAAGGGTGCAATATACCTGCAGTAACATTAGTTCGGGGTGTTCATGACCTGGGTAGACTCATGCTACAAATAGTTATAAAATCTAACTCCTGTTGTAACATCCTACGGAAAGCGGAGTCTACCGAGGTTATTCTTTCTATATCCACTGGCTATTAAGATGGCTTTTTGTAACAGAACAGTGTATAAAGAGAAACACTAAACTATCAACTATCAATCGCTGCAAGTACTTATTTCTTCTGTCCCCTCTACAGGCTGTTGCAGCAGGAACTTCAAAGCAGTCTGCCTGCTGGCAGTATTCTGTTTATTCACTGCCATTGCCAATGCCTTCCTGGTGCCTACAAATACAGCCAGCTTTTTAGCCCTGGTAATACCCGTATACACCAGGTTTCTGAATAACATACTAAAGTGCTGCGTAACTACCGGGATGATGACCGCCTCAAACTCACTACCCTGCGATTTATGGATGGTGATAGCATAAGCCAGTTCCAGTTCCAGCAGTTGATCCCTTTCATACTCCACTTCTTTTACCTCCTTTCCTGCTTTAAAGCTTACCCACATCTGCATAGCTTCATTATCTATCCTGGTGATCAGTCCTATGTCGCCATTGAATACATTAAGGTCATAATTGTTGCGCTTTTGAATCACTCTGTCGCCTTCCCTAAAGATGCGTCCACCTATCGTTAGCTCTCCTTTTCCTTCCCTTGCCGGATTCACTCTCTCCTGGATGGCTTTATTAAGGCTGGTAGTTCCTAAACTGCCTTTGGTCATGGGAGAAAGGATCTGCACTTCCACCTCTTTGCCATAATACTTTGGAATGATCTCCTGGTAGAGCTTTTCGATGATGGCTCCTGCCGAATAACCATAATGCAACGAAGACCAGGGGTGCACCTTCCTGAGCACTTCTTTCAACTCCTCACTACGCGTGCGGGTCTCAGCCAAAGCTTCGATATCCACATGGCTGAATTTAGCAGGGATCGTAAAATTACTATCCTGACCGTAGGCTACTGACTCTTCTGCAAGCGTAAGTGTATCTGCTCCGCCGGAAGGCTTACCCACCACTTTCTTCACCTTGGCAATAAACTTAATTTGCTCATTAGTAGCTTCCTCCGAATCTATAAACAACCCATCCTGGTGCTCTTTCCAAACCTGGGGCTTATGGAAAGGCGATTCTATCCTGGGCACCATTCCTTTATTGATCTCGTGGGCATACGAGATGATCAGTGATTCTTCTGCCTGCCTGAACACTTTGGTCAGTTTGCGGCAGGGCACCACTGCTGAGGCAATTAGGTCTTTTAGCACATTACCGGCTCCCACTGCTGGCAGTTGATCGGCATCGCCTATCAGTACTACCTGGCAGTACAGGGGCACCGCCCTCAATAAGGCGGCGGTCAGGTGCACATCCAGCATGGAGCATTCGTCCACAACGAGTACATCTGCAGGCAGGGTATATTGCTCATTGCGCTTAAAGCCACCCTTAACCACATCCCATTCCAGCAGCCTGTGTAAGGTTTTGGCTTCCACACCAATCACTTCAGTCATGCGCTGGGCTGCCCTGCCGGTAGGCGCTGCCAGCATTACTTGCTTACCCATACTCTGCAATACCCCTACCAGTGCACGAGTAGTGGTAGTTTTACCACAGCCAGGTCCACCGGTAAGAATGGCGAGTGGCTCTGTAGCTATTTGTAAAACGCTTTGCTGCTGTTCTTCACTTAAAGTTATACGATGAAACTTGCAGTATAGTTCCAGGTTTTGAAGCAGTGCATTTCTATTAATGCTAACTTGTTGGGAAACTAACTGCTTTACCTTGGTGGCTATATATTGCTCATCATAATACAGGGAGTGGGCATAAAAGCATTTCTGCATTCCTGCCCTGTTCATCGGGTACTAACCTTGTTTTGAGTTCTCCCTTTTGCTCCATTGCTTGCAGCGAAGTATCCAGGGCTGTTGTATCTTCTAAGGATATAAGTTCCACTACTCCCTGGATGATTTGCTCCTGGGTGAGATAACAATGCCCCTCCTCCCTTGAATTTTGCAGTACGTGTTCAATAGCTGCCTGGATACGTTCAGGGGAATCCTTTGCCAGTCCAAGACTTAGCGCTACTTTATCTGCGGATAAAAAGCCAATGCCATGGATATCCTGGGCTAAGCGGTAAGGATTGGTTTTAACTACCTCAATGGCAGCATTGCCATAAGTCTTGTAAATCTTAACTGCAAACAGGGTTGATATCTGGTGGTCTTGTAAAAACAGCATCACGCTGCGGATTTCCTGGTGCTCTATCCAGGCTTTACGGATCATATCCAGCTTACCTTCGGCAATGCCCTGCACTTCGGTAATTCTTTCAATGGAGGAGTCAAAGACATCCAATGTTGTTTCTCCGAAATGCTTTACGATTTTTCGGGCTGTTATTGGGCCTACACCTTTAATAAGTCCGGAACCTAAGTACTTTTCCAGTGCATGGGTAGTAGCAGGTTTTCTTTCTACCACCCTGGAGGCTTTAAACTGCAAACCATATTGGGGATGAGTTGCCCATTCTCCATAAAAGTCCAGGGTAGCCCCCGCAAAGACTTTGGACTGGTGGACAATAACAGCGATTTCTTCCTGGGGCTTCTGAAAACTGCTGACCTTAAGTACCGTATAGCCGGTTTCAACGCTATGAAAGGTAATGCGCTGAACAATACCGGAAAGTTTTTCCAGCTCTACTGAAGCGTGTTGATCAAGCACAAACATCTATCAAGATAAGTAAAAATATATAAAGAAGCAGGCTTGTGGTTTATAAAATAAATGCAAAAAATATTCCTTTTATACTTTTCAATGTTTAAGGAAGTATTGAAAACAATGTTCAATCATTTAACAAAAACTAACGTTTACTCTTGCTATTCCCTTTCTTGTACCTGTTTTCCAATTATGAAACTAAAGTCCGGTTACCTTTTTTGCCTAAGTGATTCATTTTCAATATAACTAAGTATTGGCATTAGATTAGTCAATAATATGTAACTCTAAACCCAGGCAAAACAATATTAGTGAAACCCTTTATTCAAAACCTAGCTTTTTCAGATTAAACCCTGAAAGCCTTTCAGAGTTCAGGCGGTTATTTGTGGGGGATGCCGCCTGTCTCTTGAAAGTAATTATTAAAGTATCAACTTTCTGACGTATTTATATTACATACAATCAAATCTATTGCCAGCAGTTTTCTTTTGAGCAGTAATTTAAGCTTTATACAATTTTCAATCAGGTAGCCCGAAGAAGCTCCTAAAGAGTCTGTTACCTGCGGGCATTATACCCTTTGCACAATGTCTAAACATTACCTGTGCTTGCACGTTGTGCCTTGTCGCTTAGATCAGTAAATATGTTTGGAACTGGTATTAACTATTAACGGCTACTGCCGCTAATGTTTTTTACTTGGGCATCCCCCTTCTACCCTCAAAAACTTCTTTCCCAATTCTGAAACATTAAGAGTTATACCTAACTTATACTTAACTTATACTTAAGTTATACCTAACTTATACCGATTCTCCTCCCTATTTCCTCCTTAGTAGCTCCTTGGCAACTCCGTAATAACGTCCTATATACACCTAAACCTTTATAACTGTTAGGCAGGGCCGTACATCGTACATCTAAAATCGTACTTAGTATTACTCCTTATCTATCCCATACACCCGCCTGTTTTACTCCCCTTTAGTGAATGGGTGCTTCTCTGATTTCATCTTCATTCCACTTCGTAATACAACATTCGTATGCTTTCCGCTTTATATTAAGACATAGTACATTCCCCTGCACACTAGGCAATGCACAATTAATGCACATTGTACTCAGGCAGCTTTGCCAATAAGCAGCACTTCTCTACTTTAGTAGTATGATGAGCCAACTAAAGCAACCTGTAAATAACACAAATACTTTTCTACATTTAGAAAGGCCGCTCATATTCTTTGATCTTGAAACGACCGGGTTAGACTGCCGGAAAGACCGCATTGTTGAGCTTTCAGCAATCAAACTTAATCCTGATGGCAGCCAGCTGTCCTTGTACTATCTTATCAATCCTTGCATGGATATACCGGAGGCTGCAATTGAAGTACACGGCATTACTAATGAGATGGTAGGTGATAAGCCTCCATTTTGTGATATTGCAGACAGTGTCTATGACTTTTTCAGGAACTGTGATCTGGCAGGTTATAATATCCGCCGCTTTGATATTCCTTTGCTGATGGAAGAGTTTCATCGCTGTAAAATGTATCCTATTCTCTTAACAGAGACCAAAGTAATAGACGTATTATCTGTTTATACTAAGAAAGAGCCCCGTGACTTATCAGCAGCGGTTAGATATTATTGTAATGAAGAGCTTACCAAAGCCCACTCTGCTCAGGCAGACGTGGAGGCTACCATGAAAGTGCTAAAACACCAGCTTCTGCATTATAATGACCTGGAACCCAATGTAAACTTCCTTTATAAGTACTCGTGTGACAGTGATTATATCATAGATTTCGGTGGAAAGTTTTGCAGAAATAAAAAGGGGCAGATTATTTATAAGTTCGGAAAGTATAGAGATAGGGTAGTGGACCTGGATGATAAAGACCATCAGTTGTACCTGGATTGGCTGTCAAATGAAAGCAATACTCCCGTAGAAATGAAAATGGCCATTAAGCGCATCAGATCGCAGCATCAGTGCCATAAGACTTATATGGAATGGCTGCAATCAAAGGGTATCATTACATCAGCAGAAAAATCACTTGCACTGTATAAAGCGATAACTTCAGAAACCAATTCTCACCCTTTTGATGTTTCACGCGATGGTAAAAAGCTGATTATTACTTATACAGGAGACCATAGAACTCCGCTGCATCTTTGCAACGAAGACGAGAAGCGAACTGCTCTTTTTATTTTAAAAGATTATTTTAATTCAATGGGTGATTTAGAAAGTATTCAACCCTCTTTTCCCATTCATTCTCAAATAGCATAAAGAAAGTACAGTCTTTAATCAGGAAGAATCAGAAACAAGCTAAAAGAGGATAGCCTTAGTTAAAAAGATATTATAACTAAGGGCTTGTTCATTTTAATACATGCCAATAGCTACAGAGGTATGAATTATTACTTAACGCATAAAAATAAGCCCCTGTTGAAACAGGGGCCGCAACCAAAACTAAATAAATTCCAAATAGGAAATTATATTAAGGGTGCAAATGAATAGTAATTAAAGCAAATAAGAAAATATATTAAGCAGCCATGAGCCTTTAGGAAAGTTAGCTTTCCGCTTAAAAAACGGTATAAACTACCGGAACTCCTTTGGAAAATCATAAATGCTGGCTTTTTATGACTTAAAACATGATCCTAAGTTGTTAAATCCTTAAGTTTGTAAGCATAGATAACCAGCTATGCGTATCCTTAAATTCAAAACAACTGAGAAAAACTTAAACAGTGTTAAGATTGCGAAGGTGGCAAACATCAACCGCACCCTTTTTAAAGGCTATAAGGGATATTTATTTAGTCAGGACGAAGACGACAGGAGTAATAATCAATATACGGTAAATGTATTTTTTGAGAATGAAGGTGATATTATAGTCACTGAATACAATACAGCTATGCTTACAGATGCATGTAAGTACTTTATAAAACTGAACAGTCATGCCAATTGTAAATACGTAGATCCGGGCTATAATTCAGATGATCCTGTAAATAATGGAATAAGTGCAAAACTTACATTCTCTTTTGAATAAGTGTAGTAGCTAATGCCCATTTTCGGTTTCCCTTTTACACATATCTTTACCCCTGAATTAAGATTGTTGCAACAGTACCTAACCAGTGCATGCTGCCTATAGGGTGTTGTACTACCACTCTTATTCCAATACTTGTAGAATACATAAAAAATATATTTCTTCACTTCTCATTGTTTATCCTATATTAGAATTCTGATTGCGATATTCTTTTAGCCAGTAATTATACATTCAAAGCCAATAACTGTAAGAATCTTAACTAACGGACCTGATCATAGCTAGCTTACCGAAACAGTCAGAACCTGGATTTTTTATAGCCGATACTATTCGGACCTTTTGTATTAGCCTTGATTTCATAGCAATGGATATTTTCTTTAAAGGCTGAGGTCTTATATATGTTTAGCTTTTAAACAGAGCCCCGTATTAAGAAATTGCCGGCACCTCTTTACTAACGAAAGGACAATAGCTCATGCTTATCTAAGCAGTACATTAAGTAGGAAGCTTTTCACACTCCTTCAATCTTGAATCACTTCCATGTATTTTCTCTCACTTAAAAATACAATTATGAACAAACATTTGCTTGCCACGACCTTGTTTCTCTTGGTTTACGCGCTGTCTTCCGCCCAGGATTGGAAACTTAAAGGTAATTCCGATGCCACTTCCACTTCTGTTTTGGGCACGCTCAATTCACAGCCCTTGCGCATGTACACAGCAAATAAACAACGGATGCAAATTGGTAGCGATGGTAATGTAGTAATAGGCAGCACTTCCACCAGCTCTACGGCTCTTTTTGCAGTAGCATCTACCAGTAAGGGCGTGCTCATTCCCAGAATGACTGCTGCACAACGCAATGCTATTCATAGCCCGGCACAAGGCTTACTGGTGTACCAAACGGATGGGACCAGAGGGATTTACTATTATGAAGGGGGCTGGAAATCACTTAACTCCGGCGGTGGTGGATCAGGCTTTGCCAATACTGCGCTTTCCAATCTTACCACCACTTCCATCAACCAGGACCTGGTACCTAATGCTGACAACAGCAGAAACCTGGGCAGCAGTAGTGCCGGGTGGAAGGACTTCTACATGAATGGCAGTGTGTATTTAGGCGGACAGCGGTTTTTGAATGGCTTTGGAGATAATACCTTTGCCGGTAGAAATGCAGGGATCAATAACACCAGCTATTCCAACGCGGCCTTTGGATTTCAAGCTTTATATACCAATACTACAGGCAACACCAACACCGCTCAGGGCTACCAATCATTATTCAGCAATACCACGGGCAGCAGCAATACGGCACAAGGCTCTCAATCGTTGCACAACAATATGACCGGAATTTATAATACCGCTACTGGTTATAGTGCTTTGTTCTCTAACACAAGCGGAAACAGCAACACTGCTCAGGGCGCTTATTCATTGTACAACAATACTACCGGCATAAGCAACATTGCGATAGGAATTACCGCTATGTACAACAATACCACTGGCAACAATAACACCGCTTTAGGAGCGAACGCACTGAATAGCAATACATCCGGCTCTCTAAATACCGCGACAGGAAGTGGTAGCTTTATTCAGCAACACCGAAGGAATAAACAACACTGCTCAAGGTTATAATGCATTGTTTAGCAATACAACCGGGAATGAGAACACCGCACAGGGTGAGCAATCGTTGTACAACAATACTTCGGGCATTGCCAACACGGCTCAAGGTGGTCAATCCTTACACCAGAACACCACAGGAAGTTTCAACACGGCACAGGGATACAATGCATTGGCAAGCAATACAGAAGGTGGCACCAACACGGCTGTTGGCAGTAATTCATTAAGCACGAACACTACAGGAAGTAACAACAGCGCTGTAGGAGAATCTTCTTTGATCAGTAATACAACAGGCGCGAACAACACTGCTATAGGTGAGGCATCTTTAGTCTTCAATAGTACCGGTGGACTTAACACTGCTGAAGGTGTTCAGGCGTTGTTCAACAATACTGAAGGGAACAGTAATACGGCACAAGGCTACCAATCCCTCCGTGGTAATACAACCGGAAATTACAACACGGCTATAGGCTCAGCTTCCTTACCCAACAATACCTCTGGTACAGGCAATACTGCCTTAGGCTACAATGCCCTTCCCAGCAGTACCACAGACAATAATACAGGTGTGGGAAATGCAGCAGGCTATGCATCCGCCAATTACACCAATGCTACTTTTCTGGGAGCTAATACAAGTAGCGTTTCCGGGCTGGATAATATCACTGCGGTAGGCTACGGAGCCATAACTATAGCTTCTAATACTGTTAAATTGGGTAACACCTCTGTCACAGCGGTAACTTCAACCGGTACATTTACAACTACTTCTGACGGCAGGTTCAAATCTGATATTAAACAAGAAGTACCAGGACTGGAGTTCATCAACAAGCTTCGTCCAGTCACCTACCACTACAATATTCATAAGTTAAATAGCTATATCAAGCCAGAAAGCAACACGGTTCAGAAAGAAGGGGCACCAAAAGTGGATGAGCAGGCAACTGCCGCTGCAAAAGCTAAAGAAGAAGAAGGTATTAAAGCTAAAGAAGCTATTAAATACAGCGGGTTTATTGCCCAGGAGGTGGAAGAAGCAGCAAAGCAAGTGAACTATGACTTTAGCGGGGTACATAAACCTGCCGGTAATAAAGATGTCTATGGATTAAGCTATGCAGAGTTTGTGGTGCCGCTGGTAAAAGCAGTTCAGGAACTTTCAAAAAAGAATGATGAAAAGGATGCGAAGATTACAGACCTGAATGCCAAACTTACAGACCAGCAAAAGCAAATTGATGAATTAAAAGCAATGATAAAAGGGAATCTATCTACTACAAACATCAGACAGCAATCATCCATTTCCTCCGGTGCTCTTTTGCAAAACATTCCAAACCCGGTGAGTAGCAGTACTACTATCAGCTACAGGATACCTCAGCAGTTTGCATCGGCAAAAGTGGTCCTTACTGATAAGTCAGGTAAAGCATTGAAGGAAATAAACCTTTCTACTAACGCAGGAAATGTACAAGTTAATGTATCTGCACTAGCAGCAGGTACCTACCAGTATATTTTGTACGTAGATAATAAATTGATAGATAGTAAAAGCATGATAGTAGCTAAATAAAGCAAGGCTTCCTGCACTTCTGCCATGCTGTTTATACAGTAATGTAGCATTAAACTGTATACGTGATTTATTACTATCTAACTTGATGCTAAGAGTAAAACCAAACTAATTCCGGCCGGAATTAGTAAGTATTTATCATAAAAAAAGTCTCGCATGTGCGAGACTTAAAGTGGTGGAGAATACCGGAGTCGAACCGGTGACCTCTTGCATGCCATGCAAGCGCTCTAGCCAGCTGAGCTAATTCCCCTGTTGCAAGGAGGGCAAAAATAAAGGTTTCAGATTGCCTGCAAAAACATTTATTAAAATTGTTTGATGCATTATTTGATAGTGACCTGAAGCAGGGGATATCTATGAAGCTGACAGGCAGGATATGGAGCGTACATTAAAAGGAACCAAGAAGGATAGTACAAGGATCATAGGTATAAGTTAGGTATAACATAGGTATAAGTTAGGTATAAGTTAAGTATAACTTAGGGGTATCCAAGGGGGAGAATGGGAGTAAGAAGGTACAATGTTGAGGTAAGTAGTACCTGGTTGTTTGAGCGTAGATTTGGTTTAAATCTAAGGGGTGGACTTTTCCAGCGTCAAACCGGACTTTTACATAGGATGAGGCTTTTGATAAATTATAGAGTAAAGAAAAAAATTTAGAAAATGGAAGAACACTAATTTTAAAATTGAAGCTGAAACTTTAAGAGCGAGCAGAACTCACAAATTGGGCTATTAACATTGTTATTCCAACTCAAAGGAGTAATTCCTGTTAAATTTCACAGGCATACTAAGTGCTTCATTAAAGCCTTTTACAGCGCTTATAGTAAGTACATCTCCTTTCTGCGCTTTGCTGATAGCATCCAGTAAATCATATGAAAAATCCTTCCCTATGATTTCAAAGGTTTTTCCATTTAATTGTGCTGTGAAAGAAACAACCTTATAAGGATCAAATAAAGTATCCTTATTGTCGGCCGGATTGAGGCAGATATGTGCTTCGCGAAGCAGGGAATCTTTATTTACTACTTTAGTAGTTTGTCCGTCAACAGTTATGCTAGCATCCGAAACAGACTTAACGTTAAATGTAACCGGCACTTTGCCCTGAGTAGTTAGAAATGTAATAGTCATCTTTCCGGGCTTACCTGGTCTTATAGTAAGTTTGTTTTGTTCCAGCACTACCCAATCGTTTGGCTCTATGCCTTTAAAGGTTTCATCTCTTACCTCTAAACGGTTATATAAACCTATATAGAGTATCCTGCTGTTTTTATCACTGGCAGTCTTATTTATAAGGGTAATTGATTGTGCAACGGATGCAGTAGCTGTAAATAAAATGACTATGCTCAATAAGATAAGTTTTGACATATGGGTGTTTTATGCTGAAATTGGGCTGCTTTATAAAAAGATAAATTTAAAAACCCTGCCTGATATTTATCCGTCCTTAGCAGTATATACACTTTCTATATCGTTGTAATACTCTATATTATTTTGTTTACCGAGCCTAATATCTTTCTTTTCAGTAGCTTATCTTTGCTTAAATCTTTACTTCAAATCTCAATTTGCAAAAGTTGATACAATTCGAGAACACATTGAAACGGACACATTCATTCTTACGAATGCCATTTACCTTATGCGAACTCATCATTGATTGCACTGTATACAAAATAGTAAGCTCTGTCAAAGGGTGCAGTAATATTATTCTTTACTATGGAGCTTAGTTAAGTACTCATAATGAGTATAAAATATAGCAATCACTGAAAAAAGAGCCGCTTTAGCCTAAAAAAATTTATCTGCATCTCTAAAAAGATTTTCATTTACGGTTTAATTGCTTGTTACCACTTATCCAATGTTATTGATGTATCTCCAAGTTCACTACACAACAACACATATATCTCCAAAGTTTAACGCTATGAAAATTAAAAGAGTACTTTACGGTATTTTGTTCCTGTTTTTGTTCCTTATTTCAGGAGCAGCGTATTCGCAAGACAAGCGGGTTGCTGGTACAGTAACCGATTCAACCGGTGCACCGGTTGCCCATGCATCTGTTTTAGTGAAGAACACCAGAACAGGAACACAGACGGCCGCAAATGGTACATTTTCCTTAACCGTACCTGCCAGCGCTACTACATTAACTATTAGTTCCGTTGGGTATGACCCGCAGGATGTTCCAATTGGTAATGGACCTATTACCGTTTCTCTAAAAGCAAACAGCGAAGCTTTAGCTGCCGTAACTGTGGTTTCGGTTGGTTATGGCACCTTAGAAAAAAGAGAAGTATCCAGTGCAGTAACGCACCTTTCATCTAAAGATTTGCTTTCTTTCGGAGGAAATAATGCGCTTAATTCTATCCAGGGTAAAGTGGCGGGACTGAGTGTTGTAAATACAGCACCGGCCGATCCTAATGCAAGCCCTAGTATACAGCTTCGCGGCGTTTCATCGCGCAGTGCTGGTCTGGGACCTTTATATGTAATCAATGGCATATCCGGCGGAAACATTGATAATCTTAATCCAGTTGATATTGAATCAATTGATGTATTAAAAGGGGGTGCAGCATCAGCTATTTACGGTACCCGCGGCAGCAATGGTGTTATTATCATTACTACTAAAAAAGGTACTAATCAACCGCAGGCCGTATATAATGGGTATGCAACTTTTGATATACCTAATAATAAGATAAATGTACTTTCCCGTGACCAGTTTTTAGAACACAACAGAGGAACTGATTTTGGGGGCAATACTAATTGGTTTGATGCTATAACCAGGGATTATGCTTTTCAACATAAACAGACGTTACAATTCTCTGGTGGCAGTGCAAAAGACAATTACATTGTTTCTTTCGATTATCGCAATGCCAATGGTCTTGACCTGCGTTCTACAAAGGAAGAGTATGGTGCACGCCTTAACCTTAATCATACTTCAGTTAATAATCTTTATACTGTAGCAGTTACTATTGCTCCGAGGTACCTAAAATCGAATAATTCAAGTTATAATGCTTTCAATCAAAGCCTTACGCTAAACCCTACCCTCCCGGTGATGGATACTGCAAATCCTACTAAGTATAATTATATTAATACCGGCTTATCCGGTGCTTATAACGCAGTAGAAGAATTGAAAACAGTATTAAGTGGAACAGAGGGCAAGTACCTGGACTGGAGTGCTTCTTTCAGATTGAATATACTGAAGAACTTATATACGCAGGCAACATTGGGTGAGCAGACACAAGACTTCTTTGATTTTGGTTTTACGCCTTCCTATAACACAGGCGCAATCAATGGAAACGCCGGTAGAAATTCTGCCTCCAGAGCAGAAAGGAAAAGTGACCAAAAGAGTTTTGAATGGATAGGCAACTATTCATTGGATATTAATCAGCATTCCTTTAAGTTGCTGGGTGGATATTCTTACTATTATTTCAACAATTCCGGGCTGAGTGCAGGCAACCAGAATTTTCCGTCGGATGTATTAACATACAACAACTTAGGAACAGGTGTTTATAATCTTCCACTTCCAACAAATGGTTCCACGGGTGATTTTACTTTCAGAAGCGTAGGTTCTTATAAAAACGATTCCAAGCTTATTGCTTTCTTTGGACGTTTGAATTATGACTTTGCAAAGAAATACTACTTGTCTGCAAGCCTTCGCCGTGAAGGTTCTTCTAAATTCGGCTTTGAGAATAAATGGGGCTATTTTCCTGCAGCATCCATTGGCTGGAGAATTACGCAAGAAAAGTTTTTTCCACGCCTCTCCTGGCTCAATGACCTGAAGCTGCGCGCCGACTATGGAGAAACCGGCAACCAGGATTTCAACAGCTATCTTTCATTAGATACTTACCAGGGCTTTGGCTACTTCACATATAATGGTTCTTCGTATCAAGTTTGGGGACCCAGTCAGAATACCAATTATGATTTAAGATGGGAGAAAGCGCAAAACTTTAATGCAGGATTAGATTTTGATCTATTGAATAACAAACTATCTGGTAGTCTGAACTACTATGTGCGTACTAACAAGGATTTATTAGGTTCTTACAATGTTCCGGTTCCACCGAATGTACAAACCACCACTTTTGCTAATGTAGGGACTATGAAAAATTCAGGCTTTGAAATCCAGTTGAACGGCAGTATTATTAGCCACAAGAACTTTACCTATAGTGTTTCATTTGCCGGTGCTACCAACAACAATAAGTTTGTTTCATTTTCAAACAATACTTACCAGGGGCAACCATATTCAGATTTAGTTGGTATGCCCTCACCAGGCTCACCCGGTACTGCACAACGGCTACAGGAAGGACAGCGAATTGGCAGCTTCTACATGCTACGCTCAGCGGGTATTGATGCAACAGGAAGATTATTGGTATATAATAAAGAAGGTAAGATCATCCCCGGAAACCAAGCCACTGCAGATGATAAGCAGTTTGTAGGAAATGGTTTGCCAAAATTCACTGCCAGCTTAGGTAATACATTTACTTATAAAAACTTCGACCTTACTGTTTATTTGAGAGGCGCTTTTGGATATGATCTGTTTAACACACTTGCTTTTTATATAGGAACGCCGGTTACACAAGGCGGTGCCAATGTATTGACATCGGCTTATGGTAATGGTAAATATGCTGCACTTACCAACCCTGAAACCTATTCAAGCATGTCTGATTACTTTTTGGAGAAAGGTGATTTTGTAAAGATTGACAACGTTACATTCGGTTATAACTTCAAATCGCCTGTTAAATTCATGAATTCCGGCAGATTGTATTTTACCGGAAGAAACCTGTACACTTTTACCAAATGGACAACAGGTGATCCGGAATCTGTAAGTGTAAACGGATTAACGCCTGGTATTAATACTGATAACGGAGCGGGTACGAGGAACTATTATCCTTCAACAATGCAGCTTCTCGTAGGACTACAACTTAATTTTTAATTATTAATCTTAAAGCAATGAAACGTATTCATAAATATATAAGCGTTATATTGGTCTGCAGCATCTTTGTTTTTATGTTTAATGGCTGTACCAAGTTGGATGAAACTTTATACGACCGTATCACGTCCGCCAATTTTCTTCAAACCAAAGATGATGTAATACGCGATTTTTTGCGCTCATTCGAGCACGGATATTGGTCTATACAAGGTAACGGTTTGTTTTATGCACAGGAGTTACCAACGGATGAATTAATGACCCCGAACAGGGATGGCGACTGGTTTGATGGTGGAATATATCAACGGCTGCATTACCATACCTGGACAACACAAGATGGCTATACCAGTGATATGTGGAATGCCTTGTACCAGGGGGTAAGCTTAGCTACTAATTCACTGGAAGATATTGAGGCGGTAGATATTAA
>CAWFUV010000004.1:0-7837 GCA_963819045.1 uncultured Chitinophagaceae bacterium | reverse complement strand
TTCCGATACGGAGCAATAACTGTTTTATAACAAGTGCCCATCATTCCGGATAGCGCCTGTGGCACCACAGGCGCTATCCGGAATCTGTGGATTGCCTTAGTTAAAACTAAATTCAAAGAATCAGGTCGATAATATATTTAATATTTGAAATTAAGGCAAAAGGCGTCATTGCGAACGAAGTGAAGCAATCTGTGGATAGCATTAAATCACTATAAACAGCTTATTTAGGTGCACTACCAATCACTACTGAATTATAATAACATTATTACAATCCACAGATTGCTTCACTGCGTTTACAATGACGAAATCCTCCAAATTATCTAACTATTACCCAAAATAACAAACGTTATCCACATGCTATGAGATTCATAATACTCCTTCTTTCGTGCTGCTGTATTTGTATAAGCTGCAATGGTCAGCAAAAGCCCTTTGGAACGGAACATTTGAAATTGGATAAGACAATTGAAATGCCTGAAGTAAGTGGCAGGATTGACCACATGGCAATTAACCTGGAAGATAAGGTTATCTATGTGGCAGCTTTAGGTAATAACACGGTAGAAGTAACAGACCTCACTAAAGGCACGCTCATAAGAAGCATAAAAGGCATAGAAGAGCCACAGGGTATAGCTTATATACCGGGAATAAATGAAATTGCTGTAGCAAGCGGAGGGAACGGTGATTGTGTTTTCTTTAATGCTGCCAGCTTTCAGCAGGTTGCCATTATCCATTTAGCAGGTGATGCAGATAACATCAGGTATGATGAAGCAGCAAAGAAAATGTATGTAGGCTACGGAGATGGAGGAATAGCAATGATAGACCCCCTAACTCATAAACAAACAGGAGATATAAAACTGCCCGCACATCCTGAAAGTTTTCAATTGGATAAGAAGAATAACAGGCTGTATGTAAACCTCCCGGATAACCACAGCATAGCCGTTATTGACTTAAAGAGTTTTACACTTACAGATACCTGGAAAATAAGTAAGTACAGTGCCAATTTCCCTATGACACTTGATACAGCTAATGATCTTGTTTTTGTTGGATTCCGGCATCCTGCATTATTGGTAAGTTACAATAGCAAGACCGGCAAACAGGTAAGCACTAACGAACTCGTTGGTGATGTGGATGATATCTTTTATGACGCAGATAAGCAAGTAATAATAGCAAGCGGTGGTGATGGGTATATCAATATTTTTGAAAGAGAGGATACTACCAGTTACAAGATGATTGCTGATATATCCAGCCGTTCCGGTGCAAGAACTTCTTTGCTTATTCCTTCTTTGCAAACGTTCATTGTAGCTGAAAGGGCTAATGGTGGTAAAAAGGCTGGGCTTGCATTGTATAAAATGAATGATTAGATGTGGGATATTATTAATTCAGTTAATCTTAGAACAATCAAAATAGAGTATTTCCCTGTTATCTTTAGTCTTTGCCAAAAAGTATTATTTGCATTCCTGGTGAACAAAGATGAAAAGCTGAAGGCTGTCCGTATATCACAACTAAGAGCTTGCTAAGCTGCGCTTATGTAAACAGCTATGGGTTTGCCAACCCAGAATAACCAGTGGTGGCATGAACCAGGATAGAGGATTAAAAGTGGGATGTTCGACAGTAAAAGCGAAAAGTTCTTCTAAGTGGCTGATTATGTTTAGATTTAATTAAAATAATATTCACTATTAAAAAAGGAGCTTACCATGTATGCAGTTATTCGTCACTACCACTTCAAACCAGAAGATGGAGAAAAGATTGACCAGTTGATTAAGGAAGGATTTGTTCCCCTTATAAAAAAAGCAAATGGGTTTGTACGCTATTATTGGCTGGATACCGGGTCAGGAGAAGGAGCATCTTTAAGTGTATTCCAGGATAAAGCCGGTGCAGATGAATCTATACTTCTGGCAGCAGACTTTGTAAAAACAAATATGTCAGAACTTCTGGTTCAGAAACCTGAAGTAATTGAAGGACCTTTAAAAGCCCATGATTAAATGCCATCGCATGCCATTGGCAGATGGCAGATGACAGTGGGGAGTTCACAGGTTTAGGAGTTAAAGAGTAGTTTAAAGCCTGAGGTTTGTTAAGTTAGAGGAGGATCAAATAGGGAGGGAGATAGGACTTTAGCATGGCTTTCCATGAACTATCCATGGCTTTGCCATGACTTTGCTATGGCTTTAGTATGGAGCAGGTATGGAGGAAGCAGGGCTTTACTACTCTTAATCATACAGGCTGGCACCTGAAGTATTGGAATAGTATCATAAGGCAACAAAAACCCGGTGAACCTACAGGCTCACCGAGAGAGGATTGTTACGAAAGAATAAATAATCATTGTTAGTTTTCTGCTGTAGCAGGACTTATTCCCACAGCAATTTCCGTGATAACATTAGCAGGAAAGCCACCCATTGCCGCATGTTCTTTTATCAATTCTTCATTCTTTGCTTTGTACACGCAAAAGAATTTATCAGCAGTTACATAACTCTGCACCCACTCAATATTCGGTCCCAGACAGTTTAGTACATTGTTTGATTTTCTAGAAATGGCTTTTAGCTGGTCAGGAGTCAATTTATTAGCATCAGGAATATTTCTTTCAATCAAATAAGTTTTCATGGCATTTGTTTTTTTGGTTAATTATTACACCAAAGCTACTGTAACAATACTGACAGAGCATGTAACAATTCATTCAATAAATAGCAAATGATATAGCACAAATCGTTCAATAAGTAGTAAAATCAAATCATGGGAAGAGAGAGTTAAGATGCAAGCTTTATTCACCACATAGGAACATAGGTACATAGGTATGACACATAGAATAGAACTGATTTGAATTACTATATTACTGTAGGGAGCCCCCCTTAAATCGATTCTGAAAATCAACACCTATCGAACATAAATAATTAAAGTTATGGAACAAGAGAAGGCTGCAGCTGTGAGCTTCGAGCAGAGCATATTTTGCCCACATGCCCCTTCGGGTTACCATTGGAAATAGTATAATTAAAAATGCTATAATTAATGAAGCAGGTCAAGATATGCCATGGGTAGTAAACCGTACTCCTTTTTAAAGCATTTGGTGAAATAAGAAGCGCTGGTAAAGCCTGTCTCAAATGTTATTTGTGCAATGGAGTAGTGTTGTTTTTTCATTAGTTCTTTCGCTTTTTCCAGCCGGTATTGTTTAAGCAGTGCATTAGGTGACAAGCCTGTAAGTGAAATAGTTTTCCTGTACAACTGCGAAGTACTCATTGCTACTGCATAACAGTACGCTATATCAAAATCTGCATCCTGCCAGTTTTCTTCCAGTTTATTAAACAACAACAGGAGCAGGCTTTCATTGTGGGGAGATAAGCTAAAGAAGTGTGTTGTATCACTTTGCAGCAAGTCTTTAGATACAATATCTTTTACGACAGAAGCAAGGAATATTTTACCATTATTAGCTATCAAACACAGGTTGGTTGCAAGACGGATGGTATCGCCGAATATGTTAGTGCTGTTTTCAACAGGATCACCGGCATTGATACTTATTTTGAAACCAATATCAGCAGCAGGCTGTATTTCTTTTTGAATAGCCAAAGCACATGCAACAGCTTTAGATGCCGAAGTAAATGAAACAACAAAGCCATCTCTTTCGTGTTCTGCTTCCCTGCCACCATGATGGACAATATTTCTTCTGATAATAGTGTTATGATCGCTGAGCGATGCATTTACCTTTTCAATACCCATTTTATGCTGCAGTAAAACAGGGTCGGTAGTTGTTGTAACCAATAAAACACGGAATGATGAATCGCTGAAGACCTTCAATCCATTGTCTGCGGTGGTTGCTTCTTCAGGATCGTATATCCTCCCTAAAAAAGATTCTACCAGTGTTTTGTTGACCTCTATAATTTTATTTGGAATAAGACCATGCGCCTTACGATGCAATTTTTCAACGGCTGCTTTTTCAGGGGCTTCTATTAAACAAAAGATATTTTCTCTTTGCTCATCTACCCAATAAGTCATGCATTTACAACCATATTCTCCCTGATGGAATAAATCTTTGTGATGTGCCTCTGCCACATCCTTTGCTTTAACACCCGGAACATTATGTACATCCATGTATATTGGCATACTGGCATGTTTTATTATAATTTGAAGGTACTATTTCTTAGTACGTTGTCAACTTAATAAATTTGGGATAATGTAAGTTCTTTTATGTGCTGTATGTTTCTAAGGTGTTGTAGGTGTGCTTGCTGACAGCAAGTTCTTGTCTTTCTTTTTTCTGCTTGGAAAGATAAGAAAAAGAAACAAAAAAGTTATGAATAGAATAATGATTATTCAATGGTATTCATGAGATCGCTTTGCTAAGTTCAAGCACGGCATAATCGCTCCGCGCATTACTTCGTGAATAATATTTTTTATTGGTCTCAGTGAGAATAGTTCGTGCTGGCCAACGCCGCCCCATTGCCCAAGATGCAACTTTATTATTGGGTGGCACTGTTGGGCTAACATGGTGCTACTGCTTATTTGACAGGTATTTGATGAATAGGTTGGTTGCCTTTGGCATTAAACTTTGAACAGCGGAGGCATACTTAGCTGAGATTGGAAAGGGGGATACGTAGCTTATTGCAGGTTGGAGGATTTATGTTTTCCAGTGGGGAGATATACTCTTTGATTAGCTTCTATTAGCAAAGCTTGATTTATTTGATAGTAGATGCTTATGGTACACTTATTTAGGGGACAGCGTAATGAGTTACATTCAGTGCATTGCTGATTATGTATGTACATGTGTTATTTTATTTCCCCCAAGTCACCCTTAGACAAACCGTATTGAGCTATCAGTCTATCAATCTCGCCAGCAAGCCACACCTCATTTTTCAGTATTTTGAAGGTATTGTCAAGCTGCTCGTCAGGGTATATATTTTCTCTTGAGAAAAGCATTCCACTTTCAATATCCTTGCTTACAGGGAATTTGATCCTTGCTACTTCGTATTGATCGTAACATATATTATTAGCATTCCATGCTCTTACCTTCTTTTTAGCAATCAATCCGTGTTGTGTATGCAATCGCAGGCTTAATGAGGAATGGCTTTGCCTCAGGTCGTAAACCTTTAGTTCTTTGTTGGTAGTATTTAATAGTCTTATATAACCATATCCTTCGGTATTGCAATCCATAGCGAACCAAATGGCTATGTAAATATTATCTACCATGTCTATCACAGGAGACTTAATACCATAATGCTGAAAGAGATTGTCAATATCTTCATTTTTGAACCTGGAAACTTTATCCTGTAAACGTTGTTGTATAATTTTCTTTAGTTCCGTGTAAGCTTTAAATCTTTGCTTAATAACTGCATCATCATTCAGGGGCATTCCCGCACTTCTGAATAAAGAAGGAACCACATGTTTATGATTGCCAGCCTCTCCCCTAAAGTAAATTTCGGAGGTACGATATTGATTCTTGACAAAACCTGCAAAGGCAGAAATGATGATAGGATTATCGATGAAAATATAGGGTGAATTGTCCCCTTTGATATATTCCATTTTGACACCTGCTTTATTCAGGTATCTTCTGTGATTTAGAAAGATCTCAAACAAGTCTTTGCTCATTTTTCGCTGGGTGGTGTTTTACCGGCCGGAACAATATATAAAACTTAATGCAAAGAATAATATAACTATTGGAGGGGGCAGATAGGGAGTTACTGAGGAGTTACTATAGAGAAGATAGGGAGGATGTCCGGTGTAAGTTAAGTGTAAGTTAACTGTACTTACGCAGTAACTTTGAGTAATTAAAGAGAAAAGAGAGGTAAGTATGAGCACAGTGGGGCTACGCAATAGCTATGTAGATTACCTGCTCAGTACAGAAGGGCACATCAGTGCCACAGACTTAAGTGTGGCACTGGAAGGCAGGTATAGCCATGACCAGATTACCCGGTTGCTCTGCAGCGGAGCGGTCAATGACAAAACCATTTACCTCAAAGGCAAGCGCTTTATCAAGCAAAAAGGGATTAAAGGAACAGTGACCTTAAGCATTGATGACTCGCTGGTGCCCAAGCCCCACATGCAGTTCAGTAATATCGTCAACTGGCACTACGATGACTCAAAAAGGCGCTGTGTGAAGGGCATCAACTTTATTTCTGCCCTGTGGAGTGATGACCAGGCCAGTGTACCGTTGAGCCTGCAGGTGGTCGAAAAAGAGCTCTTGTGGAATGAGAAGCAACAGCAGTACCGCTGGAAGTGCATCCACAATAAAAATGAACTGATGCGCCAGATGGTACAGCGGCTGACCCGCAGTAAACAGGTGGACTATGTGCTGGCAGATAGCTGGTACAGCTCTAAAAAGAACATGAACTATATCGTTGAGGAGTGTGAGACGGACTTCATCATGTCGGTGAGGTGTAATAGGGCAGTAGCCCGCAATGAAAAAGATGCTCAAAAAGGTAAATTCAGACCGTTGCAGGAACTAAAGCCGGGTAAAGGTGCTGTGATGCTTTACTTTAAGGGAGTGAACTTCCCTGTATTGGTAGTAAAGCAAGTCTACAAAAACGCAGATGGCAGTAGCAGCACCTTGTACCTGGCCACCAGTGATCTTGAACTGAGTGCTGAACAAATACTCCAGCTCTACAAAAGAAGGTGGAAGGTGGAGGAGTATCATAAGTCCATGAAAAGCAACTGCTCACTGGGTAAATGTCAGGCCCCTTCACTCACCTCACAGCAATCGCACTTCTATCTGGCGGCGCTAGCCTTTCTATTGTTGGAGAAAACAAAGATCAAAGAGGATCACAACCACTTTGCTCTGAAGAAGCAACTGAACCTCTTAACCATTAAGTATGGTATGAAAGTGATTAAACAATACCTCCATTCTAAAACTAAAATGATCCATAAGGCTGCGTAAGTACAGTAAGTTAAGTATAACTCAGGTATACGTTAGTAGTGTGTCAACCAAGTATTTTTAGGTTGGAGCAGAATGTATATCAGATGCTATTTGATTGGTAAGGTTTCCTTTATCATCGTGCATGTTATTGCAATAGCAATTCGTAAGCCGGAATACCCATTTCATACATCTATTGCTTTCCTTAGCCTTGCTGCCGCTATAAGTTTGTTCTGAAATAATTAATCACTAAACCCAAAGACATCAACCCAATGAAAAGGAATTTCATTTTAGCAGCGTTATTACTTGTAGTATTGTTTGCCGGCACAAGTTGTAAAAAAGAGCATAATTCTCCTGTCATCTTCAATACTCCCGCTACACCACCGCCCAGTGGTTTTGGAACAGGCACCTATGCAAACGGCTTTCAAAATATGATCGAGCTGATTGACGTATATACCGGTAAAGCAGTAGGCTCAGGATTTGTAAGCGGCGCCGTTTTTTCATTTACTGCAGATGGTAACAACGCAACGTTTTATTACACAGCGGAGCCCAGTATATGCAGGCAGCCACCAAAGCAACAGGTACTATAGCATTTGATGAAGGCTCACTGCAGAAGAAGGCTCCTTTATGTTTTATGCTAATTCGGGACATTACAACGGATATGGTACGACCAGCGTAAACAGAGATGCTACCAAGGATGAATTAGCTAATAACCTTACCGGCAGGTACTATTACAAGGTGGAAGGACAATGGCTTAGGATCGAACCCAGAAAGCGCCGGTAAACGAGTACTCCAAGAGTTTTGAACTGATTCTAATAAGGAGCTTTATTGGTGTATCACGCCAGTTTAGGATAGCATGTTGGCAAAATAATAATGTTGTCGCGGGATCTTCAGAGGAAGATCCCGTTTTGTATTTGGTGGTAACTATATCATAAAAGCCAGGGCTCATTCATTCACATCCTTCTACAATGCAATTATCAGTACCAATTATCATTTTTCAATACTGCTTAG
>CAWFUV010000003.1:0-22887 GCA_963819045.1 uncultured Chitinophagaceae bacterium | reverse complement strand
ATGTAGGCTATGAGCAACTGGAGCTGGCAAACACAACGGTAAAACCACCATGAAATATATCTCTCTCCATTCTACTACCGCTACATTGAACGATGTGGTCGTAACGGGCTATACCGCACAGCGTGAAAAAGGATGTTACCAGCTATATTTGCAGTGGTGAATATGGCTAATGCCAAACAGAGTGCCTTCGGGAAGTACCGAGGCTATGCTACAGGGGCAGGCAGCAGGCGTTACTGTTATTAACAGCGGTGCTCCCGGCGGCGCCAGTAATGTGCGTATCCGTGGTATCACTTCCATTCGCAGTTCCGACCCGGCTCGTAATCATAGACGGAACACCAGGCAGCCTTCACGACCTCAATATAAACGACGTGCAATCTATACAGGTATTAAAAGAGGTGCCGGTGCGGCGTCTCTGTATGGTGTACGTGGTTCCAACGGTCTTATTATTGTTACTACCAGAGAGGGCAGATCGGGCAAAGTACGATTATCTTACGATGCCTTCTTTGATACGCGACGACCGCTAACGCATGCTTTCGATCTGGCTAACCCAACAGAAACGGCAACGCTTTATGGCAGGAATATCTGAACGACGGACTTGTTCCTGCTGATAAGCAGTATGGCAATGATTTTAAACCGGTAGTACCTGATTATATTACCCCGCCCGGCGCTATGGAAGGCGACCCGGAACAGATTCTTCCACCTATGCGCTGTACACCAACCAAATCACGAAGGCGAATAAAGCAGGCACTGACTGGTTCCATGAAATATTCAACCGGCACCTGTTATGAGCCATAATATTTGGCAAGTGGTGGCAGGATAAGTCATCTTACTATTTTTCCTTTAATTACTTCAATCAGCAAGGCACCTTAATCAATACGTCGCTGAAGCGATATTCGGTTAGGGTTAATACCATATTCAGTCTTTTGAATAACCATGTGCGGGTTGGTGAGAATGCTATGTTTTTTATAAGCAGAATCCCGGGTATCTCAATCTACCGGGCGTAAACGCCCAATCCTATCACCATGGCTTATTCCGCCCCGCCTATTATTCCGGTGTATGACATTACGGGCAATTTTGCAGGCACCGGCTGGCAGGGAATGGAAGTCCCAGCAACCAGTGGCAGTATTAGATCGGCAGAAATACAATCAAGACAACGATTGGCAGATGAATGGTAATGTATTTGAGAAGTAGATATCCTTAACAACTTAACTGCCAGGACAATTGTTGGCGAACAAGTAGATAATTTTTACCGGAATGGATTTGTGTATACGGCTTATGAAAATGCAGAAAATGCAACTAACCCCAATAGCTACCTGGAAAACTATGGTTGAACAGTCATCTGAATGGACTAATACATTGCGGTATTCAAATATTTTTGCACAGAAACACAACCTCACGGTATTGCTGGGAAGCGAGTTTATCGAATACAATGGACGTGCTGCAGGGGCTTCGAGAGGTGGCTATTATATTACCGACCCAAGCAATCTTACTGTTGACCCTAACCTGTGGACACTTAATTTCGGCTCTGCCACCGGGCAAACCAATGCAAACATCGTAAGCAACAATGGCTTACAAACGCCTTATTCGTCTGCACTTTTTTCTCTTTTCGGACGACTTGATTATAGCTTTAATGACAAGTACCTGTTTAGTGCTACCGTACGGCGGGATGGATCTTCGGTGTTTGCCAGCCAGGAGCGTTATGGCATATTCCCTGCATTTACTGCCGGGTGGAGAATATCGCAGGAGTCAATTATGAAGGGTATTACCTGGATAAGTGACTTAAAGATACGCGGTGGCTGGGGAAAACTGGGGTCCCTCAGCAATATCAACCCAACCAATTCCTATACCTTGTTTGGCTCGGCTGCCAACAAGTCTTATTACGATATTAACGGCACCAGCAGTGCACCGGCAGCAGGCTTGTATACCAGTCAGTACGGCAATACAAATACCTCCTGGGAAAAGGATATTATCACCAATATAGGATTTGATGCAAGCTTATTTAAAAGCAAACTGGACTTGACCGTAGAATGGTACGAGAAAAAGATAAGCGGACTGATATTCTTACCACTTGCAATAGGAACCGGTGGTGGTGCAGCCCTGCCTTACGTTAATGCCGGTGATATAGCCAACAAAGGGATTGATGCATCTGCTACCTATCATGGCACTATACATAAAGATCTCCAGTTTGATGTTACGGGCACCTTTACTTCGTATAATAACAAGGTACAGAGTTTGCCTTCAGGTGAGCAATATGTAAATATTAATAGCGGCAATACTACCTTCTTGAGGTTGCAACCCGGAGTGCCTGTTGGCTCATTCTTCGGCTACCAGGTAATTGGTCTGTTTCAAAGCCAGGCAGATATTACAAAATCGGCCACACAGGATGCTTGCAGCACCAGGCCGCTTTAAATACAAAGATGTGAATGGAGATGGGAAAATAGACGCTAACGACAGAACTTTCTTTGGCGATCCCAATCCTAAATTTACTGCCGGACTTAATATTGCTATTAACTATAAGAATTTTGATTTTGCTACTTTCTTTTATGCCTCTTCAGGTAACGATATATTGAATAATGTGCGTGGTTCTACTGATTTTCCGCAAACATTCGGTAATGCCATGAGCACAAGAGTAGCCCTGCACTCTGCAACGCTTATCAATGATGCCGGAGCGCCTACGAATATCCTGGACCCAACAGCACATGTAGCTGACCCGAATAGTACTATACCCATATTGGAGCGGCAATCGAACTTCAGCAATGCGGCAGTGCTAAACTCTTTCCGGTTGGAAGATGGCTCTTTTATTAAAAATAAGAGTTTGACACTTGGGTATACTATTCCAGAGAAGAACTTACAGCGTTTGCATATAGACCGGTTCAGGATCTATGTGCAGGCTATCAATCTCTTTACTATCACTAAATATAGCGGACTTGACCCGGAAATAGGTGGTTCCAATACGCTCTTTGGTGTTGATGGCAGTAATTACCCCAACAACCAGAAAACATTCTATATAGGATTAAACATTGCTATTCACTAATTGAATTAAATAGTGTATTTATGAAAAAAAGCCAATATAAAATAATAACCGCAGTTGCAGTCCTTGTTGTGTTTGCTGCCATTGTTATTTCTGCGTGTAATAAAGATCTTAACAAACAGCCGCAAGGATATTTACTTCCTGCGAATGTGGCTAACAAGACAGGCGTAGACCGCTTGCTGATTGGTGCTTATGCCTTGCTGGATGGTGAGAACCTGCCCGGCGCCGGCAATGCTTATGGAAGCGCCGGCTCTAATTGGGTGTATGGCAGTATTGCCGCAGACGATTCGTACAAAGGATCGGTACCAAGCGATCAGCCAGACGCAACATCTGTTGAAACGTGGTCGCTGGCGCAGGGAGTTACAGCTTATGTAAATCAAAAATGGACGGTCCTGTACACCGGTATACAGCGAGCCAACGATGTATTGCGAAACATGCGCCTTGCAACAGATATCCCTGCTACTGATACTGCAAATATTGCCGGGGAGGCACGTTTCCTGAGGGCTTACTACCATTTTGATGGTAAAAAGATATTCAACAAATTCCCTTATGTGGACGAGTCCATTTCCTTTATATATGACAATCTCGCCGTTCCTAATGATGCAGATATATGGCCTTATATAGATGCCGATTTGCAATTTGCCGTAAATAATTTACCCGAAACACAACCCAATGCAGGTCGTGTAAATAAGTGGGCCGCTATGGCATTACTGGCAAAAGCCTGTATGTTCCAACATAAATATGACAGTGCAAAAATGCTGCTGGACCAGGTGATTGCCAGTGGCGTTACTGCGCAAGGCGTGAAGTATGCTTTGGTGAATTATGAAAGCAATTTTAATGCTACACAAAAGAATGGGCCGGAATCTGTATTTGCCTGCCAGATGTCTGTAAACGATGGCTCTGCTACTGCTAATGATGGTGGTAATGGCAATATGGGTGATGTATTGAATTATCCAAACGGGGCAGGTGCGCCGGGCGGCTGCTGCGGTTTCAATAATCCTTCGTGGAACTTAGCTAATGCTTACAAAACAGATGCAAACGGATTGCCTCTGCTGGATGGCAGCTTTAATGATGGGACCCTGGTAAGTGATACTGCGAATGCCTACGCCGGTACGCTTGACCCACGTATAGACTGGAACATTGGACGCCCCGGCATCCCGTATTTAGACTGGGGAGTGCATACAACCGCATGGATACGTGACCCAACGAGCAACGGACGCTTTAACCCAAAGAAAAACGTGTATGCTAAAAGTCAGGCAGGCACTTACTCTTCTACTGAAACAGTGTTTTGGGGCGCTACGCAAATAACTGCCAACAATTACAACATCATCCGTTATGCCGATGTACTGCTTTGGGCTGCCGAATGTGAGATAGAAGTGGGTAGCCTTGATAAAGCGGAAGAATATGTGAACATGGTAAGGAACCGGGCTGCCGACAAAACCGGCTGGGTATATGCCAACGCTCAATATAGTGCCACTACGGGTACCTACTCGCCGCAAACTACGCCTGCTGCTAATTATTTCATTATGCCGTACCCGGCAGGTGCTTTTGCTTCCAAAGGGCAGGAATATGCCCGTATGGCGGTGCGCTTTGAGCGGAGATTGGAGCTGGCAATGGAAGGGCATCGCTTTTTTGACCTGCAGCGATGGGATAATGGTACCGGCTACATGGCAGAGGTATTAAACAATTACGTACAAAAGGAAAAAACACGCTATTCGTTCTATTACATCCAAAATACAGCTGTGTTTACAAAGGGGGTCAACGAGTATTTTGCTATTCCGCAGGTGCAGATTGATGCAGAAAATGCAACGGGTGTTGTTTACCTGAAGCAAAACCCTGGTTATAACTAATAAAGAGTCCGACTCAAAATAAATAAACAAGCAGTCAAGCATTGGCGGAGTATGTTCATACTCTGCATTTTAAAAATAAGAGACTGAGTAGTAATTGGTAAGTGCAGTATTGTTTTATCGAAGTCGGGTTGATTGTTAATAATGAGTACAGTGTCAAGTAAGTTTGTTTTAGTTTAGAACAATTCTATTTGGGTGCTGTGAACACAGCAGATGTTTTAAGTACAAGTTCTTACAGATAGTTCTTGTCTTTACCTTTTTTCTTGATAAAAAAGGTAACCAAAAAATCAAGCAAGCCTGATCGCTCCGCGCATCCGTGCAGGCCAGCGCCGCCCCATTGCCTAAGGTGCAGCTTTATTATTGGGTGGCACTGTTGGGCTAACATGGTGCTACTCCTTATTTGACAGGTGTTTGATGAATAGGTTGGTTGCCTTTGGCCTTACACTTTGAACAGCGTAGGCATACTTAGCAGAGATTGGAAAGGTGGATACGTAGCTCATTGCAGGTATTGATGTTTCAGTAGGAATATTTTGAGTAGCTTCTACTGGAAAATTTATTTATAGTACATATTTATGTACATTATTTGTAACAAAGTATTAAGTATCTGTCAACTAAATAGGTTTAATAACTATGTTATAGATCAAAATATATCTAAACAGTGATTATCTACTATCCACAGATGCCTCCTGCAGCCTGCCATGCTAAAGGCATGGTCGGCATGACAAACTCCGAATTTGATTCGCAACTTAGGAGTTAGTTGACAGTGTATTAAGTTTTGCGGGATCTTAATTTTTCTGTTAATTTAAGTGTGTATGAGAGATTGATTGATAGTAAAGCTTTAGAGCAGATAACACCAGATTGAACCGGGTAAGCTACTGCAAGCTGTAAGATTTGTGACCTTTAGCAAAGTGTATATAATGCCCACAAACTCCTTCGGGTGTCATAAATGGAGTTGGCATAACACCTAAAGCTTTTGCATGTAGCAACAACAGGCAACCGTAGAAGCTGCTTTTGCTTAGGGCAGAGGCCCGACGCAATGATGAGGTAAGAGTAGCGTATGCCAGGGGTATACAGGGAGTTACTAAGGAGGAAACAGGGAAGAGACAGCAAGGAGAATAGGTATAACTTAGGTATATGTTAAGTATAACTTAGGTATAACTTAAGTATAAGTCAGGTATTGCTCTGTTGTGGCTAAGATTGGGAATGGAAATGTTTTAAAGACAGATAAGCGGGCTAACGTATAATGAAGCAGCTATCCATAGTATAGTTTGCGGATGGCAAGCTTCATTGCTCTGCCTTACTTTAAGCTAATCTCTTACACAACTATATTTTACGATTGTTTACCTATATGATATCTACCATGAAAGCAGGGTTACTCATGTGGCTGTTGTGTGTTGCAGTACTAACATCTTACAGTCAAAATACCATCGGTATTCCCGACATCATTAATTATCCCAAGGAGGCTTATAATGCTGGTACACAAAACCGAGGCATTGTGCAGGACAAGAATGGCATTATGTACTTTGCCAACCAGGAAGGCTTATTAAGCTTTGACGGAACGTATTGGAAGACCTATCCACTACCTAATAAAACCATTATCCGGTCTTTAGTTATAGGTAAAGACAACCGTATATATGTTGGCGGACAGGACGACTTTGGCTATTTCGCACCTGATAAAACGGGTAAGCTTGTTTTTAAATCACTTAAAACATTTCTACCTGAAAAAGATTTCTTCAGTAACGATGTCTGGAATACAGTAGCTTATGATGATAATATCTTTTTCCGGTCAAAAGGGAAAATTTACCAGTGGGATAACCATAGTGTGTCTGTTTACCCGGCATCATCGGAGTGGGAGTTTTTAGGTGTCAGCAATCACCAGTTGATTGCGCAGGATGCTCAGAATGGCTTACTGCAGTTTGTAAACGGCTTGTGGGAGCCTTTATTGAAAGATACCAG
Source organism: uncultured Chitinophagaceae bacterium (assembly GCA_963819045.1). Lineage (GTDB taxonomy): Bacteria > Bacteroidota > Bacteroidia > Chitinophagales > Chitinophagaceae > Ilyomonas. The sequence goes on along the minus strand of CAWFUV010000003.1, from coordinate 16,053 downwards.
CTTGCCCGATAGATTTATCATCAGCAGTATGTTTTCTTTTGGCAAAGACAGCACCTTTATCACTACTATCAATACCGGCTTCTACATACTTGCCAACAATCAACTTTCCAGGTTCCGGTTTGCCGGTACCGACCCATTTTTTGATCAGCGCGTTTTAACCGCAACGCCTGTTACTAAAGACTGGCTTGCCATAGGAACTAATCTTGCCGGTTTTTATATCATTAATAAAAAAGGCGAAGTCATTCAGAATATCTCGAGAAAAGAAGGGCTGCAGATCAATAATATTTTATGCCTGTTTGTTGATAACAAACAAAACCTGTGGATAGGTCTCGATAACGGGATTGACTTTATTGCCTATAACAATGCCATTAAACATATCTACCCTGAAAAGCTGAATGAAGGCGAGGGATATGCTTCATTGATTTATAAAAACCAATTGTATGTAGGCACGTCTAACGGACTGTATAAAGTACCGCTTACCAACAATAAAGATCTGAGCTATGTAAATGGTGAATTTGCATCGGTGCCCGGCACCAAGGGCTCGACCTGGGGATTATACGAAGTGAACAGCAACATGCTGATGGCACATCATGACGGCGCTTATAAAATAGAGGATAACAAAGTAGTTCCCATTGATACACGCCCCACCTACTTCAACTTTTTACCTTTTAGCGCGGTACAGCCTTCCCAACTGGTAATTGCGGGGAATGAAAACGGACTTAATTTGTTGGAATATAAAAACAACACGTTTGTATCAAAAGGGAATCTTCACGACTTTAATGAATTTGCACAGTTCACGGCTATTGACAATAACCATATTATCTGGGTGGCACATCCATATCGCGGTGTGTTTAAGGTAGATATTTCGCAGCCATCAAAACCACTAAGTAAGTTATATACAGATAAAAACGGTTTGCCTTCTCACCTTAACAACCACCTGTTTAAAATAAAGAACCGTGTTGTAGTTACTACTGAAAAAGGTGTATATGAATATAATGTAAAGAAAGATGCCTTTGAGCCATCGGAATACTTTAAATCGTTCTTTAGTAATAAAAACATCCGCCATTTAAAGGAAGACCCAAATGGAAATATCTGGTTTATAGAAGATAAGAACTTAGGAGTGATTGACTTTTCGGAGGAAAAGCCCAAAATGCTCTATTTCCCTGAACTGAATGGAAAAATGGTAAGGGGGTTTGAGTTTATTTATCCCTATGATGACCTGAATATATTTGTGGGCGCCGAAAAGGGCTTTTACCATATTAACTATGAAGAATACAAAAAGAGTTATTATCCAACTGATGTAAGGCTAAGTGCGGTAAAGGCTTTCGGAAGAACCGATTCGCTCTTATTTGGTGGTTATTATGCTGATGTAAATAATGTAGTGCTCCAGCCTTCCAAAGCCGTTCCTCAACTGGCAAATCAATGGAACTCTATGCACTTTGAGTTTTCATCACCTGCTTATGAAAGACAAAATAGTGTTGAATACAGTTATTACCTGAAAGGCTTTGATGAGGGCTGGTCTTCCTGGTCTAAAAAAGCAGAAAAAGATTATACCAATCTGCCTGCTGGAAACTATACTTTTGAAGTGAAAGCCAAGAGCAACCTGAGTGGCGAGTCTGTGGCAAGTAAGTATACATTTGTGGTGCTGCCGCCCTGGTACGAAACAACATGGGCTTACTTTGTGTATTTTCTACTATTCCTTGCTATGATATATGCAGGTTACAGAATGCAGAAAAGAATGCTGGCTAAACAACAACAGCGGCATGAAGAAGAGCAACGAAAACTGCAATACCTCCACCAGTTGGAGATGGATAAGTCGGAGAAAGAAATTATCAAGCTAAAGAATGAAAAGCTGGAAGCCGAACTGGAGTATAAAAACTCAGAGCTGGCGTCTACCGCTTTGCACCTGATGCAAAAAGGCGAGCTATTGTCCAGCGTGAAAGATGAACTAGTGCGTATTAAAAAAACAAACACGCCGGACCGCCCGGCGGATGATTTTAAAAAGATCCTGCAAATACTGAAAGAAGAGAATAAATTAGATAAAGACTGGGAACAATTTGCAATTCATTTTGATACAGTGCACAGCGGTTTTTTAAGGATGCTGAAGCAAAGATATCCTAATGTAAGTGCTCATGATCTAAAACTATGCGCTTACCTACGTATGAACTTATCGAGTAAAGAAATTGCACAGCTGGAGAATATTTCTGTTCGAGGCGTAGAGATAAGCCGCTATAGATTGAGAAAGAAATTACAGATCCCAACAGACATCAATCTTTTCGATTTCTTAATGCAGATCAACTACAATGATTAACATTGTGGCATTTTCTGCTACATCATTACTACATCATAAACCCCAATTGCTGCTTCATGCGATATTACATCTGATAATTGTTGTACTTTTTCAAAAACGTTCTTACCATGAAAAGATGCCTTGTTGTTCTATCTTTTTTGTTTTGCGCTCATGCGGTTTGCTTTGCCTTTGATTCTTCTGCGCACCCTACGCTATCCATTGGCGCCAGTGCACCCGACTTTAAATTGCCGGGGGTAGATGGAAAAACCTATACGCTCAATTCCTTTAAGAATGCCAATATATTAGCCATTGTGTTTACCTGCAATCATTGCCCTACAGCACAGGCTTATGAAGAAAGAATCAGGCAACTGGCATCTGACTATGCCGCTAAAGGGGTAGCCCTAGTGGCCATCAACCCCAACGACCCTAGGTCCATTAATCTTGATGAGCTGGGCTATACCGATTTGAGTGACTCGTACGAAGAAATGAAGATCAGGGCTAAAGAGCAGCACTTCAATTTTCCTTACCTGTATGATGGTGAAACAGAAGTAACATCGCGGGCGTATGGACCTATAGCCACTCCACATATCTTTATCTTTGATAAAGACAGAAAGTTGCGCTATAGTGGCCGGATAGATGATGTGGAGAAACCCACCAAAACACCACACACCATGGATGCCCGCAATGCTATTGAGGCATTACTGAACAACAAAGAGGTACCAGTAACCACGACCAAAGTATTTGGCTGCTCCATCAAATGGGCAGAGAAAGAGAACTGGATAGACAGAGCCACTGCCAACTGGAGCAAAGAACCTGTGACATTGGATACGATTGGAGTGGAAGGTATTAAAAGCCTAATCAGCAACAACTCGGATAAAGTACGGCTTATTAATGTGTGGGCTACCTGGTGCGGTCCATGCGTAGCCGAGTTCCCGGAGTTTATTACCATGAACAGGATGTACCGGCGCAGAGATTTTGAGTTTATTAGTATCAGCGCCGATGACCCGGACAATAAAAATAAAGTGCTGAAGTTTTTGCAAAAGGAGCAGGCATCGGCTACTAATTATTTATTCAATATAGACGATAAATATAAGCTGATAGAAGCCATAGACCCGAAGTGGGAAGGAGCCTTGCCTTATACGCTGATTGTAGAGCCTGGGGGTAAGATCGTATATGCGCAACAAGGGCAGATAGCCCCTGCTGAAGTAAAGAGAAAGATTGTGGACGATCCGTACATTGGCAGGTATTATTAGCAGTGAAAATATAAAGCGACGGCTGTGTTGGGGAGAAGTGGAAGTACTAAGGCGTTATCAAGTTGTCAGATGGTAGTTGGCGGATGACAGAAGGAATAAACGCCTGCAGAAGTATAAAAGTTAATAGTTTAGAATTTTACTGCATGCACCATTTTGTAACAAATATCCTCCTCTTGATAGCAGGTTGGTATGAACTAACAATTTAAAACGACAAAGCGGTTATCCCATCTTTCTATAACTGCTTTGCCGTTTGCCAAAATAAATGAATGTACTCTTCCCGGAATAAAGGTTCTTCCTCCTGCTAATGCACCTTACCTGCAGCGTTCTCCAAAACTACATTAGAAAGTATACCGGTATCTACCTTATCCGGCAGATGCGAGCAGAAGCCAATACCTACATAAAATGGCTCGTCGAGGTGCAGTTGTATTGGCTCGCCTAACTGATGCATCGGTTCGCCGTTCATACTTACAAAAATTGAGAATGCATCACCACGCTTTTCAATGCCAATACGATGAGCACTTTTCTCGTTAACACGCATTTCCTTAAGGCTTTGATTCTTTTCCGGACGCCAGGCAAGGTGCATAAGACCTGCACCATGAAGCGCAACCATTGCTTCTTTAGCATCATCATCAAGGCTTTGACGTATAATAACGACTGCCTTACGGTCTGAGTAGCCTGCTGTATCCGGAAAGCTGACATCTGCTGCCAGCGATACATCTCCCGACATTTTCTTCCAGAGATAGCGGAATTCATCACGGGTGTACCAAATATTATAACCTGCTGAATTGATAGTGTACTGCCCAGCGGCCTTGTTGTAACGGGAAGAGCCGGGTGCCACTGCAGCCCCTACATCACTTTGTCCTTCAAATATACCAATCGGGGTATTGCTGGTCCGGGCCGGCCGGTGAAAGTCCAGGGGAGGTGGCACCTGTTTATGCGTTGCAGATCCTGGCAGTGCCCAATCAGGTACCTGCGCTTTTGCGGATGTTGTTTGCGCGGAGGCTGAACAGGTTATGCAGAGCAATACAAAGCAGGACATCAAAGTGATGGAAGCATTGTTTATAATGTGGATGTACCAGTAGAAGGGATGCTTCTTTTCGCTTAATGAATCAGGGAACATTTTCATTGTACTTTTATTTGTTTTATGTAACATGAACTATAAATAAAAGTATCTCTTATTTGTAATAATCAACCAGATCACTACGCTATTCTGCAGTTTGATGTAGTATTGTAGTACTACTATAAGCATTTTGCATTTTTGTTGTGGGCTTTTACTCAGATAATACAGCAGTTGGCCGAAGTTCAGAGCCTTACCTTGTCCAATAGAATTCTCAATTCCAGACTCAAGCATGTAGGCAGATAAAAGCTGTTAGCTGTAAGCTATGAGCTTTCGAGCAGCGGACATATAATGCTAGCAAATTGAAAATAGTATAATACCAGATTCAAATAGAATGTAAGCAAGGAGCAAGCTACAAGCCTCCAGGCAACACATAGTATAGAACTGATGTGAATTGCTGTGTTTACTGAAGGGAACTTATCTTTAAAGCCATTCTTAAAATCAACACCTATCTAACATAAATAATAAAAATCATGGAACAAGTTAAGGCTACAAATTAAAGGATTGATTGAGGATCATAAGAAGGGAATAGACCTTATTCAGGCAGGAGGCAGGACATGGGCCTAAACTGCAACATTGGATTCCTAAAACGGGTAAGAGACTTCTCTTTAGTATATTTGTGAGCCCTTGCCTCCTAACCTGAACACCTATTCTAAAGAACATATCGGTTACTGTGTAATTAAGTATGAAACGTAAATACTATAACTAATCTGAAGCGAAAATAGGTAATCTATTGCAAAAAAATGGAGGCACAGCATAGAAATGCTCAAGCCTCCGGAATCCAATATCAGCTCTTAACTGTCAATATTAATGCCGCAGAACCAAGTTATTGATAATTAATACATTACGAAAGTAATACATTCGCTTTATCTTCCAAACGTGGGAATAATATTCCAAATTGGGACACAGGCTAATAGGCAGAATTAATACCACTATTAACTTTTACTTTAAATATGCTGTCAGGTAAACAATTTTGTACTAAGCAATTCAATGTCAATCAGGCTCATTGTTGCATACAACAGGTAGATACCAATCCTCCTCCTGAAAGGAGTTGCCAGCCAACAGGTATTCGTTAAAGGATAACTGTCTGTCGTAGATAAGGGAGTATTAAAGTCTATGTTCCTCCCTATCTTCCCCGTATCTGAGCCGTATATCCTACGTCTTTTTCTATATAGTGGGGGTAAAAGCAGGTGTAAACAATAGCCTTTGATAGCAGGTAATGTCATAGCCAGCATCTGGAAACAGTGATTCACACCCAGTTTATTCTATGTGCCCAATCACCACCTGAATGACTGCAGTCGGGCAGGGATGTGGTGAGATGTATAGGGCTGTAAATATACAGCAGACAGATGCCCCACATCGCTGCTGAAAAATTATATAATTACCTGGTTAACACTATACAAAGGTATAAGTATGAATTTTCCAATTTTGGGAACATAAAAGCATCTCCAAAGTGTACTAGCCTATCACTCACACGGAGCTATAAAGGTGGGTGATTTCCCTCTGCAACTAACATATCGCCTCTCAAAGCTTTACCACATACTTTAAATTATGATCTTACTTTAATATGCTTATTGGCAATAAAAATGGCTCGACAGGTAACCAGTGATACAAGCCTGTGCATAGGTGTTGGTCAACAGTTATAGTCACCAGAGTAATTGTAAAACTGCTACATAAGCAACATCTTGTTATACCATTTATCAGGATACCTGTCTCTTCCCTTAGAAGATATTATTTGTATTATGTGTCATCGTATTTCCTGCTGCACCTTTGAAAGCTGTTCTGGCGCAGGCCGTAAACAGTAAAATGAGAAGTAACAGACAGGTAAGAAATTGCTTTTTCATGGGTACTATAATTTAATTCTGTTTGTTATAGTTTCTTACCACAGGCGGCTAACCTTATTACGATACTAACTGCCAGGCATCAAGCGTATTTTGCTCAGCAGTATGCCGCCTTTGATAACTAATGTACGAAATACTCAGGAGCCCGAGAAATAGAATCGGGATGAAGCGTTCAGAAACCGGATCACCGGAAGCTATATGTGTTATAAGGGTTGAAATAAAGGTGATGCCGAAGCCTGCATAAGCCCATTCTTTCACCCTGGCTCCAACAGGTGCCAGCAGCAGCACTACACCAATCAGCTTTGCAACACCCAACTCCTTGCGGAAATAATCGGGAAATCCTGAATGATGAAACCCTTGTTGCACTGCCGGTTGCGTTATATAGCTATATGCCGCAAAAACCATCATCCCTGCCAGTATGCTGGTCGTTGTCCAATAGATAATGTTAGTCGCTTTCATATTTTATTTGTTTGCTAATGCAAAGCTATTTACATTTGATTACCTAAAGTAAGTAGTTTACAAAAGGTAAGTAGTTACTTCCTGGTTAGTTAAAATAGACTCATATGAAAGATGATATATGCCCCGGAGCCAAGATTTCCGGAGAAGAATGCGCCAGGAGCCTGGCCGCGGTGGGTGATGCACTTTACGCTATTGGCGGCAAATGGAAGCTGCCCATTATTGTTGCCCTTAAGGATGGCAATAAACGTTTTAATGAGCTGCAGCGTACCATAACAGGTATTTCTGCCAAGGTATTATCTAACGAACTAAAGGAACTGGAGATGAACGGATTTGTAAAGCGGAACGTATATACGCAAATGCCGGTAATAGTAGAGTATGAGTTAACAGAGTATAGCAATACGCTTGGCGAGGTACTGCACGCCTTAAAGGAATGGGGATTGAACCATCGCGATAAAATAAGAAGGGAAACTAAGCTGGCAAAGGCTCACAGCAGCATGGAAGTATAACAAACGTTTATTGGTGTACCTGCATTTTCCTCATCTGGCAGGTTTTAAAGATTGCTTCGCCTACATTGATGAGAATAGCACGGTTGTTATCATTATAAGTGTGGCAGATTAACTGGTCATCATCCGGATTGCTGAAGAAACTAAAGCGGGTAGGCAACTTGCGGTTGTAAGGCATTACCTGGCATACCTGGTATCTTACAGGAACTGAATTATACTTCACTACCCTTGCGCGGTGTAGTGTACGTCCCACCATGAAAGTGATAGAAAAGGCTTTCATTTTTTTCTTATAAATGTAGAGAGTTTACAAGTCGTTGAATATTATTTAATTGTTACTGTAAGTATAAGTAATTTGATTATTAAATATTTACATTTACTACAATAAAGTGCTGCACTACTATCACTCCACAAAGCTTTATAACCAAATAATAATACACCTCCTCGTTATTGTCATTTTATTTCTTACATTAACATCATAAATTAAATAAGCATGTCTAAAGAGATCTCAGTTCGTTTAGGCAATATCAATTATGCTTGTACTGTCAGTGATGGCCGTCATGAATGGATGATAGATGAACCTGCTGAAAACGGTGGTAACGATATAGCTCATGATCCATATTCCGCTTTATTGGCAAGTATTGGCAGTTGCTCTGCCATCACCATGAAGATGTATGCACAGCGAAAAGGCTGGCCCGTGGACGATATAGAAATAAAAATGAGCCTGGCTACGCAAACGATAGGGGGCAAAAGGAAGTCGGTATTCACAAGAAACATATTTGTCAAAGGCAACTTAAGTAGAGAACAGTTGACACGCTTAGAACAAATTGCAACCGTTTGCCCCGTCAGTAAGATCCTCGAAGGAGATATAATTGTTGAAACCGGCATAGCGCATATACCCCATCCAAATCCGATAAATCTTAATAATAAATAAGAAAGCACTTAAACGTATTTAAGCCGTTCACTTTAATTGAGCTTACAAGCCAAACAAAGTAAGAAAGATGCTTTTTAATAATGCAAACAGTAGAGTGATATTATTCTCTGCCGATCACTACAGCTTTTTACAGAACTTACCCAAAAACAACCAGACCCAATCTTGGACTGCCCGGAAGCTATACCTAAGCTATACCTAAGCTTATACTTAACTTATACCTAACTTATACCTAATCTCCTCCCTGTCTCCTCCACATTTACTCCTCAGTAATGCTCTGAATACTCCCTATCTGCCCCCTGATTCGGCGGGTGCAATAATATAACATCATTACGCCCTGCTTTTTCTATGTAATGCTATTTTCAGTTGGGTAGTATTATATGCACTGCCCAAAGCTCACAGCTCATATCCGGCAACTGGCAACCGGTAACTGGTATCAGCTAACCTATTTGAGTCTCGTATAAGACGCTACTTCAGGCAAGAGATCAATTATTACTGCTTCTCCACTCTCTTTATAATAAATGTCCTGTGTATGGCAGACGGTATAAATTTGCTCTGTTTTTAATCCTATCTTTGTTTAGCAAGGCAAATATACAAACAGGCATTCCCCTTTTTGGTGATAGCGATCACCCAACGTTGTGACCCAATAGAATAATATTACTTCTTCGCTGAGCTGATTAACATAAGCAGTTGTTAAATGAATTTACTTTAAAAATATCGGATTACATATATCGTTTCTTTAGATGAAGCTTAACAGGTACAATAAATAACTATTAAGGAATCAAAGTCTTACTTTGTTTCTAACTTTTTCTATAAGGGTTTAGGGTTGAAACGGCCCCTGTTTCTACAGGGGCCTAAATTTTTATCTGCTTGAAGCTAAAGGCATATAACTCACAGCTTTTTTACTTGCAATTGCTTTTTGTATCTTGTTTCTTGTAGCTTGTCTCTTGTACCTCGCAACTTATTTGAATCTTAATTATATATCAAGCTACCCCTTCCATTTCCACTCTCTTACCTCCGGCATATCTATACCATTTTTTTGAATGTAATTACGGTGATGAATGAGTTTATCTTTCATTTCTTCTTTAATATAAGCGGCTTTATCACCTGATTGTGGCAGCCGGTCTATTACATCCTGTACTAAATCGAAGCGGTCCATTTCATTTAGCACCGTCATATCAAAAGGGGTGGTAATGGTGCCTTCTTCTTTATAGCCTCTTACATGAATATTACGGTGATTGGTGCGACGGTAAGTAAGCCGGTGAATGAGCCATGGATACGCATGAAAAGCAAAGATGACCGGCTTGTCTTTAGTGAATAACGCGTCAAAGTCCTTATCGCTCAATCCATGCGGGTGTTCAGTTTCGGGCTGCAGTTTCATCAGATCCACTACATTTACTACCCTTACTTTCAGATCTGGTAGCTTTTCCCGCAGAATAGAAACAGCAGCAAGGGTTTCCAGCGAGGGTACATCACCCGCGCAAGCCATTACTACATCAGGCTCTACGCCCTCATCGTTGCTTGCCCACTTCCAGATACCAATGCCTTTGGTACAGTGGATCACCGCCTCCTCCATTGTGAGCCATTGCGGTGATGGGTGCTTACCAGCTACTACTACATTTACGTAATGCCAGCTTCTCAAACAGTGATCCATAACTGATAATAAGCAGTTCGCATCGGGCGGCAGATACACGCGCACCACCGATGCTTTTTTATTTACTACTACATCAATAAAGCCGGGATCCTGGTGGGTAAAGCCATTATGATCCTGCCGCCATACATGCGAAGCAAGGAGTATGTTTAAGGAAGGCAGTTTTTTGCGCCAGTTTAAATGTGCAGTCACTTTCAGCCACTTTGCATGCTGGTTAAACATGGAATCTATGATATGAATGAACGCCTCATAACAATTGAATATACCATGTCTTCCGGTCAGGAGATAACCTTCCAGCCAGCCTTCACACTGGTGCTCACTAAGCACTTCCATTACCCGGCCTTCCTTTTTAAGGAACTCATCAGTGTCTATGATTTCAGCCTCCCACTGGCGGTTGGTGGCTTCAAACACCGCGTTTAAACGGTTAGAGAGGGTTTCATCCGGACCAAACAAGCGGAAGTTCTTTTGCTCCAGGTTGCAACTGATCACATCGCGGATAAACGTTCCGAGTACACGGGTATCACCCGGCCCCATCATGCCTCTTTCTTTTACATCAAGGGCATAGTTGCGGAAGTCGGGCATACGCAAGTCCTGTATCTGCTTGCCGCCATTTGCTACCGGGTTCGCTCCCATCCGCCGTTCCCCTTCAGGTGCAATTGCTCTCAATTCAGGCTTGAAGCGTCCCTTCTCATCAAACAACTCCCATGGCTTATAACTCTTCAGCCATTCTTCCAGTTGATGCAGGTGTTCAGGGTTATTCGCAGGGTCTGCCAGAGGCACCTGGTGCGCGCGGAACGTGCCTTCTATCTTTACCCCATCTACATATTTTGGTCCTGTCCAACCCTTAGGTGTTTTTAAGATGATCATGGGGAAAACAGCACGCTCTGCATTCTCATTAGCCACTGCATTTTCCTTTATTGCTTTGATTTCCTCTATTACCCTATCCAGCAAATGCGCCATCTTTTGATGCATTTCCACCGGGTCGTTACCTTCTATCAGGTAAGGCTTCCAGCCATAGCCTTTAAACAAATTCTCGAGCTCCTCATTGCTGATTCTTGCCAATATTGTAGGATTGGCAATCTTATAACCATTCAAATGCAGAATAGGCAACACCACCCCGTCATGGATAGGGTTTAAAAACTTATTGGAATGCCAGGCAGTGGCTAAAGGACCTGTTTCTGCTTCGCCGTCGCCTATTACGCAGCTAACGATCAAATCCGGATTATCAAACACAGCCCCAAAGGCATGACTTAAAGAGTAGCCCAGTTCCCCTCCCTCATGCATAGAGCCAGGGCATTCGGGTGATACATGGCTGGGAATACCGCCTGGAAAAGAGAACTGCTTGAAGAGTTTTTGCAATCCCTCCTCATCCTGTGTTATATCGGGATATATTTCGGTGTAGGTGCCTTCCAGATAAGTATTCGCCACCAGCGCCGGACCACCATGACCGGGACCGGAAATATAGATCATGTTAAGATCGTGCTTCCTGATTATGCGGTTTAGATGCGCATAAATGAAGTTCTGTCCTGGCGTAGTTCCCCAGTGCCCCAGTAACATCTTTTTGATATGCTCCAGCTTTAATGGCTCTTTCAGCAACGGGTTATCACACAAATAAATCTGACCTACAGAAAGATAGTTGGCTGCGCGCCAGTAAGCATCTATTTTATACAGCAGTTCTGATGATAATTCGTCTTTTGCTGTTTCTATTTGTTGTATTTCCATAATGAAGTTTTAGCTGTTAGTAAATGAGTTGGTGTATTGAGTGATAAAGTTTGTTCTATTTCCTGTAAGTTTTACTGCTTAACAGTAAAATAAATGTAGCAGGGAGAGTGGAATGAGTGCCGTTAGGTAGCCAGATACCAGTTACCGGTTACCAGTTCACAGGTCCCAGTCTCCTTGGGAGATCCTGCGATTGTGGGATATGAACTATAAGCATCGGGCAGCGTATATGATACCCACAAACTGAAAGTGGTGTTATTCCCAATAACAAAAGAGCCTCGCTTTTGCGAGGCTCTTTTGTTATATTCAAAATAGTTATTTATCTACACATCAATCTTTGCATACTTGCATGCGTTTCAATAAACTCGCGGCGGGGTGGTACTTCATCGCCCATCAGCATACTGAAAACACGGTCGGCTTCGGCAGCGCTTTCAATGGTTACCTGCTTCAAGGTACGGGTGCAGGGTCCATGGTAGTTTCCCACAGCTGCTCGGCGTTCATTTCACCAAGACCTTTGTATCGCTGTATGTTTACGCTGTCTTCTTTGACCATTGCCAACTTTCTATCCAGCATCTTGCGCTGTTCTTCGTTCCAGGCATAATGGCTGTTCTTTGCCTTTTTTTACCAGGTACAACGGCGGCTGCGCAAGATATACATATCCCTGCTCCACCAGCTCTTTCATATAACGGAAAAGAAAGTAAGGATCAGTGTGCAATGTGCGAACCATCCACATCGGCATCGGTCATGATGATGATCTTGTGGTAACGCAGCTTGGTAAGTTCAGTGCTTTGGGATCTTCAGGCGTGCCCACGTTACACCCAGGGCGGTAAACATGTTTCTGATTTCCTCGTTCTCATATATTTTATGTTCCTGGCTTTTTCTACGTTCAGTATCTTACCACGTAAGGGCAGTATGGCCTGGAAGCTACGGTCGCGGCCCTGCTTGGCAGTACCACCGGCCGAATCTCCTTCCACCAGGTATAGTTCACATTTTTCAGGATCGCGTTCGAGCAATCGGCCAGTTTGCCGGGCAAGCCACCACCGGTCAGTACGCTTTTACGCTGTACCATTTCGCGGGCTTTACGGGCTGCTGCACGGGCCTGTGCCGCCAGTATCACTTTGTTAATGATGATCTTTGCTTCTCTTGGATTTTCTTCCAGGTAATGCTTCCAGTGCGCGGCGCTACGGTGTTTGACCACACCGCTTACTTCGCTGTTGCCCAGTTTGGTTTTTGTCTGGCCTTCAAACTGTGGCTCAGGAACCTTTACCGAAATAATGGCGCTTAACCTTCGCGGAAGTCATCGCCTTCTATCCACTTTGGCTTTTTCAAACAATCCTTGCTTATCGCCATAGGATTTGAATACACGGGTTAATGCCCGGCGGAAACCCGCTACGTGTGTACCGCCTTCTATGGTGTTGATGTTGTTTACGTAAGAGAAGATATGCTCTTTAAAATCGTCGTTGTAATTCAGCGCCACTTCTACCGCCACATTCGAGCCGTGTCGTGGCCTTCTACAAATATTGGCTTGGCAATCAGGGAGCTGCGGTTGCCATTCTTGTCCAGCATTTCTACAAACTCTACAATGCCGCCTTCGCTGTAGAATGTTTTGCTATAGGCATTCCCTCTTCGTCTTTCTCGCGCAGATCGTTCAGTATGATGCGGATACCTTTGTTCAGGTAAGACAGCTCACGCAGACGGCCTGCAGAATATCTTTCTTGTAAACGGTTACCTGGAAAATAGAGTAGTCGGGCCAGAAGTGTACGCGTGTGCCGGTCTTTTCAGCTCACGCCAATTTCGCGCACAGGATATTGCGGAACGCCTTGTGATACTTCCTGCTCAAATATTTTTCCTTCGCGGTATACGGTTACATGCAGGTAGTGCTCAGTGCATTTACGCAGCTTACACCCACGCCATGCAAACCGCCGGATACTTTGTAAGTATCTTTATCAAACTTACCACCGGCGTGCAGTACGGTCATTACCATTTCCAGGGCACTGCGGCCTTCTTTGGTATTGATACCGGTAGGGATACCACGGCCGTCATCCTGAACGGTGATCGAATTGTCCTCGTGAATGTTAACTACGATATTTTTGCAATAACCGGCCAGGGCCTCGTCAATGGAGTTATCCACTACTTCATATACCAGGTGGTGCAGCCCTTTTATACCAATATCGCCTATGTACATCGCGGGGCGTTTACGCACCGCTTCCAGACCTTCTAATACCTGTATACTATCGGCGCCATAAGCTTTTGTTTTAGGCGCTTCTTCTGCTACTAAAGTTTCTTCGTTCATAACGGTCTTATCTGGCTGTAAAAAGAACATTTTTACAGGTCTGCGAAGTTATTGAAAATAAGCGGTTTTCTGAAGTATTTTGGCTTTGTTGTGTGCTTATTTTTTGTTATAAAATAGGGGCTTGGTTTGAATCACAGAGGCACAATGCGGCACGGAGGGGCACAGAGGCGTTTATATGCATTATTTTTTGTCGGGTAGGACAGATTAAAACTGGCTTTTAGGCCGGTGCTGCTGATGTCTGGTTAGAGTAAAGGCTGTATATTTATCCCTTGCACTTCACTCATCTGCCGGGACTGCTGCTTATACGGGCTTTCTAACTGAAATATATTGAAAAAGACGTAGGATGTACGGCTCAGATACGGCTGAGGTAAGGAGAAGGTGGGGCTTTGACACCGCTTTACCATGAACTATCCATGACTTTGCCATGGCTTTATCATGGCTTTTCTATGGCTTTGGTTGGGAGGAAGTAGGGCTGTACTAATTCTCTAAACGGGTTATAGGATATAGTGTTTACGAGATAACTTCTCTGAGGTGGGGAGGTGCACTTTGATTAACCACCGCAATGTCCCATGGCTAACGCACATTAAGCCATTATGGAGATATTGCGGGGAAGAAGGAGATGGAAAAACATTTCTTTATGCTACATCAGTATTCTCTATATCTGGTGGAGGAATAGTGAAAAAATAAAACACAACTAATAAAACAACTACAGCAGTTACCATAAAGGCAGCACCAGCACCAAACCTGAACCAGATAAATCCAGTAAACGAGCTTGCCAGCATGGTGCAAATGCTTTGTAAGGCTGAGTAAGTGCCAATGGCAGTTGCTGTGTCTCTTTTATCAGTGATGTTGGTGATCCAAGCTTTGGAAATACCTTCTGTAGCAGCGGCATAGATACCATAAAGGAAAAATAATATGAAAAAGAAATACAGGTTGGTGTTGATGGAGAAACCTGCATACACACAGACAAACAAAGCCAGGCCTATAATGAAAATGGTTTTTAATCCTACTTTATCGGCAAGAATGCCGGCGGGAAATGCGGATAAGGCATAAATGAGATTGTAGAAGATATATACGCCAATGACCATTGTATCACTAATCCCTGCCTGTTTTATTTTCAATAGTAAAAAACATCGGAACTGTTGAACAGGGTAAAAACAAGTAATCCTGCTACCAGTTTGCGGTAAGCCGCGGGGCTTTCTCTCCAATATTTGAGAAAGGAGAAGAATGGTGTGGATGGTTTTGATTTTGTAACCGTATGATGCTTTTCTTTCAACAATATAGACGCAAAAACAGCAAACAGCCCTGGAAGGAAAGCAAATAGAAAAGGATTTGTACTGCCCCGGATAGAAATACAGATACGCTAAAGCCAATGAGGGTCCGATAACTGCACCCACTGTATCCATGGAACGGTGGAAGCCAAATACTTTGCCTTTGGTGGCGGGTGTTGCTTCATCTGACAACAAAGCATCGCGTGCTCCGGTGCGGATACCTTTGCCTAAGCGGTCAATGGCTCTTGCAAAGAATATCCAGATAGGATAAATGAATACTGCCATCATGGGCTTGGATACTGCGCTGAGTGCATACCCAAGCCGTACAAAAGGCACGCGTCTTTGAGAGGCATCGGACAGCTTACCAAAATAGCCCTTGCTTAATCCTGCGGTTGCTTCGGCAACCCCTTCCAGTACGCCAATGAGCACAACGGAAAAGCCTATCGTTTTCAGGTAAATGGGCATAACGGGATAGAGCATTTCGCTTGCTGTATCGGTAAGCAGGCTTATAATTGATAACATCCAGATGGTACGTGTGATGTATTTCATATTTAGAAATAAATAGTTGACCCGCAGAGTTATTGGAGGCCGCGATTGCAAATTAAAATAAAATAGTAATACATCAATGTTTTATTCTATTTATTTTTCCGGCACACCTGTAGGAAGAGCAATAACTGCAACAGAGAAAACGGGAGGATATCAATGTTACCGATACTCTGTATGATAAA
>CAWFUV010000002.1:0-13868 GCA_963819045.1 uncultured Chitinophagaceae bacterium | reverse complement strand
CTTAAGTTATACCTGATCTAAGCCTCATCTGCTTTATATCGACATAATAGCAACTCCTTATCAACTTCCCTTTAGGTACTGGAGTTGACTTTATGAGGCTCTATTATCAACAAGACTTTTGAACACCCTAATAAGCAGTAAAAGAAAAATATTTTCTGCACCATGTAACAAATGGCATCAACTTGCGACTACTATCGTAAAAGTTATCAGCATTGCAAAAGCACGAAGCAGAAAGACAGTTTGAAAGGCATATCAGGGAACACGAACTATTGCTTCATAAAGTATGTCGGATGTATGCTTATACCGATGCTGACAGGCAAGACCTCTTCCAGGAAATGGTAATACAACTTTGGAAGGCTTACCCGAAGTTTAAAGGTGATGCAAAATTGAGTACATGGATGTATAGAATAGCTATCAACACAGCTATTACCGGGTTGCGGAAGAAAAAGAATTTCATTACGTCATACGAGTCTGACGGCTTTCCTGAACATATAAGCGACGATAGCTCTGGTATGGTGCAGGAAGAGCAACTGCAACAACTCTATAAAGCCATTGAGCAACTAAACGAAATAGAAAAAGCTATAGTAATGCTCTATATGGAAGACCGCTCCTACATAGAGATGGAAGATATACTGGGTATCAGCGAGGGAAATCTGCGGGTAAAGATGAACCGTATCAAAGAAAAGTTACGTCAGCTAACAAAAACATATTGATCATGGAATTAGATGAATTAAAGAATGCATGGCAGCAAACGCCTCCCCCAAAAAATATAAACACAGATATCATGGAAATCATACAACACAAGAGTTACGGTCCACTGGCAGCACTAAAGAAAACATTCAGGAAACAAATGGTGCTCATGTTTCTTCTCCCGTTTCTCCTTTTATTGACCAACGCACAGAACATCCAGGGAGTACTTACCAGTATATTATTCTGGAGTTATGTTGTCTTTTGTATCTACATTATTGTTTTTGCGTATTACAATTATCGTATAGTAAACAAAATGGAAGAAATGGATGCAATGGTAAAAACAACCCTGGAACAGCGGATACATTTACTGGAAAAAAGGACAAATTGGCAAATTAGCTCTCTGAGAGTTGTACTACTTTTCTTTATAGTATTGATGGAAGTGGTACCCTACCTGCAGCACTACCGTATGTTGGATAAATGGCATGCACTTCCTGCCCCCGTCAGAATAGGAGCTTATGCATTTTTACTACTGCTCCAATACCTGCTTAATAAAAGGATAAAGCAACGCAAAGTAGGCAGGCATCTTGACTACCTGAAGGAGCTATTGAAGCAAATGCAATGATCGGCTTGCCGTGTCGGAAATCCTATTTTAACTGTTTAGCCTGCGATAATGCAGGCTTTTTTGCATTTTAGATACTAACTATTTTAGTAAATTAGCTTTACCTTGCACTTATTATGACGCTAGCGGAAGAAAAGCAGAGTGTGGTGGTGTATAACCCATCGGCGATTGTAAATATCTTCAATAATGCTTTAAACAACGAGGCAACAAGAAGAATCATTACTGTCAGAGGAACTTATGTCCCCGGCAAAGGGCAAAACTATAATGGCTACTATTACGATCTGTTGCGGGACGAGGCCTCCGATGCTTCTATTACATTAATTGTCCCGGCTATCATCCGGGCAGATCTTGTAGCTCAGCAGACTATTGAATTTCTGGCTTACCTTACCAAAAAGGTCCTGGCGAATGGTGCCCGCATAGAACTGCAGTTAACCATAACGGAACTGCTCCACCAGAAAGAAAGCCAGTTCACCCCCGAGCAGATAAAGGCATTGAACATTCTGCAGCGTAAAGCAAAAGAGGGATATAAAGATGTGGATGCATTTATCAAAACAAAGATCATTAAGAATGAGCCGATACGCATCATCATACTTATTGGTAAAACGGGCATTATTGATAGTGATATCAAGCACCAGTTAGAGGAAGCAATTTCGTTCTATGACTTCCGGTTCGAGCGTATAAATCTTACTTCCGAAAAAGATATTATTGAGGCATTGTACTACTACCAGGATGATGCAGACTTGTTGATTGTGTCCAGAGGGGGTGGCGACAGGCTGGAGATATTCAATAAGCCGGATATTGCCGAAGCAGCACTACAACTCAATTGCTATTTTGCTACTGCTATAGGGCATCAGCAGGATAATACCCTGCTACAGAAAGTAGCGGATAAAGCATTTATTACACCTACCGCGCTCGGTCAGTACTTCAACGATATGTACAATAGTACGGTAGAGGAATTACAAAGTTCCAGGGCTAAGCTGGTAGAAGATATTACCAGGCAGTTAGAGGCTAACTATAACAAACAAATCCAGAACCTTGAAGAGCACCTTAAAGCAGCAACAGAACTGCATTCTAAATCAGCTCAGAACACGGAGGCACTCTATAAAAAAGAAATCGATTTGCTGACGAGCCAGCTCGCTGTTACTACCCAACAGCATCAGCAGCAAATGAAAGAACTCCAGCAGATTAAGGATGAAAAGCATTTGTTATCAAAAGAGCAGATAAATACTATAATTTATTGGGTACTGATTATCGTAGCTCTTATTGCAGGTATTATAATAGGCAGGAACTTGTAGTTTAATAAGCTGGCTGATTAGTCTTATAAAAGGCTATGACCTTTGAGCAGAATATATAATGCTACCAAACGGAGAATGGTATCAGAACACTGTAGCACCAAAGCTCCATTTTTTAGCAATAGAGCTTTGGTGTACTTATTTGAAAGTAATTAAGACAAAAGCCTTCTTTATTCTTTGATAATCTTCTGCTGGAAGACTACTTTATTGTGCTGGAGTACTTGCAGGATGTAAGCACCCGGCTGAAGGGAAGCTCCCACCTTTATACTACTGCTGCTGGTCGTTTGAGATGAAAGCACCTTACCCTGTACATCCGTGATGCGGATGATAGAAGCACTACCTGTGGAAGGCAGCGTCACACCAAAGGCACTCCTGCTGGGATTAGGAGACAGCTCTATAGCAGTGGCCTTCACTTCAGCAGCAGCCCTGGGGTTAGCAACCGTCTGGTAAATAAACCCTCCTTTCCCGCTGCCCTGGAACACCTCCGGCGTGCCATCTCCATCCAGGTCCACTACTCTGAGCGGTGTGTAAGTGTATTTGGCACTGGCAGCTACCGCACTCTGCAGCACCGGACCGTCCTGCTGGGCTGCTGCACTGAACTGAGCACTTTTCTTTGTACCTACATTGCGGTAGTAAGTAGTATTGATGAACACATCTATGAGCCCGTCTTTGTTCCAGTCTGCCAGTGAGACGTTGTAGATGCCTCCGCTGTGCGCAAGGGCAGCAAAAGGGTTCTCACTGCTATTGGTCACATGTTCAAAGCGGGGCTGAGTGGCACTGCCCACATTCTTGTAGTAGTGGAGGTTACCTGCCTGGTCAGCTACCACACAGTCCTGGTCGCCATCTCCATCCACATCCCCGAAAGCAGGGCTGGCCACGCTGGAGGCACTGAACCGGACCATGCTCAAAGGATTGAAGGCGGCTGACTGCTTCTCAAAGAGGGGCTGGGCAGCCGTACCTGTGTTCTTGTAGTAAAGGATCGCTCCGGTATTACCTTCCCCGATGAAGCAATCGTAGTCGCCATCCCCGTCTATATCGATGAAGTAAGGAATGGACAGGGTGTTGGTCGCTACTTTGTCCAAAGGATTGGCAGCTCCTGTTACGGGTTTGAACAGCGGGGTTCTGCTGTTACCCTCATTGCGGAAGAAGTAGATGTGGGAGAAAGTGCCATTGGTATATTCTCCGCTGAAGCAGTCGAGGTCTCCGTCTCCGTCTATATCCACAAAGAAGGGGTGGCTCTCTGTTTTACTGGCCACCGCCCAGCTCTTCAGAGGATTGAGCTGATGATTGATCAGGAAGGCAGCCGCATGCTGCTGGGCGTTGGCAGGTATGCTGAAAGCAACTATGATCAGCATAGGGATAAGCAGGTATGCAACACGAGTGGGATTCGTTGGGGGTTGCAGTTTAGGTGAATTCATAAAATTGTATTTAAATGTTAATAGAATATCTTCAAGCGCTCGTTGGATTGTTTTCATTAATGCACCGAAGAACCTGGAAGGAACATTAACTGCGAACTGATCCAATGTAGTGATTAATATTAAGGGCTTTTTACATCCTTCAAAGTTTATGGTTATATCAGCGAGGATTGTAGTTTTGCCTTTCAAAGGTATAAACATTTCCAAAATTTACGCCTATATAGATTTATTAATAATACCACAAATAACTGTTGTATTATCCAAAGCGCCTGTATAAATCTTCCTGAGATATGTTATTAAAAGTATAATAATTAGATAGGGGCTTTCCCTTCAGAGAACGGCTTACTGCAGGTCACATGACTCATATGAGATCTTAGGATGCGAAATCTCAATTAACTCATGTTATCCGCGGTGAATTCTTACAATAATAGTTCAGTAGTCTTTAAATCAATGAAGGTCAATACAGATAAGAGGCAATTAAAGGCTTAAGCAGGAAGTTTAGATATTAAATCATACGCTCACTGCGGTACCCAGCCCAGCTCTTCATTATACTTCACAAAATAAAAATGGTTATAGCTGCCCAATACATTAGTAACGGTATCACGGACAACAATAAGTTTTGCTGCTGCTGCCGTATCAGGCTGGTTGTACAATTTATTGCCCTGCGGCAAGGCTATCTTCCGGAAAGAGGTAGTAGCAATATTATCACTACTTACAAAACCTTCTGTACTATCGGCAGTAGTTACCTTGTACCAGTTAGCTGCTGCCGCAATAATATGCAGTGGCGAAAAAGCCGGTATATTGGTCTTGGTTGCCGACCTGCTCATGCCTGCATACATATCTGTTGCTCTCGTAGTATGTGCATAGCTATTAATGATATTTAATGGAGCAGTAATATTGTAAGGTGTTTGCGGCTTTGGTTCTACAAAGGGCAGTGGATTGATAGCACCCCCACCGGTATAAATACCAAAATGCAAGTGCGTAGGTGTAGTGCGTGCGTTGCCCGTATTTCCCATCAGTCCAAGTGTATCCCCGGTTTTTACTAACTGTCCTTCGTGGGCTATCTGTGAGTCTAAATGCGCATAGTACAACACGTAGTCTTTTCCGGCCGGCCGCATAAATACTGCTTTTCCCCCCAGATTGCTTTCGTTTACCCGCGTTACATAGCCGTCTGCAGCAGCTATTACAGGAGTGTGGAATTTGGCAAAGATGTCTATTCCTTCGTGGCGGCGGGCGCCTTCATCGCGGTTATCGCCCCATACACTGCCAATATTAGGCTTTGCCGATGCGGGCACCGGGAAAGCAAGGGTGGGGGCAGTAGTGAGTGTGAGCGTATATTCGGCGCTGCACAATAGTTCTGGCTGCACGCGCAGGAGATAGCTGCCATCCTGTTCTATTTCATGGGAGAGCGCAGTGCCTGAAGTGTCAGCAGATTGCAGGTATTTGATCGTTTTGTTACTATTATATTGCCACAAGTCAACAAACAGCTTACAATTGCCCGTTAGCTTTTCAGATAAGGTAACAATGAGTTTTTCACCACGACGGCAGCTAAACACATAACCGGCAGCATCGGGGCGCTCGGCCGCAAAATAGCCAGTCTCCTTATAAGGCAAACTTACACTGAGCGGGTTACGAATACCCTTATCGGCAGCCGTAAACCATTGCATGCCAAGAGCTGTTTGTTTGAGCCCTGCGCTGGTAAGGTTATCTTCATAGCGCTCATGCGGCGTGCGGGTTGCAAACAGGCCCCGGTGCGAAGATATACAGGAGTTAAAGCAGATAATATATAGCAATGAGTATAATAATAATCGCTACAGAGCTTACACGGGAAATCATAGATACACAGCATTTCACCCCCGCATAAAGCAAACGGCAAGCCAAGAGGAAGTGACAAGGAACAAGAGGACAGGAAACAAGGGAATTACAGCGCGACTCCACGACATAGGCGGCACAGAGAAATAAGTTGTTTTCTACTATCCGAATGATCTCACTAATCCCAAACATCTCCTAAATCCCGGTTCAGACATTAAACTCGTACCCAATATCCCTCCTATAATACATCCCATCAAAATGGATTTGCTCCAACACCTGCTTTGATTGTTGCACAGCTTCACTAATAGTATTGCCGAAAGAAGTAACAGCCAATACGCGTCCGCCACTGGTTACTACTGCACCGTCCTGCTCTTGTGTGCCTGCATGGAAAATAATAGAATCAGTTTTATATGTATTACCAAAGTCTATCTGTATACCTTTTGCATAATTTCCGGGGTAGCCACCGCTTACTGCCACTACGGTACAGCAGGCACGCTCATCTGTTTCAATAGCTATATTTTGTAGTTGTGAATGGTGCATAGCTTCAAACAATTCCACGATATCATTCTTTAGACGTGGTATCACTACTTCCGTTTCAGGGTCGCCCATACGGCAGTTATATTCTATTACAAACGGTTCATTATTCACATTAATAAGCCCAAAGAATATAAAACCTTTATAGGTTAAGCCTTCTTCCTTAATGCCTTTGATAGTTGGCTGTATAATGAACTGCTCTACCTTTTGCATAAATGCTCCCGCAACAAAAGGTACCGGACTTACGCAGCCCATACCACCTGTATTCAGTCCCGTATCGCCTTCACCAACTCGCTTATAGTCTTTGGCATGGCCAATAATCTTATAACTATTACCATCTGTTATTACAAATACACTTACTTCAATGCCGCTTAAGAACTGCTCAATTACCACTTTGGAAGAAGCTTCGCCAAATTGCTTATGCACGATCATTTCCTCAAATACCTGCAATGCTTCTTCTACAGTGTTGCAGATAACAACCCCTTTACCGGCTGCCAGTCCATCAGCTTTCAATACAATTGGTAAGTTATGTTGTTGAATATACTTTCTGCCCAACTCTAAGTTGCTCTCGTCAAACTCTGCATAAGCAGCAGTGGGTATATTATGCCGCTGCATAAACTTTTTGGAGAATGCCTTACTGCCTTCCAGTTGTGCTGCGGCTGCAGACGGACCAACTACAATCCCTTTCCAGGTATGGGGTTGCTGAAAGAAGTCGTAAATACCTTTTACCAATGGCTCTTCGGGACCAACTACCAGCATATCTATTTTTTCATTAACACAGAGTTCATTTACTGTATTGAAGTCGTTAATGTTAATAGCCACGTTAGTACCGCATTGTGAAGTGCCTGCATTGCCGGGTGCAATAAAGAGCTTAGTGCAGCGGGGACTTTGTACTATCTTCCACGCTAATGCATGCTCACGGCCACCAGAGCCAAGTAAGAGGATATTCATATTGAACCGTTTGTATTGGCGGCGAAAATAGGATAGTAGCTTTATATCTATGGTGCAAATTCTTGCATGTTATAAACCTCATCTCTTTAAAGTAATAGACGAGGTTTGGCTTCTGTATTTATGAGTTATTTCCTAACTGATACACCTTTGGCTGCTTCAATAATTACCGAACCAACTTTTTCTGGTTGTGAAATGTACACTACATGGCTACCTTTTATTTCGGTCACTTTGGTATTCGAACGATTGTACATGTTGCGCTCAATATCAGGAAGAATACTTTTGTCATCGCATTGCCACTATTCCAAATGTAGGTTTACTTCTCCATGCTGCATTGGTTATCGGTGTAACAAAACCTTTAGCATAAAAAGCTCCCTGTGATGCATACATAAAGTCCGCTTCTTCTTTGCTTAGGTCTCCGCAAAAACCGGCATGATACTTATCCTTGTCATAATAAACAATGCCTTTTTCATCAGGTGGCAATACTCCGTTTTCCGGTGCGGGTGGTATTGTTTGAAGCCATTGCAGTGCTGATTCGCCATTATCAGGCTGGAAAGCTGCAATATATACCAGACCTGCAACTTCAACACAACTTACAGCATTTTATGGCAGAACTGTAAACAATTCTATTTTTTCATCTCTTCCTCGTCAGTTCATTTTCTCCAAGTGCTTTGATTTGAAATGGAGAATGAAGATCAAGTTTTTTTATCAGTTCACCCGAAATAAGATTATCAACATCGTATAGTATTACAAAGTCCTTGTACCCGTGCCGTTGTGTTGAGTACATCTCCCGTAAATACGATTTCTTTTTTGATAACACCTATTTCTCCGGTCGTTACTTTGCCAAGGTGAAATCCTGCTTTGAATTCAGGCAGTAACCCAAATTTTTCCCGGTATTTTCTGGCTTGTTGACGGATAGCAGCTTTCATGGCAAAAAAACATTGAATGCAATTATTATTTTTTAGTCCATTTTTCAGTCCCCAGGATATAATGATTTCATCCCCTACGTATTGATAAATCTCTCCGTAATATTGAATAATCGGTTCCGATAAATCGGCATAATATTCTTTCAGCATTTCGAAGTAATTGGACATGCCCCATGTTCTCAGCAATAGTGGTTGAAGATTTCATGTCTAAAAACATAAAAACCCGTTCCTCTTCCACCGGCTTATGATATTTACCCGTAAAAAAATTTTGAAGAACGCCCTAATCCAATGCTTTCACTTACTTCAGCATAAAACTGCGACACCAGAATAATCGAAGCGATATACAAAATAACGCTTAAAAAGGTATAAGAAAAGAAGAATGCCCATACCCTATCCCAAACCTGTTTGCTAAAAAGTCTGGCATTTAGATCAAGATAATTGGCAACAGCGGTCGCTGTTACCAGAAACAATACAATGATGGCGAGATTAATGGCGGCTTTATACAAAACCCTTTTGCCAAAGCTCATCCGCCTGAACCATTTGTTGATGTACAGCATTTCCAGCATACCAAGACTTAGTCCCGTCACAAATGCAAAAATGGGAGTGAGGAAAATAGCAATACGGAAACTGTAAGGATTGCCTGTTGAAGGATAATAATTGAGGTGGCCCAGAATTCCTCTTTCAAGCAGAGTGTAAACGATACTAAACATCAACCAAATGATACCAAACGGAATGATGCGGAAAAAATTCCTTTTGGTTTTTGGTGAAAGCATCTCAGAATAATTTAATTAGCAGAACGTGTCTCTCCCGGAATTACCGCCAACGTTGAAGCATTTACAATGGCAAGGAAATAGCGATCTGCCTGCCCAAACAAATGCTTAATTAAAAACTAAAGTTGAAGTTAAACACTAATGGTTAATAGTTTAATGTCTGCCGGAACAAAAGCTGGTAAATAATTTGCGGCCAATGGATTAACGTCAGCCAGGCCATTGCAGATGCATTTGTTGTACGCCATCTCTCTTAGCTCCAATATCTCCATCAACAGCATACTGTGCAATAGCCATGGGACATTGCGGTGGTTAAGCAAAGTGTACATCTGCCATCAGAGGAGTGCTCTTATCAATATTAAACTGAACAAGTACACAGCCCAGGTTAAATCCTTATCCTCAGCCTCAATGAACAATGTGCGATAAGCTACTTCAAAGTATCTCCCTATCTTAAGGAACGCCGCCTAACCAGACGGGCAGGCCCATTTACTCGATTAATTGTAATATTTTTCTTATGCACAGTCCCAGTTGAAATAAGCTTTATCAAATCTTTTCTTTTTTAAGTCATCTACGTTTATAAAGATGTTGGATATACCAGCATCGCCCCACATGATTTCTTTATCCGAATCAATTTGTAAAAGCAGAACATCGTTTTTATTTTCAGGGTCATATTGTCTTGGGTCTTCTTGTGTAAAATAAGCATATCCTCCAATCTTGTGTCCTGATGAATGAAAAAGCTTTTCAAATTCTTTAGCAACCTTACCAGAAAGTTCACTTTCAAAGTCATCAAATGATTTACCATTAAAATTTAAATGAAAACGAAAGTCCTTTCGTCCACCATAGTCCACTTCCTTAGAGAATGTTAGCTTATGTTCACAATTGATAGGGAGATGTATTTCTAAGTCTTCTAAAAAAGAAAAATCTGTCTGATGCTTCTGTGCCGTGTCTTCATGATATAGATATAAAAAGTACTCATTACCACAGTCCCAGAAAAAGTCCGAAACAAAAGCTTGAAAAATACCTTTTGAAGGATAATTTTTTAACGGGGGCATTTCTTCAAAATTAATTTGGGCAAACAATTTCATCGGCTTACCAAACTTATTCATCGGGTAGGGTTGTGTTACAGGCAAATATGGCTTGCCTAACAACTTGCTCCTTTTAACCGGTAAGCTCTTTCCGTTCTTAAGGGGTGTTGCCTTTATGCGAATGGTGTCAAGTTTATACTCGTCAATGTCTTTCTTATACTCTTTTAAAAAGTCAGGTATCATGATTGTAGTGTTGTATTGCAGTCAACGCAAAAATAACTGCTAACATCTAATACCTGGGAGTCCCGCCTTTACCTACAAGCAGCATGTATGAATAATAGTATTAAAGCCCATACTCCTCCATATCAAAGCCATGGTAAAGCCCTATTAAAGCCATGGATAGTTCATGAGAAAGCCATGGTAAAGCCCAGGCTTCTCCCTGGCTGAACCGTACCTGAGCCGTATATCCTTCGATGATCCTACGTCCATCTTATATCTTTGATAAGAATAAAAAAGAGAGCCGGGGGCAGCAACTTTTGATCATCTAAACACACCTTTAGTGATGTTGCACGTAAGGGAAATCTGCCCTTGGTTTTTCTCCTGCTTTCAAGCCTCCATAGTACTTAAGCATAGCTGTTGGTAACGGCAGTAGTACCCAGCTAATGCACCATAAAACATAAGAAAAGGCCCATAGGAGAAAAGCTCTTTGTTTGTCTTTGTTCATCTGCTTAAAACTATGTGTAATGCTTAAGTATTGTGTAGGCATTGATGTATCTAAAACTGAACTTCAATGCTGTATCAGTGTCATTGACCAGCTACAGAAAGTAACGGTCAAAGCCTCCGCTAAGTTTACCAACACTAAATCAGGATTCACCCGGTTGCACCAGTGGATCACTAGCCGCCATAAACACCAGGAAGTGCCTTTGGTGGTGGTCATGGAAGCAACGGGTATCTATTACGAACAGATCGCCATGTACCTGTCTCAACAGCATTATGCCCTCAGTGTAGTATTGCCCAACAAGGCAAAGAAGTACCTGCAGTCCACCGGGCTGAAGTCCAAAAATGACAAAATCGATGCACAGGGGCTTGCACGCATGGGAGCAGAGCAATGCCTGGCGTTGTGGCAACCTATGGACAGTTACTTCTATCAGCTCCGCGAACTTACCCGTCAGCACCAGCGCCTGCAGGAGTTGAAGACCAGTGTCAACAACCAGCTACATGCATCAGAGCTGGGGATGTATCAAAACAATCTGGTAATCAACCAGCTTGAAGCGCTCCTTATCACCTTTGATGAGCAGCTCCATGATCTGACAGCAGCTATTGAAAAGCATATAGCTGACAAGGAAGAGGTGAAACAGAAGGTAGACAATATTTGTAAGATCAAAGGGGTGGGCACCCTTACGGTAGCCGTCCTGCTGGCAGAAACCAATGGCTTTGTCCTGTTTGAGAACAGCCGCCAATTGGTCAGTTATGCCGGCTATGATGTGGTGGAAAACCAATCCGGTAATCACCGGGGGAAAACAAAGATATCGAAGAAGGGCAACAGCCACATCAGAAGAGCGATGCACATGCCTGCCTTTTGTGTGGTAAGCTGTGAGCAGCCACCCTTTGTTGGGTTATTTAATCGCACCCTTCAGCGGCATGGACAGAAGATGAAGAGCTATGTGGCGGTGCACAAAAAGCTGCTGGTGATCATCTATGCCCTGTGGAAGAACAACAGTGCCTATGAACTGAACTATCAACATCATAAAGATCAACATACTGGAGAAAAGGAGCAGGTGCTTTCTTCTCTGCCCGGCTTGGCACAAGCCGATCCTGCAGCGCATAAAAATAGCGCCAGTCTGCAAGAGCAAACGGCGCTACACAAGGTAAACCTACTGTCGAATGATCGCAGTCTGCTTCCTCTCTGCCAATAGCAAAAATAATCTGAAATTTATTTGGAAGTACAGATAGTACCTTACGTCCTTCCTACGTTCATCCTACGTCTTTTTCTATATAGTAATGGTAAAAAGTAGGGGGTAAAGAGTAGTCCTCGCAGCAGAGTGCTGGTGTAAAGGCGTAAATATACAGCAGTCAGGCTTTTTATTAGATTGATAATTGAAACACCACCCAAAAAAGAAGGGCGTGTTATCCACAGGATATAACAGGTTCTGTGACCTGCGGAAAATGTATGATTGTTATGGTTGAAAAGTTTAATTTCACGTAAAATAAAAGAGAATCGGGACTTCGTAGGGAATAGCTCTGCATAATCCCTAAATACGCTTGCTCAATGTGACTCTGCGTCTTTGCGACTTGGCGGTAGAATGTGAGCATCTCTGCGAAACCTCTATTAACTCATGTTCTCTGCGGTGAAACACCTTCTCCAAAATAGTTTATAATTTACAAATCCGTTTTTATAATCTTTACAGATATTAATTTATTCTTATTTTGAGGCATTATTTTTTGTCTGAAAAGAAAACAGGTTACTTATGTCAAATATAACTGTAGCTGATGAGGCTATCCTGCAAACTGCCCTGGCACAAAAAGGGCACCCGAAGGGATTAGGCGTGATGTTTACTACCGAAATGTGGAGCGGTTCAATTTCTACGGCATGCGCACCCTACTCACCCTCTTCCTTGTTAACTCCTTAATGATGGGAGAGCAGCAAGCCTCATTTATCTATGGTGGTTATTTAGGACTGTGCTATCTCACACCCATGCTGGGTGGCTACATAGCTGATAAAGTGTTGGGTAACCGGAGCTGTATCTTACTGGGTGGTACTACCATGGGTATTGGCCAGATAACGCTCTTTTTCAGTGCCTCTGTTTTTTCATCCAACATAGGGCTTGCCACTACATTGATGTGGATCGCTTTAGGGTTGGTCATCTTAGGTAATGGCTTTTTCAAGCCCAACATTTCCTCAATGGTTGGGCAGTTATACCCGGTTGCAGAAAAAAGTAAACTGGATTCAGCCTATACCATATTCTATATGGGTATTAATGTGGGCGCTTTTCTTGGACAGTTCCTTTGTCCGTATCTCGGCGATGTAAAACACCAGGTAACTGCAGCTAATGGAGCCATCTCCTTTGTTAGAGATATACACGCTTTTAAATGGGGCTTCCTGGCAGCAGGCATCGCTATGTTTTTTGGGGTTATCTCTTTTTATTTCTTAAAGAACAGGTATGTAGTTACTCCTGAAGGGAAAGCGATTGGGGCAAAACCTGCAAGGAGCACGAGAACTGTATTGGAAGATCCCGATGAAGTACAGTCAAATTTCTCCAAAAAGTCTATCTATATTTTAATCGGTTCACTGGTAGTGCTTTACTTCCTCATTCAATATTTAGCATGGAATAAAGAAGCAATGCCGGTGGCAACGGGTGCAGGCATTAGCGGATATTTTGCCGCTTTAGCAGTATCGCCTATTGAGACCTATATTTATCCTTTTATTTATGCAGCCGGTATTAGTCTCGCCATCTTTATTCTTACGGATAAATCACTTACCAAAGTAGAAGCGCAACGCATTTGGGTGCTCTACATTGTTTCATTCTTTGTTATTTTCTTCTGGGCAGCTTTTGAGCAGTCCGGCTCTTCGCTCACCTTTATTGCCGACCAGCAGACGGATACGAATATCCTGGGCTGGAATATGCCACCCAGCATGGTGCAAATATTTAACGGCTTGTTTGTGGTAATACTGGCAGTGCCTTTTAGTCTGTTGTGGGGTGCCTTGCAAAAAAGAAAATTGGAACCTATCTCCACTGTAAAGCAGGCAATAGGACTGGTACTGATTGGCTTAGGATATTTGTTAATTGCTACACAGGTGAAGGGGCTTGGTACTACGGGTAAGATAAGCGTAATATGGCT
>CAWFUV010000001.1:0-24824 GCA_963819045.1 uncultured Chitinophagaceae bacterium | reverse complement strand
TGCCATACCCATAGTACCGGCTCATAATAGCACGACTCCACTGCTGGGTAAGCCACGGCTTTTTAGCCCAATTAAAAAGATATGCAAAATGCATTGACTGCTGATTGCCCTGGTCAACCGGATAATCCCAATACTGCTCTCCTGGTGCGTTAAACCTTATTTTAGCGCTTTCTTCAAACCCCAACGATAACCGGTCAATAAACCTTTTTTCTCCAATCATATCAATCAGCCCAGGTAAGTCCTGTGGCACAAAATAAGTTAACTGCCATGCGTTGCCTTCTACATATTGTTTATTAGCTCCGGATCTAAGCGGATCGAAGTTTGGGTACCAGGTTCCATCTGATTTTCTTAAACGGGCATAACCGGTTTCTTTGTCAATCGCATTCTTCCAGTATTGCGACCGGTTTATAAATTGATCATACTCTTTTTGTTTACCGAGCGCTTTGGCAAATTGCGCCACCGTCCAGTCGTCATACGCATACTCCAGCGTATTGGAAAATCTGCCGGAATCATACGGCACATATTTGTATTTTAAATACACCTCCAGGTCCCTATTGCCTGCAAAACCAGCCTGTCCTACTTTTTGCGCAGGAGTGGTTTGCATTTTATATACTGCATCTAAAAACTTTTTGTGCATCAAAATCGCGAATGCCCATCTGGTAAGCACTAACAATCAAAGGGATTTCATGCTCTGCAACCATTACGGGTATATAATTCATACCTGCAGGACCTTTGGCCAGCCAGCCATTGGCATCATACATAGCTAATTGCGATTTTACCCAATGAGATGACCATTCCGGCGCAGCCAAATTCCAAAACTGGTTCAGGTTCCAGAAGGTATTCCAAAAAGCATCGCAGCCTAACGCAGGCGAGCTTGCATCTTTCAGCCGCTCCACCTTTTTTGAAGCATCTACCCAGCTGCCATCCACATCGCTCCAGGTATTACGACTTGCCAATGCCCTGAACATATTGCTGTAAAAGCGCATTTTTTCGCGCCGGTCGTCACTGTTGGTTTCCAGGCGACTTAGGAGGCGTCAAAAAACAAGCGGTACATTTACGCCATGCAAGACAACTCGTTTTTAGAAACCAAATACAGCACCCTTTTACCTCTGTTAGATGAACGTAGCAGACGCTTAGTTTTAGCAGCTGATGCTTTGTCTATGGGAAGGGGCGGCAAAGTAGTGGTTAGTCAACTATCGGGTGCTTCCCGCTCTACTATTGACAGAGGAATAAAAGAGCTTCAAGGCTCTAATCAACATACTATAAAAGAATCCAATCAAAACATAAGAAAGGCAGGCGGAGGCAGAAAAAAGGCTATAGAGAAAGATGAAAAACTGGCTCAAAGTATTGAAGAAATAGTGGCGCCGTATACCATGGGCAATCCCATCAACCCGCTGCGCTGGACTTCAAAAAGTTTCAGAAAGATATGTGCGGCTTTAAAGCAGAAAGGGCATAAGGTAAGCCATCAGACCACAGGGGAAACCTTAAAGCAACTGGGCTACAGCATCCAACAGAATAGAAAAACCAAAGAGGGCGGAAACCATCCCGACCGGGATGCCCAGTTTTTGCATATCAACGACACAGCTGCCGCCTTTCTGGAGCAAAACGACCCGGTAATCTCAGTGGATTGCAAGAAAAAAGAGCTTATAGGGAATTATAAAAATGCAGGCTCAGAGTGGGCAGTGGCAGGCAAGCCTACGGAGGTAAACGTGTATGACTTTGAAGATAAGGTCTTGGGCAAAGCCATTCCCTATGGCTTGTACGAAACTGCTGGCAATGAAGGCTATGTCAGTGTGGGTATAAGTCATGATACGGCGGCTTTTGCAGTGGCGACTATTAGAAGCTGGTGGAAGGAAGTGGGGAAAGAGAAGTTCAGTACCTCCAAAAAAATATACATCACCGCAGATGGGGGAGGCAGTAACTCTTCCAGAAGCAGATTATGGAAATCAGAGTTACAGAATTTTGCCAACGATAGCGGCTTGCAGGTGTCTGTCAGCCATTACCCGCCAGGTACCAGTAAGTGGAATAAAATAGAACACCGCTTGTTTTCGTATATCAGTATCAATTGGAGGGCAAAACCATTGATAAGTTTACAGGTAGTCATTGATTTGATTGCCTCCACCACTACGGAAAAAGGGCTTAAAGTGAAGGCAATAGTAGACAAGACCCATTACCCAAAAGGACTCAAAATATCAGACGAGCAATTGAGTAAAATCAAATTAGTAAAAAATAACTTTCGGGGGGAATGGAATTACACCATTAAGCCAAATATTGTATGATTTGTTTTTTGACATGTCCTTAGTAATTTGTTCCAGGTATCTTTTTGCGCATTGTGCACCTGATCAAAACTCCAGCCATAAGGCTGTGTTATTTCCGCTGCCAGGTTTTCTCCGGGTTTTCTACGCTTACCAGGGATATACCCGTCCGTACCTGAACAACTCCATTTTCATTTGTATCAAATTCTGCAAAGGCTCCTGCATTATCAGGATTTACAACATTGATAATATTACTATCGCTTATGTTTTGATTAACCCAGGTGCCGAACTTCCTGATCGGACGGTCAAATTCTATTACAAAATGAACGGTGTATTCCTGGTTTACTCCACCCGACCATACATTGGCAGAGAACTGTTTACTAAAGCCTTCAATCCGGTAATCACTTACCTTTTTTATAGTTGCTTCTTCTAAATCATATTTATATTCAGCAGGTATTTTTAAGTCTATCATTACCCTTGCACCGGAAGATGGAGGATAAGTATAACGCTGAAAACTGCACCGGGTAGTTGCCGTAAGTTCTGCTTTAATGTTATAGTCTTTGAGCATCACTTTGTAATAACCAAGTGGTGCTTCTTCCGTTTCTTTAATCATCTGCGTGCGATATCCTTCACCAGGGTGTTGCTCACTGCCAATGTTTGTTTTAAGTGATCCGCTGGTGGGCAGCATTCCCAATCCTGCCATAGTCCATTCGTGAATATGGCTGAACGTACCAATACTTTCATAGCTGGGGTCGTAGCCGCCCGACCATTCTGCATCCTGATTGTCGGGACTTATTTTTACCATACTAAACGGCATCCAGGGGCCCGGAGCTATCATCCACCTTGAGTGTGCCGAACCCAACCTGGTATCTACATAATCAGCAGGAGAAATAGTACCATAATGAGCGCGGTTTACTGTCCCTTTTTCAAGCGCAATATCATTACAAAGTACTTCATATTGGCTGCTTTGTTCAGTAGCTACTGCAGGCATAGGAACTTCAAACTGGTGCCTTGCAGAGTCGAGTAACAGTTGAGAAGATAGTTTTCCATCTAATATAACCGCCAGTTTAGGCTTGCCGGAAAGGTGTTCTACATCTACAAGTAAAGGCTGAAAATATTTGCCGTCTTTCTCAATTTCATAATCAGCAGCTTTAACGCTCCGTAAAAAAGCATTTGTTGGTTTGATAAGTTTCAAATCGGGCGAAGCATCTAATTTAACCTGGTCAAATACCAGCCAGGAGCCTTTTAACGTAGTTATTTGTATTTCATTACCACCTGTATGCAGTAAATCTTTTACAGGAATCTGTACCTTATAGGGTTTGGCGTTCCTCAAATCTCCGGCAATTACATTATTAGTATCCTGTTGCGGCAATTGATATCAAATGATTTTCCATTAATCAGAATTTTAACCAAAGGAGGTAAACTGCCATTATAACCAAGGATATTTACCGTAAAAAAACTACTGTCATTTACAGGCAACTGAACTATCCCAAAAAGAATGTTTAACACCTGGGTTCTGATGCTTGCCAATGATCCGCTGCCTGCCCAGCTATCTTTAGGTCCCGGTAGCACATACGGCCAATCTTTTTTAGGGTTTGAAAAGCCAATTAAATAATACTTGTCTTCCCATCCAAAATCATTACTTAAAAAATGATTGTAGCCAGTTGGAGCCAAAGCCATATCTGCACAACTGTTATCTGCCCTACCAATTTCCCAGGCTACTTTATGCTGAGCAATAACACTTTTGGCTATAACAAATAAAAGCAACGTAAACAGCAGATTTTTCATATTTCGTGTTTTTCAGGCGTAAGCTAAGATACAGGTTAATCATATCTGGCAAAGAGCCATTGTGTACACCGGCTCTTGCCTTGTCCTGAAAAAGGTTGACTGAAGTTAGTGGATAATCCTGTGATTGATTAATGAAGATAATTCATCCTGAATACGGTTGATTTACTTTGGTGTTAGCCGTGCGATAGGCAAACATATTTTTTGTGCATTGTCTCTTTACGCTATGCTGGCATATCAACATATAAATTTACAATAAACAACTACTATCAAATAGATTAAGCTAACCTAATTGAAGCTAATCAAATGAGTATTCTCCCAACGGAAAACATAAATTCTCTACTTGCAATGAGCTACGTTTCCCCTTTCGGTTTTACGCTAAGTAGGACTAAGCTGTCCAAAGTTTAAGGCTAAAGGCAACTACCCTCAACCAATAAGTATAATAGGAATTGGTTTCGCCTCCGCCGCTGATACTCAAATTATGTGTTTGCAGGGGCGCATTTTTAAAAGATGTTCTATGTCCCAGGTACCATTGCCTTCATCCTTCAATTGTTGTATCTGGTCTGGCGTATAAGCGGGAGGTAAACCTGAATTTACCAAAGCCTCATTTTTGTAAAAAGCATTATCCGAAGCGGTCACCTTTTTCACCAGCACATCCGGAACCTGCAAACCAAAGCTGCCATCGTAAGTAATGCTGGGTTTCTGGTTTAACTTTGAGGTTTTAAAATCTCTTTTGATAAATGCCTGACAAACAACCTTGTAAACAACAGTTTCATATAATAGGATTTAAAAAGTAGCAAATTTTCTTAAAAGTGATTCTATAATTACAACAAGTGAATAATACTTTATCTGAAAACAATATGAATATGTAACTATGTTTAGACATATAGATTAGCGGATTTGCTTTCATGGTCTATTTGACTTTTATAATGTAACTGATTTCTTAACCAGAAGTTTTTTATTCATACTCCGGCTTCTCCAGTAAAGCTCAATTTCTTCTAATGATTTGCCTTTTGTTTCGGGAATTAACCGAATGGTTATGTATAAAGCTGGTGCGCATAATACGGCGAATGTCCAGAATGTAGCTGCTGGTCCCCAGCCAGGTGCCTGCAGCATGACAGGCGTTAACTGACCAACAAAAAAGTTGGCGATCCACAACGAAAGTATTGCCAACGAAACAGCCTGCGCTCTTACTGCATTGGGAAAAATTTCATTAATAATAATGAAAGAAACCGGGCCAAAAGAGAATGCAAAACTTGCAATAAACAGGAGTATAAAAATAAGTATCCACGGCCCTTCGGTGACATTGGCGTAAAACAAAGCACCTATTACCAGCAAAGCAATTACTGCCAGTGAAATGCCTAAAATGAGTAATGGTTTTCTTCCCCATTTATCTACGGTGAATATGGCAACAAAGGTAAAAACTACATTTACTAAACCAATAGTAACTTGCCCGCCCAAAGCATCTCCTAACGAAAACCCTGCTTTGTCTAAAATAGAAGGGCCAAAATAAATAACCGCATTAATACCTGATACCTGGGAAAGAAAAGGAAGAGCAAGGCCAATAATCAGGGCAGTGCGGTAAACCGGTGAAAGTAATTCTTTCAGATTGCCGCTTTCTCCCAGCATACTTTTCTTTACATCCTGTACTTCCTGCTGTGCAACGGCATAAGTGTTTACCTTTTGCAGATAACGAAGCGCTTCTCTTTCCCTTCCTTTCAGCAACAGCCATCTTGGCGATTCCGGAACAAAAAACAAGCAAAGCAAAAAGGCTAATGCCGGCACTAAACCTAAGCCAATCATTGACCGCCAAACATCTTGTGTAATAATATAATGCAGCCAGCCGCTAAAAGTTTGCTGCTGTGATAATTTTAATAAATAGGCATTGGAAAAATAAGCAGCTACAATACCAATAGTGATTGCCAACTGATAGAGGGCAACCATTCTGCCGCGGAAAGAAGGCGGTGAAAATTCGGAGATATACAATGGACAAATCATAGAAGCTACGCCAATACCTAAGCCACCAATTAAACGAAAGCTGATTAACAAGGTAGCATTGACAGCCAGCATACAACCGATAGCAGAAAGTAAGAACAAGCCTGCTGATAAAAGCATTACTTTTTTTCTTCCATATTTATTACTTAGCTTACCCGATACGGCAACTCCAATGATGCATCCTAGTAAAGCGCAGCTTACAAACCAGCCTTCCATAACAGGATTGAAGCTGAAGTCCTTTACCACAAAAGATAAAACACCGGAAATGACAGCCGTATCGAATCCAAACAGAAAGCCTCCAAGTGCTGCAATAAAGCACACGATGAAAAGATAATATTTGTTGGAACCTGTTTTTTCCAAAGACATGAGCAATCGTTTTAATAGTTATTATTTTATAAAAGCTTTTATCACTTTTACCATTTCATCACCTTCATTTATTAACTGGTAAGCGCCGGCAGCAGCAGGAATAACAAATGTTTCTGCATAGTTGAACCGATGAGTTTCTCCGCCGGTTTTTACAATAATTGATTGCCCTTCTACCAGCATCAATATATGGCATTTATCCTCTGTTTGTATATCCATTTCATGCTTAAACTCTAAGCGGTGCACATCATAAAAATGTTCTTTGTGCGTTGGCAGATGCACCACCTGGTAGTCATCGCCTTTTTGAAGTATATAAGGATGAGATAACAGTTCTTCCTCTACCTTTTTTCCTTTACGATCAAAGTTGAGATTGCTGAAGGCATGCCCGATATTGATTGGTCTTGGTTGTCCATTCAAATCAAGCCGCAGCCAGTCGTACATTTTGAAAGTAAAAATGTAAGGCGTAGCACTTATCTCCAGCACCAGGTTATTTGTGCCGGCACTATGAATAGTTCCATTTGGGATTAAAAATAAATCGTGCTTTTTGGCAGGATGTAATTGCACAAATTTTTCTATTTCTACCGGCGTATTGTTGGCATTGCTTTGCTCCAGCACTGTTCTGAATGTTATAGGATCAATATCTTCCTGAAAGCCTAAGTACACGCCAGCATCTTCCTTGCAATCGAGTATATAATAGGTTTCATCCTGTGTAATGCGCTCGCCAAATTCTTTTTGTATATAATCTAAAGCAGGATGGCATTGAATGGATAGATTGCCACCATCAAATGTGTCCAGAAAATCGAACCGGATGGGAAATTCGGTTCCAAAACGTGCTGCATCTTTTCCAAGAATAGCTTTGGAATCATACTCCATCAGCCAGTCAAATGACACCTCTAACAGATTGCCGTCACTTTCGAATACAAGTCCGTTTTCAGGAACAATCAGTTCAAACGACCAGGCATAATTAACTTCATCCTGATTAAGCGTTGGAATATGTTTTTTCATCCATTGCCCACCCCATGCGCCGGCTTCAAACCAGGGACGCACTCTTATAACATGATGCGCTGCTTCTTCTAATCCTTGCTTAACAGAAGCGGTAAATGCCCAGTTAATTTCGTCTCTCCATTGTCCGTCTGCAATAATGGCAATCTTATCTTTTATATTTCTTCTATGCTCATTTAATACTGGCCAATCCACAAAATAAGACCGCTTGTACATTTCTGCAGGAGCATCTGTTGTCTGTTTTCCAATGTTGGCAGTGCTGCCTGCCCTCATGCGGTATTGCAATTCATTTTTTGGCAGATCAATATATATAACCGGAGCCTGCCAGTTGCATAATGCAGCACCTGCACCTATAAAAATATTTACATCAGCGTTCAAGTCTGGTTGCAGGCTTTCGAGCTTATCCTGCTGATAAAAATCTTTTAATGAAAGGTCTGTAATTTTCCCCCACACCGAATCTTTTTCTCCTAAATAGGGCTTTACCATTTCCTCAATTTCCGCTTCACTTTTCTCAAAGGCAGTTGTTTCGAACCATAATGCACGAACAGCTTTTTCTTTTAAAAATCCAGACAATTGTTCACGAATGGTTTTCCAGTCGTTACCAACATAACCATCTATAATTACCACCTTTTTATTTACTATCCATTCAGCCAAAGAATCATAACCGGAGAATATTTTTCCATTGCCTAAACTGCGAAAAGGATAAATATTATATTCGCTATGTCCTTCATTTTTATTTATGTGTGCAGGCATTAATGGCTGCGAAGATTTTCTCCAGGATACATTTTTCTGCTGGCTATTTTTATCACCTTTTTGCTGTACCATAAGGGCAGCGCCGGCTATTGCAGATAATTCCATTTGATCAGACATTTTAATATGAATAGAAATTCCATTCTTCTCTAATTCCTGAAGTAATGTTGGCAGGAATAAGGAGGATGCTTTACTAATACTTCCGCCAATAACCAAACATTCTGCATTGAATGAATGAAGCCAGGGCGCTAAACAAGAAGCTAAATGATAGCCGAAACTTTCAAACGTTTGTATTGCCTGTTTATCATTTATTTGGTAAGCTCTTTCCGCTATTTCTTTTACTTCTGTAACCTTTGTTGCTGACAGTGAATTATAATTTTGCAGCAGCCACCTTGTAGAAATATAATCTTCTGCAATACCATCTTTATAAGGAGAATTATATAACTCACCACCCGCAGGCACGCCATCACCTTTTTAAGTAATTGATGGTTGTATATAAATGTGGCGCCGAAACCAGTACCAAGCGTAATGGCAATGATCTTTTTATATTCTGAAGCTTCGGCGCTTATGCTTTCTCCCAATCCAAAACAGGCTGCATCATTTTCAAACATGATGGGCACATTTTGAATATGTAATTGATTTAATAATGCCTGCTTAATATTCAAACCAAATAGCGACTGGTATTTATTTACACCACTGATAAGCGATATTCCATTCTCGTAATCGAAAGGACCAGGCATTGCAATACCAATACCTTTTAGTTCGTAATCATTAGCTTTCGACAAAGAAGTGCGGAGTAATTGCAGCCACTGATCAATAACTATACTGCAGTTGGCGTGTGCATCAATTTTTGCTTTGCAAAACGTTCCTTCTATCACACTGTTGTCAGCAGCATCAATTAAGGCTGATGATATATGTGAACCGCCGATATCTACGCCTAAAACTGCTGATATGTTCTTATGTTCAGACATATGTGTACTTGGCAAAAAAATTTAGTATTTTTTTATATCAAATGAATAAGTGAATTTATCAGCCCGGTAATAACCTATATTATATTCGATGGGTCTGTCGCCTGGATCGTATACAAACCTTTCCCTTACCAATATGGGAGCGCTGGCAGCAATCTTTAACCTTTTTGACATTTTGCCAGCG
This sequence comes from uncultured Chitinophagaceae bacterium, assembly GCA_963819045.1. GTDB lineage: Bacteria > Bacteroidota > Bacteroidia > Chitinophagales > Chitinophagaceae > Ilyomonas. The sequence continues at coordinate 15,522 of CAWFUV010000001.1, read as the reverse complement.
AGTGTTGCGCTTATATTTTCGTTGGAGCGTACTACCTGAACACCGAACTTTTCATCAAGTAAGGTGTACAAGGGTTGCGTAAAATCTTCCTCTTTTGTGATACCAATCCGCGGGTGGAAATAACTTTCAAAATACACGATGGGTTCGCCTTCAGTACCTTTTAGCTTCGAAAGCTTAACTACAAGTTTGTGCAATTGGACATTGAGGAAGTTGGCTAATTTCTCATTTGCTTGTACTATTTCTACTTTTAAAGCAAGATTTTCTACGTTAATGCCGCGCTCCCGCATTTCCTGGGTAAAACTGTACCAGTGATCTAACCCCGTAGAGAGCGGCTTCTTTTCAGCCACTTTAGTGCCTATACCTTTTTTTCGTTTTAGCAATCCCTCATATTCCAGTTTGTTGGTAGCCTGCCGAATCGTATTTCGCGAAACACCAAGCCTGTTTGCCAGCTCTACTTCTTTGGGAAGAAAGGCACCGTTTTTATATTCAGGAGATTCAATAAGCTTACGCATTAGTTCTTCTACCTGAATGTGCAATGGCATTTTGCTATCGTGATTAATCTGGAGATTCATATATGTATGAATGTTCAAACATATATATACATTGAAAACGAAAAATTTTATTATTAAGTCTATTCTTCTACGGTCCATTTTATTAATGAACTTTTTTATAAAAGAAACTCATCTTTTCCATTAATAAATTATAACTTATAATGCTTTTATTCCAGTAATAATGAACAAAACAGGGTGATTAGACTCCGTTTCCTGTCAATTGCATTATTTACTGTTTTTGAATGGGATTTAAGACCTCTATCATTCACAATTCGTCACATCGTACATAACACATCTAACATCATACATTGTATTACTCCGTTCTCAAGCTCTTCACCGGGTTGCCCGTTGCTGCTTTAATCGTATTTAAACTCACTACAATCAATGTTAATGCAAACATGGCAATGCCCACTATAACAAACAGCCATACACTAATGCTGATGCGGTAATTATAATTTTGAAGCCAGTTATTCATCAGCCAATAGGTAAGCGGCACAGCAATCACAAATGCAATCAAAACAAGCTTCAGAAATTCTTTGGATATGAGCATCAGCAATTGCTGCACACTGGCACCTAATACTTTACGCACACCAATTTCACGAAAACGTTTCTCAATAGTAAATGATGCTAACCCTGCCAAACCAAGGCAACAGATAAATATTGCCAGTGCAGAAAAGATATTGGTAAGCTTACTAATCAGTTCTTCTGTTATAAATTTCTTTTGAAATTCCTGGTCAACAAACTTGTATTCAAAAGGCACGGAAGGGTTATATTTTTTAAACACCGTTTCCAAAAATGAAATTGCTTTTTGTGCAGGCACACCGCTTTTAATACGCATGGTATTCATGCTTGAACCGTTGCCATCATATACTATCATCATGGGATAAGGTGGTTCAAAAGGTGAAGTCATAATGACATTATCTGTAACCCCAATCACCGTATATGTTCTTCCATAACGCATCTGCATGCCTAATGGATTTTTCAGTTTCATCGCTTCAACCGCAGCTTTGTTCAACAGCATAGAACTTGAATCTGCAGGCGTTCCGGCAAAGTCGTGCCCTTGCAACATCTTTACATTCATGGTTTTTGCAAAGTCGACATCGGTAGCCAAACCACCCATAATAATTTGCGAATTAGCAGGCTTACCATCATAGTCCGGCGCACCGGTATTCCACCAAACTTCTGTGATAGGCGATGATGTTCTGGTAACATCTGTTATAATGTCCGATTCGAGTAGTTCATTTTTTATCGCTGCGAAACTTTTATCCGTATCCGGTGTGGAAGGAATCATTACAAGATTGTTGGGATTATAACCCATGTTGCGGTCCTGCACATGTTTTATTTGCTGGTAAACAATGATGGTGGCAGATATCAGTAGAATAGAAATAACAAACTGCGTAGTAACGAGTATATGCCTTGGCAACACTGCTTTTTTGCTGGCAACGTTGGTTCCTTTTAAAACTTTAACGGGACTAAATGATGAAAGATATAATGCTGGATAACTGCCCGCAACAAAGGCTGTAAACAAAATAATGCCCAACGCCATAACCCAGAACAAAGGCTGTGTAATGTGTAGTGAAAGTTGTTTATCAACTAATAAATTAAACGATGGCAACAATAAAGCGACTGCTATAATGGAAAGCACAAAAGCAATCAATGTTAAGATAAATGACTCACAAAAGAACTGTGCTATCAATTGGTTTTTGTTTGAACCAAGCGTTTTTCTGATGCCTACTTCTTTTGCCCGTTTTTCGCTTCTTGCCGTGGAAAGATTCATGAAGTTGATGCAGGCAATCAGCAAGATGATAACAGCAATAATGGAAAACAACCGCACATATTCAATCATGCCTCCGGTGTTCTTTCCATTTTCAAAATCGCTGTACAGATGCCAGTGGCTCATCGGGAAAACAAAATAGCTGCTGATCTCATCCTTGCCATGCGATCTTTTAATTTTAGTGATAGTCTTGTTCAACGAAGCAGTATCAGCATTCGGCACTGTTTGTAAAAACACATTCCACGAAGAATTAATCCATTCATTCATGGCATTTTTTGTATCTGGGTCGTTGTAGTTAAAAGGTCTTATCCAGTCAAACCGGAAGGTAGAATTATCGGGCGCATGCTTAATAATAGCAGTAACTTTTACGCTCTTGTTATTATCAATGGTAAGCACTTTATTAATGGGATCTGTATTACCAAAAAAAGCTTTTGCAGCATCTTCAGTCAGCACAATGGAGTTCGGGTCTTTTAATGCCGTTGCAGCACTGCCCTTTACAAACTGCCACGAAAACACATTAAAAAAATGATCGCTTACAACATAGCCTTCCTTCTTTATTTTATTAGTATTATAACCGAGCACATTTTGTTGCTGGTAGGTAGTAACAACAGCATGTTTTATTTGTGGCGAGCTGTTTTCAAGTGCACTGGCAAGCGGCATCGCCATACTTCTGTCGGTAAAAACCTGGTTATTAAAATCGCGGTTGGCAATAACCTGGTAAATGTTATCATAGTTCTTTTGAAACTTGTCGTAAGTAAGCTCATCATATACCCATAGTAAAATAATAATAGTGCATGCAATACCAATCGTTAAACCAAGAATATTGGTAAGGGAAAAACTTTTGTTTCTGAAAAGATTCCGCCAGGCTGTTTTGAAATAATTATTAAACATAAGGATAAGTTATAAGTTGTATAATATATGTTTTAAGTATTTAGCATCAGGCATCAGTATTTTCATCATCACCTCATCCCTAACCCTTCTCCACAGGTGGAGAAGGGTTAGGGATGAGGTCCTACTCCGTCCGCAAGCTCTTTATAGGGTTTTCCAACGCATCAGGTATCATGTAATACCCGATAATGCACAAAGCAATTAATACCGTAACAATTGCATTAGCGATAAACACATTGGCCTCAACAGGAAGGCGGAAAGCAAAATCCTGCAACCATTTTTTACCGGTTTACCACGCCAGCAGTATTGCAATCACAATGACAATACCCACCAACTGCAAGAAACCTTTTGCAACCAATACCGTGATGCTGCAGAAGTCCTGCTTTTATACCTGTATATGAATAAGCCATAGCATAATAACACTGTCCTTTATACAATAGTTTGGCTTCAGCACTTCTCACAATCTACCTTGCTACTCTTTGCATAAGAATCCGTATTCAGCTTATTATGTACTTATGCTAATATACATAAGAATAGCACAGATGATATTTGATAAGTAATGGAGTGCCTGCTAATAACTCAATGATTATTAATAACTTCCAATATAAAGCGATGTAGTAAGTGTTCGGAAATGATATACTGCTGTACGGAAACGATACAGCTTAAAAGAGATGTAGTAGTTTATCAACGGGAAAGGATGAAAACAAGAGCGCCCATTCTGAAAAGCTGCCAATACGCACATGTGCATACTTGCATCCTGTAGCAGCCTTATGCAAAATCTGCTGATGCAATAAGTTAAACGGAATGTTGATGATTTGCTTACAACTTTTAATCTAAAAACTTCACACAGGTTCTTTTCTTAACGAACCTGCTGTAAGCTCCAAAATAAATGATTCGGGCAAATGGGAAGCAGGGCTGTGGCTGCATTCACTTGAAGTTACAAACCTATGCTAATCAAGGGCTGGAATTTTGTAAAATAGAGCACCAGGTAGGGGGTGGTCAGGTTATATTCTTACAAGCTGGCTGCTAGGTCATGTTATAATCCGTTGCACCATTCGGATTAACAGGCAGTTGGAAGCCTGTAAACTGATGTTGCAAAGCAAGGAGTACAATACCCTTAACTTGCCCCATATTGTTTACTATTGATCCCAGGAATTTTGAGGACTATACCTAACTTATACTTAAGTTATAGCTAACATATACCTAAGTTATACTTAATCTCCTCCCTATCTCCGTCGTATCTGCGCCGTATCTCCTCCGTATCTTACTTCTTGAAACTTGCCCGTTGAAACTTATCTTTTGTAAATATTTGCCAGCTTGCATGTTATGGGACAGGTTAAGGTACAATACCCGGAAGAATGACAATGGCAGGCATGATGATTTTAGGATAGGTAGCAATAATAGGAGTTAGCCTTGCCGAATTGATATTGCGGGAAATCATTGCCCGCTGTACCACTAGAAAATCGGTACACCAGTAGCCAAAAGATTGCACGAACCCTAATCCCAATATCACACTAAACGCATCAACTCCCAATGGGTTGATTGCGTAGCTTCCAGCAGAGGGGTGAACTTATACACCCATCTTTGTAAAGCAGCATGATCTACCTTTACTCCCCTGATCAATAATAACTCTTGCACATCTCTATAGCTCAAACTAAATCTCAATTTAGAATAAACTGCCTGCAAGATAATTTCCTTTGGAAAACAATGACCTCTGAACATTCCACCTATTTAGCAATAGAATTAAGTAATATCGGCAGATGCGACAGAACCTATGCATTAACGGAAGATGGAGAACTGCAAGTAGGTGTGCTTGCTTTATTACTGCTTGATGAAAAAGTTTTTCACTTAACTTAAGTCTTATTGTTTCATTCACAGGGTATGCAATAACTGATGAAATACCTGGCAGAATTCAATGCAAACCGGGCTTATTTCTTCTTTGATATACATTCAATTTTTCTTAAAAATTACCAAGATGATTTTTTTCGTATTTTAGATGAACGAAATTCCCAACTCTAACTCGCTGCAATTATGAAACCTCATTTCCATAAAGTGCCGCTGCAATTAGAATCATCATTCAGCATTCGCCGGGATTCCTCCTTTGGATCATTGTGGCACTATCATCCTGAACTGGAATTACATTATCTTATCAAGGGAGAAGGTGTTCGCTTTATTGGTGATAATATCAGCAACTTTTCAGATGGTGAAATTGTGCTGCTGGGAGAGAATCTGCCACATAAATGGCATTGCAGAGAAAATGTGTCCCCGGCTGTTTCCCAATATGGTGTTGAAGCGATAGTCCTTCATTTTTCATCAAATTTCATGGGAAACGACATGCTATTATTACCAGAAGCTCGTCATCTACCGTTGCTTTTTGAAAAGGCAAAAAAAGGAATGGTTATTATTAATGAATCCCGCAATAGACTTATTCCATTAATTGAAGCTGCATTAAAAGCAGAAGGTCTTGACCGGCTGATTGCTTTACTTTCTATTCTTAAAGTTTTATCTGAGACAAAAGATTATTATCCGGTTACCAGGGAAAAAACTTTTTATCAATCTAACAAATATGAAACGGAACGCTTAAACGTAGTATGCACTTATACAATGGCTAACTATTCACAACCTATCACCTTAGAACAGATAGCAGCTATTAGTAATCTTACTGCAACTTCATTTTGTCGTTATTTTAAATTAATGACCAATAAAACCTACTACGATTTTCTTACCGAAATTCGCATCAACCATGCCTGCCATTTTTTAATTGAAGATAAAATGTCTGTTGAGCAGATTGCGGACAAATGTGGATTCTATAATATTTCTAATTTTTACAGGCAATTTAAAAAAGTTACTGGCGTAACCCCGTTAACTTATAAAAGAGAATACCTGATAATTGAAAATGTCAACGAAAACTTATCTTTTTAAATAAGGCCTTTGTGATTTTTATAAAAATCCTTTCCCCCTTTTTTGCCAGGAAAATTACTGCAAGCTATCTTTTATTATAAATATTTGCAGGCATAAATTATCAGTCTTTTTATCTTTTACATACTTATTAAATGCAAGCATGGAACCATGATTCGCTAAGACCGGAAAAACTGAAAGACAAGCTGCAAGCAATAAACAGAATTTTAAAATCATTGCACCGGTTCATTAAATTAAGTTGGCGGCTATTTCTTTATTAAGAAGATGGTACTCATCATAAAGACAATCCACTTTATCTTTTACTTCCGAAGTAAAAGTTTCAGTGTTAGTTCTTGAAAAAGTAGAAATATTTATTCCACGTTTTTGAAGATAATATTTAGCAACTACGGGATAAGCATAATGAATCACTTCCATGTGGCTAGTTAAAAATTCCTGCACTTTGTTTACACTTTCGTTAGCATTCATATTGTTAAAGTGATCACATAACCATACAATCAATTCAGGAAAAAAATTACCCTGGATGCACGAAAGACCTGCTGCTCCTGCTTTTAAGGAAGCTACCGCATTTACGGCATATGCATCATATAATCCGAATGTATCACTACCATCTGTTACTTTCAATTTATCTTTTACCATTTCTATATCAAGACAAGTGTCTTTGTGGTATATTATTCTGCCGGTAGCCACAAATTTTCTAAGTTGTTCTGCCGAGAGGAGTCTTTTATATGGCTGAGGACATTCGTAAAATCCAAGGGGGATTTTTCCGGTGAGATGGAATAACTCAAAAATTCTCTCATCAAAAACTTCATTGCTTTCATTTTCTTCAGCAATAAGGCTCGTAACTATAATAACAGCCTTAACTCCGGTGTCATAGATTATATGGACAAAATCGGCTTGTTTGGCGATTGTTGTTCCAAAATTGCCAACCGCTACCACAGGCACTCTTCCGTCTGCAACTTTTAGAGTATGCTTTACAATCAGCAATCTTTCTTCATCGCTTAAATTAAACATTTCACTAGACTGGCAATTAGCAAATAATCCTTTTGCGCCTGCCTGTATGTATAATTCTGTAAGCCTGGTAAGGCCGTCAAAATCTATTTCTCCATTTTCTTTAAATGGAGTTAACATAACAGGGACAAACTTCCGTTCAACATTTTCTTTCATGTGATGATATTTTTTGTCTGGTCCTTGAAATTTTTTCAAACGCACAGGTAGTGAAATCAGTTGCTATATTTCCCATTTTTATCGGCCTGCATTTGTCAAAGCGTTTCACGGTTGTTTTACTTCTTACAAAAATATACCACTAAGGAGGGGCTCTCTTTACCTTATGTTATCAATCAATTGTAGCATCTTGTCATAAGTGATCAGGAAATTTCTGAAGCTAAAAAATTGAAGTATTTTTTCGGAACTTTTGCAATGGCAGGATGAATAATTTATACATTTTATAATTGAGACTACTATCGATTATAATCCGTAGCAGAAATTTTGTAAAATGTAAAGAACAAATAACTTAAAGAAAATAAGCCTTCTTTTTTTGCATTCTTCATACTATACGATTGTTTTTCAGAATTTTATTATATTAAGAAAATGAAATCCACGAGCCAATCGGATTCTCTTCCCTTTAAAGGATTTCTTTTTGGAGATGATCAGCCCTATCCTGAATGCCATGCCTCCACTATCATTCATTTAAAAAACGGAGCGTTCATCTCAGCATGGTTTGGTGGAACAAAAGAAAAGAATGATGATGTTGGTATATGGATGGTGAAAGGAAAGCCCGGCACCTGGGGTAAAACATTTGAAGTGGCAAAAATTAATAATACACCGCATTGGAACCAGGTCTTATTCCAGTCCCCGGAAGGAAAAATTTATCTTTTCTTCAAAGCAGGAAAAGAAATTCCTCAATGGGTAACCTGGGTTAGGACTTCGGATGATGAAGGCAAAACGTGGTCTGAAGCCAGGGAATTAGTTAAAGGTGACCACGGCAGGCGCGGACCCGTTCGAAATAAAATGATCATATTGTCTGATGGTACATGGCTTGCAGGAGCATCCAATGAACAAGGTATGTGGAATGCCTTTTTCGACCGCAGTGAAGATGAAGGCAAGACGTGAGAAGCTACCCCGTATCTTCAGATTGATCGTAAAGAAATAACAGGAAAGGGAATCATACAACCGACACTTTGGGAATCAGAGCCGGGACAGGTACATGCATTTCTAAGAAGTACAGCAGGCGTTATATGCAGCAGCGATTCCAAAGATTATGGCAAAACATGGTCGCACGTTTACAAAACTTCTTTGCCTAATCCAAACAGCGGGATTGATGTGGCTAAACTATCAGATGGTACATTGGTATTAGCTTATAATCCAACAACAAAAGATTGGGAATCACGGGGTAAACTGGCGCTTGCCATTTCATTCAATAATGGAAAAACATCGCCTAAAAAATAGATCTGGAAGATGGTAAAGAAGATGAGGAATTTGCCTATCCGGCTATCATTAGCTTTAATGATAGCATTGCAGTGACGTACACTTTTAACCGGAATAAATTGCTTACTGGATGGCCACGAAAGATTGGATACTGAAAAATGCAGCGTCATTGTAAACAATAAAAATAACGGTAGGATCACAAAAGGCCGGGATTTTTATCAAAGCAAACATCCAACAACCAGGCTATCTTTAATGAATTATTTGATTAAGTATGTTTCTCACTTGTATTCATAAATCAAATTCAGGCAAACAAAGAACTGGTTTGAAAGATAAACATAATGAAGAATAAGAAAGTTTATCCATGGATAGTTGTTATGCTTTTATGGGGTGTAGCGCTATTGAATTATATGGATCGTCAAATGCTCGCTACCATGAAGTCATCTATGATGACGACTTTCGCTGAACTGGAAAGCGCTGCAAACTTTGGCAGACTGATGGCAATTTTCCTTTGGATATACGCCTGGATGAGTCCGGTTTCAGGTTTAATAGCGGATAGAATAAACAGGAAATGGTTAATTACAGGCAGTTTGTTTGTATGGTCTGCCGTCACTATGTTGATGGGATTCTCCACTGATTTTAATCAACTGTATATTTTACGTGGCATCATGGGGGTTAGTGAGGCTTTTTATATGCCCGCAGGCTTGGCTATGATAGCCGATTACCATGAGGGAAAAACCAGGTCTTTGGCTGTTGGAATTCACATGACCGGAATTTATTTGGGTCAGGCTTTCGGGGGGTTCGGGTCCTTTTTTGCAACTAATTTTTCATGGCAGACTACTTTCCATGTATTTGGGTTTATTGGTATTGCTTATAGCTTAATTTTAATATTCTTTCTAAAAGAAAAACGCGACGACCAGGATGTAAAATATGCTGACCAAACTTTGTTTCAGGCATTTGGATCAGCCTTAAGAGGCATGGGAACCTTATTGAAAACCACAACGTTCTGGGTAATACTATTTTATTTTGCAGCACCAAGCTTTCCAGGATGGGCGGCTAAGAATTGGCTGCCAACACTCATATCCACATCCCTGAATATTAATATGGACTATGCCGGGCCCATTGCAACAATAACGCTGTCTCTTTCTTCATTAGTGGGCGTATTAGGTGGCGGAATCATTTCCGACAGATGGGTTCACCGCAATTTACGGGGAAGAATTTATACCGGAGTTATTGGCCTGGGGTTAACTATTCCGTCGTTATTATTAATAGGTTTGGGGGGAAGTATTGTCCCTATTATAATTGGGGCAATTGGTTTTGGCTTTGGCTTCGGTATGTTTGATGTGAATAATATGCCTATCCTCTGTCAGTTTGCATCACCCCGTCATCGTGCTACGGGCTATGGATTAATGAACCTGGTTGGAATATCAGCAGGGGCATTTATAACAAAATTCCTGGGTGAATCAGCAGATTCAGGCACTCTGGGCAGAGATTTTGCTATCCTTGGCATTGTGGTGCTAGCTGCTATTATTTTGGTACTTACAGTACTTAAGCCTAAGGATGTAAATAAAATTGCTGATTGATACTAACGCATTGATAATATTCCGGAGCCATTTCAAATCAAAAGATACTCCCAGATAATTTTTTTGATCAGGCTGCATGTGAGAATGGAATTATCCTTTTCCCTGATCTTCCAGGTATTTTATAAGCTTTTCAGGATGATCTGTTTGCAATCCATCCGCTCCCTGCTTCAACGCCTGCTCCCATTTTGCAGACTCCTCATCCTTTCATTGCACATCAAGCCACACTGCGACGTTCCTTTTGTGCATAACTTAAGACCTAAGTAAGTAAGAGGTATACCAAGAGTACTGAGAGGTAAGTACGGAGGAGATAAGGAGGAAATTAGGTATAAGTTAGGTATAAGTTAAGTATAAGTTAGGTATAACTTAAGTATAACTCCGCCTTTTCCAATAAGAGAAAGTCTTGAGATAGAAAAGGACTGCTCCAATAAACAAACGTATAACACGCTACCTATTTGAACACGGTATTATGTTTCGATTTCGGTAAACGCGTTGATTGCAGCGCTAAAAAACTTTGACTAATAGAAGCAGAAGCCAACCTATTATTGAAATCGTATGCATTAACAACATAGGTAAACAGTAAAGTCAATATTATAAGTGAAAGCTTTCACATAAGTAGAATGAATGTTTTAATGAATTAGCTATTGTCAACTTTTAGGTATCAAAGCAGGATTGACAACAACATATTTGATAGATTCAAGTTTTTCTTCCCGCTGGTAAGAATAGGTGATGTGCAACATTCCATCAGACGCCTGTAGCATGGAAGGATAGGAAAAACTTCCATCACCTTTTTTAACCTGCTCAAGATGTGTTTTCCACTTCCATGTTTTTCCCTCATCATCAGATAAGTACAGGCTTATTTGATAACGTCCATCGTCAATATCATTGCCAATAAATACCCATCTTCCATCCCTGAGCGCCAACACCTGTACGCTGGCGGTATTTGAAATCTCTGTCTTTTGTGCTGCTGTCCAAGTCTTCCCTGAATCAACAGACTCGCTGATTTGAACTCTCGGTGGCGCATCTCCGTTATCGCGCATATAGGACACAATTGTTCCATCTTTTTTTTGAATTAAGGAAGGTTGCACATTGCCTCTGCCAACGATTGGCAGGCTGGGTTGCCAGTTTGTTCCGTCATCATCAGAAATAGCAACCAATGAAAGATTAAAGCCATCGGAATAGAGTGGAAGCAATATTTTATTTTCTCCTAAAAGCAATGGTTTAATTCTTGTCATCCAGCCGATACTCCGTTTGCCTTCATCCTTACTTGCATCCATGATCATATTGTCGTATTGGGGAGCATAAGCTGCCCATGCCGATGTGCCGGGTGGTAAATCTTTAAATTTAGATTTTACTTCTGTCGCAAAACGATCATCGGGTTTTAGCAAAATATTATCCTGCCAGTTCCATACAGGCGCCGCGTTTTTATTGTAATCAATTGATGTTTTGTACCTGAGAATTGAATATTCCCACCTGTTGGCTTGTACCGCTATCCAAACGAGGAATAATTTATTCTGGTGGTTAAGAAAGAGTACAGGATTACAATCAGGGATATTATATGTATCAGCCATTAGGAATGGTTTACTCCATGAAGCTTCGCCTTTTTTTAAACGTGCTCCCATAATTTTTACATCGTCGGCTGTCCGTTCCCCGTTGCCCTCAAACCATGCCGCCAGAAAATCGCCATTCGGAAGATTCACTATTGAACTGCCATGCGTATGCAAAGGCTGAGGTTGAAAAATAAGCATGCTTTTAACCACAGCAGCATTTGAAGTTACGGGTTGGCTGTATGAAATGCCATCCATTAATAAAATCAATGCGAATAGAAGTTTTAATTTTTTCATTAATAATAGATTTACCTGTGCAAGCCTCGTTCCTGTAAGTACTTTAAGAGGTTTGCCGAATAGTCTGTTTGAGTTACGTTTACGGCTTTTATTTTGAATATGCTATCGTATCCCAAATTCTTCTGCATTTTTTCAAGGTCATCAAATTTGCCTAAAGCATTTATCCACACTCGAACATTATGGCTTCTGATTTGGCTCATTAAAGTATCGCTGTAAAAAGAAGGCCCCTATACTAAATTATTCCCCTTGCTTAATAAAAGCAATAAGGTCAGCCATTTGTTGCTTATCAATTCTTTTTTCAAAATCATTTGGCATGGGTGACATATCTAATGTTTTGAGTGATTTTATATCCTTTTTTGCAATCGTTGTTTTTGCACCGCCTTGCTTGTTCACAACAATAGCATTTGAGGTTTGCGATACTATGATCCCTTGCTGCATCGTTCCATCGTTAAGCACTATGTTCCATAATTCGTAACTATGAGAAATAGAAAGATTTGGATCCAGGATATTAATCATGATATTCTCCGGGTTCCAGCTTTGAACTGTGCCAAGGTCGGGCCCAAAAGCAACACCCAACTTACCCCTTACCTGGTGGCATACCAGGCAATTGGCTACGAAAACCACCTTTCCTTTACCGGCATTTCCTTTCAATTGAAGTGAGGCTTCATATTCTTTTATTACCGGGCTGCGGTCTTCTTTCTTTCCTGATAACAATGTCCTGGCATACTCTTTAAGAGAATCCGGAATATCCCGCATAAGAATCACCGTTACAGGCCAGCCTAATTCTGCTTTTGTTATTGTTCCGTTTGAAATGCTCTGAAGCAATAGCGAAATACGGGGCACAGAGAATGGTTCAGTGATAAATGTATTAAGAGCATCTTCTTTTATACCGGGAGATAAGGATGCCCAGTTTTTTAATAAAAAAACTGAAACCGTTGTATCCGGAATTTTGTTTAAGGCATGTATAGCCGCTAATTGAATATCTCCTGGCGCATCCGGCGTAATTAAGCTTTCTAAAAACGCGGCTTCCTGTTTAGGATTTTGAAGCGCCATAAGATTAACAGCCTCTGCTCTTATCGCCGATGACATATTTTTATCGGCTGCAATTTTTTGAGCCTCCTGCATCACCAGCTCCGGCGGACTATCTGCAATACCAATATTTTCCAGCATAATCCTGGCGTTTCTTCTGATGTTTACATCAGGATGATGAAGGCAAACACTAATCAACAATTTCTTTTCTGAGTGTAAACCTTTAGGAACTGACTTTCTGTTTTTGAGCCCCTCTGCAAGCCCCTCTAATAAAGGTGCTTTCCAACTCATTGCTGCCCCGGTGGTTGGTTCAACGGCCCGCTGTAAAAATGAATGTATTGTTTTAGAATCTTTATTTGCTGCAATGACAGATCCGAGACGGGTTACCAGCGAAGCATAGGCGGGGACTGCGGGATCGAATTTTTTAAGTACGCCTTCGAGCATGTCAGCACTTTGCGATGATGAAGCGCTTAATGCAGCTATCTGTACCCAATTATCATTAATATCTTTAAACAAAAGTTCCTGTCTTGCTTCACCGGTTTCCGGAGTGTTTAAAGCCCCCAACGTACACAATAACTGGTATCTCACCTTTTCACTCTTATCCTCCTTTAAAGCAATCAGCCTGGGCACCAGGTCAGGCCATGCAGTAAGATGAAGTTCTGCTAACGTAATAGCATTTTCACGCACACCCGGTTCCGGATCCTGCAATGCCTGCACGATCAATTCGGGTGTTAATTTATTCATACCCTCTAATGTCCATAGTGCATGCAAACGGCCTAATGAAGATTGTTTGTTTTGCGCCATCTTAACAAGATCGGGAATTATCATGTCATGATTTCTGTCTATTAGTAATCGCTGAGCATTGCGCCGCCACCAAATATTTGAACTGGAAAGTTTTCCTACCAACTGTATATCGGAGGAATCATTCAGATTTAAACGAGAAGCCCAATCAGCAGGGCCTGCGTCTGTTGCGCTTATACGATATATGCGGCCCTTATCACGGCCATTATAAAGTTTACCGGATTCTATCTCAGATTTCGACATCCATTCCGGATGTTCAATAATTTCCCGGTAATAATCCACCACATACAGGGCTCCGTCCGGACCGATATACATGTTTACAGGACGAAACCATGAATCTGTAGATGCTAAGAACTCCTGGTGGTCAAGAGCCCGGCTTGCTATGAAAGAAGCGCCTTTGTCTTTAAGTCGATCAGCATGCACCAGGTTACTTACAGGTTCACATACAAAAGTAATTCTCTGATTAAATTTATCAGGAAACGCACCTCCTTGGTAAGCAGTAATACCGCAGGCGGAAGTAATAACACCCACATCTGTCAGCAGTTGATGTTCAGGGTTTTTAGTAATTGGAAACACGTCGCAGGCATCTCCATGATCAGAAACGGATTCAGTGGCATCACCTACAATTTGATCGGGATTGCGTTTTAGATAATGGTTAGCTATTACTTCCTGGTAAATATGATCTGCGTTGGATACAAGGAAATGATGCCCCCAATCGTCAAAAGTTTGTCCAAATTGACTTGAACATGAAGTTTCTTCCAGTGCATGAATATCAGGCCTAAACCGTACAATATGTCCTTGGGCATTTACCGGTAAGTGGGCACCTTTAGGATCGTCAGGATAAAAAATATCTCTACCAGTATCTCCGAATTCTTTTTGATAAGTAGTTGTTTCTTCGATGTCTTCATGTGCGAGATAAATCCAATTGTCTAAGCCATATATCGGGCGATTAACAAGATATTGCGGGTTAGTTAAAGCAAATCCTGTAAGCATCACTTTTTTTATATCAGCTTTACCATCACCATTTGTATCTTCCATGTAATACACATTTGGAGCATCCGTTACGATAATGCCTTTTTTCCAGCACATCACACCGGTAGGAAGTGTAAGACTATCAGCAAAAATAGTTCGTGTATCCATCTTTCCATCTCCATCTGTATCTCTCAGCATAATTATTTTACCAGAGTTACCCAAGTCCAAGGGGTAACCATGCATTTCCACTACATACATGCGACCTTCTTCATCTATAGCCATATCAACAGGATCGGAGATCAGGGGATCGGCGGCAACTAACTCAATCTTAAATCCCGGTGGCAGTTTAAATGTGGTAAGTGCTTTTTCAGCAGATTCGCTAAAAGGAGATGAAGGATGATGTCTGCAGCCTGTCGTAATTAATACAAGCAATAACGCAAACAATCCAAGACAAAAATTTAATTTATTTTTCATAATCGGGAAACGATTTGATACACTGTCAACTAAATAAGTTTACCATTCACCATGGCATTCCGGATGGTGAGACACCATTCGGTAAAGGGACTATTGGTGGGTGTCCCACCCACCGAATGCTTCAAACAATTTAGTTGACAGTGTTTTTAATTCCTAAGCGGTATCATTTCTTAATGATTTACTCATGATCTTTTAAAAATTAAATGCATTATAGCCTCCTATCAACTACCACGATGTAATGCAAATATTGTCTGAATAGAAGCCCTGTT